>NZ_AYOZ01000062.1 GCF_000508165.1 Marinomonas profundimaris | reverse complement strand
GCTTTTTTACGTCTGAAATAAGTGACTGAAATAAGGGGCTGAGAAAACGGCTCGGGGAAAGTGTCATTTTGAGCCAAGCCCTTATAAAGAACGGGCTCGTATTGTGTTTTGATCATAAAAAAGCCTTCATGCAGAAGGCTTAGTTGTAGAACTTATTCACAGCACTTTAAAAACAAGATTTTTTAAAGTTAATAACTTAGGCACTTATCTACTTCGTTCACAGCACCTAAAATAACTGCAACGCGCTGATGAATGGCTTCTGGCTGAATGTCTAGAATGCGTTGAGTATGTGTATGCGCTTTACCGCCAGCTTGTTCTAATAGCATAGCCATTGGGTTGGCTTCGTACATTAGGCGCAGTTTACCGGCTTTCGAAGGGTCTTTGTTATCCCATGGGTAGATGAAGATACCACCACGACACAAAATACGATGTACATCGCCAACCATGGCCGCTACCCAGCGCATGTTGAAGTTCTTACCGCGTTCGCCTTCTTTGCCCTTTACAAGATCATTCACGTAATTTTGTATGTTTTTGGACCAAAAACGCTGATTAGACATGTTAATGGCGAACTCTTGAGTTTCCTTCGCAACTTGAATTTTTTTATGCGTCAGTGTGAAAACGTGTTTTGTTGGATCATAGGTAAACATGTTGACGCCATCGCCTGTGGTCAGAACCAACATGGTAGAAGGCCCGTAAAGTACGTAGCCAGCGGCAACTTGTTGTTTGCCTGGAATAAGAAAGTCTTCTTCTGTTGCTGGCTTTTCTCCAGTTTGACGATAGATCGAAAAAATGGTGCCGACCATGGCATTAATGTCGATATTTGATGAGCCATCCAATGGGTCGAAAGCAATAAAATATTCGCCGTCTGTATTGGCTGGCACTATGTAATCTTCTTCTTCAGAAGCAATCGCTCGGACTGATGGACAGGCAAGCAGCGCGTCTTTTAGCATATCGTTAGAAATAACATCCAGCTTCTTTTGTTCTTCTCCCTGCACATTTTCATTGCCAGCCATACCCAGAATACCTGCAAGATAACCTTGTTTTAGCGCATCAGAAATCGCGATGCAGGTGTCCGTTGTTACCGTTAAAACAGTGTTTAATGTTTTCGGTGTTGAGCTGGATGCTAAAACATCAGATAGGTTTTGCATGGTCTGGCATTTCCTTATTATTTGAGGTTGTCGAAATTATGCCACTCTCGACTCTAAGTGTCAGCCAAGCTTGTGTGATGAGGATAAAATAAATAGGGAAAGCGGAGGTTTTCAGATAATCTACGAAAAATGCTAAGAGGAATGACTATGTCTGCTTTTTTAATACACAATTTAGAACTCGATGGTAAAGGTGGGGCGAGTGTATTGTCCGCAACGGATTTACCAACCTCGCTTCCTATTCATGGGTGCCGATGGGTGCATTTGGATTGCAGTGAAGAAGAAGGTCACACCTGGCTGTCTAGTTTAGAAGACATTCCTGAAACCGTGATTGAGGCATTGTTCGCAGAAGAGACACGCCCACGCACGGTTAAAATGGGAAAAGGTTTATTGGTGACGTTACGTGGTGTGAATTTAAACCCAGAATCGAACCCTTCCGACATGGTTGCTTTGCGACTTTGGGTGACTCCGCATTTCATTATATCGAGTCGACGACGTCGCTTATTATCCGTTCAAGACATCGTGAGAGACCTTTCGAACAATGAAGGTCCGACCAGTACGGGAGACATTCTTTCAACGCTAACAGAAACGCTGACAGGTCGTATGGCGAAGGTCATTAATGGACTGGAAGATGAGCTGGCGGATCTGGAAGAAAGTATCGGAGAAGGCATTGAAGCGGGGCAGCGAGATTCTCTGGTTCAGCGTCGTCTTGAAACGATTCGTCTAAGGCGTTTCTTAGTGCCTCAAAAAGAAGCGATTAATAAGTTGTATCAGGAATCCTTATCTTGGATGACAGCGGATCAATCCGCTCAAGTTCAGGAAGCTGCCAACGACATCACACGCTATGTCGAAGGGCTGGAGTCGCTGCGTGAGCGTTGTTTGCTGATGCAGGAAGAGTTCACCAACTTACAAGCCGAAAAAATGAACGCACGCATGTATGTGCTTTCCATTCTGTCTGGTATTTTTATGCCGCTGGGTTTTTTAACAGGATTATTTGGTATCAATATTGGTGGAATGCCCGGAACGGACAGCGGCGCTGCATTCTGGTTATTCTGCACTGCGTTGGTCATTTTAGGCGGCGGTCAGTTTATTTTAATGCGACGAAGCCGTTGGTTCTAGTGATTTAGAAAACATTAAAGCCGTTCATTGGTGTGAACGGCTTTAATTGTCTTTATCGTTTCAGTGTTTTAATGCCGTCTTTTGTTGCAAGCAATAAAATATCGGCGGGACGTTTTGCAAATAAGCCGTTTGTTACTACGCCAACAATGCCATCAATGCTTTTTTCCAGTGCAACAGGGTCTAGAATATCAAGGTTATAGACATCCAGTATGCTATTGCCGTTATCCGTCACCACGCCTTCACGATAAACCGGATCACCACCAAGTTTTACTAACTCACGCGCTACATGACCACGCGCCATTGGAATGATTTCGACTGGAAGTGGAAAATCACCCAGTACTTTAACCAGTTTGGATTCGTCAGCAATACAAACAAACTCATCACTGCAAGCCACGACGATTTTCTCACGTGTTAATGCCGCGCCACCGCCTTTGATGAGGTGCAAGTGATCATTGGATTCGTCTGCGCCATCCACATAAACACGAATGTTGTCGACGCTGTTTAAATCATAAACGGGAATGCCGTGTTTCTTTAGGCGTTCAGCAGACGCTTCAGAACTGGCAACCGTACCGTCAAAAATACCTTTGTGCTTTGCTAGTTCATCAATAAAGAGATTCGCAGTAGAACCCGTGCCAACGCCGACGATCGTATCGGCTTCGAGCATAGGAAGAATGTATTCAACGGCCGCTTCGGCAACGGCTTGCTTTAATTCGTCTTGAGTCATGGTGATTGTCGCCTTTTATAATGGTTTTGTTAGGGGCTGTCTGTTGGGACTTACTTCTCATGATAAGTCTCCTCTGATGGTGTGAATATTATAAGCACTTCAAGTGGTGATTGTTACCCTGCTGGGTCAGGTGAATGACCGATTTTATGCGATTTTTATGTGTCCAGAGAGAGCATCGGTCTTTGCGCGAAGAGGGTTGAAAGGGTATATTTCCTATTCGTTTTTTTTGACTAGCAGAGTCAGCGTAGGTGTCGTTAAGAATATCGCGTTGCCGATTTATATTCGTTTAGGAAGCACTATGCCCCATACCATGATCAAAAAGATCCTACAGGCGCGCGTTTATGACGTTGCCGTAGAAACGCCACTGTCTCGTGCCAATCAGTTATCGACTCGATTAGGCAACGAGATTATTTTGAAGCGAGAAGATTTACAGCCGGTTTTCTCCTTCAAAATTCGTGGGGCATACAACAAAATTTGTCAGCTAACACCGGAAGAACGCGCGCGTGGCGTGATTGCTGCTTCTGCAGGAAATCACGCGCAAGGTTTGGCCTTGGCGGCGAAAAAACTCGGCATTCAGGCGACGATTGTCATGCCAGCAACTACGCCTGAAGTGAAGGTCAACGCCGTGCGCAACCATGGCGCTGAAGTGGTTTTATTTGGTGATGCTTTTGATGAAGCGTCGGCTAAATCCCGTGAAATTATGGAAAAAACTGGCCAAGTCTATGTCCATCCTTTTGATGATTTGGATACGATTGCTGGTCAAGGCACGATTGGTATGGAAATCCTGCATCAACATGAAGGTAACATCGACGCGATTTTTATTCCGGTTGGCGGCGGTGGTTTGATCGCCGGTGTATCTGCCTACATTAAATACCTTCGTCCAGACATCAAAATCATCGGCGTTGAGCCTGTGGATGCGGCGTGTTTAAAAATCGCATTGGAAAAAGGCAAGCCGACTCGCTTGGCCACCGTGGGGATTTTTGCGGAAGGCGTGGCCGTGGCAGAAATTGGTCATAATACCTTTGCGATTGCCAAAGACACGGTCGATGAAGTCATCACAGTGACGACCGATGAAATGTGTGCGGCAATCAAAGACATCTACGATGACACTCGAGCCATTACTGAACCGGCGGGCGCTTGTGCGTTGGCTGGTTTGAAAAAATACATCGAGCGTGAAGGCGCGAAAGGCCAAACATTGATTGCGATCAATAGTGGCGCAAATGTCAATTTTGACCGCTTACGACATGTGTCAGAACGCGCTGAACTTGGTGAAAAACGTGAAGCGATTATTGCAGTGAAAATCCCAGAGCATCCGGGCAGCTTTAAAGATTTTTGTCAGGCGTTGGTTGGCCGTAACATTACCGAATTTAACTACCGTTACGGCGATGATAAACAAGCGGTGATTTTTGTCGGCGTCGCATTAGGTGGCAGTCCGCACAGTCGAAAAGAATTAATAGACGACCTGAAAAACTACGAAATCACCGATCTAACCGATGATGAAACCGCGAAAGTCCATGTTCGTCATATGATTGGTGGGCATTTGCGCAGCGACAAAGGCGAATTGCTTTATAGTTTTGAATTTCCTGAACGCCCAGGTGCCTTGCTGAAATTCTTAAACACGCTTGGCGGACAATGGAATATTTCCATGTTTCATTATCGTAACCATGGTGATGCGTATGGTCGTGTTTTGGTTGGTTTGCAAGCTGCGGGTGAAGAGGCCGATGTGACGCATTTCCTAGATGAACTCGGCTATCCTTATCAGGACGAAAACAACAACGAAGCGTGTAAGCTGTTCTTTCGCTAAAAGTGCGAAAATCGGTTATCATTAGCGCCATTATTTTCTTGAATTCAGCCCTTTGATTGTGATCAATCAGAGGGCTGTGTGATTCTGACATGTCGTTATCATTAACGATGTGTTTACTGTTTAAAGGTCTTCTTAGTGAATATTCAAACTCTTCTTAATCAACGTATTCAGGCTGCTATGATTGCGGCTGGCGCGTCCGATACGGCGGCGGCATTAGTCCGTCAATCGGCAAAAGTACAATTTGGTGATTACCAAGCCAATGGCATTATGGGCGCAGCAAAAGCCCTAAAAATGAACCCTCGTGAGTTTGCACAAGCCACGCTGGATAAGTTGGATTTGTCTGATTTGGCAGAGAAAGTCGAAATCGCCGGTCCGGGGTTTATTAACATTTTCTTGAAGAATATTTTCTTGAGCAAAGAGCTTGTGCAATTACGTACCAGCGAACGCCTTGATGTAAATCCAGTGGCATCGCCAGAGACGGTTGTCGTGGATTACTCTTCGCCAAACCTTGCGAAAGAAATGCACGTGGGTCATCTTCGTTCGACTGTTATTGGTGATGCAGTTGTACGCACATTGGCGTTTTTTGGTCACAATGTGGTTCGCCAAAACCATGTAGGCGATTGGGGAACACAGTTCGGCATGTTGTTGGCGTACATGGAACGTTTACGTTCTGAAAATACGACCATTAGCATGGCGCTGTCGGATCTTGAAACCTTTTACCGAGCGGCAAAAAACTGTTTCGACGACGATGAAACCTTTGCTACGCGCGCTCGTGAATTGGTGGTTGCGCTGCAATCGGGTGACGAAGAATGTTTGGCACTTTGGGATGAGTTTATCAACATCTCTCTGACCCATTGTGAAGAAACCTACAAGATGCTTGGCGTGTCTTTAGAACGTCAGCACGTTATGCCAGAAAGTGCGTATAACGACGATTTAGAGAATGTGGTCAACGAGTTACAGTCTCAAGGTTTGTTACAAGAATCCAACGGCGCGCAATGTGTGTTTATGGAGGAATTTGCGAACAAAGAAGGTGAAATTACACCTGTGATTGTACAGAAAACCGGTGGTGGCTTTTTGTATGCCACAACCGATTTGGCCGCGGTTCGTTTCCGTCAACACACATTGAACGCAGATCGTGTGTTGTATTTTGTGGATGCGCGTCAGTCTTTGCATTTCCAGCAAATTTTCACCTTGTCGCGTAAAGCGGGCTTTGTGAAACCAGAGACGCAACTGGAACACATGCCTTTTGGCACTGTAATGGGCAGCGATGGAAAACCGTTTAAAACCCGTTCTGGTGGCGTAGCAAAATTGTCTGATTTACTAGAAGAGGCGCAAGAACGAGCGTATAAACTGGTTGCTTCCAAGAACCCAGAAATGGGCGAAGACGAATTGCGTAACATCGGTCGTGTTGTGGGTATTGCGTCAGTCAAATACGCCGATTTGTCGAAAAACCGCACCAGTGATTATGTGTTCAACTGGGACACCATGTTGAGCTTTGAAGGCAACACCGCGCCTTACTTGTTGTACGCTTACTCTCGTATCGCCAGCATTGTTAAGCGTTCTGAGATCGACGTGACAAGTTTGACGGGGGATATTTCAGTTGATGCACCGCAAGAACGCGCATTGGCCGTAAAGCTGTGTCAGTTTGAAGAAGCCATTCAGCAGGTTGCTAATGACGGTATGCCGCACTTCTTGTGTGCTTACTTGTACGATTTAGCGGGCACGTTCATGACATTCTATGAAGCTTGCCCAATCTTGAATGCAGAAGACAACGTGAAACAAAGCCGTCTACAACTGGCGATAAATACCGCGTCGACGTTGAAGCAAGGTCTTGAGCTATTAGGCATTGAAACCCTAGAGCGTATGTAGTTTCTCCTTGGTTTAAATCAAAAAAGGCACCTTAAGGTGCCTTTTTTATGCGTATTCGAAAAAGGCAATAAGAAGGCAGATATTGCCGCGACTGTCCGATAAGGCAATCACGAATACCCCATCACATACAAACGCTTTACTAAGCGCATGACATACTTAACATCTTTATGGTTGATTTCTATTAACCCTGCTTATAATTTAAGCATTATAAAAATAATGTGATATTTACCTATGTTGAAAATATGGCGACAGACAGTGGGTGAACATCTTCGACGACAACCCGTCTTATTACCTGCAGTGGTGATTATCCTTGTGTGCTTATCCGTCATTTTACACCAGCTATTACAGCGAGGTTATGAAAGGGCATTAAATGAACAGTTAGCTGCCAACGTAGCCTTGGTCCATGCTATTGAAGAATCGATAACTTTGTCGATTCAAGCGGTCAGTGGAAGCCTTTCCTCTCTCTCTCCTCAAATTCCAGAACTTTCTGACACCGCAATTTTGCGAGTAGAGAAGCAATTGCTGCATTCGTTTCCGCAGTTACACAGCATTGAAGTGGTTCCATTATCAGATGCAATCTTGTGCCAAACTGAGCCGACTTCGTCGAATTCCTCTAAAGTGCGTCTATTGACGCCTCAAGATGGACATGGATGGGGAGTGAATGTAAGGCAACAATCCGCGCGTTACTGGCCAGTATGTTCACCGTATTATGCAGAAGGTCAAATAAAAGGCTTTGTCGTTGGCTCTATTGATCCCAATTATTACTCGAATTTACTCAGCGCTAAGGAATACGGAGGCAAGGAAATCGATGTGTTTCATACGTCTGGCGAGAACATGCTAGGAAGCGCATTGCCGATGCCTCACTGGATAAAAGAAGCTTCACAAAGTACCGCGTGGGGCGTGCAGCGCATTGAAAAAGAGGGTGTTTATGCTTATTCAGAAAGTTTTCGCGCGGCGGCTTTTATCCCTTTTGTGGTCACGCTTCGTTCTTACGATCATATTGACCTCGCAATTTGGTCTTCTGATGCTTGGATACTGAAATGGAGCTTTGCCGTATTTGGGCTGGTGATTGTGATATTAATGCTGATGTCCTTTGTGTTTAAGCATCGTTATGAACGTAACAATGGTAATAATCGCTTATTGAGTGCTGCGATTCGAAATACCGCCAATGCTATTTTCATCACAGACAAAAAGGGCAAAATTCATTGGATCAACCAAGCCTTCACAAAACTTACAGGGTACACCATCCAAGAAATTCGAGGAGAAACACCAAGAATATTGAACTCGGGTTGCCAAGACAGGCGTTATTTTCGGGATTTATGGAAAACCATTTCGTCGGGTAAAAGTTGGCGCGGTGAATTGATTAACCGAGACAAAAGTGGTTCTTTGATTACGGTAAACCAAGTGATTACGCCGATTAAGTCTGTAACCGGCGAGATAGAAAATTATATTGCCGTACACGAGGATATTAGTGCCCGAAAAATAGCCGAAGAACACGCCATATTTTTGGCCAAGCACGATGGTCTAACCAGTCTGGCTAATCGTCGTTATTTTGAAGAACAGATTAATGAACGCATTCATGGCTACTCTCAAGGTTTAATTGGTTTGATCTTTATCGATTTAGATCGCTTCAAAGAAATTAATGACACATTGGGTCACGAAGCGGGCGACATATTATTAAAACGCACAGCCAATAAGCTCCAAAGCATTTTACCGGATACTGCCACATTGGCGCGTTTAGGTGGCGACGAGTTCGCTTTGTTTGTGTATCCGTTGGCGGATCGAGAAGAAATGACGCAATTAGCGCAAGCGATTGTCTCAGGCTTGGAGACCCCTTTTGATTATCAAGGTTCGAAATTTTTTGTGACCTGCAGTGTGGGGGTGGCGGTAAACGCCATCCAAGGCGCGGACACCTCGACCTTGTTACGACAAGCGGACATGGCTATGTATCGTTCAAAACAAGAGGGGCGAAATACCTACCGTATTTTTGATTCATCCATGGATGAAATTATGAAACACAGGGTTGCTTTACAGCAAGAGCTGGATGAAGCAATACGAACGGGAGATGGGCTCAGTTTAGACTTTCAGCCTCAGGTGAATGCGTGTACTGGCGCTGTGATTGGTGCAGAACTCTTGTTTCGATGGGTTAGAAAGAGCGGAGAGCACGTCGCTCCAGAAGCGTTTATTCCTATTCTGGAAGAGTCGGGACAAATTGTCACCTTAGGAAAATGGATCATTCAGGCCTGTTGTAAGCAACTACATGAATGGCGTCAGTTGGGTCTGGATGTGGGTAAAACGGCCATTAATATCTCGACAGTGCAATTGTCTAACTCTAATGTTGTCGAGGATTTATTAGCGGCTATGGAAGAGTACGCTATTCCTAGCGAAACCATGTCTGTGGAGTTGACCGAAACCGCGCTAATGGTCAGCTCGGCCACGTTGACGCAAAACTTGATGCAACTGGTAGAGAACAACATCACCATTACGATTGATGACTTTGGCACGGGTTATTGCTCGTTAACCTATTTAAAACGACTTGATGCGCATTACCTTAAAATTGATCGTTCATTTGTCGCGGGTATCGGGCATAACGAAACAGATGAAAGCATCATTTTAGCAACCATTGCGATGGCAAAAGGGCTGAAAATGGATGTGATTGCAGAAGGTATCGAGACACAGGAGCAAGTCGACTTTTTGACGCAGCATCAATGCGATATTCTGCAAGGTTATTACTTTGGTGAGCCCATGAGTGCGTTAATGTATCAACAGCATTTATTCACAGCCAAAAATGATAGCTCAAAACGTTAAAGTACGAATCTTGGCATCACAAAGCCGAAGAGTAATTTGATGACCAACGGGGCGACTGATAGGAACACATAGAAAGATGCCTTAAACTGAGGGCTATTCTAAGCCGATAGTCGGCTTATTTATCGACTTTTACAAAATAATGATCGGAGAGATATGAAGATATACCTTGCTTACACCGGCGGCACAATAGGCATGGTGCCTTCTGAACAAGGGCTTGTACCCGATGCGGCTTTTGCTGAGCAACTTGCTCAGCAGTTAAACAAAGCAGACGAATTGCCCCACGATTTCGACATTGTCAGCTATCCAACTCTCATCGATTCCTCCAATGCCACGACTCAAGATTGGCAAACCATTGCCCGCGATATCGAAAAAAAATGGCATGACTTTGATGCCTTTATTGTCTTGCACGGTACGGACACCATGGCGTATACCGCGTGCGCATTGACCTACATGTTTGCGAATAGCGATAAGCCGATTATTGTCACTGGATCACAAGTGCCGTTATACAAAACACGCACAGATGCGATGAATAATGTATTGGGTGCCATCTCGGCGTGCGAAGAGGGCGTGAATGGCGTGTTCCTGTTTTTTGCGGGTCGACTAATAGAAGGCGATCGAGCGCATAAAGCGCACACCAGTGATTGGCAAGCCTTCAATTCACCTAACCACCCTGAATATGGAATATTAGGAATCGACTGGCGCTGGCGAGAGTCGGCTCAGCCCAAGCTTCCTATGACGATTCAAATTCCAGACATGGACGAAAGTGCTGTCACTCTGTTGCCCGTGTTTCCAGGTGTCACCGCAACGCATTGGCAAGGCTTATTAAATGACGATGTAAAAGGCGCCGTATTGATGAGTTATGGTGCGGGCAACGCGCCAGACAAAAATACCGCGTTGTTGGCACTTCTAAAGGGCGCCGCAGATCGTGGTGTAGTGATAGTGAATGTCAGTCAATGCGGCGCAGGCCGTATTGCCGCTGGCGCGTATGCAGCCGGTTCAGCACTGGTACAAGCGGGTGTTATATCGGGTGACGATATGACGTATGAAGCGGCCTTTGTGAAATTGCACTTCTTGACAGGTTTAGGATTAACGGCGAAAGAGATTAAAACTATGCTCTGAGTGAGTTAGACCGGCATGTCACTTTCTGTTCTTGTTTAAAAGGGAATTTAAATGGCGTTTTTGTATGTGCTTTTGGTGGTTATTTGGTCAACAGGGTTCATTACCGGAAAACTGATCGTCGGTCTTATTGATCCAAATGTGTACTTAAGTCTGCGTTTCTTTTTTGCTGGCGTGTTGTTTCTCGCCATTGCCGTGTGGAAACGCCGATATTTCCCGAGTTGGAAAGAGCTTCCTAAGCACATCATTGCCGGAATCCTGATGAACGGCCTGTATCTTGGCTTCGCGTATGTCGCCATTGCGAAAGGTTTGCCTGCTGGCATTATGGCGCTGATTGGTGCCTTACAGCCAGCGTTGGTCACCTTACTGGCGTTTCTCATCATCAAAGAAAAAGCCTCTCTAAAAGGCGTCATCGGCATGTTGATTGGCATGTTGGGATTGGGCTTGGTGGTGAGCCCGGCTTTAGCGTTAGACATGAGCCACGGTGGCGTGTCCCTGTTTACCTTTGCTTTAGCGTGCTCGGCTATTTTTGCTCTATCACTTGGTGTGACGTACCAAAAGCTGTCTATTTCTTCGTCTGATATTTTTAGCTCAATGGCGATACAAAACCTAGCGGCCAGCGTGGTGTCTTTTGGGTTTGTACTGATCTTAGGCGAAAGCCTCTTTAAGCTGCAGCTCGAATCCATCCTGTTGATGTTTTGGGGTGTGATTGTGCTGTCGGGCGGTGGTGTTTTTTTGATGGTGTGGTTGTTGCGGAAAGTCAAAGCGTCCCAAGTGTCTACTGTCTTGTTGCTGGCGCCACCTTTGGCGGCAGTAGAAAGTTACTTTCTGTTTAGCGAATCCATGACGATGATTCAAATTATTGGTTTTGTGATTACGATTGTTGGTGTGTATTTGAGTCGACCTAAGGCCAAAGCGGCATGAGTAAACCGCATCGGCGGAAAAGGTTACTGGTGATTAGGTGCGTTTTTTAGCGAGTAAATTCAGTCGAGCTTCGGCTCGATCGAGCGCTGTGCCGAAGCGCTCTATGTTATCGACCAGATGATCGAATTCGATTTTGCTTGGTAGTAGTTGGCTATTGGTTTGCAAGTGTTGAACCAATTGTATTCGGGTGTTGGTGGCGACTTCTTTGCTCCATGTCCATTGTACGCGTAACAAGCGAGCCAATGCGGCGGCAGGTAAATCCCCAATGTGATCCGCAAGCAATCCTTCCCAATCGAATTCAAAGTTTTCCATTACTTTATGCAGTGTCATCAAGGCTTGAGCGTTGCCTTGAATGCGTAAATCACCGTCAAAAAAACCGTCGCCTTCGAGCAGTTTACGATACGCTTTGCTCGGGCCTTGCACCAAAGTGTCAAGTCGCGGGTCGAGTTCTATCTCGTCTAAGCTTTCAGGACGATTCAGCATCACACCTTGTTCAAGCAAATGGATTTGCAAGATGAAGTTGACGTCTTCGACATAGAGAAAAACTTGCTGTCCGGCCAGTTTACTCAGACGATCTTGAGAAGGTTGGTCTTGCTTAAGCGCAAGATTAACCGCACTTTCAATGGCGCTGATGGCGGACAAACTGAGTGAACTCATAAAGACTTTCCCGATGATGGCTTGCAAGAACTAAAGCTGGTGGATTTGGATCACAGAAGTGTCACGTGTCTGACCTTCTTTTTCAAGGCGATCTAGATACATTTGCCAAAGTTCGTCGTGATTTTTGCCAATATTATAAAGGTATTCCCAAGAATAAAGGCCGGTATCGTGACCATCGTCGAAGGAAATCTTGAGCGCGTAATTGCCGGCGCCTTCCACGTTATTGATTGCGACGTCTTTTTTTCCGTATTGGAGAATTGGCATTTGCATGCCATGACCACGCACTTCAGCGGATGGAGAATGCACTCGCAAGTATTCGGCGCTGAGACGGAAGTCTTGACCATCGGCGAACGTCAGCGCCAACTCACGAGATTGCTTGTGGTAGTGAATTTTTGTCGGCGTCGGCGTTGCCATGATGTGGGGTCCTTTTTTTAAGAGCTTGCGCCTTCGAAGGAAGGCGCAGCGTGGCTTATAGAATGTATTGGCTGAGGTCTTCGTTTTTCACGATTTCCCCTAGTTGCTCATCCACATAAGCGGCAGTGATTTCAACCGTTTGGCCATCTGGCATGTCGCTGGCGGAATAAGACACTTCTTCTAAGAGGCGTTCTAAAACCGTATGCAAACGGCGTGCGCCGATGTTTTCTGTGCGTTCATTCACTTGAAAAGCAATTTCAGCAATGCGATGAATACCTTCCTCGGTGAAGTTCAGTGTCATGTTTTCCGTTTTTGCCAACGCCACGTATTGCTTGGTTAATGACGCACTCGGTTCAACCAAAATGCGCTTGAAGTCGTCTACGGTCAGCGCATCCAATTCCACACGAATCGGCAGGCGACCTTGGAGTTCAGGAATCAAGTCAGACGGCTTGGACAAATGAAACGCACCCGATGCGATGAAAAGAATGTGATCGGTTTTGATCATGCCGTATTTGGTGCTGACGGTACAGCCTTCGACCAGTGGTAATAGATCGCGCTGAACACCTTCACGAGACACTTCGCCGCCAGAGCGTTCAGAGCTTTTCGCGACTTTATCGATCTCATCTAAGAAGACGATGCCGTTTTGTTCAACGGCTTCAACGGCGCGGGCTTTCAGTTCTTCTTCATTCACCAGTTTCGCGGCTTCTTCATCACGGACTTGGCGTAAGGCTTCTTTCACTTTCAGTTTACGTTTTTTGGTTTTTTGCGAGCCAAAGCTAGAAAACAGGTTTTGCAGCTGGCTGGTCATTTCTTCCATGCCCGGCGGCGTCATGATTTCGACGCCCACTGGCGAATCGGCCACATCGATGTCGATGTCTTTGTCGTCCAATTGGCCTTCGCGCAGTTTTTTGCGGAAAGTTTGGCGGGTGCTGTTGTCTGCTAGTTCTGGGTCACCACCGCGTGCTGGTGGTAGCAAGACATCGAGAATACGATCTTCTGCGGCGTCTTCGGCTTTGTGGCGCAATTTTGCGGTTTCTTGCTCACGCAGCATCTTGATGGCCATTTCGACCAAGTCACGGATAATCGATTCCACATCGCGGCCAACATAACCCACTTCGGTGAATTTTGTTGCTTCGATCTTGATGAAAGGTGCGTTAGCCAATTTTGCTAAACGGCGAGCAATTTCTGTTTTACCCACGCCCGTTGGCCCGATCATCAGGATGTTTTTAGGGGTGACTTCAGCGCGCATTTCTTCAGGAAGTTGCATGCGACGCCAGCGGTTTCGAAGGGCAATCGCCACCGCACGTTTTGCTTTTTGTTGGCCAATAATATGGTTGTCTAAGGCGTTAACCGTCTCTCTTGGGGTCATGCTGCTCATTATCAATTCTCTTCTGTTCTGGAACGATGTAATGGTCCGGCGATTTGTGTTGTTTACGCCGATTGGTCTTCAAGCTGTGGATCGATGGTGATTTCTTCGATGGTCAGGCTGTGGTTGGTGAACACACAAATGTCTGCCGCGATGTTCAGGCTCTTCTCAACAATCTCTTTGGCGGATAAGTCCGTATTGTCGATCAAAGCACGGGCAGCGGCTTCCGCGTAGTTGCCACCAGAACCAATCGCCAATGCGCCGTGTTGAGGTTCTACCACGTCGCCTGTGCCGGTAATAATTAAGGTGCTTTCTTTGTTGGCCACAATCAGCATGGCTTCTAATTTGCGCAATGCTCGGTCGGATCGCCAATCTTTCGCAAGGTCTACCGCGGCGCGAACCAGGTGACCTTGGTGTTTTTCGAGTTGGCCTTCGAAGCGTTCGAATAGGGTGAACGCATCGGCGGTGCCGCCAGCGAAACCTGCGATGACTTCGCCATGGTATAGACGGCGCACTTTACGCGCGTTGCCTTTCATCACGGTGTTGCCTAAAGAGACTTGTCCATCGCCGCCTACGACGACTTGGTTGCCTTTACGTACAGTCAGAATTGTTGTCATGGTCTACTCCAGTTTCGATTCTAACGAAATGGGGGCAAGCGATAGGATTTCAAGCGAGGAGGACACACAGAAAGCGCTTTCACTTTTGGTGTGTCCTCGAGGTGGGGTTATTGTTCTTTTTTGACTTTGTAAGAATACGGTGAGATTTCCATCGAAACGAGTTTGTCTTCTGCTCGGTTCATTTTGGAACGGGATTCGTATGGTCCGAGTGTGACGCGGTACCAAGGTAAATCGCCTTTGCCAATGGTCTTGCGGACATTGGTTTCGACCAGCCCTGAGATAATCAGTTTTGCTCTCATTCGGTCAGCGTCTTCTGGGTTGCGAAATGACGCCGCTTGCAGCATGTAATAAAAGTCTTGTTCGCCGCGAGGTGTGGATTGATACGCATCTACGTGGCTGGTGTCGACTTCGCTGTCCTGCAATATTTGATAAAACTCAAAGGTGTCTTTCTTGGGCGTGACTTTGGCTTCTTTGGGAGCCACTTTGATTTCTTTAGGTTGTGACTTTGGTACAACGTTGGTTTTTTCGACCGGCTTGGGTTTGGTCTTAGGCGCGACTTGGTTTAATTGCGTTAGCCCGTAAATAAAAGCGATTAGAATAGCGGGCACCAAAAGCCATAACCACCAAGCGGTTTTGCGTTTCTGCGGTGTTGGTGCTCTACGAGTCGCGCCTTTTCTAGGACGACTTCCTTTTGCTGCAATTTGAACAGGATTAAACATAATTTCGCTTTTGGCTTTTTTAAATATTAGACGTCGAGTGCGACGCGCACATTATGGGGGCAAGCTTAGTAAGTTTCCAGTGGATCCACGTCGATTGCAAAACGAATTTTATGTTGCCTTGTGGATTTTTCTAACCAGTTGGTCATCATTTGTGTCGCTTGGTGCAACGGCGCTCGGTGGGCGGATTTGATGGAAATAAGCGCGCGGTGCTGTCCGGCTTTACGAACGATGATGGCGGCGTAAGGCCCAACCAGATAAACGTCTTTTGAAAAGTAGGGTTCAAGGTCATTTCTCATTGCAGACAAAAGCTGCATCGCTTCTTGTTCATTGCCAGATTCCGCACGCACAATGACTTGATGATAAAACGGTGGCAGCGAGAGTGATTTGCGTTCGGCCAATCCGTCAATCGCAAAATGCTCGTAACCTAGGTTACACAAGCATTCGATTGCCGCATGGTCTGGATGATAGGTTTGCAGCAACACATGACCCGGTTTTTTAGCGCGTCCAGCCCGTCCGGCTACTTGTGTGACCAGTTGAGCCGTGCGTTCCATACCTCGAAAATCCGAGGAAAAAAGCCCCGCATCCGCATCCATAATGACAACCAAGGTGACGTTCGGGAAATGGTGACCTTTTGCCAGCATTTGCGTGCCGATCAGAATCGCTTGATCGTGTTCATGGATTTTTTGCGTCAATTTTGCCATGGCCGATTTTTGCTGCGTACTGTCTCTGTCGATCCGTAAAATAGGCACGTTTTTGAATAATGTACTGAGCTGTGTTTCAACCTGCTCGGTGCCTTCGCCTACGGTAAACAGTTCTTCTGACTGGCATTCTGGACAGGTATGCAATAACGCTTTCTGTGTATCGCAGTGATGACAATGCAGTTTGTTGGCGCGTTTGTGAACGGTAAGGTTCACGTCGCAATGATCACAAGCGGCGATCCAGCCGCACTGATGACACATCAAGGTGGGCGCATAGCCGCGACGGTTCAAGAAGATCAGCACTTGTTCTTTGCGCTCTAAACACAGCTTTATACTGGCAAGAGCGTGTTCGCTAAAACCGTGAATTAAGGTTTTGCCTCTCAGGTCGACGCGTTCCATTTCTGGAATGTGTGCGTTGCCTGCGCGTTTACGCAGTTTGAGCCAAGAGAACTTCTTTTGCAGCGCATTGGTTAAGCTCTCGTAAGACGGTGTGGCTGAGGCTAATAAAACAGGAATATTCAGCGATTGCGCGCGTTTAATCGCAAGGTCTCTGGCATGGTAACGAAAGCCTTCGTGCTGCTTGTAAGAGGTGTCGTGCTCTTCATCAATGACGATAAGACCGAGGTTGGGTGCCGGAATAAACGCCGCTGAGCGTGTGCCGATGATGATTTTCGCATGACCACTGGCCGCTAAGAGCCAGGCATCAAGGCGCTCTCGATCACTCATGTTGGAGTGCATCAACACAATGTCAGTATTGAAGCGGACTTCGAAGCGTTTCAGTGTTTGAGGTGTCAGGCCAATTTCTGGCACCATCACGAGGATTTGTTTTCCTTCTGTGATGAGGCGCTCCATCAGTCGTAAAAACACCTCGGTTTTACCGCTGCCGGTCACACCGTCTAATAAAGACACATGAAACTGGTGGCGTGTATCGAGCAGTTCTTCTATCGCGATGGCTTGTTCTGGGTTTAGAGTGGGCGGAATTTGCGTTTGGTGAGAGTGCTTTTCTCCGCCTTTGTTGAATGAGCGAGGTTCCCTACGCAGTAGGCCTTTTTCTTCTAGGCTTTTACCTGCCGCTGGTGCAAGGTCGAGAACAGAGGCTGCATGTTGGCTTAAACCGTGCGGGTGTTGTTGCACGGCTTTCAAAAAATCTTGCTGTCGAGGCGCTCGGCTGAGTTGATCGAGCGGTAAGTGCTGCCCTTCAGGTGTGGTTAGCCACCAGTTTTCTGTACGGAATTCCGCGTTTTCGCCTTTTCTAAGCAATATGGGTAACGCATGGAAAACCACATCGCCAATAGGGTGATGGTAATAACGAGCGGCCCATTCACACAGAGCCATGAGCTCTTCTGTAATAACGGGGCGCTCGTCGTACAAAGATGTGAGTGGTTTGACTTGCGCAGGATCCCAGTCACTGGATTCACTCAAGGCAACAATCACACCGAGGCGGGTGCTTTTTCCGAACGGAACTTTGACTCGCATGCCCGGCTTTAATTCGTGTCGAAGCGCAATGGCTTTGGGGACCTTGTAGTCAAACAGGGTGCGCATTGGCACAGGTAGAGCGACTTTGATAAAAGGGTAAGGAGTAAGAAGCGCCTCGGACATGCGTTAGGTTAGACCTTGTTTAGTAAAGCAAAAATAGAGTATCTCGACGAAGAATTAAGTGTACGTCAGAGTAGTGGTTCGGTGCGAGTGGCAATTTTATAAGAAAAGCACGACAAAAGGGTTGCTGATTGGCGAATAGATCCCTAAAATACGCGATTCTTGGCACCACTGTACAATGTCTGTACAACGAAACGTGCGGTGCTTGGCGCGGCAATAGCCCATCTATATCGACCAAGTGGCGGCACACCAAACTTTAAGGTAAATACGATGAAAAAAGATATCCACCCAACTTACTCTGCGCTTACTGCAACTTGTACTTGTGGTAACACTCTGAACCTTAACTCAACTGCTGGTAAAGACATGCACATCGACGTATGTAGCAACTGTCACCCATTCTACACAGGCCAACAAAAAATGTTGGACACTGGTGGTCGTGTTGATCGCTTTAACAAGCGTTTCGGAGCGCGTCGTACTACTAAGTAATATTGGTAGAACGATTGTGATCGCATTAAAAAAGCGCCCAGTTTTCTTGGCGCTTTTTTTGTTTTTGTCCTTTGCTGTACAAGCGAATACGCAGTGCGAAGCAACGGGCGAACTTGAAAAGGCAACGATCAAGCGTGTGGTCGATGGCGACACCGTTCATCTTACCGATGGCCGGAAAGTTCGGTTGGTGGGCATTGATACACCAGAACTTGATCATAAAAAAGGCCAGCATGAGGCTTATGCTGTTGAAGCGACGCGCTTTTTACGCTCGCGCCTTGATCGCTTTGTGTACATACAAAAAGCCAAAAATGACCGCGATAGATATGGTCGTTATTTGTACTACCTTTTCGATAAAGATCGTATTTCACTGACAAGTCAGTTACTATCCGAAGGACTTGGTTATCGTATTGCTTTCCCTCCAAACCTAGCGTATCAAGCATGTTTTGAGGCCGCTGAGAGCTCAGCTCGCAATGCGCATAAGGGATTATGGCAGCAAACTTTGCAATGGCAGCCAAAAGCTGGATTTGCATTATCTCGTGTCACCATCACTTCAATTACTCAGAACCGAGGAGGTTGGTGGCTAGAAACCAATCAGGATCTAGTGATCAATTTGCCACCAAACGTTATCGATTATTGGCCTGCCCAAAAAGTGTTTTATCTTGAGGGTAAGGAGATAGAAGTACGTGGCTGGCAGCATCAAAGAAAAAATCGTAATTCAGCATTTAAATCTTGGGTTCTATCGGTAAGACACCCTAATGATTTACTTGAAATTGAAGCGCCTACCAATCATTGATTGATAGAATATTCCTATTGTTTTTGTGCTTTAAAGAAATGAATAGATCGACTATTCTGACAGATTAAAAATATAAGGCGCTACTTTCAACGCTTTTTTAGGTTCTGAAACAAGGCGCCATTCGGCTACGATAAAATTAATTAATTACACCAAACAGACGGAAACATCATAATGGCAGAAGATATTAAGCAAGCTGCACTGGACTACCATGAGTATCCAGTTCCAGGAAAACTGAGCGTAACCATCACTAAACCAACCGCAACCGCTCGTGATCTTTCTTTAGCTTACAGCCCAGGTGTGGCTGAGCCTTGTCGCGAAATCGCAAAAGACCCAGAAGCCGCTTACCGTTACACAGGTAAAGGCAACCTTGTTGCGGTTATTTCCGATGGTACGGCGATTCTTGGTCTAGGTAACCTAGGCCCATTGGCAAGTAAGCCAGTTATGGAAGGTAAAGGGTTGTTGTTTAAGCGCTTTGCTGGCATTAACTCTGTTGATGTTGAAGTTGAATCTGAAAGCCCACAAGCTTTCATCGATACCGTTGCGCGCATTGCGAATACGTATGGTGGTATCAACTTAGAAGACATCAAAGCACCAGAGTGTTTTGAGATTGAACGTCAGCTAATTGAGCGTTGTTCTATCCCTGTTTTCCATGATGACCAACATGGTACTGCCATTGTAACGGCGGCAGGTCTATTGAATGCGCTTGAGCTTCAAGGTAAAGACATTGCCGACGCGAAAATCGTTTGCCTAGGCGCAGGTGCAGCAGCAACGGCTTGTATGAAGCTGATCATTGCTTGTGGCGCGCAGCGTGACAACATCTTCGTACTGGACCGTAAGGGTGTTATTCACTCTGGTCGTGACGATTTGAACCAATTTAAAGCGATGTTTGCGATTGATACAGACAAACGCACGTTGGACGATGCCATTGAAGGCGCAGATGTTTTCATCGGCGTATCCGGTCCTGATCTTTTCTCTGCAGATCAATTGGCTAAAATGGCGGCTAACCCAATCGTGTTTGCTTGCTCAAATCCAGACCCAGAAATCAATCCTGAATTGGCTCGTGCGACACGTGATGACTTGATCATGGCAACCGGCCGTTCTGATTACCCGAACCAAGTAAATAACGTACTTGGCTTCCCTTTCATATTCCGTGGTGCTTTAGACGTTCGTGCGACTAAGATCAACGAAGAAATGAAAGTGGCTGCGGTTCATGCATTAAAAGATCTTGCAAAAGAAGAAGCACCTGCAGATGTTGTTGCCGCGTACGGCGGCGGCGCGTTGAGCTTTGGTAAAGAGTACATTTTGCCAAAACCAATGGATGCTCGTTTGCTTAACGTTGTGTCTTCTGCTGTGGCGCAAGCCGCTGTAGATTCTGGTGTTGCTATGCTTCAATACCCAGACTTTTACCCGCTTGAGAATCTTGATCACTTCGGTGCTTAAGTAAAAGCGAGGTACAAAAAAGGCGACTCCTGATTAAGGAGTCGCCTTTTTTATGGTTAAGGCATAAGTAAGAAGCTTAGAAGAGGTTTTCTAGCGCGTTATTTTCTTGTGTTTCTTCTTGAGCCTCATTGCCAGCGTTGGTATTTGATGAGGGCAGGTTGAGATCGCGTTGTGGCGGCACATGTTCCTTTCTAAATATCTCAAAAATACCGTTTGATTGCCCTGGTAGTGCACGTTCGCCCGTTTTAGGGTCGATTCGTACTGTCACCAATGAAGATGGTTTGGCGACAAAAGAAGGCGTTGTGTCTTTGAGTGCATCGCGCATGTAGTCAATCCATGGCGGTAAGGAAACGGAGCCGCCCCATTCACCGCGCCCCAGAGGAGATGAGTTATCAAAACCGCTCCAGACGGAGGTGACTAAATCGCCATTGAAACCCGAGAACCAAGCGTCACGGCCGTCGTTTGTGGTGCCAGTTTTACCAGCAATATCATCACGTTGAAGCACGCGTGCGCGTCGTCCTGTGCCGTATTTTATAACATCACGCATCATGTCATAAATGATGTAGTTTACTTCTGGGTCCAGTACTTGAGGTGCAATCGGTAGGCTTCGAATGCCATCTTGCGTGTTAAATAGCCCCATTTGAGGTTCACCATCGGTGGTTTTTTCAAGCAGGGTACAGGTTCGACAAACTGTGACGGGATTTGCTTGAAACAGTACGTTTTCATTTCTGTCGATGACTCTGTCGATTAAGTAAGGCTGAACTTGGTAACCGCCATTTGAAAAAACCGCGTAACCGGTCGCTATTTGCAAAGGCGATAAGTTCGCGCTGCCCAAAGACAAAGACAAGTTGTGTGGAAGCTCGTTTGGATCAAACCCAAAGCGGCGCAAGAAATCCAGCGTTGGCCGAACCCCCAATTCATCCAGTAAACGAACAGAGACAATGTTTTGCGAACGATACAGTGCTTGGCGTAGACGTGTTGGCCCGTAAAACTTGCCGCCATCATTGGTTGGACGCCATGCTGTTGCGAGGTTGGTATCGTTAAATACCACGGGCGCATCATTGATAATGCTCGCCGCAGTGTAGCCTCTGTCTAATGCACTGGCATAAATAAAGGGTTTGAAATTCGATCCCGGTTGACGCTTAGACTGGGTAATTCGGTTGAATTTATTTTCATAAAAATTAAAACCACCGACCAGTGCTTGGATTGCACCATCTTTGCTGTCTAGTGAAATCAACGCGGTTTGCACTTCCGGCTTTTGCGCTAATAACCATTGTGATTGAGCGTCTGGGCGTAAACGAACGATATCACCCGGAACCAACACGTCAGCGACCGCGGATGGAGACGGACCTTGAGCGTCTTCGCTAATGTAGGGTTTTGCCCATTTTATTGCATCCCATGACAATGTTGCTCGCTTTCCGTTCGCTAAGCGGACATCGGCTGAGGTGTCTTCTGTCGATATGATTAATGCGGTTTGCCAGTTCTTGAATGGCTCAATGTCTTGTAAGGCCTTTTCCTGTTCTTCTAGTGGTGCATCAATTAGGTCGATGCGCGTTTCAATGGAACCTCGGTACCCATGGCGCATGTCATAATTTAATACGCCATTGAACACCGCTTCATTGGCGGACTTTTGTTTTTCTGCGTCTATGGTGGTGTAGACGGTCATACCAGTACTGTAAAGGTCTTCACCAAAGGTGCTATAGAGCTCTGATCGAACCATTTCAGCGATGTAACCAGCTTCTATGTCAGGCATGATGCCATGATTTTTTGCGGTAATAGGTGCTTCGACTGCGGTTTGATAGGCGTCTTTGTCAATCATGCCGAGGGACAGCATCCGTTGTAAAATCCAGTTCCGACGGATAAGGGCTCGCGATGGGTTTACAACAGGGTTAAAACGCGAAGGCGCTTTTGGCAAACCAGCGATCATTGCCAGTTGGGCAAGGTCGAGTTCACTGAGGCTTTTTCCATAATACACTTGGGCCGCGGCTTCAAATCCATAAGCGCGGTTTCCTAAGTAGATTTTATTGACGTAAAGTTCAAGGATTTCATGTTTACTGAGTTCTCGTTCCATCTTGAGGGAGATGAAGATTTCAGTAAATTTTCGTGTGTAGGTTTGTTCGAAGGACAAGAAGTAATTTCGGGCCACCTGCATGGTGATCGTACTACCACCACCTTGCTTTTGGCCTGTGGTGATCAGTTGTACGACAGCGCGCCCTAAACCGAGAATATCAACACCTGGGTGATGATAAAAATTGGTGTCTTCTGCGGCTAAAATGGCGTGTTCTAAATTTTGGGGTATTTCAGCATAATTAATGGGCGTGCGGCGTTGATCACCAAATTCACCAATAAGCTGGTGGTCAGCGGTGTAAATTCGTAATGGAATCCGCAGTTCAATGTCTTTTAATTCTGCGACAGTAGGAATGCGGTCTTTCACGTTGTAATAAATGGCGTAGGTGATGCCAGCTGCACAGAGCGTACCGAAGAGACCGAGAAAAAAGAGTATCTTGAATGTCTTAGCCATATTAGCCTAATTAATGCTGGATGAAAAAAAGGCATTATACCTAAGATGATCAAGGAATAGGCGGTTAACTTTGCATCAAATCGTGTTATCTTGTTAAAAATTTGGCATGGACGTCAAATCGAAAATCTTATGTTGCTGCTTACTATTTCAAGGATGAAAGATGAAGCTTATGCCCTCCTATTCTGTGGCTATCTACTCGGCCCAAACATGCACCTTTTTCGATTCACCTGAGTCTGTAAACGTATCCTGTGGCGAGTTCGTGAACGAAGGATCGACACCAGATATTGATCAATTGGAATCCATTCAAGCAACCTTGTCTCTGGACAATGAATCCATTGCATCGCGATTGATTGTTTTAGTGCCGGACAGTTGGTTATCCGTCTCTCAGCATCAAGTTGACCACCTTATTCCTTCGTCTTTATTGCCATTAGCGGCGTTGAGCTATGCAGTGGAAACGACGTATTCTCCGCCAGAGTTGGTGATGTTTAGCTATCAACAAGAAACTTTGCCTGCCAAGCACACTCAATTGACGGTATTTGCGTGTTCAAATCAATGGGCTGAGCGGTTGTGCTTACCGTTTAAGCGCTTAACCAAGTCATGTGTCATCATGACAAAGCAGCAATGGGCTGATATGCCGCCAAAGGTTCAATCTTGGTCTTTTTGCTCGCAGCGCGCCTTGTCTGTTTATCAGCCTGACAAAGAAAAATGCAAAAGTGCGCGTCGCCTCTGGGGTTATTTGTTGATACTGAGTGTGATAATCAACAGTATGGCTTTTGCTTATCTTTTCGTGTCACAGCAGCGCACCGAACAGGCGCTGTTAGAGCGTAAGTCACTCCTCGAAACACAATCAACATGGTCTTCAGAGCAAGAAACGAGTGAATTTTCTGAGTCCGTTTTAGGGCTGGTTCAAACCTTACCTGTGTCCGCTCGCTTGGCGCAGTTTGATGGTCGTATTGCTACGGCGACTTTTAAGGTGACACTGCCAAAACAGGACCTTGATCGATTACTAGCGCGTTGGCATCAGCAGCACCAGCATTGGCGATGGAAAGTAGAAGAGCATTCTCTTTATTTGCCTGCATCCGTGAATCAAGAGGAGGTGGTGGATGCCTCTATTTCCGTCTTTGAGTATTAAGATGTCTGCTCTTTATGCGATTAATGGCTCGGTTGTCCTGTTGGTCGCGTTGTTTCAATTGGCCGCTTGGTATCCTTTTATTTCTCAAACTCAGAGCGAGCAAAATCGCCATTTAAGACTGAGAGATCGAACTTTGTATGAATGGGGAAAAACGGAGCGACAGGCAAAAAATCTCCAAACGGTCCATTTTAAAGATGCGCCTTGGGCGCAGCATGCTGTCGAGTCTTCGTTCAATAGTGTGCCAACGACTTGGTCTTTGGAAGGTGTCGCGTCAATCGCTCAATGGCAGACGTTGCTTGAAAGAGTCGAAGCGCAATGCGCATTAGGTTTGCAGGCGGTTGATTGGCAGCGTCAGCAAAGTGGTCATTGGAAAGGGCGTTTGCTGTTTGATATCAAAATACCAAAAGCGAATCGTGACTACCATAATTGGCTGCCCACAAAACTACGCGCGACACAATTCATTAAGAAAGATTGGCAATTACTTTCTACTATGCGCTCGGCTGAGCACGCTTCGGCATTGGTGACCTATAAACATCATCGGCGTTGGGTTCAGGCAGGCAGCTGGTTACCGAGATCTGGTGTTACGGTCAGTGCGGTGTCGTTCAATAGCGTCACTTTAATGGCGAAAGATGGTTCCTTGCAGACATTGGTCGTACGGGACATGGGGGATGAGAATGATTAACTGTGTGTGTCGATGGGTCTGTTTTTTGTCCTTGTCTGTGTCGCATTGTGTTAGTGCGATGGATGTGTATTTTGAATCTCGTTCGTTGCAAGAGGTGTTGCCATGGCTCGCTTCTCAAATGAACGAAAGTGTCGTTATTAGTCCAGACATAAACGACGTATTAACCTTGTCGATAAAAGACGCCAGCTGGAAAGAGGTGATGGAAGCCGTCGCGCAACAGCCTAATCTTCGGCTTGAATGGCAAGGACGGGTGGCAGTTTTACTGTCAGCAAAGACATCGCCATTGGATAAAGCGGAAAAGGCCGTCTCAGAATGTCGACGGTTTTATTGGGTGTTAAAGCACGCTAAGGCAAAAATAGTAGGTGTTCACTTACAAACACTGTATCCGACGTTATCTTTGATCGTTGATAACCGCACTAACTCCATTGTGGCGTATTCTTGCAATGCGCCTGAGGGAATTCAAGAAACATTGGCTTGGCTAGACACACCGCTCAGGCAGATTGAAATCAGCGCTCAAATTGCTCAAGTAAGTCGTACGGCGCAATCACAATTTGGTGTTAACTGGCAAACAAAGCTGTCCGATGGTGTTCGCTCATCGATTGGTGGTGCCATTGATTTAGGCGCATTAACTTCAACGACGAGTTTGGACTTTTCCAGTGTGAGTGGATCGAATTTGTTGAACTTTACATTGGAGATGATGGAAACCGAAGGCATGGCAAATCTGGTGTCTAAACCCAAAATTGTCACGTCGGAAGGTCAACCTGCCCGTATTGAGTCGGGTACGGAGGTGCCTTATCAAACGGTGAGTGATGACAAAGTCAGCATAGAGTTTCGTCAAGCTGCGCTTATGTTAGAAGTCACCCCTTTTATGAAAGATGGCGAGCACATTTTGCTCTCTCTTAATATTCATCAGGATTCTGTCGGAGACTTGGTCAATGGCGTCCCCAGTCTTAAAACCAATCGCTTAAAGACTCAGGTGGTTGTCAAAAATCAAGAAACACTTGTTTTAGGAGGTATTTTTCGCGAGGAACACTTTGAATCTGAGAGTCGTGTTCCATTCTTTAGTGACATTCCGTGGTTGGGCGAGTTGTTTAAAAGACGGTCAGAACAGCAAGAAAAGGTTGAATTACTTGTATTTATTACGCCAAAGCTGCTACAAATGTCAGGTAACTAGGCCGCAGTCTAAATCTGCTTAATCCCGACGTAATTGAATACAATGATAAAAGCCCCCAATATTATTTTAGTAGGCCCAATGGGCGCAGGAAAAACGACAATAGGCCGTTTGATTTCTCAATCGATGGGCAAAGAGTTCTATGATCTAGATAAAGTCATAGAAGACAATGCTGGTGCAGATATTCCTTGGATCTTTGAACGAGAAGGTGAAGAGGGGTTTCGGAGACGAGAAACTCAAGCGCTGGCGTCCATCGCAGAATCAGATGCCGGTGACTGTGTGCTCGCCACCGGCGGCGGAATCGTGATGCGAGAAGAAAATAGAGACATTCTTCGCGAAAATGCATTAGTCGTTTATTTGTATGCATCGGTTGCTCAGCAACTGTACCGCACATCCAAAAGTACTCACCGACCTCTTTTGCAAACGGGTGATCCGAAAGCCATCTTGAAAAAATTATTTGAAGTACGTGACCCTCTTTATCGAGAAGTAGCGACTTTAGTTATTGAAACCGATGCCCGTCATCCTAGATCTGTCGCCAACAAGGTGTTAGATGCGATCCGACGCCATCTTAAAATGGAGATTACCGTATCCTAATGCGCACGTTAACCGTTGACCTTGGCGACCGCAGTTACCCTATTTTTATTGGCAGAGGCGTTCGTCAGCAGAAAGCGCTGTTCGACGATGCCATTCATGGCAAGCAAGTCATGATCGTAACCAATGAAACCATCGCGCCTCTGTATCTCGAGGAAATGGTTTCCATGTTATCTGTCGATTACAAGGTGGATACGTGTATTTTGCCTGATGGTGAAGTGTTCAAAACGCTGGACACATACGGCATGATTATGACGTCGTTGTTGGAAGCAAAACACAATCGTACAACCACGGTGATTGCTCTGGGTGGCGGCGTCGTCGGTGACATGGCGGGGTTTGCAGCCGCAACCTATCAGCGCGGTGTGCCTTTTATTCAGGTGCCGACGACCTTATTGTCACAAGTGGATTCTTCCGTTGGTGGTAAAACGGGTGTTAACCACCCACTGGGAAAAAACATGATTGGGGCGTTTTATCAGCCGCAAGCTGTGATTATTGATACCGACACCTTGTCCAGTTTGCCACAGCGTGAATTGTCGGCAGGCATGGCGGAAGTGATTAAATACGGTTTAATTTGCGATGTGCCGTTTTTTGACTGGCTAGAGCAAGAAATGCCGCATTTGATGGCGTTGGACAATGACAAAATAAGCGATGCGATTTACCGCTCTTGTTTGGCAAAAGCCAATGTTGTTGCACAAGACGAAAGAGAAGGCGGCATTCGCGCTATTTTGAATTTAGGCCATACTTTCGGTCATGCGATTGAAACGGAAATGGGTTACGGGAATTGGTTACATGGTGAAGCCGTGGCCGCGGGTAGTGTCTTGGCCATTGATCTTTCTTGGCGTATGGGCAATGTAACAGAGCAAGATGTTAGTCGTTCTGTGGCGCTTTTTAAGGCGGCTAATTTACCTGTCTTGCCACCTGAAAACATGACGCTTGAAAGCTTCATTGACCGCATGGCATTGGACAAAAAAGTATTAGATGGCAGTTTGCGTTTGGTGTTACTGAGTGCGCTTGGTGATGCCATGGTGACGTCGGACTTTCCGATGGAAGATTTTAATGCATGCCTTTTGGATGCGCTTGAGGCGAGTAAACAAGCGAATCTTACTTAATTCTGTTGGATCTTTATTGTTGAAGGACGAAGTATGTCAAAGCCAGACTTTCAGTATGACCTAGAGGATGCGCTCAATCAGCCCTCAAAAGCGACGCTGAGGGATCCTTTTGGCTCGAAAGACGCTTCTGTCTATTTCGCCTCTGAAGAAGGCAATCAGCAGCTTGCTCTGCTGGAACACCTAAGCCGTTATAGCAGTCTGCTTTCTGTGGTCCAAGGACCACAAGGCAGCGGTAAAAGTCGTTTCTTGATGGAGTTCGCCCGACATCAAGACGATACTACGGTGGTTAGTCACGTCAAAGGTGTCATGCTGATGACCGCGGGGCAACTACTGCAAGCGATCTATGCCGGTTACGCCAGTCATTTTACGCAACCCCCAAATGAAACCACGTTCGGTCCTTTGCTTAAATTTTCTCATGATCTGGATGAGAAAGGCCAAGCGGCGTTGATACTGATTGATAATGCTCAAGAGCTAAACACCGATGCTGTGAGCATGTTGTTAGACATGATGTCTCTGGCAACCGACAACCAAACCGTTCCTCATGTTGTGTTGTTTAGTGAATATTCCTTATCCCGTAACTTAGACACGTACCAGCGCTCCCGTTATGAGCAATTAAGTCATTCCTTTACCTTAGCGCCTTATTCACCAGAACAAACACGAGCGTATTTGTTGCATCGCGTTCGTGCGGTGGGGGGCGGGATCAACTTGCCATTTAATGACAAACAAGTCGCGCAAATCCATCAAGAATCTGGTGGTTATCCTGGGCGAATCAATCAAATTGCTCAGGCGATGATGGGCAATGGAAACAAACCACCGAAATCTGGCTTTCGCTTTAATCTAGCGATGGGCTTCCCTTTAGCGCACATGGCGTTACTGTCAGTCGTGATGCTCGGTATTTTGGTGGCGGTGTTATTCTCTGATAAACCCGCACAGGTAAACACGTCCGCGGACAGAACCAGTAATGTCATTCCTTTGAGTCCTCGACAAGGGCAATCTTCTGCGGAAACCATTGCTCGTATTGACGCGATGCAGCGTAAAATCGGTCAGGAGGGCGAAATCGTATTGCCGCCGATTCCAGTCGGAACCTCTTTGCCTGCGATTAGTATGTCGAATACGCCAACGGCAGAGCAACCCTCAGCACCTTCTATGGTGACGCCAGCAATATCAACGGCCCCGATTCGATCAGAAGCCCCATTGGCGCAAGCGGCGCCTATTATCAGCACGCCAGTGACGCAGCCCAAAAGTGAAAAGGCCAACCTCAATACTTCAAAAGACCCATTTGATAAAACGGAGTGGTGGTTGTCGCAGAATCCAAATCGCTACACGCTGCAATTACTGGGCACTCATAACCAATCGACGGTACAAGATTTTATCCGCGATCAAGGTGGTGTCGACGCATTTGGTTACTTCAAATCAAAGCATAACGGCAAGGATTGGTTTGTGGTTGTTTACGGAACGTACCGAAACCGCAGTGAAGCCATTGCGGCGTCAGAGTCACTTCCTAAAGACATTCGTGATCTTAACCCTTGGGCGCGAAGTGCCCGCGGTATTCAGGACGATATTAAGAAAACGCAGTAGTGCGCTGTTTTTAATGGTCTCGTAGTGAATAAAACGCCATAAATGCCTCGTTTTGTGAGGCTTTTGTATAGGTAATCTCTAAATTAAGTAAAATTCACTGTAATTCTCTGAAAAACATGAATGAACAGTGGAATTTTCTGTTTGGAAAAACTCCAGCCATAGATAATTCTCTAAGTCCCCATTATTTGCCTCTAAAACCCCTATAAAAACCGCCAAAATAACATAAACCCGCTCGGTGGCAATTTGAGTAGAACCCGTTGGCAGGGTAGTATGATCGTCCATTTTGTGGCCTTTTGGGTAGATGATAGTCATTCTCGAAGCGAGTTTATTGACGCTTTCGCTTTTTAGCCCAGTCACCAAATAGTCTAATTTACCTCTAATTATAATTTTACGTTTCAACTGTGGGAGTTGGTGTATGAATGCAGGCCTTTATCGTCCTGGCGAGTTCAAAGACAACTGTGGCTTTGGCTTAATTGCTCATATGGAAGGCAACACAAGTCATGAATTGCTTAAAACAGCGATTCAATCTTTGACATGTATGACACACCGCGGTGGTATTGCCGCCGATGGAAAAACGGGTGACGGTTGCGGTCTTTTGATCCAAAAACCGGATGCTTTTTTACGTACCGAAGCGATTAACTTGTTTAGTCACACCTTGTCTGACCTTTACGGCATCGGCATGGTGTTTTTGGATCAAGATGAAGTGCTGGCAAAAGAGCAGCGCGACGTCTTAACTAAGCAGTTAGAAGACCAAGAGCTGAATGTTGTCGGCTGGCGTGAAGTCCCGACGGATTCGACGTGTCTTGGTCGTATTGCAGAAGAATGCCTGCCACGCATTGAACAAGTCTTTATCGACAGCAATCGGATGGACGCGCGTACTTTTTCTACGCGTCTGTTTGTGGCTCGTCGTCAAACAGAAATGGCTTTGGCACATTACGAAAATTTCTACGTCTGTTCTTTGTCTGACAAGGTGTTGTCTTACAAAGGATTGATGATGCCAGTAGATTTGCCGTCTTTTTACAAAGATTTGGGTAATGAAAAACTGCAGACGGCCATTTGTGTGTTTCACCAACGTTTCTCAACTAACACGCTACCGAGATGGCCGCTTGCTCAGCCATTCCGTATGTTGGCGCATAACGGTGAGATCAACACGATAGAAGGCAACCGTAACTGGGCTTTGGCGCGAGCGAACAAACTGCGTTCACCGTTGATTCCAGAGCTTCAAGACCTTCAACCTTTGGTTAACTTAACGGGCTCCGATTCGTCCTCAATGGACAACATGTTGGAAGTGTTAGTAACGGGCGGAATGGATATTTTCCGTGCCGCACGTTTGATCATTCCACCAGCGTGGCAGAACGTCGAAAACATGGATCCAGAGTTACGTGCATTTTACGAATACAACTCGATGCACATGGAACCATGGGATGGCCCAGCAGGCTTGGTAATGACAGACGGTCGTCATGCGATTTGTATGTTGGACCGTAACGGATTGCGTCCTTCTCGTTGGGTTGTGACGAAAAACGGCTTCATTACGTTGGCGTCTGAAATCGGAACTTATGACTACAAGCCAGAAGATGTTGTGGCAAAAGGTCGTGTTGGTCCTGGTCAAATGCTGGTTATCGATACACAAACTGGCAAGATGCTTCACACTCAAGACATTGATAATCGTCTTAAGTCTCTACATCCATACAAAAAATGGTTGAAACAAGAAGCGATTCGCGTTGAATCTTTATTAGAAGAATCCACTCAAGAGTTCGTGCCGTTCACCAAAGATGAAATGTTGGTGTATCAGAAGATGTTCCAAGTGTCTTTTGAAGAGCGTGAACAAATCTTCCGCCCATTAGCCGAAAGTGGCCATGAAGCGGTGGGTTCAATGGGTGATGACACGCCAATGGCGGTAATGTCTAGCCAAACGCGTCCATTGACGGATTACTTTCGTCAGAAGTTTGCGCAAGTGACCAACCCGCCGATCGATCCATTGCGTGAATCAATCGTTATGTCGTTGGAAACCTGCATTGGTGTTGAGCGTAACTTATTTGAAGAAACGCCAAAGCACGCGAACCGAATCATCATGTCTTCGCCTGTGTTGTCGCCACGTAAATACAGCCGATTATTGGCCATGAATGATCACCGTTTCCGTTTGGTGCGTTTGGATACCAATTACAATCCTGACGAAGTAACGCTTGAACAGGCGGTGTTGAACCTCCAAATTAAAGCGGAAGAAGAAGTGAAAAATGGCGCGGTGATTCTCGTATTGAGCGACCGTGACATTGACAAAACACACTTGCCTATTCCTGCGCCAATGGCCGTGGGTGCAGTGCATCACCATTTAACCAAAGTCGGCTTACGTTGCGACTCGAACATCATTGCAGACACTGGCTTTGCTCGTGATCCTCATCAGTTTGCTGTGTTGTTAGGCTTCGGTGCGACAGCGGTATATCCGTACCTGTCTTTTCGTCTGATTAACGACATGATCGACAAAGGCGAAGTGTTGGGCGATCCGATCGCTTGTCACGGAAAATACCGTAAAGGCATCAACAAAGGCTTAATGAAGATACTGTCAAAAATGGGTATCTCCACCATGGCATCTTACCGTGGTGCGCAATTGTTTGAAGCGATTGGTTTGGACACAGCGGTTGTGGATCTATGTTTCCAAGGCGTCGCCAGTCGAATCAAAGGCGCGAAGTTTGAAGACTTCCAGCGCGACCAAACAACAATCGCCAGCAACGCGTGGAAATTGCGTAAACCGATCCAACAGGGCGGTTACCTAAAATACGTACACGATGCGGAATACCATGCCTTTAACCCAGATGTGGTGCGAAACTTACAAGCCGCGGTAGGCAGTGGCAAGTTTGAAGATTTCACGAAATACGCAGAGTTAGTGAATACTCGCCCAGCGTCTATGTTACGTGATTTGTTTACCTTGTCAGATAAAGCCAAAGCGATTGCCATCGATGACGTGGAATCGGTTGAAAGCATATTGCCGCGCTTTGACTCGGCGGGTATGTCGCTAGGGGCGTTGTCTCCAGAAGCGCATGAAGCCTTGGCGCAAGCGATGAACGAATTAGGTTGTCGTTCTAACTCTGGTGAAGGTGGCGAAGACCCAGCGCGCCATGGCACAGAACGTCGCTCTAAGATCAAGCAAATTGCGTCTGGTCGTTTTGGTGTCACGCCAGAATACCTTGTCAACGCAGAAGTACTACAAATCAAAGTCGCACAAGGCGCGAAACCGGGTGAAGGTGGTCAGCTTCCCGGCGGTAAAGTAAACGGTCTTATTGCGCGTTTGCGTTATGCCGTTCCGGGCGTAACCTTGATTTCACCGCCGCCGCATCACGATATTTACTCGATTGAAGATTTGGCACAGTTGATTTTCGATTTGAAACAAGTGAACCCAGAAGCCTTGGTTTCTGTGAAGTTGGTTTCTGAACCGGGTGTGGGCACGATCGCCGCGGGTGTGGCGAAAGCCTACGCGGATTTGATCACCATTTCTGGTTACGATGGCGGTACAGCTGCGTCACCGCTTACGTCCATTCGTCATGCGGGTTCACCGTGGGAATTAGGGTTGGCGGAAGCACAGCAAGCGCTTCGTTCTAATGACCTTCGTGGCAAGATTCGTCTACAAACAGACGGTGGTCTAAAAACCGGTCTGGATGTCGTGAAAGCGGCGATCCTAGGCGCAGAAAGCTTCGGTTTTGGTACAACGCCAATGATTGCCATGGGGTGTAAGTTTTTGCGAATTTGTCATCTAAACAACTGTGCAACGGGTGTCGCGACTCAGGACCAAGGTCTGCGTGATGATCACTTCATCGGCACGGTTGAGATGATCAAGAATTTCTTCTTATTCATGGCTCAAGACACGCGTCTTTGGTTGGCGAAGTTGGGTGTTGCGAACTTACGTGACTTAATTGGTCGTACTGATTTGTTGGCGTTGCTTCCTGGTGAAACGGACAAACAGCGTAACTTGGATTTGTCGCCGATCTTGAACAATGACTTGATCCCAGCGGACAAGCCACAATATTGCGATTTACCGTTTAACCCGCCACATGACAAAGGCCTATTGGCGTTGAAAATGTGGGACACAGTAAAAGACGTCATTGAAGAAAAAGAAGGCGGTGAATTCGCTTTTGCAGTGACGAACTGTGATCGTTCTATCGGTGCTCGCTTGTCTGGTGAAATCGCCAAACGCTACGGTAACCAAGGCATGTCTGATGTGCCATTGACGTTGAAACTGACCGGTACAGCGGGTCAGAGTTTCGGTGTATGGAACGCGGGCGGCTTAAACATGTACTTGGAAGGCGACGCAAACGACTACGTGGGCAAAGGTATGACTGGCGGTAAGCTAGTGATTCGCCCACCACGCGGTTCATCGTTCCAGTCTCAAGTGTCGGCCATTATTGGTAACACCTGTTTGTATGGTGCAACGGGCGGTAAATTGTTTGCCGCAGGTACCGCAGGCGAACGATTCGCCGTGCGTAACTCTGGCACACATACGGTTATTGAAGGCGCCGGCGATCACTGTTGTGAATACATGACAGGCGGCATGGTAACGGTACTGGGTAACACCGGGTATAACTTTGGCGCTGGTATGACCGGTGGCTTTGCTTATGTGCTCGATTTAGATCGTACCTTCGTGGACAAATACAACCACGAATTGGTGGAAATTCACCGTATTGGTACGGAATTGACAGAAGAATATCGTTCGCACCTTCGTTCAGTGATCGAAGAATACGTCCGTGAAACTGACAGCGAATGGGGCCATGAGATCTTAGAAAACTTCTATGACTACATTGGCAAGTTCTGGCTAGTAAAACCAAAAGCGGCAAGCTTAGGCGCGCTTTTGGCGAGTACTCGTCAACGTCCGGAATAAAACACGCTGTTATGGCGCTTGGTTTTGTTTGAATGAAGCCAAGCGTTGTGAATGAATCAGTCTGACCCATTTGAAAGAAGCGCCGCTTGTTAACAGGCGGCCGAGGAGATAGCAGCTTATGTCTGAGCGCTTGAGAAACGTATTTCAATTCGTCGAAGTAGATCGTAAAGATCCGAAGAAAAAGCCTTTAATTACCCGTAAAGCGCAGTTCGTCGAAATATATAAACCGTTCGAAGAGGCCGGTGCAAAAGATCAATCGCACCGTTGTCTAGAATGTGGCAACCCTTATTGCGAGTGGAAATGCCCTGTTCATAATTACATTCCAAACTGGCTAAAACTGGTCAGTGAAGGCAGTATTTTAGAAGCGGCTGAACTGAGCCATCAAACCAACTCCTTGCCGGAAGTGTGTGGTCGAGTGTGTCCGCAAGATCGTCTTTGTGAAGGCGCTTGTACGCTTGGCGAAGGGGGCTTTGGTGCGGTGACGATTGGTTCGGTTGAGAAATACATTACGGATACTGCCTTTGCTTTGGGCTGGCGTCCGGATATGTCCAACGTGGTGCCGGTGAATAAAACCGTCGCGATTGTGGGTGCTGGTCCTGCGGGCCTTGCCTGTGCTGATATCTTGGTTCGTAACGGTATTAAGCCTGTTGTTTTTGATAAGTACCCAGAAATTGGCGGCTTGCTGACGTTTGGTATTCCAGAATTCAAACTGGAAAAAAGCGTTATGACGCGCCGCCGTGAAATTTTCGAAGAAATGGGTGTTGAGTTTGTGTTGGACACGTCGGTGGGTGATGATGTTCCGTTTGAACATGTATTGGAAGAGTACGATGCGGTTTTCTTAGGCATGGGAACGTATAAATACATGAAAGGCGGATTCCCTGGTGAAGATCTACCGGGTGTTTACGACGCTTTGGATTATTTGATTTCCAATGTCAATCATTGCCTAGACTTCGAAGAAGACGAAGCGGATTACATCAACCTAAAAGGCAAACAAGTGGTTGTCTTGGGTGGTGGTGATACCGCGATGGACTGTAACCGTACGGCGATTCGTCAAGGCGCGAAAAGCGTCTCTTGTGCGTATCGTCGTGACCAAGAAAATATGCCAGGCTCACGTAAAGAAGTGCAAAATGCCAAAGAAGAAGGCGTGCAGTTCCTCTTTAACCGTCAGCCAGTCGAAATCATTGGTGATGGTAAAGTCGAAGGCATTAAAGTGGTTGAAACCCAAATGGGCGAGCCAGATGAAAATGGCCGTCGCAGCGCGGAAGTCATTGAAGGCAGCGAGCAAATTATTCCTGCTGACGCGATTCTGGTGGCGTTTGGTTTCCAAGCAAGCCCAGCGCCTTGGTTCGAGAAGTTCGGCATTGAAACCGACGCTCGTGGTCGTGTTATCGCGCCGAGAAAAGGCAAGTTCATGTACCAAACAACGAATGAGAAGATCTTCGCTGGTGGCGACATGGTTCGTGGTTCTGACCTTGTGGTAACGGCCATTGATGAAGGCCGTAAAGCGGCTGAAGGCATCATGGACTTCTTAGACGTGTAATTTCAATCTTGTTACTGGTTGAAAGGTAAAACACATAAAAACGCCAAGCAGATTATTACACTGCTTGGCGTTTTTTTTGTCATCCAAATGCGGTTTGTGACCGTATCAATAACAGACTCAAATTAAAGGACGCTTATGTTTTCATTTTTAAAATCGGACCCATTAAAGAAACTCAATAAAGAATATGGCGTGTTACTGGAAAAAGCCATGCAGGCCCAGCGTGGAGGTGACATTCGACTGTATTCAGAGTTGACCGAACAAGCTGAAGCCGTGAAAGCCAAAATAGACGCTACGCAAAAGCCAATCGCTTGAGAACGGCTACAAGGCTTTTTTACCTTCAATAAAGGCGGTAATCTCTTCGGCGGGCATAGGGCGGGCGTACCAATAGCCTTGCCCTGAATTGACACCTAACTCAGACAGGAGTTTGTATTGCCCGTTGCGCTCAATGCCTTCTGCAATCGTATTCAATTGAAGTGCCTCCGCCAGTTGCGTAATGGTTCGGATGATGGCGCAGGCTTTGTCGTCCGTATCGGATAAATTGATGAAGGATTGGTCTATCTTGATCTTGTCTAGCGGTAAGTTCTGTAAATAAGACAAAGAAGAAAACCCCGTACCAAAGTCATCCAGCGCGATTTTGACGCCAATCTCTTTTAACCCCATAAGGAAGCTAAACGCAGGCGTTTGGTCTGTCATTAGCACAGATTCAGTAATTTCAATTTCCAAACGTTCTGGTGGTAACTGAGTACGCTGCAAGACCGCTTTTACTTCTGATAAAAAGTCACTGCGCTCTATTTGAATCGCAGAGACATTCACTGCCACGTACGTGTTAGCAGGCCATTTGGCCGCTTCCAAACAAGCTTGCTCTAACACCCAAGAACCGAGCGGTAGAATCAAGCCACTTTCTTCGGCAATGGGAATGAAATCGAGAGGCGGTATCATGCCTCGTTTAGGGTGCTTCCATCGTACCAAGGCTTCAAAACCAATGAGCTTTTCGGTGCTTAAGTCGAGTTGAGGCTGGTAATGCAAAACAAATTCATTATTGAAAATGGACTGTCGCATCTCTCCTAATATTTGACCTTTATGGTTGGCGGCTTCTTCCATGGCAGGATCAAAAAAACGAACCGCATCACGACCTGCCTCTTTGGCGGCGTAAAGCGCTAAATCACTGGCTCGTAAAAGCGAATCAATGCGAGTGATGGCTTGGCTGGTAAACGCGATACCAATACTGGCGTGTATTTCAATGAGGTTTTCACCGTAATGCCACGGTTGAGAAATAGCGTGCTGGAGCTGACTGCTTAAGATTGCGATTTCGGCGTATAGCGCAGGATGCGGTACGATCATGGCGAATTCGTCGCCGCCCAGCCTGGCAAGAATGGCGTTGTCTGGCGTATTGTCACGAAGCCGCTTACTGGCTTCAATCAACAATTCATCGCCGGCGGCATGGCCAAAAGAATCATTAATCAGTTTGAAGTTATCCAAGTCCAATAACAGCAAGGCACAAGATGCATCCAAGTCATCGGCCTTAGGGAACAGCGCCGCGAGCTGGTCATTAAAAAAGAGTCGATTACCAATCCCCGTTAAGGTATCGGTATTCGCTTGTTTTATCATTTCTCGTTCACGCAATACGCTGTTGGTAATATCAGACGCCACGCCACGCCAGCCATTAAACTGATGTGTTTTATCCATCAGCTTTTTGGCAGAAAAGGACCACCAACGCGTCACGCCATTGATGTTTACTGGCACGACAATGTCACTAAAATTACAGTTGGATGCCAGTGCTTCAGACAGTATTTGCAGTTGATTAAGGGAATCTTCTTCGCCTTTTTCGAGCAAGTTTCCGATGATGCTAATGTAAGGGAAGGCTAAAAGCTTTTCCTCATCGGATTGCGCTGCTTCAATCAGCTTTTGAGACAAATGGCGTAAATGGCCTTTTTTATTGGTTTCCCATAACCAGTCGGTGGCTTTCTCTTCAAAGTCATGGAGCAATAAACTGACCGTTTGATGTTGGTTTTCAATTTCTGTTTCTGACATTAAGGCTTTTAAATACTGCCGAGAAAAAATGAGGATGGCGGAGCATAAAAACACACAATAAAAAGCCGCTAATACCGCCAATAAAAAATAGGTATCACCAAATAAATAGATCAGGCCGAATATTAGTCCGGCACTCATACTGATCGTCCAGACCAAACCAACTAATGGAATGCTGGCAAAAATCCATCCGCCGCTAGACAGAAACGCCGACACAATGGCGAAGAGAAAAATACGTTCATGATCGGAAAAGAGACTGAATAAATGGATGGTAATGATGGCGTAAAATATGCCTGCAAGGCCAATACTGAATGCCAGCAAGTAGACCATAAATTTGGATACATAATGGACACTAGGGCGAGCAATATACAGCCACCAAACTATTAATTCGGATGAGGCGATGAGGGCCAGTATGCTTGTCCATATGACAATAAGTCCGTTATTGCCTTGGTTCCAAGCAAAATATAAACCGCAAAATGCCGCAAAAAAGGTGGCAAGGCTGACCAGCGGTAATAAACGAACGATGGTACAAAACTGATGATATCGATAGCTGTCGGCGTGTTCGCTAGGAATTGTCACCTGTTGGAAAAAAGCAGAAAATGCCTGAGACAAGCGTTTTGTAGGGTGATCATTGGTAGGCTGGGATGACACGCTGACTCCTTATGCTTCGATGCAGTATATGATTACTTATATCGTCTGAAATAAGTACATTTTTTCTATTATAGCGCTCAATGTGATTGGAAAACGTACAATATTTGTTGGTTTATGTGTGTGCTTATTTACAGGCTGCGGGTAGTTCGCTCAGCATAAAGTGGGATTATTATGCTGAGCGAACTAAAGGTGAGTGTTCTTTGGTGAGCGTAGGTGATTTAACTCGCTGTATTTTGAGCCCGAATCAGCGCCAAGCTTTCTTCCGCGAAACCGGTACCGGCTTCTGTGTAGAAGTTGAAGACATTGTCGATACCTGAGGCAAGCAGAATATCTCGCTCATCTTGATAACGAGCGATGGCCACGATCTGACCGTGGTAGTTGGCTTTACGCAACTGTATAGCGACATTCGTCGTGTCTTCCGCGACTGGCAAGGCCAATAGAATAAGATTGATGTCTGACGTGTCCAAACGCTCCCATAAATCCGCATCTTCACCGTCTCCGTAGAAAACATTTTCGTTGTCTTCTTGCATTTGGTTAATACGATTTCTGTCCGCGTCCATGCCAGCGACGGTACCGTCCGATAAGGTTTTTAACGACTCAAATGCACCACGTCCGACTCGGCCCAAACCAACGACGAGAATTTCCGTATTCACCGGCTGAACAAAAACGTCTTCTGGTAAGCAGTCTGTGTCTTCATAACGACGAATGACTTCTTTGTTTTTATGGTACAAGTGGTGAACATTGCGATACAACACACTGGTGATAACGAACGAGAAAGAGACCGCCAGCGCTAACACCACCAACCACTCTTTATCCAACCAGCCATTTGCCACACTCAAGGCCACAACAATAAGGCCAAATTCACTGTAGTTGGACAGAATCATCGAGGACAAAAATGCCGTCCTGCCGCGCAGTTTTAGCTTGGTTAACATAAAGAAGAAGAGCGCAAACTTTGCCAAAATGACAAGCGTAATGATCAAGCTGATGCCGACCATGCTTAAAGTAGGCAAAGCGGTAAAACCAATCGATAAGAAAAAACCGATTAAAAATAGATCCTTGAAATTCATCAACGACTTATTCATTTCGGCGGCTTTGGAATGCGACGCGAGCAAAATACCAACGATCAAAGCCCCCAAGTCGCCTTTTACGCCAACGAGGTAAAACAACTCATAACCACCTAATGCGAGGAAAAGTCCGGTGAGTGGCAGCATTTCACCGTGTCCTGCTTTATCAACGATCTTGTTAATGATCGGACGAATCATCAATAAGCCAAATAACCCCAGCGCCCATATAGACGGGATTTTGCCGGTGGCGGCAACCAAAAATACGACTGCCACAATGTCTTGCATGACCAAAATACCTAACGACAACTGACCATGACGGGTTTTTAGTTCGCTGCTTTCTTCCAGTAGCTTCATCACACAAACCGTGCTGGAAAAACTGAGCGCGAAGCCAAGTAGTGCCGCAGTTTTAAAGTCGAGTACGCCGAAATAAGGCAGGCTCAGCGTACCAAGTAACAACGCGATGCCGCCAAAAAGCAGAGACCAAACCCCCATATGACCAAGAGTCGATGCCCACACTTCCTGTTTGAGAAGGTCTTTCACATGCAGCTTTAAGCCAATGCAGAACAGCATTAAAGTGATGCCAATGTTGGCAAGCGAATCCAGCGTAGAGCTGGCTTCTAATCCCGCAAAATTGAGCAAAAAACCCGCCAACAAAAAGCCGATTAATGGCGGTAGGTTTATCATTTTTACAGCGAGTCCGCAGGCAAACGCGAATAAGATCCAAATAAATTCCATGCAGTTCTTCTCAGTAAATGGTGTTGATAAAGGGAAATATAATACGAAATTTGCTGGTATTGCGCAGCACGTAATACGGGGATTTAACACTTCTCCAACAATTCTATTCACATATCAAAAACGGTATGCAGTACAACATTTATTCTATTTGAATGGTATGTCTGTTTTCCATACTCTGAATAACAGGTTTTTAAGACCTGATTGGCTAGAAAAAATAATCATAATAACCCTATGGCCAACTGAGTTTGCTCTTCATTGCGCTGACTCGGCCGTAACAGGAGAAGCTAATGAACTATCTAAAGAATGCCATGGCTGGTTTGGTGCTTGGCGCAACGGTGCTCAGTTCCGCCAGTGCGTTGGCCGCCAATGGTTATGTTGGTATTGCCATGCCAACCAAATCCTCTGCTCGTTGGATCACCGATGGCGATTCCATGGTCAAACTATTCAAAGACGCTGGTTATAAAGTCGATCTGCAGTACGCAGAAGATGAAATTCCAAATCAGCTTTCTCAAATTGAAAATATGATCGTAAAAGGCGTTGATGTCTTGGTGATCGCCGCAATTGACGGCACAACGTTATCGAACGCGCTGGAAAATGCCGATGCCGCAGGTATCAAGGTGATTTCTTATGATCGACTGATCAAAAACAGCCCTTATGTGAGCTACTACGCGACTTTTGATAATTTTAAAGTCGGTGTGCTGCAAGCAAAATCCTTGGTCAGCGGCATGGAGAAACGTGGTAAAGGACCCTACAACGTTGAGTTATTTGGTGGTTCACCAGACGATAACAACGCGTACTTCTTCTACAACGGCGCCATGTCTGTGCTTCAGCCAATGATCGATTCCGGTAAGGTCAATGTCGTGTCTGGCCAAATGGGTATGGATAAAGTCGGTACGTTACGTTGGGACGGCGCCACCGCGCAATCTCGAATGGATAACTTGCTGTCTGCGCATTACACCGAAAAACGTATAAACGGCGTATTGTCTCCTTATGATGGTATTTCAATTGGTATTTTATCGTCACTAAAAGGCGTTGGTTATGGTTCTGGCGGCATGGCGATGCCCGTCGTAACAGGTCAAGATGCCGAAGTGCCTTCTGTTAAGTCTATTATTGCTGGTGAGCAATACTCGACCATCTTTAAAGACACGCGAGAATTAGCCAATGTGACGGTCGGCATGGTGCAAGCGGTATTGAACGACACCAAACCTGAAATCAATGACACGACCACCTACGACAATGGCATCAAAGTCATCCCGAGTTATTTGCTTGAGCCCGTCACGGTCGATAAATCCAATTGGCAAGACGTGCTGTTGGGCAGTGGGTATTACAAAAAATCTCAGGTTAATTAATAGCCAACAAATCCTATTAACAATAATAAAACAGCGGGCGTGGTGTTTACTGACCAGTAGCGCGTCCGCTAACGGGATGTTTTATGGAAAATATCATTTTGGAAATGCGTGGCATTACCAAGACCTTTCCTGGCGTTAAAGCCCTCGACTCGGTGAATCTGAAAGTTCGTGAAGGGGAAATTCACGCGCTAGTGGGGGAAAATGGCGCGGGTAAATCGACGCTCATGAAGGTATTGAGTGGGGTTTATCCATTTGGAAGTTATGACGGAGACATACTGTTTAACGGCGAAACCGTGGCATTTTCCGGCATCACGGACAGCGAAGAAAAAGGCATCATTATCATTCATCAGGAGTTGGCATTGGTGCCGCTTTTGTCGATCGCCGAGAACTTATTTTTAGGCAATGAAAATGTCGAAAACGGTGTGATTAACTGGCCGAAAACCTACGCTCGCACCCAAACCTTATTAGAAATGGTCGGGTTAAAAGAATCACCCTCGACCTTACTTGGTCAATTAGGTGTTGGCAAACAACAGCTTGTTGAGATCGCCAAAGCACTGGCCAAAGACGTGAAATTATTGATTTTGGACGAACCGACGTCGGCGTTGCAAGAGAACGACAGCGCGAAGTTGCTCGACCTATTATTGGAATTCAAAGCACAAGGCATTTCCTCCATTCTGATTACCCACAAATTGAATGAAATCAGCCGTGTTGCCGACAGCATTACCGTGATTCGTGATGGTGCGTCAGTGTCTACATTAGATTGCCACGCGCAAAGCATCAGCGAAGAAGACATTATTCGCGACATGGTTGGCCGTGATATGGCAAACCGTTATCCACAAAGAGAAAGCCATTTAGGCAAAATCTTGATGGAAGTAAGCAGCTGGAATGTTTGGCACCCAGAGGCGCTGGATCGTCAGATGATTCATGACATAGCGTTCAATGTGCGGGCAGGGGAAATTGTTGGCATTGCCGGGTTAATGGGATCAGGCCGCACTGAATTAGCGATGAGCTTATTTGGTCAAAGCTATGGCAAAAACATTCAAGGCGAGGTGCGGTTGCGCGGAGAGTCGGCCGACTTATCCAGCGTACCAAAGGCCATCAAAAGCGGTTTGGCGTACGTGACAGAAGACCGTAAAGAACTCGGACTGATTCTAGAAGAAACCATTCAAATCAATACGACTTTGGCCAATCTCGATCGCGTGTCATCCCGAGGCGTCATCAATGAAAATATCGAACGCCAAGTATCGGAAGATTACCGACAAGCGCTCAACATTCGAACGCCCAGCGTGTTTCAAAAAGTGATGAACTTGTCCGGTGGTAATCAGCAAAAAGTGGTGCTGAGCAAATGGCTGTATTCGCAACCGGATGTGTTGATTCTGGACGAACCGACCCGCGGCATCGACGTAGGTGCCAAATTTGAAATCTACAACATCATCAACCAGCTCGCCGATGATGGCAAAGGCGTGGTGATGATTTCTTCAGAAATGCCAGAGTTACTTGGCATGTGTGATCGTATTTACGTGATGAACGAAGGCCGTTTTGTTGGCGAGTTAGACCAAGCCGATGCGAGCCAAGAAAAAATCATGTCGATGATAGTCAAAGCATAACGAGAATAATAAGAGCGGGAACCATAAAAATGGCGACAACAAAAGAAACGACTTCGACGGTGCAGTCCGCGCCTTCTGTTACCCATTATTTAAAGACACACGTGCGTGACTACGGCATGTTGATTGCGTTGGTCGTGATCATGGGGATGTTTGAATTTTTAACCGATGGCACCTTGATGCGTCCGGTTAACTTAACCAATTTGTTCTTGCAAAACAGCTACATCATCATCATGGCGATTGGCATGTTGCTGGTGATTGTCGCGGGGCATATCGATTTGTCGGTGGGGTCGGTCGCAGGGTTTATTGGCGCATTGGCGGCGGTGATGTCGGTCAACTACGATTTGCCCACCATTCTTGTTGTGCCGGTTTGTCTTGTCGTGGGGTTGATCATTGGTGGTTTGCAGGGTTATTGGATCGCCTATTGGAAAATACCAGCGTTTATCGTCACCTTGGCAGGCATGTTGGTGTTCCGTGGCTTGACCTTGGCGTTACTGGAAGGACAATCTGTTGGGCCTTTTCCAAAAAGCTTTCAGTTATTAAGTACTGGGTTTATTCCTGACGTGTTTGGCGTTGGGCGTCCGAATGTGACTGCCTTGGTCTTGGGTGTATTGGCGGCCAGTGCGATTGTTTTTTTAGCGGCGCGCAGTCGAGCTCAGTCATTAAAATACGGGATTCAAGACGAGCCGTTTTCGTTTTTCCTTGTGAAAAATGCCTTAATTGCCGCGGCGATTATCTATCTTTCCTATCTGTTAAGCACCTATCGTGGTTTGCCAAATGTGCTGATCACCATGGCTGTGTTGATCGCGATCTACACCTTTATTACCAACAGCACGACCATTGGTCGTCGTATTTATGCCTTGGGCGGCAACGTCAAAGCGGCGAAATTGTCGGGCATTAATACCGAGCGTTTGACCTTTTTGACCTTTGCCAACATGGGCATGTTAGCGGCGCTGGCGGGTTTGATTTTCGCCGCGCGTTTGAACACCGCCACACCAAAAGCGGGGTTTGCGTTTGAGCTTGACGTGATCGCGGCGGTCTTTATTGGCGGCGCGTCCATGACGGGCGGCGTGGGCAAAGTCATCGGAGCGGTGATTGGCGCCTTTATCATGGGCGTAATGAATAACGGGATGTCGATACTGGGTATAGGCATTGATTGGCAGCAGGTGATCAAGGGCTTGGTCTTGCTCGCGGCAGTGGTATTTGATGTCTACAACAAACAAAAAGCGCGTTAAGGAGCAGATTATGTTGTTTCTATCTCAAATAAAACAAGGCGGTGTGGTGTGTCGTGAAGGCGGCGAAGCACACCTTGTTCTTCACGCGTCGAGTGTTTACGAACTCGCAAAAGAAGCCGTTAAAAATGGTGTGCCGCTGACGTCTATTCTTGAAAAACATGGCTTAGGTGAGCCTGTAAATTTGGCCGAGCTGGCTAAGAATAATCAGCTAGATTGTCCTGTTCGCCATCCAGATCCTGCGCACATGTATTTAACTGGAACGGGCTTAACGCATTTAGGTTCGGCCGCCACTCGTAATGCCATGCACGCGAAAAGCGAAGAACTCACCGATTCGATGAAGATCTTCCAAATGGGTGTAGAGGGTGGAAAACCTGCCGAAGGACAAGAAGGTGTGCAGCCAGAATGGTTTTACAAAGGCAATGGCGCAGGCGTGATCGCACCGGGTGACGCGTTGCCTTCGCCATCTTTTGCGTTAGACGGAGGCGAAGAACCAGAAATCGCGGGCTTTTATTTAGTGGGCGAAAACGGCAAGGTGCATCGAATTGGCTATACCTTAGCGAATGAGTTTTCAGATCACGTCACCGAACGCCAAAACTATTTGTTCTTGGCGCATTCAAAATTGCGTCCGGCGGCGTTTGGCCCTGAATTGCTGGTGGGGGAATTGCCAATGCACATTGAAGGTCATTCGCGCATTGAGCGTGGCGAAACCACGCTTTGGGAGAAAGGTTTTGTGTCAGGTGAAGACAATATGTCGCATACCTTTAAGAATTTAGAACATCATCATTTTAAATATTCGATCTTTCGTCAACCGGGCGATTTGCATGTGCACATGTTTGGTACAGCGACCTTGTCGTTTGCGGATGGCATTCAAGCACAAGAAGGCGATGTCTTTGAAATATCTTCACCCACTTTTGGTTTGCCATTACGCAATGCCTTGGGGAAAGCGGATGAACTCAATACCGAGGTAGCGCCGCTATGAATAAGACAAATAGCGCCGTTTACCCAGATTTAAATGGCCGTTCGGTGTTTATCTCTGGTGGCGCAACCGGAATTGGTGCCGCCATCGTGGAAGCCTACGCCAAGCAAGGAGCGAAAACCGCCTTTGTGGATTTGGATGAAGTGGCGGGCAATAATCTGGCGAAACGCCTTACTAAAGACGGCTGCGAGGTGCGTTTTGACGTTTGCGATATTACCAATATCAAAGATTATCAAAGCAAAATCCGCGCCGCGGCAGAGGCGTTTGGGCCGATTTCAGTCTTGATGAACAACGCCGCCAACGACGTGCGCCATTCCTTGGAGTCGTTAACCGAAGAACGCTTCGACGAATTGGTTAGCGTGAACATCAAACACGCGATGTTCGCCGCGCAAACCGTCGCGCCCATGATGAAAGAAATGGGTAGCGGCTCGATCATCAACTTCGGTTCCGTTGGCTGGATGATGGCAACCGCGGGTTATCCAACCTACGGCACGAGCAAAGCCGCCACGCATGGTTTAACGCGCTCGTTGGCGCGCGATTTGGGTGGTGCAGGAATTCGCGTAAACACCTTGGTGCCAGGTTGGGTAATGACCGAAAAGCAACTGCGTTTATGGGTCGATGACGCCGCAGAAGAAAAAATCAAACAAAGCCAATGCCTAACTGGCAAGGTGCTTCCTGAGCACATCGCCAACATGGCGCTGTTTTTGGGCGCCGATGCGTCGGCCATGTGCTCGGCGCAAAACTTTATTGTGGATGGAGGTTGGGTATGACTGAGTTTGAGAAAAATACGTTTGTCCCAAAAGAATGGCCCCGTAAATTGCGTTCTACGGAATGGTTTGGCGGCACATCGCGAGATCATATTTATCACCGCAGCTGGATGAAAAACCAAGGTTTGCCGGCCGATTTATTTGATGGTCGTCCGGTGATTGGTATTTGTAATACTTGGTCGCAATTAACGCCTTGTAACGCGCATCTTCGTGACCTTGCCGATCGAGTCAAACACGGTATTTATGAAGCCGGTGGTTTGCCATTGGAGTTTCCTGTCTTTTCAGTGGGAGAAAGCTCACTCCGACCAACCGCCATGATGTATCGAAACATGGCGGCGATGGATGTGGAAGAAGCCTTGCGTGCGAATCCTCTCGACGGGGTTGTTTTGCTGGCGGGCTGTGACAAAACTACCCCCGCGTTGCTAATGGGCGCTTGCAGTGTCGATATTCCGTCCATTGTGGTGTCTGGCGGACCGATGCTGAACGGTTATTTCAGGGGCGAACGTGTGGGGTCTGGCACGGCGCTGTGGCAAATGTCGGAAGACATCAAAGCGGGCAAGATGACGCAGGAAGACTTTCTTGAAGCCGAGCAATCCATGTCTCGTTCAGCGGGTTCATGTAACACCATGGGCACCGCCAGTACCATGGCGTCGATGGCAGAAGCCTTGGGCATGGCGTTATCTGGCAACGCAGCCATTCCCGCGGTTGACAGTCGTCGCCGAGTTATGGCGCATCTGACGGGGCGTCGTATTGTCGACATGGTCAAAGACGATCTTAAACCGTCCGACATTTTAACGCGCCAAGCATTTGAAAACGCGATTCGTGTTAACGGCGCAATTGGTGGTTCCACCAATGCGGTGATTCATTTATTGGCGATTGCGGGTCGTGTCGGTGTGGATTTGACCTTGGACGATTGGGACAAACTCGGCCAAGAAATCGCCACCATTGTGAATCTCATGCCATCGGGCAAATACCTGATGGAAGAGTTCTTCTACGCGGGCGGTTTGCCGGTTGTCATCAAGCATTTGGCGGAAGCCGGTAAATTGCATAAAAACGCGATTACCGTGTCGGGCGAATCCATCTGGGACGAAGTCAAAGAAGTTCGGAATTGGAACCCAGACGTTATTTTGCCCGTTGATAAAGCATTAACGCAAAAAGGCGGCATTGTGGTGCTAAAAGGCAACTTAGCACCACAAGGCGCGGTGTTAAAACCGTCGGCGGCGTCGGCGCATTTATTGCAACATCGCGGACGCGCGGTGGTGTTTGAAGACATTGACGACTATAAAGCTAAGATAAACGACGAAGACTTAGACATAGACGAAAACTGTGTCATGGTACTGAAAAACTGCGGCCCGAAAGGGTATCCAGGCATGGCGGAAGTGGGCAACATGGGCTTGCCGCCGAAAGTCTTGCGCAAAGGCATCAAAGACATGGTGCGGATTTCCGATGCGCGCATGTCTGGCACGGCATATGGTACGGTCGTTTTGCACACCACACCGGAAGCGGCGGCGGGTGGACCATTGGCCGTCGTGAAAAATGGCGACATGATTGAGTTAGACGTGGAAAACCGTCGTTTGCACGTGGACATTTCTGATGAAGAAATGGCCATACGGTTAGTCAATTGGAAAAGTCATTTAGAACCACCAAAAAGCGGTTATATTAAGTTGTTCCATGACCACGTCCAAGGTGCAGACACAGGCGCGGATTTTGACTTCCTAAAAGGATGTCGAGGCGCTGCGGTGCCGAAAGACAGCCACTAAAATAGGCATGAAACATCGGCCTCATAATGAATTAATAAGGAGTAAGCATGTTTACTGGACAGCACTTTATCGCTGGAAAATGGGTTAAAAGCGAGGAAACCTTTTCTTCTACTCCAGCGAGTGGGCCTTCTCATTCTTTTTATGTTGGCCGAGTTTCCGATGTGGATGCCGCGGCAAAAGCTGCCGAAGCGGCTTTTGAAACGTATGGCTATTCTTCTCGTGACGTTCGTGCGGCTTTTTTAAATGCGATTGCCGATGAAATAGACGTTCGCGGAGAAGCCATTACCGAGATCGGCGTGCAAGAAACCGGTTTACCAGTGGCAAGACTGCAAGGCGAACGTGGTCGAACAGTTGGCCAGTTACGTTTGTTCGCCACACACATTTTGTCGGGTGAGTATTTGGATCGCCGGTTTGACCAAGCGTTGCCAGATCGCGCGCCATTGCCACGACCCGATATGCACATGATGCAACGACCCATTGGCCCTGTGGCGGTGTTCGGCGCGTCAAACTTCCCATTGGCCTTTTCCACTGCGGGTGGCGATACCGCCGCGGCGTTGGCGGCAGGTTGTACTGTGGTGGTCAAAGGTCATCCAGCGCACCCTGGCACAGGGGAAATTATTGCTCAAGCAATCGAAGCGGCGATCAAGCGCTGTAATATACCCGCGGGTGTTTTTTCCTTGGTACAAGGTCATGGCTTTGAAGCCGGGCAAGCGTTGGTTCAGCATCCTTTGATTAAAGCGGTTGGTTTTACTGGCAGCTTGGCGGGAGGACGCGCGTTATTTGATTTGTGTGCGGCGCGCCCAGAACCGATTCCTTTCTTTGGCGAATTGGGTTCCGTGAATCCCATGTTTATGATGCCAGAAGCGGTGAAAAAACGCGCGCAAGCATTGGGCAAAGGTTGGGCGGCATCTTTAACCATGGGCGCAGGGCAATTCTGTACCAATCCTGGCATTGCTGTGATGTTGGACAATGCAGATTCGCGCGCCATGATGACCGCCGCAAGTGACGCGTTGTCGGATGTGCCTGCGCAAACCATGCTAACCGATGGCATTGCCGCGGCGTATCGAAAAGGCGTCGAGGCGTTTACGCAATCGCCCACTCAAAAATTGGTGAAAACACAAAGTGAAGGGCGACAAGCGTTGCCGAATTTATTCACTGTGACTGGGCAAGATTGGTTGAACAATCCTAAGTTGCATGAAGAAGTGTTTGGTCCACTTGGCTTGGTCGTGTTGACCGACAGTGTGGAACAGATGGTTGAGCTGGCGCGTCATTTGGAAGGTCAGCTTACGTGTACGATTCATCTGGATGAAGGCGATTACGCCGCATGTCAGAAACTCTTCCCCGTGTTGGAACGTAAGGCTGGCCGCTTGTTAGCGAATGGATTCCCGACGGGCGTGGAAGTCAGCGACACCATGGTGCATGGCGGACCATATCCTGCGTCGACTAACTTTGGTGCGACGTCTGTTGGCACCTTGTCGATTCGTCGTTTTTTGCGTCCGGTTTGTTATCAAAATATTCCCAGCGCATTGTTACCGAAAGACCTCACTGAATAGCCATCTCAGGCGAATGTTCAATGTGAGTTTTGAGCGAGTCCTACTTTGAAAAAAGTAGCACTCGCTTTTTTTATGTGTCGTTTGGTTTATCGTGGCGTATTAGACGTTTTTGTCCGCGGGTTTTTGTTCTAATTCCGCCAAGACCAAACGCTTGAGCTGATTCGCCAATGGGGACAATTGGCGGCCGCGCATTTGCAATAAATAGTAAGGACTCATGACAATGCTGCGGTCTAATTTTAGGGTTTTGAGGTCGGCATGAACCTTCTGCCCCACGAGAAGGTCGCTGACTTCGCTTGCCATAGGCGCAATCGCATTAGAAGACACCAGAATGGCGATCAAAGCCAATAACGACGTACTGTTGGTGATGCTCAACGGCAGCTCGGCACGCTCCTCCATAAACGCCGCTTCGACCGCTTCGCGTATGGGTGCGCGATGGGATTGCATGACCCATTCAAAATGCGCCAGGTCCCGCACACCGACTTTGTCTAAATTCGCCAATGGGTGATCTTTTCGCACCACAAGCCGAACCGATTCGCTTCGTGCTGGGTAAATCTCGAATTCATTGGCGTCGTATTGTTTTGGAATGCGCGCGAGGACAAAATCATTGTGACCCGCAATCAAATCACGAACCAAATTGTCACTGGTTTCGACGTTAATATCGATTTCGGCTTTGGGAGCAATGGCGCGTAGTTGTTGAATGGCGGGAATAACAAAACCAACGGCGGCGCCCGTAACGGCACCGATGGCGGTTGTGCCGCCACCGCCTTCTTTTAGTTCGTCGACTTCACGGGCCAAATCACGTAATTCGACCAGCAAATTGTGCGCGCGTCGTGCGACGGCTTGACCGACTAAGGTCGGTTCCATGCCTTTCGCATGACGCACAAATAAACGCGTGCCGATGGTTTGTTCAATTTCGCTTAACATACGAGATGCAGCAGGTTGCGTCATCGCCATTTCGTCAGCGGCAATACTGAGCTGACCGTGTTCGGCAATCACCGAAATTAAACGCAGTTGATTGAGCTTTAAGTGTTTCGCCAGACCAATGTCCATGCTGCTCTCAGTTGTTATTTTTGTTGAAAGGTCTCAATATCGTAAACCGATTAATACACCTCTACTTTATAAGGATGTTCGCTCCGTGTCGATCTTGAAAAAACGCACCAGTGCCGACGGTTTTTTACCTGAAAAAGAGTTTATTGCGTTGTTCGCTTTGATGATGTCGTTGACCGCATTAAGCATGGACTCTATGTTGCCAGCGTTTCCAAATATCGCGGAATCTTTGGCCATTGTGGATTATCAAAAAACGCAATGGATCGTGTCGGCGATGGTCTTTGGCATGATGTTCGGCGAGATCATTTTTGGGCCCTTGTCGGACGCAATCGGTCGGAAAAAATGCATTCTGATTGGTATTGGGATTTACATTGCAGGTTCGGTGATTGCGTTGTCTGCGTCGTCGATTGAGGTGTTTTTACTCGGCCGTGTGATTCAAGGTTTGGGCGTATCGGGACCAAAAATTGCGTCGCGGGCGTTGGTTCGAGACCTTTATAAAGGCGCGGCCATGGCGCGGATAATGTCGTTTGTGATGATGGTGTTTATCTTAGTGCCGCTGCTGGCGCCGTCGATCGGACAATTGGTGATGCAGGTCGCTGATTGGCGTTGGATTTTTGCCTTGTTGGTGTTTCAAGCGTCGGTGGCGGGGGGGTGGCTGTTGCTACGCCAGCCCGAAACACTGACGAAGGAAAACCGTATTCCGCTCAATCGAAAACGCCTCATTGCCGACGTGCGCATTATTTTGAGTCGTCGCGATGTGATGGCGTTGACGGTGTTGTTGGGCTGCATTTTTGGCGGCTTGATGCTGCATATTAGTACCGCACAATCGATATTTCAGGATGTGTATCAAACAGGCGATCGTTTCCCGCTGTACTTCGCGTTATTGGCGATTGGGTCGTCGGTGATCAGCTTTTCAAACGGTAAAATTGTCCAGCGTGTTGGCATGTTGCGCTGTGTGATTGCGGCGTTGAGCGTGCTGTTAGCGACGTCTTTAGTGTTGCTGTTGTCTGCGTTTTACTTTGATGGTGTACCGCCTTTTGTGCTTTTCATGGGCTTGGGCATGATCATGTTTTCTTGCTTCGGCATGGTGTTCGGTAATGTGAACGCCATGGCGATGGAGCCATTGGGAAAAATGGCCGGTCTTGGGACGTCGGTTATTTCATCGTTATCGAGCTTTATTGCGATTGTGTTTTCGACGTTCATAGGTCAGTTTTATCATTTCACCGTGACGCCATTGGCCAGCGGCTTTGTTATCTTCTCCATCATGGCGTTAGTCATGCTGAGATATGGATACAGGTACAGCCAGCGTTATGTAGAAGAATAAGGCTTTTCATCGCATAGTTTGTTTGATGAGGTGAGTGTCATCCAGTTGTCAGTAAAGTAGGTTAGAATACCCACTCAATTTATTCTATGAGCGCTTCTATGTCCTCCCCAACCTCTTCTTCGACATCCTTAGGCAAACAACTTTTTTCGATGACATGGCCCATGATGTTTGGGATCTTGTCATTGATGAGTTTTCAGTTGGTCGACAGTGCTTTTATTGGTCAATTAGGCATCTTGCCTTTGGCGGCGCAGGGTTTCACTTTGCCGATTCAGATGATTGTGATTGGTTTGCAAGTGGGACTTGGCATTGCCACGACGGCGATTATTTCTCGTGCTTTGGGGGCAGGTAACGCACGTTACGCGAAACAGCTGGGCGGTTTGGTTTTGGCCATGGGTAGCGTGGGCATTGCATTTTTCTGTGTGCTGATTTGGTTTTTGCGTCATCCTATTTTGGCGTTGTTGAGTGCGCCAGATTCTGTGTTTCCGGTTATCGATTCTTATTGGCCGCATTGGCTATTGAGTGCATGGGTCGGCGCGTTGATCTATTTTTACTACAGCATTTGTCGTTCCAATGGGAATACACTGTTGCCTGGCATCATGATGATTGTTACCAGCGTATTGAACCTGATTTTGGATCCGATCTTCATTTTTACTTTTGATCTTGGTTTGAACGGCGCCGCCATGGCCACCACGGTGGCGTTTGGTTTGGGCACCTTAATTGTTGCACCAAAAGTGGCTCGAAAACATTGGCTGACGTTCGACTGGCAAGACTTAAACGTCGCGAAAAGCTTGTCGTCTATTGGTCATATTATGGGGCCAGCGATGGTCAGTCAGTTGTTGCCGCCGGTGTCTTCTATGTTGGCAACAAAATTGATAGCAGGGTTTGGTACGGCGGCCGTGGCGTCTTGGGCGCTGGGTTCGCGTTTTGAATTCTTTTCGATTGTCGCTGTGTTGGCGCTGACTATGTCAATGCCGCCGATGATTGGGCGCTTGTTGGGCGAGAAAAAAATTGATGATATTCGCGTTGTGGTGTCGATCTCTTGTCGTTTTATTTTGATCTTTCAGCTTATTGTCGCGTTTGCGACGTTTTTTGCGTCTGGGGTGCTGTCGCGTTTATTGACCAGTGAAACGGCCGTGTCTGAGATTCTCAATTGGCATCTGACCTTGGTGCCGATTAGCCTTGGTGCGTTGGGTATTTGCATGCTGATGGTGTCGGTATCTAATGCCTTGGGTAAGTCATACACGGCACTGACCATTTCGGCGTTGCGATTGTTCGCCTTTTTCTTGCCTTGCTTGTGGATTGGATCAGAAATCGCGGGGTTAAAAGGCATTTTCGTTGGTGTATTAATCGGTAATGTACTGGCTGGCTTATGCGCTTGGAAAATGTACTTACGCGCACTGGCGAAGGTTGAGTTGTCTGTGCAGCCGAATAGCAATTTATAGCGCGCCTTGCTCTTATTGCGCAATATCGTCCAATCTTTTTGCCGTCGTATTGGGTAATCTCGTTTTATGGGTAAAGCGATTCTTGTCAGGGCGGATATAAGTCAGAACGGATATGAGTCAGGGGCGTTATTGGATTAAGAGAGGTTGTGATGTCGGCAGAAAATCGTTTCCAATTTGCAAAAAGCGCGGCCTTTAATGAGGTGATGTTGCTTGAGGCATCGATGAACGATTTCGCCTATGACACGCACGCACACGAGGAGTTTTCTTTTGGTGTGACCTTGTCTGGTCGTCAAGATTTTTTCGCGCTGGGCGAGCACCGCAAGAGCCATTCTGGCAATGTGATTGTGTTTAACCCTGAAGACGCGCACGACGGCCATTCTGGCGGTGACGACACGCTGCACTACAAAATGCTTTATGTTCACCCCGATCAATTGTCGCCTATGCTAGAAAGCGCGGGCATTCGCCGAGCAAAAGACTTTCGGGTTGAAAAAATGGTCCAAGACGACCCTGTGCTAAAAGCGCATATTTTACGCTTGGCTCAGTTGGTTGAAGACTCTGCAACGTCAGCGTTGGAATATTCTTCCACGTTATTTGAATTTGCCGAGTATCTTGCTCGCCAAAAAGGCATTCAAATTGAATCCAAACCACGCTCTAAAGACCCTGTTTTTGAACGTGTCCGAGAGTATTTGCATGAGCACGTTGGCGAAGAAGTTTCACTGGATGCCTTAAGCCAAGTTGCGCATATGTCGAAGTACCATTTGTTGCGCTGCTTTCGGGATTATTTTGGCATGACGCCGCATCAATACTGGCAAAATTACCGTATTAATCGTGCCAAGCAGGCGATAGAACGAGGCATGCCATTGGCGGATGTCGCCTTTATGTTCGGTTTTACGGATCTGAGTTATTTTAACCGCCGCTTCAAGCCTATTTTCGGCGTCACGCCGTATCAATTTAGACGGCATCTACTGCGCATCTAGCGGCATTTCACTCTCACGTTCATTCTTTTCTTTGTTTCTAATACTTATCAAATCATCTTTTGAGGAATACTCATGCTCGAAATACTCGTTTATGCCTTTGGTGTTATGTACAGTCCCGGACCTGCCAATATGTTGGCGCTGTTCGCGGGCGTTAACGGACAAGGTTGGCGCGCGTTTTTGTACTGTGTTGGTGTCGGCGTTGCCATGTTTATTCTGTTTTTACTGATTGGTTATCTTGGCGGTGGAATTATTCCACAACAATATCAATCTGTTATTGGCATTCTGGGTGGTATTTACATCGCGTATCTTGGTGCGAAAATTATGAAGGCGAGCTTCCAGCAGACGGAGGTTAAGGCGGATGCGTCGACGATCAGTTTTAAAACGGGGCTAATTTTACAGCTTTGTAACCCCAAATCCTTGGTGGCGATTGTGCCGATTGTGACGGTGCAATTTCCACGCTTTCATATTGAAGGTGTTCAAATCGCATTATGGTCTTTGGTTCTGGCGACCATGGCATGCGGTGCGCCGAGTGTGTATCTGTTTGCGGGAGCGCGATTAAAAAAAGCGGCCGTGAATCCAACGGTAATGGCGTGGGTGAATCGCGTCATGGCGTTATTGCTGTTTTACGTTGCCTATCGGTTTGTGTTTTCAACGTAAAGTCGGTTGGCGGCCGAAATAGGACGTATTGCTTTCTGACTGACTTGGTTCTATTTGCGCACTATCACAATTATGTATTGAAAATATAGTTGAGAATGACTACCATTTGTCACATGTTTTTTACTCACCTGGAGAGTATTGTGGAAAATTCAGTACAGCAGAAAATTGTCGATTTTTTACAGGTCGGTGGACCTGTCGTATGGATACTGATGGTGTTTTCTGTCGTTGCTTTAACTATTGTACTTTTGAAGTTGTGGCAGTTCTCGTCACTTCGCGCTGAAAGCTTGAAAACAACAGACTTGGCGTTGCAGGAATGGCGTAATGAAGGCGCGGAAAGTGCGCTTGAAAGACTGGATGAAAAGCGCCCGATTGATGCGTTGGTTGGTTACACCATGCGTGCATTATTGAGTGGAAACACCAGTGCCGATTTGATCCGTGAAGAAGTAGAGCGTCGCGCGATGAAGCAATTGAATCAATTACGTTCCTATCTTCGTCCATTAGAGATCATTGCGACCTTAAGTCCGTTGCTGGGTTTGCTTGGTACGGTATTGGGTATGATTACAGCGTTCCAACAAATGGAAGGCGCGGGTAGCCAAGTGGATCCATCTGTTTTGTCTGGCGGCATTTGGCAAGCCTTGTTAACCACTGCGGTGGGTTTGGCCGTGGCGATTCCCGTGGTCACATTGCAAAGTTGGCTAGAACGCAAAGTGGAACGCATTTCTCATAATATGAATGACGCCGTGACTCAGGTTTTTACCAGCAAAGAAGCAAAGCATTTGGTTGAAAAAGCCGCCAAAGAGATGCTTCATGCCGCTTAATCTTTCTCAACCTAAACGTAAGAATGCCATTAGCCTAACACCACTGATTGATGTGGTGTTTATCTTGCTGCTGTTCTTTATGTTGACCTCCAGTTTTGTGCCTTGGCGTATTGTAGACACGCCACTGTCTGTTGCTTCTGAACCACGTATTAACAACGAAGAAAAAGACAATGTGGTGATGACGTTGAAGCAAAATGACGATCAGGTTTGGGTGAACGATCACGCCATTCGGTTTGTGGATCAAGCCGGTTTTCAAGCGCTCATTGCTGACCATCGCGAAGGTGTTTTTGTTATCAAAGCGGAAGACGGTGTGACGTTACAAACTCTGCTGCATTTGGCGGATCGTTTAAAGCTTAATGGCGCCAAAACGGTGTCGATTGCGAATGCCTTTGCTATGCCGGAGACAAAATGAAAATAGGCGAAAAATACGCCGCGAGAACGGCCGGTGATGATGACAATATGGTGCCGCTGATCAATGTGGTTTTCCTTATGTTGGTCTTCTTCATGGTCGCAGGTCAGATTAAAAAAGCAGATCCTATTGCGGTTATTCCACCTCAGTCTATTAATGACACTCGAGCACAAACGGATCCAAATGTGGTGATTGTCGTTGGTGCTGCCAATGAGCTGTATGTGGATGATCAAGTGTTCTTCATTGATGACGTACAGTCGTATTTAGAGTCGCAGTTTGCATCCTCACCTAACCAAGAAGGGTTTTGGGTGCAAATTAAAGCCGATGGCGCCATTTCATTAGACAAACTGCGCCCCGTTTTTGATCAAGTACGTTTGGCTGGTTTAAAGAAAGTCAGTTTAGCGACACAGCTAGAGCGGGTGAAAGAATGATTTCCACGCGTCATTGGATTATTGCTGGTAGCTTGGCTATTTCGGTTCATGCGGGTGCGTTTTACACCGTATTTTACAACCCGACAGAAGGCAGCCAAGCGGCGGGTTCTCAGGGCATTGAATTTGACCTCGGAATGATGGGTGACCTTGGTGCAGCGGCACAAACCACGATGGCTCAGGAAGAAGCAAAAGAAGTGGAAGAGGTGGTTGAGGATCCAGTGGAAGAGGTTCAAGAAGAAATTGAACCGGAAGTGGAGCCTGAACCAGTTGTAGAACCTGAACCTATCATCGAGCCAGAGCCAATCGTTGAGCCTGAGCCAATTATTGAACCTGAACCAATTGTTGAGCCAGAACCCGAACCAGTTGTGGTGAAACAAAAGTCTCCTATTGAAGTAAAAAAACCAGAACCCAAACCAAAACCAGAGCCCAAACCAAAACCAGAGCCCAAACCAAAACCAGAGCCTAAACCTGAGCCAAAACCGAAGCCAGAGAAAAAACCCGAACCGAAAAAAGTTGAAAAGCCTGTCGTGAAGGCTGAGCCTAAAAAAGTGGCACCGCCTTCCATGGCGAATCAAAAAGCAACAACGGGTCGTTCTAATTCTGCCAGCAGTGGTGGTAACCCTGGCGCGAAAGCCAGCTATTTTTCTCAGCTGAAATCGGTGTTAGCACAGAATAAGCGTTACCCAAGAGCATCACGTAGACGCAATGAAGAAGGTGTCGTGTCCTTGTCTTTTGTGGCGTATGCCGATGGTTCCGTGTCCGATGTAAAAATCACCCAAAGCTCAGGACATAGACGTCTTGATAACGCGGTATTGGATATGATCAAACGCTCGACGCCGTTGCCTCACTTTACTAAGGGCATGGTAGAGAGCGAATTACGCATCAATTTACCTGTCTCTTTTAAACTCAGTGACTTGAGGTAGTTGGTCGTTTAATAGCGATGTACAGGAATAAAAAAACGCCGCGCTTTAGCCATAAAGCGCGGCGTTTTCATGTCTGACGAATGGGTTACTGAGCGATCAGTTGTTGTGGTGTCGGGTGTTGCGGCAATAGCAGCCAGACTTTCCCAAATTGCTTGAGTTGACCTGCATGAAAGCGGGCTTCTTCGCCTATACCTTGATACCAATCGATGTGCCCTGGTCCTTTAATCGCGCCACCTTTGTCTTGGGCCAGCAAGAGACGAAACTCGTGTCCGATTAAGTTTCCATAAGCATCGAGCTTAGGCACTTGTGCCAACAATATTGAACCAAGAGGAATGACGCTTGGGTCAACAGCCGCAGAATATAATGGGGTTAATGGCACATTGGCGGCACCCACTGGTGCTTGAGGTCCTTCACTGAAAAACAAATAGCTTGGGTTAGTCGACAGGATTTCGCGATTACGTTCTGGATGGTCACTTAGCCACTGTCGAATGCTTTGTGCCGAAATATTGGCTCTGTCTATTTCGCCTCTTTCGATGAGCTCCTTACCTAAACTGCGATAAGCATGACCGTTTACGCCACCCCAAGACAGCAGTTTTTGTTCACCATTTTCATATTCGATAACGCCCGAGCCTTGCACGTGTAGGAAAAAATTGTCGACTAAATTGGCGGTGTACGCAATTTCCAATCCTTGTCCTGCGAGGGCATTTTCAAAATCGATTTCTTCTCTAGAAGGGAACTCTCCCTTTGCGTTTCGATGTGTTGGTTTACGGTAAAGCGGGAAGCGATACACTTCGTTCGGCTGATGTCGAACCGATAAAACAGGGACATAGTAGCCCGTGATCTGTACGTTACCTCGTTGGTCTTGTCCTGCTAATTGGTGCGCAATGATTTGAGGTTGCTGGGTAGGGTTGTTGAGCCAATTGTCTATTTCTGTTGCGACGAGTTTTAAATCCGCCACACTCGTTTGTGTATTTTCAAGCAAATAGGGCTTATCAGACAGCCGATTCAAATAGGCGATTTGCTGTTGTAACCCTGATTGGAAACTGGCGTCTGGATAAGGAAGGCCAGGTGGAAGGCTTTCTTTTAAATACAAAGAATCCCTCTTTAGGGCCGTGACATCTCGACCATTATTTTCAAAATTATTGGAACTATCAATTTCATTAAAGCTACAGCTGGCGAGTAAACTAAACGAAATAAGACAAAATGGGCGAAGCAACGAGTGACTGTGTTTTGGTGTGAATAGAATGCGCTGAAACAAAGAAGAAAAAATCATAAGCCCTGTCTATGCAATAAGTGGGTAAAGTGGCGGTACATTGTGTTTTGACCGCCCATGAAGAGCGAGGTTCATCTTGAATAGTTATCAATTTGAAATCAATGCTTTGCAAGGCGTTTTACAGTCCATCCTTCATGCGTTCTTAATGTATGCGAATGGGTTAAAACATAAGGTATTCATACGCTTGTCTTAGGTCGATGAAAAGGTCTTGGTCGCCGCCTCTATCAGGGTGGTGCTGTTGGGCCAATTTACGATACTGTTGCTTGATGACGGTTTTCGTCGGATTGTTGCTTTGTATTTGCAATGTTTTTAGTGCCGAATCTCGATCGCCACCTAAGCTGATGCCTTTGTAGAAGCTGTTGAGTAAACGTGAAACTTCTTCTACGTCGGTTTTCTCGTACTCTTCCCAATCTAAGTAGTAAGCCGCCAATTTTGCATCTACGCTGTCGCTTATTGTCGTACTATCGGATAACTGAATGTGCGTCTCGCTGACGAGGTGAATGCGCATGGCGCTGATGCTTAGCATGAGATTGTCTTCTTGCCAGAGGCTGCTTTGCAATTGATATAACGCATTCATGATGAGAAAGTGTTGGCGAAAAAGCAGTAAGTTGGTGTCTTTAGCAAGCTGGCTGAATTCTGGCAGCCGTTCTTTTAGCGCTTTGAGGATGTCGAATTCACTGATGCCATTGGGGTTATTTTTTAAGATGGTTAAAATTGGGCCAACTAAGGGGTTCTTCATATCTGACTCTTATGTATAAGTAGTTATCACAGTGTATGTGATGAAGGCGAAAAGGGTCAAAGTTGAGGCCGTTTTTTATGTATTTTGAATATGGTGAAAACAGAATATGTTATGGGTTATTGTGATTTTAATCGCCATTGGTCTGATTGTAGGGCCAAGTGCTTGGGTGAAATTTACTCTAAAGCGTTATGCAACGGAGCGCAGGGATCTATCTGGAACGGGTGGTGAACTGGCCACGCATTTAGTGAAACGCTTCGAACTGAGCGGCGTAAAGGTGGAAACGACACAAGAAGGGCAAGACCATTTTGACTACGGACAGCATGTGGTTCGTCTTAGTCCGAGTGTGTTTAATGGACGCTCTTTAACTGCTGTAGCCGTAGCGGCACACGAAGTCGGGCACGCGATTGCGCATGAAAAGAAACAAAAAATTTCGCATTTAAGTTCCCGCTATTTGCCGTTTGCCCATGCCGCACGAAAAATTACAGCGGGTTTGTTAATCGGTTGGCCGCTGATTTCACTGTTATTGCATCTGCCTTATGCTGTCGCGTTACACGCTGTCGTCGTTGGTTTGTCGGGTTTGTTAGCTGTTATCGTGCAGCTGGCAATATTGCCTGAAGAATGGGACGCCAGTTTTAACAAAGCACTGCCAATTTTGAGAGAGGGTAATTACATACCGAAGGAAGACTTACCCAAAGTGAAGAAAATCCTCACTGCCTGCGCCATGACTTACGTTGCCGCTGCGCTTATCAAAGTACTCTTCGTTTGGCGCTGGTTTAAGCGATAGTGTCTTTCTTGCCATATTCCTTCGCGTAGGGCGACATGAGTGGAGCGTAATTCGCGAAGAAAGTGAAGCTTTAACCTATTTGAAAACACGCTGTCATCAAAAAGGCATGAAGTTCGCATAAATTCGTCTTACTATCGAAACTGACTTTTTGGTTAGTATTTTTTAATAAGAAAGATGTTTGAATGAATGGAGTAATGTCATGACGTTTTTTGTTCCTAAGGGCGCGACGCTTTTCGCCTCTTCTTTGCTTTTTGCTGCGATGGCGCAGGCTTCTACCATTGACTTGCGAGTTATGGAAACCACCGATATTCACATGAATTTGGTGGATTACGATTACTACGGCGATAAGCAAAGTGATGCGGTGGGCTTGTCTCGTGTGGCGACCTTGATTAAGGCGGCGCGTGCCGAGGTGACAAACTCGGTGTTGGTGGACAACGGTGACTTATTACAGGGCACGCCGTTGGGCGATTATGTTGCTAAAGGTCGAGTGCTGCGCTTTGGTGAGACGCATCCTGCATTTAAAGCGATGAACTTGCTGGATTACGATGTGGGTAATATCGGTAACCATGAGTTTAATTACGGTTTAGACTTTCTAATGAAGAGTTTAAGTGGCGCTAATTTCCCGTACGTTAACTCGAATGTCTATGTAGACGATGGCGACAACGATGCGTCGAATGATCAGCCGTATTTCCAGCCTTATATTATCAAAGACAAAACTTTCGTCGATTCTGACGGTAAAAAACAAACGGTTAAGGTAGGTTACATTGGCTTTGTTCCGCCACAAATCATGACGTGGGATAAAGACAATTTAACCCATAAAGTCATTGCCAAAGACATCGTGGAAAGCGCGAATAAATACGTGCCTGAAATGAAAGCCAATGGCGCGGATGTGATCATCGCGATTCCGCATAGTGGCATGATGAATTCCCCTTATTTGAAAGGCGAAGAAAACGCGTCTTATCATCTTGCAAAAGTAGAGGGCATTGATGCGGTGTTATTTGGTCACTCGCATCGAATCTTCCCTGGTGATAAGGCGTTAGACGCTTTTGAAGGGGTAGACGGTGACAAAGGCACGATCTTTGGTAAACCAGCGACCATGCCGGGCTTTTGGGGTTCTCACCTTGGGGTGATTGATTTAACGCTGGAGCCGGCTGGTAACGGATGGAAAGTCGCCGATGGAAAGGCCGAAGTACGCGCTATTTCACGTCGTGAAGGCCGTAAAACGGTGGCGTTGGTGGAAGCGGATGCCAGTATTAATGATGCGGTGAAAACCGAGCATGAAGGCACCTTGGCATACATGCGTCGTAAAGTGGGTGAATCCACCGCCGACATCAACAGCTTCTTTGCCTTGGTCCAAGATGACCCTTCTATCCAAATCGTGAACAACGCACAGGTTTGGTATGTTGAAAATATTGTTCGTGGTACGTCTTATGAAGGCATGCCGATTCTGTCTGCTGGTGCGCCGTTCAAAGCTGGCGGTCGAGGCGGCCCAGACTATTATACCGATGTACCAAAAGGCGACATCGCGCTGAAAAACGTCAGTGATTTGTATATCTACCCGAACGATTTAAAAGTGGTGAAATTAACGGGCGCTCAAGTGGTTGAGTGGTTAGAAGTGGCCGCCGGTCAGTTTAATCAAATTGATGCCGCATCAAGTGCGCCACAAAACTTGATCAATGCCGCGTTTCCAACTTATAACTTTGATGTGATTGATGGCATTAATTACAAGATCAATGTGACACAACCTGCGCGTTATAATGCAGATGGTAAGGTAGCGAATGAAAATGCGCATCGCATTGAAGGTGTGTCTTTCCAAGGAAAGCCTTTGGATAAAAGTGCGTCTTTCTTGATCGCGACGAATAACTACCGCGCTGGCGGTGGCGGGCATTTCCCTAATTTGTCCGGCGAGACCATCGTGATTGATGCGCCAGATAAAAACCGAGATGTTGTGGCAAACTATTTGTTAAGTCAAAAAACCATTAATCCAGCGGCGGATAATAACTGGTCGTTCGCTGGCTTTGGTAAAGCGAAGGTGCTTTTCACTACATCGCCTAAGGCAAAAGACGCGGCGGGTAAAAATATGATTTATCAATCTTTAGATGATAACGGTTTTGCTGTTTTTGAGCTAAAGTAACTAGGTGAATCGCATTTTTACGATGCTGGGAGTGGGGAGGTTTTCGCCTCTCCACTTCTGTCATTGAATGATTATCAGGTAGCCAAATGTTAAAGGAAGAATGGCGATCAAGATGGAGTTGGTTACAGAAGTGTATGATTTTAAGGTAGAATTATAAAAAATATAAATCGAAATGTGACGCAGATTCCTCCTTATAAGGGATGTCGGCTCGTACTTATGAACCTCTTGAATGAAGATACCTACTGCTTATGACCTTTAAAAATAAGATACTCATTACATTATTGCTGGTCGGATTAATTCCTGTTTTTATCTCTTCCGCAATTTCTATTCATTTCTCCAGTAAAGCGCTGATTGATATGGGTAACAATCAATTAATGTCGCTTCAAGAAACGAAGAGCCATTCGGTTAACTCTTATTTAGACACGCTCTCCAATGGTCTTTCTCTTCTATCCGAAAACCCAATTGTTGAACGGATGCTGCCATTATTGAGTAATGCGTATCAAAGGCTGAATCGAATCCCTGTGAACGACCAAAATCGCAGTGATGTCTCGGCGTTTTATGGCAATGAATTCAAGTCCATGTTGCCGCCAAATGAAGCCGCTGAGTTTAACTCGGCCGATTTGGTTTCTCAGCTTTCTCCTGCTGCAATCCTTCTTCAAAGTGCGTATATCGCACAAAACGAGAACCCAGTTGGAGAAAAAAATAAAACACTCAGCTCACAACGTGTTCCAGCGTACGATGCCTTTCATCAAAAAACGCACCCATACTTAGAAAAAGTTCAGCAAGAATTTGGCTTTTATGATGTCTTTTTAGTCTCCAAAGACGGAGACGTGGTGTACAGCGTGTTTAAAGAGGTGGATTTTGGTACGTCTCTAACCGAAGGCCCATTTAAAGACTCAGGATTGGCACAAGCGTACACAAGCTCATTAAATGATGATGGTGTGAGCTTTACCGATTTTTCTTTGTATATGCCGTCTTATCAAGCGCCAGCAGGATTTTTATCCGTGCCTGTCTTTAAAAATGAAAAGCGCATTGGTGTGTTAATCGCTCAATTTCCAATCAGTGCATTAAATAACATTATGACGGAAAGAGCGGGATTGGGCGAAACCGGTGAAACCTACCTGATTGGTATGGACGGTAAGATGCGTTCCGACTCTTACCTTGATCCAGAAAACCATTCTGTCTTAGCGTCTTTTAGAAACCCAAAAGAAGGCAGTGTTGATACGGTTGTTGTGCAAGAAGCCAGCAAGGGCATTACCAATACGCAAATGATTAAAAACTACAAAGGCAATTCCGTATTGTCTTCTTATAGCCCACTTGAATACAGCGGTTTGAAGTGGATAGTCATCGCAGAAATGGCGGAAGATGAAGCGTTAGCCAGTGTGCATAAATTGAATTACGTTATTCTGGCTTTGTGTTTGATTATTGCGGTTACAATTGCTTTTGTGGCGTTGTGGGTTGCTCGTAGCGTGTTGGCACCTTTGGGTGCAGAACCGAAAGAGATGCAAGCCATTGCAGAGAAAATTGCCGCCGGTGATTTGTCTATTGAATTTAATAAAACCAGCTCCGCGACCAGTATTTATGGCGCGATGCGAACCATGTCAGAAAACTTAAATCAGCTGATTAAACAGGTGAAAAGCAGTGCAGCCTCTCAGTCTGCGTCCTCGTTTAAGTTGGCTGAAATATCAGAACAGACAAGTTCTAATATTCAGACTCAGCATGCAAACACCTCAGAGATAGGCAGTGCGATGCAGCAAATGGTTATTTCCGTAACGGATGTGGCACGCAATATTTTGGATGCAACCAGTGCCGCAGGGGATGCAAAGCAACGCGTTAACGATAGCAGGGAAGACCTGTTGACCGCGGTGAAAGACATGGAACAAGTGTCTGAAGAAGTGCGTAAAGCCAGAGAAACAGTCGATAAGCTGAATCAAAAAACAGAAGAAATTTCCAATGTTGTTTCGACCATTCAGGGCATTTCTGATCAAACCAACTTGCTGGCATTGAACGCAGCAATTGAAGCGGCGCGTGCTGGGGAATCCGGTCGTGGGTTTGCGGTAGTCGCGGATGAAGTGCGTGGACTCGCATCGAATACGCAGAAAGAAACAGAGCAGATTGCCAACATCATTCGTAGCCTTCAAATGGAAGCGTCAGCGGCTCAGAAAGTCCTGCATTCGTGTGTTGATTACGCGAAGAAAGTTTCAGATGCGGCGAACAATACGGCGGAGTCTTTGAATGAAGCGTCGAACTATGTGGACAATGTTAGCAGCATGATGGAGCAGGTATCCTCTGCGTCAGAAGAACAAGGAAGCGTTGCCAACGAGATCAGCAATAATGTCAAAGCGGTGACGGAAGCCTCGTCTCAGAGCGAAAGAGCCATCACGGAAATTTACAAATCCAGTGAAGAAATGGCCGAGTTGTCGACGGAGCTAGAGAAGATCATCAGCCGCTTTAAATTAAGAGATGAATAGCATTTTGCGTCCACGCTAAAACGTGGTTTAAAGCACTCAATAAAAAGCCCCAAGGTGAAATCACCTTGGGGTTTTTTTTGTCCTTATCTCTGTTCAATCAACATTACTAGCGCTGTTTGGTTTCAAACTCTGGGTGAATCCAAACTGGTGCGTTTAGGATTGGCAATGCGTCTTTACCAAGGATCATGTCAGCGGCTTTTTCTGCCACCATAATGGTTGGTGCGTTCAAGTTGCCGTTGGTGATCGTCGGGAAGATAGAGGAATCCACCACGCGTAGGTTTTCTAAACCGCGCACTTGGCATTGCTCGTTCAACACGGCCATTGGGTCATTGTCGCTGCCCATTTTACAAGTACAAGATGGGTGATACGCACTTTCTACGTTCTCTTTAACCCACTGGTCGATGTCTTCATCGCTTTGGATGTTGATGCCAGGCTGGATCTCTTCGCCACGGTAAGTATCCAATGCCGATTGTTGAAGCACTTCGCGTGTTAGGCGAATGGTATCGCGCCAGTCTTGTTTGTCTTGCTCAGTCGAAATGTAGTTAAACAAGATACGCGGTTTCGCCGCTGGATCAGCGGATTCGATCCATAACTTACCACGGCTTTCTGGTTTGTTTGGCCCAACGTGGACTTGAAAACCATGACCATCAACTGCGGCTTGGCCATCGTAGCGCATGGCGGCGGGCAAGAAGTGGTATTGAATGTTTGGCCATTTCAAGCCAGCACGAGAGCGAATAAAACCACAAGACTCAAAATGGTTGGTTGCGCCTAAACCGCTTTTGAACAAGATCCAGCGCGTGCCAATTAAACCTTTGCTGACCAAGTCCAATTTGCCGTTCAACGTCACGGGTTCATTACAGCGGTACTGGAAATAGACTTCCAAATGATCTTGTAGATTTTCTCCCACGCCCGGTAATTCGTGCAATAAAGGCACGCCGGCTTTTTCTAAAACGTCTTTTGGACCCACACCAGACAATTGCAACAATTGCGGAGAACCAACCGATCCTGCCGACAGAATAACTTCTTTCGATGCGTGGACTTGTTGTGTTTGACCGTTTTTACTGTATTCAATGCCTGTGGCTTTTTTACCCTCAAAGAGGACTTTGTGGCTCAAGACACCGGTTTTGAGTGTTAGGTTAGGGCGTTGCATCGCACGACGTAAATAGGCGTTAGACGTAGACGCCCGCACACCATTTTTGACCGTCATGTGCATTGGGCCAAACCCTTCTTGGCGATGACCGTTGTAGTCAGCGGTTTCGCCGTAACCTGCTTGGTTACCTGCATCAATAAAGGCTTGATACAGTGGGTTGTAGGTCATGTCGTTGCCGTTGTTGGTCGACAATGGGCCGTCGCCACCACGATAGGTGTCTGCCCCGCCTTTCCACGATTCGGCTTTTTTGAAATACGGTAAGCAGGTTTGGTAATTCCAACCTGCCGCGCCGTTTTCTTCCCACTGGTCAAAGTCGCACGCGTGTCCGCGAACGTATACCATGCCATTGATGGAAGACGAGCCACCCAATACTTTACCGCGTGGGCAATGCATTTCTCGATTGTCTAGGCCTGGCTCTTTCTCTGTGTGAAATTGCCACGCATATTTGTCCGAGTTCATCGGGTAAGACAAGGCAGTTGGCATTTGGATGAAAATGCTTTTATCCGAGCCGCCCATTTCTAATAACAGAACGGAGTGTTCGCCGCTTTCTGTTAGTCGGTCTGCCAGCACACACCCTGCAGAGCCAGCACCAACAATAATGTAATCGTATGTTTCGTTTGCCATGACTTTTCTCATTTATTAAGAGTTAAGAGTCCCGCTTAGTAAGGGTTTTGAATGTCGTTTAGGTCAACGAACACACTCTTGTTTTGAGTGTAGTGGTACAAAGTATCGATGCCATTCTCTCGGCCGATACCAGACTCTTTGTAACCGCCAACTGGCATTTCCGCTGGAGAAGAGCCCCATGCGTTGATCCAACAAATACCCGCTTGCATTTGGTTAATAACACGGTGCGCGCGAGCGAAGTCTTTGGTGAAGACGCCAGCCGCTAAGCCGAGTTTTGTGTCGTTCGCACGGTCAATGACTTCGTCTTCATCGGTGAAGCTAAGAACCGACATGACAGGGCCAAAGATTTCGTCTTGCACTTGTGGCATGTCGTCGGTGCAATCGGTAAAGACCGTTGGCGCAACGAATGCGCCTTTGTCTAAGCCGTTTTCAGTGACTTGGTAACCGCCGCAAAGCAAGGTTGCGCCTGCGTCTTTTGCGGCTTGAATGTAACCCAGAACCTTGTTCATGTGGTCTTTAGAAATCAGCGCGCCAACTTGAGTATTCATGTCCATCGGGTCGCCAATGATCATGGCTTCGGTGCGTGTTTTCAGTTCTTTAGTGAAAGCGTCTAGCATGTCGGCATGAACAAATACGCGTGTGCCGTTGGTGCATACTTCGCCTTGGGTGTAGAAGTTTGCGAGCATCGCTGCAGAAACCGCTTGATCAACCGGCATGTCAGGGAAAATGATCATTGGGGATTTACCACCCAACTCCATGGTGACGTCTTTCAGTGTTTGTGCCGAAGCCGCCATGACCTTTTTGCCTGTACCAACTTCACCCGTGAAAGACACCTTGTCGATGCCTGGGTGAGCGGTGATCATTTGTCCTGTACGGCCATCGCCTTGAACAACGTTGAAAACGCCATCAGGCAAGCCAGCTTGAGTGTAAATTTCTGCCAATTTAAGTGCGGATAACGGGGTTTCTTCAGACGGTTTGAAAATCATCGCGTTGCCTGCAGCCAGCGCAGGGCCAGATTTCCACATCGCGATTTGAATAGGGTAGTTCCAAGCACCGATACCAGCACAAACGCCTAATGGCTCGCGGCGGGTGTAGAAGAAGTTGCCGTTGCCAAGGTCTTGGTATTCGCCTTGGATTTTATCGGTTAGGCCGGCGTAATATTCGATGACGTCAGCGCCCGTTTCGATGTCGACACAAATGGCTTCTTGCAACGGTTTACCTGTGTCCATGACTTCTAGACGCGCCAATTCTTCGTTGTTTTCACGAAGCAGTTCTGCTGCTTTTTTTAGAATGCGACCGCGTTCAACAGGGCTCATGGCGGCCCACACTTTCTGACCTTTTTTGGCAGATTCAACAGCAGCATCTAGCTCGGCTTGACCGGCGTGCTCAACAGTTGCAATCACTTCCCCTGTTGCTGGGTTAATGGTTTCAAAGTGTTCTTTGCTGGTGGATGCATGGTAGCGGCCGTGAATGTATTGCTGCTGATGTGCCATGATGTGCCTCTTTATAGTCTGTTTCGATGCGCTTTATGGCGCTATCGAGGTATTAATGGTTTTTATTAAACGCACGTTTAATAAAAACCATTGTACACTTTTTTGTCAGATAATGGCAGTTGGGTGTTTTGTGGAGGGCGTTTTGAGGACAACTGCGGGTCGTTTTTGACGTGAATAATACGGCGGAATTAAAAAGAGAAGTTAGGAAAACTCCGCCTCTTTTTGAACGCTATACACAAAAAGAGGCGACGACACATTATACGCTCAGGACGCTATTTGAATCTTGACTGATCGGGCTCGGAGCATAGGAATCCGCCATGTCATCATTCAGCCAATGGCTGTTATCGACAAGGTAGCGAAATTGATAGGTGTGATCGATTTCTAAGTTCATGGTGGAAGCATACACACCGGACTTTTGTTTGCGTAACGGGTGTGCTGATGCGTCCCAATTATTGAAGTCACCGACGACCGAAACTTGCCGACCATCACCCACTACATCTGCAGAAAGGGCAAATTTCACTTTGCATTCAGGTTTGGTCTTTAGGTATGTTTTCTCAATCATTTCCAGCTCCATGGTCTAGTGATAGACAAAAATAGAAGGCTACAACAAAAGCCTGAAGGTTGATGAGTAGGGTAAGCAAGGCTTACGCCATATTTTCTAAGTGATTAATCTCAAATAGAAAAGAAAATAAACGTGTTTTTATAAGTGCCAAGTTGAGTAAAAACCACCCTTGAATTGGGTATAAACGCCCCGTTATAGAGCCTATAGGTGCACTACAATGTTGAGACGTAAATTTACAATGTAACTCCTATAAATGTTCTACACTCAAAAGACACCAACAAAAATAAAGAGGTGTTTTATGGACATTCAAATGATCGTTCTCATTGTATTAAGTGTGATGCTGGTTATTAAAATTGTCTATCTGGTTGTGACGCGATCAGAGGATGAACATCACCATTCACATGCACATCATAATTCGCACCACCAGGATCCTAAGTCGTAAGCTAAGGTTGGCTGATTGGGTTATGCCCGCGGTAGCGTTTGTTTTTCGCTTCTTTGACTGTATTTAGGTCTACTAGGACCAAACCGTCCACACAGTAGCCAAAGTCGGCATCGACACCAAAGTCTAAGAAGCGAACTCCGCCCGGTTCACACAATTCACTGTACTGCTTAAACAAAGTTGGAACGCTGGCACCAAAATGGCTGAGTTGTTCCTTTAGCACTTTAAAGTCTTCGTCGTAGTTATCACCACAGAACAGTGAAGCAATAATGTCGCTGTGTTCTGCGTTGACTTGATACGGCGTAAAGGATCGCGCTAGGTGCTCTTTGTCCGAAAAATACAGCTGATAAAATGACACAATGAAGTCTTTTGCTACTTGTGGGTAGCTGTTGCTCAAACTGACTGGCCCGAACATGTAACGTACTTCAGGATGACGATCCAGATAAGCGCCAATCCCGTACCATAAATAATCTAAACTGCGCATGCCCCAGTATTTGGGTTGGATAAAACTGCGCCCTAGCTCGATGCCTTGCTCAAAATAAGGTTCCATGTCGCAGGAATATTGAAACAATTCTGCGCTGTATATTTTATTGGCCTTGTCTTCTTTCATGTAACGAGCGACTTCACCAATACGATAAGCACCAACAATTTCCAACGCTTCTTCGTCCCATAACACCAAATGGCGATAGTACTGATCGAATTTATCTAAGTCAGAGCGTTCGCCTGTGCCTTCCCCTACTTTGCGAAAGGCGATTTCGCGCAAACGGCCTATTTCTTTCATCGTCACCGACACAGGATCGTAGTCGAACAGGTAAATCTGTTTGTTGTCTTTGGTGCTGCCAAGATGCTCGGACTGCTTAAGTTCCTGCTTTATCAATTGGCGATTTTGAGGGTGTTCGACGGTCTTTTCTGTTTTCAGCAGTGGTTTTTTGCCCTTGGCAATGCGATACAGATGGCGTTTCACCAATTTGTTTTTTTCTTTGTCGCTTAGCGGCAGTTTTGCCAGTTCTTGGATCGGAATGGCTTGGCCCACTTGCATTGGTATTTTGCGGTTTTTCTGGCGAAACATTTCGTTAGCAAGCTGAAGCGTAGACAACGGGCGGTACAAGATTGAGCTGGTATAAAACAGCATAGAATTACGACCACCTATGTGCACAGGCAGCAATGGGCTATTGGTTTTTTGTGCGATTTTTAAGTAATTCTGATTCCACTGCTGGTCTTTTACACCGCTTGGTGACATGCGAGACACTTCACCTGCAGGGAAAATAATCACCGCTTCTTCGTTGTGCAAGCAATTCATAATGGCTTTCAGCTGTTGACGGCCTGTTTTGCCACCTAGATTATCCACAGGCAGCACAAGACTTTTTAAGCCATCGAACCCCATTAATAAATCATTGGCGACAATCTTGACGTCTGGGCGAATTTCGCCGATTAGTCTCAGCAGAGCTAAGCCATCTAAAGCGCCAAGAGGGTGATTGGCGATAATCATCATGCGGCCACTGGCAGGGATGTTGCGTCGATCCACTTGGCTCACTTGATAACTAAAATTGAAGTGGTCAAGCACTCGATCAATAAATTCGAAGCCGACACAGCCGTCGTTTTTTTCCAGGAATTGGTTTACTTCACTTTCGTGGAATAAGCGTTTTAATACGCTTAACGTAGGGCGAGTAATAAGTGGGCTTTTGTCGAAAAACTGAGGAGATTTACTGGCAATCATTTGCTCGACTTGTATCACAGTGTTGCTCCGCTCTAATAAGATTTTTAGTGGTCTTATGAATGAGAGTAGAGCGCGAATATGACAGCGTCGTGACGGTTGTGTGGCGAAAATATGACCTGTCGTTAGAACAGAAAATAAATGAAAGTGCTTGTTGGTGTTAAGACATTTGAACTGGAGAAAGATTACTCGGTCGGGGTTTGCTTGTCTTCGTCTTCAAATTTGTAAAAGAAGTGCCATAAACAGTAGAACGTAATGCCGACAGCAATGGTTGCCCAAATCGGTTCATTCGATACCCATTCAAGAACAGACCAGGCAGCACAAAAGAGAGTAGCGGCAACTCGACGCCATTTAGGGCGAAAAAAAGCGCGATCAGATTCGGTAAGCATAATGTTCCTGTATTGATAAAAATGGGGTGGTAGACCCATGGGCTATGGAAATTTGATCCGCCAACCTATTGTTGTTGAAGGGCAGGCCTAAAACAGAATCGATAGAATTGGCGTACAAACGAGAATAGCGAGGGTATTTATAGTGAAGGAAATACCCTTAACACTTATTGTGCTTTTGTTTTGCTGTTGCCTAGAGATATGTGACGTGATCCTGTTAGCTGAGACTGACCGCTAACCCCTGAATCGATTTTATCTATCTGTCCACCGCGAGCAAGAAACTCTTGCATTTGCTTTTCAATGGATTCCGAAGTCTCCGAAGCGGCCGGCTGTTTCTTTTTAGTTGCCATGATAAATAGTCCTTGTTTTTAGATTGAGCAAGGACTATACCAGAATTTCACAAAATTTGCTTGTTCTTAGCTAACGTCTGCAATCGTGTGCCTATCGTTAGCTATGATGGCTTAGCAAATACAGGTTCATGCACGAGAATACGGATGATAGCGGCGAATGATTGGGTTCAATAAACGCGCAAACCAGCCAGTAAACTCAATCGGAGCGTCTAAAACCGTTAAGCAAATACACTCCGCGTCTTTTGTCACGATCGGTTTGTGTTTATGGCTGGCGTCACGGTTAATGAAGTCACCTTGTCGATACACCCCACTCTCGTCAGAAAAAGCCCCTTCTAATACCAAGGTTATTTCATTGCCAGTATGAGTATGTGTTGGCATGTGTGCACCTGCTTTTACTCGTGTTAGGGCTATCTGAGCACCGCCTTCTTCGTTATATAGCGTGGCGATTTTAAACGAAGGCGACAAGCGTAACCACGTCAGGTCATCGTAACTCTTTGTAATAAACTGGCGTAGGCTACTCGGGATATTGTAGTCACCCCAATGGTTGCTGTTGGGTTCTTGCGCGTGTTTTTCTATGTCGTTTTCTTCAAGCGTATGTTCTTCCAGCTGTGTGAAAAAGCGGTCTTTTAAATGATTTAGCTGTCGACTGTGCGTACCGGCTTGATCAAAAAGGTGCGAACCGAGCATTTCGAGTTTTCTGATTTGCTGTTGGCATTCTTGGCAATGTTCTACGTGTGTGGACACACATAACGAATGCGCTAAAGGTAATGAGCCTGCGGCGTAGTCGGTGAGCGTTTCAATCGATGGATGGTAGTGAATCATCAGTACTACCTCTTTACGTAAATAGTGAGTTTGTGCAAAGCAAGGCGAACACGAGACTTGATCGTGCCAAGCGGAAGCGACAGCTCTTCGGCGGCTTCTTTGTGTGTTTTGCCTTCTAAATAGACTTTCGCTAAGACTTGTTTTTGGTCTGATGGCAATTTGTCTAACCCTTGCTGAATGCGTTCTTGATCTCTTTTTTGCTGCGCGTCTTTAAAGGGATCTGCGTTTTCGTCGACCACATTGCGCCACAAATATTCTGGATCGATATCCGATTGATGTCGGCTGTTTTTGCGTAAGTAATCAATCCGAGCGTTTCTTGCTAGGGTAAAAACCCAGGTGTTCAGCGACGCCGACTCTGGCTTGTAAGTGTGAGCTTTATTCCAGATGCGAATCATCACTTCTTGAGCAATGTCGTCGGCCATGATGTTGGCGCCCGGTTGGGCAGCCAGACAAAATGATCGGACTCGCGGAACATAGTGATCAAACAAGCGAGCGAGCGCGGCTTGATCCCTGTGTTGAGCAATGGATTGCATATCCGTCACTCGCTGTTCTTCGGCTGGTAATATTGTTGCGCGTTCCATTGATTGCTCCAGAAAAGGAAGGCTGTCACGGCACGTCTAGTGCGCTATACCTCATTTACGTGCTGAATATTAGTTTGGATCACTTTTGTTGTTTTAAACAGGCGAAAACCCCTCGTCTTCTAAAAGGCGTGTTTTTTATCCGGCGATTCTTTTGAAAAAGAGTGATCCAATATTCGATCTGATGCGTTTAATAAAGAATGAAAAAATACAACAACACGATTCTTTTTTAGGATAACAGTGAAGGTAAGTGGCCAGTATGACGGACATTAAAATGGATGCCAATGCGTTGTTAATAGAGCGTTTTAAAGCGTTTTATCAAGATGTTAAGCACCCGCAACTCGATAAAATAGACGAAATTTATACGGAAGATGTCTTATTCAAAGACCCTGTCCATGAGTTGCGCAGCGCGGAAAAATTGCACGCCTATCTGTCTGAAATGAGCGTCAATGTTCACAGCGGCCGTTTTGAGTATTTGGATCAGATCGTGTCCGACAACACGGCGTACATAAAATGGAATATGCATTTTAAGCATCCAAAATTGGGTAATAAAACCATCACAGTACGCGGCATTAGTCAGGTGCAATTCAACGAACGGATCTATTTTCACGAAGACGTTTACGACTTAGGTGAACTAATTTACGAGCATGTACCGTTATTGGGTTCGGTGGTCAAAAGTCTCAAAAAACGTTTAGCTATGTGAGGTAAGGAGAGCCAAATGAGTCATACAGCAGGAAATAATGTGGTTTGGATAACGGGCGCCAGTTCAGGGATTGGACTCGCGTTAACAAAGCGTTATTTGAGCGAGGGTTGGCGAGTGTTTGCCAGCGCGAGAAGCCAAGGCGGTTTGTCAGAATTGTTGGCGACCAACGAGAACGTCACCTTTCTTCCTTTCGACATGACGGACGTCAACCAAATAGACGACGTGCGAGCAGCACTAAGCAATCACACAGCGCATTTAGACTGCGTGGTGTTGAATGCCGGTACCTGTGAATATTTAGACATTACGGCAACCGAACCCGATTGGAAAATGATGGACCGCGTCATGTCAGTGAACTTTTTCGGTTTAGTCAACAGTGTCGACGTTTGCTTGCCCTTGCTGAAAAAATCGGCCAAACCCCATCTTGTCGGAGTCAGTTCTCAGGCTGTCCAAGCGGCGTTTCCGCAGGCCGAAGCCTATGGCGCGAGTAAAGCGGCAGTTCGTTATTTTTTATCGTCACTTAGAATGGATTTGAGACAATTCAATATTGATGTGACCTGTTTATTACCCGGCTTTGTCGATACACCGCTGACGCAAAAAAACACCTTTTCCATGCCGTTTTTGATGTCTGCAGAAGACGCAGCCAACCGAATGTATTCGGCGCTGGCTTCGCGCCCGTTTGAATTCGCGTTTCCGAAACGCTTGTCGGCGATGTTATGGGCTGGAAGGCATTTTCCGAAATTATGGTTCACCCTGCTGGCACCTAAGAAAAGCCATTCATAATTTACACAATACATCAGCGTGGCTGGGTACAACGAGAGTCAATTTAAGGAGCAATGAGTGAAAATAGCCATTATAGGGTCAGGGATTTCCGGTCTAACCAGCGCCTATCTTTTGCAACAAAAACACGACGTGATGGTATTCGAATCGGCAAATCGCATCGGCGGACACACGGCAACGGTTGAAGTGGAAGAAGGCGAGCGCTCGCGTGCGATAGACACGGGGTTTATTGTCTTCAATGATTGGACATACCCGAATTTTATTCGCTTGATGGACGAACTTGGCGTGTCGTCTAGGACGACGGAAATGAGCTTTAGTGTGAGCTGCCAGCGTACAGGGCTTGAATACGGCGGCAATGACTTAAATACTTTGTTTGCTCAGCGTCGCAATATTTTCAATATTCCATTTCTTGGCATGTTGAAAGACATTCTACGGTTTAATAAAGAAGCGATCCAAGACCTTGAAAGCGGTCAATTAGAAGAAGGCGTCACCTTAGGCGATTACTTAAAAGCCAAAGGGTATGGCGCGCGTTTTGCCAGCCATTACTTGATTCCCATGGGAAGTGCGATTTGGTCATCCACATTGGATGAAATGATGGGCTTTCCCTTGGTGTTTTTTGTGCGTTTTTTCAAAAATCATGGTTTATTAAGTGTTAACGATCGTCCGCAATGGCGGGTGATTGAAGGCGGTTCTTCCGCGTACTTAACGCCTTTGATTCGTCAGTTCCATGACAGAATCCGTTTGAATGCTCGTATTACTCAAGTGAATCGACGCATCGAAGAGGTGATTATTCATTTTGCGGACGGTTCACAGCAGACTTTCGATCAAGTGGTGTTCGCTTGTCACAGCGACGAGGCTTTGGCGTTACTGGCGGACCCCAGTGAGACAGAAAAAGATATTTTGTCTGCGATTCCGTACCGAAACAATGAGGTCGTTTTGCACACGGACACACGATTGCTGCCTAAGAAAAAACTGGCGTGGTCGAGCTGGAATTATCATTTGGGCGAAGACCGAACCAAACCCGCAACACTCAGCTATAACATGAACATCTTGCAACATTTCACCAGCGAGACAACCTACGTGGTGACACTGAACCAAACCGACATGATTGCGCCAGAGAAAATATTACGACGTTTTAATTACACGCATCCGACTTTCACATTAGCGGGCATGAAAGCGCAAGAACGCTGGTTGGAAATTAATGGTGTGAACAATACGTGGTTCTGTGGTGCGTATTGGCGCAATGGTTTCCATGAAGACGGCTGCTGGAGCGGCGTTCGTGTGGCGAATGGATTGGGCGTGATATGGTAGATTTTGTCCCCAAACACAGCGCTATTTATCATGGCACAGTGCGACATCGTCGATTCTCACCTCGTGGTCATGCTTTTCGATATCGTGTCTTTATGATGTATTTTGATCTCGATGAAGTAGACGATGTGTTGGCGATGAGCCCTTGGTGGTCAATGTCGCCTTGGTCTTTGGCGAGATTCGCTCGAAAAGACTACTTTGGCGATGAGGGAATATCGATCAAACAGGCGGTATTGAATGAAGTGAATGAACAGCTGGATCTGTCACTTTCCGGCCCGGTCAGAATGCTGAGCAACGGCCGTTATTTCGGTTTTATTATTAATCCAATCACTGTTTATTATTGCTTTGATGAACACGAAAACTTGCAAGCCATGCTGTTGCAAGTCACCAACACGCCTTGGAAAGAAAAGGTGAATTACGTGTTGAAATGTGATCCAACTCAGGCGACGCAACGTATTCAATTTAATAAGGCGATGCATGTTTCTCCTTTTCATCCAATGGATCATTTTTATGATTGGCGCAGCAATGTTCCACATAAAAAGTTGGCTGTTCACATGGAAAACAAAGTGTTAGTCAGTGAGCAGCGCGTGTTTGATGCCACGTTATCGCTGTCTCGAATGCCGCTCACGTCTTCTTCTATGGCACGGGTACTGTTTCGTTATCCGTTCATGACGATGAAAGTCGCGTTTGGTATTTATTGGCAAGCACTCAAGCTTTGGCTGAAAAAAGTGCCTTTTTATTCGCACCCTAGTCAATCATCGTCTACCACCAAGTAGCCACAAACATTAGGAGACTAACAACAATGAACTCCGTCAGTATGGATAACCGTAAAGTGAGTAAAAACCGAACAACAACCTGGTTCGATAATATGGCGCGTAAGATGGTATTCACCATGTTGAACAAGCTAGAAATTGGCCATCTTATCTTGGAAGAAAATGGCGAAACCTATGTGTTTGGCGAAGCAAAAGAGCATGCGAAATACATTGCTCATATTCAGATTCATGACATTCATACTTACCGAGATGTCTTTTTAAACAGCAGCATTGGCGCAGGCGAAGCCTATATGAAGGGCGGGTGGTCCTCTTCCGATGTGGTGTCCGTGATTCGTTTGATGGTAGCCAACCTTAATCTGATCAATAAAATGGATGCGAAACGCCCAATTTGGAGTCGTATCGGCGCGAAAATCGCCCATCGATTAAACGCCAATACCAAAGACGGCTCGAAAGACAATATTTCGGCGCATTACGATTTGGGCAATGATTTTTTCTCACTTTTTCTGGATCCGACGATGATGTATTCGTCGGCGATTTATCCTCAGAAAGAAGCTTCATTAGAAGAGGCGTCGGTTCATAAGCTGGATCGTATTTGTCAGAAACTTCAGCTTACGAAAGACGATCATCTTCTAGAAATTGGCACCGGCTGGGGCGGCATGGCGATTCACGCCGCGAAACACTACGGCTGCCAAGTCACCACGACGACCATCTCTAAAGAACAGTACGAGTTTGCGAAAGCTCGAGTTGAGGCGGAAGGTCTGCAAGACAACATCACCTTGTTATTAGAAGATTACCGAGACCTCACGGGGCATTACGACAAGTTGGTGTCCATCGAAATGATTGAAGCCGTGGGTCACGAATACTACGACAGTTATTTCACCAAATGCAGCGCACTACTGAAACCACACGGCGTAATGGTGATCCAAGCCATTACGATTGCGGATCAGCGATACGACTATGCGCGTCGTTCGGTGGATTTCATTCAGCGCTATATTTTTCCGGGCGGCTGCTTGCCTTCCAACCAAGTCATTGCGCAAAAAATAGCGTCTAAAACCGACATGCAAATTGTCGGCTTAGAAGACATTACCGAGCATTACGCAAAAACCCTTGCTGACTGGCGAACACGCTTCCATGCTGCGCGCCATGACGTCACAGAAATGGGCTTCGATGATGTGTTTTGCCGTATGTGGGATTTCTATCTCGCCTATTGTGAAGGCGGCTTCAAAGAGCGCGCGATCAGCACCGGCCAATTCATATTCGCTAAGCCGGACCATCGACTTTCGATCGAGCAAAAATAGCAGGAGCGTTTGCCGTGAAGCGTTTGATCAATGCGGTTTTATTTCAGATCGTTTGGTTTGTCTGTTTATTGGCGGGCAATGTTTGGGCGCTGGTGGCAACCGTGATGTATTTGTTTTTGCATGATCGCTATTTTATGCAGACTCGCAAAGAGTGGCGCTTGATCGCTGTTTTCTTGCTACTCGGCGTGATGATTGATGGCAGCTTGTTTCACATTGGTGTGTTTTCAGTGGAAACGCCAGGTGTGTCGTCAATGACTTCTTTCTCAAGTGCTTTTCCGCCCATTTGGTTACTGTGTTTGTGGATCAGTGTCGCGACCTTGTTTGCTCACAGTCTGGCGTTTTTGCGTTCGCGTTATGCATTGGCTGCGATGATGGGAATGGTCGGGCCGACATTGAGTTATTTCGCCGGTGCGAATTTGTCGGGGATTACCTTAGCGACCCCCATTGCGTCGACCTTATTGGTCGTCGCGCTTATTTGGTCTTTGGTGTTGCCGTTTGGTTTTTATTTGGCCGAAAAATGGTCATTGTTTGAAGAAAAGGGACAAAAATAATGCAGATTCTAAATAGGATACGATGGACGATATTGGCTTCCATGGTCTTGTTACTAAACACATATTCAATGGCAGATACGCCTTTTACGCAAATTGAAGGCAGTGCGTACAGCATGAAAACGGGCGCGTTGTTGTATAAAGAAACGCACACACCGCTCGAAGATGCTCATTACCAAGTGGATTATTCTGAGCCGAATGGTGCGATGTTCGCCCATAAGAAACTCGACTTTTCTTCGTCTACTCTTGCTCCGAGCTTTACTCAAGTAAATGATCGAAATGGTGAGAGCATTGAAGTTAAGCATGAGAAGGGTGATTTAACCACAACCTATCAAGAAAACAGCGCCGCCAAAGAAGAGACTGGCTCGGTGAAACTCGCAGCAGGCATGGTAGTGGATGCCGGTTTTGATGAGTTTATTAAGCAATATTGGGACGCGTTGAGTGCGGGCAAAAAAATGGACGTTGAGTATTTGGTGCCAAGTAAACAAACGACCTTTACGTTTCGCTTCAGTCAGGCCGCGTGTGTGAAAGGTACGCAAACAGGCGCGGTCTGTTTTTCACTTTCACCGGTGTCATGGGTTGTAAAGCTCGCGGTGGATCCGATCATTGTGGCGTATCAGCCAAAGTCAAAACGGCTATTGAGATTTACTGGGCGAGCGAATATTTGTGATGCCCAAGGGAAATACGAAAACGTCGATATCCAATACCGATATTTATAAGCGGTTTTAAGGTAGGAAACTATGATGCGTCATGTCTGTCGTTCTGTTATGAGTAAGGCTGCGGCCTTGCTGTGTGTTTTGTTGTTATCGGCGTGTTCCGCGCCTGATGTGTCTTTATACGCCAAAAATGAACCTAAGTTTGAATTGCGGCCGTTTTTCTCTGGTTCCTTAATGGCGCATGGTATTTTAAAAAATCGTAGTGGCGAAGTAATACGCTATTTTAATGCCACGTTAGAAGGCAGTTGGAAGGAAGGCGTAGGCACACTGGCTGAAGTTTTTACGTTTGATGATGGTGAAATTCAATACAGAACGTGGACGATGACGCCGAATGACAAAGGTGAATATACGGCCACCGCGAACGATGTGGTTGGCGTTGGTGAGATCAAAATAGCCGGTAATGCATTGTTCATGAAGTACATTTTACAGGTGCCTTATGACGATGATTTATTGGAGGTCAAAGTGGACGATCGCATGTACATGGTGAGGGACGGCGTTGTGATGAATGAGTCCATCATGACGAAGTTTGGCGTTGAAGTGGGGTATTTATCGATCGTCATCACGAAGCTCAATCAAGCGGATCATTAAGCGTGATATCTTAAATATGAATATGATGCTTGATTAACTATTACTATCTTGCATATTCTTTTGTATTCAGTAATGGAATTGCTGCGGATTTTATAAAAAGGCTGCCTTTAGGTGGCCTTTTTTATTGGTGCAAAAGCACTTATATGTAATTATTTAACTCAGGTAACACTTTCTTACAAATTGTTTTTATTGATATCAACATTCAGGGATTAGGAAGGTTGCTTAATGTTTAAAAGTATTAACTCGGTAGTGCCTTCTAAAAAGAAGTTTTTCTTTTATTATGGTGCGCTTTCGCTGTTTCTGAGTTTGCTCATTTTTTCCTTTGGATTGTATGTCTATCTGCTAAAAAACTTAGACGATCGTACCGAAGCCGCTAAAGATGCGTTAACCAATAGAATGAATGGCATCTTTAAGGAATTAACGCTGGTGGTGGATGGCGCGACGTCGTCTTGTGACGCGGCTAACCTTAAACATTTACGTCGCTCTACTTTTTACTCTCCAACCTTCAAAGAATTTGGTCTCTTTAACGAGAAATACCGAGTTTACTGCACGGATTTCGGCGCCAGAAACTTTCCTATCTTCAACTCCATCGCAGAAAGAATTCAACAAAGTCCTGAACATACGACGGTGTCTCTGGTGCGCTCAAATACCTTGGGAGAATCCACTTTCTTTGCATTTTACCAAGGCCCAAATGGCATCGGCGCGAATGCTTTGGCACCACCAAGCGAACTCGCGGTAGAAGTGAACCATATACTGTTGCCGGATTATTTTTATGAGCTGACACTGGGACGACAAATACTCTATTCTAATAAAAACGGCATCGACTCCGACATTCTGAAGAAGACGTTGGTGTCGTTGGATGACTGGTCAATGGAATTGGCTGTTTTCTTACCTTCTAGTTTGTACTGGCACTGTTTCTTTTCTTTTCTCCCCGTTGTTTTATTCTGCTGCATTTTGTTATGTCTGATTTTTTGTGCTTTTCACTGGAGTATTTTGTATTACCGACATTCCTTGTCACACAGTATTAGAAGAGCCATCAGAGACAATGAGATAGACGTGCATTTTCAGCCGATTGTGTCACTTAAAGCGGGTGAACCTCATGAACTGGAAGCGCTGATTCGCTGGAACTCGCCGTATCATGGTCAAGTTTCTCCTCTGGCTATTGTTGAAATATCAGAACAGCTTGGTTTGATTGACGATCTTACTTGGATGGTTATCCGCAAAGTAGGGGACTTTTATCGCGAATACCCAGCGCCGCTAAAAGGCATTAATACATCAGTGAATGTGGACAGATACAGTTTACTGAAAGAGAGCTTTTCGCCGAGCTTATCGTCTATTTTGGCGCTATACCCAGAGTTGGAAGGGAGATTGGGGCTTGAAGTCACAGAGACCAGCGCATTAACCGCTGTTGAATTGCCCTTGATGGTCAGCCGATTCGAGCACATTAAGGCGTTAGGGATTCGCTTGTCCGTGGATGATTTCGGTACGGGGTATGCCGGTTTGGATTTCCTTAGACGTTTCCCATACGACACATTAAAACTGGATAAAATTTTCATCGACAGTTTACAAGACGATCAATTTACGCGTCAGGTCTTAACCTCCATTACGAACTTGGCCAAAGAATTAAACATGGAACTGGTGGCTGAAGGGGTGGAACGTCAAGAACAGCTGAACGCGGTTCGAGAATTGGGTGTCGATAGAGTGCAAGGCTACTATTACAGTCGACCATTGCCCAAAGCTCAGGTGATTGAATGGATGGAAAAAAATCCTACCTAGTCAGTAAGGTTTTTAGATGCGAGATTGTATTCTTGGCTGGCTTCTCTTACTCTTTAGCGCTTCATTTTTCACGCTCAAGGTACTGTCATGGCGACGCTGGTTTTTCGGCTTAAATATGTTCCCGATGAGGAAGCAGACGAGATACGTCAATTATTAACGGATCACGACATTGCTTTCTATGAAACCAATGCCGGTCGTTGGCAAATTTCCATGGCAGGGCTGTGGGTTAAAGACAAAGAACAAGCCATCAAAGCAAGAGCGTTAATTCACGAAGACCAAATTGCTCGAGCTCAAACCATGCGCCCAATCACTTTTGGACAATGGGTGATGGGTTATTTGCAACACGCTTGGCAAAATCCAGCAGAAGCCATTTTTACCTTGATTGCCGTTCTGCTGATTCTCGGTGTTTCTATCCTTCCCTTTACTGTTTGGTTATAGCGATTGCGCTAAGCTGCGTTGTTCAGTGGCTTTTGATTTAAGGCGGCTTTTCGCTGCACTCGCGCACTGATCAGTTGCACATTGATCGCGCTGGCAATCACAATCAGCATACCGAACAAACTTAACCCGTCCGCGTGAGACGAACTAATGCTGCCAGACCACCAACCAAAGGCGACGCATAGCTCGGTCAAAATAAACGCCGTCACAGGCGTCAGTGCCACCGACGCACTGACCTGCACGGTTTGCCAATAACGCATTGCTTGGGCAAACGCGCCGTAAGCAATCAGGGTGTTTAAACAGCAAAAAGCCGCAATCCAAACATCGTCCGATGACATGCTTAACAAGGTGCTGGGAGAGGCAAATGGCAGCATCACCACGAGCGCATACGCATAAATCGCCAATAAAATATTGGATGGCGCTAAGCGTTTAAAGAGTGATTTTTGCAGTAATGCATACATAGACCATGCCGCTGCTGAGCATTGAACAATCGCAAAACCAACCCAAATGGTGCCTTGGTTTCCTTGCCCCAAAATAGGGTGAAAGAAAACCAGCATGCCAAAACCAATGCCGACAAAACACGCCCACTGTTGCCAATGGATGCTCTCCTTTAAAAAGAACAATCCGCCTAAAGCGAGAAACAGTGGTGCGATTTGGAAGCTTAATTGCGCGGAGCCCGGCAATAAAAAATCCAAACTCCACGCAAAGGTTGTGTAGTTCACAATCAAAAAAGACCCTGCCGCAAAGAGTCTCAGCCAATCTTGTTTATGAAGGTGTTTGAATTCACCCAGTTTTCCGCGTTGCCACTGCCATAAACCCAAGATAATGCCAGCGACCGAAAAGCGTAGCCAAGTGAGCGTGATGGGGTCGGAAAAGTCACCAGACAGTTTTAAAGCAATGGGCAGCATGCCCCAAAACAGCACGGTAACTGAGCTAAAAAAGAGGCCGTACAAGAAGGTCTGTTTTGCGGTTGGCATGGCGTTACCTTTATTGAGAAGAAGTGGCTCTGATCTTTCATAATGGCTTCCTCTCCTTGTTAAATCCAATGCATAATAGACCTAATCATTATGCATAAATCGGAATTTGGTTATGATCCCTAGCTCGCTACAACATTTGGACCTTAAGTCCTTAACTGGGCTCTTATATTTATTAGAAGAGCGCAATGTCGGGCGCGCGGCGGACCGGTTGCATCTAAGCCAATCCGCCATGAGTCGATTGCTCAATCGACTGCGTGACGCCTTTGATGACCCTTTGTTTATTCGTACGGCCAAAGGCATGGTGCCAACGTCGAAAGCGTTAGCATTAGAAGCGCCGTTAAAGCTCATGCTAGAGCAAATGGCTGAGTTGTGGAGCGAGTCTGAATTTCAACCACAAAGTAGCCATCGTACGTTTCGAGTGCAAACAACACATTACCAAGCTCAAGCTTATATGCCGGCGATTGCTGAGCAGTTTTATCGAGAAGCGCCGTTTGCGTCATTGGAAGCCAGTACGCTCACGGAAACAAGTTTGCTCAGCCAAGCAGAGCATTCTCTGGATTTGGCGTTATGCAGTGACTATATTCAGCTCCCCAACAGCTTTGAGAAAAACCTGCTCGGGCGAGAGAAGTTTCTTTGTGTCATGTCGGCCAATCATGCATTGGCCAATAAGGACAGCATAACCCTAGATGACTACTTGGCGTATTCCCATGTGTTGGTGAATTTGGGTGGCTCGAATCCGGTTATTAGCGATGCGCTTCTGGGTGAACGAGCCCGAGAGCGCCATTTTGCGTTTCGTACACCATATATGTTGGCCGCATTAGAAACCGTGGGTAGAACGTCGCTATTAATGAGTAACAGCGGCTTATTACCTGAGCGTTTCAGGAATCAGTTTGGCTTGGTAATCAAAGACTTGCCGATGGAGTTTCCCTTTATTCACTATTATTCCAGTTGGCCAAAATCGGTAGAAAACGACCCAGGATTGATCTGGTTTCGTGGGATTTGTGAAAGGGTGATTAAAGCCTTAATCCCTTATCCTGAAACCTGACCGGTAAGCACTTTAGTCCAAGATCAGGAATTCGGTTATACTCATCTTTTGGTTTAAAACAATGGCATCGCAGTGGTCTTAAAAAGCAAGAATACGAAAAGCAAACGCACCAATAAACTAGAGCTTCATCCTCGTAATCCGCATCGAGCGCGTTATGATTTTGCTTTATTGGCGGATTCTTGCCCTGAACTGACGGGTTTTATACAACTGAATCAATATGGAAATGAATCGGTTGATTTTGCTAACCCAAACGCCGTCAAAACCCTAAACCGCGCCTTGCTCAGTCATTTCTATGGCGTTGCCTTTTGGGATATTCCACCTGGCTATCTTTGTCCGCCGATTCCAGGTCGAGCCGATTACATTCATTATTTAGCCGATTTACTGGCCACTAGTAATGAAGGCGTTATTCCTCGCGGTAAAGGCATAAAAGTCTTGGATGTGGGCGTTGGGGCGAACTGCGTGTACCCGATTATTGGTCATCAAGAATATGGTTGGCAGTTTGTGGGTTCCGATGTGAACCCCGTTGCGGTAGCAACATGCGAGACCATTATTAAATCCAACGCCTGTTTGAAAGGGGCGATTACAGCACGTTTGCAAACCCAACCAGATAAAATCTTTGAAGGCGTTTGGAAAGAAAAAGACCGCTTTGATTTAACCTTATGCAACCCGCCGTTTCATACCAGCGAATCAGCGATGATCGACGAATCTCAACGTAAGTGGCGTGGCGTAAAAGGCAAATCAGCCAAACCAGCGTCTAAACCTGTCTTGAACTTTGGTGGCACAGCGCCGGAATTATGGTGCGATGGCGGCGAAGCGGGCTTTGTTTCTCGTATGGTCAAAGAAAGCGTGCAATACGCCGACCGCTGTTTTTGGTTTACGTCGTTGGTGGCTCGTCAGAGCAATTTGGATGCCATTTATCGCACCCTAAAAGACGTTGGCGCACGCCAAGTAAAAACCATTGAAATGGCGCAAGGTCAAAAAATCAGCCGTTTTGTCGCGTGGAGTTTTCTTCAAGATGATCAAATCGATTATTGGCGAGACAACGACTGGCAGAGCTAAGGCCGCCAGTCGATTGCGCGTTCTGATGTGTTATTTCGAGAGTGCGACCGCGATCTCAGTCGCAAGTCGTGCGTTGTTAAACACCAACTGAATGTTACTGGCCAAACTGTCTCCACCGGTTAACTGCGCAACACGAGCTAACAAAAACGGCGTCGATTCTTTCCCTGCGACACCTTGCGCGTCCATTTCTTCGAGCGCTTGATTGATCGCTGTGTCGATGACATTACTGTTCATGGCAAATTCTTCAGGAATGGGGTTGGCGATAATCGCTCCGCCGTGCAATTGCATTTCCCATTTCGCCTTAATAAAGTCGGCGATATCACTAGCAGACGGCATGTTGTAATCAACAGTCTGATCACTTTCACGTGTATAAAAAGCAGGCAGCGTATCGGTTCTGTAACCTAATACGGGTACGCCTTGAGTTTCTAAATATTCACGGGTTAAGGCCAGATCTAAAATAGATTTCGCACCGGCACACACTACCGCCACGTCGGTTTTTGCGAGTTCTTGTAAATCAGCGGATACATCAAACGTCTGCTGTGCGCCTCGGTGTACGCCACCAATTCCACCCGTTGAAAAAACTTTAATGCCAGCCATGGCGGCAATGATCATGGTCGCCGCAACGGTGGTCGCGCCGTGTTGTTTTTGCGCCACCACAAAGGGTAAATCTCGACGGGAGCATTTTGTGACGGATAAACCGGCTTTACCTAAAATGTCTATCTCATCGTTACTTAACCCTGCTTTTAGTCGACCGTCGATGATGGCGATGGTTGCCGGAACTGCGCCATTATCACGGATGATCTGCTCAACTTTTTTGGCCGTTTCGGCATTTTGTGGCCATGGCATACCATGTGAAATGATCGTGCTTTCCAACGCGACTACGGGCTTTCCTGCGGCAACCGCGGCCGCGACATCTGGGTGTATATCGAGATATTGGTTCATAGGTCTTCTATCCATTGAGTTACGTTTTGAACAGTGAGTTCTGGGTGATTCGCATGAGGACTCTCTAATGTCATGGCGGCGCAAGCTAAGGCAAAAGAGAGAGAGTCATCGAGGTTTTTATTTTGCTGACACGCGCTTAAATAGCCGGCCAATAGCGCATCGCCTGCGCCAGTGTCGCTAATGGGTAAGGTAGGATGACACGGTGTTTGCTGGCCGTGCTCGGCGCTGAAATAGAGAACCCCTTGGCTGCCTAAACTGAGCAATACTTCATCAACGCCTTCGTGAAGCAAGGCTTGCGCAAGCTTTTTAGGGTCGGTTTCGGTGCTACCTAAAATGGCTCTGGCTTCATCTTGATTCACTTTTAATAGGTTGAGCTTAGGCAAAATTGGGCGCAGTCGAGCGGCTTTCGCTGTAGACACGGCGTCGCCAACCAGTTGTGCAGAAAACGTTTGTCGAGCGAGCCATGTAATGGTGTCGCAGGAAAGGTTGGCGTCGACAATAATGCAGTAAGCGCTTTGCAGCAGCGCTTGTTTTTGGCTGAGTTTTTGCGCATCCAGTGTATCGATGATTCGCATGTCCGCGATGGCGGCTTGCAGTTGTCCGCTGTCGTTGTTGATGGCCAAATAGGTGCCAGTCGGCAATGTATCATGACGTAGAATGTTGTGTGTTTCGACACCTGTAGATCGAGTCTGCTCGATGAGCCAATTGCCGCGTTGATCCAAACCGATGGACGCAATCAAATGCACGTGTTCACCTAAGCGCGCTAAATTTTCCGCAATATTTCGACCAACGCCGCCCGGGCTTTGACTGATGGTGCCAGGATTGGAATCGTGTGAGGTGATTGTGTCGGTGCTATGACCATGGATATCGACGTTGGCCCCGCCGATGACAACGTAGGTGTTTTGTTCAGCGAGCAAGTAGCCTTTGCCTAAAATATAGCCTTGTCTGGTCAGCTGCATGATGTGTCCAGCAACCGATTCTCGGCTCATACCAAGCCGTTCCGCCAACGCCTGCTGCGAGGCCAGTGGATCAAGTTTGATAGCTTCATAAACGCGATAAGTTTGATGTTTCATAGTCAAATTAACAGATGTTTAAACAAATAACATATGTTTAAAGTGAGTGCGTTACAAGTGCTTTTTTAGCCGATATAGCGTAAAAGTAGGATAGCTCCTATTCTTCATGAGCGAGCGCGTGGTTTAAAAACGTAAGTATTCGATAAAGGTTTCTATGATTCGTATTAAAAAAGGTTTTAAGCTGTTTAAAAGCTTTCAAGCCCAGCTGATTATGTTTGTCTTGATGCTGCTTGCGCTGGCCCAGTTGGGCACGGCGCTCGCGGTGTTGTCGTCACTGAAAGAAGACAATTATAAACAGGGTGTGAAGTCCATCGACGTCTCTCGTAATGTCTTTGATTTATTTTTGGAAGCGCGCGCTGAACAGCTGACCAAAGGAGTAGAGATTCTGACTTCGGACTTTGGTTTTAAACAAGCGGTAGCAACAGGAGAAACGGGAACCATCCGCTCTGTTTTGCAAAACCATGGCGCGAGAATTAATGCCGATGTGTCTATTTTAGTGTCGCCACAAGGCGAGCTTATTACCTCGACTCGTGTTCTTAATGTCAGTAATACGGTTTCTGAATTGGTGTTTGCCGCTCGTCGTACCGGCGGCTCTTCCATCAGCACCATGATCGCTTTGGATAATCGTGCTTATCAACTCGTGCTGGTTCCAATTAAAGCGCCCAATGTGATTGCTTGGGTCGGAATGGCGTTTTTACTTGATCAAAGCTTGGCGGAGCAAATCAAAAATGTCACAGGACTAGACATTAGTTTTGTTTATGAAACTTATAACACTCATACACTGGCGGGCGTATCGACATTACCACCACCAGACAAAGACATCTTATTTGATGATATTGGCAACATTAAAAATGCCCTTCAATTTCCGCTCTTTTCCAATGACGAAAAGTATTTGTCGTTGGGTGTCGACCTTGGTATCCCCAATCAATGGGGGGTGATTCATCTTCCCTATGGCCCATGGATTCAAAGCTACAACAGCACACGTAACCAGTTGGTGTTGATTTTCACTGGCGCCTTGGCCTTGGCGTTGTTATTTGGCGCGGCGTTAGCGAGAAACATGACTCAGCCCATTGGCCGTTTGGTGGAGTATGCGACTCAGATTGGTTTGGGGGCAAACAATAAAAGAGTAAACGCGCCGAAAATGAGCGGTGAGTTTGGTGTTTTATCGCACACAATGAAAACGATGCAAAACGCCATTGCTAATCGAGAAGAAGAGATAACGCATCGAGCGTCTCATGATCAATTAACGGGCTTGTTTAATCAAAGCGCGGTGGAATCGTATTTAAGCGAGGCGTTGCCGAAAACACAAGGTGGCCTGATATTGGTCAACATACGACACTTTAAACGCATTAATAACATGCTGGGTTTTGATGTCGGTAATGTGTTGTTGTCCAAAGTGGCGAATCGGCTACAAGCATGGGGCTGTGACGCGGTTATGCTGGCGCGGCTGGGTGGCGATAAGTTTTTATTTGTTTTTGAACGTAATATATCCGAACAAGATTGCATGGACTTAAAAGCCTCCTTTAGCGAAGAATTTGAAGTCGAAGCCGGTTCAGGCATTCGTCTTGATATCCGTCTTGGAGTGTTACCTTTTGAACACGCAACGTCGGATGTGAATAGCGCCATGCGCCGACTGGATATCATTGATGATGAAGCAAAAGAAGCAAGCAAACTCTGTGTTTTTTATGAAGTGGGACAAGATGAAAACCATCGTCGTCAATTGACGATTATTCGAGACTTACCCGCGGCATTAGAAGCAGGCGAATTGTTTGTGGTTTACCAACCAAAAGTGGGTGTTGCGAATACCGATTGCCACGAAGCCGAAGCTTTGATTCGTTGGATTCACCCTAGTTTGGGGTTTGTTCCGCCAGATGAATTTATTGCCTTGCTCGAAAATGCCGGCAGTATTCAACTGTTAACAAATTGGGTGTTGAAAACCGTGTTGTCCCAGCTTCGTGAATGGTGGTCGGATGGCCATGAAATTCGCGTCGCGGTGAATTTATCCGCGCATGATTTGGTCGATGAAACCTTACCCGACATGGTGGATCAAGCATTAAAAGCAAACGGTTTACCAGCGCGGGCATTGGCGCTTGAAGTCACTGAAAGTGCGGTAATGAAAGACCGCGAGAAGGTAATCAATGTTTTGAAAGCCTTGCAAGCAATGGGTGTTCACCTCGCCATTGATGATTTCGGCACGGGCCAATCTTCCTTGGCGTATTTGCGCGAATTGCCTGTTAATGAAGTCAAAATTGATCGTGCTTTTATTCAATTCATGGACACCAACAAAGGCGATGAATTTATTGTTCGCGCCACCATCGACCTTTCTCATAGTTTGGGCTTTCAGGTCACGGCGGAAGGCGCGGAAAATGAACAAGGTGTTGCGCTTCTAAGACAATACCGTTGTGATAAAATACAAGGCTACTTCTTTTCTAAGCCTTTGGTTGCAGAAGAGTTTTTTCAATGGCGTGAACGCTTTCATAAGCAATAATAAAAATCACACGCTGTGCACGAGAGGCTAATCGCTCTATGTTGTTTATTGTTCGAATCGTTTTGTTATTAGTATTGATCGTCAGTGTTACCTTATTCGGCATTGCTTTTTGCTTGCTGAATTTGGGTTCGAAAAATCGGGTGTATCATATCAGCCGAGTATTGGCGCAAGTGTCTCGATTGTTTGGGTTATCGGTTGAACGAAGGATCGCACCCGAATCGGCGGACTCTCCTCAAGCCGTGTATGTGGCCAACCATCAAAACAACTTTGATTTATTCACCTTGTCCGCTGTGGTGCCTAAAGCCATGGTAACGGTAGGCAAATCCAGTTTGCGCTGGATTCCATTTTTTGGCGCCTTGTATTGGGCCAGCGGAAACATCTTAATCAATCGAAATAACCGTGTTCAAGCGATCGCCACGATAGATCAAGTGGTTGAAAGCATGAAGCAAACAGGTTTATCGATTTGGATGTTTCCGGAAGGAACGCGCAGTCGAGGTCGAGGTTGGTTGCCTTTTAAACTCGGCGCGTTTCACGCTGCTGTCCAAGCGGGTGTCCCTATTGTTCCGATTATTTGCAGTACGACGCATCAACAAGTGAAGATGAATCGTTGGAATAATGGCGAGGTGATTGTTGAAATGCTGGCGCCCATCGACACCACAGGGTTGCAGGAATCCGACATTATTGCCTTGATGGAAACCTGTCAGAAGCAGATGCACGACTCGCAACGTCGCTTAGACGAAGAGCTCGCCCAGCGTTTATTCACCGCGAATCGATAGTGCGTTAATCGTGCTTTGCTTGGTTCGCCACCAATGCTTTTTCTAACAGGTCTTGAAGGCCTTTTTTTGTGGGGTGCGAATCGGGCAATGTTTGCTTGTCCCATTCTGGATGTTGCTGAGCGTGTTTCCAGAACGGTTTCATTTGATCGATCATGCCGTTGTCTTTTGAAGAGGAGGCAAGTTGGAACGATTGCTGAGAAGCGTGGCCACGCTGATGCAAATGCTGAATCGCGCTTAAACCACGCAAACACAATAGCGTCAGTGTGGCGTTGTCGAGGCATAAAAAGTGGCTGTTGGTAAGTTTGCTCATCAGCGTGTCTTTGTAGTGCTGTCCGGTTTTCCATGTCGCACCAAGAATGGCACCAATCGTGGTGGCCGTTCCCAAGGTTAATCCCGCTGTCATCACATCAATACCAGCGCCAATGGCCGCGCCCGTTAACGCGCTGGTGCCTGTTTCGATGCCCCATTCTTTGAGTGTTTCGGAATCAAAAATATCCTGTTCCCAGCGGTCATTTTGAATCGCCAATGGCGATACGACCAAGTCCTCTTGCTGAAATTCATACAGCTGCAATAAACGCGAAATATACGCTTTTTCTCGCTGGCGAATGGTGTTTTCAAAGGCGGTGGATTCCGCCGCTTCTGGTGGATATTGAACGCATTCCAGGCGCGAACTGGCGGCGTTAATCAGAAAATCCGCTAATTGGCTTGTCGCCATGGTTAGGCGCAATGTCGCGGCGGACTCTCGATAGGTAACCAGTTGATTTATGGCATCGTATTGTTCTGGCATTAAACTTTGAATGCTTTGGTATAACCGTTTTTCATCGTCAAAATAAAACGCGACTGAGTCGTATTTTACGACCGCGTGCAAGTGGCGCTCTGCTAACACTTTGCGCCATGTTTCAAGGTGCGCACTGGATGTGGCGCTGAAGTTTAAGACCGGAATAATGGGTTTATTGGCGCTGGCCAATAATGCCAATTCATCCAGATATTTGCCGAGCGGCGCTTGTCGGATATCAATCACATACAGAATGATGTCGGTGTTGGTTAGCTGCTTGAGTATTTTGGCTTCTTGTTCGAATTCGTCTTGGGCAAAGTGGCTTTCACAAAAAGGTCGCAGCCAATCCGCGCCTTGATACGATCGAAACGCCTCAGAATGACGAATTTCCCATAGACCAATTGAGTCTTCAAACCCTGGTGTATCGGTTAGTGTCACAATGGTTTTAAGCCCAATGTTGATGTTAACGCTTTCTACATGGCGAGTGGTTCCAGCTCTGTCGCTGACGTCACCAAAATCATGCCGACGCAACAAGGTTCGGATCAAGGAGGTTTTGCCTGTGTTTGCGTGGCCAACGACCAAAAGGGAAATCGACACGGCTTAATCCTTTTGTATGATGTGGGTGAATGGCATTGGTGTTTCTCTGGCAAGGCGCTGCCAATCTTCCAAGAAACGCGCATTTTCACCGCCAAAAATCACCAAAGTCACGGACGAATAAGAGGGGCTTATTTTAGCAAAAAAACGTCGGCTGCCTCGGTCTGGACTTTGTTCACCATTTACCAAAATGTAAATCGGCGCTTGGCTGGAGCGGTTTAAAAATTGTTCTTGTTCTTCCCGGCTATTCAATATGGCGACACTTCGAGCCGAGCGCAAATAGTCTGGTGTTGGCGTGCTCCATTCAAACAAGGCCCAATGTTCTGAAAACGCGTTGTCGTCGAGCGTGCTGACGTGCGCGTTATGGTTTTTTCCCGATGATATTGGCGATGCTTGATGGTCACTGTCTACGATGACGCGACTTTGTTTTTCTTGCTGTGAATAGCGATTTTTAATCATGCGTTCTTGCGTGCTGAGTGGTTGTGTCGCTCGTTTAAAATGGTACATGCCAATGCTCAATAACAGGAAAACCAACCTTGGCAGCACGCCGTAAATCATAATACTTGCCAGTAAAAAGTTCGCCCAATGTTGTCTGGTGGACGCATTTTGTGACAACAAATCGACTCGACTCGCCAGAATGTCCAGCTGATTCGGGAGCGCAATGCCAAACCATGCTGGAATTTGGTTTAAGGTTTGCGTGAGCTGAATAAACGCATCATCGCTTAATAATGTGGTTTCCCAAACAAAGTTTACTTGATTGGTCAGCAACAACAGCAAGGTCATTATCCAACCTGCCAACAAATAACAACCCCATGCGCCATGCGAAAGACTGCTCACTAGCCATTTATTGGCGTGTGTTGGGCATTGCCAATGCAGATACGCCGAGGTGCTTTCTTCAGAAAGATGGGAATGCTTACTTACTTTCTTATTAATAAAAATCAATGCGCTAAGAAGAACGCCTTTGTTTTCATAGCGGCTGTTCATGGTCGCCAGCATGGTTGCGAACCAAAGAGTAAGATTCAGTGCGTGAAAGCCTAATAAGACGATGAACAACCAAAAAATATTCACCTGACTGGACTGGCTCGTCGCAAACGCGGGTGGAACGGCGATTAAACCCAGTACAAACGCCATTGCCAATATTCCCAAGATGACACGATTAAAGTAGCGTTTGAGTGATATAAACTGCGTTAAATAGCTGATTGGTTGAGGTGAGGTGTCGAGTTCGTCTAGCGCGTCGGTCAAGTTGCGAGCATGAACGGACAAGCGAAATGCGGTGTGCGTTTCTAACCAAGCAGCAAGGGCGAGTTTGGCGCGGTGTGTCGGGAAGGTCATTGTGTCGCGTTACTCTTCTCAAGTGTTAATAATAATGAGTCATAGAAAGAGAGGATTATCCTCCTAATGAGTTTGTTTTACTTGATGCTTTAGGTAAAGGAAAAAGGCGTTTCTAGAAGCATTTAACGTCTGCCATTATTGTATTTTTCATAAACCGAGAACAACGTAGAAAATCATTAGGTTGAAACATGAATGGTCGTTTTCTTGATTTTGATCAATGAGTAGCTTATTTACCGGTTATTTAATGGGGTAGAAATGTAGGTAATTGTTAATTTGGATTGATTCGCCACAGCAAGTAATTCTACTATCATGATCCCCTACGTTATAAGCCGTACATTGTCTAGGAGATCAGTTCATGCGTTTACAATCCATAAGGGTAAAAAGTTCTTTGCCTGTTTTTGTTATGGGAATTACTTTTGTTATTGCACTGGTATCCATGGTGCATATTAGTAATCAATTGAGAGCGGCTTTAGACGTTCAAGTTGATAACTATGAAAAAGCTGTAACGGCGATTTTGAACGCGGACCGAGACCTTTACCAAGCAAAATTGGCCGAGCAGCGTCTTATTGTCGGTGTGGGTAAAGCGGAAAGTGAAGAAGCTGATCGTACGGAAAATGCTCAACAAGTAAAAGACAGATTTAATTTGTTCCGCAAGTACCTTTCTGAAGAACCTCAAGTTTATAAAACGGCGGGTGATTTCGATAGCGCGTTTAGCGTCTGGTTAAAATCCTCTAACGCCTTGGTTGCGACAGACAGCGACTCTTCTGCACGTGAAGCGGCAGAAACAAAAGCCAATAAGGATTTTAAAGCATTAAGAGTGATCCTTGATAAAGCGGGAGAGACTGTTAACAAACACGCTTATTCAACCAAAGTTGCTGTCGAAGCAAAAGTGGATAATTTCATAGACTTCGCATTGATTGTTGTCGTGATCGGTTTGCTGATTGGTATTTGGTTCAGTTACAAAACACCAAAAACACTGAGCGATCAGGTGCGTTATTTGGGAACGCGTATTCGTGAAATTTCCGAAGGTGATGGAGATTTAACACAGCGCATTGAGTTTTCGACGAAAGATGAACTGGGCGACTTAGCGAATGAGTTCAATGCGTTTGTGAACCGTCTAAGAGGCATCATTGGTAACATCCATGAACAGTCCGATGCACTTGGTCAAACAACGCGAAAATTGAACGATGCGGTGACGAAAACGTCTAGCATCACAGTAGCCTTAGCAAAAGCGTCAGATTCGGTTGTGAGCTCTGGTCATGAGCTGGATATATCGAATCAGAAAATGGCGAACGTGGCTCAAAACACAGCGGATGAAGCCAAAAGTTCAAGTGGTTTCACGCAAAGTGGTTTGACGGCCGTTAATAAATCAGAAAAAGCCGTGACTGAATTGGTGTCTGATATTGAATTGGCGCTTGGACGTTCTGGTGAGTTACAGAAAAGCTCTGAAAGCATCGCGTCTGTATTAGAAGTGATTCGTAATATTGCCGAGCAAACGAACTTATTGGCCTTGAACGCCGCGATTGAAGCCGCGCGTGCGGGCGAACAAGGTCGTGGGTTTGCCGTGGTAGCGGATGAAGTTCGTACCTTGGCAACGCGTACTCAAGACAGCACCAATGAAATTGAGTCCATGATTGAACAGCTTAAAATCAATGTGGCGGAATCATCAAAAGCGATTCAAAACAGCCGTAATAACGCGGACCTTACCGTGAGTAACTTTGGCGAAGTGACAAAAGCATTTGATGACTTGAGAGTGTCCTTTGGTAAAGTGCAGGATATGGCGGCGCAAACTGCACAAGCAACTCAGGAGCAATCTGTTGTGGCCAATGACATCAACCAGAATATGGTGTCATTAAAAGAACAAACGGATTCTGTGCAATCTGTGTCGGATACGATTCAACAGCAATCACAAGACATCACGAAATTGTACAAAGCCTTGGATCACCAAGTGGGCAGCTTTAAGGTCTAAACCTTAAGCACCATAAGATAACATCTGAACCGCTTATCGAAAGGTAAGCGGTTTTTTTGTGGGTTAAAGCGGCAAGGGTGCGTCGCTTTTAATGGCTCGGATTGCAAAATTGCTGTGAATGTCTTTCACGTAGGGCAGGTTCTGCATGGCTTTTAAAATGCCTTCATAATCCGCAAGGTCTTTTGCAACCACTTCCAATCGATAATCGGCAAATCCAGACACCAAATACGCACTGATCACATTGGGCAAGTTGGCGACACTTTCCTCAAACGCTTCACTGGCTTCGCTGGTATGACTCTTCAGTCGAACCTCAATAAACACCGTCATCGACAAGCCGACCTTTTTACGGTCAAGGCTCGCCTTGTAGCCTTTAATCACCCCTGACGATTCCAGTTGTTTGACGCGTCGTAAGCAAGGCGATGCCGACAAGTGAATTTGTTCGGCCAACTCAACATTGCTCAGTCGGCCATCGTTCTGCAAATGCGTTAGGATTTGGGTATCTGTATTGTCGGCTTTCAAATTGGCATACCTGATATTTTATTGTTAAAAAATGAGTATATTCTGCCAAAAAATGAATTTTCAAAGGTGTTAATGGCAAGGACATGCTCGTGACTCTGTCCCTATAATGAAGGCATTAGTGTTTTTTTGACAGACGAATTTTATCGGGAATATTCATGAGTGACATAACGCAGACACCAGAGTCAGCTGCACCGGCTTATCGGCATATTGCCTCCGGACGCATGTTTCAATTTGGCCTTTTGGCGGCATTTATCACCACCTGCATTTGGGCCGGTTGGCTGGTTAGTGTCAAAATGGGCGCGCAATCTGCGCTCACCACATTTGATCTGGCGTTGATGCGATACGTCATTCCCGCATTGGTGTTGTTTCCGTTTTTATATCGATCTCGTCAAATGTTATTGCGTGTTCCTAAATGGACGTTGGTCGGCATTGTGCTTGGGGCGGGCGTTCCGTTCTTTTTCTTGAGCTCGGCGGGCATGCAGTATGCGCCTGTGTCGCATGCGGGTTTATTGATTCCCGGTACGTTTCCTCTGTTCGTGACCGCCATTGCCGTCATTGTGTTTAAAGAACCGCTGAGTCGCCCTCGTTTTCTGGGTCTTGTCGCCATCATGATTGGCATTTTGGCGCTGTTGCTGATTTCCATGTGGTCTCTGGACAGCGACGTATGGAAAGGCGATTTGTTGTTTATCAGTGCGAGTTTCTTTTGGGCGGTTTACACCATTTGTTTACGCGTCGCGGGTTTGCCTCCGTTGGCCGCCACGGGGCTGCTTGGCTCGGTCTCGACCTGCATCTTATTGGTGTTATTAGCGACGGGCGTTGTGAGCTCAGGAATGAGCTTGGTCAGTGCCAATGAATTGGCGTGGCAGTTTTTCGTGCAATCTATGTTAGTCGGCCTTTTTACGGGCTTTAGTTATGGCTACGCGATCAATGCTTTGGGCGCGGAAAGAACCGCGGCCATGGGGGCATTAACACCGGTATTAGCGTCGTTGCTGGCCATTCCTTTGTTGCACGAATCCATCGGCTTAGCGGCCATCTTTGGCTTGTGTTTCGTTTGTGTCGGCGTGGTATTCGCGAGCGGCGTAGTAAAATCTCTAGGAAAAAAACATCATGTTTAGCGCACTTACTCCCGCGGTCAAAGACCCTATATTGTCTCAAACTTTAGCCTGTCTTCAGGATACACGCTCTCGAAAATTAGACTTGGGCGTTGGTGTCTATCGCAACGAACAAGGCGTCACTCCGGTTTTACAATCGGTCAAAATGGCAGAATCCCGCCTTTTGGACGAACAAGACAGCAAAGCGTATGTCGGCATGGCAGGATGCGAACGCTTTAACCGCGTGATGATGGACTTGTTATTGGGCGACAATAGTAGCCTCTCCCGCGCGGTGGGCGTACAAACGCCAGGCGCGAGCGGCGCGTTACGATTGCTTGCCGAGGTTATTAAAATTGCCAATCCGACGGCCAAAATCTGGACGAGTGATTTAAGTTACGCTAATCACGCACCGATCATGAAAGCCGCCGGTCTGGACGTGGCTTATTACCCGTATTTTGACCCTCAAACCAAAATGGTGAACGAAGTAGCCATGCTGGCGACCTTGTCCTCGCTGGGCAAAAACGACGTGGTCTTATTGCACGGTTGTTGCCATAACCCAACAGGCGCAGACTTGAGCTATTCTTCGTGGCAAACCATAACGGACATGGCGAACGTTCAAGGCTTCTTGCCCTTTATCGATATGGCGTATCAAGGTTTTGGCGATGGAATGGAAGAAGACGCGGCTGGCTTTCGTTATCTCGCTGAACGGGTTCCCGATTATTTGGTCGCCAGTTCTTGCTCAAAAAACTTTGGTTTATATCGTGAGAGAACCGGATTGGCGGTCATTGCCTCCGACACGTTACAGCAGAGCGAATGCATTAAAAGTCGCATCATGGAATGCGCCCGAAGCTCTTATACGATGCCGCCAGATCACGGTGCTGCGATTGTCCGCATCATATTGGAAGATAAGGTGTTAAAAGAATATTGGTTGTCTGAAGTGACGCAAATGAGACAACGTATTCAACAGGTTCGAACCTCCTTAGTCAGCGCGTTACAGCACCGAACCGATTCGCATCAGTTTGACTTTATTGCGCAGCACAAAGGCATGTTTTCTGTGATCGGCGCTACCTCGGACCAAGTTGCTCGTTTACGGGAGTCGTGTGGTGTTTACCTTGTGGACGGCGGGCGAATGAACCTAGCAGGGCTCAAAGAAAGCGACGTTCCTTTCTTGGCAGACGCATTGTCAGAGGTGATGGTGCCGTAAAAAGGCAAAACGAAAAACGATCAACGGCAAGTCTCTTTTTTCAATTCAAAACCTTGTATATTAACGCTTCTATTTTTTCTAGAGGCGCTATTTTTTGCTTCTGATAATGAAAACCGATCCGTTTTTCCGAAGGAATTATTGAATGAATTTTACAGAATATTCCGCCATTCTCCGTGCGTTTGAAGACGGTGCTTTTGCCTCTATTCATGATAATTACGACGACATTTGTCACGCGCAGGATCAATTGATTGCCGAGCTAACGAGCAAAGGGGCGGTGATCAAGGGCTGGAAAGTCGTCGACGATTCCGGCGTGTTTATTATCTCGCCTATTTTTGATTTTCAGGTTTTTGAGAATCAAGGAACTCAATTACCGAAAAACGATGTCTCTGGCCTAGAAGTCGAAATTTGCTATCACTGTAGCGTGCCTATCTTGGCGAGCGACATTGAATACAAGGTGCAAAACAGTGAACCGCGGGTGGCCATCGAAGTGTTGCGCCCGAAGATCAACGACAAGAGTTATCAATCTTGTGATTTTTATTATAACTACGGCATCCTCGTTTCTAACCTTCCTATCGCTGGCGATTTTACTCTTAAAAGCGGCCACCAAAACCAAACTTACGATTACTTAACCAGTGCACCAGACTTCTTCAAACAGAAGAAAAAAGTGCTGTTGAAAGGCGTGCAAGAATGCGTTCGCCGAGGTTACATAGACGACTTCTTCTTCATGACTGGCAGTTTGAATGGGTTGATTGGAACCGATATCTGCTTGGGTAAAAATGAAGTGATTGCAGCCGGCAGCACGTTAATCAACGTGGATGTTATTTAGCGTCCGACCTTATTTTTCAAAGCCGTTTACCTACAAGTAAGCGGTTTTTTTTCCACTAGTGAATTATTGATGTTACCGTTAAATTGTTGGAAGAGGTGCACAGGATGTGTTGAGTATTGTTGAAATACTACCCAAGGAGGGTATACTTTGATTTATAAAACGAAAGAGTTTTGTTCTTTAACTAAAAAAGATCGTTTGTCTGATATGGATCTCATTGAAGCATGTGATGAGATCCAGAGAGGATTAGTTGATGCAGACCTAGGTGGCGCTCTCTATAAAAAGAGAGTGGCAACAGAAGGCAAAGGTAAGAGTGGTGGCTATCGAACAATTATTGGCGCAGTCATTGGTGAAAAGTACTTTTTCTTGTATGCCTTTGCTAAAAATAAACGAGCTAACATCACTAAAAAAGAGCAAATGGCGCTAAGAGAATTAGCCCAAGTATTTATTAGTTTTAGCCAAAGTGAACTAGAAAGTTTGATAGCTTCGAAAGAGTTAATCAAAGTAGAAAATTGCCAAGAAGGAGATCGCCATGAGTGATATTTTAAAGTCTGTTCATAAGACAGCCAAAGGCCTAAAAAAAGCGGGTGCGATTGATAAAACCACCATGCGTCAGTTTGATACTTTATGTTTAACCTCCATTCATGACTTCACGCCAGAACAAGTCAAAAAACTAAGGCTAGCCAATAACCTTTCTCAACCCGTTTTCGCACAATATTTAAACGTCAGCGATAAGCTGGTAAAAAAATGGGAACAGGGCGAAAGCAAACCCAGAGGCGCTGCGCTGAAAATGCTGTCTCTTGTGGAGCGAAAAGGCATAGAAGTGATTGCTTGAGCTCGAATATATTTTTCGAATGGAGTATTTTCAAAAGTGTTGAATTTGATTTAACTATTAGTAGGAGGTTTTTTTGTGGAAGGAATTTATAACAATGTACAACACCCGAGAGAGAGTTGGGCAAGATTAAATACACGGACTAGCACTTATTTTGATATTGCTTTAAATGAGTCAGCTATGAGTTATGACCTTAGAAAGAGGTTAAATAACACTTGTGATGAGAGCGAAAAATCTGAGTTTTCATCTTTGGAATACAGGCATTCAGTTAAAGCGATTGTATTCGCAAGCATGTGTGTTGAGGCTGGGATCAATGATTATGCGGGTATACAGTTAGGAGATAGTTATTGTGATAAGCATATTTATAGCTTGGATGTGATTTCAAAATGGGTAGTAGTTCCTAAATTAGTTTGTGGACGTGAAATTGACAAATCAGGACCAGCATTTAAGGCTTTACAGCAATTAGTTAAATTTAGAAACAAATTAGTTCATAGTAAATCTAGAGACTTTATACCAACACCTGAACTTGGGGTGAAATTAGAGAAAGCGAAAACGGATTTTGAAAACGAATTTTACAATTCATTCAGAGCCTTATTTTTGTTATCGATGGAAATGGATTATGTAGTAGGGCAGTTACATAATCCTATTCGAACATTAGATACTTCATTCTCTCCTTTTTTGGAAATTCCTGAGCAATTGAAAAATGATTTCGAAGATTGTAGAAATATTACACTAAGAAAATATAGAAAATAAAAAACCGCTCACATCTCTGTAAGCGGTTTTCCATTCAACCCAACCAACCCTATTAAATAGAATTACGCATCAATACGTTTGTATTTGATACGCGTTGGTGTGGCTTCGTTGCCGGTACGTTGTTTGTAGTCGGCTTCGTATTCTGCGTAGTTACCTTCGAAGAAGACGGCTTTAGAATCGCCTTCATACGCTAGGATGTGTGTTGCGATACGGTCTAGGAACCAACGGTCATGGGAAATAACAATCGCGGCACCTGGGAAGGCCAATAACGCGTCTTCCAATGCACGTAAGGTTTCTACGTCAAGATCGTTGGTCGGCTCATCCAGTAGCAAGACGTTGCCGCCTTCTTTAAGCAGTTTTGCAAGGTGCAAACGGTTACGCTCACCACCAGACAAATGTTTAACCAATTTCTGTTGATCAGACCCTTTGAAGTTAAAGCGACCGATGTAAGCACGAGACACAACCTTGTAGTTGTGAACTGTGATCATGTCTTGGCCGTCGGCGATTTCTTCAAAGACGGTTTTTTCGCCATCCAGTTCACGCATTTGATCCACGTAAGCCAGTTGCACGGTTTCGCCCAGTGTGACTGTGCCTGTGTCTGGTTGTTCGATTCCGGCAATCATTTTGAACAGGGTAGATTTACCTGCACCGTTACCACCAACAACACCAACGATCGCGCCTTGTGGCACCACCATGTTGAAGTCTTCTAGTAGCATCTTGTGTTCGAAGCTTTTGCTGACGCCTTCGATTTCGATGACTTTGCTACCAAGACGCGGTCCCGGTGGAATGTACAATTCGTTGGTTTCGTTACGATCTTGGAACTCTTGAGAGTTCATTTCTTCGAATCGAGCCAAACGTGCTTTGGATTTAGATTGACGACCTTTGGCACCTTGACGAACCCATTCAAGCTCGGATTTGATGGCTTTTTGATGGGACGCTTGTTGCTTCGCTTCGCTAGCAAGACGAGCGTCTTTTTGTTCTAACCAAGACGAGTAGTTGCCTTCGTATGGAATACCGTGACCACGGTCCAATTCCAGAATCCAGCCAGCGGCGTTATCTAGGAAGTAACGGTCATGGGTAATCGCCACAACGGTGCCTGGGTAATCTTTCAAGAAGCGCTCTAACCAAGCAACGGATTCTGCGTCCAAATGGTTAGTCGGCTCGTCCAGAAGGATCATGTCTGGTTTGTTCAGCAACAAACGACATAGCGCAACACGACGACGTTCACCACCAGAAAGGTGCTCAACGCTCGCTTCCCAATGAGGAAGACGAAGGGCATCGGCCGCGACTTCAAGGGCGCGCTCTAGGTTGTGACCTTCTTTTGCTTCGATCAAGGCTTCAAGTTGACCTTGTTCTTTTGCCAATGCGTCAAAGTCAGCATCCGGTTCAGCGTATTCGGCGTAAACCGCGTCTAAGCGTGCCATCGCAGTGATAACGTCTTCGAAGGCTTCTTCAACAATACCGCGAACGTTTTTGGTTGGATCAAGATGAGGTTCTTGCTCCAAGTAGCCGATTTTAATGCCCGGCATTGGACGTGCTTCACCGTTATGTTCTGTATCAACGCCCGCCATGATGCGAAGTAGCGTGGATTTACCAGAACCGTTAAGACCCAAAACCCCGATTTTCGCGCCAGGGAAGAAGGAAAGGGAAATGTCTTTAAGAATCTCGCGTTTAGGAGGAACAACTTTCCCAACGCGGTTCATGCTGTATACAAACTGAGCCATAAAATGAGTCACTTATTGAGTAATGAAAGAATGAATGTTGAAGCGCGCCGTAGAAACTTGATTAAGGCTAATCAGTCGACGACGAGCCGATTAAAACGAGTGCGCTAAGGATAGCACAAATGTGGCTAATGAAGAATAATCAGCGCGGCACCAGACACGACTAAAATGGCGCCCAACCAAGCGCCAAATGCGGGTCGTTGGCCGGTGGTAATCCATAATCCCGGTAAGATCAGTACGGGAACAACGGCCGACAAGGTGGTGACGATGCCGACATTGGCGTTACCAACGCCCCAGACTAAAACACTCATACCAATGACCATGCCGATGGTGGCGAGCGCGCCAATGCCAATAAAGTCTCGTCGCGTCAGTTGCGAGAAGGGAATGGCGCTAGCGGGTTGCTTGTGTCGATAAAACAAACCGTAAGCCAGCATAATCAACTCGGCGTGTTGCCATAATGAGGCGTTAAAGCGTTGAGTCAGCAGGCAGATAAACAACAAAACGGAGCTGGCAATCATGATGCGGATGGTATTGAAACGCATGGTGCCAAAACGCTGAATCAACCCCGGAGCCATCAGGCTAGAAATGGTCCAGCAAAGCGCAGCAACTAAGCCTGATAATTCTGCGAAGGGCATAAAAATCCTTATTTATTGGTTTGATTTGATAGGGCGAGCGTGCCGTCGCTTGGTAGCTATATTATGGCTGGATTGATATCATTTGTGCCAGAAAATGATGGCCTTAGTTGAGGCATTTTTACACCTAATTAGTGATATTGGAAGCGCCATGCGATGCCCTTTTTGTGGAACTCAAGATACTAAAGTAGTGGACTCTCGACTTGTCTCGGAAGGCGCACAAGTGCGCCGTCGTCGTACCTGCAGCCATTGCCAAGAGCGCTTTACCACGTTCGAAGTGGCGGAGCTGCAAATGCCCAAATTGATCAAAAGCGATGGCAGCCGCGAAGTCTTTGATGAAGACAAACTGCGCAATGGCATTATTAAAGCCATTGAGAAGCGTCCGGTTAGCATTGAAGCCGTCGAAACCGCGATTGCTCGAATCAAAGAAAAAATGCAAGCCACGGGCGAGCGCGAATTGCCGTCTCGTTGGACGGGCGAAGCGGTCATGGAAGAATTGCAGCGCCTCGACCAAGTGGCGTATGTGCGTTTTGCTTCTGTGTATCGAAGCTTTAAAGACATCAGCGAATTCCGCGAGGCAATCGACCGTTTAGAAAACCACAGCGCCGATGCCCTAGAACCTACTAAAGAAGATGAAGCATGACCGAAAACAACCATGAACATTGGATGGCGAAAGCCATTGAGCTAGCGAAAAAAGGCCTTTATACCACGCACCCAAATCCACGCGTTGGTTGTGTGTTGGTCAAAGACCAGCAAATCATTGGTCAAGGCTTTCACCTGAAAGCCGGCGAAGGTCACGCCGAAGTGAATGCGCTCGCGGATGCGAAGCAAGATGTTGTAGGCGCAACGGCGTATGTCACGTTAGAGCCTTGCAGTCACCATGGTAAAACGCCACCTTGTGCCGATGCCTTGATCAAAGCGGGCGTCGCTCGCGTGGTTTACGGCATGCAAGACCCAAACCCTGAAGTATCAGGTCGTGGTTTGTCTAAGATCAAAAAAGCGGGCATCGAGGTGATCGGTCCCGTGCTAGAAGCGGACTGTGAAGCGCTCAACCCTGGTTTTATCAAACGCATGCGCGAAGGGCTTCCTTTTATTCGTGTAAAATTGGCGATGAGTCTGGATGGCCGAACGGCAATGGAATCGGGTGAAAGCCAATGGATTACAGGGCCGGAAGCACGCTTGGATGTGCAGCGTTTGCGTGCGCAAAGTGACGCTGTTGTCACGGGGATTGGCTCGGTTCTTATGGACAACCCTAGCATGACGGTTCGCATTGATTGTGATGATCAAGACGTCGACGCCAAAACCGTACGTCAACCGCTTCGTGTGGTCATGGACACGGCTTTATCGATTCTGCCAGAAGCGAAAATTTTGCAGCCAGCGAAACAAGCCTGTGTTTTTTGTGTGGAAGACGATTTAGAAAACGAACACCTAGACGCATTGAAGAAAAAAGGCGTCACGGTTCGATTTTCTCCGCGCGGTGAAGACGGTCGTTTGGACTTGTTGGACGCGATGGAGCAACTTGCCGACGCCGGTATTAATGAAGTCTTGTTAGAAACCGGCGCAGAATTGGCAGGTGGTTTTTTACAAGCCGGTTTGGTTGATGAGATCGTGATTTACATGGCGCCAAAACTGCTGGGCTCCAGCGCGCGTCCGTTGTTTCAATTGCCATTAGATACCATGGGCGAAGCCGTCGAGTTAGAACTGAAATCCGTGACACAAATAGGCCAAGATTTGCGCTTGGTTTACCGTCCAGACTACCTAGACGACGATTTTGGCGATGACTTTGACGATGGATTGGAAGAATAGTCGAGACGTGAGTGATTGCTTTCTCAGCCTTTTTCATGGAAATCACAGAAAACCGGATTTTCTTAGCGATATTTAGAGAACTTTGCCGAGAAACGTAGAATAAAAATTGCTATAATCGCCGCCCAAGATGACATGTATATTCGTATTTTGGGTTGAAGCGACTTAAAATACGATCAAACAGACGAAAATGCGATCGCAAACCATGCGACCTAGTCTGGACAACTGAGGCAAAAAATGAGCGAAGTGGACACTACAAACGACCAAACTCCAGCACCAAAACGTAAGGATAAAAAGCCTTCACGTTCGCAAATGCGCAGTGCTTCCCGTCGTTTGGCATTACAAGCGGTTTACCAATGGCAGATGAACCAATCTGCGGTTAGCGAGATTGAAACTCAGTTCGTGATGGATCAGGACATGGATTCTTGCGATAAAGCCTACTTCCGTGAAATTTTGCAAGGCGTTACTGCCAGCGCGAAAAAATTGGATAACTTATTCGAAGAATTACTAGATCGCCCATTGAGCGAGCTAGACCCAATCGAATTGGCTATTATGCGCATTGGTTCGTTTGAATTGTCTCAGCGTTTAGACGTGCCATACCGTGTTGCGATCAACGAAAGCGTTGAATTAGCAAAAGGCTTTGGCGCAACAGAAAGCCACAAATACGTAAACGGCATTCTAGACAAACTAGCGCAACGTGTTCGCCGCGAAGAAATTGCAGCTCGCCGATTGGCTAATAAATAATTGCAGACAATTATTTAAGCGCTGTTTAACGCGTTTTTGAGAGATCCCTAAGAGCCTCGTTATTACTTGCTAATAACGGGGCTTTTTTATGTCTTCACACACCGTCTTGGCTAACCCTAAAAATAATGATTTGTTTAGGAATATTTTTCTTATTGATGGCTGGTTTATTCTTAACCCGCTATCATATGTCACTATTGAGGTGGTTGTTACGCTGCCTTGCCCAAAATTTTTAGGATCATAATGAAAAAGACGTTTGCTCTATCTCACCCCAAGCTTTCTTATCAGCGCATCATTGAAGCGGCGAAAAACGAAGTGAAGCAGTACATCAAAAAAGAGCGCAAACACGCGTTGCCTGAAGGCGCTGATTTTTGGGGATTTACCTGTAAGTTTGGCCAAACGGCAGAAAAAGCACGCGTGATCCACGAAGGTGACATTAATACCAATATCAGCTCGGCGCAAAGCCAGCATTGGAAGTCTTTTTACCTTGAAGTAGTACCAACGCCAAAGAAACGTGCTCCGCGTCCAGATGCGAATTAATTAACAGCTAATTCGCCAATTGATATTGATAAACAGGGCAGGTCTGCGATGAGCGATCTGCCCTGTTTCGTTTCTGACATCTTTCCTGCAATACGGTATCCTCTTGTCAGTATTTTTGGCGGTGAATGCATCCCGCTGGGACAATAAAAGGACAGAGTGTTGAAAGAATTCGAGTTGATACAAAACATTTTCCAAGCGTCTGTGATGGCAAGTACACAGGGGCGTGGAGATCTTTTGTTGGGCATCGGTGACGATTGCGCTCAGGTGCAAGTGCCGCAAGGGCAAAGCTTAGTATTCTCGATGGATACCTTAGTCGAGGGTCGACATTTTCCGTTTGATGCCGACCCAGTAGACATCGGTTATCGCTCGGTCGCAACGTGCGTCAGTGACTTGGCCGCGATGGGGGCGAAACCCGCGTTTTTTACCTTAGGTTTGACGATTCCTGAGTCCGATCCGCAATGGCTTGCTGGTTTAGCACAAGGCATGGCGGAACTGGCCGAGCCCATCGGATTGGCTTTGGTTGGCGGCGATACCACCAAAGGCCCGTTAACCATTACGCTACAAGTTCATGGTTATGTGGAACCTGAATTGGCGGTGAAACGCAGTGCAGCAAAAGTCGGCGACGATATTTATGTCACCGGATTACTGGGCGACGCGGCCGCTGCGGTGCCGATTGTGACCGGTGAATTACAAGTGTCGAGCGAGCGGTTTGATTATTTTTACGATCGCTATTGGCGACCAAAATCGAGGCTGATTGTCGGCATGGCGCTCAAGCGAGTTGCACACGCGATGATGGACATTTCCGATGGTCTTGCTCAAGATATCCAGCATATACTGAAAGCCTCGGACGTTGGCGCCGTCATTGATGCAGCGAGTCTGCCTATTTCTGCCGAGTTAAAACAATGGCAGCCAGAATCCGCTGTCACGTTAGCGTTAACGGGCGGCGATGATTACGAATTGTGTTTTACCGCACCAAAAGAACAAGCGGGTGAAATCGCACTGATTACGCAAACTCTGGGTTTGCCTTGCACTAAGGTCGGCGAGATTGTCGCGGAAGGGTTTAGTATCCAAGGTTATCATGGTGAAATAACCGGTTGGCAACACTTCTAATTTTTAAATTTAACGAATAGGTAATGATTTCATGGCAAATTCTGCCCCCGCGTCAGTATGGCGTAATCCGATACATTTTCTGGCGTTTGGCCTTGGTTCTGGCGCGGCACCCAAAGCGCCGGGTACGTTTGGTACCTTGGCGGCGGTGCCAATATTCATCTGGCTTTTACAAGATTTAAGCACCATGGCGTACCTTGCCGTGCTGGTGGTTACTTCGTTGGTGGGGATTTATCTTTGTGGTAAAACCTCGAAAGATTTAGGCGTTCACGACCATTCTGGCATCGTTTGGGATGAGTTTGTGGGCTTTTGGATCACCATGTTTCTAGCACCTGCAGGTTGGTTTTACATCGTATTAGGCTTTGTACTGTTTCGTCTGTTTGATATTTTGAAACCGTGGCCAATTTCGTGGGTGGACAAACACGTCCACGGCGGTTTCGGCATTATGTTTGACGATATTTTAGCGGGATTAATGTCGTTCGTCGTATTGCAAGCCTTGGTCGAATTTGTTTTATAACGGATACGTTTAGATCTCATCGGTCGAATAACGCTTAGGTTGTTGATGATGCGTCTCGGTTCCTTCCCCTTTTGTCTTTCAAGGGGAAGGCTAGGATGGGGTTGTTTTTGCTTATTTTTACCGCACAACCGCTTTGGGTTTATTCAATTCCTTGCGCTTTCTTAGCGATTCGTAAAACGGGGCATAAGTCGGGCGATCCACGTATTGTCCGTCACCCGATTCGGCCATCAAGGTATTGTTGTGCCACGCGAGTTTGCCATTGCAAATCGTGGTTTCGGGTACGCCGTGAATTTCCATGCCTTCAAAAATACTGTGTTCGATCTTCGAGTGATGCGTCTTCGCGGAAATCGTTTTGGTGGCTTCAGGGTTCCAAATCACCAAATCTGCGTCGGCACCAACGCGTATACCGCCTTTTTGCGGATAGATATTGAAGATCTTCGCCGTATTGGTGGAGGTTAACGCGACAAATTCATTCATGGTGATCTTGCCTTCGTTCACACCTTTTTCCCACAACACCATCATGCGTTCTTCCACTCCGGCGGTGCCGTTGGGGATTTGCGTGAAGTTGTCTTTGCCCATGGCTTTTTGATCGGCACAAAACGCGCAGTGGTCCGTTGCGGTGGTTTGCAGTGTGCCCGCTTGAACGCCTTTCCACAGCGCATCTTGATGATGTTTCGGTCTAAAAGGCGGGCTCATTACGTGCGCAGCAGCGGTTGCCCAATCTGGGTGTTGATACACGCTGTCGTCCACCGTTAAATGCCCTGCGAGCACTTCACCAAAGACGGTTTGGCCGTGATCTTTGGCGTAGCGAATGGCGTCGACGGCTTCTTCTGTGGAGACGTGAACAAGGTAGATCGGCGCGCCGAGCGTATTGGCAATGCTGATGGCGCGGTTGGCGGCTTCGCCTTCTACAGAGGAAGGGCGAGACAAGGGGTGCGCTTCTGGTCCTGTCATGCCTTCGGCCATGAGTTTGTTTTGTAGGTGATAAACCAGCTCGCCATTTTCCGCATGAACCGTTGGAATCGCGCCGAGTTCTAGGCATTTTGTGAAGCTTGCCACCAGAATATCATCGGTCGCCATGATGGCATTCTTGTACGCCATAAAATGTTTAAAGCTGTTCACACCGTGGTCTTTTACCAGTATGTTCATTTCCTCTGCGACCGTGGCGTCCCACCAGGTAATCGCCACATGGAAGCTGTAGTTTGAATGGGCTTTTTTCGCCCAACCACGCCATTGATGATACGCATCCAATAACGACTGCTGAGGGTTCGGAATCACAAAGTCGATAATGGTCGTTGTGCCGCCCGCAAGCGCCGCGACGGTGCCTGATGCAAAATCGTCTTTGGCGACGGTGCCCATAAAAGGCAATTGCATGTGAGTGTGAGGATCAATCCCGCCGGGCATAATGAGCTTGCCCGTTGCATCAATGACGTCAACGTCTTTGGGGTAGTCGCTGATGTCGCCAATCTCGACGATTTTGTTGTTCTTGCAAAGAATGTCCGCTTTGAAAGTTTCTTCGTGGGTGACGATGGTTCCACCCTTTATAAGAAGCGTCATATACCATCCTTTCTTAAGTGCGCGTTTTGTTACCATCAATTCGAAGAAGATGAAAAACGCGATGGATTAAAAATGCCGACGATGCTCGAAAGCACCGCCCACAAAACGGAATAGAATTAAGACTGCAATGCGTCGGCCTGGTTTTCAGACGTCGATTGCATGTTGGCTAGAATGAAATAGGCCAACGCACCAGTAAATGCACCGGTGAACCAGCCATAACTGTAGAACCAACCCAGAGCAGGCATATTCAGAGCAACCAGTGTGATCAGCACGGGAATAGCAAAGGCGATAAGACCAGCGCTGTTGAATGCTGGGTACAAACTGCTTGGCGTGTACAGCGCGACAAGGTCCAAGTGCTGACGTTTGATCAAGAAATAATCCACGATCATGATGCCAGCGATGGGGCCGAGTAAGCTGGAGTAGCCTAATAGCCAGTTTGAATACATGCTTTCCACACTCACATCGGATTCCAACATGCCCATTTTTTTGAGCAATTCCCAACCCATCAACAGAATACCAATCAAGCCGGTAAGCAGCGCGCCACGAGTATGATTGATCAGTTTCGGTGCGATATTTTGAAAGTCATTAGTAGGAGAAACCACGTTTGCTGCGGTATTGGTCGACAGCGTGGCGATGATGATCAACACCATGGCAATGGCGACCCAAACTGGGCTGTCGATTTTTCCGATCAAAGAAATTGGGTCAGAAATCGTTTCGCCCACCAAGGTGGTTGATGCGGCCGTTAACACCACACCCAGCGCTGCAAAGAAAAACATGGTCGCTGGCAAGCCAATGATTTGACCAACGATTTGATCCTTTTGTGATTTTGCATAGCGGCTAAAGTCAGGGATGTTCAACGACAAGGTTGCCCAGAAACCGACCATTGCCGTTAGGCCACCCAGAAAATACCCCATGAAACCTGCGTCTTCAGGGCGATTTGCAGGCGTGGCTAAAATCTCCGTAAACGACACTTTACCGCCGGCCCAAAACATCAAGCCAATCGCCACGATAAGCAACAAAGGCGCAGACAAGGTTTCCAGCCATTTAATGGATTCCGCCCCGCGAATCACCACGTACATGTTGAGCGCCCAGAAAATAAAGAAGCCAATCACTTCGCCAACGCCGCCTAAACTCGCCCAACCATCGGAGACGGCGGACAACAATAAGTGAATCGCCAAACCACCAAACATGGTTTGAATACCGAACCAACCACAAGCCACCAAGGCACGAATCAAACAGGGAATATTGGAACCCACCATGCCGAACGACGAACGCAATAGCACAGGAAAGGGAATGCCGAACTTTGTGCCTGGATAGGCGTTTAAAGTAAGAGGAACCAGCAAAATAACGTTAGCAATCAATATGGTAAACAAGGCTTCCATGACGGATAACCCAAAATACGCGGTGAGCACTCCGCCCAGCGTATAGGTTGGTACACAAATAGACATACCAATCCATAGCGCCGCGATGTTCCACTTGCTCCATGTACGGTCTTTGATTTTGGTTGGTGCTAAATCGTCGTTATACGCTGAACTTTGTTGGAGATCGTTGTCGACTTCCAATTCATAAAACTCACCCTGCTTCACTGACTTGCTGGACATGGTTGCCACCTCTTCTATTTGTTAGCTGTTGTAGACGTCTTTATTAAGTTGAACTGCTTAGAACTCACAGCCCGCGTTTTTTCTTCTCTTGTTCGAATGTTGTTGATGCTCTTTGGCAATGCGTTCGCTGGCTTCTAGCATAGTATGCAGCAGAACATTGGCGCCGGCGGCGCATTCTTCAGGCGAACTGTATTCGGCTTCGTTATGACTAATGCCATTTAGACAAGGCGTAAAGATCATTCCGGTTGGCACGAGATCTGCCATGTAACACGCATCGTGGCCTGCGCCAGCGTAGATGTCCATGTGGCTGTAACCGAGCTTTTCGGTGGCGGCTTTTACATCGTCGGAGGCATTAAATTCCACCGGGGCGAAATACCAGAAAGGATCAAGATTAACGTCTAAACCGTGTTCTTCAGCGATTTTCTCACAATAAGCGATGAGCTCTTCGTGCATTTTTAATAAAACATCGGGGCGAGGGTTTCGAAGGTCGGCGCTGAACTTTACATTGCCGGGAATTGTATTTCGCGAATTCGGCCAGACCTGCATAAAGCCGACCGTGCCTAAACCATTTTCATGACGAAGCGCGATGGCATTCATTTCGCTGACAATCGCCGCGGCCGTCAACATGGCATCTTTGCGCAAATGCATGGGCGTGGTGCCAGAATGAGAAGGGCGACCAACCACTTCGACGTTGTACCAGCGAATGCCTTGGCCTAATCGAACGATGCCAATGGCTTTTTCTTCATCTTCCAAAATCGGGCCTTGCTCGATGTGCGCTTCAAAAAAGGCGCCCATATTACGGCTACCGAGTTCCATATCGCCTAAATATCCGATGCGCTCTAGCTCGTCGCCAAGGCGAATGCCATTTACATCGGTTTTGTTTAATTCGGTTTCAAGGTCAAAACGACCAACATAGGTGCCGGAACCTTGCATCGCAGGTTGAAAGCGCGAACCTTCTTCGTTGGTCCAGACCGAAAATTCCATCGCTGTTGGGGTTTCAATGTTGTTTTCATGAATCGTTCGCAGCACTTCGACACCAGAGAGCACACCAAAAACACCGTCGAACTTACCGCCTGTGGGTTGGGTGTCTAAATGACTTCCTGTTCCGACCGCGGGTAAATCGTTGTATTTCCCTGGGCGGCGAGCAAAGATGTTGCCAATCTTATCGACGTCAACGGTGCAGCCGCAGGCTTCACACCAAGCCACAAAAAGGTCACGAGCTTGTTTGTCTAAATCCGTTCCCGCTAGGCGATTACAACCGCCTTTTTCTGTGCCGCCAATCTCCCCCATTTCCATTAAGGTGTCCCAAAGGCGTTGCTCGTTGATACGAAGATCTTGCATAACTCTCTCCTAAGTAATTTATATCTCTTTGAAATTACTTATATCTTTATCGAAATAGGCAGTTATCAAATTGAAATAAATATTTGCTAACGTATTTTTATTTTGAATAAATATTGACCAAAAGGTAAAACCTTTTTTCGTAAGAAGTCAAACATTTGTCTATTCATTAAAAATAGGATGCCGTTATTTAATGTTTTGCCATGAGTTGTTTTTGAAAATATATGAATTCTGTCTTTTTGGTCAGCAATAAGTAGGCCAACTTTTCATTAATTGTTTTGATTAAGCTCGTTTGAGAATTGTTCTTATGTTATTTTAGCGTCTAATAAAAACTCAAAACCAAGTAAAAACAGTGGGTTAACTTTTAGAACCATTCAACAGGGTAGGCATGCAGTTTGGCTGAGCAAAGAACAAGACGTACTAAGCAATCCGTTAATAGGGAAGTATTGGAATCCCGCATATTGCGCTCAGCAGAGATTATATTTGCCGCGAAAGGCTTTAGTGGTGCGTCAATGGAACGCATCGCCGAGATCGCCAAAATATCCAAACAAAATCTAATTTATTACTTTCCAAACAAAGACTTACTTTACAAACGAGTGTTGAAAGAAATTCTCGATATTTGGATAGAAAAACTGTCTTTACTCGAAAGCGATGGTGCCACGCCAGAAACGGTGATTCGTCATTATGTGCGTGAAAAAATGCAACTTTCTCGCCTGTATCCCAATGGTTCAAAGGTATTCGCGCATGAAATCATCAGTGGCGCGCCGGTGTTAAAGGATTACCTTATTAGCCATCTGAAACCTCAATTTGATCGTGACGTGGCTGTCGTTAAGTCGTGGATAAATAAGGGGTTAATTGAAGATATCGACCCAGAGCATCTGTTTTTCACCATATGGGCTGCGACACAAACCTACGCGGATTTTTCCATTCAAATGGAAGTGCTATTGGATAAGAAAACGTTAGATCAAGCGGATTTTGAGCGTGCTGAAAACGCCGTGACGGAATTTGTTGTGCGCGCTCTTGGTGCCAAAAAATAATTTTTAAATAAATTCTTCTCTGATTACTATTCAAAACGTATTAAAAAATAACCAATATAAAGAGAATAAAAGATTAAAAAAATCTATTTATTCATAGTCTTAACGCGTTAGTTAACTATTTAGTTAAGTCAGCTTTAATTATCGTGTTATTTTTTAGTGCGCACCGTGAACTAAAAAAAACAATTTACTCCCACGTTAATGACTGCTATTAATTTTTATACCAAATGGTAAAAAAGTTAATTGTTCGTCTTTATTAATCCCTAATGTGTGGAGTGAATATGATCTCTGTTTCTGAAGCCATATCCTATGAATTTGCCACAGGGCCAGATTTATATGCACTCTGCCAACAAGCGGCGAAAGCGCGCGACAACGCGTGGGGAAAGCAGCTTACCTATTCAAAAAAAGTCTTTATTCCACTGACCAATATGTGTCGGGATTCCTGTGGGTATTGCACTTTTGTGCAGTCGCCGGACTCGCCTCATTCGAATGTCATGACGCCGCAACAAGTGCTAAAAACAGCACACGAAGGCGCTGCGCTCGATTGCAAAGAGGCCTTGTTCAGTTTGGGCGAACGACCCGAAGAACGACATCAGAAAGCGCGGGATTTGTTGGCCGCATTAGGTTATGACAACACTTTAGATTATCTGCACGATCAGTGTGAAAGCGTCTTAACACACACCACATTGTTGCCGCACGTCAATGCGGGAGCGCTGTCATTTGATGAATTGAAGCGGCTCAAACCGGTCGCCGCCAGCATGGGAATGATGCTGGAAAACGTCTCTAACGAATTACTCAAACAAGGCCAAGCCCATTACGCCTGCCCAGACAAAACACCAAAACGCCGACTCGACACCATAGAGCAAGCGGGTCGTTTAGACATTGCGTTCACCACGGGGATTTTGATTGGCATCGGTGAAAGCTGGGAAGAACGAGTGCTGAGCTTGATCGCGATTCGTGATCGCCATCTGGCTTACGGTCACATTCAAGAGGTCATTATTCAAAATTTCCGCGCCAAAGTAGGCACCGCCATGGCAGGTTGCCAAGAACCGGACTTAGACGACATGAAACGCACCATCGCCGTGGCACGTTTGATCTTGCCGGATGACATCAGTATTCAAGCGCCGCCCAATTTAGAAGTCGAATACGGCAGTTACATCAACGCGGGCATTAACGATTGGGGTGGTATTTCCCCTTTGACCAAAGATTTTATTAACCCAGAAAGAGCATGGCCGCAGATCAGCAGTGTGGCGCAAGCGTGCAACGGGTTGGGTTATTCCTTGGCAGAACGATTGACCATTTACGATCGTTTCCAGCATCAAGATCACAAATATCTAACGCCTAATTTAACGCAACGCGTCGCAGCACTGGTGAGCCGAGCTGCGCACGCTAGCCGTCAGTTACAGGGAGACATCGCATGAATGTATCAAATCAAACCTCAGAAAAATCTGTCTATCCAGTCATGATGAGCGAACAAATTAGTTTGCCCGTTCGAACGATTTTAGAAAAAACGCTGTTGGGCGAAGAGTTAAACGTAGAAGACGCGTGTGTGTTGTTTGCCACCCAAGGCGCAGAAGCTCAAGCCGTATTAGACACCGCTGACAAAGTGCGTGAAAAGCGCGTTGGCGATACGGGAACCTTTGTGATTACGCGAAACATCAACTTCACCAATGTGTGTTATATGGGTTGCCGCTTTTGCAATTTCGCCAAAGAAAAAGGCGATGAAGACGCAGAATTTTTAACCGTTGAGCAAGTTGCAGACCGAGCCGAAGAGGCGTGGGCGCGCGGCGCGACGGAAGTGTGTATTCAAGGTGGATTGCACCCAGACATTGGCCCAGATTATTACCGTGATTTGATTGTTGCAGTGAAAAAACGCGTGCCAGAGATTCACATTCACGCCTTTTCGCCTTTTGAAATTTGGTATGGCTGCAAGAAAGGCCGCCTTGAGCCAGAGGTGTTTTTGACCGAATTAAAAGCACTAGGTTTGGGGTCAATGCCGGGCACGGCGGCGGAGATTCTGGACACCGAAGTGCGTAAGCAATTAACCAAGAATAAGCTCACCACAGAAGAATGGGTTCGCATCATCAAAGCCGCGCACTCTGTCGGCGTACCGACAACGTCCACCATTATGTACGGTCACGTGGATCAGCCGATTCACTGGGCAAATCACCTCAAATTATTGCGTGATATTCAAAAAGAAACGGGCGGCTTTACCGAGTTTGTGCCGCTGGGTTTTATCCACTACGAAACCCGTTTGTATAACGACAATCCAGACACCGTTCGCCCTGGTCCAACGCAAGACGAGCATTTCAAAATGCACGCGATTGCGCGTCTTATGTTGCAAGGTCATATTGATAATATCCAAGCGTCTTGGGTAAAAATGGGCCCTGACGTGGCGACCAAAATGTTGCGTTCTGGCGCGAATGACTTGGGCGGCACCTTAATGAACGAAAGCATTTCGCGTGCGGCGGGCGCAACCCACGGGCAAGAAGTGTTCCCAGAAGACATGGTTGCGAACATCCAAGCAGCAGGCCTAAACGCGGTGCAGCGTAGTACAAAATATGAGGTGGTCAAAAACTTCTTTAAGACGCCATTAACGAACCGCATTGCGATTCGAGGAGTGGCTTAATGGCAGAATTAACGATTACGTTATTGGCGGGCGGCGTCGGCGGTGCGAAAGCCGCCGAAGGTTTGGCCAACAGTCCGTTCGCCAGCGCGACCAAGATCATCGGCAACATCGCCGACGACGATGAATTTCATGGACTCTGGGTCTCGCCAGACATTGACACCCTGATCTATTCCCTTGGCGATCAAATCGATCGGCAGCAAGGTTGGGGACGCAAGAATGAAACTCACCAAGTATTAAACGAGCTAACTGTCTTAGGGCAAGACACGTGGATGACCTTGGGGGATTTGGATCTCGCCACGCACATTTATCGAACGCATTTAAAGCACCAAGGCGTGAGCGCCAGTGAGATTACGCAGCGATTGGCAGCACGTCACGGTGTGACGCTACCGATTTTATTGCCGACAGACGATGTGGTGCAAACCCAAGTGAAAACGCCAAAAGGTTGGTTGTCGTTTCAAGAATTCTTCGTGCGCGAGCATTGCCAGCTCGATGTGATCGACATCGAATACCAGGGAATTGAAAGCGCCAAACCGACGCGAGAAGCGTTGGAACAAATTGCCAACAGCGATGTGATCGTTATTGCGCCAAGTAATCCGATTGTGAGCATTGGGGCGATTCTCGCGGTGCCAGACATTCAGCAAGCAGTTGAACAAAGTGGCGCTTATGTCATCGCGGTGTCGCCGTTGATTGGCGGAAAAACGGTAAAAGGCCCTGCGGATAAAATGCTTGAAAGTGCCGGTAAAAGTATCGATTCGAAAGGCATTTACGACTGTTATCACACTTTTCTGAATGCGCTGGTCATCGATGAAATAGACCAAACCGATACGGCATGGCTAACAGAGCAAGGTTTGGATGTGTTGGTCACGCCCACCTTGATGAAAACCCCTGAAGAGAAAGCAGATCTGATGTCCCGCGTGGTTGAATTTGCGCTGTCTCATAAGAAGCAGAGGGCGGCCTAATGACTTCTTTTTTACTGGCGCCTTGTTTTATAGACAAGCTTTGCGTAGTGATTCCGATGAAATCGCCCTCACGATCGAAGCAAAGATTGGTCGGCAGCTTGTCAGATTCGTCTCGTGAAAAATTGTCGCTGACCTTGTTTCAAAACACCTTGGCGTTCTTTAAACAACATTTTCCCATGCTGGATGTGTTGGTAGTGAGCGAGTCGCTGGACGTGCTCAGTTTGGCGCAATCTTACGAAACCAATACGTTATTTGACGACGGTTCCAAAGGCTTAAACGGCGCGTTGGATTTTGCTTGTGACTGGGTGAAACAGTCGGGCTATGACAGCCAACTCATTGTTCCAAGTGATATTGCGCTATTGGATTATCAAGAAATAATCGACCTAATGGCGGCGATTCATGACGCACAAGTGGTGATTGCCGTTGCAAAAGACGGTGGCACCAATGCTTTACTGACCTCACCACCAGACGCGATTCCGTTTGAATACGGTTGTGATTCGGCGTCTGCGCATCGCGCCAATGCGTTGAGAAATCGACTGGTTTGCCGCAGTTTGCATTTCGCCAATCTCGCGTTAGACATTGACCACAGCGAAGACCTTCAAGTGGCGGTGATTCGCCAACCTGAGCAATTCAAAGCATGGAAACAAACCTCTCTGCCTCCCGTTAAGGAGCAATACTATGCCTGATTCGATGAGTATGTTTCGCTTAATGGGATTGCCGGATTTCCAAGCGGGCGACGATTTAGCGCAACGCATTATTGATACCTTAATCACACAAAAACAAACCTTGGTCGCAGGCGATATTCTGGTCATTGCTCACAAAGTGGTCTCTAAAAGCGAAGGCGCTTGCGCGTATTTGGATGACATTACACCAAGCGACGAAGCGATCGAATTGGCGAAAACGGTGAATAAAGACCCTCGAAAAGTAGAAGTGATTTTGTCTCAGTCGAATCGCATTGTTCGTGCGATGAAGCGACCTGATCAAGAAGAAGGCGTGCTGATTGCTGAGCATAAAAACGGCTACATTTGCGCCAATGCGGCGGTGGATGAATCCAATGCGGATCATCCAGGTCAGCTTATTTTATTGCCCGAAGACCCAGACAAAAGCGCTCGTGAACTGTGTCAAAGATTGGAAACGCATTTTGCTTGTGATTTGGGCGTGGTGATTAGTGACACCTTTGGTCGCCCTTGGCGATTGGGGCAAACCAATGTGGCGATTGGCTTGGCGAACGTGCCGGGCGTGATGCATATGTTGGGTGAAGAAGACGCCTTTGGCCGACCGTTAAGCGTGACCGCGCCCGCCTTTGCCGACGAACTCGCGGCGGCGTCAGGTTTGTTGATGGAAAAAAGCGCGAAATCCCCCGTGATTATTTTTCGTGGTCTGAATTGGCCAAAAACCGACAGTTCCAGTCGCGATCTTATTCGCGCTCATAACGAGGATCTCTTTAGATGAAAAGTTCGATGCAAGACGAATCAATGAATAAAGTCGCCATTATTGGCGGAACCGGCCCGCAAGGGAAAGGCTTAGCGTTACGTTTGGCGCAAGCGGGCGTGAGTGTGGTGCTGGGTTCTCGTGATCCTGCTAAAGCGCAAGAAACGGCGAAGGCGCTGACCGAATTGTTAGGTGATGCAACCGCCGATATTTCTGGCATGAGCATGGAAGACGCAACCAAAGCGGCGGGCGACTTGGTCATTTTGTCGGTTCCGTACGCGGGACATGACGCCACATTAACAACGCTCGCGCCGTTATTGCTTGGCAAAGTCTTGGTCGACATCGTTGTGCCGCTGGCACCGGGCAACCCGAAAGCCGTTGTGATGCCAGAAGCGGGATCGGTCACGGAATCGGCTCAGTTGTTATTAGGCGATGATATTCCCGTGGTTGGCGCATTACACAATGTATCTGCAATCACTTTGAACGATCTTTCTCGTGCCATTAATTGCGACATTTTAGTGTGCGGCAATGACTTAATCGCGAAGAAAAAAGTCATGGCACTGATCGAAAAAATGGGCACCAAAGCCTACAACGCAGGCTTGGCGGAAAGCGCCCGCTGCATCGAAGCACTGACACCGATCTTGATCCGTTTGAATATTTCGAAAGAGGTGCCGTTTAGTCATGCGGGGATACGCATTTGCCCACCAGATCATTAGGTTTCGATGCTTTAGAGACAAGAGCAGAGCTCACCAATACTTTGTTAAAAACAGACTCAATTTCTTAAAAAATATTAAAAAAGCACAATCATAAGAGGAACACATCATGGAATTCGGTATTACGTTTAAAGGGTTTGTCAGCCCAGATCGCGCGCGTAACTTGGTTCGTCAGGCGGAAGCGGCGGGGTTTGATTATTGTTGGTTTTACGATTCACACATTTTGTGGCGCGAGTCGTTTGTGGCCATGGCAATGTGCATGGAACACACAAAGACCATGCGATTCGGTCCTTGTGTAACCAACCCGAACATTCGCGACTGGTCTTTGGCGGCGAGTTTATACGCGAGCTTGGCGCATCAGAGTAATGGTCGTTTTGACATCGGACTCGGTCGAGGGGATTCGTCTATGCGAGTGATGGGAAAAAAACCCGCGACGTTGGCGCGTTTGTCGGAGTTCACCACCAAGGTAAAAGCCATGGTGCGCGGTGAAGAAGTGGAATATGGCGAATGCCCAGAACCGGTGAAATTACCTTGGGCAACGGGTTATGAATTGCCTGTTTGGATTGGTGCTTACGGGCCAAAAGCTTTGGCGACGGCTGGGCAAGTTGGCGACGGTTTGATCTTGCAAATTGGTGATCCTGATTTGGTGAAGTGGTTTAAAGACCAAGCGATCACCGCGGGTGAAGAAGCCGGACGCGATATGTCCAACTTCAAGGTGCAAGCCGCTGCGCCAGCGTATTTTGGTGACATGGATTATTGCATCGAACACACTAAGTGGTTCCCGGCGATGGTCGGTAACCACGTGGCGGACATCGTCGAAAAATACGGTGCAGACTCTGGTTTAGTACCAAAAAGCCTAACCGATTACATTGAAAAGCGCCGTGGTTACGATTACTCGAAACATGGTCAAAGCGACAATCCATTCTTGGATTTCATCACGGAAGACATCGTGAAAAGCTTCTGTGTATTGGGAACGGTTGACGATCACATTGCGCGTATTAAAGACCTCGAAGCGGCAGGCACGACACAGTTCAATATTTACCTAGACAGTGGCGACGAAGAAGAAATCATCGCCAAATACGGAAGAGACATTATTCCCGTGTTTAATGGTTAGGTTGTTGTTTCTGTAACTTTTTTCCTTCCCCTTTCTTCAAGGGGAAGGTTAGGATGGGGTTACTCTTGTTACTTGAGCTACATCGTTTCTCATCGAACGAATAACATTTCTTCTCGAAACTGTCGCCTACCTCGTCGAAGTGTTATTCGCCCGTGATGTTTAGGTCATTGACGCTGTGTTCTTGTATTCATGTACCAGCTTCAAAAGCCAGCCTAGTGTTGGCTTTTTTGCTTTTAGAAAAACGATATACTAGGGCGTGTTTACTTATTAATAGAGTGTCAACTGAATGTACGCAATGAAAGCAAGCGCGGTGTCGTTGTATTTTCTGGGTGACTGGAAGGCGAATCGAGTGATTTCGGGCTTTGGTGAGATCACAGGGCAGGCGACGTTTCAGGTTAATGATCAGCACGATGATTATTTGGATTTTCAAGAAGCTATGGTGCTGCCAAGTGCTCAAAATAAGGAGCAGAAGCCAAACGCGTTTCGCACCTACGAATATCGGATGACGTCAGAAGGGTTTGATATCTATTTTTCCGATGGCGCGACGAAGGGCGATTTGTTTCTGAGCTTTGCCTTCACGCAAGCGAGTATTCTCACGTCCCATCATTTGTGTATCAAAGACCATTATGACGCGACGTTTGCGTTTTTATCAGACGATGAGTTTGAGTTGAGTTTTAGCGTGGTTGGGCCAAAGAAAGACTACTCGATTCGAACTCGATTTACTCGCATCTAACCTTGTTTGTAACAGTAAAAAATCCAACGTCGTGTTGGCTTTTTTCATTTTTAGGCCATCGATTTTACGTGGTTTGTCTCTAATCAATGATGGTCATTGCGTCTCAAATGACTTTCAAAGGCTCGAATTAATAGCGATAAACTGAGCGTGAGCACAAGGTACATGAAGGCGACGACGTTGTAGGTTTCAAAAAACTGAAAGGTCGATGAACTGTAAATTTTGCCAAGTTGGGTGATGTCTTGTACTCCAAGCACAGACACCAGTGCGGAGTCTTTGATCATAGCGACGAGGTCGTTGCCGAGCGGAGGTAAGATTTTACGCATGGCTTGCGGCAAGGTGATGAGTCGAAATCGATGCCAGTTGGAGAGTCCCAAGGCTTTGGCCGCTTCTATTTGCCCTTTGCCCACTTCTTGAATACCCGCCCGAAATACTTCTGCGATAAACGCACTGTAGCTGATTGCTAAGGCAAAAATAGCGCGCCACAGTAAGGTGAAGTCTCGGGTTCTCGCGGTTTCTAACCAGCCCGCTTCTATCGGAATTTGCAGCGCCCAGTTGTAGCATTTTACCAGTTCGGGTGCGCCAACAAAGGCGATGTAAAACAGCAGTACCAGTACAGGAACGCCGCGAAAGACTTCCACATAAAAACGGGCAAATTCACGGATGATTCGATGATGTGAAAACCCAGCTAAGGCAATTAATAACCCGATTAGACTGGCAAGAATAAAGGCGGTAAAGGTGACGCCTAATGTGGTGAGTAGACCTTGGCTTAGTGCGCCCGCTATGCGTTGGTAGCTTTGGTCGGCAACCATGTTCCATAACAGAACAAGGGCGATAATGATGATGGTGACTAGCCACCATGGCGTGTGGTCTACGGTTTTTTTAAAGGGCATAATCAATTCATAGCAAGACCATTCCGTGGTCATTTTCAATAAAAAACGGATCGTCTTATAAAGCAGAAGATCCGTTACAGGGTGTGGTTATTGCTTTCGCTCTAATGGTTTTGATTTTATCGATTGTACTTCTTACTGATTAAAGTCGAAGAACCATTTTTTGTTTAGTGCATCGAGTGTGCCGTCTTGTTTCATGCTGTTGATCGCGGCATTGATTGGGGTAAGTAGGTCAGATTTTGGCGTTAGTATGAAGCCGAAGTCTTCTGAACCGAGTGGACCACCGATCATTTTAAATGCGCCTGGGTTCGCGCCAATGTAACCGCGAGCCGATGCGGCGTCCATTAATACGCTGTCGACATCGCCAGACTTAAGTGCTTGGACGGATGTGCCAAAGGTTTCGAGCAGCGTGATGCGTGGGTTGTCTTCGTTGCCATCCAATACATCATAAACCGCCACATAAAAATTGGTGGTGCCGGCTTGAGCGCCAAATTGGAAGTCGTCGTTGGCGGCAAAGGATTCTGCGTCTGTAAAACGGTCTTCATCGGCGCGAACTAGCATGAATTGTTGAGAGGTCATGTAGGGAATCGTGAAATCAATTTGCTGAGCGCGTTCTTCATTGATGGTGATGCCATCCATGCCGACATCGTATTGACCTTGTTTGATCGCCTGAATCATAGTGTCCCAGCTGCTTAAGTGCCATTCGATTTTCGCATTCAAGCGCTTGCCTATTTCGTTCATGGCGTCGTATTCCCAACCAATGCCTTTGCCTGTTGCTGGGTCCACAAAGTTTAACGGTGTGTAGGCGTTTTCCGTCACGGCTAAAATAGTGCGGCCTTTTAAGTCGGGTAAGTTACCAGCAACGCTGAGCGAACTGATAAAAAGGGCGGTGATCAGCATCAAACGAGAAAACAAAGAATCCATGGGGTGTTTACCTTTTAGAAGACGTTTTTTGAGATTGCTCAAGATGGCAGAGATTATACATAGTCGATAAAGACTAGACCATGCAATCTTGTTGCCATCAAGTGGCAAGTCGTTGCGTAAACGCGTATATTTGTTTGCCAATATCCCAATCAATAAATGCGTATGTTTCTAAGGTTATTATGTCCCGTGAATTACCACCTCAACAGGCGTTTCAAACCCATTGCTTAGCGCAAATGGGCGTGGTGTCTTGGTTGTCTTCTACGGACGCTGTGTCTGGCACTGTATTTATGCCGATCCAGCCTTGGCCGATCGATGTCGCTGTAACGGCAGGGTTTTCGTCGGAAGACGCGATCATTAAACCGACTTCTGCGGGGTTTAAAGCGGCAGAGCCTACACCAGTGACAGAAGAAAAACGGCTTCCTGAAGAAAAAACACCGCTGGTGAATCACCTTCGCGAACAGTTGAACGCTGGGCCAGAAATTATCGTTGAAGATTTGCAGCCGATTGAAGAGTTGGCTGTGGATATTGTGGTGGAACCGGATCCTTCACTTTCGAGCCAAATCACGCGCTTAGACATTCGCGCTTATGCGTTATCGAACAAGCTGCTTATTATCAGCGATGTGCCGACGGTGTTCTCGCAGGAAGAAGAAATAGAGCGTCTTGTTTTAAAAATGGGGCAAGCGTTGCTAAAACACTCGGTGGATGAATGGCAGGGCAGCGCTTTTTCTTGGCCGGGCGGGTTGAAGAACCCACATTTTCTACAGCGCACCGATTGGTTATTTGGGGCGCTAGAAAGTTATGTTGGCCGTTTGGTGCAAAGCTTTCCTGATGCGCCTTTATTGGTGCTTGCGGGTGCGCAAGTGACTCAGCTGGTGGACGATTTGCCACCAGAGAGTCCTATTAAACAATATCCTACGGCACGAATCGTGAGTTTGTCTGAATTGCATCGCATTCCTGAGTTACGCAAAGACGCATGGCAAGTTATGCAGTCCTGTCTTTTTTGTTAATCTTTTTGCCTTTAAAGAGGCGTTCAACTTTATGATTCCTTCTGTTTCTATTCGTCTGGCGACCGAGTCAGATTTATGGCCTATTATCCAACTCGATACCTTGTCTAACCCTCATCCTTGGGGTGAAAATTTGGTCGCAGACGCTTTAAACACACGAAAGAATTGGGTGATTGAATTAGGTGATGTGACGCAAAAATCGATTGTCGGTTGGTTAACGGCATCGATCGTGCTTGATCAGTCCGAATTGGAATTAATTGTGATTGATTCCTCTGTCCGTAGACAAGGTCTAGCAAGAAGCTTGATGATGACGTGGTTAAAAGACATCAAGCAGCAGAATGTCTGTGAGCTACTATTGGAAGTGCGAGAATCCAACATCGGCGCGATTAGTCTGTATGAATCGTTAGGGTTTGAGCTGGTGGGGTGCCGTAAAAATTACTATCAAATAGAAAAAAAAGGACAAGCAGAGCAAGGCCACGAAGCGGCTTGTTTGTTCACATTAACAGTATCAGTTTGAATTCTGTCCTAATTAAGGAGATGAAATATGAGTAAGGTGTTGGTTCCTGTTGCCAATGGCAATGAAGACATTGAAACCATTACGATTATCGATGTATTGCGCCGTGGCGGTTTAACTGTAACGGTGGCGAGTGTGCATGAGTCCAAACAGATTGTGGCGGCGCACGGATGTAAATTAGAAGCGGACGTTTTACTAACGGACGTGGCGGATCAAATGTTTGATGCCATTGTGTTACCGGGCGGCATGCCAGGTGCAGAGCATTTTCGTGATTGCGAATTGCTGATCGACATGTTGGAAAAACACGACATAGAAGACGCTTTATTGGCGGCCATTTGTGCATCGCCAGCGGTGGTTTTTGGTAAGCACGGTTTTGTGGTGGATAAACAAGCTACGTGTTATCCCGGTTTTGAAGATGGATTGATTGGCGCTGAATATGTAGCAGATCAGCCTGTGGTGATGGACGGTAATATATTAACGGGCAAAGGACCGGCGGCGGCGATGGTTTTTTCATTGACTGTATTGGGTAATCTAAAAGGCTACGAAATTGCGCAAAAAGTGGCCGATGATTTGTTGTGTTAATCGGATTGCCCGATAGCTGCTTATTCCTGACTAAGAAGTCAAGAAAAAATGCACGACAGCGCCGTGTTTTTGCCTGTTTTCGTGGCAATTCGGTGGACGCAAAAGTCGTATCGGAGTAGAATTGGGCAGATTTTTTGAACGCGAGATCTATTAATCATCCATTAATAGATGAACGGCAAAAACGCAATTTCTTAAAAGCGAGATGAGCCATGTGTTCTTCTCGCTTTTTTGCAACCTGAAAGGCTCTAAATGGGAGGTTCCTTTGGCAACATCAGCGATTCTGGCTCTGGAAGACGGCACGATTTTTAAAGGGGTGTCGATCGGAGCGGATGGCTCCTCAACGGCCGAGGTAGTGTTTAATACCTCGATGACTGGTTATCAAGAAATTCTTACTGATCCTTCCTATGCTCGACAAATGGTCACCTTGACCTATCCCCACATCGGGAATACTGGCGTTAACTCTGAAGATGAAGAATCCAACAAAGTATGGTGTGAAGGCCTGATCATTCGTGATCTTCCTTTGGTGGCAAGCAGCTGGCGTTCAGAAGAGTCTTTGGACGCTTACTTGAAGCGCAAAGGCGTTGTCGGCATCGCGGACATCGACACGCGCAAGCTGACTCGAATCCTACGTGAAAAAGGCGCGCAAGCGGGCTGCATCATGGCTGGCGACAACCTAGATGAAGCCGCTGCCGTGGCCGCAGCAAAAGCCTTCCCTGGTCTAAAGGGAATGGATCTTGCGAAAGAAGTGACGGTTGAAAAAGCGTACGAGTGGACAGAGTCGACTTGGGACCTTGTGAACGGTCACACAACACCAGATTCTTCTGAATTCCACGTTGTTGCCTACGACTTTGGTGTGAAACGTAACATTCTTCGTATGTTGGTTGAGCGCGGTTGCCGCTTAACGGTTGTACCGGCTAAAACGCCAGCAAGCGATGTGTTGGCGATGAACCCAGATGGCGTTTTCCTATCAAACGGTCCTGGTGACCCAGAGCCATGTGATTACGCGATCCAAGCGATCAAAGAGATTCTAGAAACAGAGATTCCTGTTTTTGGTATTTGTCTTGGCCATCAGTTGTTGGCATTAGCGTCAGGCGCGAAAACGAAGAAAATGAAATTCGGCCATCATGGTGCGAACCACCCAGTTCAAGCAATCGAAAAAGGCACGGTGATGATCACCAGTCAAAACCACGGTTTTGCGGTTGATGAAGACACGTTGCCTGCTAATCTTGTGATGACACACAAATCTTTGTTTGATGGTTCTCTACAGGGGATTTCCCGTACTGATAAGAGCGCATTCAGCTTCCAAGGTCATCCGGAAGCGAGCCCAGGGCCGCACGATGTCGCGCCTCTGTTCAATCAGTTCATTGAAAACATCAAAGCATCTAAAGCCTAAACGAAAGGACGGAACGAGAAGACTATGCCAAAGCGTACTGACATAAAAAGCGTCTTAATTTTAGGTGCTGGCCCTATCGTTATTGGTCAGGCTTGTGAATTTGACTATTCTGGTGCGCAAGCGTGTAAAGCGCTGCGTGAAGAAGGTTTCCGCGTCATTCTGGTGAACTCAAACCCAGCCACCATCATGACTGACCCAGCCATGGCGGACGCGACTTACATCGAGCCTATCGAATGGCAAACCGTTGAAAAGATCATTGAAAAAGAACGCCCAGACGCGGTTCTACCAACAATGGGTGGCCAAACCGCATTGAACTGTGCGTTGGACCTTGAGCGTCACGGTGTACTAGCAAAATACAACGTTGAAATGATCGGCGCGACAGCAGACGCGATCGATAAAGCGGAAGACCGCAACCGTTTCGACCAAGCAATGAAGGCCATTGGCCTAGAATGTCCTCGTGCGGGCATTGCGCACAGCATGGAAGAAGCGTTGAAAGTGCAAGCGGACTTAGGTTTCCCTTGTATCATTCGTCCTTCTTTCACCATGGGCGGCACCGGTGGCGGTATCGCATACAACATGGAAGAGTTCGAAGAAATTTGTACGCGTGGTTTGGATTTGTCGCCAACCAACGAATTGCTAATCGATGAGTCTTTGATCGGTTGGAAAGAATACGAGATGGAAGTTGTCCGCGACAAAAAAGACAACTGCATCATTGTTTGTGCGATCGAAAACTTCGACGCGATGGGTGTTCACACAGGTGATTCCATCACTGTGGCACCAGCACAAACGCTGACAGACAAAGAATATCAAATCATGCGTAACGCGTCTTTGGCGGTATTGCGTGAGATCGGTGTTGAGACCGGTGGTTCAAACGTACAGTTTGGTATGGATCCGAAAACAGGCCGTTTGGTTGTTATCGAAATGAACCCTCGTGTGTCTCGCTCTTCGGCGTTGGCATCCAAAGCAACCGGCTTCCCGATTGCAAAAATCGCCGCGAAATTGGCGATTGGTTACACCCTAGACGAATTGCAAAACGACATTACTGGTGGTCAAACACCAGCGAGTTTTGAGCCTGCAATCGACTACGTTGTGACAAAAATTCCTCGTTTCACCTTTGAAAAATTCCCAACAGCGAATGACCGTCTAACGACGCAAATGAAGTCTGTGGGTGAAGTGATGGCGATTGGCCGTACTTTCCAAGAGTCGTTGCAGAAAGCATTGCGCGGTTTGGAAGTGGGCGCTGACGGTTTTAACCCTCAGTTGGATTTCTCTGAAGAAAACAGCAAAGAGAAATTGGCTTACGAGCTTCAAAACCCAGGTTCTGATCGTATTTGGTACATTGGTGATGCATTCCGTTCTGGCATGACCGTGGAAGAAATTTACGAAGACACGGGTGTTGATCATTGGTTCTTGGTGCAAATCGAAGACTTGATCAAAGAAGAAGCGGCGTTGGCTGACAAAGGTTTGGTCGACATGTCATACGATGTGATTCGTCGATTGAAGCGCAAAGGCTTCTCTGATGCTCGCCTTGCAACCTTGTTGAACGTCACTGAAAAATCCATGCGTGAACGTCGTTACTTGATGGATGTTCACCCTGTGTACAAGCGTGTAGATACTTGTGCGGCAGAATTCGCAACCAACACGGCGTACATGTATTCCACTTATGAAGATGAGTGTGAAGCAGCGCCAACGGACAAAGATAAAATTATCATTCTTGGTGGTGGCCCGAACCGTATTGGTCAAGGTATCGAGTTTGATTACTGCTGTGTTCACGCGGCATTGGGTCTACGCGAAGACGGTTACGAAACCATCATGGTGAACTGTAACCCTGAAACCGTATCGACTGACTACGACACATCGGATCGTTTGTACTTCGAACCTGTGACGCTAGAAGATGTATTGGAAATCGTACGCAAAGAAAAACCAAAAGGCGTGATCGTTCAATTCGGTGGTCAAACACCACTGAAAATCGCTCGTGCTTTGCAAAACGAAGGCGTGCCAATCATTGGTACAACGCCTGAGTCGATTGACCGCGCAGAAGACCGTGAACGTTTCCAAAGCATGATCGAGCGTTTGGGCTACAAGCAGCCGCATAACGCGACCGTGCGCAGCGTAGAGCAAGCCGCGTCTAAAGCTGCTGCCATTGGTTATCCTCTAGTGGTTCGTCCATCTTATGTTTTGGGTGGCCGCGCAATGGAAATCGTTTATAACGAGAAAGATCTTAATCGTTATATGACAACGGCTGTAAAAGTGTCGAACGACAGCCCTGTATTGCTTGATCACTTCTTGAATGCAGCGATTGAGATTGATATCGACTGTATCTCTGATGGTCATCAGGTGGTTATCGGCGGCATTATGCAGCACATTGAACAAGCGGGCGTTCATTCTGGTGACTCGGCGTGTTCTTTACCACCTTACTCCTTGTCTGAAGACGTGCAAAACGACATCCGTGAGATGATCAAAAACATGGCGCTTGAACTTGGCGTTATCGGTTTGATGAACACTCAGCTTGCCGTGCAAGACGGAGAAATTTACGTGATCGAGGTGAATCCTCGCGCATCACGAACTGTGCCTTTTGTTTCTAAATGTATCGGTCGCTCTTTGGCGCAAATTGCTGCCTTGGTGATGGCGGGTAAAACATTGGAAGAACTGGGTTTCACGAAAGAAATCATTCCTTCTTACTTCAGTGTGAAAGAAGCGGTTTTCCCGTTCAACAAGTTCCAAGGTGTCGATCCGATTCTTGGGCCTGAAATGAAATCCACCGGTGAAGTCATGGGTGTTGGCGATACGTTCGCCGAAGCCTTTGGTAAAGCGGTACTGGGCGGAGGTACTGTGTTGCCAACGTCTGGCTGTGCTTTCATTAGTGTTCGCGATATGGACAAAGAAGGCGCAGTGGCGGTTGCTCGTCGTTTGGCTGAGCTAGGCTTCGATCTTGTTGGTACAGACGGTACTGCGAAATACCTAACCGAAAACGGTGTATCAGTCCGCAAGGTCAACAAAGTGAACGAAGGTCGTCCACACATTGTTGATATGCTGAAAAATGGTGAGATTGATTACATCATTAACACCACGTCTGGTACGCAAGCTATTGCAGATTCTTCTGTTATTCGTCGTACAGCATTGCAGCGCAAGGTTTGTTACACTACGACATTGGCTGGTGCTGAAGCGACAAGCATGGCGATTGGCCTAACAGGTGAAACGAAAGTTAGAAGACTGCAAGATTTGCACTTGGGGAAATAATGAAAAAAGTACCAATGACAGTAGAGGGAGAAGCTCGTCTTAGAGAAGAGCTTAATCACTTGAAAACTGTTGTCCGCCCTCGCGTGATTGCAGACATTGCAACCGCGCGTGAGCATGGCGACTTAAAAGAAAACGCGGAATACCATGCTGCTCGTGAAGAACAGAGCTTTGCTGAAGGTCGTATTAAAGAGATTGAAGGCAAACTGTCGGATTCACAAGTTATTGATGTTAAGGCCTTGCCTGCATCGACTAAGGTTATTTTCGGTACCACGGTCACGCTTTTCAATGTCGATACAGAAGAGACAGTGACTTATACGATTGTAGGTGATGACGAAGCGGACGTGAAAGTGAAGAAAATTTCTTACGCTTCACCGATCGCAAAAGCCATCATTGGTAAAGAAGAAGGCGATGAAGTCGTTGTTAAAATCCCAAGCGGTGAAGCGACTTACGAAATCGAGAAAGTGGCCTATATCTAATGTATTAGGCGTTTTCTAAAAACCACGATGTGAAAGCATCGTGGTTTTTTTATGCCTGTGAAATGTGAAGCAAAAGCATGAGCCGAATAAATGGTTTATTCGGCTCATTAAATAGTGATATTCTGAGTCGAATAATTCACTTAACTGGCTCATACTATGAAATACAGCTGGCAACACCCTGATTGGCCAAACTTCACCTTTGATGAAACTCTATGCCGAGACGCTTTGTATCAGTACGCGTTAGAGGCTGGTCGTTTGTCTGGTGGAATGAGTCAACTTGAAAATACGTTGCAGTACGATGCCTATATCGACCTCATGGTGAGCGAAGCCATAAACACAAGCCAGATAGAAGGTGAGCGTTTGGACTGTGAAGACGTGCGTTCATCTATCAAGAACTTTTTAGGCTTGAGTAATCCACCAACCCGGGTTGCAGACCCGCGAGCAGAAGGCATGGCCGCCTTGTTGGTCGACGTGCGTAATAGCTTTGCTGGCGAACTCACAAAAGCCACCTTATTTCACTGGCATCAATTGGTTCTACCACAACAAGAAAACAGCCTGCTGCCTCGTAGCCTAAAGGTTGGTCAATGGCGAGATTCTGTAGAACCTATGCAAATCGTCTCTGGCCCAATTGGCTATGAAAAAGTGCATTATGAAGCGCCGCCAGCGTATCAAGTCGATACAGAAATAAACCGATTTCTAGATTGGTTTAACCGCTCTAATCCATTAAAAGCACAGCGAGATATCGTTCTTGCTGGGCCAGTGCGTTCGGCTATCGCGCATTTATGGTTTGAAACCATCCACCCGTTTGACGATGGCAACGGCCGAGTAGGGCGAGCGATTGCCGAAATGGCATTGGCTCAAGACCTAAATAGGCCGCCATTACTAAGCTTGTCGACGATCATCGAGAAAGATAAAAACGCCTATTACGATGGACTCAACAAAGCCAGTCAACTCAATTTGGATATTACCGACTGGGTGACATGGTTTGTCGACTCTGTTTTGTTGGCGCAGCAAGAAGCCGCTAAGAAAGTCGATTTTGTTTTGAAGAAAGCCAAATTTTGGGAAAAACATCAACACACCGAACTGAACGAACGCCAACAGAAAGTGCTTAGCAAACTCTTTAATGCAGGATCGGGTGGCTTCGAAGACGGACTAAGCGCCAAAAAATACATCAGCATCACCGGCAGCTCCAAAGCCACCGCCACCCGAGACCTCAGTGACTTAGTTGAGAAAGAATGTTTGTACCGCCTGGAAGGCGGCGGCAGGAATGCGAGGTATGGGGTGGGTTTAGAGTAAAGGGGGCAGATCAGGTCTAAGCTAGTGCAATTTAGTCACTCATTTGGTGTTTAAGGGGTGTGACTCCTTTATATTTAACTGTCGTATATCTTTACTTGGTATTACGAAACATATATCTCTTAGATCACCAACTGGAAGTGTAATTGCTTCATTTTGTCCTGGTTGGAGTAAATATCTAAATTCATTTTGATATTTAAAGCTATCATACTTTCGAAATGGCCCCATTACTCCGTGGTACTTTTTTTGATCTACATACTCGACAGGGCTTTGTTCAATATTTAATGAAAATTTGTTAGCTGCATAATGAATTCTTTTAGTGAATTCTATAGGGTCACGTATTACTACAGCTGAATTGCCAAAATTAAGATTTTTCTCATCAAAATGAGAATTATTTTTTTCTAAATGTACATAAACACAGAAAATATTTAATGCACCTTTGTTAGCATATCTAAATTTTATTGGGCTAGTTACGCCACCAATAGGTATGTACTCTCTGGTTTCTTTGTCTTGTATTGAAATTTCTTTTATTTGACGAGATTCATCAAGACTCTCATCTGGGTCAAATCGAACGATATCAGTAGTGTCCATTTGAGTAAATTTTTTATCTGTATTGAAAAAAATATTACCATTTAAGAAGCTTTCTACTCGATTTTCATCCATCAGTTTTATAAACAATCCTTTATCAGAAAGCTTCATTTTTTTCACCTATGACTGATAGTATTTTAATAGGGTGTGCGTTATGTCATTTATCCGCAGTGCGTACTATCTATTGTTCATTGATATTAAAACGCTTTTTCAAGTTCTACCAGTACGAGTGTATAAAACGCTCGATTTAAAAAGCAAGCGGCGTTTTGATGAGGTAGGCGATAGTTTCGAGAGAGAAACGCCGCTTGGCTTGGCGTCATGTAAAAAGGTCTGTGTCGGACTGAAGGCGTGACTCACATGAAAGCTTCGCTTTCTTCGGCACATTACGCTGGCGCTTATGATGCCCTACGATTTGGTGTCATGTGAATTGTTTTGTGTCGGGCTGAAGGCGCGACTTACATGAAAGCTTCGCTTTCAATAACCCCTCCCTAACCCTCCCCTTGAAGAGAGAAGGGGAGGGAACAGAGAAAGCAAAAACACCAGCCGAGGCTGGTGTTTTTAGTGTCGCTGTATGAAAGATTAAGCTGTTAAGCTTGAGCTTTTTTGAACGCTTTGATCAGTGCTTGGGTAGAAGCATCCAGTGCGCTGTTGTCGCTGTCGCTAACAAGGCGGTTGAAGATGTCGGTGCCCAATACTTTGCCGAGCTCTACGCCCCATTGGTCGAATGAGTTGATGCCCCAAATTGTGCCTTGTACAAAAGTACGATGCTCGTAGAGGGCGATCAAGGCACCAACGGTCGCTGGTGTCATTTTATCGGTCAATAAGGTGTTGCTTGGGCGGTTGCCTTTGATTACTTTGTGCGGTGCAATCTTGGCGACTTGCTCTGCGGTTGCGCCCGCATCACGAAGTTCTTGCTCTGCTTGCTCAAGGGTTTTACCGACCATCAAAGCTTGCGACTGGCTTAAGCAGTTAGCAAACAGTTGTGTGTGGTGTTCGCCAATCGGGTTGTGAGACGCCAATGGGGCGATAAAGTCCACAGGAACAAGGCGTGTGCCTTGGTGCAATAATTGGTGATAAGCGTGTTGGCCGTTTGTGCCAGCGCCACCCCAGATGATTGGGCCTGTGTCGGTTTCTACGCCGTCACCATTCAATAGATTCGCTTTACCGTTACTTTCCATGTCGAGCTGCTGGATATGAGCTGGCATGGCACGTAAGTAATGATCGTAAGGAATCAAGGCGTGCGTTTGTGCGTTGTGGAAGTTGATGTACCACACGCCAAGAGCGCCCATGATGACCGGTAGATTTTCTTCAAACGGTGCGGTGCGGAAATGCTCATCCATTTGGTGAGCGCCGTCTAGCAATTCGTAGAAGTTCTCCATGCCAACGGCAATTGCCACTGGCAAGCCAATCGCAGACCAAAGCGAGTAGCGTCCGCCAACCCAATCCCACATTGGGAAGATATTTTCTTCCGCCATGCCGAAGTCGACGGCTTTTTTCACGTTCGAGCTAACCGCCGCGAAGTGTTTGCTGACGGCTGCTTCAGAGCCGCCATTGCTTAGGAACCAGTCGCGCGCAGCGTTGGCGTTGGACAAGGTTTCTAGCGTGCCGAAAGTTTTCGATGAGATAACAAAAACGGTGGTTTCTGGATTCAGCTGTTTTAGCTTGCCAGTAATGTCGGAGCCATCGATGTTGGCAACGAAGTGAACGTTGATGTCGTCTTTTTTGTATGGTGTCAGCGCTTCTGCAACCACTTTTGGGCCAAGGTAAGAGCCACCAATGCCGATAGAGACTACATCGGAAATGGTTTTTCCGGTATGACCTTTCCATTCGCCGCTGTGCAGTTGTGCAACAAATTTTTCCATTTGTTTTAGCGTTGAGCGAACTTCTTCTAAGACATTAACACCGTCAACCATTAGTGTTTCTTGCGCTTGGCTGGCACGAAGCGCAATGTGCAAGACAGAGCGGTCTTCTGTGTTGTTAATGTGCGCGCCGCTGAACATGCCTGTGATTGCGCTTTCTAAACCAGCCTCTTTGGCGAGATCGTTCAGTAGCGACAGGGTTTTTTCATTGGCACGGTTTTTTGCGTAATCCAATGTCCAGCCTGCTGCTTTCGTGGTGTATTTTTCAGCACGTTTTGGGTCTGCTTCAAACAAGGATTTCATCTCAATAGACGCCATTTCTTGTTTGTGTTCGGTTAGCTTCTGCCAAGCCGTCAATTCTGTGGGTGAACGCATTACAATCTCCCTTGGTCGTAAAGTGAATTAGGCCAATTCGATGCGCATGTTGTCGATTAAACGTGCGCTGCCTAGGTATGCCGCGGCCAAAATGACCAGGCTTTTCTCTTCTTCTGACGGTGTTTGTAAATTATCTTGTGCGCGAATTTCGAAATAATCACGACGGAAACCAGCCGCTTCAAGCTTCTGTTGAGCTTGTTCGCGAATGTCCTCGTGACTCGCACTGTTTGTTATGAGAGCGTCTTTCGCCCATAACAGAGTTTGATACATCGCGGGTGCAATGCGTCTTTCTTCTTCGGTTAAATAGCCATTTCGTGAACTCATGGCGAGGCCGTCGTCATTGCGTGCGGTATCGATACCGATAATGCGCACGTTTGAGCTGAGGTCTCGAACCATGTCTTCAATGACTTTCAATTGCTGAAAGTCTTTGTTGCCGAATATGGCACAGTCTGGCTGAACAATGTTAAACAATTTTGTCACGACGGTCGCCACACCAACAAAATGACCCGGACGCGATGCACCACACAAAATGTCGGATAAGCCCATGACTTCAATTTGCGTTTGGCTGCGTTTGCCATCTGGGTACATTTCTACCGCCGCGGGTGCGAATAAGTAGTTACAACCATTGGCTTCTAAAACACGTTTGTCTTCTTCAAGTGTTTTCGGGTAGCGCTCTAAATCTTCGTTCGCTGAAAACTGCATTGGGTTTACAAAGATAGACGACACAATCACGTCACCTTCTTCGGTTGCCCGGCGAATGAGTGACATGTGACCGTCGTGTAAATTACCCATCGTGGGAACGAAAGTAATGCTTTTGTCTTGTAGGCGCTCAATTTTTAGCGCGGCACGAAGTTCGGCAATGGTGTGGAAAGTTTTCATTATTTGAATCCGTGCTCTGGTCCTGGGAAGGTCGCGTCTTTTACTTCTTTTACATAGGCTTCAAAGGCTTCTGTGACATTGCGACCATCGGTTAAAAAGTTTTTGACGAATTTTGGTGTGTGGCCAAGATTGATGCCGAGCATGTCGTGCATTACCAATACTTGGCCGTCAGTGTGGTGACCAGCGCCAATGCCAATGGTTGGAACGGGAACGGCTTCTGTTAGGCTTTTGCCAAGTTCCGTTGGTATGCATTCGTAAAGCAATATATCAGCGCCCGCTTCGACCAATTCAAGAGACTCTTTTAATAACAAATCTGCGGCGTCTTGGCTTTTGCCTTGGACTTTGTAGCCACCAAGTTTGTGTACGGACTGAGGGGTAAGCCCTAAATGCGCACAGACGGGAATACCGCGTTGGCTTAATAGTCGTATGGTATCGGCAAGCCAGCTTCCGCCTTCTAATTTAACCATGCTGGCGCCCGCTTGCATTAGCTTCGCCGCGTTATCGAGTGCTTGTTCTGGTTTGCTGTAACTCATGAATGACATGTCGGCGAGGATAAAGGCATTGGTGTTACCTCGTTTCACTGCGGATGTGTGATAACACATGTCTTCAATCGTCACGGGTAGTGTGCTGTCTTGGCCTTGTATGACCATGCCCAAAGAATCACCGACAAGAATGGTTTCTACACCGGCTACGTTCATGACATTGGTAAATGAAGCGTCATAAGCGGTAAGGCAGGTGATTTTTTCTTTATCGATTTTCATCTTTTTGAGAGTGGATAAAGTAACGGGCTTGGTAAGCTTTCTTTGTGAGTTATCTGAATACATAGTTTATTCTTCTTTGATAAAGACCAAATCGCTGGTATCAAGTTGGTGTAACTGCTCGGTAACGGTGTTGCCATTTTCCAAGAGCATCTCAGGAGCAAGATCGTTAAGAGGTTTGATGACAAAGCCTCGTTCTAGCATGTAAGGGTGTGGCACGGTGAGCCGAGGCAGTTGTATTTTTTCCGCCCCATACAATAACAGATCTAAATCAAGGGTGCGCGGGCCCCAATGGCGTTCTCTGACTCGGCGTTGTGCTTGTTCTATGCTTTGTAATAAGTCGAGTAGGGCGATGGGGGAAAGTACGGTATTAAAGGATGCGACGGCGTTGATGTAGTCGGGCTGATCTTGTGGACCAACGGGTTTACTGCCGTAAATAGAAGAAACACGAAGATCTTTTAGATCGTCGTGTTTCTTTAATGCATCAATAGCGCAATCAAGTTGCGCTATTGGATTTTCAAGATTGCTGCCGAGGCCAATATAAGCTTGTATCACAGCGCACCCTCTTATTCGTCAGATGTTTCGCTTAATGTGCTTGCGCTTGTACTGTTGCCATTGCTCTTTCTGCGGCGACGTGGACGGCGTTTTTTCGGGCCTTCTTTGTCGTTAGATCGAGCATCGATGTTTTTAATAAGCTCGCGCTGTTGGTTTTCTGATCCATGCTGGAATGCTTCCCACCAATCGCCTAAACCATCTAGTTTTGTGCCGCTTAGCTCTCTGATTAATAAGAAATCAAAGCCGGCACGAAAACGTGGGTGCTCTAACAGCAAAAATGCACGTTTACCGTAGCGTTTTGGCAGTCTGAATTGCATGTCCCAAATTTCACGCATTGGCGTTGAAAAACGTCGAGGAATCGCAGTCGAGGCGACTTGATTATCCAATACCATGTTCGCTGCTTGGTGCAGTGCTGGTGTGGCTGGCATGCCTTGCGCTTGAAACTCTTCATGGCGTAATGCAACGCTTGGCCAAAGTAGAACGGCGTATAAAAAGTACGGTGCCGTAGTTTTGCCACTTTGGATACGATCGTCGGTGTTTTTTAGACCCTGAAGGATAAAGGCTTCTGGGTTGATATCGTCACGTTTCCAGCCGCTTTGTAGCAAGGCTTCAGCGTCAGGAAATAAATAGCGGAATAAACCGTATTGACGAAGTAGGACGAAGGTTTCAATACCGTTGCCGCTGCCCAGTAATTTTAAGACTTCTTCAAACAGGCGTGCTGGCGGAATATGATCTAGCAGATGCGCCATTTCTTTAATAGGAGCGGCTGTTTTTGCTTCCAGTTCAAAGCCCAATTTTCCTGCAAAGCGAATGGCACGGAGCATACGAACTGGGTCTTCTTGATAGCGCTGTCGAGCGTCACCAATAATGCGAATTTGTTTGTTTTCAATGTCTTTTAGGCCGCCACAGTAATCGTGAATACTGAAGTCTTTCACATTGTAATAAAGAGCGTTGAACGTGAAGTCTCGACGTTCCGCGTCTTCTTCAATATTACCGTAGACATTGTCGCGTAATACGATGCCGTGAGCCGATCGCGCGGAGTCTTTGCCTTTCAATGAGGTTGTTGATGTGTTTTCGTCGTCGTTGTCTTCTTGAGCGGCACTGGCTCTGAATGTTGAGACTTCGATGATTTCACGTCCAAATGTCACGTGAACCAGTTTAAATCGACGACCAATGAGTCTTGAGTTCGAAAAAATCGTGTGGACTTCTTCAGGCGTCGCATTGGTGACGACATCAAAGTCTTTTGGATCAATACCGATGAGGTGGTCTCGCACGCAGCCGCCGACAAGGTAAGCGTCGTAGCCTGCTTTATTTAAGCGATACAATACTTTTACTGCATTCGGGCTTAAATTTTGGCGAGATAAGCTGTGATCGCTGCGAGGGATGATAATAGGGTAAGTCTGAGCCTGTGGTGAGGCAAACAGAGAGGTAGCTTTACGTACCAGAGATTTTAATCCTGTAAGCATTAGACAACAAATTTTAAAGTTAGCGAAAAGGGCATTCTACACGTGATGGATGAAATTTACACGAATAATGGACTTGTCTGGGTGAATTTGATGTGTCGAGAAAGATGAGTGATTTCGAAGCGATTTGATATTTACCGATCGGTAAATAAAATAATCGCTTTGGATACATGAAGATACTAGTTCCGAAAACAAAGTGGGTGCTGCTTCAGCAGTTCTACTCAGGTTTTATTTTTATTATTGCATTGTTTTCATCGCCCGAAGGCTTGTATATCTAAAAAAATCAATTATCCAAAGCGATTTTCCATCCATGACCTCAAATATTATTTTTGTTTGAAGAGGTCACGGTGTTCTTAGTTATTGTTTTTATTTTTAAGAACCTACATACGACGATTAACTTATTTTTATTCTTGGTCAATCTTATTATCGTTGTGACATCTATAAGGCATTTGTTGTGCCAAAAACAATAAAGTGCTGATTTTATTAAGGTTTGAGAAAATCCTGTACACTTTTTTTACAATATTGCGTTATTTATTTGGGTATTTTCGTATCAAGTGTTACTTTTCTGTTGTTACTTTTTTGGGTATTTCCAGTTTCTGTCGTCTTTCCCAAAGGCTTTTTCTTGATATGCCCAAAGAATGTGCAAGTTGTGTTTCTGTCATCTTGTGTTGGTGCGAGAGGACGAAGTGTTTGAAATAATCGTCCAGTGTTGTGCCTGTTAAGGCTTGGTCATCTATTTTGGGGGGTGATGTGACATTTTTTGTGCTGTTGTCGCTTAGTTGGCTGGCCAGTTTTAAGTTGGCGGCTTCGACTTTTTCTGCTGGGCTGAGAATGACGGCTCGTTCAATGGCGTTTTCCAGCTCTCGTACATTGCCTGGCCAGCGGTGTGAGCGAATGGCCTTATCAAATGCACGATTGTAATGGTAAGCAGGTTTGTTGTGTTTTTGGCAGGTTTTTTCAAGCAATACTTTGGCGATCATGGAAATGTCATCGCCACGATCTCTAAGTGGTGGCAGAAGTAACTCCATGACATATAGGCGGTAGTATAAATCTTCCCGAAATAGCCCTTTCCTCACCATATCAAAGAGGTCTCTGTGTGTTGCGGCAATCAGGCGAATGCTGACCTTTTTGTACTCGGTTGCACCGACCCGACGAACTTCGCCTTCTTGTAATACTCGGAGCAGTCTGGCCTGAGCTTCAAGGGGCAATTCACCAATTTCATCAAGAAACAGTGTGCCTTTGTCGGCGGTTTTGATTAAACCGTCATGGGCGGCGGTGGCCCCTGTAAATGCGCCTTTCTCATGACCAAATAATTCCGACTCAATCAGATTTTCTGGAATGGCGGCGCAGTTAATACTGACAATCTGGTTGTGCTTTCTTAGGCTGGCGTTATGGATGGCTTTGGCGACCAGCTCTTTACCGGTTCCAGATTCGCCTCGAATCAGTGTTGTGGCTTCTGTCGTGGCAATCTTCTTGATGTCTTTAAATAACTCTAGCATCGGAGGGCACTGCCCAATAATGCCGCTGCCAGGTGTGCCAAGGGTGATCGTTTCTTCTTTTTCCGTGTTGGAGAAATAGACTTGTGGTGTTGGGTCTGGCGCAAAATCAGGGTGGTCGTTTTGTTCCAGCGCATTCACGACGTGTTTTAATAATGTTTCTGAGTCCGTCGGCAGAGGGAGGTAGTAAACGGCCCCTTGAGCCATGCTGTTGATGCCGGTTGTGAGGCTGGGCTTTGTGTCCAATACAATGCGATTGGGTGTGCTGGGGAGTTCTTTTTTTGTGTTCTCAAGCTGATTGATGGATTCTTGATCAATCAAGAGAAGGTTAAATTCAGTCAGCTCATAGTATCGATTGGCTTGTTCCAGTGAATTGCTGGTGTTGACGTGAAAGCCATAGCGGGACAGCCATTTTTCAGACTCTCTGAGAGGGGAATTGTCTGGGCTAATAATCATAATGCTGTGCATGAATTGTCACCTCTTGTAACTAGTGTAACGATTATACACATAGAGGGGGGTTGGTCGAGATGGTGGGATGCATAAAATTGAACAAACGACTTAGAGAAAGTGTTGATCCTGCTCTTCTAGCGAAAGGTGTTTGATGCCATTAAGTTTACTTGGGTCCCAGGCCTCAATGGCCAGTAAAAGAGCGTCTTCAATTGATGACGGTGTTATGTCGATTTTTAGATAATGCAGTGCGCGAAGAAGAGTGGCTAGGTGATTGTTTTTAATAGGCTTGGCGTGATTTTGCTTGCTGATTTTATCGCCCGAGTCGTTAGTAATAAGCGGAATGTGGCAGATGGATGGCGGCGTCCAGCCAAGCAGGTGGTAAAGGTGTAACTGCTGAGCGGTGGTGTCTATTAAATCTGCGCCTCTTACGAGGTGAGTAATATTCTGTAAGTGATCATCGACAACAACCGCTAATTGGTAAGAGAAATAGCCGTCTTTTCTTTTTAAGACGGGGCAATTGTTTTTTAGGTCGCCGTCAAAATTGAGCAAGCCTTGAATGCTGTCTTGATATTGATAAGTCGCAAGACTGGTTTTTAAACGCCATGAGTGCGGCTGGTCAATCGAACTGTCGCACACTAAAGGGTGATTGCCATGATATTGAGCGAGAGATTGGCGCGTGCAATTGCAAGGAAAAACCGCTTTTTGCGCTTTTAATACAGACAATTGTTGCTCGTATGCATTTGTATGACGACTTTGAATTCGAATGTCTTCGTCAGGAAATAAATGATAGCTGAGGAGTGTGTCGGTGATTTGCTGAGAAAAAAGGGGTTTGCAGCGAGTGCCATCCACATCTTCGATGCGAATGATCCACGTGCCGTGCTGTTTTTTTGCGTCCAGATAGCTCGCTAAAGCACTGACTAGCGAGCCAAAATGGAGTGGGCCGGTTGGCGAAGGCGCGAAACGGCCACGATAGAGATTACACATCGGATTGGCGTGGTTAGACACGGTTAGTAAGTCCGGTTCTGAAAACGCGAATGGTTAGCCGCCGATTTGTCTCTCTTTGATCTCAGCCAATGTCTTGCAATCAATGCACATAGACGCTGTTGGACGAGCTTCTAAGCGACGAATACCAATTTCGATACCACATTCTTCGCAGTAGCCATAATCGTCAGCATCAATGAGCTCAACGGTCTGAGAAATCTTTTTAACCAGTTTGCGTTCGCGATCTCGAGCGCGAAGTTCTAGGCTAAACTCTTCCTCTTGGCTAGCACGATCATTAGGATCGGCATAGTTAACGGCCTCTTCCTTAAGGTGGTGAACCGTACGGTCAACCTCTTCCATAAGGTTTTGCTTCCAGTTGAGTAGGATGCTCTTAAAGTGCGCCAACTGGTTCTCGTTCATGTATTCTTCGCCATCCTTAGCTACATAAGGAGTGAAGTCTTTCATTAATGAATCAGGGTTCATTTTTGGCATACGCATTGCCTCACTTCGCAGGTTTCCATTGTGGTAACCTGTAAACGATAAAATTGGGTGGTTTATTTTCGGCGGGAAACTTACCAGATAACGTGACGCTTAACCACTTTTTTTGCGCAAATTGTTACGAAATTTTTGAATCAGGTAGAGAAAACGGGATGAAAAACCATAAATTGGCGCAGAGAGTGGCGCAAATTTCGCCATTTCAAGTGATGGCTGTATTGGCTCGAGCGAAAGCATTGGCGGCTCAAGGTAAGGACGTTATTCACCTTGAAATCGGCGAGCCTGATTTTGTGGCGGTTGACGAAGTGGCTCATGCTGGCGTGTTGGCGATTCAGCAAGGAAAAACCGGTTATACCTCCGCAACGGGTTTGCCAGAGTTAAAGCAAGCCATTAGTGAGTACTACCTTTCTCAATATCAGGTCGTTGTGTCACCGGAGCGCATTATTGTCACGCCCGGTGCATCAGGCGCGCTTCTGTTGATGGCGTCTTTGATGGTGAATCCTGAAGACGATGTTTTGATGCCGGATCCTTGTTATCCCTGCAATCGTCATTTTCTTGTGCAAGTTGGGGCGAAAGCGAGCTTGGTGGAGACCAGCGCCAGCGATGGCTTTGAAATGGACTTGGCGACATTGGCGACTCATTGGAGTGAGCGTACCGCTGGCCTTTGGTTGGCGTCGCCTTCAAACCCAACCGGTGCGGTTTTAAGTAAGGCGTATATTGCTGAAGCGTGGGAAAAAGTACGTGAGCTTGGTGGACATTTATTGGTGGATGAAATTTACCAAGGGTTGGTTTATGAGGGGGAAGATTTTTCGGCGCTGTCCATTGATGACGATATATTTGTGATAAATAGTTTTTCGAAATATTTCGCGATGACGGGTTGGCGGTTAGGTTGGCTGGTTGTGCCTGAATGGGCAATTGAGGGGGCGACGAAGTTGGCGCAGAATCTGTTTATTTCCGCGCCCAGTGTTTCTCAGTACGCTGCGATTCGTGCCTTCTCTCCCGATGTGCTGGCTGAGTGTGAGGTGCGTCGCCAGACTATGAATGCTCGCCGCTTGGTTCTGCTTGAAGGTTTACGGACGATTGGTTTGCCTGTGGTGGCGCCAGCGCACGGTGCGTTTTATGTTTATGTGGATGTGTCGGGCGTGACGCAAGACACCATGGCGTGGTGCTTAGACTTGCTGGAGAAAGAAAACGTGGCGTTGACGCCCGGTGCGGATTTTGGCGTCAAAGATGCACATAAGTATGTGCGATTTGCTTACACTTGTGATGGGCCGAGATTGAAAGAGGCCTTGGCAAGAATTGCTCGTTTTATGGCGTCTTGATCACGTTGAGGCGTTTTGGTTATCCTCTGCGTCTCACAAGCATTATGCCGGCGAACAAACAAATAATAATGGGAATGCTAACCCCTATAACGGGCGGGAAGTCAACGGCAACGCTCATTCGACCAAATAGGTTGAGTGCGTTTTGAAACGCTAAGCCGATAATGACCCCGGTGAAAATACGGCCGCCCATGGTCGAAGATCGCAACGGTCCAAACACACTCGAAAGTGCTACAAGCACCAGTGCCAATGAGGCGATGGGTCGCAATATGGTAATCCAAAACTCTAATTCATATTGAGAAGCATCAAGGTTTTGCTGGTGCAAATACTGTTGGTAGGTTGCTAACTGGCTGAGTGATAATGTATCGGGTTCCTGAGATGCGAGAAATAAATGTTCTGGTTTGATACTGACATTCCAGTCCGCATTTTTCATGCTTTCAGTTTCTACGTGGTCTGATGCGAAGTGTGTTTTTTTGACGCCATTAAGCTGCCATAGTGTGCCATCAATGTGTTGTGCGCTGACGGCTTTGGTGATGTGTTTTAGTTTTTGCTCGTCTGGCGAAAATATTTGAATACCATAGAGCTTTCCTTTGTCGTCGGCGGCGTCAATATAAACGAAATTATTGTCGGCTTTTAACCATACGCCTCCAGTGAGAGAAAATGCGCCGCTTTCTTGGTCTTGGACCTTTTCAATCAAATTGGCTTTTTGTTCAGCCATTGGTGCGACAAACTCTGAAATCCCCATTCCTAATAAAGAAACCAGAAAGATAGGTTGGCAGGCAGCGAAGCCAATGCGCCAAATTGGCATGCCAGCGGCTCGCATGACGGTGAGTTCGGATGTGGCGGCCAGCGTCCCTAAGCCCATTAGTGTGCCAATCAATGATGCGATAGGAATGTATTCCGCGAGTTTGCCGGGAAGGCGATAGAGAATGACTTGCAGCAAAGATTGAATGGTATAAGCGTCGTTGACGCGTTTAATCTGTTCTATGAAGGTTAGCGCAAAGTCCAGTCCAAGCAGCACAACGGCGACAATCAGAAACGCCCATAAAACACTGTTGCCAATGTATCTGTCTATTTTGTTCATTTGTATTTGCTCTGTGGTAACTTGGCTTTGCGGCGCTCAAAGACTTGATTGTATTGGAGGAACAGCGCCGCCGCGATCAATGCGAAGATGCCATGTATCCACCATAAGCCAAATTGAATCGGTAGTTTGCCTTTCTCTAAACCTGTTCTCCCCCAAATGAGGAGTGCGATGTATAGAATCATGAGCAAGATAGCAGGCAGCATTTTAAAGAAACGACCTTGCCTTGGATTCACTTGGCTTAAAGAAAGCCCGATGATGGCAAGAATTGGGATGATGACCACCAACGAGATCCGCCACTGTAACTCTATTTGTTCTAATAAATTGTTGCTGTTGATCAACTTGAGCGTGCTTTGTGTGTAAGGCGCATCGATGACGCTGTTGTCTTCTGTTTCCATTCGTACGGCGTAAGTGTCAAATTGGGTAATACGATAATTGGCTGTGCCGGGTTTTCCTTCGTAGCGAGTGCCATTTTTGAAAACAAGGTAGCTTTGGTTGCCTTCTGAGCTGATGCGTATTTGTTCTGCGTAGGATGCAAATGTTTGTACCGGTATATTGATGCCTTTTTTACGTACTACATCGGATAAAAATATTTGATTCATCCAGCCTTCATTTGGTGTGAAACTGTCTATATAAGTTGTGCGTTGTCCGCTGCCCTCGAAGCGTCCCGGTAAAAGAAAATCAAAAGCAGAGAGTTTGTTTTGTTCTTGGGAAGCTTCTGCGGCTCGATATTCACTGAATGGCGCAAGCCAAAAATTAATCGATGCGCTGGCGAGGCTGATAATGCACGCTATGCCCAGTGTGTAAGCGGCCAGTTTCATTTTGCTTATGCCGCTGGAAAACAGAACGGCCATTTCATTTTCTATGTATAAACGACCGAACGCTAATAAAAGAGATAGGAAAAATGCCAAAGGCAAAATCATCTGTATAAAGCTGGGAATGTGATAGCCAAGGATCACGAATAAAAATTCGAAGGTCATTTTGCCTTCGGCAATACGGCCTAAATAAAATGAAAAACGTCCGCTTAGAATAACGAGCAATAAAATTAGCGTCACGCCAGCTGTTGACACCAGCACTTCTTTCGCTAAGTATCTGAATAGTCTCAAAGTCACCTCTGGATGAATCTTGCTTTGTAAGCGTAGAGTTGATTACACATCTAAAGCCCCCATTATCTCGCGGTAAGAAGGACATTATCCAGTTTTTTTTAAAAAGTTATTTTTTGAGGGTTTTTTCATGAATATGGCGTTATTTGATCGCTTATCCACAGTGCAGGCTGATTTGCTTGTTGCCTTTGTTCCAAGTGAAGGAACTTTTCCAGAATCCACGGCGTGGATTGATGAGAATGCCAACGGGCAAGTGTCTCAGTTGCGTGAGTCTGGTGTATTTAAAGCCGGAGTAGCGCAAACATTATTGTTGCCGGGTGTGACGCAAGATTTCGCACAGGCGGTGTTGTTGGTTGGTGTCGGAAAAGAGGCTCAGTTAAGCGACATGCAAGCTCGCAAAGTGATTGCGGCGATTGCGGCTCAAATCAAAGGGTTGCCATTTGCCTCTGTGGCGGTTGCAACGACAGGTTTGGCATTGAAAAATCGTTCACAAAGCGATGCGCTGGCCTTGGTTGCTCAGTGGTTGAATGAGGGTTTTTACAATTTCCTTGGCTTCAAAATGGACGACGCAGAAAAAGCCACGAAAGTGACAAACTTGTTGTTGGAAGGCGCGGACGAAGCCGCGTTAACCATCGGTACGGCAACCGCGAGTGGTTCAGCCTTTGCGCGTCAACTTGGTAACCTGCCAGGCAATGTGTGTACACCAAGCTATTTGGCATCTCAGGCTCAGCAGTTGGGTGAAGAGTATGGCATCGGTGTTGAGTTGCTAGATGAAAGTAAAATGGATGAGCTGGGTATGAATTGCCTGTTATCTGTAGGGTATGGAAGCGATCAGCCAAGTTACTTGATCGTGATGAACTACCGCGGCGGTGAAGAAGGCGATGCACCACATGTTCTACTAGGCAAAGGTATCACGTTTGACACTGGTGGTATTTCCCTGAAGCCGGGTCCAAAAATGGACGAAATGAAGTACGACATGTGTGGTGCGGCGAGTGTTTTCGGCACAATGAAAACCATTTGTGAATTGAAACCTAAGTTGAACTTTACGGCGGTTATCGCGGCAGCAGAAAACATGCCGAGTGCACGTGCAACGAAACCGGGCGACATCGTGAAAACCATGTCGGGCCAAACGGTAGAGATCTTGAATACTGACGCAGAAGGTCGATTGGTGTTGTGTGATGCCTTGACATACATTAAGCGCTTTACGCCTAAATCCGTTGTGGATATTGCGACATTGACAGGAGCGTGTGTTGTTGCGCTAGGCAGTGTGAACTCGGGTATGTACGCCAATAATGATGCGTTGGCGACTGAGTTAAAAGTGGCCAGCCAGACGGCAGCGGATAAAATTTGGCAAATGCCTTTAGACGAAGAATATCAGCAGCAACTAGACAGCAATTTTGCCGATATCGCTAACATTGGTGGCCCTGAAGCGGGCTCTGTGACAGCGGCGTGTTTCTTGTCTCGTTTCACTGAGTCTTATCCTTGGGCACATTTGGATATCGCAGGTACTGCGTGGTCTGGCGGTGCGGCAAAAGGCGCAAGTGGTCGACCTGTTGCTTTGTTGACGCGTTATTTGTTGGGTAAAGTATCCTAAGTAAAACCGATCGTGACTTAGTGATAAGTGGCTAAATGGTTTTTTAAAGCAGTGATGATTCGTCGTCACTGCTTTTTTTATGATCCGTTTCTGAGGAAAAATTAGCCCGAACAAGGGGTTATTTTTATCTCTGTGTCTTTGGGGGCTTTGTCTGTATTGGATAGGGTGGACTTTTGGGTTTTTCAATGCGAAAGTTGAGGGCTATAAATGATGGATTGAACAGGAATCCCTGTTTAATTGTTGTATTTTGCTTTCTTACTATATGGTTTTTCCTATGTCAGATTTAGCCACTCAGCATGATGATGGTGTTTTTGAGCCAGATGAAGAAACGTTGATGTCCGCCTTGCGTAATCAGGACGATATTCCTATTTTGATGGATATTGTTGCGGATCATGCGTCTTTGGCGACAAGTCAGGAAGGGCATTTAACTCAGTCTTTGGATGATTCTCCGGCTCAGCCAGAGAATATGAAAAGTGAAAAGCAGGCCGTTGAAGAGCCGAAAGAAGACAGGGTTTCCTCTGTGTCTTTATCGCACGAGCTGATTGCCAAAACAATTACTGGCGTGCTTGAAAGACGCTTGCCTGAGTTGGTTGCAGAAGTGATGCAGGCATTGCATGCCGCTGATGCGACGAATAAAAAAGATTAGATGAATGCAGTGAGCCGTCTGGCGAGTGTATCCGCTGACCGCAAAATTGTGAGTGTGTTGTTCTTTATCTTGGTATGACACGCTATAATTCCCCAAATTAAAATTGACCGCTACATAAGAGCTTTAAGACACCATAATGGAAAAGACCTACCAACCTCAGAGTATTGAACAGCCTATTTATAAACGTTGGGAAGAGGGCGGCTATTTCACCCCTCAAGGCAACGGTTCACCTTTCTCCATCATGATTCCACCGCCAAACGTCACGGGCAGTTTGCACATGGGGCATGCGTTTCAGCATACCTTAATGGATGCCATGATTCGTCGTGAACGAATGAAAGGCAGCCGCACATTGTGGCAACCGGGTTGTGACCATGCAGGTATTGCCACACAAATGGTCGTTGAGCGCCAATTGGCCGCTCAGAATGTGACTCGCCATGATCTTGGTCGTGAAAAATTTCTAGAAAAAGTTTGGGATTGGAAAGCGCAATCAGGCGGTACTATTTCTGATCAAATGCGTGTTCTAGGTGACTCTGTTGCGTGGGATAAAGAACGTTTCACTATGGACCCAGGTATGTCTGCTGCGGTTCAAGAGGTGTTTGTTCGCCTCTATGACGAAGGCATTATTTACCGTGGCCAGCGCTTGGTTAACTGGGATCCAGTGCTTCATACTGCGATTTCTGATTTGGAAGTGATCTCGGAAGAAGAGAATGGCTTCATGTGGTATTTCCGCTACCCATTGGCGGACGGCGTAAAAACAGCCGACGGAAAAAATTACATTGTGGTGGCAACCACGCGTCCTGAAACCATGTTTGGTGATGCGGCTGTGGCTGTGGCGCCAGATGATGAGCGATTCACTGCGCTTGTTGGTAAATTTGTTGAGTTACCACTGGTGGGTCGTCGTATTCCGATTGTGGCGGATGAATACGTAGACAAAGAATTTGGTACGGGTTGTGTAAAAATCACCCCTGCACACGACTTTAATGACTATGAAGTTGGCAAACGTCACGACATGCCGTTGATTAATATTCTAACGGACGATGCGGCGATAAATGATACTGCGCCAGAAAAATATCGTGGTATGGATCGTTTTGATGCGCGTAAAGCCGTCGTTGCGGATTTTGATGCGCTTGGGTTGTTAGAAAAAGTCGCGGATCATAAATTAAAAGTGCCTCGTGGCGAACGTGGTAATACGGTCATCGAACCTTACTTGACACAGCAATGGTATGTGGCTGTTGAGACCTTAGCCAAACCGGCAATCGAAGCTGTGGAAAATGGCGACATTCAGTTTGTGCCTAAACAGTGGGAAAACACCTATTTTGCTTGGATGCGTGACCTAAACGATTGGTGTATTTCTCGTCAGCTTTGGTGGGGGCATCAAATTCCCGCTTGGTACGATGCTGATGGTAAATTCTACGTAGGCAAAGACGAAGCGGAAGTGCGGACGAAATACAGTCTTGGCGCAGACGTTGAGCTTACTCAAGACGAAGATGTGCTAGATACGTGGTTTTCGTCTGCATTGTGGACCTTTGCAACACAAGGTTGGCCGGAAGAAACTCAAGACTTTGCTGAATTTAGTGAGTCTGATGTGCTGGTGACAGGCTTCGATATCATTTTCTTCTGGGTTGCCAGAATGATCATGATGACACTGAAGTTTACCAATAAAGTACCCTTTAAAACGGTCTACATTACGGGGCTTATACGTGATGAGCGTGGCGATAAAATGTCGAAGTCCAAAGGTAACGTGATCGATCCATTGGATTTGATTAACGGTATCGATATTGAATCTTTGGTTGAAAAACGCACGTACGGCATGATGCAACCACGTTTGGCGGCAAAGGTTGAGAAAAACACCCGCGAGACATACCCGGAAGGCATTCAAGCTTACGGTACGGACGCATTGCGCTTTACCCTTTGCTCGTTGGCGTCGGGTGGTCGTGATATTAAGTTCGATCTGAATCGTTTAGAAGGTTACCGTAATTTCTGTAACAAAATTTGGAACGCGACACGTTATGTCTTGATGAACACGGAAGATCAAGATTGCGGCCAAAACGGCGCAGACGTTGAGTTGTCTCTTGCTGATAAATGGATTGTTTCTCGATTACAGCACGCGGAAGACGCAGTGAATCGCGCTTTCGATACGCATCGCTTTGATTTAGCGGCGCAAGCGCTGTACGAATTTATGTGGCACGAATACTGTGATTGGTATTTGGAATTGTCTAAGCCTGTACTTTGGGATGAAAATGCAACCGCTGCACAATTAACCGGTACTCGTCGTACCTTGGTTCGTGTCTTGGAAGCTTTCCTGCGCCTTGCTCACCCTATGATGCCATTTTTAACCGAAGAAATTTGGCAGCGCGTTGCGCCTTTGGCTGGCGTCACTGGCGAGACGATTATGCTAAGCCAGTATCCTGTGGCTGAAGAAGCGAAAAAAGACGCTGACGCTGAAGCGGATGTTGAGTGGCTGAAAGGTGTGATTGAAGGTATTCGTAATATTCGTGGTGAAATGAACATTTCCCCTTCGAAGCCGTTGGCTATTTTGTGTCGAAATGGATCGGATCAAGATAAAGCGCGTCTTGATGCTAACTTAACGTTCTTACAGACATTGGCTAAGCTGGACACAGTAACGTGGCTAGAAGTCGGTGATGAAGCGCCGATGTCGGCAACGGCTTTGGTGGGCGATATGGAAGTATTGGTTCCAATGGCCGGCTTAATTGATAAAGACGCCGAATTGGCGCGTTTGCAAAAAGAAATTGATAAAGCATCAAAAGAATTGCAGCGTATACAAGGCAAGCTTTCTAACGCAAGCTTTGTGGCGAAGGCGCCAGTTGAAGTGGTCGATAAAGAACGCGCTAAGTGTGATGACTTGCAGTTAGCAGTGAATAAGCTAGAAGAACAAAAGACAAGCATCAAGTCTTTGTAAAAATAGAAATCAGAGATGTGATTGTCGCTTCTCTGATTTCACGCTTACTTTAATAAAAATAAGAAAAGAGGCGAAAAAGTTATGGAACGATTAACCGGAAAAGTTAAGTGGTTTAACGACGCTAAGGGCTTGGGGTTTATTAAAAGAGAAGAAGACAGCGATGTTTTCGTTCATTATAAATCGATTGCCTGTGATGGTCATAAAACACTTAGAAAAGGGCAGGCGGTAAGTTTTTGTTTGTCAGATACAGATTTTGGATTACAGGCGATCGAGGTTCAGATAGAGAAAGAGGCGCAATTGGCGGCCTCTGTCTCTCATTGATGGTTTGAAAGCGCTTTGCCTACGCAGATCCTTTTAGCATCTTGTGGGCGAGTTTTACGAAATCTACCGGAGTAAGGATGCCGACGAGTTTGCCATTTTGTGTGACTGGTAGGCATCCGTACTTGTTTTCAATGAAAAACTCGGCTGCCATGTCTAAGTCTGTTTCAGGGCTAACGGTTAATATGTCTTTGTTCATGGCATTCGCGATGGGGGTTTGTTGTTCCTTTTTGAGTAGTAGTTGTGTGCCGAACTGACTAACCAAATGAAAGGCATGACGTAAATATTCTCGTTGCGTTAGCATGCCCACGCATTCTCCCTCGTCGTCGACGATAGGAATGTTTCGAATGTTTTTTTCATGCATTAACTCTTTGGCTTTCGCTAACGAATCATTTTCTTTCAATGTCACTAAGTTGGTAATCATTAAATCAGCTACAGTGCGCATAAACAGAACTCCTTGTTTTTATTGTCGCGTTGAATTTTAGTGTAGAGCGGATTACGCAATAATGGCAATTATGTATGGAAGGCGATTATGCCTTAGAGAAAGTATAGCCGCCTTGAGGTAGATCAAGAATGAAAGATCAATACTGGATGACGCAAGCGCTGGCGCTGGCGGAGAAAGCCGCATTGGAAAGTGAGATTCCAGTGGGGGCGATTGTCGTATTAAATGATGAAGTGATTGGCGAAGGGTTCAATGCGCCAATCTCTTTGAGTGATCCGACGGCACACGCGGAAATTCAAGCGATTCGCATGGCTTGCAAAAATATGAACAACTATCGTTTACCGGGTGCCACTCTGTATGTCACGTTAGAGCCTTGTTCGATGTGTGCCGGTGCAATCATTCACTCTCGTATTGATCGCGTTGTGTATGCCGCGACGGAACCGAAAAGTGGCGTGGTGGAAAGTCAGGGGCAATTTTTTGATGCGCCTTTTCTTAATCATAAGGTGACGGTGTCATCTGGTGTGTTGGCGGAAACAGCGTCTGCTCAACTGACACATTTCTTTCAATACCGCCGTGAGCAAAAGAAGAAGCTCAAAGAACAAGCGAAAAAGGCGATTTAAGTAACTTATTCGCTCATTTTGTGTAGAAAATTCATACTCTGCTGGCCTCTATTTGCCTCATTGATTTAAAATACCCCACCATTTCCCCAAAACTACCAAGTGAGGCAATACTCAACATGCTAACTCTGCATGGTTCCGCTGCGCTATCTGCGTTTCGCAAGGCAAAGTTATTAGCCAATATGCAAGCATCTGTCGCGACTGTTACAGATGTCGATGCTCAATTTCTCCATTTCGTGGAGCTGGCTGATAATCAAACGCTGACGTCTGAACAGAACACTGTTCTACAACGTGCTTTGGCCTACGGTCCTAAATCCTCCCAAGTCAGTTCATCTGATCAAAGCGTTTTAGTCGTTCCTCGTTTGGGTACGATTTCACCTTGGTCATCGAAAGCAACCGATATTCTTCATAACTGTGGTCTAGCGGCCGTCTCTCGCGTTGAACGCGGGGTGGAATATTTTATTCATAGCTCGGCAGCGTTAACGCTTGAAGAGTTGGATTTGTTGTCGATGATGTTGCATGACCGTATGACAGAAAGCGTGCTTCCGGCATTGAGCGACGCTTCTGACATGTTTTCTCATGCAGATCCAGCACCGATGACCAGTATTGATGTACTCGGCGGTGGCCGCGCAGCGTTGGTTGAGGCAAACCAAACGTTGGGTCTGGCACTGGCGGAAGACGAAATTGATTACCTTGTTGAGTCATTCGTTGAATTGGGTCGTAACCCAATCGACATCGAATTGATGATGTTTGCTCAGGCAAACTCAGAGCATTGTCGTCATAAAATCTTCAATGCGTCTTGGACCATTGATGGCGAAGAGCAAGAGCGTTCTTTGTTCAAAATGATCAAGAACACACACGAACACAATCCTGATGGCACCTTGTCGGCTTATAAAGACAACGCAGCGGTCATGGAAGGTAACTTCGCGGGCCGTTTTTTTCCAGCGCCGGGTTCGTGTGAATACGATTTCAGCCAAGAAAACATCGATATCTTGATGAAGGTTGAAACGCATAACCACCCAACGGCTATTTCACCTTTTTCAGGAGCAGCTACGGGTTCTGGTGGTGAGATTCGTGATGAAGGCGCGACAGGTATCGGCTCAAAACCCAAAGCAGGTTTGAGTGGTTACACAGTTTCTGACCTTAAGATCCCTGGTTTTGAACAGCCTTGGGAAAGCGACTACGGCAAGCCTTCTCGTATCGTCACGCCTTTGGATATCATGATCGAAGGTCCTATTGGTGGCGCGGCATTCAACAACGAATTTGGTCGCCCAAACTTGTTGGGTTATTTCCGTACTTACGAACAAAAAATCCAAGGCGCTTCTCAAGAAGAAGTACGCGGTTACCATAAGCCGATTATGTTGGCAGGTGGTATGGGGAATATTCGTCGTGAGCATGTTGAGAAAAAAGAAATTAAAGTCGGCGCTAAACTGATCGTGCTGGGCGGCCCCGCTATGTTGATCGGTCTTGGTGGCGGTGCAGCGTCTTCTATGGCGTCTGCAGATGGCAACGAAGATCTTGATTTTGCGTCTGTACAACGTGGCAATCCAGAAATGGAACGTCGTTGTCAGGAAGTGATCGACCGTTGTTGGCAGCTTGGTGACGAAAACCCAATCAGCTTTATTCACGATGTAGGTGCTGGTGGTTTGTCTAACGCGTTGCCTGAATTAGTAAAAGACGGAGAACGTGGCGGCAGTTTTGATTTGCGCAAAGTGTTAAATGATGAACCGGGCATGTCACCGTTAGAAATTTGGTGTAACGAATCGCAAGAGCGTTACGTGATGGCAGTTTCTCCCGATCGGGTTGCAGAATTCACGGCCATTTGTGAGCGCGAACGTTGTCCTTTCGCCATTGTTGGTGAAGCCAAAGAAGAAATGCATTTAGAAGTCGCCGATGAGCATTTCAATAATAAGCCTGTTGATTTGCCAATGTCTGTTTTGTTCGGAAAAGCACCTAAGATGCACCGTGAAGCAACAAAAGCGGTTATCGCTGGTGATGATTTCACTGCGGTGGACGTGGATCTTTCTGATGCGGCAAATCGTGTGTTGAGCTTACCAACCGTGGCGAGTAAGAACTTCTTGATTACCATTGGTGACCGCTCGATTACCGGTATGGTTGCTCGCGATCAAATGGTCGGTCCTTGGCAGGTGCCTGTTGCCGATGTTGCTGTGACAACGTCGTCATTAGAAAGCTACACAGGTGAAGCGATGACCATGGGCGAGCGTACGCCGATTGCATTGCTTGATGCACCAGCATCTGGTCGTATGGCGGTCGGTGAAGCGCTAACCAATTTGGCCGCGTCATTGGTGACTAAGCGTCGTCACATTAAATTGTCCGCAAACTGGATGGCCGCGGCAGGCCATGAAGGCGAAGACGAAAAGCTTTATCAAACGGTAAAAGCCGTCGGTATGGAATTGTGCCCTGCATTGGACATTGCCATTCCGGTTGGTAAAGACTCCATGTCGATGAAAACCGTATGGAAAGAAAATGGCGAAGAAAAAGCGGTGACGTCGCCATTGTCTTTGGTGATTACGGCGTTTGCGCCGGTTTCTGATGTTCGTAAAACATTGACGCCAGAGCTTCAAAACAAAGCCGATACGCGTTTGTTGTTGATCGATTTGGGTGCAGGCCAGAATCGCCTTGGTGGTTCTGTTATTGCTCAGGTTTACAATAAGTTGGGGCAGCAAGCACCAGATGTGGACGATGCCGCAACATTGGCCGGCTTCTTTGACACGACTCAAGCATTAAATGCGGAAGGTAAGTTGTTGGCATACCATGACCGTTCCGACGGCGGTGTGTTTGCAACCTTGGCGGAAATGTCTTTTGCGAGTCATTTGGGTCTTAATATTGATCTTGATGACGTAATTTCTGATCGAGTTCAACTGGCACCTGCTTTATTCAGTGAAGAGCTGGGTGCGGTGGTTCAGGTGAATGAAGCGGATGTGGCGAGTATTGTGGCTGCTTACGCAAAAGTGGGTGTTGCCGTTTCTCCTATTGCGGCACTTTCTGGTGATGACAATATTCGTGTGCGTTTTGCTGGCGAAACTGTGTTAGAAGAAACGCGCATTAATTGGCAGCGTGTTTGGTCTGAAACGAGTTACCGTGTTCAGGCGTTGCGTGACAACCCCGATTCTGCGCAGCAAGAATTTGACAGCTTGCTAGATGCAAAAGACCCCGGTTTGTCGGCATCGGTGAGTTTTGACCAAAACGAAGACATTGTTGCGGCTTTCATTGCTTCTGGTGTTAAGCCTAAAATCGCTGTATTGCGTGAGCAAGGTGTAAATGGTCAAGTCGAAATGGCGGCAGCATTCCATAAGGCAGGCTTCACACCAGTTGATGTTCACATGAGTGATATTTTGTCTGGTCGTACAAGATTGACCGATTTCAGTGGTTTGGTTGCTTGTGGTGGTTTCTCATACGGTGACGTATTAGGTGCGGGCGAAGGTTGGGCGAAGTCTATTCTTTTCAACCCGGTGGCACGCGAGCAGTTTGAATCCTTCTTCAATCGTCCTGATACTTTCACGCTCGGTGTGTGTAATGGGTGTCAGATGTTGTCGAACTTGCATGAGCTTATTCCAGGTGCAGAGCATTGGCCAAAATTTGTTCGTAACCAATCGTCTCAGTTTGAGGCGCGTCTAGTGCAAGTTGAAGTTCAAAAATCGAACTCTATCTTACTGGCTGGCATGGAAGGTTCTCGTATGCCAATCGCCGTCGCGCATGGTGAAGGTCAAACGGAGTACCGTGACGATCAGGATATGGCGGCGCTAGCGTCTTCTTCTCAAATCGCCCTTCGTTATGTGGATAACTACGGCCAAGCAACAGAGCAGTATCCTTTCAATCCGAACGGATCGGCTCAAGGTGTGACGGGACTGACGTCGGAAGATGGTCGTGTGACGATAATGATGCCTCATCCAGAACGTGTTTATCGTACGGTTCAGCACAGCTGGCATCCAAGCGAATGGCAAGAGCAAGCACCATGGTTGCGTTTGTTCCAGAACGCGAGAAAATGGTTGGGCTAATATCGCTTATTAAGTCGTAATGGCTCACTTCAAAAAGCTCTTTAATCGCAAGGTTAGAGGGCTTTTTTGTTATAAGTTTTAGAAAAAAGCATTTCTGCCTTTAGATTTCTGGCTGATTTTTGGGCACAAATGGTTGTTTTTGATCATTTATCGAACGATGTTGTTTT
>NZ_AYOZ01000061.1 GCF_000508165.1 Marinomonas profundimaris | reverse complement strand
AACAGCTTCAACAGCTTCAACAGCTTCAGGTTCACTCTTTACAGTCGTTTCTACTTTTGTGTCCACTTTCTCTTGAGTGACTTCAACTTTAACTTGCTGTTCAGCGTTTTCTGATTCAGTGCTTTCTTGCGTGTTGATTTCTTCTTTTTGTGGACGACGTGAACGACGAGAGCGACGTGAACGGCGTTGAGGCTCATCCCCATTTTCATTTTTTTCAATTTCAGCGTTATGAGCGGTTTCAGCCAGGGTTACAGCTTCTTGTTCTTGAAGTTTTGTGGCTTCTAGAACTTCGTCCTTTAGCTTGCCATTGCGACGGCGGTTATCGTTGCGATCGCGTTTGCGTTCTTTCACTTCAGGAACAATTTTCTCTTTTGGTTGTTGACGAGGGGCTTTTACTGCGGCCTCTTGCTTTTCAACTTTAGTATCTTGTGAGTCCTGTTTGTTTCCGCGGTTGTTTCTGCGGTTATTGCCTTTTGTTCCTGCTTCAGCTTGTTCGCGACGTGATTGACGAGTTGAACGGTTTTGTTCCGTCGTATTGTCGTCACGATCTGAATTTTGGTGCTTAACATTGCGTTTGTTTCTATTTGTGCGATTGGTGCTCGTCTTGCTAGAAGGGCTGCGATCGCTTTGTGTTGGTGCGCTTGAACTGGTTTTATTTGCTGGCTTTTGCTTTGTTTTTGCACTTGTTTTGTTTTGAGTTTCCCCAAACAGCGCCGTCATAATGCGTTTTAGTAAGCTAGGCTTCGTTGATGTATTTTTAGTTGCTTTAGCGGCCGGTGTTGGGGTGCTATGCGCAGGTGCTGGTGCTTTTGGCGCAATGCTTGTAACCGCGGCTTGTGGGCGTACGTTTTCATTCGCCTGGCGAGGCTCGTAAGGAGGCTGCTCTGGTGTTTCAACAATGGAGTAGCTGTTGTCGTTTTGAGTAACGACGGTACTGTCATCGCGAATACGTTCCACTTCGAAGTGAGGTGTTTCCATGTGTGGGTTTGGCACAAGGATAATATGAACGCTGTTACGTTTTTCGATTTTCGCGATGTTGGTGCGTTTTTCGTTAAGCAAGAAAGTGGCAACGGAAACTGGTAGCACTGCGCGAATTTGAGCGGTGCGTTCTTTAGAGCACTCTTCTTCAATAAGGCGAAGAACAGAAAGAGCTAGAGATTCAACATCGCGAATGAAGCCTTGGCCATTACAGCGAGGGCAAACGATACCACTGGTTTCGCCAAGCGATGGACGCAAGCGTTGACGAGACATCTCTAGTAAGCCAAAACGAGAAATACGCCCAATTTGAACGCGTGCACGGTCAGCTTCAAGCGCATTTTTCATGCGCGTCTCAACTTCTTTCTGATTGCGTACTGGTGTCATATCGATAAAGTCGATAACCACCAAGCCGCCAATGTCTCGTAAGCGTAGCTGACGAGCAATTTCATCCGCAGCTTCTAAGTTTGTTTGAAGTGCTGTTTCTTCAATGTCACCGCCTTTCGTTGCGCGAGCGGAGTTGATGTCGATAGAAACCAAGGCTTCTGTTGGATCGATAACAATAGAGCCACCAGACGGAAGGCGTACTTCGCGTTGGAATGCGGTCTCAATTTGAGATTCGATTTGGAAGCGGTTAAACAGTGGGGTCGAGTCTGTGTACATTTTGATGCGTGATTTGAAATGCGGCATAACTTGCATAACAAAGTTGATCGCATCTTGATACGCGTCTTTTTCATCAATCAATACTTCGCCGATGTCTTCGCGTAAGTAATCACGAATGGCGCGAATCACAATATTGCTTTCTTGATAAATTAAGAATGGAGCGGGTTTTTCTGATGCAGCTTTGGTAATAGAGCTCCAAAGTGTGTCAAGGTAGTCCAAATCCCACTGAAGCTCTTCAGTTGAACGGCCAACACCTGCGGTACGAACAATCAGTCCGCCGTTTTCTGGTGTGTTTAAGCCTGACATTGCTTCTTTAAGGTGTGATCTGTCGTCGCCATCAATGCGACGAGATATGCCACCAGCACGAGGGTTGTTTGGCATTAACACCAAATAACGTCCTGCAAGGCTGACAAAGGTAGTAAGGGCTGCGCCTTTATTTCCGCGTTCTTCTTTATCTACTTGAACAATCACTTCTTGACCTTCGCTTAACACATCTTTGATGTTAATTCGGCCTTCGTGGTTGGATTTTTTAGAAAAGTAAGTTTTGGAAATTTCTTTTAAAGGCAAGAATCCATGACGGTCTGCGCCAAAATCAACAAAAGCAGCTTCTAGACTCGGTTCAATACGAGTAATACGGCCTTTGTAAATGTTGGATTTTTTCTGTTCGCGAGAACCGGATTCAATATCAAGATCGTATAGACGTTGTCCGTCTACTAGGGCGACGCGCAACTCTTCTTGTTGAGTTGCATTTATAAGCATTCTAATCATTGTATGTGTGAACTCTGTTAGCTGATACGAAAGAGTCACTGCAGCGATAGGGTAACCATTAATAAATTTGACTCAGAATTAGAGCAAGTCATTCAGTCCTTCCTGGCAAGAGGAGTACGCTTCTTCGTTTATTTTATGTTAAACGATTTTGTGCGGTCACTGCCTTAATGAATACTAAATAGTCTCTTTAAACCGGTCTCGTTTCTTTGCTTTTTTACGGAACAACGCGAACGCGCGGTCGAGCAATTTAATGAGAGTTCCTTCCACTGAAGCGGATTTTTCCGAATCATGCGGTTTATTATTTAAGATTAACTGTTACAGAGGTAAGATAGGGGCCAAAGTGTCGCTTCGGCAATTTTCATTCAATTCTTGCATCTTATCTTCGAGGTGTTTTGTTGCCTCTTACCCTTTGCGAATGTGAATATAACAGTAAAAACTAAGTGCTTCAATTATAAAGGAAACCAATCTTTGCTTATGTCGGACTCAGAACAAAACTTAGTAGAGCGTCCAGCGGTGCGTTACGTCACCATAGACGAGAACAATGAGGGCCAGCGAATTGATAATTTCTTGGTGACTTTTTTGAAAGGTGTACCAAAGGGAAAGATTTACAATCTCTTAAGAAAGGGTGAAATCCGCGTTAATAAAAAACGTACTAAACCAGATTATCGTCTTCAAAATGAAGACATTGTGCGAATTGCCCCTATTGTTATTGCGCCTGAATCCGAAAAACCGACGTTGTCTGATCGATTAAAAAACGAGATCGAGTCTCGTATCGTTTATGAAGACAAAGGTTTGATTGTCGTAAATAAGCCATCTGGTTTGGCTGTGCATGGCGGTAGCGGCCTAAGCTTCGGGCTTATTGAGGTGATTCGACAAATGCGGCCTTTGGAGAAATTTATTGAGCTGGTTCATCGACTAGATAGAGATACTTCTGGCTTGATAATGATTGCCAAAAAACGTGCGGTGTTGAAAGAGTTACATACGGCATTACGCGAAAAAGAGGGCGTCCAGAAAACTTACTTTGCGCTTGTATACGGGAGTTGGCCAAAAAGAAAGCTTCAGGTAAATGCCCCTTTACTGAAAAATGAATTGAAGTCTGGTGAGCGAGTCGTAAAAGTTCATACGGATGGCAAAGAAAGTTTGACACGATTTAAACTTGCAAGGCAGTTTGAAGGGTACAGTTTAGTTGAGTGTGAGCCGGTCACAGGACGCACACATCAAATTCGAGTGCATGCACAATATGCGGGTTATTCCATTGTGGGTGACGAAAAATACGCTACCGTAGAGCAGTTGAAAGAAACCAAAGCGCTTGGCTTTAAACGTTTGTGCTTACATGCGACGCGTTTGGATATTATGTTAAATGGTGAGCGCATGTTGTTTGAAGCCCCTCTCGACAAAGAATGGCAAGCGTTGATGAATAATAATCTAACTGACATCTTTTCATGATAATTTTCATTTAGAAGTCAATAAAGATGTGGTTTATGGAAAGGCTTGCTTCGGCAAGCCTTTTTTTGTCCTCGCTATAAGTAATCGTGATACATGTCACTTATCACCATCTCTAAATGCAGTATTGTCTAATATAAGTGCCTTCTTAGGTGAGGGATTGTTAAAATGCTGGGAGTGGTTTTTATGAAAGTTTCTGATGTGCATATTGTCCCAGGCGTGATTGCCATCGCAATTGCATTGTTATTATGGTTTGCGGTGCCTGTCCCTGATGGTGTGACGGCGAATGCATGGCATTTACTGGCTTTGTTTGTTGGTACTGTGGTGGCTATTATCGGTAAGGCGATGCCTATTGGTGCGATTGCGATTTTGGCCATTACCTTAGTGGCGATGACAGGTGTAACCAATGACAGTCCTTCTGCGGCGATCAAAGACGCTTTGAGTGGTTTTTCGAACTCGCTTATTTGGTTGATAGGTATTGCTATTATTATTTCAAGAGGTTTGGTTAAAACGGGCTTGGGCAATCGTATTGGCTACTACTTCATTTCCTTGTTCGGAAAAAAAACCATAGGGATTGGTTATGCCTTGGCGCTGTCTGAATTGGTTATCGCACCAGTAACGCCAAGTAACACCGCCCGTGGAGGCGGTATTATTCATCCAATTATGAAGTCCATCGCGACAAGTTTTGGCTCTATGCCAGAGGAGGGGACTTCTCGCAAGATTGGGCATTACCTTGCATTGGTTAATTATCATATTAATCCGATTACTTCTGCGATGTTTATTACTGCGACAGCGCCCAACCCTCTAATCGTTAAATTGATTGCAGACGCGACAGGTTCGAGCATCAGTATTACTTGGGGAACATGGGCGTTGGCTGCGCTTTTACCTGGCTTACTGTGTATTGCCTTGGTTCCTTTAGTGGTTTATGCGGTTTATCCCCCAGAAATTAAACGCACCCCAGATGCAAAAGACTATGCGAAATCCAAACTTAGTGAAATGGGTGTCATGTCTTATGGTGAAAAAGTCATGATCGGCGTTTTTGCTCTGTTGTTGGTTTTATGGGCCGGCGTACCCGCAGTATTTTTTGGGCCTGATTATGCGGTAAATACAACCGCTGTTGCCTTCTTGGGACTATCTATTTTGTTGGTAACGGGCGTGCTCAGTTGGGATGATGTGCTGAAGGAAAAATCTGCGTGGGATACCGTTGTGTGGTTTTCTGCATTGGTAATGATGGCGACTTTTTTAAATAAGTTAGGATTGGTCCATTGGTTTTCCTCGGTTGTTGAGGCCAATATTGCTCAATTAGGATTCGATTGGGTTTTCTCTGTTGTGATTTTGGTGGCGGTGTATTTTTACGCGCATTATTTTTTCGCCAGTACGACTGCGCATATCACCGCTATGTTTGCGGCCTTCTATGCTGCTGGGCTAGCGTTAGGAGCGCCACCTTTGTATTTAGGTCTCTTGCTCGCTGGTGCGTCATCTTTAATGATGACGTTGACGCACTATGCAACAGGCACATCGCCCATTATTTTTGGCTCTGGTTATGTTTCCATGGAGGACTGGTGGATCATGGGTTTTATCATGAGTGTGGTTAATTTATTAGTTTGGGGGGTGGTTGGCGGGTTGTGGTGGAAAGTACTCGGATATTGGTGAGGCCTTAACTTAAATAATTTGCGGAATTTAAGGTTTGATTGAGGATCTTCATTATCGTCATTGTGTGGTTTTACTGTGCTTAATAAAATGTCTTTCGTTCCCATACGGCTGCGTTTTTTTGAGTCAATGCAGGTTTGGCGATGGGCAATGTTGTTCGAATGGAAATGAGTATGAAAAAATATTTTTTTAAAAAGCTGCAGTCTCTAACCGCTATCCTTGTTTTAAATACGATACCTGCCAGTTTTGCACAGACTGATATGGGGTATGATACCGAAGCGCTTCAGGCAAGAGTGCTTTGTGATGATCGAAAAGGTGCCCTTAAACGTGTCAAACAGCAGGCTGATTCGCTCAATCACCTTTATTTGGATAATTCGTTGGCTTATATCCAAAAGTACGTGGCGCCGCAAACAAACTACCAGCATCAAATGGCCTTGGCGCTGATTGAAGAGGCGTATCAAGAAGATTTTGATGCATTGTTGGATCAGTATGAAAAAGAGCGCGGAGTGGTTGCAAGTAATAGCCATAACTTCGTCGCCGTTGAGGCGCATGCTGAGGAAGGGTTAAAGGCGCTCAAAGATATGCGTGATGCCAAAATTGTGGAATTTAATAGGCAATTTGGCTTTGTTTGATTATTGAAGATAGCTATCTTCGGACTTTGTAAGTGACATCGTCTGTATGCGCATTCATTTCAATAGATGGTAACGTATCAATCTAGTTGAAATAGTGTGGGCTATCGCTAAGTCTGGAAATAATAAGCGCTTCTCTGTTGTCATTTCGGGTAAGATCTATCCACTTGTTCTTGGTTAATGAGTCCATGATGTCAATAAGCTCAGTGCTATGAGGATGGTTTTTTTAGCGCATAGTCCATTGGTTAGATTTTCAAAATATTCAAACATAATCACAATTTTATAGGAGCCATGATGTTTTCTGAAAATGCTCGCCCTGTGGCTTGGCCTTTATTCTTCTTTTACTTTTTTTTCTGTGCGCTTATTGGCGTGATGATGCCTTATATCTCGGTTTATTATAAATCGATTGGCTTAAGCGCTTCTGAAATCGGCCGTTTGATGTCGACGTTTACCTTATCCGGTATTTTAATTCCACATTTTTGGGGTTGGTTAACGGCAAAAATTGGTTTGCCAAAACGGATACTTCAATTCGCGATTTTAGGCTGTTTTATCGCGGTGATTCCCTTTAATTGGAACGATCAATTTGAAACACTATGGTTACTTACTTGCACTATGGCGCTGTTTTACTCTGCTTTAATTCCTATGACGGATTCTTTGGCGGTAAGAAGTATTCGTAATTTAGATGTGCCTTATACGCGTTTAAGAGTGGGTGGTTCTATTGGTTATGTTGTTGCCGTGGCGGGCGGTGGTTTTCTTATTGGTCAATTTGGTATTGCTATTGTGATTCCAACGATGTGTGTTTGTTTGGCGCTTGCGGTGGTCACGTCTTTTTTCTTAAAAGAGCAAGCCTATGAAGTCAGTACACAAAAGGAATCCATCTCCTTTCTTTCATTAGTTAAAACACCAGAATCAATGCTGTTTTTTGTATTGGCCTTTTTGGCGTTTATGTCTCATGCGCCGTTCAATGTTTTTTTTGCGGTGCATTTATCAAATCTAGGTTACAGCGGTGAGCATATTGGTTTATTGATGGCGCTTGGTGTGGTGATTGAAATTGTGTTGTTCCTATTTTTTGGCAATACCATTAAACACTTCCATGTGGTTCATATTATTACGCTGTGTTTTATTTGTGGCATCGTTCGTTGGTTTTTAGTCGGTTGGTTTGCTTCAAACGTGTGGGTGCTAGTTTTTACGCAGTTACTTCATTGTATTACGTTTGCGCTTTTTCATATGGTGTCGATTGAGCAAATTAGACGGCTTTTCCCTGAGCGTTTCGCAGGCCAAGGTCAGGCCATGTACAGTGCCTTTGCTATCGGGTTAGGCGGTGGCATTGGGATGGTAATTACAGGGTATTTATGGGAATGGGCTGGTGGTGAATGGGCGTTTACAGCAGCCTCTTTGACCAGTGCATTGGCATTGCTTATTTTGATTATGAGCCAAAGCCGTTAATTTAAGCGGTTATAAGTTTGCCCTATCATTTTTTAGCAATTCAATAAAAGCGATGGCGGCTCGACTTAGTGTTCTTTGCTTGTGGTGAATAACACCCAGTTTCCTTTCTACATTCAAATCAGCAATGTTTAATACTACTAATTTTTCATCTACCAAGGTGGAAGGAAGTAAAGACCAGCCCCAGCCAATATTCACCAGCATTGCCAATGTTTCTAGGTTGTTAGTATTCATTCGAACTTTCGGTTTTAGGCCTTGTTTTCCGAAGACTTGTTCGGCAATTTGCCGTGTAAATGTATTTTTATTAGGCAGTACACAAGCGTGTTGGGCGAGTTCAAGTAAGCTTAAATTTTTAGATAAGGCCAAAGGGTGATCTTTACTGACGACACAGGTGAGTGGATCCGACCAAATCGGTAAGGATTCTATTAACGGGTTGTCTTTGTTTGATAGCGTGATGATGCCAAGTTCTGCTCGCCCTTTTAAGACATCTTGGTAGGCTTCTTCTGATTGCGTAAATTCAATTTCTAAGTGCGCACTAGGGAAGTCCTCCTGAAAGCGTTTTAGGGATTTTGGCAATCGACGTAATCCAACGTGGTGGCTAGTGGAAAGACGCAACTCACCACTTACGTCTTGCATTTGTAAGGTCATGCTGCGCTTTATGTCTTGTAAGTCCTCGGCCATTTTTCTGGCTTTGGGTAGTAGGCGTGTACCAGCTTCAGTGAGCTGTACTTGGCGGCCAATGCGGTCAAACAGCCTAACCCCTAAGTTACTTTCTAGTGCGGCAACGCGCTTACTGATCGCGGGTTGCGTTAGGAAAAGCTTTGAACCGGCCTCTGAAAATGAACCTGTTTCTGCAACCTTAATAAAAGTAAGTAGTTCCGCGATGTCTATCATTCCAAAAAATTATCCAAAATATGAAAAATATGAATTTGAGTTATTTAAGCCAAAGTTTTACGATAGCGCAATAAGATTTTTAGGAGAGAACTTATGTCAGGCAAAACCCTTTATGACAAGTTGTGGGATAGCCATCTTGTTCAGCAGCGAGATGACGGCAGCGCGTTAATTTATATCGATTTACAGTTGCTTCATGAAGTGACATCACCACAAGCTTTTGAAGGCCTGCGAATCGCGGGAAGAAAGCCTTGGCGCGTATCATCAAGCTTAGCAACGCCAGACCATAATGTACCGACAACCAAGAAAGAACGCATTTCTGGCGTCGATGGCATTGAAGATCCTGTGTCTAAAATTCAAGTCACAACGCTCGATGATAACTGCAATGAATTTGGTATTACTGAATTCAACATGAAAGACATTCGCCAAGGAATCGTGCACGTTGTTGGGCCAGAGCAAGGTGCGACGCTTCCAGGTATGACGGTTGTATGTGGCGATTCTCATACGTCAACACACGGTGCATTTGGCGCATTGGCGCATGGTATTGGTACTTCAGAAGTTGAGCACGTATTAGCGACTCAGTGCCTTGTACAAAAGAAAAGCCGCAATATGTTGGTTCGTGTTGACGGTGAGTTGTCGCCTTGGGTATCCGCAAAAGACGTTGTTTTGGCCATTATCGGTGCGATTGGAACGGCGGGTGGTACTGGCTACGCGATCGAATTTGGTGGAACGGGCATTCAGTCTTTGTCCATGGAAGGTCGTATGACAGTTTGTAATATGGCGATTGAAGCGGGTGCTCGTGTTGGATTGATCGCGGTTGATGACACAACAATCAATTATGTAGAAGGTCGCCCTTATGCGCCAAAAGGTGCACATTGGGATATGGCTGTTGAAGCATGGAAAGAACTCGTTTCCGACCAAGATGCGCAATTTGATGAAGTGGTTGTACTGAAGTCGGAAGACATCAAGCCGCAAGTGACATGGGGAACGTCGCCAGAAATGGTGATTGCCATCGATGAGGCGATTCCACGTTCAGAAGATCAAACCGATCCAGTAAAAAAAGAAGGTTATGCTCGTGCTTGGAAATACATGGGCTTGGAAGGAAAAACCATGTTGGCCGATATCACGCTTGATCGTGTTTTTATTGGTTCTTGCACAAACTCTCGTATTGAAGATTTACGTATAGCAGCGCAAGTCGTAAAAGGCCGCAAAGTAGCATCAACATTGAAGCAAGCGATTGTGGTCCCAGGGTCTGGCTTGGTCAAAGCACAAGCAGAAAAAGAAGGTCTCGATGTGATTTTTGAGGCGGCTGGTTTGGAATGGCGCGAGCCAGGTTGTTCTATGTGTTTGGCAATGAATGCTGACAAGTTAGGAAATGGCGAACATTGTGCGTCTACCTCTAACCGTAACTTTGAAGGTCGCCAAGGCTTTGGTGGGCGTACACATCTAGTAAGCCCTGCGATGGCGGCCGCTGCCGCTATTGCGGGACATTTTGTTGATGTTAACGAATTTGTTAAACACTAAATAAAAGGAGAGTTTTATGCGTCCCTTTACAAAGCACACAGGACTAGCCGCTCCTTTGGATTTGGCAAACGTTGATACGGATATGATTATTCCGAAGCAGTTCTTGAAATCCATTAAGCGCACCGGTTTTGGTAAAAATTTATTTGATGAGCTTCGTTATGAAGACGAAGGTCAACCAGACCAAGAATGTGACGGTCGTCCGATTCGCGAAGAGTTTATATTGAATCAGCCTCGTTACAAAGGCGCGAGCGTTCTATTGGCGCGTCAAAACTTTGGTTGTGGTTCTAGTCGTGAGCACGCCCCTTGGGCATTGGACGATTATGGTTTTCGTTCGGTCATTGCGCCAAGTTTTGCGGACATTTTTTATAACAACTGTTTCAAAAATGGTTTATTACCAATTGTTTTACAAACAGAAGAAGTAGACCAGTTGTTCGCGGAAGTCGCGTTGCGGGAGGGCGCTGAAATTATTGTAGACCTTGAAAATCAAACGGTGACATCACCTTCTGGTACACAGTTTGAATTTATGGTCGATAACTTCCGTAAGCATTGCTTGCTGAATGGTTTGGACGATATTGGCTTAACGCTACAACAAGAATCTTCTATTCGTCGTTACGAAGAAAAACGAATGAATGATGCACCGTGGCTTTTCTTGTCACGTGGTCAGTAAACAAAAGAAATAGGCTTTAAGGATTTGACATGACTAAAAATGTATTGGTATTGCCGGGTGATGGCATTGGCCCTGAAATTGTTGCTCAAGCGGTTCGTGTATTAGATGCTGTGAATGAGCAGTTTTCATTAAACATCGTTCACGAAAGTGCCCTTGTTGGTGGCTCTGCTTATGACGAAACTGGCTCTCCATTGCCAGAAGCGACATTGTCAAAAGCCAAAGCAGCGGACGCTATTCTGCTTGGTGCCGTAGGTGGCCCTAAATGGGATAAGTTGGACATGTCCGTTCGCCCTGAAAAAGGCTTGCTTGGCTTGCGCTCGAATCTTGAGTTGTTTTCCAATTTGCGCCCAGCAATTCTTTACCCACAATTGGCAGATGCGTCCAGTTTGAAGCCAGAAATTGTGGCGGGTCTTGATATATTGATCGTGCGCGAATTGACCGGTGGTATTTATTTCGGTCAACCTCGTGGCATTCGCACATTGGAAAATGGCGAACGTGAAGGCTACAACACTTACGTTTACAACGAATCTGAGATCCGTCGAATTGGTCGTTCAGCGTTTGAAGCGGCACGTCAACGCGGCAAACGTGTTTGCTCTATTGATAAATCCAACGTGCTTGAAGTGACAGTACTTTGGAAAGAAGTGATGGAAGAAGTGGCGAAGGAGTATCCTGACGTCGAATTAACTCACATGCTAGTTGATAATGCTGCTATGCAGCTTGTTCGTGCGCCAAAACAGTTTGATGTAATGGTTACTGGGAATATGTTTGGTGATATCCTTTCTGACGCGGCTGCGATGTTAACAGGTTCTATTGGTATGCTGCCTTCTGCGTCATTAAATGCGGAAGGTCGCGGCATGTATGAACCTTGTCATGGCTCAGCGCCTGATATCGCAGGCAAAGGTATTGCGAATCCATTGGCAACCATTTTATCCGTTGCTATGATGTTACGTTATTCATTGGATGCGAAAGACGCGGCAGATGCGATTGAGGCGGCCGTGAGTCATGTTCTTGATTTAGGTCTAAGAACCGCAGATATCGCATCAAAAGGAAGCGAGACTGTTAGTACGCAAGCCATGGGCGATGCCGTACTTAACGCATTAAAAGCACAGCATTAAAAGCGAAACGTCATAAGGTCGTTTTGTATTCACTTGGGATACTGCTCTTGGTATGAGTGGCCCCACAAAAAAAGGTAATGTTAACCATGTCAAAGAACACTGTAGGTTTAGTCGGATGGCGCGGAATGGTCGGTTCCGTATTGATGCAACGTATGCGAGAAGAGAGCGACTTTGATCATATTGATCCAGTCTTTTTTACGACTTCTCAAACGGGGCAAAAAGGTCCAGAAATTGGTAAAGATATTCCATTACTTCAAGATGCGAACGATATTGAATCCTTAAAGAAGATGGATATTATTATTACCTGCCAAGGCGGGGATTATACCAAGGCTATTTATCCTCAGTTGCGCAAGGCTGGTTGGAAAGGTTATTGGATTGATGCCGCGTCTTCTTTACGTATGGAGAAAGATGCGATTATTGTGCTTGATCCAGTTAACTTGAATGTTATCAAGCAAGGCTTGAGCAATGGCGTTAAAACCTTTGCTGGTGGTAATTGCACAGTTAGCTTGATGTTATTGGCGTTGGGTGGATTGTTCGAGAAGGGCCACATTGAGTGGATGACGTCTATGACGTATCAAGCAGCGTCTGGTGGCGGTGCTCGTCACATGCGCGAATTGATCAATCAAATGGGCATGTTACAAGGTGCTGTTGCTAGTGAGCTTGCAGACCCTGCGAGCGCTATTTTAGACATCGATCGTAAAGTCGCTGAGCAAATGCGCTCCAATACCATGCCCGTTGATCAATTCGGTGTGCCATTGGCGGGTTCTTTGATTCCGTATATTGATTCTCAGCTTGATAACGGTCAAAGCCGAGAAGAGTGGAAAGCGCAAGCGGAAACGAACAAGATCTTAGGAAATACAGATTTGATTGTTCCTGTCGATGGTCTGTGTGTTCGTATTGGTGCGATGCGTTGCCATAGCCAAGCATTCACAATTAAGTTGAATAAAGACATTCCTGTTGACGATATCGAAGGCATGTTAGCGCAGCATAATGACTGGGTGAAAGTGATTCCTAACGACAAACAAGCAACGATGGAGCACCTTACTCCAACGGCGGCGACAGGGACTTTAGATATTCCTGTTGGTCGTATTCGCAAGCTGAACATGGGACCAGAATACATCAGTGCATTCTCGGTAGGTGATCAGCTATTGTGGGGGGCTGCAGAGCCATTGCGCCGTATGTTACGCATCTTGCTAAATGACTAGAGCGCTAAGATAAGGTTTCTAAGAAGCGTCTGTCATTTTTGACAGGCGCTTTTTTTTGCGTTGCGATTGAGCGTTTTTTTAAAAGTATTATATAAATTTGAAAGGGAGAGCCGTGTTGTCACGATTACCTAGGTGGATTGAATGTGGTGCTTTTGTTCTGGCTCTTGTGGCTGGTTGTGTCAATGCTGTCGCATTGTTAGGCTTTCAGCATCAAGCTGTGTCGCATTTATCAGGGACTGCTACACTGATTGGTAGTGCGTTATTAAACCCAAATACAGAGATGCTTTTTCACCTCATTGGAATCTTACTTAGCTTTTTGTTTGGATCCTTTGTTTCTGGGTTCACACTAACCGGCACGTCGTTAAAACTTGGCCGCTTTTATGATGTTTTATTGGTCATTGAAGCCATGTTTTTACTTGTTGCTATGTACTTATTATTGAGTGGTCATACATCTGGGCACTATTTCGCGTCTGCGGCTTGCGGGCTTCAAAATGCATTGGCGACAACATACAGTGGCGCAATCGTAAGAACCACGCATCTAACGGGTATATTTACAGATTTAGGAATTATGTTGGGCGGTTCTTTTCAGGGGAAGAGTTTAGATAAGCGAAAGGTATTTTTGTTTCTTGTAATTATTGTTGGCTTTATCAGTGGAGGAGGGTTGGGAGCTTGGCTGTTTCAGTGGATAGGCTTTTATGCATTGGGCATTCCTTCTTTGCTATGTGTGTGTCTTGCGACGTTATATCGACTGTATAACGTTCACCTAACTCGTGATGAGCAAGCTGTTTGAATTGGCGTCTTTAGACTTGTGTTGTGCTGCCAGCATACTGTGCTTTTTTAGCAGGGTTAAATGTCACTTAAAATGGTAAAAAAAACATGTTTTTGTTGTGCAGTATGGTGAATTGTTTGCTAGATTTAAATAGGTATGGTATTGATAAATAAAGTGTTTAAGTCGTGTTTTACTGTGTTTTTGAATGTATTTTTTTTCATTCATGATCTTGAGCAAGTATTTACATTGTAGGGATTGAAATCATACCCAACAGTCCATAGATTATTAGGAAGGGCAACAGAGGAGGAACAGAATTTAAGTTAATAAAACATCTGACAAAAAAACAGAAGGAAATTCTCTATGTATACATTGAATATTAGCGGTCACCACGTCCAATCTGGTGAAGAAGTTCAAGAACTCGTTAAAGAAAAAATGGATCACTTATCTCGTATCAATAACCAGATAACCAGTATTAAAGTGATTTTAAATACAGAGAAGCATGAGATTCATGAATTAATAGTGGAAGCCAGTGTTCATATCCCTGGTCATGATCTTTTTGCTACAGTTAAGACGGATAAGCAAATTAAACCGGCCCTTGATCTTTTAGTTGGTAAGTTAGAGAAACAACTAATTAAGCACAAAGCAAAACATGCTGGTCGACAGCACCATATTAATGCTCAGGATGTAGAGAGTCCCGTAGAGCGCCAGATGCAAGCAGAATTTGATGAGCTCGTTGAGCGTGAAGTTATTTAGTCAATCAAATCTTCTAGGATAAGCCTCGCATAGCGGGGCTTTTTTGTGTCTAAAACCTTTCCTGTATCAAGGTGTTGAGGAATAAAAGAAGTTGTCACTGAGTCAGAAACCAGGCAATAAAAAAGCCTACAGATAATATTATCTGTAGGCTTTTTATCAAATAGCTTAATCGCTATTCATCGTTATTATTAAGTTTAAACGTTAGATACTGGAATAAACTCAACAGGCGCTGTTGTCATTTCTTCTAGCGGTGGCGCAAAATCCGTTAGATGAATGCCAGCCACAGCCTCTTTATATTCTGTTAATGTTGGGAATCGTCCCAATATTGCAGACAATACAACGAGTGGTGTAGAGCCAAGTAGGGACTCACCTTTTTTCTCTGCCGTATCAGCTACAACACGACCTTGGAATAATCGAGTAGAAGTTGCAAGAACGGTATCGCCTGGTTCCGCTTTTTCTTGGTTACCCATACACAAGTTACAACCAGGGCGTTCTAAGTACATGATGTTTTCATACTTAGTTCGTGCCGAAGCTTTAGGATTAGTATCATCGAATTCAAAGCCAGAGTACTTCTCTAAAAGTGCCCAATCGCCTTCTGCTTTCAATTCATCAACGATATTGTATGTTGGTGGAGCGATGACCAGAGGTGCATTGAACTTGATTTCTTTACCCTGTAATTCCATGTTACGGAACATTTGAGCGATGATTTGCATATCGCCTTTATGAACCATACAAGAACCAACAAATGCTAAGTCAACTGACTTGTTTTCATAGAATGAAACAGGACGAATTACATCATGAGTATAACGCTTAGATACATCGTCATTGTTTACATCAGGATCAGCAATCATTGGCTCAACGATTTCATCAAGATCAACAACGACTTCTGCAAAATATTTAGCATTATTATCTGGTGCCAGGGCAGGCTGTTCGCCGGATTTAATGCCAGCAATACGTTTATCTGCAAGGGTGATTAGACCATGAAGTGTTTTAGCTTCATTTTCCATGCCTTTGTCGATCATGATTTGAATACGCTTTTTCGCTAACTCAAGAGATTGAATAAGGGTGTCATCTTGAGAGATACAGATGGAAGCTTTCGCTTTCATCTCAGCTGTCCAGTCAGTGAAGGTGAAGGCTTGGTCGGCTAGCAATGTACCGATATGTACTTCGATCACACGACCTTGGAATACATTCTCACCACCAAACTGTTTTAGCATTTGAGCTTGTGTCGCATGTACCACATCACGGAAATCCATGTATTTCTTCATGTGGCCTTTAAACGTTACTTTTACTGACTCTGGGATTGGCATTGCAGACTCACCTGTTGCCAGTGCAATAGCTACAGTGCCTGAGTCAGCCCCAAAAGCAACGCCTTTAGACATACGTGTATGAGAGTCACCACCGATAATGATAGCGCGGTCGTCAACGGTAATATCATTCAATACTTTATGAATAACATCCGTCATTGACGGATAAACACCTTTAGGGTCACGTGCAGTGATTAGACCGAACTTGTTCATAAAGCTCATTAACTTAGGTGTGTTTGCTTTTGCTTTACTGTCCCATACAGAGGCAGTGTGACAACCAGATTGAAATGCGCCATCGACAATGGGTGAAATGGTAGAAGCTGCCATGGCTTCTAATTCCTGACATGTCATAGGCCCCGTTGTGTCTTGCGAGCCAACAATATTCACTTTCACACGAACGTTTGATCCTGCGTGCAATGGTGAGTCAGATAAAACACCAACGGCATTTCGGTTAAATATTTTCTCAACAGCTGTTAAGCCTTGGCCTTTATGCGAAATCTCTTTTGCAGCCGCATATACGCTTAGTGGTTCAACGCCTAAAGCTTCTGCTGCAAATGTTTGTAGTTTCTTACCGAACGTTACGGCATATGAACCACCAGCTTTCATGAATTCCACTTTTTGTGGTGTAAAGGCTGATGATATATCCGCAAGCATCTTATTGCCGTTATATAACTTCTTAGCTTTCGTATCGATAGTTAACACAGTGCCAGTGGCTACTGAATATGCTTCTTCTAATACAGCATCGCCGTTTTTATCAAAAACAGTATTACCGTTTGCGTCTAGTTTCTTAACCCAGTTTTTAAGATCAAGACCAATACCGCCTGTTACGTCAACCGTTGTTAGGAAGATTGGGGCGATACCATTGGTGCCAGCAACAATGGGTGCGATGTTGATAAATGGAACATATGGACTTGCTTTCTTGCCCGCCCAAAGTGCGACGTTATTCACGCCAGACATGCGAGATGAACCTACTCCCATTGTGCCTTTTTCAGCAATGAGCATTACTTGCATGTCAGGGTGCTGAGCTTGCAAAGCTTTTATTTCTGCTTGAGCTTCTGGTGTGCTCATGCATTGTCCGTGTAATTCACGATCGGCACGAGAGTGAGATTGATGCCCTGGCGACAATAAATCAGTTGAGATATCACCTTCACCAGCAATATAAGTAACTACATCAATTTTTTCAGCGATATCTGGTAATTTAGTAAAGAACTCAGCGCGTGCGTAACTTTGAAGAATGTCTTTAGCTATTGAATTACCAGTCTTATAGGCTGTTTCAAGGCGTTCCATATCTGCTTCATATAGATAGACTTGAGTTTTTAAAACGTCAGCCGCTGGAGCAGCAATCGAAGCATCATTAGATAATGCAAGGTCGATCAATACTTCAACAGAAGGGCCGCCTTTCATATGAGACAGTAATTCTAGGGCAAACTTGGGTGTGATTTCTTTTACGCTGGATTCACCTAGAATAATCTCTTTTAAGAATTTTGCCTTTACAACGGCAGCGCTTGTTGTGCCCGGTATGGTGTTGTAGATGAAGAAGTTAAGAGAATCTTCTCGGTGTTGGTGAGTTGTGTCTTTAACTTGAGCAATGATTTCTGCTAGTAATTCACCGCCATCAATTGGCTTAGGATGCAATCCTTGACCTTTGCGAATTTCGATTTCTTGTAAGTACTCTGAATACAGGCTCATTTACACCTCTGAATAATAATTTATGATAATAATATTATGTACTAAAAAGGGAAATTGCGATCAGGTCCACTATATCTGCCCTAGACACATAGTATGTCGAGACCTCACCATTTCATTCCTTGATTAGTGTTTTTTTGCACGGATAATTTGTTTCAAATAAAGTAGAAGTACCTTTCGACGTTCGACATGTTCTCGGTATACTTTTCAACATAATAGCTCTCCCTTAATTTTCCGCATTAACCTTTAAGTTAGTGCAGTAAGTTGGCTTTAGAAGTTCAAGCCAGATGAGATTTTATGATTGATGATGGATTGTATTTTATAGAAAAAAAGCCCTAAAAACTTACAATCCACCATAACAATTTCGAATAGGTGACATTTAGCGGAATTATTCTGATTTAGGATTGTCATTTGATTGATGAATAATCCTCACGACCCTAAACCCCCAGTTACTGGCTTTTAGGGTTGGTTGAGCGCGATATCTTGTGGCACTTCGGCCGACTCTAGGGATGTCAAACCAAGACCCACCCCGTAGTACACGATTTTCACATTGATTGGCTAACCACACTTCATTTCGGGTTGGTGCGCCTTCATAGGTATCGTGATAACAATCTTCCACCCATTCCGCTACATTGCCATGCATATCAAACAAGCCTAGCGGATTACTGGCTTGACTGCCAATTGGTGCAGTAGAAACACCATCCCACTGGCTTCCGCAGCTATCGCAAACACTGTAGCCCGACTTAACGTCATTGCCGTACCAGAAGGAGGTGGTCGAATCCGCACGGGCGGAATACTCCCACTCAATTTCTGTAGGAAGTCGATACTCGGCATTGGTTTGGCCGGACAGCCATGTCGTATAAGCCTTTGCGTCATACCAGCTGACATTAATAACGGGGCGTTGTCCTCGTCCCCAGCCATTATCGGGAGGCAGGTCTCGACCTGTTGCTGTGGCGAATGTGTCGTATTGGTCGAAAGTGACTTCGTATTTACTAATGTAGAAGCCGTTGGGGATGTCCACTTCGTGGGCGGGTTTTTCATTATCATCGCCCATTCTATTTTGATCGCCCATAATGAAAACAGCCGGAGGGATTTTTTCAATTTTTGGTGCGGTTCCACCCGTTATTAAGGGTTCTTCCAAAATTTGTGGTAAAGCTTCAAACGGTGTTTTTATTTTAATTTTAGCGACAGGTTTTGGGGTATTTACTGTCTTTTCTGACGCCGTATCGGGCCATAAAATAATGGCCGCAAACAGGCTTAATACCACCGCCGCGCCTATCGCCATTGTTTTGGGTTTGGTGTTTCTAATATATCGCTTCACGGCGCGCTTGGTTGAAGAGCTGTTGTTTGCCTCAGGCTTATAAAGGTTGGCGCGAATGATTCGAATCACCTCTACCAAAGACTTTGGTCTATGGCGTTCGTTTTCGCCACACCATTTAAGCAAACGGTTCCATGTAGCGTCACTTAAATTAGGATGGGAATCTGGTAGGCTGGTAGTGAAATCTTTATCAAGTATAGACTCACCCAGCAATGCAGCCATCAGTAACTTCATAAAGGCAAAACTGTCTGACGCAGGTGTTCTTTTTTGGCTCTTTTTGAGGTATTCCGGTGGAAAAAATCGAGAATCCATCACGCTGTCGTCAATTTGATTCATCCAATTGTGCGCCCCAAACCCAGTCATAAGACCAAGTCCATTCACGACATGAATGGAGTTCAAATCGAGATGGCCATGAAATAAGCCATTTTTGTGAACTTGATCTAGTGCTTTGGCAATATTATCGAATAAACCAATAACCACATTTAATGGCGCACCATCGGGGTATTTTCCTAAAAAGCTATAAAGGTTTTCCCCCCCGCAAACCGCAGAGCACGAAAACACCCATAGATTCGAATAGAAGGGCGGGTAGTTTGGCGTGATGGCCGTGTGTTTTACGCCCGTATATTTTCTGGCGTTTTGTAAAAAATCCTCAACTTTGCCTTTGTTCGATTGAAAAAAACGAAGTACAAAAGGTCGGCCACCTTGATCGGCTACCCAAGTGGTTTTTTGTTTGTCCATTGGGTAGTTTAAAATGTACGGATCGAGTTCGATTCCTACATTTTGGCCAATCTTTAATTTTTGTGGGTCATAAAAATCATTCATTACGAATTTGATATCCAAATCAAGACGTTGCTGTCTAAGTGCTTAATACAGAGTATAATCACGTTTTTTAACACAAAAAGGTAGAGTAATGTTATCAGCGTATCCTGAGCTTGTTGAATTTCTTCCGTGTGAATCCCCAAAAGCATGGGTAGATTGGGCTCTTGAGAATCAAACTTTGCTTTTAAATGACCATGCTCATTGCGAAAAGAAGGCCGCAAGCACCGCAATGAACTTAATGTATCGCTATGTTGATCGTGATAATTTGCTGCATAAAATGTCGCGTTTGGCGCGTGAAGAGCTTTTGCATTTTGAGCAAGTACACAAACTCATGCGTAAACGAAATGTCACTTATGATCATTTGTCTGCGTCTCGTTATGCGGATGGTTTACGCAAGCATATTCGTACGCACGAACCAGCTCGTTTAGTGGATATTATGATTATTGGTGCATTTGTTGAGGCTCGATCTTGTGAGCGCTTCGCGGCACTTGCTCCGCATTTGGATGACGAGCTGTCGAAGTTCTACATCTCACTGCTAAAATCAGAAGCAAGACATTTTGAAGATTACCTTGAATTGGCAAAAGAATATTCAAGCGAACCTATTGATGGCAGAATAGCCTTTTTCCGTGACTTAGAAGAAAAGCTTATTACTGAACCCGATGTTGAATTTCGTATGCACAGTGGTCCTCCTGGGCAATCATAATTTACAAAATGCCACAAACCAATTGGGTATATTGCTTCAGCCTTTAAATCATACTGCTACACTCATTCTATAAACTTGCAATCCTCGGGAGTGTTTATGGGTGTATATAAGAGCGAAACCCTTCCAGATGTGACTTATTGGCTTGCACTTGAAATTGCAAAAGTGGATCCGATTGTTGATCTAGATGTAATGTACAAAGGGTCTTTGGAATTGGATTTTTTGTATCAGCTTTTAACCAGTAAAGCTCAGCAGCATTGGTGGCGAGTATATGGTGTTCGATTAAGTCCGGTTATTATTAATAATGCATTCTTTCGAGCTGTGGCCATGCTTCATAACCGTAACATTGAATTTACTCGCTCACGGGTTAGTAGTGAAACGATGTGGGTTAAAGAGCTGTTGAATCGATAAAAAAACACCAGCGCAAGGCTGGTGCTTTTTTGTAAGAGAGGTTTTCAACTTGTCTGTTTAAATTAAGACTTCTCGATGTACTCCTCTTAGGGATAGTAGGCCATTTTCAATAAAATCCTCTACAGAGGCATTGGATTGAGTGTAAATACCGCCTTCAATTTGAGCCAGCCAAATGGATTTGTCCCAATCCCCAAGTACACAACGCATAGTTTGATCTACTTTATGAACGTCTGGTCTGTGTGTGTGGCCGTGAATGACGGTTTTGCACGCTAAGCGGTTGAGTGATTCGATGACGGCGGATTCAGTAACATCCATAATGCTTATCGATTTTTCAGCCGCCATTGATTTACTGTCGTTGCGCAATTGGGCAGCAAGCGCCAGACGTTGTTCTAAAGGCAAAGATAAAATCTGGGTTTGCCACTCGGTCGAACGTACCGTTTTTCTGAATGCTTGATACTCAGTATCTTCTAGGCAGTATTCGTCGCCGTGCGTTAAAAGGACAGGCGTTGACTCCAACAGCAAAACAGTTTGCTCATCAATCAAAGTAGCGCCAACTCGTTTTAACCAACTGTTACCAATCAAAAAATCTCTGTTGCCGTGTAAAAAATACAAAGCAATACCAGATTGGGATACTTTGCTTAAGGCGTTTTCTATTTGAGAGTTCCAATCTGCGTGAAAATCGTCACCGATCCACGCTTCATAAAAATCCCCAAGCAGGTACAGCTCAGATTTTTCGTTTCGCTGGATTAACTCGTCTGTCATTCGTACAAACGCCCGGATAAGATCCGGGCGTTTGTCGCTGAGGTGCAGATCTGAAATGAAATATCGGATCATTATTTTACAAGTTCAGCACTTTCGATAATAACGTCTTCCGCTGGAACATCTTGATGTCCAGACTTCATCGTTGTTTTCACTTCTTTGATTTTATTTACGACGTCCATACCCGCTGTTACTTTAGCAAAAACCGCGTAACCCCAACCGTCTGGCGTTTTGCTGCGGTGGTTTAGGAAACTGTTGTCAGCAACGTTAATGAAAAACTGTGCAGAAGCCGAGTGGGGGTCCATTGTGCGAGCCATCGCCAGTGTGCCAATTTCGTTTTTCAAGCCGTTGTCTGCTTCGTTTTCAATCGCAGTACGTGATTCTTTCTGTGTCATGCCTGGCTCAAAACCACCGCCTTGAACCATGAAACCGTTGATCACACGGTGGAAGATAACGCCATCGTAGAAACCTGCAGTTACATATTCTTCAAAGTTTTTCGCAGATTTTGGCGCTTTTTCGTAATCTAGCTCGACGTGAATGTCACCGTGGTTTGTATGTAGAATGATCATTGAAAGTTCCTTGTTTAATTAATGGTTAAAAATATAAATCTATTTAATCAATGTTGAGCATTTTATGTGTTTGTAAGCTAAGACGCCACCGTGGATGCGATAAACAATAGTGCAATGTGGCTTCTTGAGTATTGATTAGAGGGATTTGATCCGAAGATAAATGCCCTTGGTCCATTGGTTGCAAATAAAAATTCGCGAAGTCGAGTGTTTCGAATGACGCTGGATCGAGGTGTTCTTGTGGGTAAACCAGCTTGAGTTCATCGCCTTTTGTGATAATCAGCGCCTTTGATGTCTTTGGGCTGACACAAATCCAATCGATGCCTTCTGGTAAAGCAAGCGTGCCATTGGTTTCGATGGCGATGGTGTAGCCGTGTTCTTTCATTTCTTTTATGAGGTTGTCATCAAGCTGTAGCGCCGGTTCACCGCCAGTAAACACAACATACTTATGACCTTGTCCAAAGGGCCAAAGCGCATCGATGTGTGAGCGTAGTTGCGAGGCGGTTTTAAACTTACCGCCGTTTTGGCCATCCGTACCGATAAAATCCGTATCGCAAAATTGACAATCGGACAGAGCTCGTGTTTTTTCTAAACCAGACCACAGATTGCAGCCCGTAAAACGACAAAATAGAGCAGGGCGGCCCGCATGAGCACCTTCGCCTTGTAATGAATAAAAGGCTTCTTTAATTGAATACATTTTGTTACACCAATTACATACTGACAAGCAGCGTCTCGAAAAACAGTCGAGGTAAGGGTTATAACTTTAGTTGATAATTTAATCGCCAAACTGGGAATTTGTGGAACAAAAGCCAATTGGCACTAAAACAAACACACTAAAATCAGAAAAAGTTATGGGTAGATTACGCTTCGTAAACCAATGGGTCCATCTTGCCTTGTTCGCTGAAGGCTTCAAGGCGTTCTACGCATGCGCCGCATTTGCCGCAGGACTTTTCTCTGCCGTTATAACAAGTCCAAGTGTTGGCATAGTTAAGATTCATGGCCAATCCCGCTTTCAAAATATCGCCTTTAGATGAATGTAAAAATGGTGTGACGATTTCAACCGATTGGTAATTGGCGATTTTAGACACGGCGTTCATGGCTTCGACGAACTCGGGACGGCAATCTGGGTAAATGTGATGATCCCCTGAATGCGCGCCGTAATATACCTTGCCAGCTTCTAACGAAACTGCGTAAGCAATTGCCATAGAAAGCAGCACCATATTACGATTTGGAACGACAGTGGATTTCATATTGTCGTCTTCGTAATGGCCTTCTGGAATCTCGGCATCACCAGTGAGTGACGAGTTGGCCATTAAACTATTGATCGCCGTAATATCAACGATCTTGTGGGAGATACCAAGGTCTTTGCAGACTTGAGCGGCGACGTTCAATTCTTTGTTGTGCTTTTGCCCGTAATCAAAAGATAAGGCGTATACGTCTAATCCACTTTGGATTGCTGTATTCAAAACGGTGAATGAATCCATCCCACCCGAATACACCACGACGGCTTTTTCTGACATGTTGTTGTCCTTGTAATTGGCCCTTGATACAAAAATAAAAGGCATGGTGTTAATGAAAACGCGCAGTATAGCAGATCGCTTAGTTGGGTGAACTAGAAAGCAACTAGGAAAAGGGATTGCAAAGGCTGGTCGGTTGCATTATTTTGGTATCCGTAACCAGTTACCTATATGGTTTATTTGTATTTTAATCAATGGCGATGGGGGAGTAAATGGAGCAGTTTGGCGTGTTAACACTAGGAAGCCGGTTGAAGCGCCTCAGTGATTATTTATTTGCTCAGGTGCAGGAAGTTTATGAGGTATGCGCCATTCCTATTTCTGCTACGTATTTCCCAATTTTGAGGTTGCTTCAATCTGTGGGTGAATCATCTGTGGTTGACATTGCTGAACAGTTGCACCTGAGCCACCCCGCCGTCAGTAAGCAAACAACGAAAATGATCAAAGCAGGCTTGTTGGAAAAAACGGTTGATGATCGTGATCAGCGACGCTCTTTTCTTCGGATGACGGCGCATGGAGAAAGCGCCATGCTACGAGTGGATCCTATTTTGGTTGAATTGAAAATCCTCATTGAACAAGCCACGTCCTGCTCAAGCCATAATTTTATGGACAGTTTGTCTCAGCTGGAATCTCAGGTAATGGATGGTCGACTGGCTGATAAAGTGCTAGATCGTCTTCATCAGGTGATAATTGAGCCATTTAAATCTACTCATAATGAGGCTTTTCACGATCTGAATATGGCTTGGCTAGAAACATATTTCCCAACCCAAATTACGGATTACGATCGCCTGGTATTACGTGATCCGCACGCGAATATATTAAACAAAGGCGGCTATGTATGGGTTGCCTTACGTCGGGGAAACTCACTAGATCGAGTGCTTGGAACTATTGTGTTAGTGGTTCATGAAGATGGCTGTGTGGCTGATGTTCAAAAGCTGGCGGTTGCTGAACATTGTAGAGGAAAAGGCATCGCGGATGCTTTGTTGTCCCACGTTGTGGATTTTGCGATATCTAAAGGTGTCACGACGTTGACACTAGAAACAGCGTCTAACTTGAATGCAGCAAAAAATCTTTATAAAAAGCATGGCTTCGTCGAAAAAACGCCGCTTAAACCCTCTGTCTATGAGCGAACGGATATATACATGGAAAAACAATTAAAGGGCATTTTATGAATACATTGCAGTATATGCGGCAGGGTGCGGTCGCCTCAATTCCTATGATTGTTGGTGGTATTCCATTTGGGCTCTTGTTTGGCTCTCTGGCGTCCAGTTACGGGTTGAGTCCATGGTTTGCGGTCGCGATGTCCGCTTTTGTATTTGCTGGCTCAGCGCAATTCGTGGCGCTCGGCTTGATTGCTTTGCATTCACCGATTTGGGTCATTGTATCGACGACTTTTATTGTCAACCTTCGTCACCTTTTGTATGCCGCAGATTTGGTGAAATTTGTGAAACACCTACCAATGCCGATGCGGGCGATTATGGGTTTTGGTTTGATTGATGAAACGTATGCAGCAGTTCGCCCTTTGTATGGGACTGGTGCTGCCGACGAAGAGGGTGGTCACAAAGTTTATTTAGGGTCTTTTATCTCATTTTATGTGATGTGGAACGTAACTACGATTCTGGGTGTTTTGTCAGGTGAACTTATTCCCGGGATGAGCGAATGGGGGTTGGAATTTGCCATGGTAGCGACTTTTATCGGGATAATTACGCCGTATTTAAAGCGCCGGCCATTTTGGTTCTGCATGCTCAGTGCGGGCGTTGCATCGGTGGTTTTATCTGGCTTGCCAAATAATCTCGGTTTACTTGTTTCTGCCGTGATTGGCGTGGCGGTAGGGTATTTTTCGGACAGTGCGGTCGATGATGAAAAATCAATAAGGAATGGTGAAGCTCAAGGAGTGGGGAAATGAGTTTGTTGGATTCAGTGCTCGTAATACTCGGAATGTTTTTGGTGACGTTTGGGGTTCGATTTGTTTTGTTTGCTCGGGCGCATAAAGTAGTGATGCCTGTTTTCTTGGATAGAGCATTGAAGTTTGTGCCTGTCGCTGTGTTAACCGCCATTATTACCCCCATGATTTTGATGCCGGATCAGTATATGGCGATCACGTTGTTAAATCCTTGGTTGTTGGGTGGTCTGGCGGCTTTTGCCGTTGGTATTTGGCGACAACAGCAGTTGCTTACGATTTTGGTCGGGGTGGTTGTTTTCTTCGTGGCAAAATACGCAATTTCGCTTTAAAAAAGCTGAAAAGATTTTCTGCTCAATATCCCATAGAAACCTAAATGCTATATACTTGCCGGTCAAAGTAACAATATTGTTAGATCAACACTTATCGGGACTTACATCAACCATGTCAGAAACGTCAAAACCAGGTAATTTCATTACCCAAATCATTGATAAAGATAACGAATCAGGTAAGCACGGCGGTAAGGTCCTTACTCGCTTTCCACCTGAACCAAATGGCTACTTACACATTGGTCATGCTAAATCCATTTGTCTTAATTTCGGCTTAGCGCAGCGTTACAACGGTCAATGTAATCTACGTTTTGATGACACGAATCCTGAGAAGGAAAGCGTTGAATACATTGAGTCGATTAAACGTGATGTAGAGTGGCTTGGCTTTGAATGGAAAGACGAACCTAAGTTTGCTTCTGATTACTTTGATCAATTATTTGATTTTGCGGTGCAACTTATTCAAGCAGGTAAAGCGTACGCTTGTGAACTAAACGCCGAGCAAATGCGTGAGTATCGCGGTACGTTGAAAGAGCCAGGTAAAAACAGCCCATTCCGTGCCCGCAGTGTTGAAGAAAACATGGCTGTTTTCATGGATATGAAGAACGGCAAATACAAAGATGGCGAAGTGGTTCTGCGCGCTAAAATTGATATGGCGAGTCCAAATATCAATATGCGCGATCCGATCATCTATCGTGTTCGTCATGTGCATCATCACCAAACGGGTGATAAATGGTGCGTATACCCAATGTATGATTTTACACATTGTTTATCGGATGCCATTGAAGAAGTAACGCATTCTGTTTGTACGCTTGAATTCCAAGATCATCGTCCATTGTACGACTGGGTGTTGGATACGTTGAAGACGGTGCATCCACAACAAATCGAATTTGCACGTTTGAACTTGAATTATACGGTGACCAGTAAACGTAAATTAAAGCAGCTGGTGGACGAAAAACACGTTCACGGTTGGGATGACCCGCGCATGCCGACCATTTCTGGTTTGCGTCGTCGAGGTTATACGGCTTTGTCTATCCGTAACTTCTGTGAGCGTATTGGCGTGACTAAATCTGATAGTACAGTTGATGTCGGTATGTTAGAGCACGCCATTCGTGAAGATTTGGATGCCAGCGCAAATCGCGCCATGGTTGTACTGAATCCGATCAAGGTGACCTTGACCAATTACCCAGAAGACAAAGAAGAAATTTTCACTGTCAGTAATCACCCGAAAAATGAAGACGCGGGTACTCGCGAAGTGCCATTCAGTAAAGAGCTGTACATTGACGCAGCGGATTTTGCTGAAGTGCCTCCTCGCAAGTGGAAGCGTTTAACTCTTGAGGGCGCGGTTCGTCTTCGTGGTGGTTACGTGATTACATGTGATGAAGCGATTAAAAACGACGCGGGTGATGTGGTCGAGTTACTTTGTCGATACGACGAAAATACATTGGGCGTGAACCCTGAAGGCTATAAACCAAAGGGCGTGATTCATTGGGTAAGTGCAAAACACGCTGTAAACGCGACCGTGAATCTTTATGATCGTTTGTTTGTGAATGAATCCCCAGATGCAAATCATGAAGACAAGACGTTCCTGGATTTCATTAATTCTGATTCACTGACCGTCGTGTCGATCGCTAAAGCAGAGCCATCTTTGTTGTCGTCTGAAAAAGGTCAAGGGTTTCAGTTTGAGCGAGAAGGTTACTTCTGCCGAGACCTAAAAGAAGAAGATGTTGTCTTTAACCGCACGGTCACTTTGCGTGATTCTTGGGCGAAAATTGAAGCGAAAGGAAATTAAGCGCATGTTGAAGATTTACAACACCCTAAGTGGGAAGAAAGAAATTTTCAAGCCAATCGAAGAAGGCAAGGTTGGTATGTATGTTTGTGGCAACACAGTTTACGATTTTTGCCACATTGGTCATGCTCGTGCGATGATTTCTTTCGATATTATTTCACGCTTCATTCGTCATCTAGGTTACGAATTGAATTATGTGCGAAATATTACCGACGTTGACGATAAGATCATCAAACGTGCGGAAGAGAATAATGAATCCACTCAGTCGTTGACTGAGCGAATGATTGCTGCACAGCGTAAAGATGAATTGCGTTTAGGCAATAAAATGCCTGACCGTGAGCCAAAAGCGACAGAGTTCATGCAAGAGATCATTGATATGATTCAAATCCTGATCGATAAGGGTTTTGCGTATCAAGGGGTGTCTGGTGATGTTTATTATCGAACCACCAAATTTGAAGGTTATGGAAAGTTAAATAACCGCAAGCTAGATGATATGTTGGCTGGTGCTCGTATTGATGTTGAGGTTGCTAAAGAGCATCCTGCGGATTTCGTATTGTGGAAACAAACGAAAGTAGGAGAGGTGTCTTGGTCTTCTCCTTGGGGTGAGGGGCGCCCTGGCTGGCATATTGAATGTTCAGCCATGTCGACAAACTGCCTTGGTAGTCATTTTGATATTCATGGCGGCGGTCCTGACCTTAAGTTTCCGCATCATGAGAACGAAATTGCACAATCTGAAGCCGCAACGGGCAAGGATTATGTGAATTACTGGATGCATTGTGGCGCGGTTCGTGTCAATAACGAAAAAATGTCTAAGTCATTGGGTAATTTCTTCACGGTGCGCGATGTGTTGGCTAAATTTAACCCTGAGGTTGTGCGCTACCTTATGGTATCAAGTCAATATCGCAGTGCGATTGATTACTCTGATCAAAGTTTGACAGAAGCCAAAGTCGCTCTAGAGCGTCTTTACACCGCTTTGCGTCAACAGCCAGTTGCAGCGTCGTTTTCGCCTACTGCTTTCACTGAGCGCTTTGAAGAGGCCATGAAAGATGACTTCAACACAGCGGTTGCTGTTTCTGTTTTGTTTGAGTTGGTTCGTGAGCTTAACAAGGCAAAAGTTGACGACGCAGATAAGGCATTGTTGTTGGCTGCGGAATTGCGTTCGTTGGCTGAGTTGCTTGGTCTGTTGTATCAAGATCCTGAATATTTCCTGCAAAACAGCACGATTTCTGAAGGGCTTGATGACACCGCAATACAAGCATTGATAGATGAAAGAACACAAGTTCGAAAAGATAAGAATTTTGCGCGTAGTGATGAAATTCGAGATGAATTAGCGCGTCAGGGCATTGAGCTTCTTGATAGTCGAGAAGGGACCAGCTGGACGCGAAGCTAGACTGATTCGAAATGTAAAAAAAGGCGATGTATTTACATCGCCTTTTTGATTGTCATTGCTTGAATCGCTAATCTTTGGCCACTTTTACGGCTAGCACATCGCAAGGTGCTCCGTGAAGCACGCCATTTGCGGTGGAGCCAAGTAGTAAGGCAAGGCCATGGCGACCGTGGCTCCCTACGACGATCAAATCGACTTTCTTTTCTTCTGCAATGCGGTGTATTTCACTTTCTATGCCGCCTTGTGTGATGCAGCTTTCCTGTAAGGGGATATCCAGTTGCGCTTCTAGAATGGCGATGCGTTCTTTGGCTGTTTCTTGTAGTTGCGCCTGAATGTCTGTGATGTCGATAGGTACATCGCCGCCATAGGCATAATTGAGTGATTCAATAACATGAACGATAGTAAGTTCTGCGCCCGTTGATTGGCAAAGGGCAACGGCTTTGTTAGCCACTTTGATGCTTTCATCCGTTAGGTCAACGGCAAGTAGAATTCTGTTATACAGCATAGAATACCTCCAAATTAGCTCGGTTAATTTATTGTAGTTCAAAAAACTAGTGAGACATTAAGCATGACTGCTCTTATTGTTATTTTCATTACATTGTCTTTAATGGGGTCGGCATTATGGATTATGCCTCCTAAAAAAGAGCGTCAACGTATGGCTTTACGTTTGCATGCTCGAAAATTGGGTCTTATTGTTCAGCTTACATCAATTGACCTTCCTGACAAGTGGGATAAATCATTGAATCGGCAAAAAACGACGGCGTATTCGCTTTATCGCTCAAAGCCGGTTGCTTCTTTACCAGAGAAGGTTTGGCTGTTGCCTTATGAGGTGTGGAAATATAATGCACTTTCTAATGGTTGGTGGTCGAGTGATTCGATTGCGTTAACAGAAGATTCTCGTCATGTATTGGACGTTTACGGAGACTTATTGACAGGGGTTAAAATCACACCCGAAAGTGTGGCGCTTTACTGGAATGAAAATGGTGATGAAGACGCTTTAGAAGCAATGGCGCGTCTTGCTACTGCGTTAGCGGAGATAAAAGCAATCGCCTCTTAAAAAGAGGCGATTTGAGTTTTATTATTCACCGACTAACCTTCAGGGAGTTCGAGGTTGTGAATGATTTCGTTCAGTGCGTCTTCTGGATTATCGCTTTCTTTCATGGCTTCTATTTTGGGGGTTAAGATCGCTTTCATTCTGTCGGTCACAAAGGTTTTTAATATGTTCTTTTCAGGTCGTTCGATTGCGTCTGACTTAATGTGGGACAATATGACGCCATAAAGTGTTTGGGCAACTCGAAGATCGCCATCGGTAAAGTTTTTGTTGGCTTGCACAATTTGACGGTTTAATTGAATCCACAGGTTAAGCCAACGTAAATATTCGTAGCAGGCTTGGTAGTGAGTGTTACTTATGCGGCCTTTTCGGCGTAAATACAAAAGCATTTTTGCGAGCTTTGTTAATCGCTCTTTGTAATTACTTTTTTCTTGAAAGCTAAGAAGGTCGGGTTCGGGTGTAAATTCTTGCGGTTCATTGTTTCGGTCTTCTTCTGCGGTTGCGATGCGAATTTCAATTTTTTCAGGATCATCTGAATATTGCAGAAGCTCTCGAAGTGTGTCTAGATAGAAATCATAAAGCACATCGGCGGCAATTGTGTCAGTATTCACGTCTTTGAGACCGCGGATATGTTGCTCAACACGGTCGGCTCGATTAGATAGCTGTAATTGTTTTACGCGTCGCTGAGTGATTTCTTTTTCTTTTTGATGCGCGCGTGATCCAATAACCACAGACAAAAGTACAATGATGATCAAAAAAGCAATGGTTAATATTTGAAGGGTAGCCATGATTGTCCTTAAGCAATGAATTCAGTATGTTAAATAAGAAATACTAAGTTCAGCAAGATTTAATGTGTGAAACAATACAGGGATCGCTTGTCATATAAAAGGTGTTTGCTTAATATCAGCGCCCCTAGAGATTAAACTTCGTGCAACGTGGATTTGCAGACCTACTTTATTAAAAGGCTTACACAGTTCAATGGGAAAATCACTGGTTATCGTGGAATCGCCGGCTAAGGCGAAAACCATCAACAAATATCTGGGCAATGACTTTATTGTTAAATCGAGTGTGGGTCACATTCGAGATTTGCCTACAGGTACAACATCAACCTCAACACCTCAGGAACGAGCAAAGCAAGCGGCTTTGACTCGAAAAATGAGTCCAGAGGAAAAACTTGAGTATAAAAGTACCAAGTCACGAAAACAGCTGATTTCCAGAATGGGTGTCGACCCTGAAAGTAATTGGAAGGCGCATTATGAAATTTTGCCAGGTAAAGAAAAAGTCGTTGATGAACTAAAGCGATTGGCAAAAAATGCAGACACTATTTATCTCGCGACCGATTTGGATAGAGAGGGTGAAGCGATTGCTTGGCATCTTCGTGAAGCCATTGGTGGTGACGAAAGTCGTTATAAGCGAGTTGTATTTAACGAAATCACCAAAAAAGCGATAAAAGCGGCATTTGAAACACCTTCTGAACTGGATTTGAATCGAGTTAATGCTCAGCAAGCTCGTCGTTTTCTAGATCGAGTGGTTGGCTTCATGGTCTCACCTTTGCTTTGGGCAAAAGTGGCACGAGGCTTGTCGGCAGGTCGAGTGCAATCGGTTGCCGTGCGCTTAATTGTTGAACGTGAAAAAGAGATACGCGCTTTTGTTCCTGATGAGTTTTGGGAGCTAGACGCTTTACTTGCCACGCCATCAAAAGAAGTTATTAAATTTGAAGCGGCAAAGTATCAGAATAAAGAATACCGACCAGTCAATAAAACCGAATCGGATGAGCACCTAGCGCGCTTAAGTGGCGCGAAATACTTGGTTAGCAGTCGCGAAGATAAGCCAACCAGTAGTAAACCGTCTGCGCCATTTATTACGTCTACACTTCAGCAAGCGGCAAGTACGCGTTTGGGTTATGGGGTTAAGAAAACCATGATGCTCGCACAGCGTTTGTATGAAGGTGGTTATATCACCTACATGCGTACCGATTCGACAAACTTGAGTGTGGATGCTGTTGAGGCCTTGCGAGGTTATATCTCATCTACTTACGGCGATAAGTATTTGCCTGAAGAGCCTATTCGTTACAGTAGTAAAGAAGGCGCTCAAGAGGCCCATGAAGCGATTCGACCTTCTGACGTTACAGTGCGTGTTGACGATTTACTTGGCATGGAAAAAGATTCACATCGTCTATACGATTTGATTCGCAGCCAATTCATGGCATGTCAAATGACGCCAGCAGAGTATACATCAACCACCATTACAGTAAGTAGTGGCGAGTATGAGTTCAAAGCTAAAGGGCGTATTTTGCGTTTTGATGGTTATACTCGCGCTATGCAAACCGTGGTTAAAAAAGGCGAAGACAATATTTTGCCTGATGTTGCTAAAGGTGAATATTTATCCCTTAACGAATTGTTGGCAGAGCAGCATTTTACTAAGCCTGTCGCGCGTTTCAGTGAAGCAAGCTTGGTAAAAGAGTTGGAGAAACGAGGAATTGGCCGTCCATCAACGTACGCATCTATCATTTCTACGATTCAAGATCGTGGTTATGTGCGAGTTGAGAATCGCCGTTTTTATGCCGAAAAAATGGGCGATATTGTCACTGAGCGTTTGGTTGATAGCTTTAGTTCATTAATGAATTTTAGTTTCACGGCTCAAATGGAAGAGCAGCTTGATGATATCGCGGAAGGTCATAAGGATTGGATTAAAACGCTCAATGCCTTCTATAAAGATTTTAGTGGTGTTTTAGCCAAAGCCGAAGCGCCAGATGGCGGCATGATGCTAAATGAGCCGACACCAACGGACATTGAATGTCCAACATGCTCTCGACCTATGCAAATTCGTACAGCGAGTACGGGGGTGTTTATGTCTTGTTCTGGTTATGCATTACCGCCAAAAGAGCGTTGTAAAGCCACGATTAACCTTATTCGTGGGGATGATGTTGTTGCGGTTGATGACGAAGAAGGCGAATCAAAAGCACTGATTAACAAGCATCGCTGTACTATTTGTGGTTCTGCCATGGACAGTTATTTGATGGATGAGCATCGCAAGCTCCATGTTTGTGGTAACAATCCATCTTGTTCAGGTTATGAAGTAGAGCAGGGCACATTCAAGATCAAGGGTTACGATGGGCCTTTGCTGGAATGTGATAAATGTTCTGCTGATATGCAGTTGAAAACGGGCCGCTTTGGGAAATACTTTGGTTGTACCAATGAAGAATGTAAAAACACTCGTAAGCTTCTGAAAAGTGGTGAAGCTGCGCCACCAAAAATGGATCCTGTTCCAATGCCTGACCTTGCTTGTTTGAAGGTTGAGGATCATTACATTTTGCGAGATGGAGCCACGGGCTTATTCCTGGCGGCTAGTCAGTTTCCTCGTAAACGAGAGACGCGTGCGCCGCTCGTCAAAGAATTGCTTCCTTACATGGATCAGATTGATCCGAAATACCATTTCTTCGCTAAAGCACCTGTTGCCGATAATGAAGGTCGCCCAACGGTCATTCGCTATAGTCGAAAGACGAAAGAGCAGTATGTAATGACAGAGGAAGAAGGTAAGCCGACAGGTTGGAAGGCTTATTTTGTTGGGTCGAAATGGGTGATTGAGGAAGGCAAAAAGAAAAAATGAGTGGTGCAAGTTTAGCGAGTCTAACAAACCAAAAAATAGATACGGCAAGACGATTTATTCGTCAAAGTCAGGAAAGTGATGAAAAGTGGCTGAGTGTAGGCTTGGAGAGCTCGGCTATTTTTCAGCTAAGAAGTGCGCTCAATGGTTTTTTGAAAGAGCTTTCTTGTGCCTATTCGTTGTCTGGATCCTTGGACGTTGCGACACTTTTACTTGAAGCTGAGTCAAAGCAAATCATGGTACCTGCACTGTCTGAATTGGCTGACTTATTGTCTCGTTCAGACTCTTGGTGTGCTCAACTGTATCAGGCGTATTTAGTGCAGTTTGAGTGTCGCTCAAGCCTGTCTGTTGTTGAAAGCGATAATCTAATTGGTCGTGGTAATGACGCTGGCGCTTCAGTTGATTTCTATTTGGCGAAACTGGTTGAATTGGTATTACGTTTTAGAGAAGAGTCATCAGAGTATTGAATATGAAAGAGTCCTACCTAGAGATTGTTGAGCTGGAAAACGGCGATATCGTGCTGCGACCGGCCAGTGAAGATGGTGAGGAAACCGTGCCACTGGCAACCTTGCAAATTTCGGATGACACACGTTCGTCTCTGAAAGATCGCTATTTTGAATTGGCGAAATGCATGTTCCATGCAGGGATTGATTTTGTTTATTCTGAAGAGTCTTTATTTGATGATGATTCTGACTATTTAGCGGATGAAGAATTTCGACCGAAAATTTTGCATTGATACTTAAAATTGAAAAAGGCGAAGCGATGGCTTCGCCTTTTTTTAGGTTTTAAATCCCTTGGCGGATAACGCCAACGGATAAGCCTTCAATGGCAAAGTCTTCGCTTTCTAGGTCAACGATGATGTCATTAAATTCTTCGTTTTCCGGGATCAGCCTAACAATACTGCCCTTTTGCTCAAAACGTTTTACGGTGACTTCGTCTCCAATCCGAGCAACAACGATTTGACCGTTGTGAACTGTGTTAGTTTTATGAACGGCCAAAAGATCGCCTTCCATAATGCCTATATTTTTCATGCTTGTTCCAGACACAGAGAGAAAATAGTCTGCTTTTGGAGAAAACATGCTTGCTGGTATGTTGACGTGAGAGGCAATATTTTCCTGAGCAAGAATCGGATAACCTGCAGCGACCTTTCCTATGATGGGCAGGCCAAGGTCTTCTGGTTCGTCGTTCGACGCTTGATTCACTAAGCGAATCCCGCGTGAGGCGCCTGAAAGCATTTCAATAGCCCCTTTTCTACACAAGGCTTTTAGATGCTCTTCGGCGGCATTGGGGGATTTAAACCCAAGTCGACGAGCGATTTCTGCTCTGGTTGGCGGAAAACCAGTTTCACTAATAAATTCGCGAATGGTTTCTAGTACGTCAGATTGTCTTTTGGTTAATTTAATCATAGGTTATCTGGTTGTTTATACAGTAACTGTTATTATATACAGTATTCTTAACTAATCTCAATAATATAAATGCTTTCAGATGAACTAAAAAAACAAATTCAACTTGCATACCGAGCCTCTTTGGATGCGAAGTCCCATAAACCAAGGGCTGGACAGCGCCAAATGATTGGTGCGATTGCCCGTACCCTCGGGAATATTAAGCAAGGCTCAGAAGGCGAACGGCTCGATGAAAAGCATGTCGCAGTCATCGAGGCTGGAACGGGCACAGGTAAAACCTTGTCTTATTGTCTTGCGGCGATTCCTATCGCTAAAGCGCGAGGCTTGAAGTTAATCATTTCTACAGCAACAGTGGCGCTTCAAGAGCAGATCCTGCATAAGGAGCTACCAGATTTACTTGAGCATACGGAGCTAAGCTTTAAGTACACACTGGCAAAAGGTCGTGGCCGTTATTTGTGTTTGAACAATCTTGAAGGTTTTTTGAGCACAGAAGAGCAGGCTATGGATGACATGTTCGCAGGCCTTTTTGAGCAGCATCTACATTCGGATGATGTGAATACAGTTCTTTATCAAGAAATGGACGCCGCCATAGAAAAAGGCGAGTGGGATGGTGATAAAGACAATTGGGCTGGCATTATCCGAGACCAAGATTGGCGTCGTTTAACCACGGACCATCAGCAATGCACAAATCGTAATTGTGCGAATTATTCTGTATGCCCTTTCTTTAAGGCGAGAGCTGAGATAGAAACGGCGGATGTCATTGTGGCCAATCATGATTTGGTGTTGGCGGATTTGTCGCTTGGTGGGGGTGCGATTCTGACGCCGCCAAAAGAAACCATTTATGTGTTTGATGAAGGTCATCATCTTCCAGATAAAGCAATAGGACATTTTCGTCATGAAGTTCGATTGCAGCAAAGTATTACTTGGCTTAGGCAATTAGAAAAAAACTTGGTGAACTTAAAGCAAGAATTAACAGATGACGTCAGCCTTACTGGTCAATTGTTGTTAAAAATACCGCAGCAAATTCAAAGTATTGTGAATTTTATCCAATATGCGCAACAAGGTCTGGCACCTTACATTCAAGGTTTGGGGTTAGATCAAGAAAATAATCAGCATCGATTTGAGTTTGGCTTGGTGCCAGATGAATTGCGACAGCTGGCTTATAGCCTTCAAACGTCTTACCAGAAACTTTTTAATAATATAGAAAGTATTCAGGACGAATGTAAAAAGACCAAACAAAATGAAGGGATGGGCGTGACGTCCGAAACGGCAGAGACTTGGCAGCCTATATTGGGTGTTATTCTTGGTCGATTGGAGCAATGTGTTGGTTTGTGGCGTTTGTATTCCACCGTTGATGATCAAAATTACCCACCAAACGCACGGTGGTTGGTTTTATCCGGTCAGGGTATGGAGCAGGATATTGAGTTGGGCGGTTCGCCGATTCTTGCAGCCAATACGTTAAGGCAGCAATTGTGGGATAAATGTTTTGGCGCTGTGGTTACTTCCGCAACGCTAACGGCGCTAAACCAATTCCATCGTTTTAATATGCGTTCCGGTGTGCCAAAAGAAAGTGAATATTTACGCGTTGTTAGCCCATTTGATTTTCAAAATAATGGTTTATTGGTCGTGCCAGATATGGAACATGAGCCCAACCGCGTTGAGCAGCATACCGCTGAAATTATTAGCTACCTTGATGAGCATGTCAGTACAGACAAAGGCAGCTTAGTATTGTTTTCTTCCCGCCGACAAATGGAAGAAGTCGCTAAATCACTGACTGCTGGCTTACAAGAAATATTGCTGATGCAAGGTGAGCAATCTAAAAGGGTTATATTAGATTCCCATCGAGCACGAATTGATGAAGGCAAAGGCAGTTTGTTGTTGGGATTAGCCAGCTTTGCAGAAGGCGTGGATTTACCAGGGAATTATCTAACGTGTGTGTACATCGCCAAGATTCCTTTTGCTGTACCTGATGACCCTGTAGAAGCAACTTTGGCTGAGTGGATTCAAAAGCGTGGAGGCAACCCTTTTATGGAGATTACTATTCCGGATGCGTCTTTGCGTTTGGTTCAGGCGACGGGGCGACTATTGAGGAGTGAAAAAGACACTGGTGAAATTCACATTTTAGATAAACGTTTAAAGACAAAGCGTTATGGCTCGCAGTTGATTAATAGTTTGCCGCCGTATCGATATCAATAACATAGCTTAACAAACCGTAAGCAAAGGGTGATAAAGCGAGTTCAATTAGGTACACTCTTTGCAAAGATGATTAACCTCAAAACACAATAGAAGCGTATAGATTCCAATATGGAAAACCAAATTCAAGAAACACCACCAGAAACGGCAGAAAAACCAAAACGTACTCGTCGCACGAATAAGCGCCCAAAAAATAATGTAGAGTCTTCAGCTCACTTACCAGTTGAAAAAAAATTGACGGCTGAAGGTGAAGTAAGTACAGGGATTTGGTCTATTGACGATTTCCAGGTTGCTGCAGTGGAAGGTAAAATTCGCTTTCACGATTTGAATATTCCTGATCGGGTTATCAAATCAATTGCGGAAATGGGATTTGAGTACTGCAGTGAAATTCAGGCAGAAACATTACCAATGACATTGCAAGGTTATGACATCATTGGGCAAGCTCAGACGGGAACGGGTAAAACGGCGGCCTTTTTGATCGCGATGATCAGTGATTTTCTTGATTATCCGCTGGAAGAAAAGCGAGCGAATAACTTTGCTCGAGGCCTGATTATTGCACCAACACGTGAATTGGCATTGCAAATTGCCGATGAAGCAGTGAAGTTGACGACGAATTGTCACTTAAATGTTGTGACTCTTGTGGGTGGCTTAAGTTACGAGAAGCAAAAAATTGCGTTAGAAACTGAGAATGTCGACATATTGGTCGCAACGCCAGGTCGATTGTTGGATTTTGCTCGCAACCGTAAAGTACAGTTGGGTAAAGTGGAATGCCTTGTATTAGACGAGGCTGATCGTATGTTGTCTATGGGCTTCATTCCGGATGTGAAAAGCATCATTCGCATGACGCCTCATAAAGAATCAAGACAAACGATGTTGTTCAGTGCCACTTTCCCTAAAGATGTTCAAGCGCTTGCACAGCAATGGACATACTTCCCTAAAGAAGTGTCGGTTGTGCCAAAAGAAGCAACCAACCAAAATATAGAACAAGTTATTTATACGGTTGAAGCAGATCAAAAATGGCCTGTTTTAAAGCAGTTAATTGAAGAAAATGGTGGTCAACGTACGATTATTTTTGCCAATCGTCGTGATGAAACGCGTGACTTGTATGAACGTTTACGAAAAGCAAATATTAACTGCGCTATTTTGTCTGGCGAAGTGGCTCAAGATAAGCGTGTTAAAACGTTGAAGAACTTCAAAGACGGTATCATTCAGGTTCTTGTTGCGACGGACGTGGCGGGGCGTGGTATCCATGTTGATAATGTGGCATTGGTTGTTAACTATGCGTTGCCAGAAGACCCAGAAGATTATGTTCATCGTATCGGCCGTACAGGCCGGGGTGGCGAATCAGGTAAGTCTGTTAGCTTTGCCAGTGAAGACGATGCGTTCATGATTCCTGAAATCGAGAAGGTTGTTGGTGAGAGTATTCGCTGTGAATACATGGTTGATACGTCTCGATAAACAAAACATCGCTTACTTTTACAGTGAGACAAGATGAATTTAGAACATCACTTTGCAAGTCTGGGTGAGGCGTTTTCTTCAAAAACACTCATCCAACCACTTTTTGAGCAGCGCTTGGTTGAATTTAACCAAGCGCTTGCTTCCTTTCTATCGATCGATATTAAATCCTCTACCACAAAGCGCATACTCAATGGCGAAGAGACTTTATCTGCTAGTGTCAGTATGGTTTACGCTGGTCATCAATTTGGTGGTTTTTCTCCTCAGCTGGGTGATGGTCGCGGGGTGCTATTGGGTGAGGTGAAAGGTGCGGATGGCTTTTTGTATGATTTGCATATGAAAGGTGCTGGGCCAACACCTTATTCTCGTCGCGGTGATGGTCGTGCAGTTTTGCGATCTTGTATTCGAGAATATTTGGCGAGTGAAGCTATGGCGGCCTTGTCAGTGCCTTCTTCGCGCGCATTGGCGCTTTATGATAGTCGTGAGGCGGTTTATCGAGAAACGCCAGAGGCGGGCGCTATGTTGTTGCGAGTTGCGAAGGGGCATATTCGTTTCGGTCATTTTGAATACTTTTTTTCTCAAGGGAAACAGGCTGAACTGGACCAGCTTATCGAGTATTGCCTAAAGCATTATTATCCAGAATGTTTGGCTGCAGATTCGCCATTGCAAAGTATGCTGGTCGAAGTGGTAAAACGTACCGCTAGAATGATTGCCAAGTGGCAGTCAGTTGGCTTTCAACATGGTGTTATGAACACAGATAATTTTTCTTTTACTGGTGAGACAATTGATTATGGTCCTTATGGTTTTATGGAAGATTATGAGCCCGATTGGGTGTGTAATCATTCTGACCATGAAGGTCGTTACGCATTTTCACGCCAGCCGGGTGTTGGGTTATGGAATCTTAATTGTTTAATGCGGTGCTTCTCAAAACATTTGGAACGAGATCAGTTAATTTCAATATTGCAATGTTATGAGGCCGAGTTGCAGTCGCATTATGACGTGCTAATGATGAAAAAAATGGGCTTAAGTAAGGCTCAAAATGTTAGGGATCTTTTGCCGACTATATTGACACTGTTAGCAAAAGAAAAGATGGATTACACCGTATTTTTCCGCTTATTAAGCCATCTTGAAGTAGATGGTTTTACGGTCTTGCTTGATGAGGTTGTTGACCGTGATAGCTTATCTCATTGGTTTGATCGTTATCAGACCACAAGGTTAAGTGAGGGGCTGGTATGGTCTAAGGTCAGTCATGACATGTTGCTCGTTAATCCAAAGTTTATATTAAGAAATTATTTGGCCCATGATGCCATTCAGGCGGCTGAACAAGGTGATTATTTGCCATTTAGGCGATTGTTGAATGTTCTGAATCAGCCTTACAGTGAGCATCCTGAATCAGAGTTGCTGGCGCAAAGAGCGCCAGAATGGGGTCGGTCATTAGAAGTTAGTTGTTCGTCTTAGTGTTGTTTGTTTTTACGCAGTTAGGCGATATTTTAAAAGAGAAAGAGTCAATATGAAGCATTCTGTGTGTGTATTAGGTGGCGGTAGTTTTGGTACGGCCTTGGCAAATATTATGGCTAAAAATGGCCATCAGGTTAGTCAGTGGATGCGTAATGAAGAGCAGGTCGAAGAAATTAATCTCACCGGATTGAATAGCCGATATTTACCCGATGCGCCATTGCATCGTGAATTGTTGGCAACCAGTAATCTTGAACAAGCGATTCGTGACAGTGACACGGTATTTGTCTCTATTCCTTCAAAGTCTTTTGAGCAAGTTGTGCAGCGGATTGCGCCTTTATTGACGGCCGATAAAATACTGATTAGCACGACTAAAGGATTTAATCCAAATCGATTTGAACTTATGAGTGATGTTTTGCGTCGAAACCCTGCCACTCAAAAAATTGGCGTTCTAAGTGGTCCAAATTTGGCGAAAGAAATTGCTGCAGGGCAAATGACGGGCTCTGTAGTGGCAAGCTCGGATGATCTGGTTCGTCAGCGTGTGATTGAATTGCTTAAGTCGCCTACTTTCCGTGTTTATGAAAATAAAGACAGTACAGGTGTTGAGTTGGCTGGCGCATTAAAAAATATTTATGCGATTGTGTGCGGTCTTGCAAAAGCACTTAATGTTGGCGAAAACACAATGTCGATGATCATGACGCGCAGTCTGGCCGAGATGAGCCGTTTTGCCGTGCATTTCGGCGCTAACCCCATGACGTTTTTGGGCTTGGCAGGAATGGGCGATTTGATTGCTACCTGTACATCGCCTTTAAGTCGAAATTATCGAGTGGGTTTTGCTATCGGCTCTGGTAAGAATCTAGAGGAGGCGATTGGCGGTATTGGCGAGGTCGCTGAAGGGGTCAATACTTTAAAAATGGTAGTGGATGAGGCGCATAAGCACGGTTTGTATATGCCGCTTGCAGAAGGTTTGTCTAAACTGTTGTTTGAAAATGCAAAGCTGGAATCCTTGATTGGTTCAATGATGACAGGTGAGCAAAAATGGGATGTCGAATTTGCGACGAATGAGGAGAATGGCAATGTCTAAACCAGGTTATGCAGATCAAGGTTTTTGGTTTCGTTTGATTTTTATGTTGTTGTATTGGGTTGTATTAAACATCTCTGTCACCGTATTTGGTGTTTTGCTTGTGTTGGTGAGCCTGGTGAAATTAGGGTCGAAACATGAGCCTGTTATGCTTTCTTCTTGGTTAGGAAGTATGACGGCTTTTCTGCGCCAAAACCTGTCATTTTTATCTTTTGAAACAGAAGAAAAACCATTTCCATTTCAACCGTGGCCTCAGGTAGCGACGGATGAAGAAGCTTAAGCGACTCTATGTTCTGCGACATGGTAATGCTGAGCCGTATGGCTTAGGGCAGGATGAATTTCGTAAGCTTACTGAGCTTGGGGTCGCGGAAGTTAAGGCGACAGCCCGGGCTTTTTTAGTTAAAAAAGAAGTGCCAGATGTTGTATTTGTAAGTCCGTATGTGCGGGCGCAGCAGACAGCGACACACTTTCTGTCTGTTCTAGAAGGGGGCGTTGAAGTTCAAAATAGCCCCTTGATTACGCCTTATGGAAAAGAAGTTGAGGTGGCTGAGTGGTTGGATCAATTGCCTTATGAGTCTATTTTGTTGATCACTCATCAGCCTTTTGCGTATCAGCTTGTGGATTTCTTGGTGGACGAACCGTTGCCTGCCAATGTTGTTATGGCAACGGCGACACTTACTGCGGTTGAAGGTGAGTTTTTTGCTGGTGCATGCTGTCAGTTTCGTTGGTATTCATCCCCCCAGTGAAATATGGACTAGAATTTATTAGATTTGGTAATACGTATATATGGGAAATGAGATTGTTTATAAGCTGACGCACACAGAGTTAGCGGCAATTCAATGGTTGCCAAAAAACACTTCTGCTTTAAAGATATTGTCCTTACATGGCTGGCTAGACAATGCGGCCAGTTTTTCTAATTTGTCTCCTTACCTCTTTGAATATTCGCATGTTGCCTTAGATCTTCCTGGCCATGGCGCGTCTCGACATCGCCCGTCGGGAAGTTTTTATCATTTATGGGATTATGTTTTGGATGTTGTGTCCATTTTGAACCAATCCAAACAAAGTGTTTGGTTGATTGGTCATAGTATGGGTGGGGCTGTTGCTATGTTAGTGGCGGCGATCGCGCCTGAAAAGGTTCGTGGGCTCATTGTGTTGGATAATGTTGGGCCAATGGCGGGTGATTCAACGGATCGTGTTGTGACGCTTCAGCGAGCAGTAAATAAGATGGCGAAGTATCGTTCGGATAGGGAAACGATCTATTCATCGAAGGAAGCTATGGTAAAGGCTAGAATGGATGGTTTCACCAAATTGTCTTATGCAGCATCAAGGGTGTTGGTGGATCGCGGTTCTAGTCAAAAAAAAGAAGGTGTTTGGGCGTGGCGGCATGATGGTAAATTAACGTTTCCTTCTCCTTTTCGCATGGATGAGGGTGGTGTTGAGGCTTTTATTCAGCAGATCAAGTGCCCTACATTAGTGTTGATAGCCAATGACGGCATTTATAAAAACAAATACGAACTAGTTGAGCATCGTGCAGCGCACTTTCCATGGGTAAAGTTAAAGTGGCTGGAAGGAAATCATCATTTTCATCTCGAACCTGATAGCTGTTTTGCTGTTGCCACCGAGATTCAGCAATTTATTGATCAAAACTAATAAGAGAAACCCATTTCTAGTTTGGGTTATAGGGCATTTTATGGTGAAGTTTCACAAAATTTTATGTTTGTTGGCTTTTTTAAGCAGCGTTTCTTTTGCCGGTGTTTTAGGGATTGAGCCATACCGTGATGCTCAGCTTGTTAAGAGTAATGTGCAGACGGACCAGCAGGTAGAAATTCCATTAAGTAAAATACGTAGAGCAGGAAGTGGTTGGGAGCCTGAGTCGGTTATTCGGCTAAATGGTGATTATCTTACCTCGTTGTATAAGATCAATCGTAATGCGCTTCTGGAAGATGTTTATGCTCATTATCGTTCACAGATGCTGTCTGATGGTCGCAGTGTGTTATTCGAATGCGATAGTCGAAGCTGTGGTAGCAGTAATGCGTGGGCAAATGATTTTTTTGGCGATTACCTTTTGTATGGTGCGGATCAAAGTCAGTTCTTGCTCGTGGTTAAAAATCAACAGGATGTATATCAGGTTTTGTATTTAAATCGTCGGGGCGCAGGTGATGTGATGGTGCGTTTGGATGAGGTTAAAACAGCGAGTGTAAAAAATACTGAGTTTTACATTGTTGCGCAAATGGATGCACACGACATTCCGAGAATTCGTCGGTTTGTTGGCGATCTGCCAGAAAATCAGCGTGTCGTCGCTTTTGTGACTAGCCAGAAGTCCGGGGTGCAGACTGCCATTGAGGTAGGGGATCAACTTATTGCAGTTGTAACGGCAGGTTTAGGCGATCAATTAAAGGAAAAAGTACGTTTTATTAATTTGGCAGATCTTGGGCGAGAATCTCTGGGTGTGAATAGAGTGTCGTTTGTTTATGTTCGTCCATAGGTGGTGTGAGTGAATAAGAAAAAAACAGTTGCTCTTGTTTTAGGCAGTGGTGCAGCACGTGGCAATGCTCATATTGGCGTCATTCAGGCCATTGAAGAGCGTGGTTATGAAATTGTTAGTATTTCAGGGTGCTCTATTGGTGCCATTGTTGGAGGTGTTTTTTCAGCTGGTAAGTTGGCCGAATATCGAGACTGGGCGGAGTCACTTGATAGGGTTGATGTCCTTAAATTGCTCGATATGTCTCTAATGAACGGCGGTTATATCAAAGGGGATCGTTTTTTTGAAAAAATCCAGGAAATCATCGGTGAACCTGTTATTGAATCTCTCCCTATTGCCTATACTTCTGTGGCCGTTGAGTTGGTGAATCAAAAAGAATGCTGGTTTCAACGGGGCGATTTGATCACAGCTATGAGGGCGTCTTCAGCGATTCCTTCCATTTTGTCGCCCGTGCATCTGAATGATCGATGGTATGTTGATGGCGGTGTGTTAAACCCTTTGCCCATTATTCCGACTGTCTCCGCTGGCGCAGATTATATTATTGCAGTGGATCTCAACGGCCCTGGAGAAAAAGAGCTCGATCAGGTGCCTGTTTCAATTGATGGTGGCGCTAAAGAGGCGCCTTCTTGGTGGGGAAGCACAAAAGGGTTCTTTAGTAAAGGGCAGGATGATTTTTCTGACAAAGATGATAATGCCTATTCGCCAGAAAATTGGGGGCGCTTACAAACCATTAATGTCATGTTTGAGACAATGCAGGAATCGCTGACTCAATACAAATTGGCGGGCTATCCGCCAGACTTACTCATCTCAATTCCGAAGGATATCTCCGGATTTTATGAGTTTTGGCGTGCCAAAGAGTTGATTGCTTTTGGTTATGACGTAGCGTTGAAGGCCATTAATGAGCTGGAGTCTCCTTCCATGAGATATTACGCTTTTCCTAAAGGGCATTGATTTTGTACAAACTTAGCCTATTGGGTTTATGCCTTCATTTCTAAGTAGTTGACTAAGCGAAATAAGTGGTAATCCAATCAGGCCATTGGGGTCATCGCCTTCCATTTTTTCAAAAAGGCAAACCCCTAGACCTTCACATTTAAAGCTGCCAGCACAATCTAATGGTTCCTCAATATTAATATACGATTCAATTTCCTTGAGTGTTAACCTTCTAAAATACACATGGTATTCATTTAGCGTGTATTGGTGGCGTTGGCTTTCTTGATTGAGGACACAGAGGCCGGTTAAAAAGCTGACTTTCTTGCCGCTAAAACTCGACAGTTGTTTGATGGCATTGCTCTTGGTGTGTGGTTTTCCTAATGTCACATCACCCAATACCGCCACTTGGTCGGATGTGACGATAAGGCTGTCTTTATGGGTGTTGTTATTCTTACATTCTTGGTGAACGGCGTGCGCTTTTTGGATGGAAAGGCGCTTTACCAAATTGATGGCAGACTCATTTGTTAATGGGCTTTCGTCGATGTTGGGTGAATGGCATTCAAATGGTATATTTAGGCGCTTAAGTAGCTCTTTTCGATAGGGTGAAGAGGAGCCTAAAATGAGTATTTTATGCATTCGATTTTGCTCGCTTTATGAGAATGAGTGTGGATTTTACGTTTTTTTACTGAGAATGCCTTAAAAGAGTGAAAAAAATTGCTTTAACTGCACTTAGACTTTGACAAAAAGGGCGCTTGGCAATAACATTCCCCGCCATGTTGAATGATACGTTACCTAAATATTTTGACCCTCGAAAATATGCCTTTAATAGGCAGGCTTTTGAAGGGTACGTGCCCCTTAATCGATTTGAGGAGCTTAGTGCTATATTAGCCTCTGATGAGGGTAATGTTTTTATTCATCTAGACTTTAGAGTTGATGAGGATAGGCGTTACATTGCTACTGGATCATTAACTGCTCAAGTACAGGTTGTTTGTCAACGTTGTATGGAAGCAGTAGCACATGATCTGGCGTTAGATCTATCGTTGGGCTTCGTTTATGACGAAGATCATGCTAAAAATCTACCTGGTGATTATGATCCTGTTGTCATGACCGATGGTGAAGTAATCCTGGCAGATATGGTGGAGCAAGAAATTATACTTGCCTTACCAATTGTCGCCTATCACGAAGAAAGTGGTTGCAACCCAACAGCTGTAAAGTATGCCTCGTCTACCGATGACGCACCGGATGACGAAAAACCGAATCCATTTAGTATATTGGCCCAATTAAAGGCCAAGTAAAGTTAGGAGCTCCAAAAATGGCAGTACAAAAAAGTAAAGTAACTCGTTCACGTCGCGGCCAGCGCCGTTCGCACGATGCTTTAACAAGCGCTACTCTATCTGTAGAAAAGACTACTGGTGAACTTCACCGTCGTCACCACATTTCTGCAGACGGTTTTTACCGTGGTCGTCAAGTTATCACCCCTAAAGGTGAATAACTAAGATACCCATGATTAGGGTAGCTTTAGACGCTATGGGCGGGGACTTAGGTCCCCGCATTGCATTTGACGGCGCAGTAAATATTCTTTCTCGCCATCAAGATGTCACCATCACAATTTATTATTCCCCAAATCCAGGACTGGATCTTCCCGCGCCTCATGATCGTTTAACTCTGATAGCTTGCACTGATGTTATTGATGCAGACGATGAAATCGTTTTGTCTTTATTTCGTCGCCGAAACAGTACGCTTTATCAGTCTTTAAATGCGTTGGCTCAGAAGTCTTCAGATGTCGTTGTGACATTAGGGAATACGGGTGCGATGGTTGCATTGGCTCGCCATATTTTAGGTGTGGTTCGTCCTAAGCTTTATCCCGCTCTTATTAGGGAGTTATATTCTAACCCTTTGCGATGTTTGGTCGATTTGGGTGCAAACGTTCATTGTCCGCCTTCTATGTTGGTTGGTTTTGCCGAGTTGGGTTCTGCGTATGTTGAAGCCTTAAGTGATGAGGTGCCCAAGGTTGGTTTATTGAACGTAGGGGTCGAGAGCTCTAAAGGCAGTGTGGTCATTAAGGAAGCGGATCGCTTGCTTTCTGAGAAGGCTTGGCCAACGTATCTTGGTTATGCGGAAGGTACGGAATTGTTCGATGGCGAGAAAAACGTCATAGTGTGTGACGGCATGGTAGGGAACGCTGTGTTAAAGGCATCGGAAGGGCTATTGTCCTTTTTAATGCAAAAATTTAAAGGTATGGATGGCGTGTCGTCATTATTCGAGACTTTTTACCAAACTGAACGTAGGCATGGTGCCTGTTTGGTTGGAGTGCGTGGCAATTTGGTAAAAGGTCATGGTCGTTCTGATTTACCAGCAATGGTTGGGGCGATTGAATATGGAATTGATATAGCGCGAGCAGATTTGTTTTCTGCTATGGAAGCGCGACTTTGTAGCGAGGAAGTAAAATGAGCACAACATTAGCGTTTGTTTTTCCGGGTCAAGGTTCTCAGCAGTTGGGAATGTTGGCTGATTTGGCAGAAAAACACGATATAATTGAAAAAACATTTGCAGAAGCATCCACTGTTCTTGGTTATGATTTGTGGAATTTGGTTCAGAATGATGCGGAGCAGCTTGGTCAAACAGACAAGACGCAGCCCGCTCTTTTGACGGCAAGTGTTGCTTTGTGGCGCCTTTGGGAGCAACAGGGTGGTGAAATGCCAGCGTATGTTGCTGGCCATAGTTTGGGTGAGTATTCCGCTCTAGTGTGCGCTGGCGTTATTGGTTTTACTGATGCGGTTGCACTGGTTAAGTTGCGTGGCGAATATATGTTGCAAGCCGTTCCAGCAGGTGAGGGTGCGATGGCAGCCATTATTGGGCTAGATGACGATAAAGTGATTGCAGCATGTAGTGCTGTTTCAGGTATTGTGAGTGCTGTTAACTTTAATTCACCTGGGCAGGTTGTAATAGCGGGTCATGTTGCCGCTGTTGAAGAAGCGATGGTAAATGCGAAAGAGGCGGGCGCTAAGCGCGCATTGCCTTTACCAGTTAGTGTGCCTTCTCACTGTGAGTTGATGATTCCAGCAGGTAATAAATTGGCTGAAAAACTGGAGTCAATAGCGTTTAGTGTCCCTACCTGTACCTTGGTTCAAAATGTGACGGCGCAAGCGGTATCTGATCCTGCTGTAATTAAAGCTAATTTGGTGTCTCAGTTGAGTGAGCCAGTTTTATGGACTCAATCTGTTGTGCTGCTTTCTGAATTGGGTGTTTCGGCAACCGTTGAATGTGGCCCAGGTAAAGTGTTAAGTGGTTTGAATAAGCGAATCGTCAAAGGATTGAATACATCTTCTTTGGGTGATTTGTCGGCATTTGAGGCGGCGTTGTCTGCATAGTGCTGTTTTATATTTACTGAAAAATCGTTGGAGACAAGTATGAGTCTTGAAGGAAAAATAGCGCTAGTAACGGGGGCTACCCGTGGCATAGGTAAGGCGATTGCGGTTGCTCTTGTTGAGCAAGGTGCGACGGTTATTGGAACGGCGACAAGTGAATCTGGTGCGGCAAGCATCAGTGATTACTTAGGAGCAAATGGTAAAGGCTGGGTTCTGGATGTGTCATCCAGTGAATCGGTTGATGCCGTGATCAAAGAAATCACAGCAGAATTTGGTGCGCCAACGGTTTTGGTTAACAATGCAGGCATTACTCGTGATAACTTAATGATGCGTATGAAAGAAGACGAATGGGATCAGGTAATTAATACCAATCTTACGTCTGTTTTCCGTGTTACGAAAGCGTGTTTGCGCGGCATGACAAAAGCGAAATTTGGTCGAGTGATTAGTATTAGTTCGGTTGTTGGCTCTATGGGCAATGGCGGACAAACAAATTATTCAGCAGCGAAAGCCGGTCTAGAAGGTTTTAGCCGCTCTTTGGCTGCAGAAATTGGATCACGTGGCATCACAGTAAACTGTGTTGCTCCTGGGTTCATTGAAACAGACATGACTAAGGTGTTGCCTGAAGAGCACAAAGCGAAGTTGGTATCAAAAGTGCCTGCTTCTCGTCTTGGTCAACCAGAAGAAATTGCGGCGGCAGTCGCATTTTTGGCGTCAAATGGCGCTGGATACATCACTGGTGAAACATTACATGTCAATGGCGGCATGTATATGTCGTAATTTGAGTTGAATTTTATATTTAATTCAACGAAAATACGTCTCCGGTTCATGTAGAGAATCACACCTTTTAGGTGACCGAATTTTTATAATATGCTCACACTGAGCTGTTAACGAGTAGAGTAGGAATTTCTAATGAGTAGCATTGAAGAACGCGTTAAAAAAATCGTTTGCGAACAACTAGGTGTTAAAGAAGAAGATGTTATTTCTTCAGCATCTTTCGTTGATGACCTAGGTGCAGATTCCCTAGACACAGTTGAGTTGGTTATGGCTCTTGAAGAGGAATTTGATACTGAAATTCCTGATGAAGAAGCTGAGAAAATCACTACAGTACAAGCAGCGAACGACTACATCAACGCTAACTTGTAATATATTAGTGAACTGAGTTCCCGAAAAGCCGCTTGTATTCGTTACAGCGGCTTTTCTTATTAATAGCCCTTTGAAGAATTCAGGGCGGGTTGCTGGAGGAATCTTATGTCTCGTCGTCGGGTTGTGGTCACAGGTATGGGAATGGTGACACCCCTTGGCAATAATGTGAAGGATACGTGGGATAACATATTGGAAGGCAAAAGTGGTGTATCGGAGATCACTTCTTTTGATGCTAGCCAGTTTTCCACTCGTTTTGCAGCGCAAGTTACTGATTTTGATGCGACTCAATATATGAGCGTAAAAGAAGCGCGCAAAATGGATCTTTTCATTCAATATGGTATCGCAGCGGCTGTTCAAGCGCTTGAAGATGCTAATTTAAATGCCGATACCGCGGATTTGAACCGCGTAGGCTGTGCAATAGGTTCTGGAATTGGCGGTCTGCCGATGATAGAAAAAAACTTAGAGCTCTTGAATGAATCAGGTCCAAAACGTATTTCTCCATTTTTTGTACCAGGCGCGATTATTAATATGATTTCTGGTCATGTGGCGATACGTTTTGGCTTTAAAGGCCCTAATAGTTCTATTGTCACAGCGTGTACAACAGGTACGCATAACATCGGCATAGCGGCTCGTATGATTACTTACGGCGACGCTGATGTCATGATTGCCGGCGGTGCAGAAATGGCCATTACCCCATTGGGTATTGGTGGTTTTGGTGCAGCTAGGGCGTTGTCTACTCGCAATGACGATCACAAAACAGCAAGTCGACCATGGGACAAGAATCGTGATGGTTTTGTTATGGGAGATGGTGCCGGTATTCTTGTACTAGAAGAGTACGAACACGCCGTCGCACGTGGTGCAACAATATACGCAGAGCTCGCGGGCTTTGGTATGAGCGATGATGCACACCATATGACAGCACCACCAGAAAGTGGCGAAGGCGCAACATCAGCAATGAGTGCGGCATTAAAAGATGCGAAGCTTAAACCGCATGACATTGACTATATAAACGCACATGGTACATCAACACCAGCTGGTGATTTGGCTGAAACCCATGCTGTCAAAGCGCTAATGGGCGATGCCGCCTCGGACATCGCCATTAGTTCGACTAAATCTATGATTGGCCATTTATTGGGTGCTTCTGGTGCTGTAGAGTCAATATTCTCGATTTTGGCCATTCGTGATCAGGTTGCTCCACCTACGATCAATTTAGAAGAGCCGGGCGATGGTTGTGATTTAAACTATGTACCGATTACGCCTCAAAAGCGCAAAATTGACGTGGTTTTGAATAACTCATTTGGCTTTGGTGGAACAAATGGGACCTTGGTGTTTAAGAAAATACGTTAAAAGAGTCGATGGGCGATAACGCAATCGCCCATCTCATTTTTCTTAATGAATTTGAGTAGATGTACCGCGCAATGTCGTGATCTCTTTTGATATATCAGCGCGTAAGTTTTGGCTGTCTAGCTCGTATAAGCGATCTTCAAGTTGCTGATAAAGTGTGATTTCTTCATCACCTAGAAAATGCAAACACTCTCCGCCAACAAACCATAGCAGCTCTCTTTTAATGAGTGGTACAAGGTTTGCGTAACAGCGAATGAAGCGCGATAAAACTTCTTGAGCATCAAAACTGTAATCTAGGGCATTTTGCTGAATCTTATTTGTCAGTTCATCCCATTTTTCTAAGAAGTCTTTGTCTTCTTCCGTTAAGTCTGTCTGATCAAAAGGAGCATGTTCTGCAATTCGATGACGCAAATCAGAAAAAGCGTCGAGTATGTATTGTGTGCGTGATTCCACGTAAAACCCTATTCAAATAAATAACTATTGAGTCGGCCGATGCCGTACGAGAATTTCAATTATGACATATGCAATCGAAATTAGTGACCTTAAAAAACGCTATGAAGGTGGTTTTGAAGCGCTAAAGGGGATCGATTTAAAAGTTGAAAAAGGAGATTTTTTTGCTTTGCTGGGCCCAAATGGCGCTGGTAAGTCTACTACCATCGGTATTTTGTGTTCTTTAGTGAATAAGTCATCGGGGAAAGTGTCTATTTTTGGAACCGATGTTGACGAAAATTTCGCGAAAGCAAAAAAATATCTGGGGGTTGTTCCTCAGGAATTTAATTTTAATGTATTTGAAACCGTCTTCAATGTAGTGGTCACTCAAGCGGGTTTTTATGGCATCAGTAAGGTTGTTGCAGCTGAGCGGGCTGAAAAATACCTAAAACAATTGGATCTATGGGATAAGCGTAACGATCAATCTCGAATGCTATCTGGCGGAATGAAGCGTCGATTAATGATTGCGCGAGCTTTGATACATGAGCCAGAAGTGCTGATTTTAGATGAACCAACAGCGGGGGTGGATATTGAATTGCGCCGTTCTATGTGGGAATTCATCAAAAAACTGAATGAGCAAGGCACGACGATTATTCTTACTACGCATTATTTAGAAGAAGCCGAGCAATTATGTCGAAACATCGCGATCATTAACGCCGGTGAAATTGTTGAAAACACCAGTGTTAAGGCGTTATTAAAAACGCTAAATCAAGAAACGTTTATATTGGATCTTGATGTTAGCGTGCCTGATGGCTGGGATTTACCGGAATTTAATATCGTGATCAGCAAAGACGCCACGACAATTGAGGTTGAGGTGATAAAAGGGCAATCCATTAATGCGATTTTTAAGGCGCTAGATGCGATCTCCGTTAATGTGGTGAGCATGCGCAATAAATCTAATCGACTCGAAGAGCTCTTCGTCAAATTAATTAAAGGTTAGAGAAATGAAAAATTCAGAAATTTGGATCGCGTTTTATACCATTTTAGTAAGAGAAATTCGTCGGTTTACGCGTATTTGGCCGCAAACCTTGTTACCACCAGCGATAACCATGTCGTTATATTTTGCGATTTTCGGCAATTTAATTGGTGACCGAATTGGTGAAATGGGCGGCTTTAGTTACATGCAATACATCGTGCCGGGCTTGATTATGATGTCGGTCATTACGAACTCGTATTCAAATGTGTCATCCTCATTTTTTTCGGCAAAATTTCAGCACAGCGTTCAAGAATTACTCGTTTCACCGACGCCTAATTGGATTATTTTGTTAGGGTACACATTAGGCGGTGTGGCGCGTGGTTTGTGTGTTGGTTTAATTGTTACGGTACTGTCTTTGTTTTTTACGCATTTGGCGTTGGAAAACCTATTTTTGACCGTGCTTGTTGTGTGTTTGACGGCGGTTATGTTTTCGCTTGGAGGCTTTGTTAACGCTATCTACGCTAAAAGCTTTGATGATGTGTCTATTGTACCGACATTCATCTTAACGCCATTGACGTACCTTGGTGGTGTGTTTTATTCAATCGATTTATTGCCGGATTTTTGGCAATCTATATCGATGTTAAACCCTGTTCTATATATGGTTAATGCGTTTCGCTACGGCATTCTAGGTGTTTCCGATATCAATGTGTATTGGGCGCTTGTCATTGTCAGTGTGTTTATTGTGTTGTTGTTCTGGTTTGGTCTGCGTTTGCTCAATCAGGGCAAAGGCATTAGAAATTGAGGTTATGTATATGGGCTTTTTACCCTTAGGTCAGCAAACAGAATATGTTTCTGAATACGATGCAGGGTTGCTTTACCCCATTGCTAGAGTCGACAAATGGTCTGAAATGGGCATTGCGTCAGAGCGCCTGCCATTTTATGGTGAGGATGTCTGGAATGCTTATGAGATGTCATGGCTAAATTTGAAAGGAAAGCCCGTGGTTGCGTTGGCTGAATTTCGATTACCTTGCGATTCGCCTAATATTATTGAATCAAAGTCGTTTAAATTGTATCTAAATTCATTGAATCAAATGCGTTATGACTCGATAGAGGAAGTGCAGGCACTGCTTGAGAAAGATCTTTCGAATGCGGCGGGCGCGGATGTTACCGTGATTATTCGTGATGTTGATTCTATGGCTTCTTTGGTTGTGTTAACACCAGATTATTGCATTGATGAATTGGATGTTGATATTACGGAATATCATCCTAACGCGGATCTGTTAACACTGGACGCGGAATCAGGTATTGTCGAGGAACGATTGGTAAGCCATTTATTGAAATCGAATTGCCCTGTAACCAATCAGCCTGATTGGGGCTCGGTATTCATCGATTACAAAGGCGCTAAAATACACCATGAAAGCCTTCTAAAATACGTCGTGTCGTTTCGTGAACATACGGATTTTCATGAGCAATGTGTTGAGCGTATTTTTATCGATATCATGCGTCAATGTCAGCCAGAAAGTTTAACTGTGTATGCGCGTTATGTTAGACGTGGCGGTTTAGACATTAATCCTTATCGTTCATCTGCGCCTTTGGTGTTAGGTAACGACAGATTGACCCGCCAGTAGTTGCAATAAGAGAATGAGAAATAAAAAAACCGCCTCACTTCAGATGCGGTTTTTTTAACTTTACTTTTTCATTTACATTAAACCGAGTTGTTTTTTCACGGCAGGCAGAGCGGGTTGTCCTGCATAAGTGGTAACACCTTGCAGCCATTTTTCGAGCACTTCAGGATGTTTTTTTATCCAGCTTTCGGCTGCTTGTTCTGGTTTTTCTTCGGACGCTATGATTTCATTTTCCATCGTTAAGCCAAATTCTAAGTTGCTTAATAGCGTACCGACATTCTGGCATTCCTCTTTGTAACCTTTTCGAGTTACGGTGTGTATGGTTGCACCGCCGTAATTTGGGCCGAAATATTTATCGCCACCGCTCAGGTATTTTAGATCAAAATTGACGTTCATTGGATGAGGTTCCCAGGCAAGGAAAACGATAAAGTTATCCCGCTTGACGCTTCTAGCCACTTGGGAAAGCATGGCTTGTTCGCCAGATTCAACCACTTTCCAGCCTTTTAAGTTGAAATCGTTGGTGTCTATCATGCTTTGCAGTTTTTGATTGGCCGGTGCGCCTGCGCCAATACCATAGATGCGTTGGCGGAATTCTTTGCTGAATTTGGATAAATCAGCAAAGTCTTTTACGCCTTTATTAAAAGCATAACTGGGCACGGCAAGTGTGAACTTTACCCCTTCTAAATTGGTTCGAATGACATCAATGTCGCCTTTGTATTTGTCGATAAACGCTGATTGCGCAGGCATCCAATTCCCCATGAAAGCATCGATCTTTCCATTTTTTAAGCTTTCGAATCCAACAGGAACACTCAAAAGATAAACTTGTGTATCGTAACCCATGGCGTTTAATAGGGTGGTTGCAACGCCGTTTGTCGCCCCTATATCGGTCCAACCCGGGTCGCTAAACGTGACTTTTTTACATTGTTCAGGTTCGGCGGAAAGCGTTAGTCCACTACCAATAAGAAGACTCGCTATACTTGCTATCTTTATTCCGTTTTTCGTAAAGGTCAGTGCTTTCATTCTCGTGCTCCTATTTGTGGTGGTACTTTGGTTTATTTATTCGACTTTCGGAAAGCGAGACCGGCTTTCTAAATCGTCTAGATCAATGTGATTTCGCATGTACATTTCACTGCTGTCGAAAATGGGTTGGTGATCCCAAGCAACTTTCTTTCCTTTGTTCATGGCTTTCACAATCAGTCGGCGACGGCGTTGGCTGATAAGAACATCCTGCGTCATGGCGCTTGAGTCCCAACGCTCCAATGCTTCTTTCTTGAAAGCGCTAAGTAGTTCGGAATGATTTGGGTTTGTGGCAAGGTTGTTTAGCTCATCAGGATCGCTTTCTAGATCAAACAGTTGTTCAGGGTCAATGTGACAGTAAACGTACTTGTACTGTGCCCTGCGTATCATTAAAAGTGGTGCGATAGCGCCCTCACCGAAGTATTCACCGATGACTTCGTCATGACCGTTTTGTTTGCCTTCAATGTGTGGCATTAAGCTTTTGCCTTGGATTGGCATGGCGTAGTTGTGATCTTGATGGTTAGTGGCCATTTCTAGGAACGTCGGCAGTAAATCCATAGTGGAAACGGATTCTTTAACACGTTTGGCGGAAAAGCGTTTAGGCGCATGAACGATCATTGGAACGCGAGCCGAACCTTCAAAAAATGACATTTTGTACCAGAGGTTTCTTTCGCCCAGCATGTCGCCGTGATCGCCTGAAAAAACAATGATGGTGTTGTCATCCAGACCTGTTTCTTTCAACGCTTTCAATAACAAGCCAATTTTGTCGTCAACGTAACTGATGGCACCATAATAAGCATGGCGCGCATTTTTTATGTCTTGTTCGCTAATCTCTTGATCGTGATAGGCGTAAACAGATTGTAAGCGAGCCGAATGGGGGTCTTGGTCTTCCTTTTTGATATTAATTTTTGGTAATTCAATGTCGTCGTTGCAGTATCTGTCCCAATATTCTTGCGGAATCGCGTAAGGATCATGAGGGTGAGTCATGGAGACCGTTAAGCAAAATGGGCGATCCTGATCGCGTCTAACATAGTCATATAAATATCGCTGAGCGTGAAACACGACTTCGTCGTCGAAATCTAATTGATTGCTTCGAACGCAAGGGCCAGCCTGAGTGACGGAAGACATGTTGTGGTACCAAGTGGGGCGAGTTTTAAGATCATCCCAATTGGGAAACCAACCATAATCGGCCGGGTAGATGTCTGTGGTGAGGCGCTCTTCAAATCCATGTAATTGGTCTGGGCCACAAAAATGCATTTTGCCCGACAAAGCGGTTTTGTAGTTTTGCGCCCGTAGGTAATGGGCAAAGGTGGGGATGTCGGCGGACAAATCGGCGGCGTTATCATACGCACCTATTTTGCTTGGCAATTGTCCTGTCATTAGTACATAGCGCGAAGGGGCGCAAAGTGGGCTGTTGCAATAGGCCGAATCAAATACAACGCCTTCAGCAGCCAATGAACTTAAATGAGGCGTTTTTACTACCGAGTTACCATAGATAGGAAGGGCGGATGTGGCTAATTGATCTGCCATAATAAATAGAATATTTGGTTGCTTCTCTGACATGATTTTCTCTAATGTATAAAGTGTGGTAATAAAAGCAAATACGCATTAATTGCTTGATTTATCAAGATTGCGCCTTGAAACGATTGCTGTAAACTGACTGAAATCTTATGCGTAGGATAAGTATTACTTATGTCATCGAATGCAGAGTTGCCGCCATTGCAATCCCTTGTCGTTTTTGAAACATCGGCAAGACTACTGAGTTTTACTGCCGCAGCACGTGAGTTGGGTACGACTCAACCGGCAGTGAGCCAACAAATACGTTTGTTAGAGGCGTCGCTGGGGGTTTCGCTTTTTGAACGAATTTATCGCGGCGTTGTGTTAACGGATGAAGGGCATGTTTTACTAAAAACGACACAATCCAGCTTGCGAGACTTACGGGATGTGATGCAAAAAATAAAACACAAACCGAAGTCACAACGGATTACTGTCGCAACTGACTTTGCTTTTGCCGCTTTTTGGCTCATGCCGAGATTGCCGGAGTTTCGTCGATTGCATAAAGACATTGATATTCGAATCCAAACATCACAATCGGAAGTGGATTTGGCTTCAACAGAAGCCGATGTGGCGATTTTATTTGGTGAAGGAAAGTATCAAGGCTACTTAGTGAAGAAACTTTTGCCTGAAATTGTTTACCCAGTCTGTAGTCCTAAATTGTTTGAGGAGTATTCCGGCTTTCGTACTTTAGAAGACCTAGTTAAATCTCCCTTACTTAGGTTGAATGCTGACATGGGACAAAAATGGGTAGATTGGGAGTGGTTGTTTAAATCGAATGGCTCTCGGTGGCAACCATCCGACTCATCAATGGAGTTTGATAATTACACTCTGCTGGTGCAAGCCGCTATCTCTGGACAAGGTATTGGTCTTGGATGGGCGCCACTTTTAGATGATTATATACAAAGCGGTGTATTGATTGCGCTCTCAAATTTTTCAGTGCAATCCAATAATGGGTATCACATTGTTTTGCCAAAACAACGGGCGCAAACTGCACCCGTTGCGGCTTTTTTAGATTGGCTTCAATCCTAAAGGGCTAAATATAAAACCACCAAAAAATACCGACTGCTCCAAGTGATATAGGCAATGAGATAAGGATCATTAGCGCAATCTCGTCGACAGGGCCTTTAAATTTAATCGCCAGCATATAGCTGATGACTGCCACCGGCATCGCATTCAGAACAACTAATACCACGCTTTCCAAATGGCTTAACGGGAAAAAAAACACAACCAGGCACGCTGATAACCCACCAACAAGCGGGCGAAACGCTGACAGCATGGCTGCTCGGCTTATCTTATTGCTTTCTTTAACGCTTAGGGTGCTAAGTGACTTACCAAGCAGCATCAACATAATGGGTAGGGTAATATGGCTGAGCATGTTCAGTGTGTTCATTAATGGCGAGGGTAAACTGACATTTAGGCTTAATAAGAGTGCGCCAATCAATAGCGCGATTACGGGGCCATTTTTAAGTAATTGTTTCGGGTTGTATGCACCTGACATAAAACCCACGCCCAGCGTAAAGTGGCTAATTTGTACAACCGATGAGATGACGACTGCAATGGCCATGCCTTCGCTTCCAAATAAAGCGTACGCGATCGGAATGCCAAGGTTGCCCGTATTTGGATTAACTAATGGGGGCAAATAAAACCGCGTTGGTAATTTTAATATCTTCAAAAAAATAAAGGAAGCCAGCGCCACAATGGCCAATACCAAAACGGTCGCGGCAATGATTTTCAGCATGCTGAAAATCTGCATTTGCATGGATAAAACGGAATACAATAATAGGGCAGGTAAACCTAGATTGGAAACCAAATCGCCTAATGAAGGACTTTCTAGGTAATGTGTTTTTTTACCGAGGAAATACCCTAAACAAATAATTAATAGGATAGGAGTGAGTGCGCCAGCCAATGCTGTTAACATAAAAAACCTTAGGGTAAATGAGAGCTGTTAAATACTATCGTGATCTATCTTAAAGGCTTCCACAATATAATCCACCAGAGCTTTGACTCTCAGGCTCATATTTCTTGATTGCGGGTAAAGTAAGGTCACATCAGACGGCGGGAGTGTCCAGTTTGGTAAAAGTTCGACAAGTCTCCCCGACTGAATGTCATGTTGTGCATAATACGCCGGCTGGCGAGAAATGCCTGTACCGCTAAGCGTTGCTAGCATAACAACATGACCGTTTGAGCACTTTAATATCCCCTGTACGGGAAGTTCGTACTTCTCGTTACTAATGGTATTGGTAAAAGACCACCTTTTCACCGAGCCATTAATTAATGCATGATCCAGTAAGTCTTTTGGGCTCTTCAGTTTCGGCATAGACCCAATATAACTTGGGCTTGCTACAAGATAATTGGTGTAACTGGTGAGCTTTCTACCGATCAAGTTAGAATTTGGTAAAGCTCCCATTCGAACAACCAGATCATATTGCGATTCAATTAAATCCTCACGTGTACTTGAAAAACTAAGCTCTATTTCAATTTCAGGGTGCTGTTCCATAAAACGAATTAAAATTGGAGCGAGTATTTTTTCGCCGAATAAACCGCCTACGGCATTGACTCTAATCTGCCCGCTGATACTTGAGTGCGCATTTTTCGCTGATAATACCGCGTGTTCCAGTTGGTCGATGCCTTGGCGAGAAAGTTGATAAAACGTCTCACCAGCAGGGGACAAAGAAAGTGATCTAGTCGATCGATATAGAAGTTGAACGCCCATGTCTTTTTCTAAACGGCTGATGATTTGTGACATTCTAGCGCGAGAAATATTGAGCTGCTCCGCCGCCTTTGAAAAGCTGTGAGCTTCCACAACGGCTAAAAATTCTCGTATGCCTTCTGGTAAATGGTTGCTCATATTGTTAATCCTAAATAAACAATGCATTAAATGTTTTGATAATTATAAACAGTTTAAAGGCTCGTATAGTAGTGGCATTAATTAATAATGGCATTAGTTTAAAAAGAACGAGGAAAACGTTTTATGAAAACAAGATTATTAGGAAAAACCGGCTACGAAGTGTCAGAAATTGGTTTGGGTTGCTGGCAACTGGGTAATGACTTTGGTCCAGTGGAAGATCAGGAGGCCAATGCAATACTGCAAACTGCTGTAGATAGTGGCATCAATTTTTTTGATACGGCGGATGTGTATGGCGGCGGAGTGAGCGAACAGCGAATAGGGCAATGGCGACAATCCTTATCGCAGCCGCCCATTATTGCCACTAAGGTTGGTCGCGACGCGGCTTTGTATCCTAATGGTTACACTAAAGCGTCGGTGAAACAGAGCTTACAAGCCTCCGCGAAACGATTGGGGGTAGAGGCAATCGATTTGGCTCAATTACATTGCGTGCCAAGAGATGTGCTGTTTGCTGGCGACATTCTTGCTTGGATGGAAGACCTAAAACAAGAAGGTATTATCAAGCATTTTGGCGCGAGTGTGGAAATGTTAGATGAAGCTAAATTTTGCTGCGGGCACCCAGATGTTGCAAGTTTGCAGATCTTATTCAATCTATTTCGTCAGGATGCGATAGCGTCTCTTTTCCCAGTCGCGGAGAAAAATAACGTTGGTATCATTGTGCGTTTGCCTTTGGCGAGTGGATTGTTATCGGGAAAAATGACATTAGATCATAAGTTCGATGAGCGTGATCATCGATCATATAATAAAGACGGTGCCGCGTTTCATGTCGGAGAAACCTTCAATGGTATTCCTTTTGGGAAGGGGGTGAGTTTGGTTGAAGCACTAAAAGGGAAGCTACCGGAAGGCGAAAACATACTTGATGTTTCTTTGCGCTGGATTTTAGACCAACCGCAAGTATCTAGTATCATTGCAGGGGCCAGCCGTTCTTCTCAGGTGGTTCGAAATGCGGCCGCGTCTACGTTACCGCCATTGAGTAAAGAGACTCATGCGCTACTGCGTGATTTTTATCGGGAAGAAGTGAGGCAGGAAATTCGCGGCGGCATTTAATCAGAATCAAAACAAGGTGTGACACAAAGGCACACCTTGTTTTGGCGGTGCGCTCTAATTCAAGATTTGAGCGGCGTGTTCTTTGGTTTTTACCTTGCTAATGATGTCTGAAATTAAGCCGTTTTCGTCAATGATGAACGTCGTTCTAACGGTTCCCATGGATTCGCGGCCCATGAATTTCTTAAGTTGCCATGTACCGTATAGTTCATGCACGTCTTTTTCTGTGTCTGCGATCAATGGAAAAGGCAGGTCGTATTTAGCAATAAAGTTTTGGTGTTTTTTTTCTGTGTCGGTGCTAATGCCGAGTATCACAAAACCTTGATCAAGTAGTGTTTGGTAGTTATCTCGTAGATCGCAAGCTTGTGCTGTGCAGCCTGGTGTTGAGTCTCTTGGGTAGAAGTACAGAACGACTTTTTTGCCTTTGAATTGACTTAGTGTAATCAACTCACCGTTTTGGTCTTTTGCATTAAAGTCGGGTGCGGGTTGTCCAATTTCAATCGTCATAAGGTTACTCTTTGTTCAATAAAACATGGTTGGAAACAGGTCTGTCTAATTCTGTTATTAGTATAAAAACTATAAGCTTACCAAGAGCTAAGAGAAAAATCCCTTCGAATACGGCCTCAAGCTAATTTACTCTGGCTTTACGCCTCTCAATTATTGTTAAACCTGAGTCTGGACGTTACTATAGGCGCGCTTATAATTTTATCGGAGACTCGAAATGATCACAGGTAGTTTAGTTGCGCTTATCACTCCTATGTCACCAGATGGCGCTGTAGATACTAAAAAATTAGATGATCTGATAGAGTTTCATATCAATGAAGGGACTCACGGAATTGTTGCAGTGGGCACAACGGGTGAATCTTCAACATTGACAACAGAAGAGCACGCCAATGTTATTCGTCAAGTCGTAAAGACGGTTAATGGCCGAGTTCCTGTTATTGCCGGTACGGGAGCGAATGCAACCCACGAAGCAATTTATCTGACTCGCAGTGCAAAAGAAGCCGGCGCCGATGCTTGTTTGCTGGTCACACCTTATTACAATAAACCAACGCAAGAAGGCTTGTTTCAACATTTTAAAGCCATTGCCGATGCCGTCGACATTCCTCAGATTCTTTATAATGTTCCCGGTCGAACCGCATGTGATATGCAAAACGACACGGTTGTTCGCTTGTCTAGTGTTAAAAATATTGTTGGTATCAAAGACGCTACGGGGAATTTAGAACGCGGTGAAGCCCTTATCAAATCGTTGCCTGATGGCTTTGCTGTCTATTCTGGTGATGACCCAACGGCGGTTTCATTGATGCTACTAGGTGGCAAAGGTAACATTTCTGTTACCGCCAACGTCGCACCGAAAGCCGTTGCCCAGTCAGCTGAATTGGCATTGGCTGGGGATAGTGAGCGAGCTCATTCAATCGATGCGACTATCTCGTCTCTTCATAAAAACTTATTTCTGGAATCTAATCCTATACCCGTTAAGTGGGCTTGTAGCCAGCTAGGGCTGTGCGAAGAAGGGATTCGATTACCATTAACACCTCTTTCTGAACAGCATCATTCTGCCGTTCGACAAGCCATGATAGAAGCTGGAGTTTTATTAGTATGAATAAGTTTGCATTGCAGTTAATGGGGGCGGGATCGCTCACATTATTGTTGTCTGGTTGTAGCATGTTTTTTACCGATCATTCAGATGACTATCAGAACGAAAAACCGGTTGCTTCTGCATTGGAAATGCCAGCCGGGTCGACAGAGTCAAAAGATGTTTTGGTCATTCCTAATGAATCCAATATTGCTGACTTAGAAACGGCCACCCCTTTTACGACTCCAAGAGCCCCATTTGTTTTTTACCCAATGGTGGCTGTCGAAGTAACGGAACAGGACGATGCTATTGAGTACTTGGTTCCAGCGACAAAACAAAAAACAAAACGTATCGTGACGGATTTTCTCACCGCTTTACACGGTGCAGGTACATCGGTAGCGACACAAACAGACGATCAAATTACGAGTGTTCCATTTGATTTTCATCCACAAGGTTGGTGGGCATCATTGTGGAGTAGCATTACGCGCTTGCATCCGGCTCAAACGGCATTCTCATTTCGTTTTAGTGAAATGGAAGGAAAAACATTGGTCAGCGTGCAGTTCCGTGATGAACAGCAAGGTGTTGAGCCAAGTAATTGGATAAGTCCTGTTCAAAACGATGACGCTTATTCTGTTGCGGTTCGCTTATGGGGAACAATGGGGCGTCAATTAAATCAATCTTCCGCGTACTTATCGAACCGTGGAGATTCTGCTTCATTCCCAGTTTGGGTAGATCACAAAGGCATTTATGCCATTCGCCTTGGCAACAAGGTATCTGCATCGGAATTCGAAACCATTTTGAGTGCGGCGGGTATATATTTGATTCCAGACTCAGATTATTTGCTTTCCCCAGTACCGCCAGAAGATGTAGCTCGAATTGGTGACGTGGTTGATTTCAATATTCCTGTCGGGAATGGAGAAAAACAAAAATTATTCAATGTCTATCGTCGTAACTTAGACGATGTGAGTTGGGAAGAGCGTGAATACACTTACAAAATTACGCATCAAAAAGCGGGTGATTTCTTAGTCATCGATGTATCTGCAATGGAGTCACCTGAAGTGACGTCGTTCCATTTGGCGCAGCGCTTTGTAAATTAAATTAAGATTAACCCCTCATAAAAGAAAACCGGAGACCCTCCAATGGAAAAACGACAAGAGCTGTATGCAGGTAAGGCAAAATCTGTATTTCGTACAGATGATCCTGACAAGATGGTTCTAGTATTTCGTGATGACACCTCAGCATTTGATGGCAAAAGAATAGAGCAACTTGACCGTAAAGGCATGGTGAACAATAAGTTCAACGCTTTCATCATGACCAAACTACAAGAAGCTGGTATTCCGACGCATTTCGAAAAATTGTTGAGCGATACGGATTCACTGGTTAAATGCCTGGATATGATGCCTGTTGAGTGCGTCGTTCGAAACGTGGCGGCAGGGAGTTTGTGTCGTCGTCTAGGTGTTGAAGAAGGCGTGACACTGACACCGCCAACGTTTGAGCTATTTCTGAAAAATGATGCATTAGGCGATCCAATGATCAATGAATCGCATGTTGAATCATTTGGCTGGGCAAAAGCAGCAGATCTTGAAAAAGCAAAAATCCTTACATACAAGGTAAATGATGTATTAAAAGCGATTTTTGCTGAAGGCGGCATGATTCTGGTTGATTACAAATTGGAGTTTGGTCTATATAAAGGCGAGGTTTTATTGGGTGATGAATTTTCACCTGATGGTTGTCGCTTATGGGATGCCAAAACCAAAGAAAAATTAGACAAAGACCGTTTCCGTCAAGGCTTAGGTGGCGTGATTGAAGCTTACGAGGATGTAGGTCGTCGTATAGGCATTGATTTCGACTCATAAGCGTATTGGCACTTAGTCCATAATGGAGGAGTCTTGCTCCTCCATTTTTGCCACGAAAGCTTGTCATATAAGGATATACATTGATTAATTTCCTTCCTATTGCCATCGGCTTACGTTACGCCCGGGCAAAACGTTCCAACCATTTTATCTCTTTTATAAGCTTCTCTTCTATTGCCGGCCTTGCGCTTGGCGTCATGGTATTGATTACTGTCTTATCTGTCATGAATGGTTTTGACCGAGAATTACGTCAACGAATTTTAGGTATGGTGCCTCACGCAACATTATGGGGTGGGCCAGTGCTTGAGGATTGGCGCAACACGGCCACACTGGTTGAAAAAATGCCTAATGTGATTGGCGTTGCTCCACATATTCAAGCGCAAGTCATGTTTCAGTCGGGTGCCAGTGTCCATGGTGCAATCTTAAATGGCATCAACCCTGAGATGGAGAAGAAAGTCTCCATCATTGATGACAACATGGCCTCGGGGTCTTTGGATGCACTCAATGACACTCGATTCGGTATTGTTTTAGGCGCTCAGCTGGCGAAAATGTTGCGTGTCGATATCGGTGATAAAGTGACGGCTATTTTACCCAAGGCAAATGTTTCTATTGCGGGTGTGGCACCAGTGCTGAAACGCTTTACGGTCGTTGGTACCTTTGAAGTTGGTGCAGAGCTGGACAGCAGTCTTGCGTACATCAATATTAAAGACGCGGCTAAATTAAAACGTTACAAGGCAGATTCTGTTGAAGCGCTGCGCATTTCATTTGATGATTTGTTTTTGGCGCCTTCCCGCATCTGGGACATTGCTCGCGCCATTCCAGGTCAGAACAGAGTGAGTGATTGGACTCGAACCCACGGTAATCTTTTCCAAGCCATTAAAATGGAAAAAACCATGATAGGTTTATTGCTGTTATTGATTGTTGCTGTGGCGGCATTCAATATTGTTTCTACTTTGGTCATGGTGGTTACGGATAAGCGCAATGACATCGCCATCCTCAGGACAATGGGCTTAACGTCTGGTCAGGTTATGTGGATATTTGTTGTTCAGGGTATGTTTATTGGCATGTTAGGCACACTGATTGGAGTGGTATTGGGTGTTACTTTAGCGCTCAATGTGAGTGAAATTATTGCGGCGATGCAAACCTTATTGAACGTTCAGTTTTTGAGTTCAGACGTGTACTTTATTAATTATTTGCCCTCTCAGTTGGAGTGGTCTGACGTGAAGCTTATTGTCATATCCGCCTTCATCATGACGGTCGCTGCGACAATTTACCCTGCTTGGCGAGCTTCGAAAGTGGAACCAGCGGAGGCATTGCGTTATGAATGACCAAGTTGTATTAGAGTGTCGTGCGCTGTCTAAGCAATATCAGGACGGTAAAAAGTTGGTTGATGTGTTTCACGCCATTGATTTAACGCTTTTGAAAGGGCAAGCCTGCGCTATTGTCGGCTCTTCTGGATCAGGGAAAACAACATTACTTAACTTGTTGGCAGGTTTAGATTTGGCGACAACTGGCGATGTAAAGCTGGCTAATGTTTCTTGGTCAAGCATGAAAGACGCCAAACGATCCAAAATGCGCAATAAAGAAATGGGGTTTGTTTATCAGTTTCATCATTTGCTCCCTGAATTTTCTGCATTAGAAAATGTATTGATGCCAATGTGGATTTCAGGCATGGGTAAAAAAGAAGCCAAGAAGCGTGGCGAAGAACTGTTGGGGCAGGTGGGGTTAAAAGATCGCTTAAATCATAAACCTTCGCAGTTATCGGGCGGAGAAAGACAGCGTGTTGCCATTGCGCGAGCGTTGGCGAATCGACCAGCATGTGTGTTGATGGACGAGCCAACCGGCAACCTAGATGAGACGACGTCGTTAGATATTCAGAAGCTGATTAATGAACTTAAAGTGACTTACGATATGGCGTTTCTTGTTGTTACTCATGATGAAAAAATGTTGAGCTGGATGGATTCTGCTTATCGATTGTCTCAAGGATCTTTGATGCCATTGAAGTCAGCAGAGATGTGATTCGTAAATAAAAAAGCCATGATGATTTATCATGGCTTTTTTATTTGATTATTTTTTAATACGGAGTTTTCGTTCTTTCCAGCGTTTTACAACATGTAATCGCCATAATATGCTGATGAGCGCATAGCTGATGGCGCCAGCAATGAGCCCGGAAACAATTGAACCGACATAAAGTGGTAGCCAGATATGCTCCATTTTATCCCAGATCCATTCAACCGACAGTTTGAAGTTCTTTTCGTGATGAGAACCAAGAATTAATGAGCCCACTTTGTAGTTAAAATAAAATACAAAAGGCATAGTAATAGGGTTTGTGATCCACACCAAAGCGATTGAAAGTGGAATGTTTGCTCGTAATGGTATCGCAAGCAATGCAGAGGCAAGCATCTGAAATGGCATTGGAATAAATGCCCAGAATAAACCATTAAAGAAAGCGCGAGCGACAGATTTTCGATTTAAGTGCCATAAATTGGCTTCATAAATCTGTGAGCCTAATAGACCTAAAGCTTTGCTCTGCTTAAGTTTCTCTGGGTTAGGTATGAATTTTTTTAGATAATTCTTCGGCATAATCAGGTAAAAAATAATTTAGCAATTTAAGACAAGGAGGTCTTATGTTACTAAGTAGTTTGTCCATATTGATGGGCGCCATTCTGGTGCCGAGCGATTATTTGTGGGTGTATTCTACGCACATCATTCTGGTGTGTCTCTACTTAATATGGTCAAAGCGGCCGATAGTGTTGTTTTTGACGCTTCTCTCCTTTGTTTCCATCCTTTTACATGAATTTATCACTGCTTCAAATGTCCCGTTTGTCGTTGGTGATGCGTTAATTGTTGATTTTGAAAGTAAAAAATTGATTCCTATTTCGGCTGGCGAGTTAAGCCAAGAAACCTTATCGGATAGCACGTTTGTGCGTTTGGTGTATTTTCAAGAGGATGGCGTACGGCGAACTGTGGATGGGTTCTCTATTGCATCCTCATCTTCTCGGTTGAACGCAGAAGCCTTACTTCAGTCTCACTATCGTGCCGTCGTAACTGGCGTTTTGTTGTCAAATAAAGCAGGAAGTTGGTGGGAGAAAAACCTCTACATCAAAAGGCAATCGGCACAGCTGACGGTTCGATTTTCTACTGAGGTACCGCGTGGATTGGCGCTGCCTTATTCTTTGAGGGGGCGTTTGCTGGAGAAGCTCGACCATGCGCTAGGCTCTTTTTCTCAATGGCGTTTTTCAAAAGCATTGCTGTTAGGGCAAGATGATTTATGGAGCGAGCGAGACACTTGGATTGTTCGGACGCTCGGTTTGGCGCATCTTTTTGTTGTTTCTGGTTTGCATGCAGGCTTTATGTTTGCCATTGGTCGATGGGTGAGTGGTATGGTTTGGCGATTCCTGCCTGACCAAATACTTCTTTCTGGTGTGACACGCTGGCATTGTGATGCGGTGGTTGTGATGCCATTGTTGATTGCCTATGCCTATTTAACGAATTGGGGCGAACCCGTCGTGAGAGCCTCAATCATGCTCAGCGTCTATTTATTGTCACGAGTGCTGGCTTTAAAACTATCACCATTTGGAATTCTTACTTTTGCTTTATGGCTTGTGTTGCTATTCGAACCAAGAACGGTGCTCAGCCCAGGTTTGTGGCTGTCTTTTAGCATGGTGTATTTATTAATAGGATATTGTCAGGCTTCAGCAAAATGGTCTCGTGTGTTTATGGTGCAAGTCATGCTGAGTACCGCGTCAATGGTATTGATCCTGGGTTGGCAGGACGCCATTTCCAGCGTGTCTATTTTTATCAATCTGCTTCTTATTCCGTTCGCGGCGTTTTTATGGTTTCCATGGGCACTTGTGTCCTGTGCTGAAGTGCTGGTTTTTGGATCTACTTACAGTTATGAGTTTCTCGACAGGCTTCTGCATCTTGTGGTGCAATTTATGGAGCGTGCTGCATTTGAGTTACCGCTGTTGCAGTTTGAACATTTTCACAGCGGTGTGGCGCGCTCTTTAATGTTGATATTGGTGGTTTATTGGGTTTACCAAAGCCCTTTGAAGCGGGGTGTCGGCGGTGCGATGGGGGTTTGGTGTGTGTTGTTTTCTTCTTCAATAATTTTTCATACTACCAATGCCGATTTAATCTTGCTTAATAAAAACAATAAGCTTGTCTTAATTGAGGCTGGCCAAGTCTTATTAATGAATAGCTGGGTAGGGGAAGATGTCGAAAGATTAAAACTGGATACTTATTTATCGATTAAGCAAGGAGGCTATTTTTTAGCCCCGAACAATCTATCTGAACTCACCTCTAAAATGCTAATAGTGCATGACGTAAATTGGGTTGTGCTAAAAGATGAGGTGGCTGAAAATACTCGTAGAATGCTTGCTGCTCTGGGTATAAATTGGGTGGTTGTTTCTGATGACGAAAATTTAGAGATTTACTTTAGAAACAATCTTATTTTATTGCGTCATTCCTCCTGTATTTATTCGTTTTCTCTCATGAAATCTGACACTTGCAAACGTGTTGAAAAGTTTGAGAGTGTGTTAAATTACCTGCAAACTTAAAATGGAGTGTAACGTGTTAGCCTTTATTCAAACTGGTGGTTTTTTCATGTGGCCTTTGATGGCCTGTTCTATCCTTACACTTGCCATTATTATTGAGCGTTTTTGGACTCTCCGTAAAGCGAGCGTTGCACCAAATGGCCTTTTATCCGATGTGATGACTCGGTTACGAGATGACAGAATGACCCTTGATTACATTCGTTCCATGCAAACTCGAACTGGTTTAGCGTCCATTTTTGCAGCCGGACTTCTGAATTCAAAGCACGGCCGTAGTGCGATGAAAGAGAGCGTTCAAGAAGCCGCAAGTCATGTTATTCATGAATTAGAGCGTTTTATGAACACACTAGGAACCATTGCTGCGATTTCCCCTTTGCTTGGTTTGTTAGGCACCGTCGTGGGAATGATCAAGGTATTTTCTGTTTTGATGGAAAGTGGGGCGGGCAATACAGCATTGCTGGCCGGAGGCATATCAGAAGCGTTACTTACCACGGCTGCTGGGCTTGGTGTCGCTATTCCAGCGTTAATTTTCCATCGTTTCTTTAGTCGTCGAATCGACGAGTTGGTTGTTACTATGGAGCAACAATCCACGAAATTAGTCGATGCGTTGCACGGTGATCGAGAAAAAATAGGGGTTGCACAGTGAAATTTCGTCGTCAGAAAATAGATGACGTTCAGATTAATCTAACGCCATTGATTGATGTTGTCTTTTTACTCCTGATATTTTTTATGGTCAGCACTACGTTCAATCAAAGCACAGAACTGACCATTGATTTACCGACGGCCACTTCCAATGCTCCTAGCACTGATCGTTCAAAAAATGTCGAGCTGGTCATTACGGCGGACGGACAATACGTGATAAACGGACAAACGCTTATCAACGAGAAAGTCAGCACGTTAATTCAGGGGCTAAAAGAAGTCACTAAAGGTGACAATACTCGGCCACTGATTATCACTGCCGATGCAAAATCCTCTTATGATATGGTGCTGCGAGTGTATGACGCAGCAGCGAGTCTTGGTATTACAAAACTGGCTCATACCGCACAAAAAGAGCCCGCTCAGTGAGTGTAGAGTCATTGTTTAATCGTGCTTGGTATGGCTCTTGTGGTTGGACTCATGTATTTCGCCCACTCCAGCCGTTGATTAGAAAAGCGGTTCTGAATAAGAGGAAGGTATTTTTAGCCAACCCTGATGCGGCTTATAAAGCCCCTGTTCCTGTCATCGTTGTGGGCAATATAAGCATTGGTGGTACAGGAAAGTCACCAATGGTGGTGGCTTTGTGCAAGCTACTATCGGAGGAAGGTTATCGACCAGGAATTGTCTCACGAGGCCATGGGGTAAAAATTCAAACCCCGACTCATGTGTATCCGAACAGTTTGGCAAATGAGGTTGGTGATGAGCCTGTGATGCTGGCTCGCCGTTCAGCTTGCCCTATGGTGGTGTTTGCTAAAAGAGCTGAAGCAGTTAAGCACCTTCTTGCAACGACAGACGTCAATATCATCATCAGTGATGATGGCATGCAGCATTACCAATTAAACAGAGACATTGAAATTGCGATGCTTGACGCCAAACGAGGCGTTGGCAATGGTCACTTATTGCCTGTTGGTCCACTGCGCGAGCCTGTAGAAAGATTAAAAGACGTCGATTTTGTCGTGAGTGTTTCGGACAGAATGACGCCATCACTAATAAAGCTGGATTTGCCAATAACATTGGCGCCGTTGATTCCAACCAATTTGGTGTCTCTGGATGGATCTAAAACATTAGATTGTCATAGCGCATTTGTCGACCGGAAAAAATGGCATATGATGGCTGGTATTGGAAACCCTGAGCGTTTTGTCGAAACGCTAAAAGAATTGGGGTTGAAATACGAAGATGCTAGCCATCAATGGTTTGCAGACCATCATTCTTTTGTGGTGTCGGATATTCCCATGAGTGGGGCGGTTATCATGACGGAAAAAGACGCGGTTAAATGTCAGTCTCTGTTATTACCAAATAGTAATGCATGGTACTTACCCGTCTCTCTGGATTTGCCTTTGGGTTTTCAGCGTGCTTTTTTAGAAAAATTAAACTTAATTAAAATGGACACTCCCCATGAATAAAAACTTATTAGACATTCTTGTTTGCCCTGTGACAAAAGCGTCACTTACGTTAAGCAAAGACGGCACTGAGTTAATCAGCAAAGTCGGCGGTATGGCGTACCCAGTTCGTGACGGCATTCCTGTCCTTTTGGAAACAGAAGCGCGTACGCTAACCGCGGAAGAGCGCTTAGAATCAGGCACTGCAAAGTGAGATCGTACAAAGTGCTGACGGTGTGCCTTGGTAATATTTGTCGCTCGCCTGCCGCACAAGGTATTTTAGAGTTTGTGGCGTCAAAACATTCGATTTCCTTAGCGCTCGATTCCGCAGGAACAGCAGCCTATCACGTCGGAAATTCTCCAGATTCACGATCCATTACCGCGCTTAAGCAAATGGGTATTGATATCAGCCAACAAAAAGCCAGACAGGTCTCAATTGCAGACTTTGACTCTTTTGATTGGATTCTTGCTATGGATAAAGAAAACCTAAGTGATCTTAAGAAAATACAACCAGAGCATAGCTCGGCTAAGTTGGTTATGTTTGGTGAGTTTTCCGAAGGTGTTGCATTAGGTGAAATCTCAGATCCATATTACGGCGGCGAAGAAGGCTTTGTTCACATGCGAGAGCATATTACTGACGTTGCAGACGCATTTGTCAGTCACCTTAATCCACGAAGAGAACGTTAAGTCAGTCAATGAAGATGCGATTTAATACCTTAGATACTTTTGCGAACAGTATAGAAGAAACCATTCAAACCGATGTTTCTTTGGCAACATATAACACCTTCCGTTTCGATTACCATGCTGAATATTTTGCCATTGCAGAGACGCTGGATTCTTTGAAGGTGCTGCTTCGTTGGGCGAAGCATTTCAATCAACCAGTTACGATGATTGGCGGAGGCAGTAATTTATTGATTTCAGCCAGTATTCCGGGTCTGGTGATTATTAATCGATTGGCTGGCATGAGCGCAAGAGAGCAGGTAGGAAATTTAGTCAGTCTAACCGTGGCCGCGGGTGAGAATTGGCATGAAGTGGTTAAGTACGTAGTGAATGAAGGCTGGTTTGGTATTGAAAATCTTGCCCTGATTCCTGGCACGGTTGGTGCTGCACCAGTGCAGAATATTGGTGCATATGGTGTTGAGGTCAAGGACGTGATTGCTCGTGTTCAAGTGATTGATAAATGCACTGGTGATGTGTATTGGATCAATGCCCGAGATTGTGGATTTGCTTATCGAGACAGTCATTTTAAGGGGAAATGGAAGGACACGTTACTTATTACTTCCGTTGAATTGTCATTAAAAAAGCAAGCCGAATTATTGCTCAGCTATGGCGGTTTGTCTGATCGTATTCAGGGTGAGCCTAGCTTAGCCGATGTTTTCCAAGCGGTTTGTGACGTAAGAAATGAGAAGCTTCCAGATCCGAATGTATTGGCCAATTCAGGAAGTTTTTTTAAGAATCCAATTGTCAGTACATCTCAACGAAATACGTTAAAAGAACACTTTCCAAATCTTGTGTCATTTCCATTTGAAGACGGATATAAATTGGCGGCTGGTTGGTTGATTGATCAAGCTGGCTGGAAAGGTAAGCAGCACCAAGGCGTGGGTGTTTATGAAAAGCAGGCATTGGTATTGGTTAACTATTCTGAGAGCAAGGCAGATGCGCTATTAGCGTTGGAAGACAATATCAAACACTCTGTTTACGCGCTGTATGGCGTTGAATTAGAAAGAGAACCCGTGCAGTTACCTGTACGGGCCTCTAAAAAAGACGTATTTTTGGAGACATCGCATTGAAAATCGGTGTGATGGATTCTGGCGCGGGGGGGTTAACCATCCTCAATGCAATTCGCAAAAAATACCCTTTTCTCGATCTCGTCTATCTAGCCGATGATGATTTTGCGCCGTACGGCAATAAAACCATTGCCCAGTTGCAGGAAAGGTTGGTGAAAGTTGGACGTTTTTTTGAAAAAGAAAACGTTCAGGCCATTGTGGTGGCTTGCAATACTGCGACCGTTGCCGCGATTGATGCACTCAGGGAAAGCACATCCTTGCCTGTAATTGGCGTGGAGCCAGCAGTGAAGCCCGCCTTTCGTATTAGTAAACAGCGTAATGTGGCTGTTTTGGCCACGCCAGTGACTGCTCAAAGTAAACGTCTTAATCAACTTATTGATCTTTGGAAAGCAGACAGTCAAGTGTTTATCATGTCCAGTCAATCCTTAGCCTTTGATATTGATGCTTGGCCAGAAAGTGAGGTAAAGATTAAACACACGATTCACGCGCTGTGTGATGTTATGCTGGAAAAAAAAGTAGATACCTTGGTCTTGGCTTGTACGCATTATCCCTTGGTAAAGCATCTATTTGAGCAAGCGCTAGGAAAGGGCTGTGAAATTATTGAACCAAGCGAGGGCGTGACAGCCCAACTCATGCGCCGGTTAGAAGAGTCCTATCCTGCCGAAATGACCGCACTTCTTTCCTGTGCTGTTTTGCAGAAAGGTGTAATTGAACTGTGCAGCACGCTTGGGGTTAAAAATTTACCGAGACTAACGTCATGGACAGCAGACTCTCAATCTATTACAGATCAAAAACACGTCCATATCTAAGCGTTGTTCTCAAAGAACGCGAGAATCCTATCTTTTTCCCACATCGCATCCTTATAACCTAGATCCATCAGCGCTCGACAATATTCTGGTGTAAACAGCAGATAGCTGGCCGCCGAACTGATTTTTTCAGATGTTGAACCGCCTGCCGCTTTCAGTAAAACACGAATGTTTTTTGGTAAGGTTGAAAGATGATGATGGGCAATTTCATTGAGCTCTTCGGATGGAGAGATGATTAAGGTCTCAGTGGGTAGGTTCTGATGTAGCGCACGCTTTTCTTGTGGAAGATCTTTAATAAGATTATTCATTATTTCCAATTGAGAAATATCGTCTTCCAGGTTATCGATAAAGGCGCTGTTTAGTAATTGTCCAAGGATTTGTGCCATGCTTGGCGCGCTGGTCTCGATTTCAGTATCTGGCGCAGCCCATTGTTTTGGGCTTCTGTTACCACTAACGCCAATGATGAAGAGTTTATCAGCTCCCAGCTTAAGCGCTGGGTATATGGCGGATTTTTGGCGAATGGCTCCATCACCATAATAATGATTTTGTATTTTGTGCGCAGGAAAAATGGTTGGAATAGCACTGGATGCCAGTAAGTGATCGACACCTAAGTTTGCTCTTATGCCTTTTCGTCGGTTTCCCTTCCATGGCTGAAGATTGTCCACACCCTGAAAAAAGGTTGTTGATTCGCCAGTGCTGTAGCTCATTGCGGTAATGGCAAGGGCTTTAAGCTGATTGTTGTCTATGGCGGTGTTGATCTTGGAAAAATCAAGGTAATTGGTTAAAAGCTGACTTAATGGCGTGTTATCCATGAGAGCTATAGAGCGGTCATGGTTGTGAATATGAAAGAGCGATAACAAGGTTTTGGTTAGCGACGTCGCAATTGGCCAGCGGCCCACGGTATAGATTTGATCCGGTGTTAAGTGTCGCCAAACAAAGGCAAGAGAAGAAACGGCTCTAGAGAAGTTGCCTGCATAAGATGCCAGCATGGTGGCGTTCAATGCGCCTGCAGAAGTGCCGCATAATATGGAGAATGGCAATTGAGAATGTCTTGGCAGCATCTTGCCCATAGCGGATAAAACGCCAACTTGATAAGCCGCCCGGGCGCCACCGCCAGATAAAATCAGCGCGTTGTTATTTGGCATATGCTTTCGTTTCATTGTTTTTCGCTCTAACATCCACTGAACCCTTTAAAATCCTTGTTTATTCTATAAAAACAATCACTCAGTTGTGAATCCCATGATCAAATTTTATTGAATTTGTTGTGTATTGATATAACCAATTCGAATGACATTTGCGTGTTGTTATTACAAAGTGTGGACTGAGTCGCCGTTGTCGTCCACAATCTCATCTATACTTTACAAGATAACTTATTTTTAAAGCGTCTATTTAAAAGAATAAAAAAGGGTGAATACAATGAATTCTTCAGTCGTCATTAGTGGGGTCGGTTTATGGACTCCAGAACACAGTATTAGTAATGAAGAACTTGTGACAAGCTATAACGCTTGGGCGGAACATTTTAATCTCGAAAACGCAGCCGCTATTAAAGCAGAAGAGATTGAAGCAAAGCCGCTTTCTAGCGCGGGATTCATAGAAAAGGCCTCTGGTATTAAAAGCCGCTATATCTATTCAAAAGAAGGCGCGCTGGATATACATCGCATGCGCCCAATCTTAGAGGTGAGAGACGACGAGCAAGTGTCGCATCAAGCTGAGATGGCAATCGCAGCGGCCAAAAAGGCCCTGATAGCGGCGAATAAAACTGCCGACGAAATTGACATGGTCATCGTATCGTGTGCTTACACTCAGCGTTCCTATCCTGCCATTGCGATTGAAGTGCAAGCGGCTTTGGGTGTTGAAGGCTTCGGTTTTGACATGTTAGTTGCTTGTTCTGCTGCGACGTTTGGCTTACAGCGAGCGGTTGATGCCGTGAAAGCTGGAACATCGAAAGGCGTGTTGGTCATCAACCCAGAACTTACGTCGCCACAAGTCAATTACATGGATCGAGACTCACATTTCATTTTTGGCGATGTAGCGACGGCGGTCGTAATAGAAAGCAGTGACACTTGTAAGTCAGCACACGCCTTTGATGTGGTAAGTACGAAGTGTGTGACGTCCTACTCGAACAACATTCGCTCAAATTTTGGTTACACCACGCGCACTACGGATGAAGATCCGTATTCAGCAGACAAGCTCTTCCATCAAAATGGACGTAAGGTGTTTAAAGAGGTGTGCCCCATGGCGGCAGACCACATTGAAAAGCATTTGCTGAGTGAGGGGATCCAAGTCTCAGATTTAAAGCGTTGGTGGTTACATCAAGCCAACATCAATATGAATCTGCTCATTAGTAAGCGGTTATTGGGGCGTGATGCGACACGTGAAGAGGCGCCTGTTGTACTGGATGAATACGCCAACACCGCTTCCGCAGGGTCAATCATTGCTTTTGCAAAATATCATGTGGATTTGGCCGCAGGAGATATCGGCGTGATTTGTTCTTTCGGTGCGGGTTATTCGATCGGCAGTTTAATACTACGAAAACGCTAACCCCCGATTTCACTCTGTTAAGTCATTGAAACTGTAATGGATTTAAGGGAGACTGATTGCATCAGTTTCAAAGACTTAACAGGGCTCACAATATGGCAATTCACCCTCAAGCAGGACAGCTTGCTCCGCATACATCTCTGGTAAATTTACCAGAGCTAATGTCCGCGTACTTTTTAAAAAAACCTCGCGTTACAACGCACCCAGATGAGCGCGTCAGTTTCGGTACTTCCGGACATCGTGGTAGCGCATTACTAAGCAGTTTTAATGAAGATCATATTCTAGCTATTACTCAAGCCATTTCAGAATACCGTCAAATACAACACATTTCTGGTCCACTTTATTTAGGCAAAGACACACATGCTCTCTCTGAAGCCGCCTTTCAAACGGCGTTGAGTGTGTTTACCGCGAATGGGGTTCGAGTTCGTACTCAGCTCAACGGTGGTTTTACGCCAACACCTGTTATTTCTCATGCCGTTATTACGCACAACAACACGCAAAAAGACCTAAGTGATGGCGTTGTCATTACGCCATCTCACAATCCACCGGAAGATGGCGGCATTAAGTACAACTCAATAAAAGGCGGACCGGCAGACAAAGACATTACCGATTGGGTCGCCAAAAGAGCCAATGCATTATTAGAAAACCATCTGACAGGCGTTAAACGTTTCTCCAGTGAAGAAATGCAGCATAGTGGGCTGATCGAAACATTCGATTACGTTGAGCACTATGTAAACGACCTCGAAACTGTCATCGACATGGCAGCCATTTCGAAAGCAAAGGTTCGAATTGGTGTTGATCCAATGGGTGGGTCTGGTATTCATTATTGGGCACCCATTGCCCAAAAATACGGTTTAGACATTACCGTGGTGAATTTGGAGGTGGATCCAACGTTTCGCTTTGTCCCTCTGGATAAAGACGGCCGTATTCGAATGGATTGCTCTTCTCCCTATTCAATGCAAGGTTTGTTAAAACTCAAAAATGATTTTGATATTGCGGTGGGCAATGACCCAGATTATGACCGACATGGAATCGTGTGCGCATCATCAGGTTTGATGAATCCAAATGCGTATCTTGCTGTCGCCATTGAGTATTTAGCGCAACATCGAATGGATTGGCCGCAAGATATTCAATTCGGTAAAACCCTAGTATCCAGCGGCATGATAGATCGGGTTGTGAGCGGTCTTGGTCGTCAGCTTTGCGAAGTACCTGTGGGTTTCAAATGGTATGTAGAAGGTATGTTTGAAGGTTCTATGGCATTTGGCGGCGAAGAAAGCGCAGGCGCGTCTTTTCTTCGTAAAGACGGCACCGTTTGGACAACAGACAAGGATGGGTTCATTATGGCGTTGCTTGCGGCGGAAATACTCGCTGTAACAGGGAAGGACCCTCAAGCGCTGTATGATGAGCAAGTTGAACGATATGGAAAGCCGTATTACAAGCGAATTGATGTGGCGGCAACGTCGGCCCAAAAAGCATTGTTAGGCGCGTTGGACACAAAAAATGTGACGCAGACCATGCTAGCGGGTGAAGCTATTACCTCTGTATTGACGCATGCGCCAGGCAATGGCGCAGCAATTGGTGGTTTAAAAGTGTCTACTGAAAACGGTTGGTTTGCAGCAAGACCATCTGGCACTGAAAACGTGTATAAAATATACTTAGAAAGCTTTGTATCAGAAGGACATCTCGCCAAATTGGAAACGGAAGCAAAAGCATTAGTCGACAATGTGCTAAATAATTAAGCGTTTCCAGCCATGTAAAATGCCGCTTTTAAAAGCGGCATTTTTGTTTCTATATTTTGTATCTCTTGTCGGTTTTTAGATCTCAGATAATCGAGACTGCCATTTGGTTAATTGGAATCCCATTTTATCGCTCAGTTTTTGTGCGGCGGCTTTAAGTTCTTTAATGTTGCTTTGATTTTTTCGCTTACCGGCGATGATCACCCAATTTCCTGTTCCGGTGTCTAAAGCGCGTACATCATTAAAATGCTTCTTAATGATGTCGGTGAGCGTTTGGTTGTTCTTTTGATCTATCCAGCAGTTAAGCGCTAACCAGCCATCTTCTTTGATATTTCGCGCACAGTTTTCTATGAAACTGGCCTGCAAAACGGCTCGATCCATTCCTTCGGTGTTGTATAAATCTGTCATCAATAAGTCGACCTTTTTGGGCAAGCCTTCTGCCATGTAATCAATGGCATTGGCAACGTCTAATGTAATGCGCTTTCCAGTAGGGAGCTTGAAATACATTTCCGCGGCGTCCATGACTTCTTGACGCAATTCAACCGCCGTAATATGAATCGCTGGGACAGTATGATGGAGTGCGTTTAGCATGGTTCCGCCACCAAGACCTAAAATACAGACACGTTTAGGCTCACAAAATAACAAAGGCAACATCATCGCTTGTGTGTATTCGTGTTGAAGTATGTGTGGTGTTGATAAACGAATTCGGCTCTGTTCGTCACCTTCGGCGAAGGACAAAATACGATATTGTCCATCATCAAAAATGCGTATTGGTCCAAGCTCGTCGGCGCTGTCGTGTAATAAATTCTGGTGACTCATGGTGTCCCTTAAATGTAAAAATGACTCGAATGTCTCAGTCATTAAAATAATGTGTTGTAGTCGTACTAATCGACGTTGGCTTCTCTTAAATGTTTCAGCAGCATTTGTATGGGGTGAGAGATATCCAGTTTATAACATTGCCTTACTTGGCTTCGGTTGAAATAGCTGGTGGAGACAAGTTTTCCGAGTAACCTTGATTTGGTGATTGTATTTTTTAAAGTGCGATCATAACCATATATTGACGTTTCTTTATGCGGTGATTCATTCAGATACATTTCTTCTACGTCGTCAAAGTCGATATGTTGAACGCTTAATGCCAACCCAAGAATACGATAAATTTCCTGCCAATCCTGAATGGCCGGTGACGAGTGATTATTATCTGTACGATGAGTTAATAAATAATAGGTCGAATGATCACACGCTAAAGGCTGCTTTTTGAGGTGTTCACTCTTTTTCATCAGCCATTCTTGCATTAGATGGATTTTGGGTATTTGACGGCTTTTTCCGAAGGATTTGGTGTATTCATTTCGATACGTCAGTGTCATTGAAGGATCAATGCCAATGAAAGGCAGTCCATAAAATGATAATCGTTGTAGCATGTCTAGGTTTTTACGCGCGGTATTGTTAAACGCTTTTAAAAAGCCATGAACATGAAGTGGCTTGCCATTTGGTAGGTAAGGGGCAAGATAGGCTTGAAAGCCAAGTCGACTCAACGCTTCCATGGTGTCCAGTACCAGTTGTGTTTCGAAGTAGCTGGTAAACACATCCTGCACGACAATGACAGCACGGGAACGGTCTTTTGGACTGAGTGACTCAATCGCCAGTGGTGTAGCTAATCGAATCCCACGACGAGACATCTCTTTCTTAAGGTTGAGCACGCTCAGTTCTGGGTTATTTATCAATCCGATATATTTATTACTGAGTGTGTTGATCCATCGCTGACTTATCAGCCAATTATAAGGCTTAGGGAGAAGTGCGATGAACGGCGTACTGAATTCTACAAACCCCTTTAGATAATCTTTAACGGGTCGAAGATAGCGGCTGTAATATAATTCAAAGAACTTGGCTCGGTATTCTGTCTCATCTATGTTGCTTGAGTAATCTTCTGTGCAGTAAGTGTTTGTCACGCCATCCGTCATCGCATCGTGTACTTCATGCGAGAAATCGTATACACCACGACGCTTTTCTAGTGTGTTTTTTATTCGAGGAATGAAGTTGATCAAGGCACGACTATTTTTGGCGCTTTTACTGGCTTGTTTTGTGTCTACGCCCAGCTCGCTTAGAGCTCTTAACCATTCACGTATTAACGCCGCACGACCTTTGGGCGAATAGCGACGATCTCTCGAGTTTTTCCATGAAGTGGACATTACGTCATGATTGCTATCACTCAGGGCCGTTTTAAAATAATCACGATTCTTTGCTGAAATTTCATGGTTGAACTGTTTGCGCAATGATACGTTTTCGGTTTTTATTAAATTGGCACCGAACTCAAACGGTGTGGCAATCTTACCCGGATTTAATTGGTTTCTAGGGTCAAAAGCGCCTTTAATCTGTTGTAAACTCGGGTAAAGGTCGCCTAAAAAAGCGGGTGTGTATTCAGGATTAATGTCTGTTTTATGTTTATCTAATAACAGTCTGGCCGATTTTTTCCGCAAAGCACTCAGTTTATTAACCTGTTCCCGACCCATTGCAATGGTATAGCCCAACGCACTGCGTTCGTCCTGCACCAGTAAAATATCCAGATTGTCTGTTAATAATTTAATCTTTTCAGCGACGTCCTGCTCATTGTTGCCTGTGAACTCGATAAGGTTAACACCTTGGTATTTTTCACCAGCTAGCGTAGGAAAAAACTCCGTCACCGAATGCCATACGCTGTCAGCTTTAGCCAGATTGAGTACGGTAGAATCAATGGTCTCAATTGACGTTGGTTGAGTTGAGAGTAAGTCACCTGCGTGTCGCAATGCCCCCTCAAAGCTGTCATATCTAATATTCACTAAAGCAGCGTGAGTTGGTATCGCTAAAAGGTTAATTTTTGCTTCAATAATGAAACCTAATGTTCCTTCCGAGCCACAAAGAACCGCGTTCATATCGAAGCGTCCATCATGAGTGCGGATATGCGCTAAGTCGTAACCTGTTAGACATTGAGTTAACTTAGGGAAGGTGTCTTTGATCTCTTTTGCTTTATTTTTTTGAATAGAATCGACAATGCGGTGAGCATGGGCGGAATAATCTCCGCCACTTTGAATGAGCGCCAGTGTATGGTCGTCGATTGGGGCAGATTCAAGTAGGTAACCATCTAACAATACGGTTTTCAGGGACAAAACATGATCTCGTGTTTTGCCGTACATCACAGAACCTTGTTCACTGGCGTCGTCGCTGATCATGCCGCCAATAGTAGAGCCATTACTGGTTGTTAACGGTTGAGGGAAAAATAGGCCGTGTGATTTTACCGCACAATTTAGCTGCTCAATCGCCATGCCTGTTTCAACACGCACCCAGCCTTCTTCTACGTTTATCTCCAAAATGTGATTCATGTATTTGGATAAGTCGACTATTAACCCATCCGTGAGCGATTGACCATTTGTTCCCGTGCCGCCGCCTCGTGGGCTTACGACGATGTCATGAAAGACGGCTTGATTTGATAAGTTGGTGAGTATTTGGATGTCTTTGGTATTTTTCGGGTAAAGGACACCTTGAGGCAAAATCTGATAAATAGAGTTGTCAGTCGAAAGTACTACGCGATTAGCGTAGTCCAGATTAATATCGCCTGAGAAACCTATTGCTTTCAGCTGCTCAATAAAAGAGAGGTATTTAGCTTGAATGGGCGAGACTTCGGATAGCGTTGGAATCATGTATCATCTCCACAAATGATGAGTGCGCTGATGGTAACAAAGAAACAGACAATGACGTGATATTTATCGAGTGAATTTCGGTGATAACCCCACTGCGTGTTTGTGAGTTCAGGATTTGATGGCGCAGTCACTCATCCGTAATCATCATTATTAATATGTTATTCTCTTTTCATTACAGGCTTTCATAAAGTTGGGTTTATTTAGTGGCCATTATTCAATCGATCGTTCTTCCTCCTTCTTGCCTAGGTTCTTCTCATTATGAGCTGGCTATTTATCGTGGCGATCTGGAGCACCCAGATGCACCAGGCAATAAATGGCATAAGCTACAACATCACATAAAGGCGGCTAAACAACAAAACGCGACGGCTATCGCGACATTTGGTGGCCCCTTTTCAAATCACCTTCATGCTTTTGGTTCAACACTGGCGTCTACGCCGTTTAAGTCCATCGCTGTCGTTCGAGGGGAGCTGCAGCCAGCGCTTTCGCCTACTTTAAAAGATCTTGCAAATAATGGCGTTGAGTTATGGCCTTCATCACGTTCTGATTATCGACTGGGCACAGATTCTGAAGTAACCAGTATGATTAATGTCCTTTATGACAACATCTATTGGATTCCTGAAGGGGGTGGGGGATTGTTGGGTGCGTTGGGTTGTCGAGATTGGGCGCAAGAGATAGACGTTCTCACAAAACCTCATGATGCATGGGTCGTTTCAGCAGGAACAGGAACAACAGCAGCGGGATTATTAGCCTATTCAAAAACACCCATGCTGCATGTGGTTAGTGCCCTGAAAGGCGCACAACGTCAGAAAGACGAAATACTGAATCAAGCCACAAATTTAAACGTGGAGTGTCCAATTACTAAGGAAGGTCCGCAGAAATCGCTAGCGGATAATTTCGTTTTTCATTGTGAGCAACATGAAGGCGGTTATGCAAAAAGAAGCCCGGCATTGAACGAATTCATGGTCGAATTTGCAAACAGCAACCCTGATATTCCTCTTGATCCGGTTTACACCTGCAAAAGTATGTTTGGGATTTTTATGGCAATGGAAGCAGGAACTTGGCCTCATCGGCGTACATTATTTATTCATACTGGTGGGCTACAAGGCTGGAGGGGGTATTCATTAGACAGTAATCCTTTTGTAGCATCCTAACGAGATAGCGAAAACGGGCTTCTTCATGTTAAAGTTGCCTACTTATGTAAACCCACATAAATAATAAAAACCGTTTTGAAAACACGTAAGTGGGTTGCTTTGTTTAGATCGACAGACGGGAAGAGAATGACACATGAGTCTTTTTAGACGTGTTGGTATTATTGCTCGATTAGATAAACCGCAGATTCTTGATACGGTCAAGAAACTGATGGAATATCTCCAAGAAAAGAATATTGCACCAGTTTTAGAAAACGAGTTAGCGACGATGATGCCAGGCATTAAAGTCGACTCGGCGTTGTTAAAAGAGCTGGGTGATCATTGTGACATGGTCATGGTGGTCGGCGGTGATGGCAGTTTTCTGGGCGCTGCGAGAGCAATCTGTAATTACGATATCCCTGTTCTGGGAATCAACAGAGGTACGTTGGGTTTTCTCACTGATATTTCTCCGCACAATTTACAAGAAGAACTAGACCCTATTTTTCGTGGTGAATACCAAGAAGAAAAGCGCTTTATGATCGAAGCAAAAATCAAGCGTCAGAATCGACCAAGCGGTGAGGGCATCGCCTTAAATGATTTGGTATTGCACCCCGGAAAATCAGCACGAATGATTCGTTTTGATTTGTTCATTGATGATCAATTTGTTATGAATCAGAAATCCGATGGTCTAATCGTTGCTACACCAACGGGTTCAACCGCTTACGCTCTATCTGCTGGTGGCCCTATCATGTTGCCGAAATTAGACGCGCTGGTTTTGGTTCCGATGCACCCACATACGTTGAGTAATCGACCGATTGTGATTGACGCCAATGCAAAAATTAGAATTGTGGTGTGCGAGTCAAACTTGACTTATCCAAGCGTCAGTTGTGATGGACAGTTAAATATTACCGCGGCGCCAGGTGATGAAATTAACATCACTAAAAAAGCGGGCGGCATACGATTAATACACCCTAAAAACCATGATTTTTATAATGTGTGTCGTGACAAATTAGGCTGGCAATCTAGCTATCGCTCTTAATTTTCGCAGTACGATGTCGGTTTTGTATTCTATTGAAAAGGTATCCTCTTTAGGTCTCTATGTATTTTGTTTATCAATTTAAAAAAACAGAAGACCCTAAGGGGTTAACCGATGCGTTATGGCATCACAAAGTGGCACATCAGATTGTTTTCAACCAAGACCATAATGAATTATGGGTGCTGGATCCAAGCCAAATACCAACCATAGAACAGCTTATGGCCATCTGGCGAGACGATCCGTCTTTATTGCATCAAGTAAAGCCAGCACGTTCTTCGAAGGTCATCTCGCAATCGAGTCTTTTACAACAAATTAAATTATCGCCTATGACGGTTGGGTTATTGCTATTAACCCTGTTTGTTGCCTTGTTCACTCAATTGGGGGCTGATTTTAGTGTGGTAGGCTATTTTTCGATCAGTCCGTTCGATATCAAAAATGGACACATTTATTTTTATAATTTATCTGAGGTGATGTCCAAAGGGGAATATTGGCGAATATTTACGCCAACCTTACTGCATTTTAGCGTACTGCATTTTGTTTTTAATACTTTATGGATTTGGGACATCGGCCGAAAGCTTGAGCGTATCTTAGGTTCGATTATTTGGAGCCTTGGTGTCGTTATTATTGCTGTGTTAAGCAATGTTCTCCAGTATGAAATAAGTGGCTATCCTTTGTTTGGAGGCTTGTCTGGTGTGGTGTACGGATTAATTGGGTTTGCATGGTTATTGCCTCATTTGAATAAACACTGGCCAGTCATTATTAATAAGCAATTAATGGTCTTTTTTGTAGTTTGGCTTGCTGTTGGTTATACGCCTTTTCCAGAAATGCTTGGGCTTGGCAGTATGGCTAATACCGCACACAGTATTGGGTTGTTATCAGGATTGTTGCTTGGACTTGTCTATTGGGTAGCCACCAAATCCCGTAAAAATGTCTATAAATAACAGCGTAAACGTAGAGAGAGAACAAATGAATTTTAAAGAAATGATCGACAACATGTCCCCTGAAGTCTACGTAAAATTGAAGCAAGCAGTCGAGCTTGGTAAATGGCCAAATGGTGTTCGTTTGACGCCGGATCAAACGGAATTATGCTTGCAGGCTGTTATTACTTACGACTACAGCAATAAAGAAGAAAAAGATCGTGTTGGCTATATCGACACAAAAGACCACAAAGGCAAAGGCAGTAAAAAAGCGGCCGATGAGCATGACACCATAAAATGGGTTGGCGAAGGTCCTGAGGGGCAAGCTTGATGTTGCAAGGCAACTTAAAAAAAATGTCGACTGAAGTGGTTGATGATCAGGTTCAGTATTACCTTGATTTGGGTGGTGAGCGAGTCGCAGTGAATGATCTGCTTTCTAAAAAAATCACCCTAAACCTTGATGGCACTATTCATTGCACTCATTGTGGGAAAGTGACCAAGAAATCCTTTAGCCAAGGTTTTTGTTTCAATTGCTTTCGTAAGTTAGCCGCTTGTGATGCTTGTATCATGAGTCCTGAAAAGTGCCATTATCACTTGGGCACTTGTCGTGAACCAGAATGGGCTGAGCAATATTGTATGCAGAGCCATTACGTGTATTTGGCCAACTCATCCGCCTTAAAAGTGGGTATTACTCGTGGTGACCAATTACCAACGAGGTGGATTGATCAGGGTGCTACGCAAGCGCGGGCCTTGTTTCGCGTCCAAAATCGAAGAATGTCTGGTTTAGTGGAAACCCTGTTTAAATCAGAAGTAGCAGACAAAACAAATTGGCGCAACATGCTAAAAGGGTCATCCATTGAAATGGATTTAGAGTTTGAGCAAGAGCGTCTTATTGGACAACTCTATGAAGGGCTGGATTCACTGCAGCGGGAATTTGGGCTGCAATCCATCACGGATTTATCCGATGAAAATGAAACCCACGAATTCAACTATCCTGTTTTGGAATATCCGACCAAAGTCACCAGTATTAATGCAGAAAAAACACCACTTATTGAAGGCACGCTAATGGGCATAAAAGGCCAATATTGGATGCTCGATACTGGGGTGATAAATATTCGCAAGTACACAGGTTATCAAGCGACATTGACATTTTAGGAGAGAGCACATGAAAGAGAGTCAACCTTCTGCGATTTTTTTAAAAGATTATAAAGTTCCTCCTTTTCTCATCGATAAAACTGAGCTTACTTTTGACCTAGAAGAAGCGACCACCATAGTTACGTCGCGTTTGCACATGCGACGTAACCCAGCTTTTGGTAAATCGACGGCGCCACTGGTTCTTGATGGCGGTGAAGACGTTAAGTTGATTGGCGTAGCGATGGATAATTATTCGTTACCACCTGAAGAGTATCGAGTCAGTGAAGACAAACTGATTATCACAGCGACCGCAGATAAATTTGTCTTAACTTGTGAAACTTTAATTGAGCCTCAAAACAACACTCGCTTAGAAGGTCTATATCGTTCTTCTTCGATGTTTTGCACACAGTGCGAAGCGGAAGGATTTCGTCACATAACGTATTATCTAGATCGCCCTGATGTGATGTCTGTGTTTACGACGACCATCATTGCCGATGAATCTCGTTATCCAGTTATGTTGTCTAATGGCAATGAAGTAGAGCGTGGCAAAACAGAGGAAGGTAAAACCGTTGTTGTTTGGCACGACCCTTTCCCTAAACCTGCTTACCTTTTTGCTCTCGTTGCAGGAGATTTGGCTGTTAAAAACGATGTGTTCACAACGCAGAGTCAGCGTGATGTGAAACTTCAAATTTTTACCGAAACGCACAATATCGATAAAGTCGACTACGCCATGGAAGCCTTAAAGCGCTCCATGCGTTGGGACGAAGAAGCGTATGGCCGAGAATACGATTTAGACATTTTTATGATCGTTGCCGTTGACGACTTCAACATGGGCGCCATGGAAAACAAAGGCTTAAACATCTTCAATTCGTCGTGCTTATTGGCCAGTCCAGAAACCACAACCGATGATAATTATCTGCGTGTTGAAGCGATTGTGGCACATGAATACTTTCATAACTGGTCTGGTAATCGCGTTACGTGTCGAGACTGGTTTCAGTTGAGCCTCAAAGAAGGCTTTACTGTTTTTCGCGATCAAACATTTTCAGCTGATATGCATTCTGAAACGGTAAAAAGGGTAGAGGATGTGGCCTTTTTGAAGACCGCACAATTCGCTGAAGATGCAGGCCCAATGGCGCATCCGGTGCGTCCTGCGTCTTTCATTGAAATTTCAAACTTTTATACCTTAACCGTTTACGAAAAAGGCGCTGAAATTGTTCGTATGATTCACACCTTATTGGGTGCTGAAAAATTCAGAGCGGGTTCCGATTTGTATTTTGAACGTCATGACGGACAAGCCGTAACTTGTGATGATTTTGTCGCCGCAATGCAAGATGCATCTGGTGTCGATCTTTCGCAATTCAAACGTTGGTATTCTCAAGCCGGCACGCCAACGGTGTTGGTGACGGACAGTTTTGATGAGAGTACAGGCACGTATCGTTTGACCATGAAACAAGATACGCCAGCCACACCAGGTCAGCCGACTAAATTGGCGGTTCATATTCCTGTTCGTGTTGGTTTGTTGGATCCGCAAGGTGCTGAACTGACTTCCAGTGTTCAAGGTGTCGATGCACAAGAGCATGTGTTGCACTTAACATCGAATGAACAAGACTTTGAATTTACCGGATTAACCGCTCGTCCAGTCCCATCTTTATTGAGGGGATTTTCAGCGCCAGTTAAATTGCGTTATGACTACTCAACAACAGACTTGCTGTTATTGATGTCTTCCGACACCGATGGCTTTAATCGCTGGAGTGCCTCGCAGCAATTGGCGGTGGGTGAGCTAAATACTCTGATTAAGCAGTCCATTGACGGTGAAACGCTGTCGATTGATTCACAGCTCGCGCTTGGATTTAAAACTTTGTTGAATGATGCAAGTCTTGATCCTGCAATGGTCGCGCTTGTGCTTGCCTTGCCAAGTCAGGCGTACCTGTCTGAATTGGCAAATCCTATTTATCCGGCGGCAATCAAACAGGCTCGAGATTTCTTAAAAGCACAATTAGCCAATGTGTTAATTGAAGACTTTAAACGTGTTTATCATGAGCATAATGTGACAGGGGAATATCAAGCGGTTGCGGAAGATATTGCACGTCGCTCGTTAAAAAACACCGCGTTGTCGTATTGGGTTGAAACAGGTAATGAGCTTGCTCAGCAAGCAGTTCTCGATCAATTTCAGTCTGCTAACAATATGACAGATCAGTTTGCTGCTCTTTCTATTGCGGTGAATACGCAGCATGCTAAAGCGGCTGATTTGTTGTCTGCCTTTTACGAGCAATGGAAAAACGAGCCTTTGGTCGTGAACAAATGGTTGATGCTCAGTGCCAGTCAAGAAAGCGATGCGGCATTGACTACTGTTAAAAGCTTGATGGCGCACCCGGCATTTGACCTTAAAAATCCGAATAAAGTGCGTTCTGTATTAGGTGGTTTTGGACAAAGCATGTCTGGTTTCCACAATGCAGATGGCAGCGGATATCGTTTCTTAGCCGATCAAATTATCGTGTTGAACAAAAAGAACCCACAGATTGCGTCTCGACTTTGTACGCCACTTACTCGTTGGAAAAAGCTTCAACCAGAATTGAGCGTGAAGATGAAAGCCGAACTTGAACGTATATTAGCGGAAGATTTGTCTAAAGACGTTTATGAGGTTGTGTCTAAAAGTCTTGCATAACACAAGCCGGCATTAATCCAAGTAAAAGCCTTTAAGGAGATCGCCTTAGAGGCTTTTTTTATGGCGTCGGATAAGCTTCCTAAAGGGGGTTCTTTACGGGTTCTTTGCATTCTAAACTTAAATCTGGCATAAGAGTGGTAACCTATTGTCGACCTTGAGTTTATTAAGGAGCGAAAAATGAAAGTACGTACGACGATTTTGATTCCAATCACCTTAGGCTTGATGATGTCAGCTTGTAGTACCACTACTCGCCAGCAGACAGAGTCTGTTGCGGAATCTGAAGCCAGTAATGTAGACGTCTCTGCCAGCATTCCAGCTCTTGCTGCTAATATTTCGACTGAAGATACCAACAGCGATGCGTTAGAAAAAGAAATCGCATCAAAAGAAACGCTTATCGATTCTCTTCAGCAGCGGCTCATCAACAATGATAAGCAGCTTTCAGCATTAGATAGGTCGTTGGACGAAAAAGATAAAAATATCGCTTCCCTACAAAACGCGTTATCGAATGCCGATAACCTTGCGGATTTAGAAAAACAAAAGAAATCACGAGAAGCTTTGGAATCGCGTTACGCCGCCTTAAAGCTGGACAATGACTTATTGACTCGTCGAATTAATCAATTGGAAAATGAAAACACATCATTGAAACAGCAGGTTTCTAGCTTAGAATCCATGCCAACGTCACAAGATGCCTTCAAACAGAGTTATCTTACTTTATTGAGCGAAAACACCGATTTACACAATAAATACGCAAATCTGGAGGCCGATAACCAGTCTAGCCAGAAGCAGCTTTCTGCATTAAAAAAAGAAAATTTGATTTTGGGTGGCGCATTGTCAGATGCAAGAGCACAGCATCAAATCCTTTGGGACAAAGTTCATGCGTTACGCAATGCCTCAGGAGTTTCTGATGAGTCAGATCTAGACCAAACTGACTTGGCTAACCGCCAAATTGAATCCGAAGAACTATCACCTGAGTTCGAATCCATACCGGCCCCAATTTATCTTACTGATAACGGTAACAACACGGATGACTCACTATTACGCATCGACTTGATCAACCTTGAAGCGCAGGTCGAAGATCAAAAATTGATTATTGAAGAGTACCAGAATGATGTTTTGGCTTTAGAATCTGCGCTAGATGAATCCGCTGATTACGAAGCTCGTTGGAAATCACTGGATGACAAGCTCGCATTGGCAATCGAGAACAATGCACTTCTTAACAAGCAATTGAATGATGCACAAGAAAGACTAGCAAACAGTCAAGCAGAGATGAGCGCGTTATCTTTGCGCCTCAATAGCACGCAACAAGCATTGGAATCAAATGAAAACAGTAACATTACAACCGCCGCGGCCATTGATTCGTTAACATCACAATTGACCACAACACTTCGAAACGTACAGTGGCAAGTGCCAAATGAAATTGCGTTGCATAATACCTTTGAGATTCTAGTGTCCGCTAATATTCAGCCATCGCTCGCTGGTCAAATGTATTTAGCCGAGTTGGTAACCGACAGCGACATCAGGATGATCAGTGACCCAGTTGCAACGGCGGTTGTGCAAAACGGACGATTGCAATGGCGCTGGCGTGTATCCGGTTTGAATGAGAAGCCAAAAGCACAACTCAATCTATTTGTTAACCAACAGATTAGCTTTGAAGGTCAAACGTTGGAACGACAAATATATCGCGGCAATGAAACCCTGTCTCTTATCAACAACAATTTATTTGAAAAATACGGTTATTGGGCCATCGCTATTTTGTTCGGTTTACTGGGCGGATTTCTGATTGGTCGAATCAACAAACAGAAAAATACGCTGTAATATCGAATAAAAACGAACAATACATCACAAGTGTGGATCTGGCATTCGTTAGATCTGCACTGTCTTCTCCCTCGAATCATTCAACTCTTCATTACTATTTTTCAACGTCAAAACAATCGCTTTTCGGTATAGTACGTTTGCATATTCTTTTTTGAGGTGGTGAGCGTGGTAAAGTCCGATTCGTATTCTATTATTGAGAAGCGACTAGCTGATAATGTATTAATCCTTGATGGCGCTATGGGCACCATGATCCAAGCGTATAAGTTGGAGGAAGAGGATTATCGAGGCGAGCGTTTTGCGGACTGGCACAGCGACGTAAAAGGCAACAACGACCTTCTTTCTTTGACTCAGCCGAAGATCATTAAAGCGATTTATTCAAGCTATCTCGCGGCTGGCGCAGACATCATCGAAACCAATACTTTTAATGCCAATTACATTTCCATGCTGGATTACCACATGGAAGACCTCAGTTACGAACTGAATTTTGAATCTGCACGTTTGGCGCGCGAAGCGGCCGATGAATTCACTCGACAAAACCCAAGCAAGCCGCGCTTTGTCGCCGGTGCCGTTGGGCCAACCAGCCGCACCTGTACTATTTCGCCAGACGTCAATGATCCTGGTTTTCGTAATGTGCATTTTGATGAACTCGTTGAAGCTTATACAACCGCGGTTGACGGCTTGATTAAAGGTGGTGTTGATCTCATTTTGATTGAAACCATTTTTGATACCTTGAATGCAAAAGCGGCTATTTATGCGGTATTGGATTATTTTGAGAAAGCGGGTGTTCGTTATCCCATCATGATTTCTGGCACCATTACCGATGCATCAGGTCGTACTTTATCTGGCCAAACCACGGAAGCCTTTTGGAATTCAATTTCACACGCCAAGCCAATTTCTGTCGGTTTAAACTGTGCGCTTGGGCCAAAAGAGCTGCGTCAATATGTTGAAGAATTATCTCGTATTGCCGACACACATGTTTCTGCTCACCCCAATGCCGGATTGCCAAACGCCTTTGGCGAATACGACGAAACACCAGAAGAAATGTTGGAAGAAATTCAAGGCTGGGTGGATTCTGGCTTTCTTAACATTATTGGTGGTTGTTGTGGCACGTCACCAGAACACATAGAAACCTTTGCGAAGGCGTTTTTCGATGCAACACCTCGTGTTATTCCAGAAATAGAAAAAGCCTGTCGTTTGTCTGGTCTTGAACCTTTTAATATTGATGGCAACAGCTTGTTTGTTAACGTTGGTGAACGAACTAATGTAACGGGTTCGGCCATGTTTAAGCGCCTTATTAAAGAAGGCGATTTTGATACCGCGCTGGATGTTGCTCGTCAACAAGTTGAAAACGGTGCGCAAATTATCGATATCAACATGGACGAAGGCATGTTGGACTCACAAGCCGCTATGGAACGTTTTCTTAAGCTGATCGCATCAGAACCTGATATTTCACGCGTGCCAATTATGTTGGACTCTTCTAAGTGGGAAATCTTAGAAGCCGGTTTGAAGTGGGTTCAAGGTAAGGGGGTTGTGAACTCCATAAGCATGAAAGAGGGCGAAGAAAAGTTCAAAGAACAAGCCCGCAAACTGATGAAGTACGGCGCGGCGGTCATTGTTATGGCCTTCGACGAAGACGGGCAAGCGGATACGCGCGCACGTAAAATCGAAATCTGCCGTCGCTCTTATCACATCCTTGTTGATGAGGTGGGTTTTCCTGCGGAAGATATTATTTTTGACCCTAATATTTTTGCTATCGCGACAGGCATCGAAGAACACAACCGTTATGCATTGGATTTTATTGAAGCCGTGGGTGACATTACTCGTGAGCTGCCATACGCCAAAATTTCCGGTGGTGTGTCAAACGTATCGTTTTCATTCCGTGGTAACAATCCTGTTCGTGAAGCCATTCATGCCGTATTTCTGTATCACGCCATCAAGCAAGGCATGACGATGGGGATTGTGAACGCAGGGCAGTTGGCCTTGTATGAAGACATTCCCAAAAAACTTCGCGATGCCGTAGAGGACGCCGTACTTAATCGTACGCCAGACGCGACCGATAATTTATTGGCCATGGCGGGTGAATTTGCCGGTACGGGTGAAGTGGCGGAGAAGGAAACGCAAGAATGGCGTGGTCTGTCGGTCTCAGATCGCCTTAGTCATGCGCTGGTTAAAGGCATTACAGAGTTTATTGATGAAGATACAGAAGAAGCTCGACTGGCGTTTGCACGACCATTGGAAGTCATTGAGGGGCCTTTAATGGATGGCATGAGCATCGTTGGTGATTTATTTGGTTCCGGTAAGATGTTCCTACCGCAAGTGGTAAAGTCAGCACGAGTGATGAAAAAAGCCGTTGCCTATTTAATGCCTTATATCGAAGAAGAAAAAGCCCGCAACATGGACACGGCGTCTTCTAGTAATGGCAAAATTGTTATGGCCACTGTAAAAGGTGATGTGCATGACATTGGTAAGAATATTGTCGGCGTCGTGTTGCAATGCAACAACTTCGAAGTAGTCGATCTGGGCGTTATGGTGTCGTCAGAAAAAATTCTGCGTACGGCAAAAGAAGTTGGGGCAGACATGATCGGCCTGTCAGGATTAATCACACCATCGTTAGATGAGATGGTGCATGTTGCCAAAGAAATGGAGCGACAAGGGTTTGACTTACCTGTAATGATCGGTGGTGCGACGACATCGAAAGCGCACACAGCGGTTAAAATTGAGCAAAATTACAAACGCAATCAAGTCGTTCATGTGACAAATGCTTCTCGCAGCGTTGGTGTGGCGAGTGCATTGCTGAGCAAAGACAAAGAACGTCGCCAGAAATTTGTTGACGACATTCAAATAGATTATGAAAAAACACGTATTCGTTATAAAGATCGTGTAAAAGCGGGGCGCCGTGTTTCGTTGGCAAAAGCGCAACTTAATAAAGCGCCAATCGATTTTACACAGAACATTGTTACCCCAAAACAATTGGGTGTGACTGTGCTCACTGAAAAAGACATCGATTTTTCCATTGTAAAAAAATACATTGATTGGACGCCATTTTTTCAAACTTGGGAACTCGCTGGTGCGTACCCACGAATTTTAACAGATGAAGTGGTTGGTGAAGAAGCAACACGTGTTTATCATGATGCGCTTATGATGCTGGACGAAGTGATTGCCACCAGTGAGCTGCAAGCTCGCGCTGTGGTTGGGTTGTTTCCTGCCAATCAAGTGAATCATGACGACATTGAAATTTATTCAGATGAAAGTCGAACCGAAGTAATTAAGCGCTTATCCTTTCTCCGTATTCAGAATGAACTCACGGCGCCGGGTAAATACAACCACAGTTTAGCCGACTTCGTTGCGCCGAAGGACAGTGCCATTCCAGATTACATTGGTGCATTTGCGTGTGCAGCAGGGTTTGGTATCGACCCAATTGTTGCGAAATACGAAGCGGATCATGATGACTATAATTCCATCATGATCAAAGCCGTTGCAGATCGTTTGGCGGAAGCTACCGCCGAATATCTCCATGAAAGAGTTCGTAAAGAATTCTGGGGCTATGCGCCATCAGAAGAATTAAGCTGCGAACAACTCATCAAAGAAAAATATCAAGGTATTCGTCCTGCTCCTGGGTATCCTGCGTGTCCAGACCATACTGAAAAAGCAAAAATTTGGACACTTTTAGACGTTAAAAATAACACCGATATGGACATTACTGAAAGTTTTGCCATGCTGCCTACGGCCGCGGTGAGTGGCTGGTATTTTGCTCACCCAGACGCCACTTATTTTGGCGTTGGCAAAATAGGCCCTGATCAGATTGATAGCTATGCAGAAAGAAAAGGTATGAGTAAAGACGACGCTGAGCGTTGGTTAGCACCAAACCTTGGTTACGACCCTGAAGACGATCGCATTTAAGTTAGCATCGTGTTGTTTATGAAAAAGGTAGGCTAAAAGCATGTCAAAAACCATTACCGATCCAGTCCTGCATGCAAAGCGCATGCAGGCAATTAAGGCACATGTTGATAAGCGTATTGCCAACGCACAAGAAGACAAAGGTACTTTTGTTTTACTGACGGGTAATGGCAAAGGCAAATCTAGCTCAGCACTTGGTATGGTCGCTCGCGCTTTAGGCCATAACATGAAAGTGGGGGTTGTTCAGTTCTTAAAAGGCGAATGGAACACCGGCGAGATTGATTTCTTTAAAAAGCAAGATGGCGTGCAATGGGAAATTATGCCCGCTGGATTTACGTGGGAAACACAAAATCGTGAGTCTGATATCGCGTCCTCACAACAAGCCTGGGAAAAAGCAAAGGCGATGCTGTCTAATTCAGGCATGGATCTTGTCGTTCTGGATGAATTAACCTACTTACTGCACTATGAGTATTTGAATGAAGGTGATGTTCTCAATGCCATCATGAACCGACCTGACAATCAACACCTTGTCGTAACCGGTCGAGGGGCTTCAGATGCTTTCATTGAACTGGCTGATACGGTCAGCGAAATCAAAGAGATCAAGCATGCGTTTAAAAGAGGCATTAAGGCGCAAAAAGGGTTAGAGTTCTAAACGATATTAATATCGTTTATCTGGTTGGTTTTTATAGGAATATAAGATATAAAACTGTGTCCATATTTTAAATATAATAGAGGTTTTAATGGCTACCATTGAACGCATGGAAGTAGGTCAGCGTATGAGTCGAATCGTTAAACACAACGAAACGATTTATCTTTGTGGCCAAGTTGGCGCAGATGCAAATGCAGGCATAACTGAACAAACTCAAACAATGCTCGATAAAGTTGAAGTTTTACTGGAGCAAGCGTCCTCGGATAAGGCGAATATTCTTTCTGCTACTATCTACGTTCGTGACATGAAAGATTTTGCTGCAATGAATGCCGTCTGGGATGCTTGGATTCCTGAAGGTTGCGCTCCTGCTCGCGCTTGTGTTGAAGCGAGAATGGCAAGGGCGGAACTGTTAGTCGAAATTTCCGTTGTTGCTGCATTGAAATAATGTCGCTTTAGCTGGTACGCCTTGTGCCAGCTCTCACTCTTCTTTCAGTAGTTGATCGTTGTCAACTAAGTCATCGCTTAATACTCTAATGGTTCTCGCCATGTCTCTTGATAAATTCATCAGTAAAATACCAAAGTCAAAAGCATATTGATCGTGCAGGTCACTGAACAATAGGCTGGATATTTCAAGTAACAAGCACTCTTCCAAAGCGTATAGGCTACCAACGCGTTCATGTAACGCAATCATGGAAACAAAGCCAATGGCTTCACCAAACTGAATCGTACGAGTGCGCGTTATTTTCTCGTCATGGTGTTTGTAAAAGTCTAGGTTGCCGTGTAATACCGCATAAAAACTTCCCCCTTTACTGCCATAGGCAAAAACTTCATCGCCTTTTTTCGCTTCATGTAATACACCGCTTTCCAATAAAAAATAAATGGCCGAATCGGATAGGGCGCCAAAAATGGAGCCTTGTTTTAAATGTGATGGTGATATGTCGTATTGTGTTTGTTGTGACAAAACTGTTTTCATTTTAACCTCCGCCGCTATGAACTCCTTTCATGTCATCGGCTATAAAACGTATTTCTAAATGGTGTAGCTAACTCTATAAGTTTTAGGCGTATTTTAAACAGAGTGATAGCGTTGTTTTGTATTGTCTAGTAACACTTTTACATCGCTGTGTAACAGTAAGTTCACGATTTTTTTGTGTAATAAGTGCTTTCTCGCTTAAAGAGTAGAAGCAATCTGTGCGATAATGCGCCACATCAACGTTGCTTTTATTATTTTTTCAAATATATAAGCCTCATAATTTACCTCATGATATACGGAAGAATACTTTGTTAACGACGGCTAACATCACCATGCAATTTGGTGCAAAACCTCTTTTTGAAAATGTCTCTGTTAAGTTTGGAGAAGGGAAACGTTACGGTCTTATTGGCGCCAATGGGTGTGGTAAGTCGACCTTTATGAAAATTTTGGGTGGCGATCTAGAGCCGAGCTCAGGAAACGTTTCTAAAGACCCAAATGAACGTCTTGGTAAATTGAAGCAGGACCAATTTGCATACGAAGAATACTCTGTTATCGATGCCGTTATCATGGGTCACACTGAGCTTTGGGCAATCAAAGCTGAAAAAGATGCGATTTACGCAAACCCTGAAATGACCGAAGCCGATGGCTTGCGTGCTGGTGATTTGGAAGCAGAATTTGCAGAAATGGATGGCTACACATCCGATGCAAGAGCCGGTGAGCTTTTATTAGGCGTTGGTATTCCAACAGAGCAACATTACGGCTTGATGAGTGAAGTTGCGCCTGGCTTGAAATTGCGAGTGTTGCTTGCACAAGCGTTGTTTTCAGATCCAGAAATATTACTTCTTGATGAGCCTACCAACAACTTGGACATCAATACCATTCGCTGGTTGGAAGGTGTGTTAGTTGAACGTAACTGCACCATGATCATTATTTCCCATGACCGCCATTTCTTGAACTCTGTTTGTACAAACATGGCCGATTTGGATTACGGTGAATTGCGCTTGTTCTCCGGTAACTATGACGAATACATGACCGCTGCAACTCAAGCACGCGAACGTTTATTGTCAGATAATGCGAAGAAAAAAGCACAAATTAACGAACTGAAATCCTTTGTAAGTCGATTTTCTGCGAACGCGTCTAAATCCAAACAGGCAACGTCACGCGCTAAGCAAATCGATAAAATTCAGCTTGAAGATGTAAAGCCTTCTAGCCGTCAAAACCCATTTATTCGCTTTGAACAAGAGAAAAAATTGCACCGCATGGCGGTTCAAATCGAAAATGTTGCTAAGTCTTATGATGAGCAATTGTTCAGTGGTTTGAATATGATGGTGGAAGTTGGCGAGCGGATTGCGGTCATCGGTCCAAACGGTATTGGTAAAACAACGCTGCTTAAGTGTTTGGTTGGTGATACCGATCTGACAAAGGGTGAAGTGAAGTGGTCTGAAAATGCCAATATTGGTTACTATGCTCAAGATCATCATCATGAATTTGAGAAAGACGTTGATTTGATCGAATGGATGGCTCAATGGGGTCAAGAGGGCGACGATGAGCAAATTATTCGTGGCACATTAGGTCGTTTGTTGTTCTCTCAGAATGACATCAAAAAATCCGTTAAAGTACTGTCTGGTGGTGAGCAAGGCCGTATGCTGTTTGGTAAGTTGATGCTTCAAAAGCCAAATGTTTTGGTAATGGATGAGCCAACGAACCATATGGACATGGAATCGATTGAGTCTTTGAACTTGGCGCTAGAAAACTACCCAGGTACATTGATTTTCGTTTCTCATGACCGTGAGTTTGTTTCTTCTCTTGCGACTCGTATTGTTGAAGTAACCAGTGAAGGAATTGTTGATTTCCACGGTACATACGACGAATACTTGGCGAAGCAAGAAGCGTAATTCTCTGAACTCTCTGGACTTAAAAAAGGAAGACCAATTGGCCTTCCTTTTTTCGTTACGTGCCGACACTTATTTTTTTCGTCTGTCGGTATAGGTTTCTGGCGTTTTGTACTCAAGCACTTCTACTTTGTCATTAACGTGAATCTCTCCGGAATTAAGAGCAATCATATTGATACCGAAGGTAATGCCTTTGTTATCCAGAAGACGAAACTTCCCAAGTGTTTTTAATGGCTCTCCTTTTGGGAGGCGTTCCGCTGTTTCGGGGTCCAATGTCGTAAAAATACAGCGTATACAAGGCTTCACGTTCTCAAATTCTACGTCACCAATTCTAATGCGCTTCCATGAATCTTCTTCAAACGCACTATTTCCTTGAATAACGAGATTAGGTCTAAATTGTGTCATGGCAATGGCCTGTGTGCAGGTTGTGTTTAGCTCTTCCAATGACGCGCGTGTGGTCAAAAGAAATGGATAACCGTCTGCGAAGGCAACAGGTGACTCTGGCCTACGGCTTGTAAAACGTTTCGATTGTTCTGAAAAGTGCACAAGACAGACAGATTCATTCAGTACATCACTAAACCACGTATTGATGTTTTCTTTGGCCTTCTGAGCGCGCAGTGTATCGTCCCAAATCAAGACATCTTGGTGCTCAGTTGAAAGATCGTCGGAATTAATCTCTATAAAATTGGGGTGGCTTGGGTGTGATAGTTTCCATATTCCCCGTTTAATCCACTCTGATTTTATGAGTGTCAGCGTGGGGTATTCTCGACCTGTAATGAATTCGCCATTGGGTTTGATGATCATGTATCGCCTATCACCCCAAAGACCTTCTGCAGAAACTTGGCTGCTCTTTAATGGAATGCCTTTAATGGACTTTATTGGATAGATGGATAGGTCGCTGAGAAAGTAAGTCATAAAAGTTCCCTTTTTTAATCAGTACTTATTATTGCCTAGGTCTAAATACTTTCCAATAAAAAAGCCTCAGAGGGTTTTACTCTGAGGCTTTCGATTTCTAACTAGCGAGTTAATGCCTTACAAATAATAAGACGCCAATGGTGGGAAGCCATTAAATTCAACCGCGCTGTAAGTTGTTGTGTATGCGCCAGTGGACAACCAGTACATGCGATCACCGATTGCCAAATTTAGTGGCAAGCCGTATTTATAGTTTTCATACATGATGTCAGCGCTATCACAGGTTGGTCCTGCAATGATAACTTCTTCTAATTCTCCGCCTTTGTCTACATGGATAGGGTATTTGATAGACTCGTCCAATGTTTCAATTAGACCAGAAAATTTACCAACGTCTGTGTAAACCCAACGGTTTAAAGCAGTATGAGATTTACGAGAAATTAACACCACTTCACTGACCAATACGCCGGCGTTAGAAATCAAAGAGCGACCTGGCTCAAGGATGACACGCGGTAAATCGGTACCAAAATCCTCTTCCAAGAAACGCGTAATTTCTTCTGCGTAAGTAGAAAGCTCATTCGTACGGGTAATATAGTTAGCAGGGAAGCCGCCACCCATATTAATCATCTGAAGCTCGATGTTGTCTTCTTCTTTTAGGCGCTCAAAAATTACTTTTACGCTGGCGATGGCGGCATCCCACGCACCGATATCGCGTTGTTGTGAACCCACGTGAAAAGAGATGCCGTAAGGAATTAAGCCAAGCTCTTTCGCCAGTACTAATAAATCCATCGCCATGTCTGGACGGCAGCCGAATTTACGTGAAAGTGGCCAATCCGCAGTGACGGTACCTTCTGTCAGGATGCGAACGTATACGCGAGAGCCTGGAGCCGCTTTTGCAATGTTTCGCAAGTCGGCTTCCGAGTCAGATGCAAACATGCGCACGCCTTTTTCATAAAAATAGCGTACATCTTTTGCTTTCTTGATCGTATTGCCAAAGCTAACGCGCTCTGGAGAAATATCGCCAATCGCCAATAGTTTGTCTAATTCATAGCGTGATGCAACATCAAAGTTTGAGCCACGATCACGAAGTAGCGTTAGGATTTCTGGGGCTGGATTCGCTTTAATGGCGTAAAAAATATCAGCAACAGGAAAGCCTTTCGTTAGCTCAGTGTAGGCTTCATCGATAATTTCAGTATCGATGACAACAAAAGGGGTTTCTTTGTCTTCTGCAAAGGCTTTAAAGCGAGCGAAACGCTCTGGTGTGTAGAAAGAATTGACGTCAACAGTCATAAGTAGAGAACTCCTTAATGGTACAAAACATAAACCGATTATAAGTAAACGCCTTTACCTTCTCCCGTCCTACTTATGGCTGTTACTTATCCGGCCAAATGAGGCCTTAAGCGACTAGCGCAGCAGTTGAAGCGGTGCGGATTATGTTCAGCAATGACGCGGGCGCAATTTAAAACCAAGAGGCCTTTACGTCAAGTTTTTTTTTGCACTTTAAAGTAAAAAAAAGAGACTCCGAAAAGTCTCTTTTTTGCTTACTTTGTTTTGAGGCTATTTATTGGTTATTCGGGTCTGAAAATAATGCACACTGCTCCCTACGATCAGAGCAATAACAAAATAAAAACCTTCACTTGGATTGTTTACCATTGCGGTAAGTCCTGGTCCTGGGCAGTAGCCACTTAGGCCCCAACCTATACCAAAAAGTGCTGAGCCAATGACGAGTTTAGCATCGATATTTCGTGCTGTTGGTATTTGCCATACGTTAGTTAGTAAAGGCTTTAAGCTTTTTCTCTTGATGTAATAACCAATCATGCCAATCGCAATGGCGCTTGCCATAACGATAAGTAAAGAAGGGTTCCAATTACCAAAAATATCCAAGAAACCAATTACAACGGCTGGGTTTGTCATTTCAGAAAAAGCCAAACCTAACCCAAATAGCAAGCCAGAAATGAGCGTAATAAAAGCATACATAATCATTTTCCTAATGTAAGACTGAAACAGTAATGATGGCAGTGAGCATGAAAATAATCGTCGCTGCGATGGATCGTGGAGACAGTCTTGATATGCCGCACACACCATGACCGCTTGTGCAACCACCCCCAAGCCTTGTTCCATAACCTACTAAGAGCCCGGAGACAATCAAAAGAAATGGGCTTCGAGCTTCAGGAAAGGGCACGGTTTGATCTGTTAATATTCCGTACGCACTGCCGCCAATAACCAGACCCGCTATAAATAGGAAAGGGTAGAGTCGATCTCTATTGAATAAGAGTTGCGCAAAAATGCCGCTTATTCCAATTACCTTACCAATGCTAAGAAGATAAACTACCGTAGCGACACCGATTAACAGGCCGCCAACTAAAGGGTTAAAAACACTGTCCATTTTTTGCTCCTTAAATTATATAAGCTTATTCTAATGTATATAAATAAGTAATGTCTAATGTAATTTCACTTTGTCGATTGAATCTATAGCATAAGACGATTGCGGTTTGCGCGCTGGCTTTCTTTGATCAGCGGTGTGAGCTTCATTACACACTCTTTACCCAATATATAGCTGATAAGTTAATATGCACACTGTATTCTGTGGCTAATCAGGAGGTCGAAATGGAAAAATTGTGGTTAGGCGCCTCGGTTGATGATGCTAAATATGTTTTTCTTTTGCCAAACGTGCCGGTGCTACCGGATAACATAGATAGACCATTGACTATAAAACCGAATGTTTCTCAGTTGATTGAGCTAAATGGTAATCATTGGCGAAAAATTTTCACGATAATGGCAAAACTTGTTGTGGTAGGTGACTGTGATTGGCGAACATGCCGCGATGAAAAATTATTCGATTCAGTTGGTGTTGCTTTTTCATTGGATCAAGTTGATGGCTATAAAGGTGTGCTTTTTATTGTCGGCAATACGTTCCGCGAAGTGATGCCCATTTCGGATCGAGCGAATGAGGTAGGTTCGAAATGCTTGGCGCATGTTGCCTATCCTGTTATTTGGTGTCCTTATTTAGATTACCGGCAGTTTCCTAATATTTTAATAGAAACGCTTCGTGAATATATTTTGGAGAAATAATGCTTAATGCTTTGAAAAGCCTTTTTACTGCGCAAGTGGAGCAGGGCGAAGAAATCCCTTACCAAAAAGCGGTTGCAGCACTGCTTATGGAAGTTATGTTGGCAGATCACAATGTTGATGAAAAAGAAGAAGAGCAAGTGAAGCGCTTTCTTCGAGAAATTAGTAATTTGGGTGATGACATTGATGTGCTTTATGCAGAAGCTCATTCTGGTGTTAATGAGGCCAATGATCTTTACCAGTTTACCAAGGTGATTAACAACACCGCGACATTAGAGCAAAAAGTGTCATTGCTGAAGGGTCTATGGCGAGTAGCTTTGGCTGATGGTGATATAGATGCACATGAAGATCATCGTATTAGAAGGATTAGCGAGCTGCTTTTCATGCCTCACTCAGAATTCATTCAGGCAAAACTTCATGTGCAGAATGAACTTAATACTTAACAATAACTTTTGGTGTCCAAAACAAAAAAAACGCGGCAAAAGCCGCGTTTTTTTGACTGGTCTTTAAAGTGCTTAGGCTGCGAAGTTCGCTGCTGCGAATTCCCAGTTAGCCAATGCCCAGAAACCTTTAAGGTAATCAGGACGTACATTGCGGTAATCAATGTAGTAAGCGTGTTCCCATAAATCCACAGTAATAACAGCTGTTTGTCCACTTGTTAGTGGTGTTGCTGCATTACTCGTGTTTACGATCTCTAACGAGCCGTCAGTATTTTTAACCAACCAAGTCCAGCTAGAGCCGAAGTTATTGACCGCTTTGTCATTAAATGCAGCTTGGAATTCAGCAAAAGAACCCCATTTTGCATTGATTGCATCAGCCAATGCGCCTGTTGGTTCGCCGCCGCCATTAGGGCTTAAGCTGTTCCAAAAGAATGTGTGATTCCAGATTTGAGCTGCGTTGTTAAAAACAGGACCAGCAGGAGCAGATACAATGATCTCTTCCAGTGATTTATTTTCGTATTCAGATCCAGGAACCAAGCCATTTAGTTTAACAACATAGGTGTTGTGATGCTTGCCGTGGTGGTATTCAAGCGTCTCAACAGACATGTGAGGCTCTAGTGCGTCTTTAGCATAAGGAAGAGCGGGTAATTCAAAAGCCATTTCAATTCTCCTTGCTTTTAATTAACGAAAAATGCTTGTTATCAAGCAGTTAATGGTGCTTATATAGTAGCACTGAACATCTTAAGATAATATTATTTAGGATTGTTCCAGACCATTTTTCCATAATTTATGTTAATAGCGACTATATAAGATTTCCATGCGAAGAGACGATGATGTTGAGATCCCAAGCCTGACTCTGGATCAAGATGAAGTCAGCGATAGAAGACCGAATGCTGCTGCCCCAAAGAGCCGCTCGACCCCTTCTCCAACAAGACCGGCCCATGCCCCAAGTGTTGTTCATAAGAGAACAAGCTTGGCTGGCGTCTATGTATTATTACTGCTCATACTTTCTGCATCTGCAGGGGCTGGATATTGGTTGTGGCAGCAAAACATGCAACTCCGTAATGAGTTGTATGGTGCGAAAAGCGAGATACAAAACTTAGATCACCAATTACTGGCCGCGGATGTTTCTGCGAACAAACAAGGCGAAACGTTAGAAGAAATTCTAAAGAATCACGGTAGTGAAATTCGCAAACTTTGGGGTGTGGCTTATGACACAAATCGTAAAGCTATCGCAAGTAATAATGCATCAATTGACGACATAGAAAAGAAGCTTTCTTCGATGCGGGACACTATGTCAACTCAGTCTCAACGGATAGCAATACAAGCTGCAACCTTTAATGAAATTGAAGCAGGCTACAACAAATTAGTTCCTGCCGTTGCTCTAATAGATACCTCTGTAAAAGAGATGGGCGCGAAACAAGAAGGCCAATCTCAGCAATTGCTGGTCGTGAAAAATGCAATTGCAGCACAGCAAGGGCAAAACGAAGCACAAACATTAAGTCTTGATCAAATTTTGCAAGATTTGGCGACATTGCAGAATAAGGTGGTGGCAGTCGAAAAACAAACCGCTGACACTAGCTCTTCTGATATGAGCGGCATCCAACAAACATTGGCTGCACATCAAGATGCGATTAATTCAAGTGATGCATTCAGAACACAAGTGAATGGTGAAATTATTCGCCTGCGGAAACAGATAAATCAGCTGATGCTGGAACAACAATTTAACGCCGAATAAACTGTTTGAAATACCAAAAAAGGCCGACATGTTCGGCCTTTTTTTCGTCTGGGTAATGCACTTTTGCTTATTTTATGAAACCTATAAAAGCTATGCTTATAAAGCTTTTTTAATATGCATATGCAACTAAAGTCTAAATACTAAGGTTTTTATAACTTTAAGGCATGTTATAGTTTGATGATACACAATCCTTACAACAGAGATGAGGAATTATGACTGAGGAAAGGTTAACTCACCTAAAGCAACTAGAAGCTGAAAGTATTCATATTATACGTGAAGTTGCTGCCGAATTTGACAATCCAGTGATGCTGTATTCAATCGGTAAAGATTCGGCGGTCATGCTGCATCTTGCGATGAAAGCATTTTATCCTGGTAAACCGCCATTTCCTTTGATGCATGTTGATACGACATGGAAATTCAAAGAGATGATCACCTTCCGCGATGAATTGGTTGCGAAGCTTGGTTTGGAGCTTATCGTCCACAAAAACCAAGAAGGTATTGATCAAGGCATTGGTCCCTTCACTCATGGAAGCTCAAAACACACCGATGTGATGAAAACACAAGGTTTAAAACAAGCATTGGATAAATACGGTTTTGACGCTGCATTTGGTGGCGCTCGTCGTGACGAAGAAAAATCCCGCGCCAAAGAGCGCGTATATTCTTTCCGTGACAAACAGCATCGTTGGGACCCTAAAAACCAACGCCCTGAGCTATGGAATATTTACAACGGCAAAGTGAATAAAGGCGAAAGCATCCGTGTTTTCCCACTATCTAACTGGACTGAGCTGGATATTTGGCAATACATTTATTTAGAAAGCATTCCAATTGTGCCTCTGTACTTCTCTGCAAAACGACCTGTTGTTGAGCGCGATGGCACCCTGATCATGGTTGATGATGAACGCATGCCACTTAATGGTGAAGTGCCAGAAATGAAGTCTGTTCGTTTCCGTACGCTTGGCTGCTATCCATTAACGGGAGCCGTTGAGTCAGAAGCTGCATCTTTGCCTGAAATCATTCAGGAAATGTTGTTAACGACCAGTTCCGAGCGCCAAGGGCGAATGATCGACCATGACTCTTCCGGTTCAATGGAAGAGAAGAAGAAACAGGGCTACTTCTAAGTTTGAAGTAAAGTAAGTTTGGAGTGAAAAATGTCTCACCAATCAGAATTGATCAGCCAAGACATACTTGGCTATTTGAAACAACATGAAGAAAAAGATCTACTGCGCCTTCTTACTTGTGGCAACGTAGATGATGGTAAAAGCACACTAATTGGCCGCTTGCTGCACGACTCTAAATTGATTTATGAAGATCATTTAGATGCGGTTAAGCGCGACAGTAAAAAATCTGGAACGCAAGGCGAAGAAATCGACTTAGCGTTGCTAGTGGATGGCCTTCAAGCTGAGCGAGAGCAGGGCATCACGATTGATGTGGCTTATCGCTACTTTTCTACAGAAAAGCGCAAGTTCATTATTGCTGATACGCCTGGGCACGAACAATACACACGTAACATGGCAACAGGTGCTTCGACGTGTGACTTGGCGATTATCTTGATTGATGCGCGTTACGGCGTACAAACGCAAACTCGTCGCCATTCTTACATTGCCGCATTGCTTGGTATTAAGCACATTATTGTTGCGGTGAACAAAATGGACTTAGTGGATTTCTCCGAAGCGAAGCATGACGAGATCAAATCCGACTATCTTGCGTTTGCTGATCAACTTGGCGACCGTAAACCACAAGACATTCAGTTTGTTCCTATGTCCGCTTTGCAGGGCGATAACGTGGTTAACACATCTGATAAAATGACGTGGTACAAAGGTCTTCCTTTGATGGCGATGTTAGAAACGGTTCAAATTAATCGCAATGTAAAGCGAGATTCCTTTCGTTTCCCTGTTCAGTATGTGAATCGCCCGAATTTAGACTTCCGCGGCTTCTCTGGAACCATTGCCGCCGGTGTTGTTAAGCCGGGTGACGAAATTGTTGCTTTGCCTTCTGGAAAAAAATCAAAAGTTGCCGAGATTGTGACTTACGATGGTAATTTGGAATCAGCAAAAGCAGGCCAGGCAGTGACGATTACGCTAGAAGATGAAATCGACATCAGTCGTGGTGATATGCTGTCGCACCCAGGTCAAGAGCCACTCATCGCTTCCACACTCCGTGCGTCTGTTGTATGGATGGCTGATCAGCCATTGGTTCCTGGTAAGCTTTATGACTTCAAGCTTGGCACTCAAACGGTGCCAGGTAAAGTGCACCACTTCAATCATCGTGTTGATGTGAATACACTTGTACAGAGTGATATTGATTCCCTTGAATTGAACGGTATTGGCGATTGCGTTATTCAATTTGACGCGCCCGTCGCATTTGATGAATATCAAAACAGCCGTTTGACTGGTGCATTAGTTATTATCGATCGCTTAACGAATGTAACGGTTGGTGCAGGCATGGTGGAAGAAGCCATTGCTGAATTAGACGCAGATACGGTCGTTAGTGCGGAAGATCGAGCTGCACGTCTTGGTCAAAAGCCAGCGGTCATCGCATTGTCTTCTGATGTTTTAGCGAAAGCAGATGCGTTAGAGCGTCTATTGCTCCGTCAAGGTATTGTGGCTTTAGTTAAGTCTGATGCAACAGAGCAAGAAACGACACTGATTCGTCAAACCGGCATTGCGTTCTTGATCTCAAACGCAGCCATTGCGGATTCTGAAATAACAGAGTCAGCATTGGATGATGTCGTTGATTTGATCGTAGAGAGTGTTCGTTTGTAACGCTTTTACAATTCAAAAAAAACCAGCTCATGAGGCTGGTTTTTTTTGCTTTAAATATTGTCGTTATATTATTTATGCTTCAGCATCGTTGCGCTTTTCAATTTTATGCTCATCTTCGTTAATGCCAAGCTTCCAGTAGCTGGAAATATAAAGATTTTCTTTGCTGATATTCTTTTCATTTTTGAAAAAATCACGCAGTGCTTTCATACTGTTAAATTCACAAGCCGCCCAAACAGAGGCGTTTCCATCAAGCCAATGAAGTGACTTAACTTCGTTGAGCAGGGCGTTCGAATCGGTACCAGGGTAAGGATTTATAACCCATTTTATTTCTATATTTTCAGGGTGCTTTAATGTTTGTATATCGTCCTCAGACACTACTTCAATAACGGCGTAGCCTTTAGCGCTGTATGGTAGCTCACCCAAATTAACGCTGATGGCAGGCAATGCGGTCATATCACCCACCAAAAGCTGCCAGTCAGACGACGATTCAATGAGTTTTTTTGGGCCAGGACCGCCAATTATGATGGTATCACCAGATTGTGCCGCTTTAGCCCATGTAGAAGCGGGGCCGCTGTCTTCATGAAGCATAAAGTCAATGTCTATTTCATCCTTTCTATGATGGCGGATTGTGTACGTTCTCATTAATGGTCTTTCATTACCATTTGGGAAAATCAATTTAACGTAACTGCTTTCTTGGTCATCTGGTAATGCTTTTACACTTTCCCCTCCTAATGTCAGGCGGAGCATGTGAGGAGTCACGAGTTCTTTTTTGATGACAGTGAATTCTTTAGGTTGTGGTCTGCTCATTCTGATTCCTTAATGCTTACAAGGTCTTTGGATAAATTGTCTATCATGATATTGGCAACAGTCAGAAAGCTTTTAATTTGCTCGTCCGTTAATGCTACTGCCATTTTACTTTTTGTTTCTTGGTCTATTTTTGCAATAAGTGCGATCACCGATTCACCAAGGTCAGTAAGAGAAAGTGCTTGGCTGCGGTGATTATTTGGATGTGGCATTTTCTTAACATACCCATCAGCCAACATTTTTTTGATGATTCTGGTGACTTGAGATTTATCTAAACGAAGTCGAATTGAAATGTCTTTTGCACTGCAATCGGTAATTTTATCGATACACTTCAAAGATCGAATGTAAGTAATAGGCAAATCAACATTTTGCTGACTTATTGCGTTTTTTAGCTCTCCTTTATAGGTGGAAATCAATTTGTGAAGCGTTTCGCTAATATTATCTGTCATGTTAAAGTGCACCTAAACGAGAATGACTATCAATATATTTAATGGGGTTGACTTTGTCAACCTTGCTTCAGTTAAATCTAATGATGTGCGGGGATTTTCATGTTTCTTGTGAATTTCTATTTTTTTTAGCTTGTCGAGGTTAAGATGCAGGCCATTATGATTGGGTTAGATAGTATCTATGAAAAAGTGTGACATCCATGACGCGATAACCGAAGCGCTCTTAAAGCGCTTTAAAACTGCAGAATTTGCTGCGTCACAGGCGCATCAAGCGGCGACAAATAAAGAAAGTGTGGCTGAAAATAAATATGACACATTTGGCCTAGAAGCCTCTTATTTGGCCCATGGCCAATCTCAACGAGTTGTAGAGTGTGAACAAGATTGGCTTCTCTTTAGTAAAAAAGCCCCGTCGCAATACCAGGTCGGTGACGCAGCCACTTTATGGTGTGCCGTTGAGTTAACGCCAGTAGATTCACCAACACCCTCAAGGAAGTATTTTTTTATTTCTCCTTGTGCGGGTGGACTTGTCGTTGAGGTTCAGGAGCAAGCGGTGTATGTGATTACGGCATCGAGCCCTGTTGGCAAAGCAATAATAGGAAAAACAACCGAGGAAGAGGTGCATTTAAGCCAAAATGGCGTTCAAGTGGTGTATGAAATAACCTCTATTCAATAAACCCTCTCTTGTATTGGACAAATTTGGCTCAGGCTCTAGAGAGTCAGACTCTGTTCGCATATAATGCTTTGCCTTAAAATATTCGTTTCTTCTGTGTGGTGTTTAATATTCAGTAACCCTTTACTGGCCCACAGAAAATACTCCAAGAACACATCACTCTCTTACTGAGACAGTAATAGGATAGAAATTATGCGCAGCCATTATTGCGGCGAGTTAAATGCTTCTAACATTTCACAAGAAATTACTTTATGCGGTTGGGTTCATCGTCGTCGTGACCACGGTGGCGTTATTTTCCTAGACATTCGAGATCGCGAAGGAATCACTCAGGTTGTATTTGATCCAGATCGTGCGGAAAGTTTTGCCATTGCTGACAGTGTGCGTAATGAATTCGTTGTTAAAATGACAGGCCGTGTTCGTGCTCGCCCTGAAGGCACAACCAATGCAAACATGCGCACTGGTGAGATCGAAGTGCTTGGTACTGATCTTGAAATTTTGAATGCGGCTCAAACGCCTCCATTCCAACTTGATGAGCATCAATCAGTAGGTGAAGACGTTCGTTTAAAAAATCGTTTCATCGATTTACGTCGCCCAGAAGTTCAAGCAAAAATGCGTTTCCGCTCTAAAGTAACGTCCGTTTTACGTCGTTACTTAGACGATAATGGATTTTTGGACATAGAGACGCCTATTTTGACTCGAGCGACACCTGAAGGTGCGCGAGACTATTTGGTTCCTAGTCGTACTCAGCAAGGCAGTTTCTTCGCCTTACCTCAATCACCACAGCTGTTCAAACAGTTATTGATGGTGTCAGGTTTCGATCGTTACTACCAAATTGCCAAATGTTTCCGTGATGAAGATTTACGAGCTGACCGTCAGCCAGAATTTACTCAAGTTGATATCGAAACCTCTTTTATGTCTGAAGAACAAATCATGGGCATGACGGAAGACATGATTGTTGGTTTGTTTAAAGAATTGATGAATGTTGATTTGGGAACTTTCCCTCGCATGCCTTATTCTGAGGCGATGGAAACGTACGGCAGCGATAAGCCAGATTTACGTATTCCATTAACCATTGTGACTGTCTCTGACTTAATGGCAAATGTTGACTTTAAAGTCTTCTCTGGCCCAGCAACAGACCCTAAAGGTCGTGTAGCGGCGCTTAAAGTACCTGGCGGCAATGCATTAACACGCAAGCAAATTGATGAATACACTAAGTTTGTTGGCATCTATGGCGCGAAGGGCTTGGCTTACATCAAGGTAAACGATAAATCAAACCTTGAAGAAGGCTTGCAGTCTCCAATCGTGAAATTTTTACCTGTTGCAGTGCGAGAAGAGCTGCTTACTCGTCTTGACGCTCAAGACGGCGATTTGATCTTCTTTGGCTCCGATTCTGAGAAAGTAGTCAATGAAGCCCTTGGCGCATTACGCTGTAAACTTGGTGAAGATATGGATCTTTACACATGTAAATGGGCGCCACTTTGGGTCGTTGATTTCCCTATGTTTGAAGAAACTTCAGACGGTGGCATCACGGCTATCCACCATCCATTTACGGCACCTTCTTGTTCACCTGAAGATCTTAAAGCCAATCCATTAACGGCATTGTCTCAGGCCTACGACATGGTATTGAATGGCACTGAATTGGGTGGTGGTTCGATCCGTATTCATCAGTCTTCAATGCAAGAAACAGTATTTGAATTGTTGAATATCAGCAAAGAAGAGCAAGAAGAAAAATTTGGCTTCTTACTAGATGCTCTGAAGTTTGGTGCGCCACCACACGGCGGCTTAGCATTCGGTCTCGATCGTCTTGTTATGCTTATGACGGGTTCTAGCTCAATTCGTGATGTGATTGCTTTCCCTAAAACGCAAAGTGCAACTTGTTTGTTAACGCAAGCGCCCGGTGAAGTGAGTGAAAAGCAATTGAAAGAGTTAAGTATTCGCGTGAGAAAACCTGTTGTCGAATCGTAAACCCCAAGGCTAAACTTATTTTAAAACAGTAAGTTATGTTAAGGGATTGCAAGAAAAACGTAAAAGGCCGCTTATTAGCGGCCTTTTTATTGATTTGCCATTGCATACTTAGGGAATGACTGTTGAAATATACAGTAATTGAAAATGGCGCAGGAAGATCATGGCCACGACCAGAATTTTAGCAATAGACCCAGGCTCCAGAATAACGGGCTTCGGTATTATTGATGTAATCAATGGCAAGTCCATTTATGTGAATAGCGGTTGCATTCGCCTTCCAGATGAAGCGCTTTCCGTTAGGCTTAAACATATATTCAATAATGTTTCGTCATTATTAGAGGAATATGAGCCACATGAATTTGCTATAGAGGAAGTTTTTTTGGCGAAAAACGCCAATTCAGCATTAAAGCTTGGGCAGGCAAGAGGGGCAGCCATTGTTGCCGCGTCCATTCAAGACTTGTTTGTTCATGAATACGCCGCTCGACGCGTAAAGCAATCTGTTGTCGGGAATGGTAATGCCGACAAAGAACAGGTGCAGTTAATGGTACAGTTATTATTAAAATTGTCCGCTAAACCACAAGCTGACGCCGCCGATGCTTTGGCGATTGCTTTGTGCCATGCCAATACTCGCACATCAGGTGGGCTTGAATATGGTGTTGGTAAGCGAGCAGGGCGTTCCGCAAAACGCTGGACAGAACAAGACGTAAGGAAAGCTTTGTGATTGGACGAGTTGTCGGTACTTTAGTAGAAAAAACACCACCAGAATTATTGGTTGATGTAGCTGGTATTGGCTATGAAATTAGTGCGTCAATGACGACTATTTATGAACTGCCGCAAGTTGGTGATCAAGTAGTATTGTTTACCCACTTTTTAGTGAAAGAAGACGCGCACACTCTGTATGGATTTATTCATAAAAATGAGCGGGCCTTATTTCGTATATTAATAAAGGTAAATGGTATCGGTCCAAAAATGGCACTTGCTGTCTTATCTAGCATGTCGTCAGAAGAGCTTATTTCCAATGTTCAGGAGTCGGATGTCGACGCGCTTACTCGCATCCCTGGGGTGGGCAAAAAAACTGCTGAGCGACTTATTATTGAATTGCGAGATAAACTTGGGCAAGCGGCAAAAAATGATTTGTTCTCAACCCCTACTGTATTGCGCCAAATACAAGCGGACCCTCGACAAGAGGCTGAAGCGGCTCTTATTTCATTAGGATACAAACCACAAGAGGCTGCCAAAGCCATTGCTGGTGTGCCCATTGATGCATCCAATAGTGAGGATGTTATTAAAGCTGCACTAAAAGGAATGCTGAGAAAGTAACATATGATTGAACAAGATCGCATTATTACTGCAGAGCTTAAAGGCAATGATCGGCAGGTAGATCGGGCCATAAGGCCGCAAGCACTGTCTGACTATATTGGGCAGCCCGTGGTCAGGGAGCAGATGGAAATATTCATTCAGGCTGCCAGGCAGCGTGAAGAGCCGCTGGATCATACCTTGATATTTGGTCCGCCAGGATTGGGTAAAACAACACTTGCTCATATTATTGGTAATGAAATGGAGACGGATGTTAAAACCACATCTGGACCGGTATTGGAAAGAGCGGGTGACCTTGCGGCATTGCTTACAAATTTGAATGAAGGGGATATCCTCTTTATTGATGAAATACATAGGTTAAGCCCTGCCATTGAAGAGGTGCTTTATCCTGCAATGGAGGACTATCAACTCGATATCATGATCGGTGAAGGTCCAGCAGCAAGGTCAATTAAAATTGAACTACCACCCTTTACGCTTGTCGGAGCAACGACTCGAGCCGGTCTGCTAACCTCTCCATTACGGGATCGATTTGGTATTGTCCAACGTCTTGAGTTTTATGATGTTGAGTCGTTAACGACAATTGTTGCTCGCTCTGCTGGTAAAATGGGTATGCAACTCGATCACTCCGGCTGCTTTGAGGTAGCGCGCAGATCGCGCGGCACCCCAAGGATAGCCAATAGATTACTTAGGCGAGTAAGAGATGTTGCTCAAGTCAGTGGTGAAGTACTGGTTGGGCAAAAAGTTGCTCAAAGAGCGCTGGATATGTTAAGTGTAGACAGTCAAGGTTTCGATCATTTAGATAGACGTATGTTATTGACTATGATAGAAAAGTTCGATGGTAGACCTGTTGGACTTGATAGTGTTTCGGCGGCATTAGGTGAAGACAAAGATACGATTGAAGATGTCATAGAGCCATTTTTGATTCAGCAGGGTTTTATAATTAGAACACCAAGGGGTCGTCAGGTTACAAAGCGTGCGTATGAACATTTTAATTACCAACTCCCTTCAGATTTTAAATAGAGGTTAATAATGTCAATTTGGGGTCTTATAGCCAGTGCTAGTTTCGTTGTTCAACTTGTAATGTTGATATTGTTAGCGGCTTCCGTTTTTTCATGGATTGTTATATTCCAACGTGTACGTGTATTAAAAGAAGCCAAAAAAGTACGTACAGCATTCGAAGAAAGCTTTTGGTCGGGTATCGATCTAAGTCAGCTTTATAGAAAGCTAACTCAAGAAGGTCGTAAGGTTGAAGGTATGGAGAATATCTTTACGTCAGGTATCAAAGAATTTACTCGATTAAGGCAGAGTCAAAATGTTGACCCTGACGCAGTTATGGATGGGGTGCAACGTGCAATGCGAGTGGCACTCTATCGTGAAGAAGAAAAGTTAGATCAACATCTGCCGTTTTTAGCGACAGTTGGTTCTACCAGCCCATACATTGGCCTGTTTGGTACAGTATGGGGGATTATGCATTCTTTTATTGGGCTTGCTGAAGTTCAGCAGGCAACACTAGCAACCGTCGCCCCAGGTATCGCAGAAGCATTGATCGCAACAGCCATTGGCTTGGCGGCCGCGATTCCAGCGGTCATTGCATACAACCGTTTTTCATCTGCGGCTGAATCACTCGGTTCAAGCTACGAAAACTTTGCGGATGAGTTTACCAGTATTTTACACCGTAAGGTTCATGTTAGAGAGGGAGGCGCTGTATAGTGGCTCGCTCAAGAAGAAAGAATAAACGTCGCCCAATGGCGGAAATTAACGTCGTGCCATATATTGACGTTATGTTGGTGTTGTTGGTTATTTTTATGATTACCGCACCAATGCTTACGCAAGGTGTTGATGTCGAGCTGCCGAATGCAAATGCATCGCCAATGCAGGACACCGATAATGATGTGATGATTGCTTCTATTGATTCGAAAGGTAAGTTTTACCTAGATGTCGGTGGCAAGCAAGAATCCATACCATTATCTCAATTGCAAGACAGAGTCAGAAAGGTGTTAAGCCAAAACCCCAAAATGTCCGTATTAGTGAGGGGGGATAGAAGCGTCCCATATGGTGATGTGATTGGTTTGATGGTTGCTTTACAAGCCGCTGGCGTACCGAACGTTGGGCTAGTAACAGAGCCGGAACGAAATTAATGAAAAGGTTCCGAAGTGATAGTTATGGCGTTCCGATTTTGCTTGCGGTCGGCTTGCACCTTGGCATTGTAATAGTTGGCTTATTCGCGGTTGATTTTAGCGATAGCGCGCCTCAAACGCCTAAAAGGTCGCCTATTGTAAATGCTACGGTTGTTGATATATCACAGACAATAATTGGTAAGCGCGAAGCGGAAGAAAAAGCCACAATAAAACGTCAAGCCGTAGTAGCAGAAAAAAAGAAAAAAGAAGCCGAACAAAAACGAAAAAATGACGCCAAACAAAAAGCGCTGGATGAAAAAAAGAAGAAAATTGCACAAGCAAAGCAGGTAGAAATAAAAGCGGCAGAGGCGTTAAAAAAATCGAATGAATCCAAGCGCCTTGCAGAACAGAAACGTGTAGAAAAAGAAACGGAGCAAAAACGAATAGCGCAAGAAGCAGACAAGAAACGCCGTACAGAAGAGGCCAATGAAAAAGAACGGCAACGTAAAGAACTTGTTCGCAAAGCTGAGGTCGAACGCCTAGCTGAAGAAGAGCGCAAAAGGCAAGAAGAGACAGTAAGGTTGGCCGAGCAACAAAAGAGAGAAGATGAGGCTGCCCAAGCTGCAGCGGAAGAGGCGCAGCAACGCGCTGCAGAAGAAGCTCAAATGGTTCAATCTATCAGCAGCTTGATTAATAATCGGGTTACTGCAGTATGGAATCGACCTCCTAGTGCAAGAAATGGCATGAAAACACAACTGCGAATCTACTTTTTACCAAATGGTGAAGTGATGAATGCACAAGTAACCAGTAGTAGCGGCGATGCTTTATTTGATCAAAGAGCCGTTGATGCCGTTTATAAAGTTAAAAAGATTGAAGAGTTAGCGGATGTTGATTCGTATATTTTCGAACGTAATTTTCGTCAGGTAGATTTGATTTTTAACCCGCAGGATTTGAGAAATTAATGATGTTTAAAAAATGGCTGAGTGTTATTTTCACTTGCGTTGTATTTGTAGGAGCCGCGAGAGCTCAACTAGTAATTGAGATTACCAGCGGTGCGGACCAACTTCTCCCCGTCGCAGTTGTTCCCTTTGGTTATAATGGTGTTGATGCTTTGCCGGAAGATATCGCGCAAATTGTTGAAAGCGATTTGGCAAGGAGTGGTTTGTTTCAGCCTATCCCGCGATCTAATATGCTAAGCATGCCATCAAAAGAATCAGATGTTTTTTATCGTGACTGGCGACTATTGAAAAGCGATTATGTTGTCATTGGTAGTATTCAAAAGCTGACAAATAACCAGTATCGAATCGGCTTTGAATTGTTGAATGTTTTGAGTCAAAAGCCAGTTCAAAAGCACAGCTCTATTGATGTGAGTGCAAGAAATTTTAGAGACGCGGCACATTATATCAGCGACAAAGTGTATGAATTGTTAACAGGAACAAAAGGCGCCTTTAGCACAAGAATACTGTACGTTACTGCTGAAGGAGATAAGAGGGCGCCTTTATTCAAACTACAGGTAGCGGATGCTGATGGGCACAGGCCTCAAGTAGTGGTTGAATCTAAAGAGCCTATATTATCGCCATCGTGGAGCAGTGATGGTCGTGATATCGCTTATGTTATGTTTAGAAATCGCCGACCAAATATATTCATACAAGAACTGGCGACAGGTAAGCGCCAACAAATTGCGCAATTCAGAGGATTAAATGGTGCACCTGCATGGTCCCCTGATGGTAAAAAATTAGCGTTGGTATTGTCTAAAGATAACAACCCTGAAATTTATACTTTGGACATTGCAACACAAAAACTTGAGCGTATGACAAATCATTATGCTATTGATACTGAACCAAGCTGGGAACCAGATGGTAAAGGAATTGTATTCACATCTGATCGAGGCGGAAATCCGCAGATATATCGGTTAGATGTAAATAGTAAGCGAGTCGAGAGGGTTACTTTTGAAGGTGACCTAAATACCAGAGCAAGAATGACGCCTGATGGCCGATATCTCGTGACGGTCCAAAAGAACGACGGCAACTATCATATTGCACTACAGGATATGAAAACAGGCCGAGTTCAGGTTCTCACAGAAACTTACTTAGACGAATCGCCAAGCATTGCGCCAAATGGTAGCATGGTGATGTATGCCACAACCTATCAAGGAAAGGGTATCTTAGCCGTAGTTTCCGTTGATGGACTGGTAAAATATAGGTTACCATCAGCAGAGGGTGATGTACGTGAACCATCTTGGTCCCCGTATTTCAAATAAAGACATTGAGGAGTGAATAATGAGTGTAAACAAACTAGGTAAGTTTGCTGTAATTGGTTTATCTGCAGCTTGGATTGCGGGTTGTAGTACTACTGCTACTGATACTGATTCTTCAACTGTTGCTGAAGATGCTGCATCAACAGAACAAGCGAATGAAGCAACTGACAGTTCTGACCAAGCATTTGGTGCAGGCGAAGAAGGTGCTTTAACAAGCGTTATTGTTGAAGAAACAGAAGCGACAGAAGAAACAGCAATGGATTCATTGGCTGGCGTGGAAACCGTTTTTTACTTTGACTTCGATAAGTCAATTGTACGCCCTGAGTCTCGTGAAGCCCTAGCTAAACACGCTGAATACCTTGTAGCCAATCCTGATGCTCGTATCGTATTGGAAGGTCATGCAGATGAGCGTGGTACACGTGAATACAACATGGCTCTTGGTGAGCGTCGTGCTAAAGCAATCAGTCGTTACTTAACGATCCAAGGCGTAGCCGCTTCTCAAATTGAGACAGTAAGCTTTGGTGAAGAAGTGCCTGTTGCATTTGGTCATGATAGCAACGCTTGGCAGTTAAACCGTCGAGTTGAAGTACGTTACGAATAATGTTCTATAAAGATGTGAAAATTCACTCTTTAGCAATGGCGCTGTTTTTTACAGCGCCATTTGCTTGGGCGGAATCTCCGCAAGCAAACAGTGGCCTTTCACCCGGCGCTGCTGCGGACTTACTTTTCCAATTGGACACTTTGCAACAAGAAGTTCAAAGTCTTCGTGGTCAATTAGAAGAGCAAGGGCATGAGTTAAGATTAATGAAGCAGAGCCAAAGAGATAGATATATTGATCTCGATAAGCGCATATCCTTATTGATGTCTGCATCATCAAGTCAACCAAATAACTCATTACCGCAAAAGACCGTACAAGTACCCGCTCAAGTGCCAGCAGAGAAAGTGAAAGCAACTGCAAGTGCATTGATTGCCTCTCCTTTGGCACCTGTAACATTACAGCCGCCAACGGCAGAATCTCAACAAGCTTATAACAATGCCTACAATCTTATTCGTCAAAGAAAATTTGATGAAGCGGAAAGTGCGTTTGATAAGTTTGTTAAAGACTTCCCAAATAACTCTTTGACTGGTAATGGCTATTACTGGTTAGGGGAAGTGAAGTTGGTTCAAGGAAAGCCTAGGGAAGCGTTAGAAGCCTTTTCCACTGTAATTCAGAGCTTTCCAGGGCATGCCAAAGAACAGGACTCATTGTATAAGCTAGGCACTGTCAACGATCAGCTTGGCGATAGTGTAAAAGCTAAGTCTTATTTACAAGACGTCATTAGACGCTTTCCTGATACTAAAGCGGCTAAGCTATCCGCTGGATATTTAAGTAAAATTAAATAACTTGCATTCCTCAACGGGCTCTGTATTATACGCAACCCGTTGGGTCGTTAGCTCAGTTGGTAGAGCAGTTGACTTTTAATAAATTGGTCACTGGTTCGAATCCAGTACGACCCACCAACATTGTTTTATTCCTTTTGTGATTTTTGGGTCGTTAGCTCAGTTGGTAGAGCAGTTGACTTTTACTCAATTGTTCACTGGTTCGAATCCAGTACGACCCACCAAAAACACTCATTCCGCTCCCAGTTTCTTAAGGGGTAATGAAATGTCCGAACTTTTCAATAAAGCAGCGCTTCGAGATACCGTTCAAAAGTATCTAACAGAGGCTGAAAAAATTCTTGAAACACCCGCTGTTGATGATCAAAAAATTCGTAGTGAAATCAAGTCTTTACTTAAGCAAAAAAACGCTGTTTTAGTGGCGCACTACTACACAGAGGATGCTATTCAGGAATTGGCTGAGGAAACCGGCGGCGTTATTGCAGACTCATTGGAAATGGCGCGTTTCGGAGCAAATCACCCAGCCGATACTTTGGTAGTAGCGGGCGTAAAATTCATGGGTGAAACCGCCAAAATCTTGAGCCCAGAAAAAACCATTCTAATGCCAACATTAGAGGCAACATGTTCTCTAGATATTGGCTGCCCAATCGACGAATTTTCAGCATTTTGTGATCAATACCCCGATAGAAAAGTGGTTGTCTATGCAAACACCTCTGCGGCAGTAAAAGCGCGAGCAGATTGGGTGGTTACCTCCAGCATTGCGCTAGATGTTGTTGAGCACCTCGTGGATCAAGGTGAAAAAATCATCTGGGCGCCTGATCAGCATTTAGGCGGATATATTCAGCGCGAAACCGGTGCGGACATGATTCTTTGGGATGGCGCTTGTATCGTACATGAAGAATTTAAAGCGAAGGGCATCTTGGATCTTAAAACGATTTATCCCGATGCTGCCATACTAGTACATCCAGAATCTCCTGAACCTGTTGTTGAAATAGCAGATGTTGTGGGCTCCACTTCTCAGTTATTAAACGCGACCAAAACAATGTCTAACGAAACCTTTATTGTGGCAACAGACAGGGGGATCTTTTATAAAATGAAGCAAGCCTCGCCAGGTAAGCGGTTTATCGAGGCACCTACCGCAGGTTCAGGCGCAAATTGTAGAAGTTGTGCGCATTGCCCATGGATGGCGCTCAATAGCTTAGAAATGCTGCGAAATTCCCTTAGAGATGGTTCAGGTGAAATACATGTACCGGAAGAAACCAGAGTCAAAGCGCTTATTCCATTAGAGAGAATGTTAAATTTTCAGATGAAATGATGCAGCTATTTATTTGGGGAGCTAATCATTTAGCGTCCCCAAATATTTGATTTCTAAGTCTGAAAACGCAAGTTGTAACCTATCACACTCAAGACTTCGCTTGTTATAAACCACTCTAAGCGCCTGAAAGTCTTTATTTGTCGCCATATCCAAAAGCTTTTCCTTTAGCTCAGTTGTTTGTTGGGCGAGCTTTTTATTTCTCTCTCGCTGCTCAATAAGGGGCTTAGATTGACTTAAAGTGCTTTCGCCGCCATCAACAGTAAGGTTTGCTACCTTTTCTCTTAATTCTTGGTTGGTGTCTTCTGCGGTCTCTAGCTCTTGCGCAAGTAGGGTGACGCATGTTTCCGATTCCTGCAGCAAGCGCTCCAACATTTTTGTGTCTTTATCTTGTTCTATTAAGCTTTCCGAAGACATGGTCTCAAGCGCAGAATCCAAATCACTACGAAGCGAGCCAAGCGTTTCCTTTTGATTTGCATTCAATGTTTGTAAGTTGCCGATGGCCGTTTCATTACTCTGATTGAGTTGTCTCTCCATCTCAGCAAGCCTTACATCTTTTGCGCTAATATCTTGTCTTAAAGACACAATAGAGAGGTTTGATGTCTCAAGTTCATTTTCCAGCTGGGCAATTAGACTTTGAGACTCTTCTGACATTCGTGCCATTTTGGCAATAGCCACTTTTTGGGCCTCAACGGCATCTTGCGAATTGTTGTTTTTACTGGCTTTCTCTATTTCAATTTTAAGCTGATCAATAACCATTTGTTGACGAGAAGATAGGTTGCTTAAACTTGATATTTGTTTATAGGAATCACTTCGGCTTTGTTTCTCTTGTTTTTGAGCCGTTGGGACATCCAATTTGAATTCAGCGAAACCGCCTGCACTTTCTGTCTGGGCCTTTTCGAGATTTTTAATTTTTTCCTGCAATCCAGACACTTCAATTTCTAAGCGGGCTTGCTCGGACTTTTTAACACCTAATTGCTTAATGCGTTTTTTTGCTCTTTCGATATTTTTTCTCAAATCTTCATTTAATGCATACTGACTCTTTGATAATGACTCTTTCATTATCAACAACTCCGTCGTCTGATGAAGTTCCTCTTCCATTTCTTTTAAATCTTGATGCAGTTCATCTATGTTGGTGGTTTGAAGTTTCGGTGCTGATAGTGCATACAGGAGTGCGGATAAGAACCGATTTAAAATAGGCTTTGGCTTTTCACTGGCTTGGTTCAACAGAATGGCTCTCTCCGCCTTTAATGCCGTCCCCCAAATCTTCAAACGGTTAATCTCATGCTGATCCATTTTAGCTGGCACAATGGAGTTAGCGGCAAAATTGATTTGCAAGTCTAGGAAGTGAGCCAACCCTTTATAGCTATCAGCGTTTTCCTTAACCTCAGGATCTTCTACTTCATTATTTGCGCCGACATCTGGTGCGGCGTCATTCTTGTCATTTATTTTTTTACGAAGAGTACGTGACAGCCATATAAAAGTAAGATTGGCCAATAAAAGAAAAGTACTAAGCTCCAGCAGCGTCCAAACCAACCACTTTGACATAAAAAACCTCTAGACCCAGCGATAATATATGAGATATCCATTATCATTAAACACTAGCAAATCATCGTTTTAACTTGCCACTTTCCCTTATATTAACGGAATAAATTATTTTATGAGTAAAGAATTTATAACATTCATGCGAAATCGTGTGTCTCAGCCAATGCTTACCGAGCCAGCACCATCTGAAATTGAATGGGATTCTATTCTTAGTGCCGCCAGTCGTGCAGCAGATCATGGCAACTTAAAACCGTGGCGATTTAGAATATACGAAGGGGAGGGTCGAGCAAAACTCGGGCAAATTTATTGGCACCACGCTCTGTCTGAAGTGGATTCAATGCCAGCATCAAAAGAAGAATCATTTATTAAGAAGGCTTACAGGGCGCCAGCCGTTTTATTAATCTATGCACACATACAAGATCACCCTAAAGTTCCCCCTGTAGAGCAAATTATGGCTACTTCTGCCGCCGCTCAACAAGTGCTATTGGGTCTTAATGCGTTAGGTTATGGCGGAATGTGGCGTAGTGGCCCAGCGTGTTTCACGCAAAAAACGAAAACACTTCTGTCGCTTGAGGATAACGACCAAATAATAGGGCTTATTTATGCAGGGACGCCTAAAGATAAATCGATTATGGCCCGTGAGGTTGAGCTTAGTAGCAACCTCGAATGGGTAAGGGATTAATTTATAAGGTTAATTGCTTAAAAATGGGTTGCAAAGAACGATCTTCATCATTATCATACGCGCACAAATTACGCATTGCGTGAAAAAGTTTTGGTGAGCTGTCCGAGTGGCCGAAGGAGCACGCCTGGAAAGCGTGTATGTCGAAAGGCATCAAGAGTTCGAATCTCTTGCTCACCGCCATTATAAAAAAAGACGTCCTTGGACGTCTTTTTTTTCGCCTAAATTTTGGCTAAATATACTTTTGGTGATTGGGTGGGTTTTATGAAGCCCGCTCATTTGCGTTTTATGCTAGTGATTAGGCTTCCTTAATTTATATGATTTGGATATTTAGTCATCAATCAATAGGTTTGCCCGTTCGAAGATAATAGGGCGGCCCTCTGTTGTTGTCGATGTGACGGTCATCGTGGCATTTAACATCAATTGATCATCTTGACCACGGTATACGTTTTGATAAAACGCCAGCTTTAGTTTCGAAAGCCTCTCAACCCTTGTTTTAATATAGAAGCAATCGCCACTTTGTAACGAACGTTTGTATTCAACCTCTGCTTTTATGAGTACGAGGTTAATACCTTGTCTGGTTATTTCAGCAAAGTCCAAACCTCTTGACTTAATAAACTGATGCCGCGCATGCTCCAGATAGTTCTGGTAAACGGCGTTGTTCACTATGCCTTGCATATCGCACTCATAATCTCGAACTTCGAAGTAAGCGTGATTTGATGAGTTTAGATTGTCCTTCATGCGATAACCTCAGAAAGAAATGAATTTTTATTCATGGTGAGCAACGCAGTTTTTACCTGAACGCTTTGCGTACAACAAATAATGCTGAGCTCGTTTGATCAGTTCATTTGGGCTTTCATCTCCGTATAAAGTTGCCACACCAATTGAGACAGTAACTTGCCGAAGAAGTACCTTGGTATTTTTGTAACGGATTTTCTGGATAGAAACCTCATTGCGTAGTGTCTCCGCCAGTTGGGAGGCCACACTTAACTCAGTTTCTCCTAACAACATGGCAAATTGACCGCCATTTATGCGTGCGATAAAGCCGTTCTCAGGCAATTTATTTAACAGTAATTTTGCAATATAGCGAATGAGTGATGTCCCCGCTTTTTTATCGTATTTTTGATTAATTTCACCCAAGTCATCAATATCAATAAGCAGTAAGGTTAAATCATCTTCCGCATGCGGAACGAGAGAGAATAGCGCTCGCTCAAAACCTTTTCCATTTGAAAGTAAGGTCATCGTATCAAGTTCAGTGCTTTTCTTGGCATCAGACAATTCAGATCTGAGTGCAGCCAGTTCTTCTTGCGCGGCATACAATGATCGACCGAAAACTTCGATGGCTTGATTTGCTTTAAAGGCGCCTTTATCAAGCAAAAGGGCGAGATGCTCAACCTGCGATGTGTCCTTGGTGTTTTTTAATGCTTTTCTTGTGTTTTTAAGCGTTCTATTAAAGGTTGCAAGCTCACTGGTAACACTTGTTGTTTCTGTTTCTAAGTTTTCAGTAAGACTGGTTAAAGCAGAGCCTTGGCGTTGGGTGTGTTGATGCTCTTCTGGCAATAAGAACTCGTTAAAGAGTTCTTTTGAAACAAATGCGGGCAGACTTCCAAATCGGCGTAGAGCACGATCCACCACTTGATTGAGCTTTGGATTTCTATTTGAAGAGTATTCATACCAAATCCCGTAATTGTAGGGGGTAGGGGGTATGTCTAACTTAACCATAAGCGGAATTGCCGATCGCATGAGCTGATTCGCTTGTTTTATATTGTGTTGGAACATTGAAACCTCTGCTGCCATTTATTAACCACTAAGACGTCCCATTTCATTGGTGGTAGTTCATGCTCATATAAATGAGTCTTGAAGCTCGATCACTTTACGGCTTCTTTTTCTTATCGTGGTTTAGTTGCACTTCATTGTTCTTGAAAACAAAAATATAGTAAAACTATTAGTTCTTAATAGCCATTAGCCACCTGAAAATTTACTCGAATAACCGGCTTTTTCCAGTAGTTCTTTTATTTTTTGGCGGCTATCCCCTTGAATTTCGATCTGTCCATCTTTCACCGCGCCTCCAGTACCACACTGAGCCTTGAGTTTTTTTCCTAATAGCTTTAGTTCGTCTTGTGTCATTGGGAGCCCTGTAATCACAGTGACGCCTTTTCCTTTACGACCTTTAGTTTCTAAACTTATTAGGATCTTTCCATTGCCAACCGCTTGTGCATTTTTACATTGGCATTCCGCAATAGAACACTCACAATCTGGGCAAAGCCGACCTTGATCGGTTGAATAGACAACATTTCGGCTCTTCATAAATAGCGGTTCCTCGATCAATGATTAAAAGGCGGCATTCTACCATCTCAATGAATCTTATCGAGATAAAAAATGCATTATTCGGCATTCCAACAAGTTCTACACTAAACTAAGAACATCTCTAATTTGAAAGCGCATACTTGACCATGAAAAACACGTTAATCATCCGACAAGCTACAGAAGCCGATCTTAGAAGTATTTTATTGTTTGAGTTTAGAAATAGAGGCTGGTTTTCTCAGTTCCTGCCAAGTCAAATGCTGCGCCAACAAACGGAGTTCTATTTCAAACATTTACTTCGAAGCCATCTTAAGCGAATGCAGTACTTGGTTTATTTACCAAACGATGTCTTGATCGGGCGGTTCAATGGGCAAATTTTGGACGATAAAAATCTCTCAATGGAGGTGTCTTATCGAATTGCTAAGACATTCACCAACCAAGGTATTGCTCAATACGTGCTCAAAAATTTACTGCTTATTTGGGCGAGTAGTGGCGTAAGGGAAGTGTATGCTCAAGTTGCAGATCATAATAAAGCCTCAATTAAAGTCCTTTTATCTTGCGGCTTTGAAATGAATGAAATTCAAAAGGATGCAATTAATTTAGAGCCAGATATTCATGACTGTTGGGTATTTCGCTGGTCAAATGGTATTAGTGGTTGAACCGATTTTATGACTTTCTAATATCGTTAAGATGTTTAGTATTTTGTCACTTAACCCCGCTTCCACTGTCATTTCTTGGTCTGTTATTGGGTGAACAAACTGGAGTCTAGAAGCGTGAAGCATTAATCTGAAATCATCCGGCCAAATGTCTTTTACTGCTTTGTTTATATGGCGACAGCCATAACACGAATCACCAACAAGCGGATTTAATAGATGTTTAAAATGCCGACGGATTTGATGCTTTCTACCTTGCTTCGGAGTTACTTCAACCCAACTCAAACGCATACTATCGTAACGACTAACAGACACTGGAAGTTGATATTGAGCGAGCCTAACAAACTGCGTTTCCGCTTCCTTTTCAGTGCCTTCAATTTTAAATCGTGATCGGCCCTTTTGCTCATTGAGTTTTGCTAGAGGATAATCGATAACACCGACCGCATCACAAAAACCCCTTACCAAACAGTGGTATGTCTTTTGTGTTTTAGATTCTGAAAATTGAACAGAAAGTCGCCTTGCCACTTCTGGACTATATGCCATGACCAATACGCCAGAAGTACCACGATCAAGACGATGAACAGGGAATACCCATTTGCCTGTCTGATCTCTTAGCCTCTGAACGACGGCATCCTCTTCTTCTTTCGCTAAGTGCGTCCGATGCACGAGTAATCCAGCGGGCTTATTGACGACAACAAGGTGTTCGTCTTCAAATAAAATATCTAACATCATTATGTTTTATCTATAAAAGCAGTTATTTTTTTCATCGCAATATTTACTAAGGTTTGCATCGCCTCGTCGCTTGCCCACGCAATGTGTGGCGTCAGTAAAAAATTGGGGCGTTTAGTCAATGCCTGAAGTGGATGGTCAAGTAGCATAGGTTCTTGAGTAGCAACATCAAATGCCGCTCCCGCAATCGTGTTTTTATCAAACGCTCTGACTAATGCGTGTTCATCCACAATGCCGCCACGACTGATGTTCAATAATAGGCAGCTTGGTTTCATTCGTAAAAACTCATCATCACCAATCAAATTTTTAGTGTCGTCTGTTAAGGGACAATTTACGCTTATTACATCCGCTAACGCGAGTGCGTCCTGAAAACTCACATACCCTGCCCGAATGGTTTTGGCGCCTTTTCGGTCAGCAAAAATCACCTTCATGTCGAACGCTTGAGCAATGGAAGCGACTTTTTTTCCTAACGTTCCGCCCCCAATAATGGCCAAAGTCGTCCCTGATAAATCTTTGATTGGGTAATCAAGAAAGCAAAAATGTTTTGAGTCTGCCCACTTTCCCGCTTTTATATCATCAAAATACGACGTTAAATTTCTACGCAGCGACAACAGCATAGCAAAAGTGTGCTCAGGAACACTGATTGTCGAATAGTCAGCGACATTTTGAACCGCAATTCCGCGGCTTGAGCAGGCTTTAATATCGACATTGTTTGTTCCCGTTGCCATGACTTGAACAAGACGCAAGTTTGTTGCACTTTCGATTGCGCTTGCGGTTAATACGACCTTATTGCTAAGAACAATATCCGCGTCTTTAATACGATCAGCGACTTGTTCAGGTGAGGAGTTCTCATATTCCATCACTTCAGATATTTTCGATGGATAATCTATTTTTACGTAATCAGGGAATGACCCTCTGTCTAGGAAAACCGCTTTCATTTATCTTTCCTTACTTCTTTGTCATTAGTGGTTGTAAATATGGCAAGATGTTTTGAAGCACAACAGGTTGGCCGTCTTTATTGGGATGAAGGCCATCGTCTTGCATTAGATCTTTGTTCAATGCGACACCTTTTAGCATAAATGGCATATAGGCGACGTTGTACTTACTCGCAATGTCTTTATACAAGTTAAAAAACATTTGGGTGTAGCGCTTGCCATAATTTTGAGGGATTTGATTGCCGATCAGCAAAGTGACCGCACCGACTTGCTGTGCCTGTTCAATCATTTTTTCAAGATTTAACGTGGTCTGATTTAAAGGGTAACCACGTAAAGCATCATTGGCGCCCAACTCTAACACAACCCATTTAGGTTTATGCGTTGCCAAAAGCGAACTAAAACGTGACAGACCACCTTGAGTGGTTTCGCCACTGACACTGGCATTAATTACTGAAACGTCAGGATGGGATTGAGAAAGTTGATTTTCCAGTAAACTAACCCAACCATCCTGTTGTCGTAAATTGTACGCGGCACTTAGGCTATCGCCCATAATGAGTAAAGTGGTCGCCGATGCATAACCACTCAGAAAGATAAGAGTGACGGCCGAACAAAACATTTTTAACTGTCTTTTTAAATACATATCAAACCTTTTAGAGTGAATCACTATGTCAAGAAACACCGCGATTAAAGTAACTAACTTAACTCACACCGTGACTTCGAATACAGGGGATTTAACCATATTGAAAGGAATAAATATGGAAATCAAGGAAAGTGAATCGGTCGCCATCGTCGGGGCATCTGGTTCAGGGAAATCCACTTTACTCGGTTTGCTCGCTGGATTAGACGTCAATACTTCGGGTGAAATTGTCCTTTATGGCAATCCTTTTTCAAGTCAGACGGAAGAGCAAAGGGCATTGGCGCGCGGTCAATACGTAGGTTTTGTATTTCAATCTTTTCATCTACTGCCCAGTCTTCAAGCCATCGAAAATGTGATGTTACCTGCTGAACTAAAAGGGGACAAAAAGGCAAGACAAAAAGCCGAAGCACTGCTTGAAAAAGTGGGTTTATCACACCGCTTAACGCATTATCCAAATCAGCTTTCAGGTGGAGAGCAACAACGAGTTGCGATTGCTCGAGCGTTCGCTTCTGATCCTAAGGTACTGTTTGCAGATGAGCCTACAGGGAACCTTGATGAAGACAATGGTAATTTAATCATTAAGCTGTTGTTCGAGCTTAATCAGTCTCAAGGAACAACGTTAGTTATGGTGACCCATGACAATGACCTCGCTAAAATGTGCGATCGTCAATTGATCATGTCTTCAGGCCAATTAACGGAAAAATCCCTATGAGTTTTACCTATCGCTTAATGTTAAGAGACCTTCGAAGCGGAGATTTGCTGACACTTCTTTTGGCATTGATTATTTCCGTTAGTACAGTGACGTCGATTGGCTTATTTATTGATCGCTTACAACTTTCGTTTGAACAAGAATCTGCTAACTTATTAGCTGCAGATCGATTGATCCGCTCAGATGACGCTATCCCAAATATATGGCAAACAAAGGCGGACGATTTAGGCCTAAAGCACGCTCAAAGAACCTCATTTACGACTATGATGTTCGCAGGTGATTCTCTTCAATTATCACAGTTAAGTGCGGTAAGTGAAGGCTACCCTCTTAAAGGCGCTTATCTCATTGATGACACTCTATTCGGTACTGGAAGCGCGTCGACCGGTATGCCAGTACAAGGCGAAATATGGGTTTCCTCTCGCCTTGCCAGCTTGCTAAACGTAACGATTGGGGATCAAATTGAAGTCGGCGATGTAACGCTAACGGTCATGAAATACTTAGTTCGAGACCCTGGGTCAAGCACGTCTGCCTTTGCAATTTCACCTCGCGCCGTTATGAATATGGTGGATCTAGCGGCGACTAATGTGATCATTCCGGGCAGTCGAGTTCGCTATTCGCTGCTACTTGCTGGTGAAAAATCGATTCTAGATCAATATGAAGCTTGGGTTATGCCTCAATTAAATGAAGGGCAGCGCTGGCAGACACCTACGCAGCGTGGCGAACGCATTGGCGATACCATTGGACGCGCAGAATCCTTTTTGCTGCTCGCAGGAACCTTGGCTGTTGTTATGTCGGGCGTCGCCATGGCGCTTGCCTCAGCTCGATTTGTAAAGCGTCACCTTATGCAAGTCGCGATTTTAAAAACACTGGGAGCAACGCCTCAACTGTTAGGAAAGATGTTCCTACAGCAGCTTTTGACATTATTTGTGGCGGGAGCGGTCATCGGGCTAGTAATAGGGTGGGGAATACAAGAAATTATTGCCTCTTTACTTTCAGGCTTAATGTCGACAACGTTGCCTGAGCCATCGGTGAGCCGCTTATGGTTGGGAGCAACAACAGGGCTAATTTCCATGTTGGTTTTTTGCCTGCCTCTTATATCTCATTTGACTAAAATATCACCCTTGTCTGTTCTCCAGCCCAATGCAAAAGTGGAATTAAACACTTTTGTCATTTATTTGATTGGCTTTATTGGTTTGTATGGGTTGATGTGTGTCTATACCAATGGTTTTTTACTGCCAAGTATTATGACGGCGGCAATTTTCGGCATAGCACTGCTCGTTGCTGGTATGGGCTGGCTTGCGTTTAAGCTTGGGCGCTCATTAACGTCTGGCGCTACCAGTGGCTGGCAAATTGGTCTCGCTTCTTTATACAGAAGGTTGGTTCCGAATTTGTTTCAGCTGTTGGTTTTTACTTTAATCATCATGCTGACCCTGATTCTCATCGGCGTAAAGTCGAGTTTGATTGCAGATTGGCAACAACAATTACCCGAAAACGCACCCAATCATTATTTATTTAACGTGCAAGCAAACCAAATAGAGCAGATTAATAACGAGACACACAAGCTCAATGTACAAACGTCCGATTGGTTTCCTATGGTGCGTGGCCGAGTAACTGCAGCGAATGGTGTCACCGTACAAAGTTTGTATCCAGATGATAAAGGCGAGCCTGAACTGTATGAGCGAGAACTGAATTTAACCTGGTCAGACACTCTTGGAAAAGGGAACGAACTCGTTTCAGGTGATTTTTCAGCGCAGGGTTTGTCCATTGAACAGCGCGTCGCTAAAGAAGCAAAACTCACTCTTGGCGACCAATTAACTCTTAACATTGGCGGCAATATCATGACCTTGCCTATCACGTCGGTACGAACGGTTGATTGGGGGTCGATGCAGCCCAACTTTTATCTAATCTTGCCTAAAAGTGCACTGGAGAATTACCCTGCCAACTTTGTGAGCAGCTTGTTCATTGATGATGCTTCAGCGCAACCATTCTATAAAGCGATGTCTCAATTTCCAACCGTATCGATTCTTAATGTTGGTGACATTCTCAAACAGATTCAGTCCATCATTGGCCAGTTGTCTCAAGCCATTCAACTGGTTTTGTTCTGTATTTTGAGTGCCGGCGCGCTGGTGTTACTGGCCAGTGTACGGTCTACTTTAGAAGAGCGATTAGAAGAGGGCGCATTACTGAGAGTCTTAGGCGCAAAAAGTTCGCTAGTAAGGCAGGCATTATTTGTCGAATTTGGTGCATTGGGATTCTTTTCTGGCCTTATCGCGGCGATAGGCGCTGAAATGTGTTTGTATGGCTTACAGGTGTTTGTATTCAATGCTGACGCAAGTTTTCACCCGTTGCTGTGGTTGTTTGGACCATTAATTGGCGTTTGCGTTATTTCAACCATCGGTATATTTGCCAGTAGAACTGTGTTAAAAGTGCCGCCTATGCTGTTATTGCGTGGTTTATAGTTAGCACTTTAAAATACACTGGGCTGTTTAAATGTTTGTAGAAAAGCAAGGCTATATTGTCAGCCGCCATACCCGTGACGTTGGCGGCCAGATCGAAATGAGCCTGTTTATAAAAACGCCGGAAGGAACAGTAAAAGTTCTACCCGATAGACAACTCAGTGTGTTTTTTACAGACGCTCCGATCGAGAGCCTTCCGAATCACTTCAAAGGCGTAATATTAGCGCCCACTACGTTCAGGTCTTTCGAAAACCGTCCTGTTATATTAATACAAAGTAGCAGTTTGACACTCCACCAGCAAATGATCCGCTTAGTAAAACGAGGCGGCTATTGTGTTTTCGAAGAAGATATTAAAGCGCACAATCGATATTTGATGGAGCGTAATATTCGTGGCGCCGTACGCTTTATTGGTGTTCCCGATGCGGGCAATCAAACCTTTCGTCAAGCTCGTATTATCGCCGGCGATTGGCAACCTGAATGGAATGTTTGGTCGTTAGACATAGAAACGTCAGTCTCCACCAATACCTTGCTTTCAATTGGTATTACCAGTGCTGAACAACGTATTGCATTTGTGGTGACAGATCAGGAGGACACACCTGAGATTGTTGAGCCTTTCAAGGATGAAAAAAGCTTATTGCTTGCATTTATTCGCTACGTCAAAAAGCATTCTCCAGACATTTTTATTGGTTGGAATCTTATTGGATTCGATTTGCAGTTTATTGATCAGCGTTGCCAGATTCTGGGGATTAAACCAGCGTTTGGTGTGAACGGCGAAAACTGGAATATTCGTTCATCCGATAATCAAGGACAATATTTTGCTAGCATCCCTGGTCGAGTGGCGTTAGATGGCATCACTTTATTAAAAGTAGGTGGTTATCACTTTGAATCATTTAGCCTAAATAATGTCAGCAAAGAAATTCTAGATGATGGAAAGCTCCTTCATGGCAGCGAGCGATGGCAAGAAATAGAAAGATTGCATCGGGAAGATTTAGCGGCTTTTGTGGCGTACAACCTTCAAGACTGCGACCTTGTTATGCGTATTTTTGCTAAGCTTAAGCTGATCCAATTGCAGCAAACCCGAGTGGATTTAACAGGCATCCCATTTGAACAAACTGGTGGCTCCGTGGCGGCCTTTGAAAACTTATATTTACCCAGATTACACGCGGCTGGTTGGGTTGCCCCCGCTTGGACGGATGACGACTTTGTTGCGAGCCCTGGCGGTTTTGTTATGTCATCAATACCCGGTTTGTATAAAAATGTTCTCGTTTTCGACTTCAAAAGCCTCTATCCCAGTATCATCCGTACCTTTCATATTGACCCTTTAGCAAGAGTCTGTGCGACACACAAACAACTAAAAACAACCACGATAGACCCTGACTTAGTGCCAGGTTTTCTCGGTGCTCATTTCGACAGAAAAAATGCAATATTACCTGAACTCATTACTGAGCTCGCTCAAGCAAGGGAGACCGCAAAAAAAGAGGGCAATGACATATTGAGTTACGCCATTAAAATCATCATGAACTCTTTTTATGGTGTTTTAGGGTCCAATGTCTGCCGCTTTTATCATGCCGAATTAGCCAGTTCCATTACCATGCGGGGTCATGAATTACTTGGAAGAACAAAAACCTGGATGGAAGAAAGGGGGGCTAAGGTCATTTACGGAGACACTGATTCTCTTTTTGTCACTTTAAGCGACACGAACCTTGATCCAAAAGAACAAGGTTTATGGCTATGCCAGCAGATCAACGATTGCTTGTCACAGTGGTGCCTTAAGTATGCTCAACTTGAATCCCATTTAGAGTTAGAGTTTGAGCAGGTTTACGAACGTTTCTTTATGCCAACAATACGCGGCCAAGAAGAAGGCAGTAAAAAGCGCTATGCTGGCAAGTCTCAAGGGAAATTAATTTTTAAAGGGCTTGAAGCCGCTCGCACAGATTGGACTCCGCTTGCTAGGCAATTTCAACGTACGCTGTTTGAAAAAATCTTTAATGATGAAAACCCTGTGGCCTTCATTCAAGACACAATAGATAAACTTCGATCTGGTTACTATGACAATCAATTGGTGTACAGCAAGCAGTTAAGTAGGCCTTTGTCGTCTTATACAAAAAACAAACCGCCTCATGTGAGAGCGGCGGCAATCATTGATCAAAAAAGGGCTGAGCAAGGTTTGCCCTTAGAATACAACAAAGGTCGAAAGCGTGTTTATTATGTCTATCAGCGCTCTGGTGTCGTGCCTTATGAGGGTGAAAACAACTTAGTTGATTTGGATTACGAACATTATATAGAAAAACAAATTGAACCTATCGCAGACAGCATTTTACCGTTCTTTAAAACCAATATGGCCAGCTTGCTTTCTCAGCAAATATCCTTACTTTAACTAATCAATATTATGCGCGGATCCCAAAAACCGTTTCCGTATTGTTCATTGTCGCTTGAATCAAGGTTTGAAGAGGAATGCCTTTCAATCGAGCCACTTCTTCCGCTATCCAGGGTAAATATTTCGGATGATTCTTTTTGGGTCTCGGTCGGATATTTCTAGGCAACAAAAACGGGGCATCAGTTTCTAATAGAATTCTATCTAATGGAATATGAGGAATCGCGTCTTGTAAATCACCGCCTCGACGTTCATCACACACCCAGCCAGTAATGCCAATATACAAGCCAAGTGCTAAGTAATTATCTAGCGCTTCCTTGCTTCCTGTAAAACAGTGAATCACAGACTTATGTGCCAACTCGGGATACTGCTTGAGCGTCTCAAGCATTTCTTTGTGCGCGTCTCTTTCATGGAGGTAAAGGGGTAATTTATGCTCGGACGCTAATTCGAGTTGTTCGCGAAAGGCATGGCGCTGTTCATCGGGTGTTGAGTAATTACGATTGAAATCCAATCCCATTTCACCTATTGCCACAGGTCTTTCGCCATGAATGAGTGCGGATAATTGAGACTGACTGTCAGACGTCCATGATTTTGCTTGGTGAGGGTGGCAACCCAAGGTATTCCAAACGTTTGGGTATATTTGACTCAACCCTTGAACTTGCTTGCTCTCATCTAAGTCAGATGCGATGCATATCATGCCATTCACATTATTTTCTTGCATCTCACTCAAGGTTTTAACCATATCATCAAGCAAAAAACGGTGGTTTATATTTACACCAATATCAATCATAACGTTCCCATTTCTCGAGCGTCTTTTAAACTCTCTATATACAATTCTTTAAGAGACTCTTTAGACAATTCCTTGAGTACAAGTTGATCGAATGGAATGTTTTCCCAACGACCTGCTTCATAAGCTTCCACTATTTTCAAAATGCCACCCAAATTGCCTTTGCGCACTAATAAGGCAGATTTGATATTGTCATCCAGCGGTAGCTCTTTTAACAGTGTTGGCAACTCTTCATCAAGAAAATAAGGCAAGTAGGAAAAAAGTCCGACTAGGAATGCACCTTCTAACTTTGGAAATAATGCAGCAGAGAGGCTTTGGCAAAAACAGGCACGAGACACCGCCATAGAGAATAAACAATCTGGTTTCCCAGACACACTGCTCAGCATCACTAAACCGACCCATTTAATCAAATCTCTTATGCCAATTATTTCAATCGCTCGCTGCGCATTAGACACATTAAATTGGCTTCGATAGCGCGCGGTATGGGTGAGTTTGATAATTCGATACGTCAGAGTGGGATCGCACTCTATGTAATCGGCCAATATACGAGGAGAGGATTCACGGTCATTCAGCGCAACCAATAAATCAATTAAAATGGCTTTGTAGGCCAATATTCGTTTGCCTTTGACCGAGGTGATTCGATTTATAAAATTGCCACTAAAGTGTGCATTGGGTAAGACTTGTTGTAATTGTGTAAATTGCGCCTCTTTTTCTATTTTATTGACCCAAATGTTTTTTGACGCAATGAGCGGGTCTTCTACCAATGTAATGGTTTGTTCCATCGACAAGCAGTCTAAGGCAAAGAGTGCATGAGAAAAAGTTCCAAGCAGTGCGGCAGAATAATTATTTGGGTCTGGGTTTATAATACCCAATTGATAACCTTGAAGGCGAAAATCAGATAGCGCATCAAAATCTGCTTCTGATATTTCAGCACCATTTAAAAAAACAACCATGTTAATATTGCTCTGCAGCGGCAAAGAACTAAGCTCATCTAAGTTACTTTCAAAAAAAATGGTTTTTTGCTGTGTTATTTCGGTAAGATTAACATCAACAAAGAGGGCGCTTAAAAAATCTGAATCTTGTCCTTTTGTTACGCTACTTGGATGCAGTATGTAGTAAGCTATTGTTTCTGAGAGTTGATTGACCACAGCTTTACGGCAAAAAAGTACATCATTATTCTTCATAAAGGTCCTTGCAAGAAGAGTAAACACAAAAAAATACTGTAACGTTTAGTCGGATACAATATCATGGCTAAAATGGATTAAAGCCTTAATTTTTAAAATGTTTGGAGTAATATATGGCAAGCATGTTAGACGCTGTAGACCAGAGAACCAAGTTAGTAGGTGAAAACCGTTTGGAACTACTGATGTTCCGTCTTAGTGGTATGCAAATGTTTGCAATCAATGTGTTTAAAGTTCAAGAGGTAGTGCAACTGCCAAAATTGAATCAAATGCCTCATAGACACCCATCTGTAGCGGGTGTAACTCATTTTAGAGGCAGAACCATTCCCGTTATCGACTTATCCGAATCCATTGGCATGAAGCCCATTGATCGCACCAAACCTTGTAACTTAATTGTAACAGAATACAACAACACCATTCAGGGGTTTATGGTTGGTGAAGTAGATCGCATCATCAACATGAACTGGAATGAAATATTACCACCGCCAGAAGGAGCTGGGCGTCAGCATTATTTGACTGCGATCACCCGTGTCAGCGAACGTATTGTCGAAATTATCGACGTGGAAAAAATCTTAGCGGAAATTTCACCGTATGACGGTACGATCAGCGATGATGTTATTGATAAAGATTTGTTGTCTCTTGCCAAAGGCTTAGAAGTGTTAATCGTAGACGATTCATCTGTTGCGTTGGCTCAATGTCGCTCCACCTTGGACTTCTTAGGTATAACCGTTCATGAAGCGGGTAACGGTAAGCGTGGCTTAGAGAAGCTAAAACAATGGGCCGATAAAGGCGATCACGTCCCTGAAAAATTATTGATGATGATAACCGATGCCGAAATGCCTGAAATGGATGGTTATCGTTTGACAAGAGAAGTACGCGAAGATCCGAGACTGAAAGACCTTTACATCGTTCTTCATACCTCGCTTAGTGGTAGCTTTAACAAAGCCATGGTACAAAAAGTGGGTTGTGATGATTTTCTTTCCAAGTTTCAACCAGACAAATTAGCATCCTTGATTCAAGAACGAATTCGTAGCGTGGTTTATCGCGAATAACCGTTAACTTAACGTATTCGTTTCATAAAAAAGCAGGCTTGGCCTGCTTTTTTATTTTACTGCTACTTTTTAGGTTTTTAACACTATGCCATCATTTGAATTAGCCTTATTGTTTGCGTTTATTGGGGCGGCAACAGGCTCAATTACATCTATCATCAGGATTGCACCAACGCTTGTTGCAATTCCAACGCTGTACTTTTTTTTACCTGTATTCAATTTATCATTAGAAAAATCGGTCTTGCCCATTGTCGCAACTTGCATTTGTGCTTTTGTTCCTGTGCATCTTTTCGCATGGATACAGGCTATGAAAGTAGGCCAAGTAGACTCGAATAACCTAATCCATTTTGCACCAGGAATTGCCATGGGCGGCGTTATTGGTGCTCAGACGCTGTCTTTAACCAATTTCTTAACGTTCAAAGTTGCCTTCAGTGTGATGGCCATATTGGCGATTATAAACATTCTGCCAAAACCAAAAACGCTAAAGATTTCAAAATTTCAGCTTAGTAAGTATGCGTTTATGCCGACTGGTATTTTAATTGGGGTGGTGTCTCTTGTGTCTGGAAATTGCGGACGGACACTCAGTGAAAGTTTATGTATGCTCACTCAAACTGATGAAAGAAAAAGCCAAGGTACGAGCAGTGGGTTAGTTGTCTTTGCGTCTATTTCTGCATTGGTAGGATTTATTTACCCAGCTCAAACCTTCAATTCTATGGAGCTTTCTGGCTTCGCTGGCGCGGTACATTTGCCCTTAATGGTTATCCTGTCGATAAGCCACTTTGTGTTTTATTGGCTTTGTCGTAACCGAGGTAATACATTAGATAAGCGTGTTTTATCCATCAGCGTGATGATTTTCATCCTCTGCTCAATCATCCGATTTTGGGTTTCATAGTGCGCATTAGCAACAAGCAAACACCTTAACGTTTCTCCCACTATTTCATAATCACGCTATTTCAAGTGGGTACAAAACAACACAGAATTGAGACGAAATAGCTTGGTATTTTCATTATTGCCCCCACTTTAAAAGCCTATAATGAATTAAGCGTTCAACTAACAAGGTAAAACATGAAAAACACGAGTAACTACGGTGTATTGATGATCAACTTGGGCACGCCGGATGCACCGAATGCGCCTGAAGTTCGCCGCTATCTTAGAGAGTTTCTTTCCGACCCTCGTGTAGTCGATTTAAATCCACTTTTATGGAAGCCGATTTTAAACCTCATTATTTTAACCATACGACCACCCAAGGTCGCCAAGATTTATCAGCAAGTCTGGATGGATGAAGGCTCACCTTTGCTGGTGTTGAGTAATCGCTTAAAAGATAATGTAAAAAATGCACTTTCTCATAAACATGGAAAAGACATTCCTGTTGAGCTTGCTATGACGTATGGAAACCCTAGTATTGAATCCGCAGCAGATAAGTTAAGAGAACAGGGCGTTCAAAATATTGTTGTCATTCCAATGTACCCGCAGTTCTCGGCTTCCACGACAGCTGCGGCGTACGACAGATTAATGAAATCACTTAAAAAGTGTCCTCACTGGCCTGCATTACAGTTAATGCACGATTACGCCGATCATTCGCTGTACATTAAAGCGTTAGCAAATTCCATTCGAGCACAATGGGACAAACAAGGTGAAAGGCGTCATTTGGTTTTGTCTTATCATGGCATTCCTAAGCGATACGTTACCAATGGCGACCCTTACGCACGTCGATGTGAAACCACGAGCCGGCTTGTGGCAGAAACACTTGAGTTAAGTGATCAAGAGTGGACTCACGTTTATCAGTCTCGCTTTGGTCGTGAAGAGTGGTTGCAACCCTATGCCGATGCTACATTAAGGGCGTTGCCGTCAATGGGCATAAAAAAAATCAACGTGATTAGCCCTGCATTTTCTATTGACTGCATAGAAACGTTAGAAGAAGTGACATTGGAATTGGGCGATGAATTTAAGGCAAATGGCGGTGTGGCTTTTGATTACATCCCCGCGTTGAATGACACACCAGACCATGTGGCGCTCTATATCGATTTGATTGAGCAAAATACCAAGCAATGGAACTAACATGACGTTAAAAAGCACTCAATTCCACACCATCGCCTTTGATGCCGACGACACACTTTGGCGCAATGAGGATCTTTTTGTTCATGCTCAAGATGAATTCATTAATTTATTGCTACCGTATCATGATGAATCTTTTATCCGTTCTCATCTCAATGAAATTCAAATCAAGAATTTAGAACATTTTGGTTATGGCATCAAAGGGTTTACTTTGTCCATGATAGAGACCGCCATTGAATTAACCGAAGGCAGAGTGTCAGGAAACGAAATACATGAAATTATACAGCTAGCTAAATGTATGTTGGCGTCGCCCATTGAATTACTGCCTAATGTAAAAAAAGTGTTGTCTGAATTAAAAGGCAACGCTCAATTAATGGTGATTACAAAAGGCGATTTACTTGATCAAGAAAGTAAACTGGCTCGTTCGGGCATAGTCGATTATTTTGATGTAATAGAAATAGTCAGTGACAAAACGGCTGACGTTTATCAGCAGTTACTTCAGCGCCACAACATACCCACTGAACAATTTTTAATGATTGGTAATTCTTTGAAATCTGATGTATTGCCGGTGCTAGATCTCGGCGCCAAGGCGATACACATTCCTTATCATAGTACGTGGGACCATGAACAGGTTTCTGATGAAACGCTGTTATGTTACCCGCAACTTAAAAGTCTCAGCAATATTGCTGAACTTATTGATTTATTAAATCTTTCGACACAGCGAGATAAAGAAGCCGTATGAAGCATTACATTAAAGCAATTTTTGGCACCCTAATTCTCATTTCCTCTTTGGCTCAAGCAGATGAAAGTACTATAGACAAAGCCAAAAGCAGTGCGTCTGAAATGTGGGAAAAGACCAAAACGGCCACCTCTGAAATGTTTGAAAACACCTCAGACAAAGCCTCAGAAATAGGCGGAAAAGCTTCCGATTTTGGTTACAAGGCCTCGAAGAATGCCAAAGAAACGGGGACTATTGTTTGGGACAAAATGAAGGACGCAGGTACTGCGACGGCAGAAGGTGCGAGAAAAGGCGCTTCGAAAATCAAAAGCCTAATGAGTGAAGAGTGCAAAGAAGACAGTGCGCTTTGCTATAAAGATAAAGAGTAACACTGCATGTCGGAAAAAGACGCTAAGAACTTAACACCTGCTTCCAGCAACTGGGAGCAGGAATTCTTAGAGCAGGGCGATGCTCATATTAAATCCGCAAAAGTCCGTTATCGTTGCCCGAAATGTGAGAGCTTATTGGTGTTAAAAGAAGGGGCTAATGGCGAATTTTGGGGCTGTGAATCCTACCCAGTTTGCAATTACACCGCCAACGATGAATCTGGCAAGCCCGTTCGAGCGAAGCGCTATCTTTGTCCTGCTTGCCAGGCGCCATTAAGAAAAAAAACCTTTAAAGAGAACGTTTTTTGGGGGTGTTCAAATTACCCTGAATGTAAAGTAACGGTAGAAGACGATAATGGCATCCCCTCTAGTACAAAAAAATACCCGTGCCGTGCTTGCGGGCATTATTTGGTCAGGAAAAAAAGCAAAAACGGTTACTTTTGGGGTTGTATTACGTATCCAAAATGCACAAATACTTTAAACGATGACAAAGGTTTACCTGTCTTAAAGAAAAAACGTTAAGCCCCTTAATGCCTGCTTTCAATGTCTTTTAACGCCTCATCTATTTTCTTATATTGAAATGTAAAACCTTGTTTTTCTAGCCTTTGTGGTATGATCTTAGCGCCCTCTGTCAGTAAGCTCGCCATTTCCCCAAATAAAACATTCAGCATCCACTTTGGTGTGGTCAATACCGCAGGACGATTTAATGATGCGGCATAACGGCGTGCAAAATCCCCTTGCTCGATCAAGTCTGGCGCGACCAAATTATACGTACCAACATAATTTTCATCGCTCATCGCTTGAAGAATCGCCCTAACAACATCGTCAATATGAACCCATGAAAACCACTGTTTACCGCCAGCAATAGGGCCACCCAATCCACTTAAAAAAGGCCAGCGCATTTTTTTTAATGCTCCGCCAGAACCCAATACAACTCCTAGCCGGAAAATGACCACGCGAGTCTGGTCTTGAGTAAATGCCTTTGCGGACATTTCCCATGCAGCACAAAGGTCGTGACAAAATCCCATTTTAGGCGGCGTGCTCTCATAAAAAACACCATCTCGCGCTACACCATAATAGCCAACCGCTGACATTGAGATAACAAGTTTAGGGGCGTTTTTTAATTCGTTTTTAATCTTTTTGGTTAATTCAACACGACTATCGTAGAGTGCTTTTTTACGCTTATTCGTCCAAGGATGGCTGGCAATATTCTCGCCGGCCAAATTAATAAATACATCAAACGGTTCGCTATGCTGACCCAATGTCTCTAGGGTGTATTGTGTTACGCTCGAATTTAGCCGCCCATCAATCTTTTTTACCAATGCGCTAATTTCAATCTTCATATCCAATAGCTTTTCAAGTACAGATTGACCAATAAAACCGGTTGCGCCAGACAGTAAAACCTTCATATTCACATACCTCATGCATTGCAATGCTTTTTATTATTACGTATGAAAAGTGAAATAGGATCAATCACTTCGCGGATTCGCGTTTACAACGATTTTTCCCACAATTTGCATAGAAGATTTCAAGGTTTTTTACTCTGCACCTTCTTTTTCTGAAATAGGATGGCTAAAATGGGGAATCGAGAAACATTAGGTATCAAAATGCTACGCAAAGACTACGATCACATCATACTTCTTGCACACGGAAGTCCTGATCCTCTTTGGAAACAGCCCTTCGAATCTCTCTACCATCAAGTTAGTACAGCGTATGGGGAAGATAATGCAAGTTTAGCGTATATGGAATTAACGTCTCCTTCATTGGAAGATGTGGTTGCTGAGTTAAGCGATGATGTTCGAACGGTCGCTGTGTTGCCACTTTTTTTGGCGGTTGGCCGCCATTTGAGACAGGATGTTCCTGCGCAAATTGCAACACTCCAAAGAGACGACTTGCATATAGAATTATTAGCGCCTATTGGCGATGACGATGCCGTAAAGCAAGCCATGCTATCCGTTGTAGCCAATCATTTGGGTAAGGTTTAAATATGTCATTATTTTTAGTTGATTCATGGAGCCGAATTAATGCTATTTAAACATCTACCAGATGAGATTTTTCAAGCACTCAGTGGCTCAAATAGAGCCTTAATTGAAGCGGTGTTACATGATCTTGCAGACGTTTTTTACGATCATGCCGAAGACCCAATAAAAGACAAGTCAACAATTATAGAATCCATTGAAGACACCCTTCATAAATTGGATACGCTTGCGTGGCATGATGACCAAAAGGAATCTTTCGACTCACCAAAAACCATTCATGATTACGCATTAAGAATATATCACCGTTTGGTCAATACTGGCTGGTTAGTTGAAGAGCAAGAGCTGTATCGTGTCAGCGTGTTAATGACGCCTCAGATTTCCATGTTGCTGCGTTCGTTAGTAGAAATAGGCCGTCACGGTAAACGCAATTATGGTGCCACTGTTTTAAGCATCCTCAGTAATTTAGAAGCCGTCGCAAAGCAGCCAAAAGAGCGCGGAGTGACACTTCGTCAATCCGCAGAGGCTTCTCGAGAGTTTTCGGCGCACTTGAATCAAATACTCCTTGGTATTCGAAGCTTGCAAAGAGAGCTATTTGCGAGTCGAGACCCAAAAGCAATTGTTGCGGGATTCTTTGATTTATTTGTAGAAGGCATTCTCATTGCCGACTACAAAACCATTAAAACCAGTAATAACCCTTTTCGTTTTCGCCGCCAGATTCTTGAACTTACTCAAGACTTTTTAGCCAATCCTGACACTATGGGGCTCGTTGCTCAGTGCTATGTCGATCAGCAGCTTATTACGATGGCAGAAGCACAAGCCATGGTTGAGAAAGACTGTCGCGATATCATTCAGACGTTCAGCAACATAGAGCAACGTTTAGAGCGAATTGATGAATATCGATACCGTTTGGAAAAACGTGCCGCAGACACCGCTCGATATATGGACAGTTCTCGTCCTGGCATGGCAAACAAAGTCGCCGGTATCATTACTGATGTCGCAAAATATAACCATTTACCCATATTGAAAGAAGTGGTGGGAGCGCGTTTTGTCGGAATGGCTTCTGCGGCACAACCCACCAAAAGACGCGAGCCGCCGCCGCCGCGAGTGATGACGCCTGCCGAAGTGTCTGCTGACGCCATCAAAGTACGCGACCAGCAACGCCGTTTCCATGAAGCTAGACAAGTCACCATTCCAAAAATGCAAAGCTATCTAGAAAAACAAATGTCTTCTGGTAACAACAAACACATCTTAGATTTCACGATTGAATCAGTTGAAGATTTTGTGTGTTTTGACCATTTACGCTATATCGGTTCACTTGGCGTTAGCGCCAAAAAACTAGAAGACGCATTTGAAATACACTTTACTAATCAGTATTTGGATGTGCATGAGTTCGTTGAATGTCGCGAATTTAATGTGATTCGTAGGAGCAAAGCGTAATGCTTAGAGAATTAAAAAAAGTCGTTGAAGAGTCCGGTAAAGACGCGCAAGAATTCCAGCAGACAGCAAATTTCGTCATCGCTAATCAATTCGCTAGTGCCTATAAACACGGACAAAGAAAGCATTACCTTCTTTTAGAATCTTACCAAGAATACTTTGATCGCTTGTTTGACGCCTTGGGCATGAAACTTTACATCAATGAAAATGAGCGTCTTGCTGGTGTATTACCCATCCAAAAAGAAGCGTTTGTCCGTTTGAAAACAGACGAAACATTGTTCCTATTGGTGCTTCGTCAGATTTATGAAGAGAAAATTGAAAACTTTGAAGTAGATAATGGCTTTGTTGCGACCAATACTCACACGATTTTGGATCGTTTTGTGCAATTGGTAAAACGAGAAATCCCCAACGAAACACGCTTTAAAGATATTTTGGCGTTGTTTAGCCGTCATGGCATTGTCATTCGTGGTAAATCCTACGAAGAAGACAGCAAAAACCAGATGATCAACATCACACCTGTGGTCCGACTTATTGTGACAGAAGCGTATTTGAGACAACTTGAGTCTTTTAATGGCACAGATCCAGAAGAAGATGATGTATCAGATTCAGACATTGAAACAGAAGCAACGCCAGAAACGACTCAAGACTAGGGCCAAAATATGAAAAAGTTAAATCGAATCGTATTAGTCAATTGGTACCTACTGGGTGCTGAAGAAATTAATATTCGTGGCAATACCGCTATTGTTGGTCCAACAGGTTCTGGTAAATCGTCTTTGCTTGATGCGATTCAAACGGTACTCACTGGCGCCAGCAAACGCCATCTTAATTATAACGCCAGCGCAAATGACGGAAAAGCCAGTGGACGAAGCATCCGCTCTTACATTTTGGGAATGATCGACTCAGGTCAAGCCAATGTAAAATCATTAGGTACTCAACCAAGACAAGATGCCACCAGCTATCTTGCGTTGGTGTTTGAAGACAGCGTTACGGGTAAAGAATCAACCGTTGGTTTGACATTAAGCGCATCTTTGGCGTCGCCAGAAGAAGATGTATTAGGCCGTTTTGTATTACCAAATTTCGGCGCAAGAAAGTTAGATTTTATCGACGCAATGGAAGGGAAAAGCTACAAAGCAAAACCTTGGATTGAAGTTCGTGAGTCAATGAAAAAAGTCTGTCTAGACCCTTATATCAAATCTGGTAGCGCGTCTGCCACTCAATATATTAATCGTTATCTTGAAGAGTTAAGTCCAAGCGCCGATCAACTGATCACATTGGACAGTTTCCTTAAAAACTTCAAAAACGCATTAAAGTTCGTTCCGATTGCATCGCCAACTCGTTTTGTTCAGGATTTCGTTTTAGCAGAAGCACCGTTACAAGTTGGCGCGTACCAGAAATCATTAAACGAATATCGACACTTGGAAGCGAAAACGCTGGAAGTGTCTAAGCGCATCGATGATCTCAAACTCATTCAGCTGGATTGCGAGAAAAAACATCAACAAGAGCAAAGTGCGATCAATTATCAGTGGATAGCCACCGAAGCGCGCTTTGATGAGCTGGGTAGCAAACAAGACGATATCCAAGATCAGTACGAGCTGCAAAAAGAACGCGAAGAAGAAATTGAAGAAGAGCTCGCAACGCAAGGCAGTTTATTAAAACAGCTGCAGGGACAGTTATTACGCTTCGAACAACAATACGAACATTCTGATGTTGGCTTGAAGTTGCAACAACTGGAACAGAACAAAAAGTTATTGGTACTACAAGGTCAGCAAGACCAAAAGGCCATTTTGCAAGTTCGTCAGCTTACTTTGCTTTTATCCGCACTGAACTCTTTTGAAGACTTACTTTCAAAAGAAACCACGACGTTGGTAAAAGAGTTTTCTGAATTTAATGGGTTAATTACTGAAGATGGCCGAATTGAAGGCAATCTCAAACCCTTGACGCAGAAGCTAGTAGCACTAAATGACCTTCTTGATAAAGAGAAGTCACAGGTATTTGCTCAACGGTCTGAACTGAACCGTAATATTCTGAATTTGAAAGACGAATGTAAGCAACTCGAGTCTGATGTTTCTTCTCTTAAAGGTGGCGTGAGTCCGCTTTCACAGAATACAAAGCGTCTTATTGCCTTGCTAAAAGACGCGAACATTACAGCAACCCCATTAAGTCACCTCGCTGAAGTCACTGATAGAAAATGGCAAGATGCCATTGAAGGGTATTTGGGTGCGCAACGAGAAGCATTAATTGTAGAGCCAGAAGATGCAGAAGAAGCCATTCGTATCTTCCGTGCTCATCGTCGTCAATTGATGGGGTGCCGTGTCATCGACACAACGCAAACACGATTATGGTTGAATCGCGGCGATAATAACTCAGCACTGCGCTTTATTCGCTGTAATAATGATCATGCTCAAGCCTATATCAATCGTCGATTAGGTGGTATTAAACCTGTTGAGACTGAGCGTGAGCTTCTTCGTGAAGACAGCGCAATGACAGCAGATGGCATGTTAAAACTGGCCGGAACCATCTCTACCATTCGTTTTGTTCCTCATATGATGGTAGGTATTAATACGGAAGGAATGCGTGACTCTCGCGAAAAACAACTTGCCAGTTTGAGCGGTGAGTTAATGAATTTTCTGAAAGCAGACCAACGATTGGAACAAGCCGATTCTTTGCTTGGCCGAGTCATCGCAAACAATCAGTTTGATGTGGAAAGTCTTGGGAATGCAAGCCACACAGTGACTCGCTTAACACAAGAACTGGAGGCGGTCGAAGTAGAAATATCGCAACTTCAGAAACACGATGATACAGAACTGCAAGAACGCATCGAAGAACTGAAATCAAGAATCACCAATGTTGAGTTAGAACAGAAAAAATTGGATCGAGAGCGTCAACAAATTGCAGAGCAATTCGGTTCTCTTAATACTCAAAAGAGCCAATTAAGCTCAGCACTGTCTGCATTAGATGAAGAGCGCAACCGCTTAACCTCTAATCCGCGATACGATGCTGAATTTGCCAGTGAGCGTTATTCCTTATTGGAAAGCAGTATGGTAAATGGCGCGGCTATCTATAAAGAGGCCATTAGCCGAGCAGATAAAGCGAGCGAAAAGGCCCGCAGTTTTGATCAGAAAGTTCGAAAAGAAGTGGCGGATCACTATGGTAAATTCCATCAAGCGAACTTAGACAATGACGTTCAGTTGGATTATTTGGAATCGAAATTTGAAGAGTTTGAGCATTATGTCTCGTATCAGATTGACATTCTTAGTGAAACAGAATTGGCTAAATACGCTAAGCGTGCAGAGTTAGCGCGTAAAGAAGCAGAAGAAACCTTCCGTTCTGATTATGTTTCTAAATTGAAAGACTCACTAGATCAAGTCGCCCATATCATCCGTGAATTGAATCACAGCCTTAAGCGTCGACCTTTCAACCAAGAAATCTACCAATTCCGCTACTACCCTAACGGAGACATGAAAGACATTTTGGATCTTGTTGAACGCTTTAGTGCACAAGACCAAGCTAATGTAGGCGGTTTATTCGACCCGCATTTGAGTGACGACCCTGAACATGCGCGTGCCATTGCATCGATTCAAGAGCTAATATCTGACGAAGAAAAGCAACAAGACCTTGCGGATTATCGTAAATTTTACAATTTTGAAGTCGATATTTTAGATTCAGAAGGCAATAAAAAAACCACCTTGAGCCAGCGAATTCAAACCGGTTCTGGTGGTGAACATCAGATACCATTTTATTTGGCCATTGCCGCTGCGCTCTCTACAACGTATCGACTACATGAAACAATGGAAGGCGATATCGTGGGTGGATTCTCTTTGGCAATGTTTGATGAAGCGTTTAACAAAATTGATATGGTGAAAACATCAACCTGTATGGGCTTTATGAAAGACATTGGCTTACAGGTTATTGCCGCGGCACCTGATGATAAACGTGCTGTAATGGCGGCAAATATGGACACAATTATCAGTGTTTGGCGCGAAGGTGGGGCTGTTTCGATCGATGTCGCTTACCCAAAAGAAAAGGGTCAAGTGTTACTCAATGGGCAGTCTGACACTATGTTAACGTCTGCATAATAGAGGGTCTTATGATCATTCAAACAGAGATCGACCAACGCCTTAAAGGAAAAATAGACATTGTGCATATGACACTCGAAAACGAGAGTCATATGCACAATGTTCCTGCGGGAAGCGAGTCACACTTTAAACTTGTATTAGTAAGTGATGCTTTTGAAGGAAAAAGACTGGTCCAGCGTCATCAACTTGTTTATGCGGTACTGCAAGAGCAAATGACAAAAATTCATGCACTGGCAATGCACCTGTATTCGATTAATGAATGGAGTGAGCGCACCGCGCTTGCTCCAACATCGCCAAAATGCCACGGAGGCGAGTAGGGCGAACAGCCTTAAACTCGATAAATAGATGAGTATTTCCGTCACAAAAAATGAATCCCAAAACATGGTGACCATCACAATTGTTGGCAGTTTTGACTTTTCTTTATTCAATGACTTTAGAGAAGCGTATTCTGAAATCAATAACTATAAAATTTATATCATCGATATGTCGATGGTAGAATACCTAGATAGCGCAGCATTAGGCATGTTGCTCAGCATGAGAAATGCGATCAATGCAGACAGCAATATTCAGCTTAAAGGCGCGAATAGCTTTATTAAAAATATTCTCATGATTTCACGATTCGATAAACGTTTCGAAATTCAATAAGGCCTAGCCAATGAAATTATTATGCGTAGACAGCGAACTCGTTTACCGCGAAATCATTTCGTTATGTGCGAAAAATGAAAATGTTATCGTCAAAGCCGTAGACTGCTACGAAGATGCCATTAAAAGCTTCATTGATTTTGCTCCCGACATTGTGACTTTAGACGTCATTATTAAAGGTGGCAGCGGCTTTGATCTTGTAAAAAAGCTCAAATCTTTATCAGGCAATCGCTTTGTGCCGATGATTTTTCTTACGTCGCATGCCACCGACTCTGTGATGGACAAGTGCTTTAAATATGGTGCTGACGACTTCATTCCAAAACCATTTAATGAAGTTTTGTTCAACATTCGACTTAAAACACACATCCGTCACGTCGAATTAATGAAAGAAATGTACCGAAAAAACAAAGCACTCACATACTATCAAACCATGATAGAGCGTGAGCATGACATGGCACACAATGTCCTTGATCATATTCAAACTCGAAGCGAAAAAAATTCAGAACACGTCGTCATTACTCGATTATCGGCCGCCAGCTTTAATGGTGATCTAGCCTTAGTGAAGACCCGTCCTGATGGTGCTCGGCTTGTATTTGTGGGTGATTTTACTGGGCATGGACTACCGGCTTCAATCGGTGCGCTGCCTGTTATGCATGCCTTTTTTGATGCCGTTGATGATTTGCTCGATGTTAATCAACTCGCAAGCCAACTGAATCGAATCCTGTTCAGTATTTTGCCTGATTATATGTTTTGTGCGGGCTACTTAATATTAATGACCCCACACGGTGATATTACCTATTGGGGTGGCGGGATGCCGCATGCTTTTATTAGAAGAGCGAACAATAAAATAGACTATTTACAATCAAACCACATGCCACTGGGCATTCTTCCAGTAGATGAATTCGAAGCGGATCTGCAATGCAATACACTTAATAATAGCGACACATTAATTATTGTCTCAGATGGTGTTTTAGAACTGAAAAATTGTCAGGATGAAATGCTTGGTTGTGATCAAGTCAGAACGTTAATTTCAGAATGTTACGCAGAAAAAAGCCTTGTTTTAGCGCAGGAAAAAATAGAAAAGAAACTCACAGACTACCGCGGGGAATCGGTTCAGCTTGACGATATTACCCTCGTCGCTTTACGAAATGCCTGCCCGCAGCAGTAAAGCTGCAGGCAGATTTCAATTACGCCTTCTTACCACCTTTCTTCTTGTTTTTATTACCTTGCGCTTTAGGCTGATGTTTCGGAAATGGGCGTTTTTCTGGCTCAGTACGTAACACAAGGAACAAGTCTGTGACTACTTCTGGAATTTGTGCAATGCAAGAATTCGTTAGTTTTTCACTGGCACGGATTTGAAGTACTTCTTCATCATCGAATAAATCAGATGCGACCATGATAGGCAATAATAATTCCGCAACAACTTCTTCTTTCTCTGATTCAAACCAAGCGCCTTCCGTCATGAAAACACCTTCCATAAAACCGGTAGCCCATTCTTGCAGCTCACTCAGCTCTTCAGGAGATTGGCCCATTTCGAGTTCACAGGGGACCATAAAACCATCTTCAGACTCTAGTTCCTTTTGAATATCGATAAACAAACGGGATAGATACTGCAGTATTTGCTTTTCTTGCTTTTCGTTCTCGAACTTTGGTGTGTCTTCAAACACAACAGGCAACCATTTATCCTCAGTAGTACTAACAGGACAAATTGACAATGCGGTTAAGAACCCGTGGGTCATAACAAAATTTTGACATTCTTCATGAACCTGATCGGACTCCAAAAAATTTTCTAACGTCTCTAACTCAAGATCATCAAGAGGTTGGTGTGCCATACAAATGTTTCCCTAATGTAAATTAAGTGTTCGATTCTAGCGAAAAGATGGCGAAAAATCGATGCAGAAAGCGCGTTCTTAAGGGATAATTCCGAAATGAATTTAAAGAAACTCGTACTTTCCCGTTTAGGTCACACCGAATATCGCCCATTGCAAGAAGAAGCAATCGACGCGCTATGTTCTGGGCGCGATGTTTTGCTTGCAGCACCCACTGGTGGTGGGAAGTCTCTGGTTTATCAATCAGCAGGGCTCATTAGAAGTGGCATCGCTGTTATTGTCAGTCCACTCTTATCTCTGATGTCTCAACAAGTTGATGAATTGAATAGGAAAGGCATAAATGCAAAATTTTTGAATTCAACCATGAACCCCGGAGAGCAAGACGATCTCGTGTGGGCAATACGCCATAACCACATCGATTTACTGTATTTATCCCCAGAAAAATTGGTTCAGCCATCGGTTATCGGCTTTCTTCATAGTTTTGACATTTCTTTATTTGCCGTTGATGAGGCTCATTGTATTTCGCAATGGGGCAATTTTTTTAGACCGGAATACAGCCAGTTAGGTCAGCTAAAAGATGCTTTCCCAAATGTGCCGATCATTGCACTAACGGGCACAGTCGATAAACAAACCATCTCTTCTATTCAGGAATCTTTAAAGCTTGAAAACAGCCTTATCCTGAAAAATAGCTTTGATCGTAGCAATATCAATCTTCAAATCGCTCAAAAGAGAAAAGCCAAGCAGCAAATTTTGTATTTTTTACATCATGAAGCACCAGGTCAGACCGGTATTATTTACTGTCGATCTAGGAAAAAAACAGAAGAAATTTCCAGTTGGTTACGGCAATTAGGTTTACCCAGTTTAAGTTACCATGCCGCTATGCAAGAACAAGATAAACAAAACAATCATCAAACCTTCATAGAACAACACGGCACCATCATGGTGGCAACAACAGCATACGGTATGGGGATTGATATCCCTCATGTAAGGTTCGTGATTCATTTAGATTTACCCAACAGTCCTGAAGCGTATTTTCAGGAAATTGGTCGTGCAGGTCGTGATGGCCAACCAGCAAAAACACTTTTGCTTTATGGCCTTCAAGATATGTTACAAGCGCAACAATTGGCAGTGTCTCAGCCTTTATCAGCAGAAAAAGAAGTACACCATTTGGTTAATTTGTTTCAGATTTTAGAAGGTCGAGGATGCAGACGGCAACAATTATTGTCTCATTTCGATGAAAGCATCCCTGCCTGCAACTACTGCGATCGATGCCTTTCAACAAAGTCTGAGCACAATATGACGACAGCTAGCCAGAAAATGTTGTCGTTAATTTATCATACGAAAGGCTTAGAGCCTTTTGCATTGCTGATTCAAATATTACTAGGAAAGAAAACCAAAGCGGTCAGTGCCGTGAGGGCTGAGTTGCTTCCTCTTTATGGAAAAGGAAAGGAGCTTACTGAAGTGCAATGGAAGTCAGTGATACGACACCTAATTGCCTTTAAGTACCTTAGTATTGGTGAATCAAATATTTTCACCGTACAAATTAATGAAAAATCGCGAAGTGTTCTGCAAGGAAAAACACAGATCATCATACCGAGTGAACACTATTACCCCATTTTAAAAGAAGAGCAATTGGCACTAGACACGGTGAAGTGGCACAGAATCTTAGCTTGGAAATACAAATACGGAAAAATCAGCTTAAGTGACTCGCAACTCAGATTGATCTGTTTACACAAACCAAACTCCATCGCATCACTCAGTCGCTTAACCGGCCTATCTAAAGAAACGGTAGCGGATTTTGCTGAAAGTCTCATTAATGTGATTCATGAAGTTGATCAAAGTGAGGCTTATGCAATATGACCTCAAAGAAAGCAGATTTGAAGCTCAATACTGAAGTGTTAAATATCATTTACGAGAAAGCGACCGAATGCTTTAATCAAGCAAACACGTTTTTCGGCAACACGTTTTTACCGGCTACTTGCAACCTGAAGCAAAGAGGCAGAGCGGCTGGAACAGCGCACCTCCATAAAAATGAGCTCCGTTTTAATGTCTTCATGTATCAACAAAATCCGAAAGAATTTTTAGAAACGGTTGTTCCTCATGAAGTCGCCCATATTATTGTTTATCAAATTTATGGAGACAATGTTAGGCCGCACGGTAAGGAGTGGCAAGCCGTCATGCTAAAAGTGTATGGCATCGAGCCGAGTAGAACGCACAGCTTTGATGTTCCGCCTCTAAAAGAAACCTTTGAGTATCATTGCTCATGCCAAAAGCATCAATTCTCAAAGCAACGCCACACTCGAGCACAGCGAGGAACAGAATATGTGTGCAAAGGGTGCCGCTCAACATTGCAGTTTAGCGAGAGTGATAAGTAATCGTTAATAAAGGTAGAAAAAATGAATTTTATACACTTTTACCTTATATTTCGCATTTTTAATGCGATTTGATCCTACTTTATAGTAATATAGGCGCGTTTTATTTACAGCGTATATATGATGGATTTCTCTAACCGACCCAAAGAAAAACTAGAGCTAAACAAGCTCCAAAAACGCCTTCGCAGGCAAACTGGCCAAGCTATTGCAGACTTCAATATGATTGAAGAGGGCGATAAGGTGATGGTCTGCCTGTCTGGCGGCAAAGATTCTTATACCATGCTTGAGATTTTGCGTAATCTGCAAGCCAGCGCACCCATTGATTTCAGCATTGTAGCGGTGAATCTAGATCAAAAACAACCCGGATTTCCTGAGCATATTTTACCTGCTTATTTGGAAGAACTCGGGGTAGATTTTCATATTCTAGAGCGCGATACATACAGTATCGTAAAAGAAATCGTCCCTGAAGGGAAAACCACTTGCGGTTTGTGCTCTCGTTTACGTCGCGGTTCTTTGTATGGTTTTGCCGAAGAAATTGGCGCGACCAAAATTGCACTTGGTCATCACAGAGACGACATTCTTGAAACGTTATTCTTGAATATGTTTTTTGGTGGTAAGTTAAAATCTATGCCTCCAAAACTGTTAAGTGATGATGGCAAACACGTTGTTATTCGTCCTCTCGCTTACTGTAAGGAAAAAGACATTGAGGAATTCGCCACTATCAAGGAATACCCTATCATTCCTTGTAATCTATGCGGCTCCCAACAAAACCTACAAAGGCAAGTCGTAAAAGACATGCTGCAAAAATGGGAACAGGAGTTCCCAGGCAGAACAGAAACGATGTTCTCCGCCATTCAAAACGTCGTGCCGTCTCATTTAGCGGATACAGAATTGTTTAACTTTAAAGAGCTGAAGCAATCACCAGACGCTTTTGATCGATTAAATATTATTTCATTATAGGATAATAGAAATGAATCTTACTCATAAAACGTTATTACTAACTGCAGGAATTCTCGGTTCCTCTATCGTAAGCGCCTCTACTGCTGGTGTTAGCTTGACCAATGACACCGTAAAGGGTGATGTTAATTTATCCATGGGCAGCTTTGGTATTAATGCTGGTGTCACGCACGACAAGGATGAAAGCACCTCAACGGCACATGTCGGACTGAGTGTAGAAGATTCTGATAGCAGTGGACCGTTGCAAGTTGGTATAGGTGTGCGTTTATACGCTATTGATGCCGATCTTGAAAAAGAAGACGATGTGTCTATGGGCTTAAGTTTAGGTGGCTGGTACAGATACACTATTCCAGAAGCGAACCGTGTAAGCATTTATGGTTCACTGTACTATTCGCCAGAGGTGCTATCCTTCACAAACCTCAACCACATGTATACTTATGAGTTCCGTGCAGAATACATGACCATGAAGAATGCACGTGCTTACATTCGCTATGGCAAAACCGTCATAATATATGATGATAAGAGCCGAAAAGAAGTGAATAAAGGGTTATCTGTTGGTGCAACAGTAGACTTTTAAGACCAAAAATAGGGTTATTGAAAATAAAAAAGGTGGCTTAAGCCACCTTTTTTATTTAATCAGAAACAAGCTGTGTAATCACTCACCATCGTAAGCGCATAAGCTGAAAACAGGAATATCACTGTCTCTTAGCTTTTGGCTTCCGCCAAGATCTGGTAAATCAATAATCGCGGCAACCTCTTTAATATTGGCACCTTGCTTCGTCAGCAACTTAATAGCGGCAAAAAGTGTACCGCCCGTTGCAATCAAATCATCAAACAGCAGGACTTGATCACCAGGCTTAACGGCACCTTCTTGAATTTCTAACTCTGCTTCACCGTATTCTAATGCGTATTTTTGAGAAATGGTTTTGCCCGGAAGTTTGCCTTTTTTTCGCACTAAAATTAATGGTTTCTGAAGCTCATACGCCAATACGGCCGCAATCAAAAAACCGCGAGCATCGATGCAGGCAATGTGAGAAATGTCAGTAGAGATATAACGGTGAACATATGCATCTACAACCATCCTCATGCCTTTAGGGTCGCTGAAAATAGGCGTTATATCTCGAAAACTAATGCCTTCTTTTGGCCAGTCTTCAATAGTTTGTATGAGTGATTTAACGTAAAAATCGTCGTAGAGCATATCTGGTAGCGCCTCAATATTTCAATCAAATTTGAGTTATTTTACCACAATCGCTAGCAACACCCACGAGTTTTTGCATTTCAGGAAAGTCGACTATCTCAATTTCTTTGCCATCTACGTGCACAAGTTCACTTTTTTGGAAACGAGTGATTACACGACTGACCGTTTCAACCGCTAACCCAAGATAGTTACCAATTTCCCCTCGTGACATCGATAAGCGAAATGAAGAAGCTGAATAACCACGTTTTTTAAAGCGGTTAGATAAATTAAGGAGGAATGACGCGACTTTTTCGTCCGCATTTTTTTTACCTAACAAAACCATCATTTGCTGATCATCAGATATTTTTCGACTCATCACTTTAAACAGTTGATGCCTTAAAGAGGGTATTTGAGTCGATAATTCTTCTAAATGGCTAAAAGGAATCTCACATACAGTGGTTGTTTCTAATGCTTTTGCAGAAACCGGATAAACGTTTGAGTCTATACCACTGAGGCCGACTAACTCGCTAGGGCAATAAAAGCCTGTAATTTGTTCTTCACCGAAAGACGTAATATTGAACGTTTTCAGCGTGCCTGAACGAACCGCATAAACAGAGTCAAACGTATCGCCTTGGCGGAATAAAAATTCGCCTTTCTTGAGGGGTTTTTTTCGCTCGATAATTTGGTCTAATTTATTAATGTCTTCATCTGCCAATGCAATTGGCAGGCAAAGTGCACTTAAGCTGCAATTTTGGCATTGCGACGTAAGCGTGCTGTTAAATCGTGATTGTGTGTGTGTCATTGCCATGTGAATCTCCCTGATTTCGATCTATATAACTTTTGAGTATTTTATAGAGCTATTCAAATATTTATCGAAAACCATACAAATACAACGAATAAGTAATCTACCGCGTTCCGTGACTTTTATAGTGGCCTGCACACCACCGCGATGAACTTCCACCATCTCATCATCGACCATAGGTTTTAGCTTGTCTACTTCTTCACCAAAATAGTCGAAAAAACGTATATTAAACATTTTCTCGATAACGACAGTATTGAGTTCAAACTGCGCAATGAGCGTCATAATCACTGTGTGACGAATTCTATCATCTAGGTCGCTTATATAGCCTTTTGATATGGCCAATTGCCCTTTCTCGATACTATCTCTATATTTTGACAGATCGGTATGGTTTTGAATATAAACGCCTTTTATGTCACTAATAGCAGACACACCAAAAGCAACCAAATCCGTACCCGCATGAGTAGTATAGCCCTGGAAATTTCGCTGCAATTTACCTTGCTTTTGAGCTATGGCCAAACTGTCGTCAGGTTTCGCAAAATGGTCCATTCCAATGTAGTCGTAGCCGGCAGAAATTAAGTATTCGATACTCATTTTGAGTAAATCAAGTTTCAGACGAGCAGCAGGTAAGCTCTCATCAGATATACGCTTTTGAGATCGAAAGCGTTCAGGCAAATGGGCGTAATTAAAAAGGGAGATACGCTCAGGCGACAGCGCAATAACTTGGTCTAGCGTTTCTCTAAAACCCTCAATAGATTGGTAGGGGAGACCATAGATCAAATCGAAATTGATTGATTTAATCCCAAGCTCTCTCGCATAACACACTAAGTCAGAAACCATTTCAAATGACTGAATACGATGTATCGCCTTTTGTACTTTATGGTCAAAATCTTGAACGCCTATGCTGATTCGATTGATTCCCATGTCCGTCAATCGCTTCAACTTAGTGTGCGTTATCTCACGAGGATCGATTTCAATACTGTAATCTTGGGACCCATCATTGATTAAGTTGAAATGCTGTTTAATACTCGCAAACAGAGTGTCAATTAACGCTTCACTCAGAAATGTTGGCGTGCCGCCACCAAAATGCAGCTGAGTCACTTTTCTCGTATCGTCCAGCATAAGGCTTCTAAGCCTCATTTCTTCACCCAATAATTCAACGTACTCAGCGCCTTTATCGTATTGTTTGGTGACAATTTTATTGCAAGCGCAGTAATAACAAAGATGAGCGCAAAAAGGGATATGGAAGTACAAACTAAGAGGACTTTCAGACGGCATTAACATCTTATCAATTAACGCAATTTTACTGATGTTTGCGTCAAATTGAGGTGCGGTCGGGTATGAGGTGTATCGAGGTCCTGACAGGTCATATTTTGTAATTAGAGAAGAATCCCAGATCATTTTTTGTTCCTATTAAAATTTCTAATAGGAGTTTACCCTCTAGAGAACAATCACTTTCTGATACAGATCAAGTTTTACTACATACAAAACAGCCTATTAAAGCATTATCCACCCTTATCACGGTTCTAACCACTTTATGAATCTGTTCTAATAGGGTTTTGAACTCATAACCATGCATACACTTCCATTTTATCTCGCTCATGGCGCTGGCGCAGGTCACAGCAACCTCTTTTTAACGAAGCTTAGCGCTGCCATTTCCACACAACTCAATCACCCCGTTGTTCCGGTAACGTTTTCCTACATGGAAGAACAAGAGCGTTCAGGCAAAAAAAGACCACCACCGCGCTTTAATAAGTTGATTCCCGAATACCAAGAAAAGCTAGCTCAACAAACTCATTGTGTAGTTGCAGGAAAATCAATGGGCGGTCGAGTTGCCACTCAACTTTCTCATCTCTCTATGGTGAAAGCTGTGGTGTGCTTTGGTTTCCCTTTTTACCCTGTAGGTAAGCCTGAAAAAAATAGATTATCATTTCTTGAAAAGCTCGAAACGCCTTGCCTTATTATTCAAGGCACAAGAGATAAGCTTGGCTCATACGATTGGGTTAGTCAGCAATCGTTACCCAGCAATGTTGACATTCTTTGGGTGGAAGGCGCGGATCATGACTTTAAAACACTAAAGAAATACAATAGATCGATAGAAGACACCATTTTAGAGCTTGCGACCAACACTCATGATTGGTTAAAAGCAAACACATAACACCGATTTAATAACCCCTTTAACTAATGGGGTTATACACCTTTTGAGAGGAACCCCATGGAACACCAAGCACTGCTTGATGCAACCGATCTACTATGTCCTGAGCCCGTTATGATGCTCCACGTAGAAATGCGAAAATTAGCAGGTAAAGAGGTCTTGAAAGTCATCGCGACAGACCCGTCTACAACACGAGACATTCCAAAATTTTGCCAATTTTTAGGCCATAAATTAATAAAGCAAATTCAAGAAGAGAATTGCTATTACTATTGGATAGAAAAAAAAGAAGGCTAATTTAAAAAGAGCCTGAGTGGTTAACGGATTCAGGCTCTTTTATGAAGGAAGATCACTTAATGCAATCGATACTTATGGCAATCTATACTTAAGCCACTCTGCGTTTCTTATCCTGAGATTTATGGCCAAGAATGGCGCTTTGATACGTGTATTCAAAGCTTGAAAAAGCCACATCAACGTCCAATCTCAGCTGTCGTGCAACATCATTAGAAGATATCAATCCACGAATCGCTTTGGTTTCTTCGTCAATAACAAGCAAATGCTGAAGCGGGTTGTTCCGCTGACTAAATAACAATGACTCAATATCTGAATGTTTTAGTGATGTGTAAGACAAAGCAAGCAGCACTTCTTTTGCTCTCATCAAATCCGCCACCATCAATTCAGATCGCTCGAATCCATTCGCAACCTGTTTAATAAAAATATCTTCGGACAAGTCTTCAAGGCTAATTACCCCGATAAAATGATTGTCTGCGTCGACGACTATTTTCATTCGAACGTGTTCTTTTTTCATTAACTGAACAAGTTCATCTGCACGAGTGCTGGACTCGATTACTCGTGGGCCGGCTGTTTTAAAATCGGTAAAAACAGTCAGTGCTGGAGAATAGAGGTTAATATTGTCTGTTTTGACAGGCCAAACAAGGTTGTTGACGTCTTTAGTAGATACATAAGTTAGTGTTTTCATGATATAGCCCCAGTAGTGGTAATAAATAGAATAAATTAGGTAAGTTATATCAATGAAAGAGGTGGTGCTCTCGGGATGATGTTGCCGTTCACTTTCGCAATAATTGGAAAACGGAAACGTAATAATGGAGTGGATGTGAAGGGCGTAAAGTGACTCTTTTCAGGAAGGTAGGCGACATATTCATTGTCAGTGCCATTTTCTTGATCTGGAGCAACAACTTCGCCACATCTTTGTTCTAGTGTAGGTTCTAACCACCGAAACTGATTTACTTCCTGAGCATTAGCGCGTTGAGAGATCGTCAATATAGACGATGCAATCACAGCAATGATCATAAGTAGTTGGATTTTCATGGTGGTTCCTATCCTGCGTTTTATGCATCAAATATAGGCTTGTGACGTAATAAATTCTAGCATTTTTTACAACGTGTCTTTTTTTTCCATGATCCGTCTATTTATCAAAAAATGAGACCTAATTCGCCAAGCCTTGATCTATGTCGTCATGTGGTTCTGACAACTCAGCTAATCTGCAAAGTAAGTTAATTCATCCATTAGGAGAATGCTATGAAAGCAGCCGTTGCTAGTAAGTTTGGCGCCATTTTAAAGATTGAAGATATCGCCAAACCTAAAATAGAGCCCCACCAAATCCTCGTTAAAATTCACGCTTGTGGTGTTTGTCATACAGATTTACATGCTTGTCATGGTGACTGGCCAGTGAAGCCAACCTTGCCACTCGTTCCGGGCCACGAAGGCGTTGGTGAAGTGGTGGAAATTGGCAGTGCCGTTAAGCACATTAAAAATGGTGATCGGGTCGGCATCCCATGGCTTTATAGCGCTTGTGGTCATTGCGAATATTGCCTAACTGGCGATGAAAACCTGTGCTTATCTCAGCAAAATTCAGGGTATTCAGTGAATGGTAGTTACGCTGAATATTGTGCTGCTGATGCTGCTTATGTCGTAAAAGTGCCAGAAGGCTTAAGCTATGTTGAAGCTGCGCCACTTTTTTGCGCGGGCGTAACAACGTACAAAGCACTTAAGGTATCAAATGCTAAGCCTGGCAATTGGGTCGCAATCTTTGGAATCGGTGGTCTAGGTCACTTGGCGGTTCAATACGCCGTTGCAATGGGGCTTCGTGTTGTGGCTGTTGATACAGGATCTGCGAAACGTGAGCTTGCATTATCACTTGGTGCTGAGCACTATTATGATTTTAAAGAAGATGACATTGTTAACCGCATCCAAGAAAACACAGGCGGCGTTCATGCCAGTGTCTGTACTGCCGTGAGCAAAGCTGGCTTTAGGCAGAGCTACGATGTCGTAAGACGTGGCGGTAAATGTGTCTTGGTTGGTTTACCACCAGAAGATATGCCATTGCCAATATTTAACACTGTTCTTAATGGTGTCAGTGTTGTCGGCTCTATCGTCGGCACAAGAAAAGACCTTGAAGAATGCCTAGAATTTGCTGCGCGAGGCAAAGTAAAAGCCATTATTGAAGAGAAGAAACTCGAAGATATTAATGAAATTTTCGAAGACATGGAAAAAGGGGAAATTACTGGGCGAATCGTCATGTCCATGTAGTCAGCGCCCAATAAAAAAGAGCGTCAACCTCCTTCAAGGTTACGCTCTTTTTTATTTATACCGACAGCATGTCATTACACAGTGGCTGGCAACATAATAGTCGCTTCACCTGTGACAACCACTTTTCCATCACACTCACATACAGTCTTAAGTGTTGCGCGGCGTCTGCGCTCATTCAAATCCGTCACCGTGATTGTTGTTACAACTTCTTGCCCGATATAGACAGGCGCTCGGAATTTCAATGTTTGCTCTAAATAAATGCAGCCAGGCCCTGGCAATTTCGTGCCAATGGCCGCTGAAATAAAGCCAGCTGTCAGCATGCCATGCGCTATCGGTTGACCAAATGTAGTGGTCGCCGCGTAATCCGCATCCAAATGCACAGGGTTGGTATCACCGGTTACTTCAGCAAAAGCATGCACATCTGCTTTGGTAACGGTTTTTCGATACTCAACGCTTTGATCAATCGAAAGTTGTTCTAATGTATAGCCAGAAGTCATTGCCAATCCTTATGTTGTATTTTATCGCTATGGTACACTTTCGCCGCGCCATTCTTAAGAGGTATCTATGGTTAAATTAGTGATTTTTGATTGGGACGGTACTTTATTCGATTCGATCGATAAAATATGCGCGAGCATGCTACAAGCGGCTCATTTAGCAAAGGCGCCAATAAGACACAAAGACGACATTAAAAACATCATTGGTTTATCTCTTGATAAAGCAATCGACGTAATATGGCCTGAATTGCCCATTGATGAGCAGCGTATCATTATGGAGCATTACAAAGGAATTTATGTCGCGGCAGATCAAACACCACCCGATGCTTACCCTGGGGTGATTCAAATGTTAGATCAGCTCCAAGAAGCAGGATTGATATTGGCGGTTGCTACAGGGAAAACCAGAAGAGGGCTCGAAAGAGTCATGTCGTTAACCAATACCCATCATTATTTCGCCACAACACGTTGCGCAGATGAAGCCTTATCCAAACCGCATCCGTTGATGCTAGAGCAAATACTGACAGAATTGGATATCTCGCCAGAACACGCCATCATGATTGGCGACACAGAATACGACTTAAACATGGCCACCAATGCCGGCATGAAAAGCATTGGGGTCACCTATGGCGCTCATAATGAAGCTCGACTAAACGCGTGTCGGCCTCATGCGCTACTAAATGATTTCAACCAATTATCCAATTTACTGGGGCTATGACTAATGAGCTGGACAGAAGACGAAGATCGAATGGAAATGCAAAACGACAATGCTGTCGATTCAAAGAGTGACTCGAAATCGCAAGGCAGTGATCCGCTTGATCCTAACAATGAAATCTGGGCATTGTTAGAGAAAACACTCAGTGAAAACGTAATAGAGAAGCGCCGCGCTAGACGATGGAAAATATTTTTCCGCTTTACAACAATAGCCATTTTTATGGCCATTCTTGGCGGTTGGTTTATGCAGTCTCAATTGCAAAACGTCAGTTTAGACGGTGATATTGTCGCCATGATTCCAATGCGTGGAGTGATTGGCGCCGACGCTGAGATCGAGTCGTCAACCTTTGTTAACTTGCTAGATGATGCTTATCAGAGCAGTCAATTGAAAGGCGTTGTGATTGAAATGAATAGCCCTGGCGGTAGTCCTGTGCATTCGGGCATTATTTACGACGCCATTAGAAACAAAGAGCAAAGCTATCCAGACATCCCGGTGATCGTTGTTGTGGAAGACATGGCCGCATCGGGTGGCTACTATATTGCGTCTGCCGCCAATGAAATTTATGCGGATAAGGCCAGTTTAGTAGGTTCTATTGGTGTTATTTCCTCAGGGTTTGATGCCAGTAATTTGCTTGAAAAAATCGGAGTAGAACGTCGTACGTTTATCGCGGGCCGAAATAAAGCCTTTTTAGACCCTTTCACCCCAATGACAGAAGAAGCCAAGCTAAAGTGGCAAGCGGTATTGGATGAAACGCATCAGCAATTTATCAACGCCGTAAAAGAAGGTCGTGGCGATAAACTAACCATTACCGATGATGTTTTCTCAGGCATGGTATTTACAGGCTCACAAGCCACAACCATCGGTTTGATTGATGGCTTATCGAGTGTTAATGAACTGCTTGATGCTCGTTTCCCTAATGCCGAACCCGTTTATTTCGAAGCCAAGCAGGACTCATGGAAAGAACTCGCAAAAGAATTTGGCGTTGAAATGGCAACCAAAATACTCAGTACAACCAGCCTTAAATAAAACACTAGATATTTTTACAAAGCGCCGACAGGCGCTTTTTTTTACCCAAAATAACCATCGGCCAACTTTTCGTAATCTGGCACTAAATTACTTACTGGTTTCAACAAAAAAATATATTTGATAATATTATTACTGAATATATTAATTGAGTTGTCAGGTAAGCAGAATGGCCCGTAAAGCAAACATATCAAGAGAAGAAATACATCTAGCCTGTTGGGAACTTATCGAAAAGAATCTCTTCCCTAACATTCCTCGCTTAACCGAACACTTTTTCACGAAAGATGGACGTCGCTGCTCCAACACCACTTTCATGAAAGCCATATCCGAGTGGGAGGAAGCCTACAAAGAACATCAACAGAACCAATTACACGAAATCGATAATATTTTACTGCCGGTTTTTAAACGTTTCGCCAGAGAAGCAGCGCAAAATCTAGGTCAACTGCTCGATGAAAAAGCCACCGATGTAGAGCAACACCATAAACATAAGCAAGACGCGACAGAGGGTGGTTATCTTTCTTTGTCTTCTGCACTGATCGAGCTACAAGACGCGCATGAAAAAATAAATGCAGAACATCAAACACTACTGTCTCACGCTCAAGCCCTTCAGCAAAAACTCGACATCAGCGAACAGCGCTATTTGGATGTGCTTTCTCAGAATCAGGTACTCAACAGTCAACTAAAAGAAGAGCAAAAGAGCAGCACTGAGTTGAGAATGAACCTGTCACAAAAAGAGGTTGATCTTGCAAAACAAGATAACCAACTCGAATTCCTTAAACACGAAAACGAAAAGCTTTTAAAACAACACAGCAACACAATGAGCAATCACGCAAAAGACGACACCAAAAAATGGCAAGACATGACAAAAAAACTGGACGCTTTGGCCACATCAATACAAACCATTCACAACAAAGATAGAGGCTCGAAAAAATAACCGCTATAATATGGGCTTCGTTATACGTGTATCATTAAGAAGAGAAGATGAGCTACAAACAATCCGCCACTCGTGATTTATCCTCCATAAAAGACTTTATCCGCTGGACATTTAGTCGCTTCAACCAAGCCGATTTATTCTACGGCCATGGAACTGACAACTCTTGGGACGAAGCGGTACAGTTGGTGATGGGCGCACTTAAGTTGCCATTAGATTTTGATCGTGACATGTTAGATTGCGCGTTGACCTACAATGAAAAAAAACACATTCTAAAATTAGTCCAAACACGCATCACAAAACGCGAACCTTTGCCTTACCTGTTGGGCGAAGCTTGGTTCATGGGATTGCCTTTTAAAGTCACGAAAGACACATTAATCCCTCGCTCCCCAATCCTTTCTTTATTGGAAAGTGAGTTTGCGCCTTGGCTAAAAAACTACCCTTTGAATATTTTGGACATGTGCACTGGCTCGGGGTGCTTAGGCATTGCTGCCGCTTTAGTGTTTGAAGATGCGCAAGTTGATATTACTGACATCAGTGAAAGCGCACTGGTTGTTGCCAACGAAAACATAATACGCCACCAAGTAGAAGAAAGAGTGGTCGCTATTCACTCTGACATGTTCAAAAGCTTAATAGGAAAGCAATATGACCTTATCATTTGCAATCCACCCTATGTTGATGCCGATGACTTTGAAAATGCCCCAGCAGAATTTCATAACGAGCCTGAATTAGCATTAACATCAGGAGAAGACGGTCTAACCTTCACTCACGACTTTTTAGCCCAAGTCGGGCATTATTTACATGATGACGGTATATTAGTATACGAAGTTGGAAACACCGAGAATGCGCTTCAAGCGGCATACCCAAACACCCCATTTATGTGGGTGGAACTAGAGCAGGGTGGTAACGGTGTTTTTATCCTAACCAAAGAACAACTCAGCGAACTATTACAAGAGCAGAAATAAACTATGTCTGGTAATACATTTGGAACACTTTTTAAAGTCACCACATTTGGTGAAAGTCACGGTATAGCGCTTGGTGCCATTGTTGATGGTTGTCCACCGGGCATAGAAATCAATGAAGCAGACCTGCAGCACGATTTAGACTTGCGTAAACCGGGTACCTCTAAATACACAACTCAACGACGTGAAGCAGATGAAGTGAAAATTTTATCGGGTGTATTTGAAGGTAAAACAACCGGTACGCCGATTGGCTTACTGATAGAAAATACCGATCAGCGCTCGAAAGATTACGGCAACATTGCAGACACGTTTCGTCCAGCACACGCCGATTACACATACGACCAAAAATACGGCTTCCGTGACTATCGTGGTGGCGGGCGCTCGTCTGCACGCGAGACAGCAATGCGTGTTGCTGCTGGCGCCATCGCAAAAAAATACCTAAAACAACAATTTGGCATTGAGATAAAAGGGTTCTTATCGCAACTTGGCCCTATCAAGCTTGAAGTAAAAGACTTGAGCCAAGTTTATGAGAATAGCTTCTTTAGCCCAGATCCCGACGCGATACCAGAACTCGAACAATACATGACAGCATTGCGACGCGAAGGTGATTCTGTTGGCGCAAAAATTACCGTTATTGCTACTAACGTCATGCCAGGTTTAGGTGCGCCAGTGTTTGATCGTCTGGATGCGGACATCGCCAAAGCCATCATGAGCATTAACGCGGTAAAAGGCGTTGAAATTGGAGATGGCTTTGACGTTGTTGAACAAAAAGGCAGCGAGCATCGTGATGAGATGACCCCCGAAGGCTTTTTAAGCAACCATGCCGGCGGTGTTCTAGGTGGCATTTCCTCTGGTCAAGACATTGTGGTTCACATGGCATTAAAACCAACGTCGAGCATAACAATACCGGGTAAAAGCATTGATCGTGCTGGTAACCCAATCGAAGTGATTACCAAAGGTCGCCACGACCCTTGTGTTGGCATTCGCGCTACACCAATCGCAGAAGCGATGGTGGCATTGACGATTATGGATCATTTGCTACGCCACAGAGCGCAAAATGCAGACGTTGTTTGCCCAACGCCGGTTATCAAAGGCCAAGCGTAGATCCATCCATAAGTTTTAATGAAAAGCCGCTATTATGGATAGCGGCTTTTTTGTTTTAATTTTCATCCTTAAAACAAGGACATTTGATGACTATAAAATTAGATTCTACCGTCATTCGAATTTGTGTTGGCTCAACCAACCCCGTTAAAATCAATGCCGCCAAACATGCTTTTTCGCTCATTTTCCCTAAGCACATTGTGCACTGCGAAGAAATGCACGCACTGTCAGAGGTAGCGGATCAACCCATGACAGAAGCCGAAACACGTCTCGGCGCACAAAATCGAGTTCGCTATTGCGCTCGCCACTATGCTCAACAAGTCCCTGAATCAGAGATGGATTTTTTTGTAGCGATGGAAGGCGGTGTGGATGAATTTGAGGAGGGCGCAGCCACCTTTGCCTATGTCGCTATTTTGAGCAATGAAGGGGCAATGACAACGGGTCGATCCGCAAACCTGCCGCTACCAAATAAAGTCTATAAGCGGTTAAAAGAACACGAAGAACTTGGGGATGTTATGGACGACTTATTTAATACCTCCAATATTCGCCAGAAAGGCGGTGCCATTGGCTTGCTGACAAATCATGCAGCAACCAGAGAAAGCATTTACACCCAAGCCTTAGTGCTGGCATTAGCTCCAATACTGCACCCTGAACATTATTCTGTTTAAACCAACTTGTTTGCATAGAAGTAGTAACAATGAAATACCAATGGATATTATTTGACGCCGACGAAACACTGTTTCATTTCGATAACTTTGCCGGCTTAACACACATGTTTTCACGCCACGGGGTTAATTTTGGACAGTTAGAGTTTGATGAATACCAAGCGCTAAACAAGCCGTTGTGGGTTGAATACCAAAATGGCAGCATTACAGCAGAGCAGCTGCAAACACGTCGATTTCAACGCTGGAGTGACAAGCTGGCCATCAGCGCAAAAGAGCTTAATAAACAATTTTTAGATTCAATGGCTGAAATATGCAAAGCATTACCAGGCGCCTTAGAACTAATAATGCATTTACATGAAAATAACGTAAAAATGGGCATTATCACCAACGGATTTGCTCAATTACAACAAGTACGACTCGAACGGACTGGATTTTTACCTTATTTTTCACCTGTGGTGATTTCTGAACTGGTTGGCGTAGCCAAACCGCACGCAAACATATTTCAAGACGCGCTCAATAAAATGAATAATCCAGATAAAAAAAGCGTACTCATGGTTGGCGACACACTAGAGTCTGACATTCTGGGCGGCAATAACTTCGGCTTTGATACGTGCTGGCTGAACCATCATGGAAAAACACACCCAATAGAGATCACACCAACACATCAAGTCAAAGCACTGAGCGACTTATTGGCTTGGTTAAAATCTCACTAAACAACGCAGAAGCAGTTAGGATTATAGAAGGCTTATTCACGCTTACTAATTCCGATAAATGTTATTATCGGAATTAGTAGTTTGTGGTGATTATCCACTTTAATGAATTAAATTTACTCTCCATGATTGCCTTGTGCTTGTTTGAATGTTCAAACGGTACGCGTACACCGTTATACCAAACCATGTACGCACACACCTTCATTCAGTTTTAAGCGACATCTTCTAGTGAACGCATTACACAACAATTCCGGCCTTGTTTCTTAGCCTGATAAAGCGCCTGATCCGCCAATGATAACGTTTTCTCAATAGAGATAGAATTTGCCGTCCAAGCCGATATGCCAATGGACGCCGTAACATGACCAACGGTTTCAAATGCTTCCTCAGCAATCGCCACACGTAAACGCTCAGCAATAATAAACGCATCTTCCACGGTGACGTCTTTCAATAACAGAACAAATTCTTCACCACCAGTTCTAGCAACCAAATCACCATCTCTGGAAAAAACCTGCAATATCTGTGTTTGCTGTTTTAAGACTTCATCACCAACACTGTGACCATATTCATCATTGATGCGTTTGAAGTAATCTATATCCAAAGCTAAAATCGCAAATGGCGTTTCCAGTAACGCCAATTGCTTGAGCTTATATTGAAATGCGCGGCGATTATTTGCGCCTGTTAAAGGGTCTGTGTCGGCATCACGTTTTAAATCACCAATTTGATTATGCAGAAGCTTCACACCACTTAACATGGCCTTTTTAAGACTAAAGCTTTCAACATACCAAGAGTCAATGCTTTCAATGTCGCTCGTAACGGTTGGGCTATCGAGTGATTTCGCTCTTTCAGCCAGTTGTTGAAGCGGTCGTGAGATTGCTCGCGCAAAGAGCCATATAAAAAGAAACACAGCCGATGCCATTGGCAGTGTTCGTAAAATCACCTTTTCCATAATGCCCGTTAATGGTAACAAGGTAGATTCTAAAGGGCTTTGAGTAATGACAATCCAATCCGTACTCGGAATACTTGAGTAACCCGCCAGCATTTCGATGCCCTTGCTATTTTTGAGTAACAAGCCCCCTTCTTTCTTACTGATAATTTCGTCGAGCCCGCTATTGCCATTAAGGAACGTGCCAATTCTCTCCTTTTGAGGGTGATACAAAATTTGCCTATTTTTATCGACAACATAAATATAAGAACCGTCTTTATAGTAATGCTCACCCAGAATTTGATTGAGAATATTAGGGGATTTTAAGTAAATACTGCCGCCCAAGAAACCCAAATAATTATGCTGCTTATCGAAAATTGGTGCCGAAATGAAGACAAGTAAGTTTTGGATGGTTGATACATAAGGTTTGCTAATAAGTGCCTTTTTTTCTTCTAATGCCTCTTTACTGCCAGCGGATTTTAACTGTTTGCCAACCAGGTCTAATGTTTCAGGTGATGCTGCCTGAGTTCTGCCTAATGCATCACTGATGACAACGGAGTTGAAACTGTCGGTTTGATATTTCAAACGATTCGCCTCATCCATTAAAAACGCATCGTTGTCCATCTGACTAGACACTTCATTCGCTGCATACGCAAGCTGCTGTTTCGATGATGATATAAACACTTCTGTTGTGTCAGAAAGCTTCTGAGCATAAGCCCGATTTACCTCTATCGCTTGAAAGATCAACTGTTCTTTTTGAACTTCATAATTTGAATAGAAGCTATTAATGAAGGTGATAATTGTGGCTGACAATGCCAAGAATAGAATCAAACGATTCAATTTTAAAAATTTGCTTTTAACGATTCCCAAAACAGCTTATCCCTTATACATGCACTGAAGCACCTTAGATAAATATGAAAGTGTTTATGTACTTATTAATTGAACACTTCTTCTTTACTCGCTATTGCTTTACGACGGTTAAGCCAAACCATGATCAAGGCGAAGAAAGATAACATCGCGGCCGCAGTAGGAATCCAATCAAAACTAAAGCCAATACTGATCACCAATCCACCTAACGCTGCGCCCAATGCATTCCCTAAGTTAAATGCACCGATATTAATGGAAGACGCTAAACCAGGTGCTTTATTAGCAATTTTCATCACCTGCATTTGCAATGGCGGCCCGCTGCCAAAAATCACCACGCCCCATAACAAGATGCTAACTCCCGCGCCAACGACGGTTGTTGCTGTAAATCGGAATAAGACTAAAACTAGAACCTGTAAGCCTAGGAAGACAAACAAAGCCAAATCAGGTGACTTATCCGTTACTTTGCCACTGATATAGTTGCCTAATGTGAACCCAATTCCAGTTAACGCTAACATGGTAGCAATCGCGTTATCCGAAGCTTGGGCTAACGTCTGCATAATTGGCGCAATATAGGTGTAAAGTGTGAACATGGAACCTGCGCACATAACGGTTGTCGCGAAAGCCCGTAACGCGGCCGGTTGCATAATGATTTTCAGCTCACTTCTCACATTAGGGCGCTCTGCCAAAGGCATCGCTGGCAGACTTCGACTAATGCCTATAATGGCAACCACACCCAACACAGCAGTAACCGCAAAAGATATACGCCAATCAAACGTTTGCCCCAACCAAGTAGTAATAGGAACGCCCACAATATTGGCGATGGTCAACCCCAAAAAGATAGACGCCACCGCGGATCCTTTTTTGTGATATGGGGCCAGATTCATGGCTACAACCGCACCAATACCAAAAAAAGCGCCGTGGGAAAGGCTGGTAACAATGCGAGAAAATAGAAAGGTTTCGTAATTGATTGATACAGCAGAAAGAACATTGCCCACGACAAAAATAACCATCAAGGCGAGTAACGAGGTCTTATGACTGTAGCGAGTGAGGAACAAAGTGATCAAAGGAGCACCGATCATTACACCCACAGCATACGCACTGATTAAAAGACCTGCAGCAGGAATGGATGCATTAACACCATCAGCAATAACGGGCAATAAACCCATAGGCATAAATTCTGTCGTTCCTAGCCCGAATGTACCAAGTGCAATGGCAAAAATACCCCATTGATAAGCAAGCATAAACGCTCCGAAGTTTGATGTATTAATAATGAAAAAATGTTTGTATGCTCAAAGCAAAAAAAACAAGCCACAGACAACCCTTGGCTTGTTTTTAGCGCTCATATATTACAACACTTACATTACAAATACTTACTCAAAAGAACGTAAAAACACGTCGCTTATTTTTTCTTATTTGGTTTCTTGCCTGACCACCAAAACCAATAGACAACAAACACAATAAGTATCAAGCCAAACACGTTTATGAGCGCGCTCATAGTTTTTCCTCCATCTTTCTTTCATCCGATGCAACGATACGAAACAATCTAAGTCTATTTGCATTAGTAACCACAGTAACGGAAGAGAGCGACATAGCGGCCCCAGCAATAACCGGACTCAATAACCAACCTGTGAAAGGGAACAATATTCCTGCTGCAAGCGGAATCCCTAAACTGTTGTAAGCAAAGGCGCCCCACAAGTTTTGTTTAATATTTCTTAGGGTTGCTTTACTGATCTGAATAACATCAGCCACGCCTTTTAAATCATTGTGAATGAGCGTTATGTCTGCACTTTCCATGGCAACATCGGTTCCTGCTCCCATAGCAAACCCCACATCAGCTTGAGCCAAAGCAGGCGCATCATTAATGCCATCCCCAATCATCCCTACAACCTCTCCTTTTGCTTGCAGTCGTTTAACCCAATCCAATTTATCATTGGGCATTAGTTGGGCATGATAATCCTGAATGCCAACCATCGACGCTACCAAAGCTGCCGTTTCTGGGTTATCTCCTGTCAACATAATGACTTCTAGGCCTTGTTTTCTAAAACTGGTGATTGCCGATTCAATGCCTTTTTTAATGGGGTCTTCAATATAATAAACAGCCAGAATAGCGCTCTCATCAGAAAAATACACTCGTGTAGCATTTTGGTGCTGCTGGCCGTTCATGTCGTCAAGGCTTAGTGAAATGCCCTTTTCTTTCATTAAGCGCTCATTACCCAGATAGTATCGAACACCATTAGTACGACCTTCGACACCTAACCCAATTAACGTCTTAAATTCAATAAGTTCGACAGTGTCGTCAGCGTCGAATTCTGTCTGGCAATGCGAGAGAAGCGCTTCCGCTAATGGGTGGTTTGCTCTCGACTCAAGTGCTGACACTATCTGTGCAATGTCAGTTGACTGAGCTCGATCAGCCAAAAGCTGACTTACTACTTTTGGCCGACCTTCTGTAATCGTTCCTGTTTTGTCTAACACAATAACCGTTAGCTCACTGGCACGCTGCAAAGCGTCACCATTACGAATCAGTCCACCATATTCAGCGGCTTTTCCGATACCAATCATGGTCGAGATCGGGGTTGCTAAGCCCAAGGCACAAGGGCACGCAATAATCAGCACGGATATAGTGGTAACTAACATGTATGAAAACACGGACTCAGTGCCTAGGTTGTACCAAGCAAGAGCCGTCAAAATAGCAATAATAATAACGCTCGGCACAAAGACAGAAGAGACCCTGTCTGCCATTACACTGATAGGAGGCTTAGAGTTTTGAGCTTTGCCAACCATACTGATAATCTGCGCCAACAAAGTGTCAGCTCCAATATGAGTGGCCTCAAACAACAAACTACCTTGCCCGTTTACTGTCCCTGCAGACAGCTTACTACCCATATTTTTTTCGATAGGCGCTGGCTCACCGGTTAACATAGATTCATTCACCGTAGATGAACCTTCCAATACATTGCCATCAACCGGTACCTTGTCACCTGATCGAACCCTGAGAACATCTCCTACATTAATATCGGATACAGATATTCGTGATTCTGTATCACCTTCGACTCTTATTGCCATTTTTGGCCTAAGGTCCAATAATCTATGTAAGGCTTTACTGGTCTTACGACGTGCGCGAAGTTCTAATGCTTGCCCCAGATTAATCAAACCAATAATCATGACAGATGCCTCAAAATACAGATGATTCGTATTATGGGGAAACCAATTCGGCATCAACACAACCAACATAGAGTAAAACCAAGCGCTGCCCGTTCCTAATGCAATAAGTAGGTCCATATTGGCCTGATGCGCCATAAATGCTTTCCAGGCGCCACGAAAATAATGCGTACCTGCTTGAACCATAACCCAAAGTGTCACAAGCCCAACGACAAGCCAGATCAACCTATCGGTGAGCGTGCTCACCATCATATTCCCTCCCATAACGCCATACAGCATTAATGGAATGCCAAGTCCTAATCCAAGTGCGGACGCTTTCGACTTTTCTCGATATTCGGCATGCTCTCTTTGGTCTCGCTCCGCTTCACTTTTTTCTGCATCAACAATTAGACTCGCGCCATAACCAACACCGATTACGGCTTTAATGATTGAATCTGGTAACCCCGTTGTCGATATTTGAGCCGTATGATTTGCAAAATTCACATCCGCAGAAATAACCTCTTTTGAATTTTGCAATGCCGTCTGTACCGTGTTAACACAACTTGCACAGGTCATACCTGAAATAGAAAATTGATAATGATTGGTCTTATCTGCATTGCCCTGATCAGTTTGTTGATTATCAGACTCATCAATACTGGCTAGCCCATTTTGTTCGGCATCCAAGCTATAATGAGCGCGCTCAATATTTCTTATGACACCAAGTGATTCATAGCCTGCTTCTTTGATGCTCGATTCAATCGATGATAACGGCAGATCAGAGGTAACCTCCAAACGCTGCTCTTTTGGTATCCCTTCTATTATCGCTTTAGGGCTTTTTTCTTGGATCAACCCACGTACTTTTGAAACACAACCTTGACACGACATTCCGGTTACATTGAGCTCTAACGTGACAAAGGCATGATTCACATCTGATTCTTGGTGTTCAGTCTTCATACTACTCACCTACTTTCTGTTGAATGTTGGGTTTCCCAGTCTTCTATTAAGCAACAAATAGAATGGCCATCGGGTGTGCCATCTGGCATTTCATTCCAAGCTGCCAATGCTTCTTCCATTTTTACTAGATGCGCCTGCAATGCGGCTATTTTCAATTTGGTTTCAGGAACTTTTTTTTGCAACAAATCTCGCACCATAGGGCATGGGGAATCGCCACTGTCTGATTGCTGAAAGATTTCTTCTATTTGCTTAAGGCTAAATCCAAGATCACTGGATTGACGAACAAAATGCAATCGCTGCAAACTCACACTATCGTAAAGATGATAGCCATTATTTGAGTCGCGTTTTGCATGGATCAAGCCCAATCGTGTGTAATGTCGAACCGTCTCTGGCGTCACGTTAGCTTTTTTAGCCAGCTCACTTACTCGCATAAAAACTCCTTTAAGAAATATACTCTATATTTAAAGTATAAAACCTATGTGTAACATGCAGGTCAAATATTTCATCACTTAATGTAAAGCAAAAAAAACCGAGATGGTTAAATCTCGGTTTTATCTCAGAACCCACTGTCACAAATCAATGTAGCTTTAGTTTTGGTTTCACTACCTTGCCAATTTTCTGCGCCGCCATAATGACCGTCGCCTTAAACCAGCCATGGATTGCAATAAGGTGAAGTCGATATAAGGACACGTATACGAAGCGAGCAATACGGCCTTCAATAAACATAGAGCCGCCCATCAGGTTCCCCATCAAATTACCAACGGTGCTGTAACGGCTCAGGTTCACTAAAGAACCGTAATCTTTGTAAGTGTATTCTTTCAAAGGCTCACTTAAAAACGACGCTTTAATGTTATCAAACACCAACGACGCCATTTGGTGTGCCGATTGTGCTCTAGGCGGAACAAACGAACCATCAGCCTGCTTGCATGCACAGCAATCGCCAATCACATATATGTTTTCGAACGAGGTCGTTTGCAATGTGCCTTTGACCAAAATTTGATTACTTCGCATTGTTTCGAAACCTTCTATTTTGGCGACAAAATCCGGTGCCTTAACACCCGCCGCCCAAATCATCAAATCTGCTTCAATGGTTTTCTCATCCGCGGTTTCAAAACCACCATCGTATGCGCGCACAACGCGAGTACTTTGGCTAACGGTAACGCCTAAGCGAATCAATTCTTTTGTCGCCAATGCCGCAATGCGATCAGGTAAAGCGGGCAATATCCTCGGACCTGCTTCAATGAGTTGAACATGGACTCGTTTTCCAGACATTTCAGGCATGCCATACGCTTTGAGCATATCCGCAACATGGAATAACTCAGCGGACAATTCAACCCCCGTTGCGCCACCACCTACGATGGCCAATTTCAGTTTAGACTCAGTACCTTCCTGATGAACTCGTAGAAACTGATTTAACAGTGCCTGCTGGAAACGTTCCGCTTGTTTATGTGAATCTAGGAAGTAACAATGATCAGACACACCAGGCGTACCAAAATCATTACTGACACTGCCAACGGCCATAATCAAAATATCATAAGAAATAGTTCGTTCAGGTAAAACAACGTGTCCCATGTCATCAGACAAAGAGTCCAACGTGAGTGTGCGTTGCTCAGGGTTAACACCCATTAGCGTTCCCAATTGAAACTGGTAATGATGCTTGGCGGCATGCGCCCTGTAATTCAAACCATCATTATTGATATCCAATGAGCCTGTTGCCACTTCATGAAGCAAAGGCTTCCAGATGTGTGTTTGACTTCTATCGATCAACACAACGTCTGCTTTGCGTTTCTTACCAAACGCATGGCCGAGCTTAGTCACTAACTCCAAGCCACCTGCGCCACCGCCAACAACAACGATTTTTTTCATATGAACTCACCTATAAATATTGAATAATCTGGGAAATATTCCGTGAATACTTTCCAGATTCAACAATAGTGGAAAAGACTAACGCACTCTTTGTGCTAATAATTTATCCAATGTATTCGCGAACGCCATACGATCTTGTTGATTAAACGTCGCAGGTCCACCCGTTTGCACTCCAGAAGAACGCATCTGATCCATAAAGTCACGCATACTGAGTCTCTGTTTGATATTTTCTTTGGTATAGAGCTCGCCACGAGGATTAATGGCTAAAGCGCCTTTGTCGATCACATCGGAAGCGAGAGGGATGTCTGCAGTAATCACTAAGTCTTGAGTATCGATATTATCGACAATGTAATTGTCTGCAACATCAAATCCAGAGCTCACCACGCGACGCTCAATCCATTTAGAAGGCGGAATAGCAATGGCTTGATTAGCCACAAGGATACATGGAATTTCAACACGTTCGGCAGCACGAAAGAGAATGGTTTTAATCACATTAGGACAGGCGTCAGCATCAACCCATAAACGCATAGTTTTCCCCTTTTTTGTAGGGCTCCATTATTAAACAGGCGAAGGGTTAAATCCAGTAACGAATTACAACAAACGGAACACGCATTGGTGATCCGCTTGCTAACAGAGAATGGCGATATGATTACATATTAGGGTAATTCGGTCCGCCAGCGCCCTCAGGTGTTACCCAAGTTATATTTTGCGCAGGGTCTTTAATGTCACACGTTTTACAGTGAATACAATTTTGTGAATTTATCTGAAAAATAGATTCATTATTGGACTCGACAATTTCATATACGCCGGCAGGGCAATATCGCTGAGCAGGCTCATCAAACTTCATCAAATTACTTTGCACTGGAATATTCGGATCTTTCAGCTGCAAATGGCAAGGCTGGTCTTCTTCATGGTTGGTGTTCGATAAAAAAACAGAAGACAGCTTATCAAAGCTTAATAACCCATCCGGCTTTTTGTATTCAGGCGCAACATGTTTTTCTGCCAACTCCAAACACGCATAATCTGGCGTCATATCATTAAAAGTAAATGGCAAAGCGCCCGAAAAAATATTTTGGTCTAGCCAATTATAAGCGCCACCCCAGAAAGTCCCTAACTTATGCATAACGGGTACAAAGTTACGTGCCTGCTGTAACTCCTTTCCAAGCCAAGAATTGCGCAGTGCGTCATTAAATTGATGCAATTCTGCTGGTGGCGTTTCCATCTGCAATGCATCAAAAATAGTGTCTGCCGCTAAAATACCGCTTTTCATGGCCGTATGAGTGCCTTTGATTTTCGCAGGGTTTAACGTACCTGCATCACAACCAATGACCAAACCACCAGGAAAACTCATTTTAGGTAACGATGCCCAGCCGCCCTTCGCAATGGCTCGAGCACCATATGAAACACGTTTTGCACCTTTCAAATGTTGAGCGATTAACGGATGATGTTTGTATTTTTGAAATTCGTCATAAGGGCTTAAATAGGGGTTTTTGTAATTCAAATCAACAATTAGTCCAACCACCACTTGGTTATTTTCTAAGTGGTACAAAAAGCCACCACCGCCCGCTTCATTACCCAAAGGCCAGCCAGCAGTATGAATCACAGCGCCTGGTTTACTCTGCGCTTCAGGCACATCCCATAACTCTTTAATTCCTAAGCCGTAGTGTTGAGGCGCTTTGTCTTTATCCAGTTCAAAATGAGACATCAACTCTTTGCCTAAATGCCCTCGACAACCTTCTGCGAAAACGGTGTATTTTGCTTTCAAAAGCATGCCAGGCATAAAACCGTCTTTTTCGGTTCCGTTTTCAGCCACACCCATATCGCCCGTGATGATACCTTCAACATTACCATCACTGTCGTAAGAGAGATGCGCAGCCGAAAAACCAGGAAAAACTTCTACACCAAGTTCTTCAGCTTGCTCGGCAAGCCATCGACTGAGATTTCCAAGACTGATGATATAATTGCCGTCGTTATGCAACGTTTTCGGTACCATCCAATGGCTCAATGATCTGGCATTTTTCTCAGAGCCCAACCAAAATAATTCATCGCTATTTACTTGAGTTGTGAGAGGTGCGCCCTTTTCTTTCCAATCTGGAAACAATTCTGCGAGCGCTATTTGATCCACCACGGCACCAGATAAAATATGCGCACCTACTTCGGATCCTTTTTCAACCAAGCAAACGCTGATTTCTTTTTCTTCTGCTTGCGCTCTCTGCATGATGCGACACGCCGCTGATAGTCCTGCTGGACCACCACCTACCACCACAACATCAAATTCCATTACTTCTCTGTCTGTCATACTGCCTCCCAAATACGGGCATGTCTTATTATTTTAGCGATATTCTATTCATCGATTGAATGCATTTTTGTTTAGTTTGTCAACAGTTGTCTTTCCAAACATAATCGAATGAGAGTGACCAAACGCACGAGACAAAATATGGTCACAATAGAAATCCACCGAGCAAGACCAAGACGCTTTTTCATCGACGCCCATCGTATCACTCTGTAAACTTTCATGTTGTGCACGAATTTGCAGCCAAGCACCAACTAAATAGCCGATTAACATCATGTAATCATACGCCAGACCCGTACCAAGTACCGAATCCGATTTCATACTTGCGAGGCACGCTTCTGTCGCTTTCTTTGCCTGTTCTACTATAACCAGTGTCTTAGTCGCATTTTCATTCTGAGCAGTCTGCGCGATTGATTTTAACTCGACTTCAATCTCAGCAAGTAATTTCGTCATCTCAGAACCGTTATCTGAATGCAATTTACGACCAATTAAATCGATCGCTTGAATACCATTAGTTCCTTCATAGATGGGAAGAATACGTGCGTCACGAGCATGTTGAGCCACGCCCGTTTCCTCAATGAATCCCATGCCGCCATGAACTTGAACCGCGAGTGACGTTATTTCTTGAGCTTGCTCAGTAATCCACCCTTTAACAATAGGTGTGTACAAAGCCGTTCGTGCAATCGACTGTTTCTTTTGTTCGCCGGTTGATAAATGCGATAAATCATTTTCCACAGCCGCCACATAGATCAAGGAACGCATGGCATCAATTTGAGACTTCATAGTCATCAGCATTCGTAATACATCAGGGTGCTCGATGATAGCCGCACGCTCAGTACGAGCCGCGTTCATGCCTTGTTTACGTTCTTTTGCGTATTCTAACGCCTGCTGATACGCACGTTCAGAAATGGCCAAACCCTGTAAACCAACGCCTTGTCGTGCGTTGTTCATCATGGTAAACATGGCTTTGATACCTTCATTCTCCTGACCAACAAGGTAACCGAGGGCGCCGTCATTATCACCAAAGCTCATAACACAAGTAGGCGACGCATGAATGCCCATTTTATGTTCGACCGACACTACCTGAACATCATTTCGTTCAGCTGGCTCGCCGTCATCATTCAAAATGAATTTGGGTACGATAAATAAAGAAATGCCTTTAACGCCTTCCGGCGCATTAGGTAAACGAGCCAACACCAAATGAATGATATTGTCGCTCATTTGGTGGTCGCCCCAAGTGATAAATATTTTTTGACCTTTAATTCGAAACGCATCACCCTCTGGTGTGGCCTTACATGCAATCGCAGCAAGATCAGAACCGGCATTAGGTTCTGTTAAGTTCATTGTGCCGGCCCATTCACCTGCCAGCATTTTTGGAAGGTAAAGGCTTTTTAGTTCATCACTTGCGTGAAGGCTAATGGCCTCAATGGCACCAAGACTTAACAATGGACACAGGGAAAACGCTAGATTGGCAGCTTGGACGCCTTCATTTACCGCGGTTGCGATATAGGAAGGTAGTCCTTGACCACCATATTGAGGGTCACCAGAAAGGCCAATCCAACCGCCTTCTGAATAGGCTTTAAATGCTTCTTTAAAGCCTTTAGCTTCGATGACTTCGCCATTTTCAACACGCGAGCCTTCTTTATCTCCGGACGCGTTGATGGGCGCAATAACTTGTTCAGATAGCTTTCCAGCTTCGCCCAGAATGGCGTCTAACAAATCATTGTCAATCGGGTCTTCAAGGTAAGGTGTTACGCGCTCGATACGAGCAACAGACTGTAAGCTAAATAAAATATCTTTGATTGGGTATTGGTATTCGCTCATTTTTTTATTCTCCGAATTGGTTATCCGAGCGGATGTATACCTATAGCATGTAAAAATGAGCCAAATCACTCAATAACAATTCAGACCTATATTTATGACAAATACAATCAGAGCTCGAAAAAATATAGTCCAAAACCTAAAGATCATGAGCGTTTCATCGTCTTGCCAAATTTCAGATATTCCTCACTTTTTCGATATTCACCCGGCGTCATTCCTGTCCATTTTTTAAAAGAACGAAAAAATGCACTTGGCTCGTCAAACCCCATTAACGCCGCGATGTCATTGATGCTCAGCTGAGGCGCATTCATATAAGTAATGGCTGCCTCTTTTCGACAATCGTCTTTAATGTGCTGATAGGAGGTTTTTTCATCGTTTAAGCGTCGTCGTAACGTCGACACGCTCATGTTAAGTGCGCTGGCGACCTCCTCTGCACTTGGCATTTCTCGGGAAAAATCCTTTCCTAACATTGCCATCACTTGAGATTTAAGACTGTTGTCATTTTCAACCATAACGAGCAATTGATAAGGTGCGGTTTTCAAGAACCCTCGCAAACCGTCTTCCGTTTGAACAATAGGCATGTCCAAATAACTGGCCGGAAATACCAATGCGTTCGCGTGCTGATTAAATTTTACCTCTGATTGAAATAACGTTTTATAGTATTCAACGTCGTCTGGTCGTTCACTTGTAAAGTACGCGGCTTTCAAATTCAGTCGGCGACCAATTAACCAACAAATAAAGTGGTGCCACATAGAAAGTGTGGTTCTTAATTGTTCCTTCGATTCCGGCTCTACTAACGCATCTATGCCTTCCTCGGACGAATCCAAAGGCGCAAAGGTCACCATGGCAAATCGCCCTTTTTTAATAAGCACCGGCTTAACCGTTGGCCCACGGCAAATTTCGTAAAAATCACTGCAACGGTACAAGGCATGGGAAAGGCTTCTTGCATGAATGATACAAAGGCACATCATCCTGAACGTGCCATTTGGCACCTTACCACCGCTGAGCATACCAAAAGATTCATCTTGCATTAGCCACATGATTTTTTGATACAACATTCCATATCGATACGCAGGAAATGATTCGCTCTTTTCTATTTCATCTTGTGTGATTTCTAAACTGTCTAATACAGCCTGACGATCAAGACCTTGACCTTCGACGGCTTTTAAAAGATAGCGAACACTAGACATCGGAACAGAAGCTTTCACATGCATCACCTTATATAACGGAATTAATACTTTTATTTTACGGTGTTTTTCGAACATAAAAAAAGGCTGCAGATGCAGCCTTTTTTATTTTACATTTATTCGCTTAAGTTTCTTCAATTACTTTTCTTCAGTAAAGGCAGACAATAATTCATCAAGCGATAGGTCTTCGCTTTCTGTATCAATATTGTTGGCCATTTCCAATGCTTCCGCTTGCTCTGCTTTTTCATCGACAGGCTTAACAAAAACAAAGCGGCGTGGACGACCAGAAACAGGTGTTGCATCTTTTTCAGGAAGTAATCCTAATCTTTCAAGCTTTTTGTGCGCTTGTTCTTTGCGCTCCTTGGATTTCTTTGTTGCAAAACGGCGAGTAGATGACGCTTTTCGAGCTTTATTTTGCTCTTTCATCTGCTCTTTTGAACCAGTTTTTCCAAGTTTTCCACGCATACTACGCGATTTTTTAGAACGAGCCATAATATCCTCTCTTTATCGCGCGCATTGTAGCAGTGAATTCACGCTAGGTCATCCAGCAGCACTAGCAATTTGCTTTAAAAGAACCGTGCCCAAGCTTTCTTTGAGCGCCGATCTGACCAAACAAGCTTTTCACTTGAGTCATATCGTCAGACTCCAGTGCTTTCTCTAATTTCTCAAGTATAACGATCGTGTCATCGACGACTTTTATGTATTCAGCTTTTTGCTCTTCTAGCTTATTTCCTTGAAGCTTCTCAGCACTGAATTTATACGGTATTTCATTACGTGATTTTTTGAAGTAAGAAATCACAGTATCCACTCGATGTGACGCCGATGTGTTATTGCCTGACTTCACATCTGATGACAGTAAGCCAATTTCACTTTTAATGCTTTCCATGTACCCGTTCAATGCAGTGTCATCACACGATTCACTTGCAAACACAGCAGAAGAATAAGAAATAGAGATAATCGTAGCCGCAAGAAGACCCTTATTCATACAAAACACCCTTTATATCCAAATCACTTACGCAGTGACTAAGTTGATCATTTCAAACAATGAGGTTTAAAATAGCATGCTCTCTAAAAAATACACCTTATAAATTGTAAGCTTTTTTGATGTATTAAATCTTGTTGTGTTATTTTTCTGCGCAGAGACGTAAAAATACACTGACAGTTATACGTTGATATAAAATGAGTTAACCATTTGCAACTTTGGAGTCAATCATTCCACACTTTAAACACATGCTCTCAATCCTACTGTTACTGACCTTGAGCAACTTAACGCTCGCGGAATGCGGTGATTTCGATGCAAAACAAGCGGCAGATAAAAGTGCACAAAAATACATGGGCGGGAAAACATTTAAAAGCGCGTTAATTTTAAAAAGACATTTACCGAGTAAACGAAAAGAGGTCGCCAGCTATGTTTATGTCAAAGCAGACGACCTCTATTACACTGTGTACTCTTTAGTGAACTCTAAATGTAAATCTGAAATCATCAAAAGAACAAATGGAAAACATTAATAACCAATACACGTTATTTTTTCGATTTTTCTGTGCTTTTTTCTAATTCAGAGTCAGACTCTCCTGATTCCTCATCATCTTCCTCTTCGCCCAGCATAGAAATTTCTTCTAAACGCTCAATGACTTTTGCCGATACAGTGCCTTCAGGGTACTCCCCTTCGTCATTCGCCACACCTGGCTCCATCCCTGTCAATAAATGCAACGCTTCGTCAGCTGTCGATATGGCATACACATGAAACTTTCCAGCCTTAACTGCTTCAATAATATCGTCGTTCAGCATCAAATTAATTGCGTTTGATTTTGGAATGATAACGCCTTGGGTTCCTGTTAACCCTCGCGCGTTACACACATTGAAGAAGCCTTCGATTTTTTCATTGACACCGCCAATCGCTTGAATCTCGCCGTATTGGTTTAAAGACCCTGTGATCGCCAAATCTTGACGCAACGGAACTTGAATCAATGCAGACAACAAACAGCAAAGCTCGGCGGTTGACGCGCTATCGCCATCGATATAACCGTAGCTTTGCTCCATCGCAATAGACGCCGAAATGTCCAATGGAAAGCGTTGAGCATATTTATTGCCAAGATAACCAGACAAGATCAACACCCCTTTCGAGTGGATGTTCTGGCCTAAATTGGATTCGCGCTCAATGTCTATAATGCCTTTTCCACCGGGATACACCGTGGTTGAGATTCGAGCTGGCGCGCCAAAACTACTGTCGCCAATTTGCATAACGGTTAACCCATTAATCTTACCAACGGCAAAACCTTCGCTCTCTAATAAGACGGTGCCTTCAATAATTTCTTCAATGATTTTTTCACTGACACGACCCGTGCGATGTTTTTTTGCTTTTAAAGCGCGCGCGATATGATCAGCCGTGATTTCGCTGTCTTTGGCCATTTCACGAACAAAGTCCGCCTCGCCCAACAACTCAAACACATCGCCAATTTTCGCGGCCATTTCTCGCTGATGCTCCGCCAAACGGCTGCTGTACTCAATCAACGCAGCGACACCATCACGAGTAACATTTGCATACTCTTCTTTAGCTACTCGATCTTTCATAAGGCGAGCAAAAGACAATTCCGCTTCTTTTGTGCGTTTTAATGTGTCATCAAAATCAACAAGAACACGAAACATTTCCTGAAAATCAGGATCCGCATCTTGCAGTAAGTAATAAATATCACGTGCGCCAATCAACACCACTTTCACCTGTAATGGCAAATCTTGCGGTGAGAGTGTCATGGTGTTCATCAGCCCCATATCGGCATAAGGATGCTCAATCTTGATCGTCTTGCTTTTTAACGCACGCTTTAGTGCCTCCCACAGATAATGATCCGTTAGCAGCTTTTCAGCGTCTAAAATCAAATATCCGCCGTTAGCCGCATGCAGACTACCAGAGCGAATCAAGCGGTAACTGGTTACCAGCATACCTTGGTCACTGCTGTGCTCGACTTGACCAAATAAATTACGGTACGTTGGATGAGGCTCATAAATGACGGGCTGGCCACCATCCGCCTCATGAGTGATCGCGATGTTTGGTAAATACAATTCTTCATAGAGTTGTCGACGACCAATTTCATCACGATTTTCAGAGGCTTTGTCGTCTGCCATTTGATCAATGATAGTTTTATCTAGGTCTTCTCTCAAGGCGATAAGATGTGCCGTGATTTCCACGTTGTCTTTATACTTTTCAAACAACATTGACATCAATGGGTCTAACGCTTCATTGACTGTGTCTAGGTTTAATTGGCGAATTTTGTCATACGTTGCACGTTTCCATTGCGGAAGCCCCAGCAACTCTTCGTTGAGCAAACCTTCTAAAGTCGAAACGCCTTCTTGGAAAGTGTCACGTTCATCGTCGGTTAAAGCGGCAAATTCATTTTCTTCTAAGGCCTTTCCATCTTTCATCGGAGCAAAACTAACCGATGAGGCATCACGGAACATGGCCACACCAATTTTGCCTGATACGCGCTCCACTTTATTTATTGCTGTTTCGTATTGATCGTTAAAAGCACGATCTATCACGCTTTTTTGCTGCTGGTAAGACGGGTTTTCAAACGCGGCTGGAAATGTAGCCATCAGTCCGTCAATCAACGCACGAATTTCTTTTTCGAATTCAGACGCCAAACCAGGTGGAAACTCGATCGCTTTAGGGCGATGACTTTCCGTGAAATTATTAATATAAGCCCATTCATTGGGAGCAGAACGACGTTTAGCCTCGCTTTTAAGGTAGCTCATCACGTAGGACGAACGACCTGTACCAGAATCTCCCATGGTGAAAATATTGTAACCAGGGCGCTGCATAGCAACGCCAAACTGAATGGCTTCAACCGCTCGCTCTTGGCCCAAAATGCCACTAAGTGGTTCGATATCATGTAATGTATTGAAAGTCAGGTGGTCATCAGGCACTTTGGCGGAAAGTGCTTGGTACGGTAATGAGGTAACCAAGTTGGACATCGATGGGCTTCCTTATTGTCTAACAAGCCGCGCTAAATGCGGCTTGTGAAAGAAGAAGACTCTTCTTTCGAATATTTTAAATAAATACAATGCGTTGAGACTAACACTCCGTTTTCACTTCGACTATATGGAAGCTGAAATATCCTCAACATTCACGCACTTCAATGCGCACGTGCAATTTTCACAATAAAAAATTGTGCGCGTTACTTCAGTGTGGCGCCGTCAGTTCAAGCTGATTTTTGGGGTTTGCTTTTGAAAAAACGCGATGGAAGTTCGCTGCCGTTGCCTCTAATAAAGCTTCGTAACGAATGCCTTTCAAATCAGCCACATATTGAGCAACTTCTGAGACGTACTTTGGCTCATTTTTCTTACCGCGATAAGGTACCGGCGCAAGATAAGGCGCATCCGTTTCCACAATCAAAGACTCCAAAGGTAACTTACGAACCGTTTCCTTAAGATCTTCAGCGGTTTTGAATGTCACAATACCTGAAATAGAAATCAAATAGTTTTCATCTAACGCGGCTTTTGCCATGTCATAATCTTCCGTAAAACAATGCAACACACCAGCTGTATCCGGGTTTCCGTACTGCTTAATCAGAGACAGAGTGTCTTGCTTTGCGCTCCGAGTGTGTACGATAACGGGCAAACCAAGCGCCCCGGCCGCTTGAAGATGATGCATAAAGCTGATTTTCTGCTCTTCATGGGCTTCTTGTGACGCTTCGTAGAAATAATCCAACCCAGTTTCACCAATAGCAATCACGTTAGGATTGGCCGCGTATTGGCGCAATAAAGAGTCGTCCTGAACCAAGCCGTCACTTTGTAATGGATGAACGCCACAGCTTGCATAAACGCCATTTCGCTTTGTGAAGCCTAATATTGTATCCATCTTGTTTAGATCGACAGAAATACTGAGCAACTGCCTAACCCCTTGTTGATACGCCGCATCAATGGCCGCATTTATATCATTGTTGTAGGGCGCTAGATCCAGCATATCCAGATGGCAATGGGTGTCAATTAACATAGTTGGTTTACCACTGATTCAATTCATGTGTGAGTTGCATTATGGGGTTTAAATTTGTTTTTTTAAGGTCTGACTTGAGTTTCTGTAAAGATTGATAACGCAACATGAGCAATTGAATGCCCTGTCGAGCCATTAATGTGGCATAAATAGCCTGCAACGCCTCGTCTAATGGCGCACCAGTGGAATGACAAATACATTGATGTAAAATTGCCGCGAGTCCATTGCAAAAATCGTCAATATTATTGCTGTCTATTCCCTTTAGCATTTCACTAATGGACCCACTCCCTGTCAACATCGCCGACAATTGATCGGGCAAAGCGGCATACATTTTTGTTTTTCCCTGCTGCTGAATGGACAGTAAACGAAAAGGCTGTGTGGTTAACCAAAAAAGCGAACTCAATTCTTGATGCTCTGGATACTGCAGCAACCAATCCTTAACATCATCAACAGTAGGCGTTGGTACATTAACCAAAAGACATCGACTTCTAATGGTTGGTAAAAGACTTGTAGATTGAGAGCTTGTGAGTACAAAATAGGTTCGATCAGCGGGCTCTTCCAATGCTTTTAGCACCGCATTCGCCGCATTAACGTTCATTGCTTGCGCATGTGTGATCAACACGACTTTATTCTGACCAACTTGTGGCTTTTGGTTAATTTGACGTACCAACAGACGCACTTGGTCGACCTTAATGCTGGCCGCCTCACCATCTAATACTCGAAAGTCGGGGTGCGTGTCTGCTCGCATAAGTTGACAAGAGTGACACTCCTTGCAGGCGGCAGCTTGATTACTTTCACACATCAAGTCTTTTACCATTTCACGCGCAAGCTGTTCTTGCCCTACGCCATCCGCACCTGTAATTAATAAGGCGTGAGACAAGCGATTTGTCTGCTTGAGCACTTGAACTTGGCGTAAACAAGGAATCAACCAATGAGCAATTGTTGTCATTTATACATCACCCGACCAAGCCGTGTTTAATTGCATCAACTGGTCTTCAATTTGCTTTTGCACTGCATCAAGAGACAAACTGGCATCAATCACTTTCACACGATCAGGCTCGGCCATTGCGCGCTCAAGGAATCCATCACGAACTTTTTGATGAAACACCGCAGACTCTTTATCCAGGCGATCTTGTTGTTGACGCTGAACAACACGCTCTTGCCCCAACTCGACCGGAACATCTAGGACTAAGGTAGCATCAGGTTTATTTTCACCGACTACCCAGCTTGCTAGCAGATCTAACATTTGAACATTCCCGCCGCGCGCCTTTCCTTGATAGACATAGCTCGAGTCCAGAAAACGATCACTGATCACCCATGTACCTTGATCTAAAGCGGGCTGGATTTTTTCTGCGAGATGCTGAGCTCTGGCGGCAAACACCAATAACAGTTCCGCAACATCATTCACCGGCTCTTCTCTCGACGTCAATATCAACTCGCGTATTTCTTCCGCCAGCGGCGTTCCACCCGGCTCACGTGTCAAAATATAGGGAATGCGATGTGACTCTAACCACTGACGAATAAACTGAATCGCCGTCGTCTTACCACTGCCTTCCCCCCCTTCGAGCGAAATGAATTTACCTTTCATACTGACATCCTTCTATTTCGCACTGTCTGGGGTCGAGCGATAATCTTCTCGACGTTTAAACTGAAATTGTCTTACCGCCCGGTTATGCTCTCGTAAGCTATTAGAAAAAGCATGCGTACCGTCACCTTTCGCCACAAAATACAGCGCTTTGGTTTGCTCTGGATTTAGCGCAGCCTCTATGGCTTCTCGACCCACATTTGCAATCGGTGTTGGTGGCAAACCGAAAAAGCGGTATGTATTGTATGGCGACGTACTCTGCAATCCTTTACGTGTTAAATTGCCTGTATAGTCACTTCCCAATCCATAAATAACCGTTGGGTCCGTTTGTAAACGCATGCCTTTTTTAAGTCGACTAATAAAGACTTGAGCGATCAAAGGACGTTCTTCTGGCACACCGGTTTCCTTTTCAATAATCGACGCCATTATTAACGCCTCATAAGATGATTGATAAGGCAAGTCTGCGGCTTTACTTAACCACAACTCATTCAAGGTTTTGGTCATTAACTCGTTGGCATGCTTCAAAATACTCACATCCGTGTCACCTTCATGGTAACGGTAAGTATTGGCAAAGAATTGACCTTCTGGATGAGAGACATCAAGTCCTATTCTTTTTACCAAATCTTCATTTGAAGCATTCAATAAGGTCATGGTTATATTGCCCCGCGCTTCCATCGCAGATAAATAATCTCGTGTTGTTTTACCCTCTAGCAAGGTAATAGAATAAAAAATGGATTTTCCAGAATCAAACAGCGCCATGATATCCAGTAAATTCATCTCAGGATTAATCGCGTACTTGCCTACTTTCGGAACCCACTCAGGGTTCAGTTTCGAAACAACACGCGTAAGAAACGGGTATTCAATTAACCCTCTATCATTCAATTTTTTACCCAAACTATAAGAGGTATCCCCCGCGCGGACTTCTACGGTATCAATTGTCGCCAATGTAATCGGCGAAGTAATTGAATGATACAGATAGCCTGCCACAATGGCCGATAAAGACACTAACAAAACAGCAACACGAAAAAACCACTTAATAAACGCCATGCATATCCTTAGCTCGCATTAAAATTTGAATTTTCCGGGTGTGAACACCAATCGGAAAAGAGGTTCCAGCAATATTTGTCACAGGTACAACCCTCAATAAACTGTTAGTAATAAACACTTCATCCGCTGCCATGAGCTCAGACAAAGAAAAGTGACCAATTTGAACAGTGTAGTCCTGTTGATTCTCTATAATGGCCTTCCGATACGTCCCCTGCACACCGGCAACTTCTAATGAGGGTGTATAAAAAATGCCTTGTTTCGACCAAAAAATATTACTCTGAATGCATTCCACCACATTTTTTTCGCCGTCCAGCATGATCGCTTCAAAGTCTTCTTCTTGAAGGTATTGTTTCGCCAAGACATTTTCCAATCGATTCAAATGCTTAATACCGGATAGAAAACGATTACTGTTGACTGAAATGGGTGAAATGGAGAGTGAAACACCGTTTTTACGATGCATTTGATAATCTGGTGCAGGAAGAATGCCGATTATAATGGAATGTATACATTGATCAGGTGCTGCATACCCTCTCCCCCCTTCTCCTCGACTGACCATGATCTTCACCACAGATTCCTCATCGATCAAAGGTAAAATTTGTATGTGCAAAAAATCATAAAGGATTTGTTTTTGCTCTAACGAAAATGGCATACCCAGCTTAGATAGCCCACGATAAAGTCGAAACAGGTGATCATTGATTTGAAAAAAACAGGTTGGAATGACACGAATGGTTTCGAAAACACCATCACCGTACGCCAGACTTCGATCAGCAACGGAAATTAGATTGTCTAATCGATAATTGACGAACCAAGTCATGGCTAAACACTCAAAAAATAAGGTTCGCTATGATAGCGTAAAAAAGGATGGCGTCCCATAGGGGGTTCGAACCCCTGTTACCGCCGTGAAAGGGCGGTGTCCTAGACCTCTAGACGAATGGGACATATCAAAAACTAGATATTGGAGCGGGAAACGAGGCTCGAACTCGCGACCCCAGCCTTGGCAAGGTTGTGATCCACCACTGAGCTATTCCCGCATTACAAAATTGCTCTATTCTACTTAAGCAATTCTTTACCTTATGAATAAGGTAAAAGTGGCGTCCCATAGGGGGTTCGAACCCCTGTTGCCGCCGTGAAAGGGCGGTGTCCTAGGCCGCGAGACGAATGGGACATAAACTTTTGCATTTTTCTAACTTACACTTTCTGCACGACACAATAAAAAGTGGCGTCCCATAGGGGGTTCGAAC
>NZ_AYOZ01000060.1 GCF_000508165.1 Marinomonas profundimaris | reverse complement strand
TAGATGGCCAAATTAACTATGCCACTACAGTTGACAGATCAATTAGAGCGGCAGGGGGTTTTAGAAAATCCGCAAGATGATATTTCATGCCTTTGTGTTCGTTTGGATTCAAATATAGGTATTGATTCATCGGATCTTGATGTTGCTAGTGGTCATGATGAGGCGCCTGCAGATTTTTCGTTTGAATATCTATTGAATGCAGACTCACTGCGTAATACAGATCCATTGCCCTATGTTCTACAAATTCTCACCACAGTGCCGGGTTTGAGCAGCTTTTCTAGTCAGATTTTTATGATTCTTTCGGAGTTGTATTCGAATGCTCTTGAGCATGGTGTGCTGAAATTAAGCTCAGATAAGAAAAACTCCAGCGATGGGTTTTCTCGATATTATGAAGAAAGAGAGCATAGTTTGGCCAATCTCAAAGATGGCTACGTCAAAATCTCTGTAAAAGTGACCTCTGATAAAAACAACCGATCACTTATTTTGTATGTAGAGGACAGTGGTTCAGGGTTTGATTTTAAGAGTGTTAACTACGACATATCCAATACAGAACTACTTTATAATCGCGGCTTGGCTTTATTGGATCAGCTTTGTTATAAATTGGAGTTTTCTAAGGGAGGTAGTGCCGTCAAGGCCCATTATCACTGGCAAGTAGGTTTAGAAAATCAGGTTGGCCCTTCTATTGCATAGTCCTCTCTATCGTTGGAGGAAATTATGCGCGCAGATTCAAATTCAGTATTATCTTTATCTTCAGGTGTCCCCCCTAAAAAGGCCCCCTTTGTTCAGGCTCCCTCTAAAAAAGGAGAGGCCTTTTCAGACGACTTCAACAAAGCCAAAGAAACTCTAAATACCAGTAAAGCATCTACTGCTAGTGCATCCACTGCAGAAAGTTCGCCAACATCCGACCATGTGTCATCTGTAACGAAAGTGTCTGATAAGCACAGTGTGCCAGTCAATGATAAGCAGCAAGGTGAGGCTGACTCTTCAGATGCATCAGATATTGATGAAAATTCGGTTGCTTTAGTAGCGGCATCATCAGAAAGTAGCGGCAAAACATTGCAGGACAATGGCGAAGATTTACCTTCAAACACAGTGCCTGTTGAGGGATCTGATGACGGAGTTGAGCTGCCAGCCATGGGGCTTTCTGCTGGCCTTGTTAATTCTGATGCTTATCCTGTCTCTGCTGATTCTTTAGAGAGGGATGTTAACACAGTGCTAAGTGTGCCTGCAGCCGAACAAGGTGAAGCGTTAAGTACGGATGTTTTAGGTGCTGAAGGGCAGGTTGTTTTAGGGGGTGATGCTTCTACTGAGCTCAATGTAGCGCCAGTTCAGAGTGCCGTAGCGACAAATGAATCTAAAAAGGCCACTGTTCCAGTTGTTGGTGCGGGTGTAGTGGGGCTTGATGCAATAAAGCGAAGTAACTCGAGTAATTTAAATACAACGGATTATTCAGCAGCCCCAATCGTGCTATCTGATTCGGCGAAAGATTATATCGAATCGCTGCAAGCCGAAGGTAATGTTGAAATGGATGGTGAGCTGTCTTGGGTTCTGTCTCAAATGGGAGGCGAAATGAAAGCAGCGCCCGTAAATTCGAGCGAAAGCGTGGCTATAGAGAGTGCTAAAACGACGGTTGCCGCGGCGGGCGTTGCGGGAATGCTCAGTAAAAGTAGCCGTTCTGACGTATCACCACTAATCTTGTCAGAGGGTGCTATTGTTAATGCCGACACAGAAGGTGCGGCCGCAGAGTCAGCTGACTCCCTATTGGGTGATGATGGTGTTCTGGTGAATGAGCCAATTGAATTACGTAAAAAAGAACAAGAGGCAATGCTTGGTCGTATGTCGGCCCAAGTGGATAGCGCGGCTGCCGACGATGTTGCTACCGGTGGTTTGAATAGCTCTTTAGGTAATAATGTGAATCGTGCTGCAGGTATGGCGGCCGCTGTTTCTAGTGGTTTATCTCCTAATGCGCAAGCGAATTTAACGATGAATTTACCGCCTAGTCACCCAGGTTGGGCAAGTGAAATGAGTCAAAAAGTTGCTTGGGTAGCGCGTGATGGTGGCCATACAGCACACATAAGATTAGATCCGCCAGAATTGGGTAGTTTGACAGTAAAGGTGTCTGTCGATAGTGACTCCAATACTCAGGTTAGCTTTGTTGCTGCCACCCCTCAGGCTCGAGACTTATTGGAGAGTCAAATGGGGCGTTTACGGGATATGCTGGCTCAGCAGGGGATGGATTTAAGCCGAGCGGATGTTGATGTGTCACAGCGTGATGCATCTGGTGCACAGGATAGAGAAAATTATCAAGGTAACCCTTCTGGACAAGGTATAGCGGATGCTGATGACATTGATGAGGAGCTGATATCAAATAATTTATCGTATGTTTCTGCTTCTGGTGTTGATTACTATGCTTAAACTTTCGAGAAATTGATGGTGCTATGCCTGATTCTTTGTAGAATAGAGGATCATGTATGTATTAAGGGTGTGGATTATGCCCTGCAGAAGAAATTTTATACCTAAGGTTTGAAGTTATGGCTGAAGAAGATGGTTTGGATATCGGTGAAGAAGATGGAAAGTCTGGCGGTAAGAAAAAGCTTATAATTATCGTCGCTCTTCTTTTGGTTTTGTTGGGTGGTGGCGGTGCTGCAGCGTACTTTTTTCTGTTTAGTGGGCCTAGTGATGTTGACCCAGCGGCATCTGCTGAAGCCGAAGCGGCGGCATTGGCTAAAGAACCTTCTATCTATTTAGCGATGGACCCTGCATTTACGATTGACTTAATGGTTGGCGGTAAACAGCGCTATGTTCAACTTAATATGTCGGTCAAATCAAAAAATACAGATCAAATTAATGCGGTAACACTTCATATGCCTTTGATACGGAATAGCTTAGTACTGCTTTTTTCTAGTCAATCATTTGACGAACTTCAAACTGCAGAAGGAAAAATAGCGCTAAAGCAGGCTGCTCTTGACGCAATTAATGGCATTCTCGAGCAGGAAACTGGTCAAGGTGGTATTGATGGTGTGTTATTTACTAACTTTGTGATGCAGTAATATTATGTCAGCTCAGGATCTGTTATCGCAGGACGAAATTGATGCGCTTTTACATGGCGCAGATGAAAAACCTGCTGAAGAAGACAATCGAGATGCCAATGGTGTGGCATCTTATGATATTACGAGTCAAGAGCGCATTGTCCGTGGGCGTATGCCCACGTTGGAAATGATAAATGAACGTTTCGCTCGTTATACACGAATAAGCTTATTTAACATGCTTCGTCGTACCGCAGATGTGTCATCTGGTGGTCTGCAAGTAATGAAGTTTGGTGAGTATGTTCATACGCTTTACGTTCCTACCAGTTTGAATTTGGTGAAATTTAGACCGTTGAGAAGTACGGCACTATTTATTCTTGATGCGAAGCTCGTGTTTAAGTTGGTAGATAACTTCTTTGGTGGAGATGGTCGACACGCTAAAATCGAGGGGCGTGAATTTACACCGACCGAGATTCGAATTGTTCAATTGATGTTGGAGCAGGTTTTTGTCGATTTGACCGAAGCGTGGGCGCCAGTATTAAAATTAGAACTTGAGTATATTAGTTCCGAAGTAAACCCTGCGATGGCAAATATTGTTAGCCCGAGTGAGGTGGTTGTCGTATCCACTTTTCATATAGAGCTGGACGGCGGTGGCGGTGAGCTTCATATTACTTTACCTTACTCTATGATTGAGCCTGTGCGTGAATTGCTTGATGCTGGTGTGCAGAGTGATGTGGATGAGAAAGATGATCGCTGGGGTAAGTCACTAGAGCAAGATGTAAAAGACATTAATGTTAATTTAACGGTTAACGTAGCGAATCGAAAAATTCCATTGGGTGAAGTGATGAAATTCAAAGTGGGTGATGTCGTTCCAATAGAAATGCCAGAATTTGTTACCGTTAGAGCGAACAATGTTCCGACTTTTAAAGGTAAGTTGGGTATGAGTAATGAGCACTATTCGGTGCAGATGGAAGAAAGTTTTAAGACGAAGGTGACGAAATAGCATGGCAGAAGAGCAAAATCCCGACGCAGCAGGAATGGACGACGATTTAGCGGATGAGTGGGCGGCGGCAATGACCGAAGCCGGCGAAGAAGGTGAAGGCGAGGGGCTTGAAGACGAGTGGGCGGCAGCAATGACAGAGCAGGATGTTGAGCCTGTTAAGTTAGAGACGCTTACGAACCCTTCTGTGCCTAGCGGTGGTGTTGGTTCTGATCTTGATTTGATTATGGATATTCCTGTTGTCCTTTCTATGGAATTGGGTAACACGGAAATAGCAATTCGAAACTTAATGCAGCTAACTCAAGGGTCTGTTGTTGAGCTTGATCGCTTTGCTGGTGAGCCGTTGGACGTATTGGTAAATGGTACGTTGATCGCGCATGGTGAAGTGGTTGTAGTGAATGACAAGTATGGTATCCGTTTGACGGATGTTGTAAGCCCGAGTGAGCGTATTAGACGACTGAAGTAGTGCCAATTGAAATCTTCTTTTTTTACTAGATTTACCTTCACAGCCATGCTTTGCATGGCTGTTCCTCATTTGTATGCGATCGGTGTGCAAGAAGTGTCTGCGACTTCCTCTGTCTGGAAGGTTGTTGTCTCTTTGGTTTTTGTTATCGCTTTTATACCTGCCTGCCTTTGGTTAATGAAACGGTTCCAGTTTGCTCAAATGAAGTTGGGTCAATCAGATATTAAGGTTGTTCATGTCCAGTCTTTGGGGGCAAAAGAAAAGCTTATGTTGGTTGAGGTGGAGGGAGAGCGCTTACTGATTGGTGTGACGTCTCATACCATCTCTCATTTAAAAAGCTTTCCTTCTAAAGCCAATTCGTTTGCTTCTATGTTGGAGGAAGTGGATAGAGAAAATGCCGCTGATCATAAGAATAATGAGGGTGCGGCGTGATTCGATTTTTTCTGTTGCTGCTGTTGCTTAGTCCTGCTATGTCGTGGGCGGAAGTTGGTTTACCTGCAGTGAAGGTGGTTACTAACGCTGACGGCAGTCAAGATTATACGGTTTCATTACAAATACTTTTTATCATGACGGCGCTGACTTTATTGCCAGCGGCTTTGATGATGATGACGGCCTTTACTCGAATTATTGTTGTGTTGGCGATATTGCGTCAGGCAATTGGTTTGCAGCAGACACCATCAAATCAGATTATGATCGGTATGGCGTTGTTTTTGACACTGTTCATTATGACGCCAACTTTAGATAGGGTGAATGAAGTTGCTTTGCAGCCTTACCTAAAGGAAGAGATGACATCGATACAAGCGGTGGAGGCGGCTTCTGTTCCTGTTAGAGATTTTATGCTGGCTCAAACAAGAGAGGATGATATCGCTCTTTTTGTTAAGTTGGCGGGAAAGGAAGGGACAATACAGTCCATGGAAACGCTTCCCTTTACGATTCTTATGCCGGCGTTTGTCACCAGTGAATTGAAGACGGCGTTTCAGATTGGTTTTATGATCTTTATTCCTTTCTTGATTGTCGATATGGTAGTGGCCAGTGTGTTGATGGCAATGGGTATGATGATGTTGTCCCCTATTATTATTTCATTGCCTTTTAAGATTATGCTTTTTGTCATGGTTGATGGTTGGTCTATGATTATGGGTACATTGGCGGCGAGTTTCGGGATTTAATTATGAATCCACAAGTGGTGTTGGATCTCTATGGGCAGGGGTTTTATTTAATTGTTTTGATTGTTGGAACCGTCATGGTGCCAAGCTTGATGGTGGGTTTGATTGTGAGTGTGTTTCAAGCCGCAACGCAAATAAATGAACAAACATTGTCTTTTCTGCCGAGGTTGATAGTTACCATACTTGTTATTATGCAGTTAGGGCCGTGGATTTTAATGAAGTTGATGGATTTCACGACCAATTTGTTCATTAATATTCCTATGATAATAGGCTGATGCTAGAGATTCATCCTGATCAGCTTTTAAACTTAACGATCAGTTTCTTGTTGCCTTTTTTTCGCATTGGCGCCTTTTTTATGGCGCTGCCTTTGTTTGGTAGTCGCCTAGTTAGTCCGCGCGTTCGTATTGCTTTCTCCTTTCTTGTTGCCATTATTATAACACCTGTTATTGATGTTCCTAATTATGACCCTATTTCCCCTGCTTACATTGTGCTTATCGCAGAGCAATTGGTGATTGGTTTTGTGTTGGGCTTTGTTATTACTATCCTTTTTCAGCTGTTTTCGCTCGCGGGGCAATTGGCTGCAATGAAGGCGGGGCTTGGTTTTGCCATGTCGAATGATCCGGCGAATGGTATTTCGGTCGCGACGTTGGGGCAGTATTACTTGTCTATGGTGGCGCTGGCTTTTCTAGGGACAAATGGTCATCTTGTGATGATTGAATATTTGGCGGAGAGTTTTAATTATTGGCCAATTGGCAGCGGTTTTGACAGTCAAAGATACTGGCAGTTAGTGTTGTTGGGTGGTTGGATGTTTGAAAAAGCGCTGCTCATTGTATTGCCTTTGGCCATTGCTGTTTTGGTTATTAACTTGTCATTTGGCGTGGTCGCAAAAGCGTCTCCTCAATTGAATATTTTTGCGCTTGGCTTCCCAATTATCATGCTATTTTCTTTGTTTTTTTTCTGGGTTATGTTGGATGAGTTTTTAAGCATCTATTTGTTGTTCTTTGGTGAACTTATTGATTGGATGAAGGTGTCGTGGGGGATTCATTTAAATGGCTGAGAATGAAGACGGTAGTGAAAAAACCGAAGGGGCCAGTAGTAAGAAACTACAGGATGCTCGTAATAAGGGGAATTTACCTCGATCTAAGGACCTTAGTTCTGCGTTGTTATTGATCGTTGCTGCCGCCACTTTGTATGGCACGGGAACATTGTTGGCACGTGATTTGGCGCTGTTGTTTGATTTTAATTTTGTGATGGATAGGTCAGACATGTTTGACCTGAGCCGCATGGTTTTTCACCTTTATGAGTCTATCGTCACAATGATGGATTCTATGGTGTTGCTCATGTCTGTGTTGGCAGCAGCAGGGGTTATCGGCAGTATTGCTTTGGGTGGTTTGAATTTTTCTTGGGAACCTTTGACACCCAAGTTGAGTAAAATGAATCCCATTGCTGGGCTGAAAAGAATGTTTTCGGTTCAGTCATTGGTTGAGCTTCTAAAAGCGATTGCCAAAGTGACTCTTGTCGGTGTTATTGCCACGGTTGTGTTGAATTATTTTTTGCCGGAGACCTTGGGGTTGACCTTCCAGTCCATTCAATTGGCGATTGCGCATGGTATTGATATTGTTGTTTGGTCGTTTATTTTTGTCACGCTCGCTTTGGCACTCATTGCGGCTATCGATGTGCCTTTCCAGGTTTGGTCACATAAAGAAAAGCTAAAAATGACCAAACAAGAAGTTAAGGATGAATTTAAGCAGCAGGAGGGTGATCCTCTGGTGCGGGGAAGAATTCGTCAAATGCAACGACAGGCCGCCATGAATAGAATGATGTCTGATGTTCCAAATGCTGATGTGATTATTACCAACCCAACACATTTTTCCGTGGCTTTAAAATACGATCAAACGGGTGGTGTCGCGCCAGTATTGCTTGCTAAAGGTGGCGATTTCATAGCGTTGAAAATTCGTGAAGTGGGCAATCACTATGATATCCCTGTGATACAATCCCCGGCTTTAGCTAGGGCTGTGTATCACCATACTGAGATTGGTGAGGAGATACCTCAGGGGTTATTTAAAGTGGTGGCTCAGTTATTGGCCTATGTTTATCAACTGCGTAATGCTCGTACGGGTGCGCCTCGACCTGACGCCATGCCTAATTTAGATGTACCTGATGAGTTTCAGTGGGACGGTGGTTGATCATGTGTTGTATTTTTTTCTTTCATAGGGATTTTGCGTGAATTTTGACCGCGGTCGGCTTGCAGGGCAGGTTCAAGGTATATTTAGTGGGAATCTAGGTATTCCTATATTGTTGTTATCGCTTTTGGCGATGATGATTTTACCCATTCCTGCGTTTTTATTGGATGTGCTTTTTACGTTTAATATTGCTCTGGCTATTGTTGTGCTCTTGGTCGCTATTTATTCAATGCGACCGTTAGATTTTGCTGTTTTTCCAACGGTCTTGCTTGTATCTACCTTGATGAGACTTGCACTTAACGTAGCGTCAACACGAGTGGTCCTGTTGAATGGGCATGAGGGTGGTGATGCGGCTGGTAAAGTGATCCAGGCCTTTGGTGAAGTGGTTATTGGAGGGAACTACGTTGTTGGTTTTGTCGTATTTTCTATCTTGATGATTATTAACTTCGCCGTGGTAACAAAGGGGGCAGGGCGTATTTCTGAGGTGAGTGCCCGTTTTACACTGGATGCGATGCCGGGTAAGCAGATGGCCATCGATGCAGATTTAAATGCCGGTATGATCGATGCTGAGCAAGCGAAAGAGCGTCGTATTGAGATTGCGTCTGAGGCTGAATTTTATGGCTCAATGGATGGTGCTTCGAAGTTTGTTAAGGGTGATGCGATTGCAGGCCTGTTGATACTTGGTATCAATATTATTGGCGGTCTTGCTATCGGTATGGCTCAGCATGATTTGTCTTTCTCTGAGGCGATCGAGCGATATTCGCTGTTAACCATCGGTGATGGTTTGGTGGCGCAGTTGCCGTCACTTATGCTTTCGACTGCGGCCGCTATTATGGTTACCCGTGTCAATGAAACTGGCGATATGGGCTCGCAAATCGTACGACAAATGTTTGGGTCGTCGAAGGCGTTGTATGTAGCGGCAGGTGTTATGACGATCATGGGTATTGTCCCTGGTATGCCTCATTTTTCCTTTTTATCTTTGGCTGCGTGTTTAGGTGGGCTTGCATACTTTCTTGAATATCGAAAGAAAGAAAAATCGAAGAAGGGAAAGAAAACTGGCCCGAGCAAGGCTTCTGCAGACAGTTCAATGCCGGCTGAGGTGAAAGACCTCAGTTGGGATGATGTGGCGCCTGTTGATATGTTGGGTTTGGAAGTCGGTTATCGTTTGATACCGCTGGTGGATAAAACCCAAGGTGGTGAGTTGTTGGCCCGCATTAAAGGTGTGCGTCGAAAGCTATCTCAAGACTTGGGCTTTTTGGTGCCGAGTGTGCATATTCGAGATAATCTGGATTTAATGCCGAATGCATACCGAGTGACGCTCATGGGAGTTAGTTTGGCTGAGGCGGAAGTGCATCCAGATAAGGATTTAGCCATTGACCCTGGTCAGGTGTTTGGAATAATCGACGGTATTGCTGGGAAGGATCCATCTTTTGGTTTGGATGCGGTCTGGATTGACCCTAAGAAAAGGGATCAGGCTCAGACTTTTGGTTATACCGTTGTTGACGTGAGTACAGTGGTCGCTACTCACATTAACCAGATTATGCACAAGCATGCGTATGAATTGATTGGACATGATGAAGTTCAGCAATTGTTAAGTCTATTGAAGCAATATAACCCTAAATTGGCTGAAGAGTTGGTGCCAAATACCGTTCCTCTAAGTGTGCTTCTCAAGGTTTTGCAGAACTTGTTGATTGAAGGGGTTCCTCTTCGGGATATGCGGACTATTGCTGAATCAATAATGGGGGTTCAGCCCAAGACTCAGGACCCTATGATACTAACGGCTGCTGTTCGTACGTCATTGTCACGACTCATTATCCAAACATTAGCCGATGGCATTGAAGAGATTCCAGTGTTAACGCTTGAACCTCAGTTGGAGAAAATGCTCATGCAGACAGTTCAGCAAAGTCAGCAGTCTGGTATCAAGAATGAAGAGGCGCTTATTTTAGAGCCGCAAATGGCTGAACAATTACAAACATCGCTTCGTCAATCTGCAGAGCAGCAGGAGGCGATGGGAAATACGCCAATATTGATTGTTTCTGCTCCGATTCGTCCTATGTTGGCGCGTTTTATGCGTTATGGTATGGTGAATATGTCTGTTCTTTCATATCAAGAAGTCCCTGATCATAAACGCATCACTGTAGTGGGGGTCATCGGACAATAGAAACTGTTTATTTAGGTGGTGGAATGTCTCTATATTTATTAGAATCTTTCCGGTAAGCTATGGATTTGTAAGAAAAATAAACTGGAAGGATTGAGTTATTCATGCAAATTAGGCGGTTTCGAGCACCTGACATGCGGCAAGCGATACGGAAGGTTCGTGATGCGGTAGGCCCTGATGCGGTCATCTTGTCAAATCAGCGTCTGCCTACCGGTGAGATAGAGATAGTTGCCGCTTTAGATTATGACGGTTCTTTGCCTTCCAGTATGGCTTCAAAGCGCCCTTCTGCTCCTCGTGCTGAGCAGTACGCAGACCCCAGTTCAGATTATTTAGAACGTATTGAACGAGCGAAGCAACAAACGGCTCCCAAGGTTACTGCTCCTCATTCTGAACCGACTCATCAAAACGCTTCTCCACAATTTAATATGCCGCCACTTGCGGAAGATAAAGAAGATCCACGTGTAGAAGAGGCGTTGTCTATACGAAATAACGACAGTGCTAAGCAGTTGCGTGAAATGGAGCTAGAGCTTAAAAATGTCCGTGCTATGCTGGAGCAGCGCCAGCAAGATGCCGTTCAGGCTGACTCCAAAGTTAATATTGTTGAGCAGCGTGCCCGTGAAAAGCTAAAGGGGTTGGGTTTATCGGATTTTGTTATTTCTAGATTAATTGACGATATTGATTTAAAGGGGAGAGAGGATGACTGGAATCGTCTTCTTGCTCATTTAGCAGATTATATTCCGGTTCGTTCTAGTTCATCTGAGCTTAAGGGGTGTATTGCTTTCATGGGGCCAACAGGCGTAGGCAAAACAACCTCCATTGGTAAAATAGCGGCTCAGCATGTTTTAAAACATGGCTCTGACGGTGTGGTTTTAATAACGACGGATAGTTATCGTATCGCTGCCCATGAACAGTTAAGAACTTTTGGTCGTATTTTAAATGTTCCAGTTGAAGTGGTTAATGAATATTCAGATTTGAATGAAGTGCTGGCAAAATACGCGCATTATTCTTTGGTTCTTGTTGATACTGCCGGAATGAATCCAAGAGATTCGAATCTAGAGCGGCAGCTTTTGATGATGAAGCGAGCGCGTGCGAGTTTAAAGAAGATTCTTGTGCTGCCTTGTACGAGTCAAAGGCAAGTTTTGAAAACGGTTGTCGATGTTTACTCGCAAGTTCAATTGGATGGATGTGTTTTGAGTAAGTTGGATGAATCTGCTTCACTTGGTGAGGCGATTAGTGTAGTTATTGAAGAAGGCTTGCCTGTTGTTTATATAGCAGATGGGCAGCGTATACCGGATGATATTGAACCTGCTAGAGCGCATAACTTAATTAGCCGCGCTGTTTATACAGCTGAGCATTACAGTCAGCTTTATGGGTCACTAAAGTATGGTAGTTAGTAAAATTATGTTATTACTGAAAGCGTTACGTTGAACTATGTAGTACAGTTTGTTTAGCGCAACTAACTTAAATGGTAAAGGTTGCTTAGAATACTTTATGCAGACCAAAAATGGATACAACACATACTCTAAAAAAGCGACACTTTCGATTGATGCGATTGTTGAGCAATATGGGTATTTAGTGAAAAAAATTGCCTACCATCTATTGGCTCGTTTGCCGGATAGTGTGGATGTTGATGATTTAATTCAGGCTGGCATGATGGGTTTGATCGAAGCGTATAAGCGCTTTGAGTCTACCAAAGGGGCTAGCTTTGAAACCTATGCGGGTATCCGTATTCGCGGATCCATAATGGATGAAGTGCGAAAAACGGATTGGGCGCCGCGTTCTGTTCGAAGAAATGGACGGGCTGTTACCAACGCAATTAAAGAATTAGAGGCTAAATTAGGGCGAGAAGCTTCCGATATGGAAGTGTCCGCTCATATGGGAATTGGCATGGATGAATATCATGAAATGATTCATTCTTCTATGTCGACTCAGTTATTTAGCTATGAAGAAATGCTGGATTCTGATACAACTAATTTAGAATATGTTGATTCAGAATTTGAAAATACGCCTTATTCTTTGGTAGAAGAAGGTGGGTTTCAGAGTCAACTAGCAGAAGAAATTGATAATCTTCCTGAAAGGGAAAAAATGGTTTTATCTCTTTATTATAATGAAGAGTTGAACTTAAAAGAAATTGGTGCTGTTTTAGGTGTCAGTGAATCAAGAGTCAGTCAAATTCATAGCCAAGCGGCTATGCGATTGCGAGCTCGATTAAGTGATTGGCGAGATTAAATTATGAGTTTTGAAATATTACCTTTGGGGTGTGGAGGGTGCATTGGATAAAAACATGAAGATCCTGATTGTTGATGATTTCTCGACAATGAGACGAATCATTAAAAACTTACTACGGGATTTAGGGTTTACCAATACAGTTGAAGCGGATGATGGAACGACTGCGTTACCTATACTTCAAGCTGGGTCAATCGATTTTCTTGTAACCGACTGGAATATGCCGGGTATGACAGGTATTGAGTTGCTTCGTGCGGTTCGTGCTGATGAAAAATTGAAAAGTATCCCTGTTCTTATGGTAACGGCAGAAGCTAAGCGTGACCAAATTATCTCTGCTGCACAAGCGGGCGTAAATGGTTATGTTGTTAAGCCTTTTACCGCAGTTGCTCTCAAAGAAAAAATTGAGAAAATATTCGAACGAATAGACGCTGCAAAATAAGGGCTTTAGATGTCAAATGTATTGGGGTCCGGACTAGTGGAATTTGAAAATCTAGTAAAAGACGGTGCGGTAGAGCTTCTGAATCACCTGGAAACAGGGGATTTTAGTGGTGCTATTAAGATAATCCAAGAGTTAAGTGAAGCACGTCATACTAGCTTCTATAACGAAGTGGGGTGTTTGACGCGAAGTTTGCATGACGCTATTCGTGATTTTCAAGTTGATTCAATGGATTTGGTCGTTGGTGAAGGCGGAGGTGATTCTTCTACTAAAATCTCCGATGCATCTGATCGATTAAATTATGTTATTGAGACGACTAGTGCTGCCGCCAATAAAACCATGGACATGGTCGATAGTAGTGTTCCTGTAGCAAGCGAGTTGCAGGGGCAGGCTAGAGAGTTACGGAAGGATTGGAGTCGTTTAATTCAACGTGATTTAACGCCACAAGAGTTTCGAAGCTTATACAAACGCATAGATATATTTTTAGCTTATGCGGATGAAAGTGCCACCACCTTGCATTCAAACCTCAACACAATTCTTCTAGAGCAAGGTTATCAAGACCTAACAGGTCAAGTGATCGCTAGAGTGAATGATTTAATTCGAGACGTAGAAGAAAAACTTGTACATCTCGTTGCTGTTGCTGGACGCGTTGATAGTATCTCCGGAATTGAACATACAGAGAAAGAGTCTGAACACGATGACACTCGTGGACATGGCCCAGCTATTAATAAACAAAACAACCCTGAAGTACTGAATAGTCAAGACGAAGTAGACGACTTGCTATCAAGTCTTGGTTTCTAGAAGGAGCTGAGGATGAGTTTCGAGGTCGATGAAGAAATTCTACAGGATTTTTTGGTAGAAGCTGGTGAGATTCTAGAGCAGCTTTCCGAGCAATTAGTAGATTTGGAAAATAACCCTGAAGATAAACCACTGCTTAATGCAATATTTCGTGGTTTCCATACTGTAAAAGGTGGCGCGGGTTTCTTGCAATTAACTGCTTTGGTTGATTGTTGTCATTATGCAGAAAACGTTTTCGATATTTTAAGAAATGGGCAGCGTCAAATAGACTCTGACCTAATGGATATTGTTTTGCAGGCACTTGATGCTGTAAACGAAATGTTTGATGTCGTCCGTGCTGGTGGTGAACCTGAACGTGCTTCACCAGAGTTGATTGCAGCACTGAGTGCTTATGCAACACCTCCTACAGCGGAAGAGCTTGCTGGTGATGAAAGTGAAGAAGAGATTTCTGAAGAGTCACTTGATTCTTCTGTCGATGAGAGCGCTGCAGACAGTGCTTCGGATGCGGATGAGCCAGTTGATATTTCTGATGATGAGTTTGAGTCGTTATTAGACGCGTTAGGGGATTCTCCTGCTGAAGTCGCTGCACCTAAAAGTACAAGTGGTGCAGCACCAAAAACGGATGATGAAATCACTGAAGATGAGTTTGACGCTTTATTAAATCAACTTCATGGTAGTGGTGCTCCTGGTGCTGAGGATGAGCCAGCGGAAAAAGCTGGGCCAACTTCTGCGTCTTCTGATGAAATAACAGAAGACGAATTCGAGCAATTACTTGATAAGCTTCATGGTGAAGATGACTCATCTGGTAAGGCGAAAGATAAATCGCCAAAAGATTCTAAGAAAGCGGAAGGCAGTGCGCCGGCCGGTGCAGAGTCTGGTTTGATTACAGAAGATGAATTCGAATCTCTTTTAGATAGTTTGCAGGAAAAGGATGGGGCTAAAAAAGCAGAGAAACCAGCTGCACCTAAGCCTGAACCAAAAGCAGCACCCAAACCAAAAGCTGCACCCAAACCTGTGGCTAAACCAGTACCTAAAGCGGCTGAGCCTGAACCAGCCAAAGAAAAAACAGCCAATGCGCCTGTTACTCAAGAAGCCACAGTTCGAGTTGATACTAAGCGATTAGATGACATCATGAACATGGTCGGTGAGCTTGTGCTTGTTCGAAACCGCCTAGTTCGATTAGGTCTTCAAAGTGAAGATGAATCGATGGGGAAGGCGGTATCAAACCTTGATGTTGTAACGGGAGATTTGCAAAACGCGGTAATGAAAACGCGTATGCAGCCAATCAAAAAAGTGTTTGGGCGATTCCCTCGAGTTGTTCGAGATCTAGCTCGTAACATGAAGAAAGAGGTTAACCTTGTTCTTCGTGGTGAAGACACGGATTTGGATAAAAACTTAGTTGAGGCATTGGCTGATCCACTAGTCCATTTGGTGAGAAACTCAGTCGATCACGGTGTTGAAGGGCCTGATGCACGCGAAGCCAAAGGTAAACCTCGTGTCGGTACGGTTATTTTATCTGCCGAACAAGAAGGTGACCATATATTGTTGTCGATTGATGACGATGGTGCTGGTATGGATGCTGACCACCTTCGTGGCATCGCTGTTAATAAGGGGCTGATGGACGCTGATGCTGCAGATCGATTATCTGATGAAGAAGCGTTTAACCTGATTTTTGCACCTGGTTTTTCTACAAAAGTAGAGATTACCGATGTTTCTGGCCGTGGTGTTGGGATGGATGTGGTGAAAACCAAAATATCTCAATTAAATGGTACTTTAGAAATTAAATCGGTTCTGGGTCAAGGTTCACGCTTTATTATTAAGGTGCCATTAACTCTGGCCATCATGCCAACTTTAATGGTGACTCTTGCCGACCAAGCTTTTGCTTTCCCATTGGTTAGTGTTAATGAGATATTCCATCTTAATTTGAAGAAAACCAATATTGTAGATGGTCAGCAAGTCGTTGTTATTCGAGGTAAAACTTTACCTATTTTCCATCTTAAAAGTTGGTTGGTTAAAGGAAGCGGTAAGGATGATTTACCGGCTGAAGCTCATGTTGTTGTGGTTCAAGTTGGCATGAATGAAGTTGGTTTTGTTGTTGATCAGTTAGTGGGTCAGGAAGAGGTGGTTATAAAACCATTAGGAAAAATGTTGCAAGGTACACCTGGTGTGGCTGGGGCAACAATTACCGGTGATGGTCGTATTGCATTGATTCTGGATGTACCTAGTATGCTTAAAAATTATGCATCAAGGTAGTAAGGTTTTCATTTAGGGGATGTGATATGCCTGTAAAGGTACTGGTTGTTGATGACTCTGGTTTTTTTAGACGTCGTCTTGTTGAAATTTTCGAAGCAGATCCTCGCTTAACCGTTGTTGGCACCGCCAACAACGGTCGCGAAGCGATAGATAAGGTACAGTCTTTATCTCCTGATGTTGTTACTATGGATTACGAGATGCCAGTGCTTGATGGTATCGCCGCTGTAGCGAATATAATGGAGATCAAGCCGACACCAGTGCTTATGTTTTCCTCATTAACTCATGAGGGGGCAAAAGTCACTCTAGATGCTTTAGAGGCAGGTGCTGTTGATTTTATGCCGAAGAATTTCGAGGATATTTCTCGTGATTCTACGGTGGTTAAACGAGCATTAGTTGAGCGAGTTTTGGCGGTTGCAAGGACTCGATTGGCGGGCAGCAGAAAGCCTGTTGAAGCCTTGGCGCCACGAGAGGTTCCTAAGCCCATAGTGACTGAGCGAGGCGTTATTATTCCTCGCGTAAGAAAACGGGTAAGTCTTATTGCAATTGGTACATCAACAGGTGGACCAATGGCATTGCAAGCTGTATTAAGCAAGCTACCTAAAGATTTTGCTGCGCCACTTGTGATCGTTCAGCATATGCCTGCTGCTTTTACGGGCGCTTTTGCAGAACGTTTAAACAATATCTGTCAGATCACAGTAAAAGAAGCGAAAGATGGTGATCGTCTTCAAGCCGGGGTTGCATTACTCGCTCCAGGTGGGAAACAGATGATGATTGACCCTCGAAATGGTGGTTGTGTCCGTATTTTGGATGGCGATGAGCGGCTGAATTATAAGCCTTCTGTGGATGTCACGTTTGGTTCTGCATCCAAGTGCTATCCGGGCAAAGTATTATCTGTTGTTATGACTGGTATGGGTGTAGATGGTCGTGAGGGTGCTCGAATGCTAAAAAGTTCAGGCTCTAGAGTTTGGATTCAAAGTGAAGAGTCTTGCGTTATTTATGGTATGCCAATGGCTATAGAGAAAGCCAATTTGGCAGATGATATTATTGACCTTGAACATATTGGTGAGCGTATAGCACGTGAGGTTAGCTAATGGACTTTGTTACTTTAGCTGGCCTTTTAATTGCCTTTAGTTCGGTATTTCTTGCTAATTGGTTAGGTGGGGGGGAAGTTGTCCTCCTTCTTAACTTGCCCTCCGCTATCATCGTTATTTTTGGTAGTTTTGGCGCCACATTAATCCAAAGCAGTATTCAAGAGGCCGTTCGGGCTCTTATTTTGATTAAGTGGAGTCTTTTTCCTCCTGTATATGATTTAAATTCCGCTCGTGCATCATTAAATAATCTAGCCCATAAGGCGCGCAGGTTATCCTTACTTGCTTTAGAATCTGATGTTGATGCACTCGGCAGTCACTTTTCGAGCCGTGCACTTCAAATGGCGATTGATGGAACGGATCCTGATCAGTTATCAGATCGACTTCATGATGATGCGGTTCGTATTTACGATAATCGAATGAAAAGTGTTTCATTTATAGAATCCATCGGTGGTTACGCACCGACACTCGGCATTATGGGTTCTGTAATAGGATTGATTCAAGCCATGGCAAATTTAGACAGTCCTGAAGCATTGGGGCATGGGATTGCAGTGGCGTTTGTTTCGACACTTTATGGCCAGGGTTTTGCTAATCTGGTTATCTTTCCTATTACTCAGAAATTAACGGGTTATGTAGAAAAAGAATTGCTTTACCATCAATTACTGATTGATGGTATCTGTGGTATCGCCACTGGTAAGCACCCTTATAGATTAGAGTTAGAGCTCAATGCCTATGAATGATGCTCCAACTCGGCCATCAAAGCGTCGTCTGATAGCGAAAAAATCGCTTACTTCGAACGGGCAGGGTCGAGATCGTTGGATATTGTCTTACGCAGATTTCATGACACTACTTTTTGCCTTTTTTGTGGCGCTCTATTCTTTATCATTAAAAAATATGGGTGATGAACAGCGTTTGAAAGAAACGCTTCATGGTGTATTTGAAGCCGTGCAAAAATCGATTAAACCTATCAATATCGGAGAACCTATTGTTGGTGAGCCAAAAGATATTGAAGTCGTTGAGGCTAAGCCTATTCCAGCGGCCCCACCGACCATAGAAGAAACGACATCGTCGGCTGTTTATGATTTATTGAGCCAAGTGGTGGAAAATCAATTTTCTGGTTTACATACAACAGGTCAAATATCAGTAACAGAGTCGGCGGATTGGGTGAGTGTGGAGCTGAAGTCTGGTCTACTCTTTGGTCAAGGTGAATATGACTTAACCAATGAAGCTGTTGCATTACTTATATTGGTTGCAAATATTCTTAAGGCACACCCGTCTGTCATTTTAGTGGAAGGTAATACGGATGACTTGCCTGTGAATTCAAGGCGTTTGGTTTCAAACTGGCATCTATCTAGTTTGCGATCTTCATCGGTTGTTGATGAGCTGGTTTACAGAGGGGTAGATCCTAAACTGATTGCGCCCATAGGCTTTTCAAGTGAACACCCAAAAGTGAGAAATACGAATGACTACGCGCGTCAACAAAATCGACGTGTAATATTGCGTATTAGTAAGCGAGAGGCTGATAATCTCTATGATTACTTGTTTAAGTAGCGTGTTATTCTATATGATTGCAAAGAATTCGTAAGCAAAATAACAGCATAGGACATCAGGGGACTCAGAGTGCACATTTGGGCAGTGGCGAATCAGAAAGGCGGCGTTGGCAAAACGACCACAGTGGTTTCCTTAGCAGGGTTGTTGGCTGACGCAGGTAATAGAGTATTAATGATCGATCTTGATCCACATGGATCATTGACCAGTTATTTTCGCTTTGATCCAGATTCTATTGAGAAGAGTGCATATAACCTTTTCCAGGCAACAGGGAAAATACCAGAAGATTTACCCGCCTCATTGATTCTGGAAACAGGGCACCCTGATTTATCGTTGTTGCCCGCTTCTACCGCTTTGGCAACATTAGAACGTCATGCCCAGGCTCAAGGTGGCATGGGGTTGGTGATTTCCAAAACGCTGGCTATTTTATGGGACGACTACGATTATGTTTTAATCGATAGCCCACCGGTTCTTGGTGTGTTGATGATTAATGCTTTGGCTGCTTGTCAACAATTGGTCATTCCAGTTCAAACCGAGTTTTTGGCAATCAAAGGCCTTGAGCGAATGGTTCGAACTCTGACGATGATAAATCGTGCTAGAAAACGTCCAGTGCCATTTTTGATTGTTCCTACGCTGTTTGATAGGCGAACTCAGGCATCAAATAAAAGTTTGCGTAGTTTAAAAGATACGTATGAAGAATTGGTGTGGCATTCTGTTATACCAGTCGATACAAAATTAAGAGATGCTAGTACAGCAGGCATTGCACCCTCGGCACTAGACCCTAATGCTCGAGGTATTAAAGCATATGCAAGTCTGATGGATTCTTTGCTGAACCCAGCGGGATAGTAATAGTTTATGAAAGAAACAAAGAATAAAGAGCAGACGTTAATTGGGCCTCAAATGGCGGTCCAGCGTTACCTTGATGACTTGTTGCAAGAAGCGACAACAGAGACGTCTGCTGAATCTGTCGAAGACACTCAAGATACCGGCTTATTAAGCCCTGATTCAGCTAATTCTGACTTTAGTGAAAATGAACAGTCTAGTTTGGATGCATCCTTCAAAGATTTTGAAGATGCAATTACTGAGAACACAGATGACTTGTCAATGGATGATGACGCGCCGAGCATTGATCAGCCAGAGCCAGAGCAAGAGCCAGAGCCAAAGCCAGAGCCAGAGCAAGAGCCAGAGCCAAAGCCAGAGCCAGAGCCAGAGCCAGAGCCAGTAAAAAAGATTTCTAAGACAGATCCATTGCCGTGGGCGACAGGTCGATTTGAATGTTTACTTTTTTATGTCGGTGGCTTGAAAATGGCCGTGCCTTTGGTTGAGTTAGGTGGCATTTTTCAAAGTGGAAAAGAAAAAGTAACCACTATTTTTGGTCAACCCGATTGGTTTATGGGGGTGGCAAATGTTGGTGATTTTAACCTTAGAACTGTAGATACTGCACTGTGGGTAATGCCTAATCATTATGACGGTGAGTTAAAAGAAAACTTCAAATTTGTGATTCAGCTCGATCGCTCTGATTGGAGCGTGGCTTGTGAACGTGTTGCCGAAGCAATCACTTTGGAACCGTCGCAAGTAAAATGGCGAAGTGATCGAAGTAAGCGTCCTTGGTTAGCAGGTACAGTAATTGACCACATGTGTGCCATACTGGATGTACAAGGTTTTATAGAATTGTTAGATGACCCGAAAAATGGGTTTAAGAATACGCTAAAATAATTGTAGTGGTCACGTTGTGATCTTGGGAGATGTGTAATGGCAACCAGCGTAGCGTTAAAAACAGCAAATCAATCAGAAGATCCAATGTTGCAATGGGTGACTTTTCGCTTAGAAAATGAAATCTACGGCGTCAATGTTATGCAAGTGAAAGAAGTGCTGCGATACTCTGAGATTGCGCCCGTGCCTGGAGCACCTAATTTTGTATTAGGTATTATTCACTTGCGTGGTACGGTCGTGACAGTAATAGACACTTGTCAGCGATTCGATTTGCCTTCAGGTGAAATCACAGACGCCACTCGAATCATGATCCTTGAAGTGGAAGGTCATGTCATTGGGATTTTGGTGGATGCGGTATCAGAAGTTGTTTACCTTCGTCAGTCTGAAATTGAAGCGTCACCAAACGTTGGTAATGATGAGTCCTCGAAATTTATTCAAGGGGTCTGTCATAAAAATGATATTTTATTGATTCTTGTCGATCTTGATAAGCTGTTATCAGAAGATGATTGGTCTGAAGTCGGATCAATGTAAGTAATTAAGGTAGTTGTACTCGATGGAATCTCAATGGTTATTTAACCTGCTTTTGATGCTGCAGTTTGTGATTTTGACCGCCGTTGTTGTGTGGGCTTTTCGGTTGTCAAAGCGTTTGGCGCAAACGAAACGTCAACACGCAGAAGCGGAGGCCAATCAAAAAAAGCAAGTTCAAGTGCTTGCGTCTGGTTCAATTGGTATGGGTCGGCGTTTAGTGGCTATTGAAAAAAAGCTTAATCTTGCGGTTGAAAAGCAATCTGAGATCTTATCGAAAGAAGGTGGTGTCTCTTATAATCGCGCAATGGAGCTTTTGGAAATGGGCGCGACAATCGATGACCTAGTTTCCAAATGTGGTCTTATTCGAGCTGAGGCGGAACTAATTAGCTTGTTGAAGCAAGAGTCGCGTAAAAACTCAGATTACCATTGATGGTCTTTGATCTTATGTGCAAAGGCGATGATCTCGGCGACAGCCAAGTACAGTGTTTCAGGAATTTCTTCTCCTAGCTCCAAAGTGCTGAGCATTTCAACTAACTCAGGACTTTGGTGTAATACAACATCGTTTTCTTTTGCCACTTCCATTATTTTTTCCGCAAGCAAGCCACTGCCTTTTGCCGTTACGGTGGGAGCGGTACTGTAATCGTACTTTAATGCTATCGCTTTTTTCATTAGGTTCTCACATCGATTAAAGCGTGTGTTTTAAACGTGTCATTTTTATCTTCTCTTTCTAGCTTTGCTTGAAACGTATCCAGTCGCTCAACATCGATGTCTTTGTCTTTTAATTGTTGTTTGAGAATCGGCAGGTTTTTTTGTAATTTTTGTACGGTATCTGGATTCTCTGCAGCAAAGAGGATGCCGACTTTATTAGCTTGAATACTGGCTCGCGCATCGAACCTACCTGTTTCTTCAAAATCAAATTTTAACTTCACCAACCAGCGGCGATCCTGCTGTTGGTTGTCTTTTGTACTGGTATCTTGATTGATTTCTATTTGGGTCAGATGGTGGGATTGGCCATCTTTGATTGGCAGTTCAATGTGTAATGGGTACGTCGGTGTGCCGAGCTGAGTTGAATCGTTCATGTGCCGTAGTTGATTGGTTGTAATTCTCTCGATGGCATTGGCAATTTGTTCGGTGGGAAGATTGTTTCCTACCGTATTACCGAGACGTAACGCACCGGCGCTTTCTTGTGCGTCTTTTAACCGTTCCAAATTGATTTTCAAATCGGCAGGAAGCTGTATTTTATTGTCGTTAAGAAGCAGCGATTCAGAGAATAAGCCACTGGTTTGAATCGCTTGCTTCATTGCGTCTGGCGATGACGTTAGTGCTGCCAAATTGGGTAAATGTTGAACGAGTTGCTTGAGCGCTTGTTGTGTTTGAGGTGGTAAAGTTGAAGGCGATGTTTCATTCATACTGTGCAGTTGTTTAACGAGTTGAGACATGTCACCGAAAGACAATTGCTTAGGAAGGCTTTGTTTTAACGCGTCCATTTGTAATGTGGTTGTAACCAGCGCGGTATTCGTTTTGGGCGGTAGGGCCTGAACATTGTTGTTCGCATCAATAAAGACCCGAATGACATCTCCCTTTTTCAATCCTCCTTGGCTAATAATCGGAAACTCATTTTTTCCATCTGTGACGGTGATAATCTGAGATTTGCTTGGTGCATTGCTTTCTATGGGAGGATTTACCGTCTGAGCGCCAACCTTTATCGTGTTTGGTGTAATCGCTTGAGTGTTACTTTGAGAGTTTACTTGAGTGTTTGTTGGTGTGTTTATGGCGAGAGTGCTGTTTCCCGTTTGAACCTTAGAAACTTGGGTGTTAGGCAGCTGACTTTGGTTGGCAGGAGGGCTTGTCTTTGTGGTTTCGGCTGTGGGTGTTGATACAACGGTCAGATTCATGACTCTTGATGCTAACGTTAGAGTTTCAATTGGTTTGGTTTGGAGTGTAGTTTGATTTGTTGTTACTGACTGTGATGGCGCTGTGCTCTGACGCGAAAGAGAGTCTGTCGGAATGGTTAACCTAACTTGAGAGGGCGTTGTCTTATCCAGTTGTGCGTTAGTGATATCGCCAATACTAATTGGTGTTCCGGTATTAATTAACGTAAAGGGCTGTTGTGAGCTGGTTGCGTGTAAAAGTTGTACAGGCTTTCCTTGAAAGTTGAGCGCTTCACTGCCTTGAAATTTTATTAAGCTGAGATTTTCTATTAATTTGATTTCACTGCTAAGTTTGGCAAGTGTTCCTGCGTTGCCAAGCGTGTTATTTGTGCTGTTGCTGACATTGCTCTGCTTGCCTGTTGATGCGTTAAGCATAGATTGGATGTCAGAGATCATGTTGCCTGCCTATTGGTTCGTTATTTTAGGAAGATTCTCATATAATGAGCCAACTGTATTTTTACCAAATAATGGTAATGTGACCTCTTTATCGGCCGGGCGGGATAAAACTTTTGCAATCTTCTGCTTCTTTAACAATATCAGATCTTTGGATTGAACGTGGAGAAAGAGACCTGTGTCGAGGGCTTTCTTTTGACGTGCGACCGGGCGAGGTGCTGCGTATTTTGGGGGGAAACGGTACGGGCAAAAGTTCTTTGTTAAAAGCGATTGTCGATGTGATAACGCCAATAGAAGGGACAATATACTATTTAGGTAAAAACGTGACTCAGTGCCGAGATGTATTAATAGAAAGCACCCTTTATATTGGTCATGCCGTTGGTGTGAAACGACTTTTGTCAGTGGAAGAAAATCTGCGCTGGTATTGTCCTGATGTATCGTCAGATGAGTTGAATTCTGCATTAGAACATTTAGGCCTATGGCCTTTTCGAGATACATTAGTGACGTCGCTTTCTGCCGGACAAACGAAGCGCGTGGCGTTGGCTCGCTTATGGTTGAGTGAAAAAACACTTTGGTTATTAGATGAACCTTTTTCCTCTCTGGATGCCAAAGGCTGCACAATATTGGAAAACCGTATACAACAACATGTGTCTTTAGGTGGTTTGGTTGTGTTAACAACGCATCAAGACTTACGCTTAGTGTCTGCTCGAGATGTCGTTTTATTGTCATGACGTATTCCTCTTTTTTGCAATCTGAATTTCTAATCTTATGGCGTCGAAAACAAGATGTGCTCAATGCATTGCTGTTTTTTATTCTTGTGGTGGCATTGTTTCCGATTGGTGTGGATCCGTCGCCAGCGTTTTTAGCGCCAGCGGCAGGTGGCATTATCTGGTGTGCAGCCGTGTTGTCTATTTTGATGGCGATAGAAGGTGCTTTTAAAGAAGATTACCTTGATGGCTCTTTGGAACAGTTAGTAACGAGCGGGTTGTCGCTACCGTTATTAATGTTGCTGAAAGTGTTGGCTTTATGGGGCTGTGTGGTTGTTCCTCTGTTGTTAATTATGCCGCTGTTAAGCGAAATGTTGTTTTTACCCAGTACGGTTTTTTGGGTGTTAATCCTGACATTGTTGCTTGGCTCGCCAAGTTTATTTTTTATTGGCCTCATTGGTTCTGCGTTAACGGTGTCATTAAGGCAAGGCAGCATGTTGATGATGTTGCTTATCTTGCCCTTTTATTTCCCCGTGATTATCTTCGCGACCTCAGCGGTTCATGCCGCTCAAGCCGGGTTGTCTTATTCTGGCTCGCTGGCGATGTTGTTGGCGATGTCTTTATTGTCTTTGGTTGTGTCGCCTGTTATGACGGCGATTGCTGTAAAAGCGAGTGTTAACTGATGCGCTGGGTGTGGTTTCATAAATTGGGTTCGCCAAAGTGGTTTTTCTTCCAGTCTAAATCGTGGGTCTTGCCGTTGTTGGGTCTTGGTAGCATTGGTCTGATTGTGGGTCTGGTATGGGGGTTGGCGTTTGCTCCGGCGGATTATCAGCAAGGCGACACGTTCCGCATTATTTATATTCATGTGCCGGCCGCTATGCTGGCTCAATCTTGCTACTTCGCATTAGGTGCGGCGGGTTTTGTTTACCTTGTTTGGCAAATGAAAATGGCGCCTATTTTTATTAAGGCGATAGCGCCAATTGGTGCTGTGATGGCATTGATTGCACTGGTCACTGGAGCCATTTGGGGAAAACCCACTTGGGGGACGTGGTGGATTTGGGACGCGAGATTGACGTCTGTGCTTGTGTTGTTTTTTTTGTATATGGGGATTATTGCACTGCAAAGTGCGTTTGATGATGTGATGCTTGCCAATAAAGCCACCGCGGTGGTTTGCGTCGTTGGGTTGATTAACTTACCTATTATCAAGTATTCAGTCGTGTGGTGGAATACCTTGCATCAAGGTGCGACGTTTAGTTTGGCGGAAAAGCCGGCCATGTCTGCGGAGATGTGGCTTCCTTTGCTTGTGTCTGTTGTTGGGTTTTATTTATTCATAGCGGGCTTGGTGTTATGGCGAATGCAGTCGGAAATACTGCAGCGAGAACACCGCTCAAGTTGGGTGAAAAAAGAGGTGATGGATCGTGGCCTTTGATACATTTCCAGCGTTTTTAATAATGGGAAAACATGGCGTGTATGTGTGGTCAGCGTATGGTTTTAGTATGTTAGCTATTGCCGTGTTGACTTGGAATACGTTTGCTCACCATCGTAAAGTCAGAAATACTTTGATGAAACGTTATCGAATGGATCAAATACGCTAATGCACCCAGTCAGAAAAAAACGTCTATTTGTTATTGTTGCGATCGTCATTATCTTGAGTGCCGCCATAGGCTTGATCCTGTACGCTCTTCAGCAAAATATCAATTTATTCTATTCGCCTTCCCAAATCGTTATGGGAGATGCCCCCCATGATATCAATATTCGCGCTGGTGGCATGGTGGTTAAAGGCAGTGTTAAGCGTCATTCTGAAACGCTGGCAGTCACCTTTGATGTGACCGATTTTCAACACAGTGTCACCATTTCTTATCGCGGTATCCTGCCAGATTTGTTTCGAGAGGGGCAGGGGATTGTTGCTCAAGGTAAGTTGGATCAAAATGGTGTTTTTCAGGCCAATCAAGTTTTGGCGAAACATGATGAAAAGTACATGCCACCTGAAGTCTCCGAAGCGTTAAGAAATGCACAAAAAACAACCGACCGAAAAATCAATACCGAACAATCAACTCATTAGTTTAGGCTTTTTATGCTTCCTGAAATTGGTCAGTTTTCACTGATACTGTCATTGTTTTTTGCGCTGTCATTGGCGTTGGTGCCATTGATTGGGTATTGGGCTAGAAATCGCCTTTTATTAGAAATGGCCCAGCCTTTGACCTTGATTATGTCGACGCTCGTTTTGGTAAGCTTTGTGATATTGAGTGTTGCTTTTATCACGGACGATTTTTCCGTTTTGTATGTTAGCCAAAACTCAAATAGCCAGTTGCCCATTTGGTACAAATTCAGCGCAGTGTGGGGTGGTCATGAAGGGTCCTTGTTGTTATGGGTGTTTATTTTGTCTGGTTGGTGTTCTGCCGTTGCTTTAAAAGTACGCACGTTGCCTGAAAATGTTGGGCCCGTTGTCTTAGCGGTTTTAGGCATTGTTAGTACGGGTTTTTTGTCTTTCCTTATTTTTACCTCTTCGCCTTTTGTGCGTTTGTTACCTGATATTCCTATGGATGGTGGAGATCTGAATCCGCTGCTGCAGGATTTTGGGCTGATTGTTCATCCGCCAGTATTGTACATGGGATATGTTGGTTTTTCCGTGGCCTTTGCATTTGCTGTTACAGCATTGATTACGGGAAATCTTAACGCTTCTTGGGCGCGATGGGCTCGACCTTGGACTGCGTGTTCTTGGGCGTTTCTGACGCTGGGTATTACGCTAGGAAGTTGGTGGGCTTATTATGAGTTAGGCTGGGGAGGCTGGTGGTTTTGGGATCCTGTCGAGAATGCGTCGTTCATGCCTTGGTTGGCGGGCACGGCGTTATTGCATTCTCTTGCGGTGACGGAAAAGCGTGGCGTGTTCAAAAGCTGGACCGTGTTGTTGGCGATTTTTACTTTCAGTCTTTCTTTATTGGGCGCGTTTTTGGTTCGCTCTGGCGTATTAACGTCAGTGCATTCTTTTGCAGCCGACCCTACTCGCGGCATTTTTATACTCGTCTTATTGATTGTGTTGGTGGGCGGTAGTCTGCTTTTGTACGCCATTCGTGCTGCTCAAGTAAAATCCAGCGTTTCTTTCGGTCTGACTGGGCGAGAAGCTTGGTTGCTGTTGAACAATATTTTGCTTACGGTCTTAACGCTGACGGTGCTTTTGGGCACCTTGTACCCTTTAATATTTGATGCGTTGGATCTTGGTAAAATTTCGGTTGGCGCGCCTTATTTTAATAGCGTGTTTACCCCTGTCGCTTTATTGCTCATTGTCTTTATGGGCATCGGTCCTTTGTCAAAATGGCATAATACGCCACTCAGTGTGATTGTTGGACCTTGTTTGTTGTCGATGGTTTTATCGGGGTTGCTCGCAACCGTACTTGTGCTGTGGTGTGGTTTTGGGCTGTTGGCTTGGGTGAGTTTTACAGTGGTTTTTTGGGTGGTGTGTTTGTCATTTTTTGATTGGTTCAGCAAGGTCTCTGCAGGATCAAAAGGCATTATTCCTCGTGCACGTCAGTTACCAAGAAACTATTACGGTATGTTGTTGGCACACCTTGGCATTGTCGTCACGCTTGTGGGCATTGTGTTAGTCAGTATCAATAGTCATGAGGCTATGTTGCGTTTATCGCCGGGCGACAGTGCCAGTATCGCGGGCTATGAATTTCATTTTGATCGATTAGAGCAAATCAAAGGGCCAAATTACGTCGCAGACAGAGCGCAATTCACGGTATTTAAAGCGGGCGATCCTGATCCTGTTGCCGTGTTGCGTCCAGAAAAACGTATGTTTACAACGCGACAGCAAGTGATGACCGAAGCGGCTTTAGACGCTGGCTTTACGCGAGATTTATACCTTTCATTGGGTGAAAAATTAGACGGCGCTGCTTGGGGGGTGAGGATTTACGTCAAATCCTTTGTGCGTTGGATATGGTTGGGCGGCATCATGATGATGTTGGGCGGTTTGTTGGCGGCGCTCGATAAACGTTATCAACGGCGGGCGGAGGAATAATAATGCGTAAAACATTGTTTTTTATACCGTTTGTTTTTTTTCTGGTGTTGGGGGCTATTTTCTATCTTCAATTGGGTAAAAATACGCAATACATGCCTTCCGCTCTTGTGGGGAATAAGGTCCCGGATTTTAAATTGGTTTCGTTGACAACAGACCAGTTGGTTACGCAGAACGATTTACCTAGTCGTCCGTATCTGATTAATTTTTGGGGAACCTGGTGTCCTGCGTGTCATTTAGAGCACCCTTTTTTGATTGAGTTAGCAGATCAAGGCATTCCGATTCTTGGGATAGATTACAAGGATAACAAAAGCCGAGCAGAGCAGTGGTTAGCGCAGAAAGGCAATCCATATGAATCTGTATTAATGGATGAAATGGGACATTTTGGTGTGGACATGGGCGTGACGGGGGCGCCAGAAACATTCGTGGTGGATGGCTCTGGCTTGATTGTTTATCGTCACCAAGGTGTGATTAACACCGAGAATTGGCCCGTGATAAAAGGCTATTTAAAATGACTTTTGTTCGATGGTCTTTTTTATTGATCGCCTTGGGATTGACTTTACCTAGCATGGCGGAGGAATTGATGTCGTTTGGTTCAGCATTAAATCAAACCCGCTATCAAAGTTTGGTTGAAGAGCTGCGTTGCCCTAAATGTCAGAATCAAAATTTGGCCGATTCAGGGTCTGGAATTGCTGTTGATTTGCGCGAGCAGGTCCATCATATGATTGAGCAAGGTAAAACAGATCAGGAGATTGTGGAGTATATGGTGGCTCGTTATGGCGAGTTTGTTCTGTATCGTCCTCGGCATTCTTCTGCGACTTTCGTACTCTGGTATGGGCCTTTTATCTTGCTTGGCTTAGGTGTCATTATTTTTGCCTCTGTGATTATAGCCAACCGTAAAAAACGAGGACTATCATCATGATGGTGGCGTATTTAGTGATGGCCGCGATGATCGCTTTGAGCTTCTTTTGTCTGTATCGCTTGGTTCTTAAGCGCCTTGGTGCTTTGGAAGGTCAAGAGCGACGAGCGTTTGATCGTATTCGCCGACAAGAAATTGCAGAAGAGCAAGAGGCTGGGCGACTAACGGCCAGTGAGTCGACACAGCTTTTGCAAGACGTAGATCATGAAAGTACGCGGTTAGAACTCAATAAAAAACGCACATTTTATTTGGGTGCTCCATTAGCCCAACGCGTTATGCTCGTTGTTGTGAGCGCTGTTATTCTGGGCAGTGTGAATCTGTACCAATACATGGGCTACGCAAAAGAAGTTCGGTTTACGGAAGATTTACAAGCGCAGCGTCTAACGCCACAAAAAATAAGTGACTTTCTTCAGTATCGTAGTCGCCGCTATGGTGGCGCGGAAGATTGGTATTATGAAGCGACTGACAATGTGAGTGCGGGGCGTTACAAAGACGCAGTGCTGGCTTTTGAGAAGGCGCTTGAAATACTGTCAAGAGACGCCGATGGTCGAGTGAATTTATTAGTTGAGTACGCTCAAGCGATTTTCTACGCGAATGGCAATCAGAGTTCGTCAAAAATGAAAGGTGTGGTGGATTCGATTCTTGAGCAGAACCCCACTGAAGCCACAACACTTGGTTTAAAAGGAGTGGCTGAATTTGATCAGAAAAACTATTTGGGAGCCGTGTTAGCTTGGCAAGAAGCCATTCGGTATAACGCGAATTCATCCGAGCGGCTGGCGTTATTGTCCGCCATTGCTAAAGCCAGAGAAGCGGGAAAAATAAATTATCAGCAAGTTGCTCCGATTATTACACATCAGCTAGCGGTAAAAATTGAATGGGATAAAAAAGCGCTTCATTGGCAAAAAAATGATGTTTTGTTGGTGTACGCGTTGGCCAAAGGGCAGAAAATGCCCGTGGCGATTCAAAGGGTATTTCCAGAAGATTTAGAGCAGCCAATCTTATTAACCAATCTGGATGAGTTGATGCCAACGGCTACCTTGGCAGAGGTTGATAAAGTCGACCTCATTGTGAAATTGTCGAATATTAATGATAGCGACCTGACAAAAGGTCGAATAATAGGCATAAAGAGTGGTTTAGTTACAAATCATAAAGAGATTTTCGTAATCAATGTGGCCTTATAATTGAATCCTAAGCCGCTTCGTTTGATAATACAGTCAACTTTAATTGATGCTATTCGGAATATGTAATGGAATTTAGCTTGCGTGAGTGGCTAATCTTGATTGGGGTCGTCATTATTGTCGTTATCCTCATAGATGGATTTCGTCGATACAAAAAAGGGCAGGAATATGCTCAAGCAGAAGATGACTTCACTGATCTTGATGAGCCAGATGATGCTTTAATACAACCCACGACAGCAGGATACGGTAAGGCGTCTTCCAATGATAAGTCGTCGCCAGATCTTATGGTGAACGCTTTTGAAAATGCGAGAAAAACCGCCAAGTCTCCTTTGACGGAAGTGCCTCATAAAGTGGACTCTGGACCGGTGTTGGATCGCGGTGAAGAAATGCACCTTGATGAGCTTGCGTCTTTGGTGCCTGATCGCGATTTTGGTGATTCTGCGGTGTCTGAGCAAAATTATTCGGATGATGGTTTTTACGAGCAAGATGAGTTGGATCTTGATTTTGCCGTCGACTCTTCTGCAAATCACGCAGACAATCATGATGATGTAGATTATGAGCGCAGCTATTCTGAAGTCGACATTGGTCAAATAACCCCGCAGGGAATTGTTGATGATATGGATGACGATGTTGAAGAGGATGACAGTATTGCTGAAATCGAAGAAGTCATCGTTATTAATATCTTTTCGCCAGAAGGTCAAAATTTCTCCGGAATGGAGTTGCTTCAACTGATTTTGAATTGCGGAATGCGTTATGGCGAAATGGATATTTTCCACCGTCATGAAGATGGCTTTGATCGCGGCAGAGTGCAATTTAGCATGGCAAATGCGATCGAGCCTGGTACGTTTGATTTAGAAACCATGGGCGAAAATGATTGTCCTGGTGTGAGCTTTTTCATGGGGCTGCCAGGGCCTAAAAACAGCATGAAAGCGTTTGATTTTATGCTTGAAACGGCTCAGACATTGGTTCGTAACCTTGGTGGTGAGCTTCGTGACGAACGCCGGACGCCGATGAGTGATCAAACCATTGCCCATTGTCGTCAACGAATAAGAGATTTTGAGCGCCGACGGTTAATGCGCAACAAACAGTAAGATGAATCAGGGCCCTAAGGGGCCTTGATTGTTTTAGACACAAGTTAAAGAAAATACGTCGAGTTAGACTATGAGCCAAGAAAAAAACAGATCGAATCAATCTATGCTGGATCTAATTCAACAGCTGAACGATTACAGTTATGCCTACCATGTGAAAGACGAACCAATCGTGCCAGATGCAGAATACGATCGTCTTTACCGTGAGCTTCAAACAATAGAAGCTGCTTATCCAGATAATATTCAGGAAGATTCGCCGACGCAACGAGTGGGAGAGAAGCCAGACAGTGGCTTTGCCAATGTGGCACACACCGTGCCTATGTTGTCGTTGGACAATGCTTTTGATAACGAATCCTTGGCTGATTTTGATCAGCGTATTCGTAAATTAATCAAAGCCGATCATCTTGTGTATTGTTGCGAACCTAAGCTTGATGGATTAGCGATAAGCCTTCGTTATGAAGAAGGTCGCTTAGTACGCGGTGTGACGCGTGGCGATGGATTATCGGGCGAGGACATCACGTCAAATATCAAAACCCTGTATTCTGTGCCATTAAAACTGCGCACGAAAACACCGCCAGCAGTGTTAGAAGTGCGCGGTGAAATTTACATGCCGAAAGACGGTTTTGAAAAGTTAAATGCCTTGGCGATAAAGCAGGGCGATAAAGCGTTTGTAAACCCACGAAATGCGGCGGCTGGTAGCTTGCGTCAGCTCGACCCTAAAATCACCGCGACTCGTCCTTTGGTGATGTGTGCTTATTCGATTGGCTATGTGGAAGGCTGGGATCAGCCAGAGAGTCATTATGACGGCTTGATGCAATTAAGCGAATGGGGCTTTCGAACGAATGATTTGATGGCGCGAGCAGAAGGTGCCAAAGGTTGCATTGAGTATTATGAAATGCTCAATGAAAAGCGCGCCGATTTATCTTATGACATCGACGGCATTGTGTATAAAGTCGACAAAATCGCATTGCAAAATCAATTGGGTTTTATCGCACGTGCGCCGCGCTGGGCAATAGCGAGAAAGTTCCCCGCGCAAGAGGAAATGACTCGAGTCGTTGGGATTGATTTTCAAGTGGGTCGAACCGGCGCAATTACCCCTGTGGCACGATTAGAGCCGGTTTTTGTTGGCGGCGTAACGGTTTCTAATGCCACGTTGCATAACAAAGACGAGATTGCGCGTTTGGGTGTAAAAGTAAATGACTTTGTGATTGTGCATCGTGCAGGTGACGTGATCCCTAAGGTTGTTCAGGTAGTGATTGATAAGCGCCCTGACAATGCGTTTGATGTTGTCTTTCCTGATGTTTGCCCTGTGTGTGGTTCTGCTTTAGAGCAGGTTGAAGGTGAAGCGATTATTCGTTGTACTGGCGGTTTGGTCTGCGGCGCTCAACTTAAAGAATCCTTGAAGCATTTTGTGTCTCGCAAAGCGATGGACATCGATGGGCTTGGTGATAAGTTCATTGAACAGCTAGTGGATCAAGAGTTAGTCAAAACACCAGTCGATATTTTTACCTTAGCTGAGAAAAAAGACACTTTATTGTCTATGGAGCGTATGGGACAAAAGTCCGTCGAAAAATTGCTTACGTCTATTGAAACCGCTAAATCAACACAGTTTAATCGGTTTATTTATGCGTTAGGCATTCGTGAAGTGGGCGAAGCCACTGCTCGGGCGTTAACGAGCTATTTTTCAGAGCTTGACACACTGATGGCGGCGGACCAAGAAACCTTGGTTGAGGTCGATGATGTAGGGCCGATTGTGGCTCAGCACGTTAGACTTTTTTTTGAGCAAGAAGCCAATAGAAAGACGATTCAGGGTTTGCTTGATGCAGGCGTAGTGTGGGAAATAAAACAGCAAGTGTCATCCGGTGAATTGCCTCTTTCTGGTAAAACCTATGTAGTAACGGGGTCTTTGAGCCAGTTTAGTCGCGATCAAGTAAAAGATAAGTTGCAAGCGCTAGGGGCAAAAGTGAGTGGCTCAGTGTCGGCAAAAACAGATTGTCTTGTTGCGGGTGAAAAAGCCGGTTCAAAACTCACAAAAGCACAGTCTCTTAATGTGCCAATCATTGATGAAGCGGGTGTGATTGCCTTGCTTACTCAACACGGAGCAATTTAATTGGATACGTTAATTCCTTACGACTCATTGGCACCAGACACCTTGGAAACCATATTGGACGATATTGTATCGCGAGATGGCACCGATTACGGTGACTATGAATTATCTTCGGCGCAAAAGCGAGAGCAAGCATTACTGTCTTTAAAGAAAGGGGAAGCCGTGCTGTTATTCGATACGGAAAGTGAAACTATCAAGATGGTGCCAAAAGACGCATTAAGCCATTACGATCTCATGTGAGATCGTAATGGGGTTGGGTAGATATCAGTCAAAGTGATGGGTTATTTTGAACAATCTCGAAGGCAATGATTGATATTGTGATCCATTTCCAAGGCGGGTTCTTCTTCGGTGTTACGACCGACGACTTTCGCGGGTACGCCAGCAACGGTCGTATGATGCTCAACCGCTTCTAATACCACGCTTCCTGCGCCTATTTTGGCGCCGACGCCCACTTCGATGTTGCCCAATATTTTCGCCCCCGCACCAATGAGTACGCCAGAACGAATTTTGGGATGTCGATCGCCGTGTTCTTTGCCTGTTCCGCCCAGCGTAACGGATTGCAAAATCGACACGTTGTCTTCAATAACGCAGGTTTCACCAACCACAAGGCCGGTTGCGTGGTCTAACATAACGCCACAGCCAATGGTGGCCGCTGGGTGAATATCGACACTAAACACCATCGACATTTGCCCTTGAAGATACAAAGCTAAGCTTTTTCGATTGCTCTTCCACAGCCAGTTTGCCACACGATACGTTTGTAATGCGTGGAAACCTTTAAAAAACAACAGTGGTGTTGTTAGTGTGTCGCAAGCGGCATCCCTTTCTTTTATCGCTAAAATATCTTGCTCGATGCACCTGACAATGCCAGAGTGACTGTCTGCCATCGCTTCTTCGAATACTTCTCGTAAGACCATGGCGGGAATAGAGATGCTATCGAGTTTACTGGCGAGCAAAAAGCTTAATGCAGAACACAATGAATCATGGCGTAATATAGTGGTGTTAAAGTAACTGGCTAAAATAGGTTCATCTTTTGCTAGCTTATCTGCTTCTGCCTGCATAGATTGCCATAGATTGTCAGAAGTCACGGCATGACGCATTGTTGTACTCAAGGGGTATGCACCTTTATTGGTTCAAGTTTAGAATGTAGGTTATAGGGTTAGGGTTAAACATTACAAGGGGCAATGTGAAGATTGCCCAAAAAGTTGGAGATAACATGTCTGAAAAAAATGTTGGCGATGCATTACATATATTTTATGAATTAAACGAAGTGCTTTCTGATGCCTATTGGGAAACGAACGATATTAATCAAAAAGACCATTTTTTTGCGATGAAAGGCATATTGCAAGATGAGCTGGATGAATTGCATAAGTTAAGTCTACAGGATCACGTGTATTCTTATGAGCCAATGAATCCAAGTCTGATGCAGCTAAGCAATAAGTTGCGGACTTTGTTGCCTGAGCTGAATCAATACGTTTATCGTCCTCAAACATTAAATCGTTTTGCGGATCTTATTCCAAGCGCTTGCGAGCTGTTTGAACTGTAATTCGCTGTAAATAAAGCTCTACATTGGGTCAGTATTTCGGACTCAATGTAGGCTAAGCACGGTCAGTGAGCTTGGCTGCGTTTTAAATCTCGGACGATAAAACGACTTGGGTGCAATTTATGGCTGACTTCTTGTTCTAAAGGAGACGGCGTACCGAGTATTAAGTTGGCGATATAACTGCCACTTAAAGGTGTCGATATTAAGCCTCTTGATCCATGTCCAATGTTTATATAAAGCTGTTTGGTTGGCTCCATTATGTCATCTGACTGCCATTTCGCATTTTTACTGAGCTCTGCGTAAGCTTGCTGATATATCTGATCTGTCTGCACTGGCCCTACGATTGGCGTGTAATCAGGTACGGCACAACGAAATGAAACGCGCCCACCACAGGCTTTACTGTCGAAGGTTCCCTTTGGTACGACAAGCAGGCTTTCTAAAATCGATAAGTTTCGCTTATGCCCTTCCTCTCTTACTTGATTGTCTTCGTCTTTTAAATCATAGGTTGACCCAAAATGCAGTAAGCCATTAATAGATGGCGAAACGTAGCCGAACTCACATAACACCTTGTCGATGTCTGTTTTCTTGTCAGCTTCTCCTGCTAATGTACAGGCGGCCTTAGCTTTTTTGATATCAATAAACGACACCTGACCACGAATAGAATGCGCGGGTGTTTCTGGTGCGATGTCGAGGTGTTTTGTATCATTTGCCGTACACAATACGACATGAGAGAAAATCGCCTCCGTCGTATTTGAGGTGGCTTTCCAGTGGGTTGTTTGTTCTTCGGAGTTAATCGCGCAAAGGTCTTCAAGCTTAGTATTCAGGCAAACCTTGATCTTTTCATGAGACAAGAGGGTGTCACAAAGTTGAGTCAATACAACCCAGCCAGAAAGTGGTAACAATAAACTGCCAGCTCTTTGTTGTGACGCTTGTAAAATGGCTTCTGGATACAGTTTTCCATTCAGCAATTTTTTAAACCGCTCGGCTTCTTTCTCATTTTTTGGAATTTGTATTAATCCACAAGGATCCCAAAACGATTTATTTTTGTCTAATTGAGAATACAGGCGTGTTGCGTGCAAATAGGCTGACAAATAAAAGCGATTTCCAGGAGTGTCTTGAGAGGCTAGTTTTGGATAGAGCATGCCTTGTGGGTTGCCGGATGCTCCGCAAGCAATTCGATCGCCTTGTTCCCATACGGTGACGTTGATGCCTTGGCTGGCAAGTGCATAAGCGGTGTTGGCGCCAGCCAGCCCTGCACCGACTACGAGGACATGAGTTGCCTCTGTTGTTTTGTCTTGGCGAAGGTTGAACCAAGCTTGGCCCTGTGACATGCGTTTTGTTATGGGTGCGGATGTTTCTCTTAATTCACCTACAACCATTTCTCGTTTATGACCGAAGCCTTTGACTTTTTTAACATCAAAACCGACTTCTTTTAATCCTCGGCGAACGATGCCTGCCGCGGTAAATGTGGCACACGTCGTGCCTTGATGACTCAGGCGATGGATGTGCTGGAATAAACGGTCAGTCCACATTTCTGGGTTTTTGCTGGGCGCAAAACCGTCTAAAAACCACGCGTCTACGTTGGCGTTTAATGCTGCAAAGCCTTCTTCTGCTTCACCAAACCAAAGTGTCAGCTGGACTCTTCCTTGTTCAAGTTCAATGCGATGAAAGCCGTGACATACTTCAGGGTAAGCATCGATCAGTTGCTGACTGAGTTGATTAAGAGAAGGCCACATGGAAAGGGCATTACTCAACATGGCCTTTGTGAGCGGATATTTCTCGACAGAAATGAAATGCAGTTGCTTGTCACAGGGGGCTTCGACTAAAAAATCTTGCCAAGCACAAAGAAAATTTAACCCTGTGCCAAACCCCGTTTCTGCGATCACAAAAGCGGTATTTTCAAACGCTTTCCATCGTTCGGCTAACTGGTTGTGTTGAAGAAAAACATAGCGTGTTTCTTCTAATCCAGATTCTTTATCGAAATACACATCATCAAACTGGTTAGAGTGTGGCGCGCCATCTTCTCCCCAGCTTAATGAAGGTTTATCTAATTGGTAGCTAGTTAACACGGACTATGCTCTTAATCACGACAGGTGTGGTTGGAACATTTTGGTAAGGGCCAACATTTGACGTTGGTACCGCAGAAATGTCATCCACAATATCCATACCTAAAACAACGGTTCCAAATACCGTATAGCCAGCGCCGCCGCGAGAGCCATGATTTAAGAAGGCATTGTCTACTTGGTTAATAAAAAACTGCGAGGTGGCGCTGTTTGGATCTTGTGTACGGGCCATAGCAAGCGTGCCGCGATTGTTTGCTAATCCATTGTCGCCTTCGTAGGCAACGGCTTGGTGGGTTTTTTTACGTTCTAGGTCTTTTGTAAACCCACCCCCTTGCACCATGAAGCCACGAATCACACGGTGAAAAATGGTATCGTTATAAAAACCTTCATCAGCATAACGTAAGAAGTTTGCAACCGTTTTTGGAGCGGCCTCGTCGTTCAGATCGACACGGACAGTGCCTTGACTGGTTAAAATATCGACTTCTGTTGCTTCTACTTGTGTGCAAAAAGCAAGCAGGGCAAGGCTGGTGATAAGAGTTTTACGCATAGTGCTACTTCCTTATTTAATGTAGGCCCAATAATATTGGGCTAGGTATTAGGTGCCAAGCGCTTTTGGCTAATTTTCGGAGAAAAAGTGAATGCGAACCGCAGTCGTAGAAATTGAGTATTGTACGTTATGTCGTTGGATGTTGCGCGCCGCATGGTTGGCTCAAGAGTTATTAACAACATTTGATGATGACATTAAAAGTGTCACCTTGTTGCCGACTCAAGGCGGTATTTTTAAAATAAGGGTAAATGGTAAAGAAATCTGGTGCCGAAAGGCGGAAGACGGTTTTCCTGAGGCAAAAGTGTTAAAGCAAAGAATGCGGGATGTGATAGACCCGGATCGAGACTTAGGGCATTCAGACGTTAAAAAAACTTAAAGTGATGTAGTCGCTAAAAAATGCCGCTGAGGGTCAGCGGCATTTTTTTTCGATTTTTCGAGGTGTATGTAATCAGTTTGGAAAAACTTGTTTGAAAGGCTTAACCGTCACGTTTTTATAAACGCCAGCGTCCATGTATGGATCCGCTTTTGCCCATGCTTGCGCCTCTTCTAGACTAGAAAACTCCGCAATTACCACGCTGCCCGTGAAGCCTGCATCACCTGGATTATCAGAATCAATGGCTGGATTTGGGCCAGCTAAAATCAAGCGACCGGTTTCATTCAGTTCATTTAGGCGAGCCAGATGAGCGGGTCTAGCCGCTTGGCGTGCGCTAAGGCTATTTGGAACGTCTTCGCCAACAATTGAGTACAACATGGTTATTCCTTATTTTGTAAGTGCGATGAAAGGTAGATGCCTTGTAGCAGAATAAAGACAACTGTCATGCCTAATAGTCCGAACAATTTGAAATCGACCCATATTTCTTCGCTGTAAGAAAACGCGACGTATATATTCGTCACGCCGGAAACAAGAAAGAAGCAAACCCATGCAAGATTAAGCGTACGCCATACTTTGAAAGGAAGCTCAATTTTATCGCCCATCATGCGTTGAATGATATTTTTGTCGCCAACAAATTGGCTGCCAAAAAAGACGATCGCAAAAAGTCCGTTTACGATGGTTGGCTTCCATTTAATGAAGTCGCCATTCCCCATTAGAACCGTCGCTCCACCAAGCAATACGACCAATACTAAAGAGACAAGGTGCATTTTTTCAATCGCTTTGTGTTTAAGCCAGGTGTAGCCAACTTGAAGTAATGTCGCAGGGATCAGTACGGCTGTTGCAAGGATGATATCGCCAGTCATTTTATAAACAACAAAGAAGATAATAATAGGAAGAAAGTCGAACAGTATTTTCATATAAAAACCCGGTGAATGTATACTAAAATGTATGTATGCTGGTCGTATGATAACCATCATTCCTTTTAAAGAACAGTCTATCTATGCCAGAAGCCGCGAGTTACCGAAAAGTCGATTTACACACACATTCAACACGTTCTGACGGACGTTTTTCACCCACTCAATTAGTGGACCTTGCTGTCGAGCAGAAGGTTTCTTTATTTGCTTTGACGGATCATGACACGTTAGATGGTATTGCCGAAGCAAGTCAAAGAGCCGCCGAACATGGATTGAGTTTTATTAATGGCGTTGAATTGTCGACTCAGTGGAATGGTGTTCCTTTGCATATGGTGGCATTGAACTTCGCCGAGGATAATAGCGCTTTACTATCAATTGTCGAAAGGAATCAAACGATACGTTTGGACCGAGCTCGTCGAATCGCAGACTTGTTGGTAAAGCAGGGATTGCCAGATTTATTTGATGAAGCCACGGCTCTGGCAGGTGATAGTCAGCTTGGGCGACCTCATTTCGCCACGTTATTGGTTGAAAAAGGGTTCGTAAAAGACGCGAACAAAGCGTTCGACCGTTATTTAGGGAATAAAAAGTTGGGCCAACTGCGTGACGTGTGGCCGGATCTAGAAGAAGTATTAACCACACTTTCAGGTCACAATATGGAGTTGGTGTTGGCACACCCTAAACGTTACCCTCTGACCGTAACCAAACTAAAACGCTTATTGAGTGATTTTAAAAAATGGGGCGGCACAGGAATTGAGGTGGTTTCAGGGAATGAGCGACCCGATAGTGTGCGATTATTAGAGCGCTTATCAAGAGAGTTTGGATTAAAAGCGTCTGTCGGAAGTGATTATCATGGCCCATTTGGTCCATGGATGCAGGTTGGTAAATTCACTCAAATACATGAAAGTGACGTGGATTTAGTCTGGCAAACCTGGGCTTAGTCAAATGTAATTTTATTGCCGAGTAGTATGTTTACTTAGGCTTGATTGTCTGTTGACGTTATTTATTGGAGAACCAATTGAGTCAATTTTTTCAGATACATCCAGAAAACCCTCAGGCCCGTTTGGTGAAACAAGCCGCTGAAGTGATTCGCAATGGCGGCGTTATTGCTTACCCAACAGATTGTGGGTATTCGCTTGGTTGTCATCTTGGTGATAAAACAGCACTCGATAGAATTCGAGCTATTCGTCGTTTGGATGATAAGCATAATTTCACTTTGGTGTGCCGTGACTTATCGGAGATATCGACTTATGCGCGTTTTGATAACCGCTTATATCGCTTGCTGAAAAACAACACGCCAGGCCCTTATACTTTTATTTTCAACGCAACGTCGGAAGTACCTCGACGTTTATTACACCCAAAAAGAAAAACCATTGGTATTCGAATTCCCAATAACCACATCGTTTCGGCTTTGTTAGAGGAATTGGGTGAGCCCATCATGAGTGTGTCACTTATTTTGCCTGGTGAAACGGATCCAATGACGGATCCATATGACATTCGCGATACACTCGAACATGCACTAGATTTAGTGATTGACGGCGGTTTCTGTGGGCTACAGCCGACCACTGTTGTCAAAATGGACGCGAATAGTATTGAAATCGTTCGAGTTGGCGCAGGAGACACCAAGCCTTTTGAATAAATTGTTTCATATTCAGCTGTCAAGGCCCATGGTGTGTGGCTTATAATGCGCTAAATTACCAATTAAATATTATTAAATCTGGGTTGCTGAGAAGCATTCCCCCTAAGAGGTTCGTAATGGACGAGAAGTTACAAAAAGTATTAGCGAGAGCAGGTCAGGGTTCACGCCGTGAAATGGAAACCCGTATCCGTGAGGGTCGAGTATTAGTAAATGGTGAGGTTGCCACATTAGGCGATCGAGTCAGTCTAACCGATACTATTTCGATAGATGGCTACACCATCATTGCGACAGAAGCGGGTGAAAATCGCCGTATTATTATTTATAACAAACCCGAAGGTGAGGTTTGTACTCGTAAAGATCCTGAGGGTCGACCAACGGTTTTTGATAAATTGCCTAAACTTCGCGGAGAACGCTGGATCGCGGTAGGTCGTTTGGATATCAACACGTCAGGTTTGTTGTTGTTTACAACAGATGGTGAATTGGCTAACCGGCTAATGCACCCATCAACGGAAATCGATCGTGAATATCTAGTCCGCGTTATGGGCGAAGTGACAGAAGAAAACATCGCTGCGCTGAAAAAAGGCGTCACCATGGATGATGGTATTGCTAAGTTTACCGACATTGTCGATGGTGGTGGTGAAGGGATCAACCGCTGGTTCTATGTCTGCCTAATGGAAGGCCGTAACCGAGAAGTTCGCCGTCTTTGGGAATCTCAAGGGGTGAAGGTTAACCGTTTGAAGCGCGTTCGTTTTGGTCCTATTTTCTTACCGTCCAAAGCAAAAGTGGGTCGTTGGGTCGAAATGGAAGACGCTGAAGTCAATTCATTGTGTGCGATGGTTGATCTTAAAGTGTCTGAATTGAAGCCAAAAACTCAGCAGCAAAAGCTTGAACTTAAGCGTCACAAGAATAAGGCTACTGCGGGTGGAGCACGTCGCGGCGCAAATAAAGGCTTCGACTGGCAGAGCAGTGATAAGCAAGAATTTAAACCTAAAAAACCAGGTAAAAGATCGTTTCGTTAAGATAAATCGGTTTGGAGTCGTAGAAGCATGGTTCGCTGGATAATTGCAATGGTTGTTGTCTTGATAACAATTTTCTTTATTTACGTTGGTGTAAGTAATCAACTTCCCGATGACCTTGGTGTAACCGATGGTTTGTTGAAACCTTGTCCTTCGTCTCCAAATTGTGTGTCGACTCAAGCGGCACCAGAAGATGTGGCTCACTACGCTGAGCCCATTATCTATACTGGTGATCGTAAAGAGACACAGCTGACCATAGAATCTTATATGTTGAGCAAGGGAAATGCTCGCATTGTCAGTAGTACTCTAGGCTATGTTCATTTTGAAATAAAAAGCCGCTTAGTGGGGTACATTGACGACGTTGAGTTTTACCTTCCTGAAGCGGATAGTGTGGTGCATTTTCGTTCGGCATCACGAGTTGGTCATTCTGATTTTGGTGTCAACCGCGAGAGAGTTAGACAAATCCAAGATCTTCTTGTAGATTGACTTTAAACATATTGATTTTTAAGTCATTAATTCTAAAACAATAATTACTGGACGAGGATTGCCCATGAATATAGATGACAACCAAACCATTTTGATTGTTGAAGATGATGAGCGCTTAGCCTTGCTCACTCAAGAATACTTACAGAAGAATGGCTTCAACGTTGGGGTAGAACCTGATGGACGCAAAGCAATTTCCCGTATTATCGCAGAGCAGCCTTCTCTTGTTATCTTGGATCTGATGTTACCCGGCGCAGACGGCTTTACGGTCTGTCGAAGTGTTCGTAACGATTACAAAGGCCCTATCTTAATGCTGACGGCACGCAGTGATGATGTTGATCAGATATTAGGGTTGGAAATAGGGGCGGATGATTATGTCTCTAAGCCTGCAAAACCAAGAGTGTTATTGGCTCGAGTACAATCCTTGTTGCGCCGGAGTACGCAAGATGTTGATCTGACTGCTGACTTCTCGAAAGAAGAGCAGAATTTAACCTTTGGCCCTTTGACGATAGACAATTCACGTCGTGAAGCGTGGTTGTTGGATGAAGAAGTTGAGCTTACCAGCGCTGAATTTGATTTGTTGTGGTTGTTAGCAAGCAGTGCTGGCCGAATTCTAAGTCGTGAAGAGATCTTTGGTGAGTTGCGCGGTATTGAATATGATGGTCAAGATCGTTCGGTTGATGTCAGAATTTCTCGAATTCGTTCGAAAATAGGGGATGATCCTATTCATCCGCGTCGTATCAAAACCATTCGTAGCAAAGGTTATTTGTTTGTAAAAGAAGTATAAAACCGAATGCGAGCTGAAATGTGGCGTTTATATCGACACCTGATATTGGGTGGTGTCGTTATTGTCTTGTCTTGTTACGCTGTAATGGAGTTCACTCAAGCTCGCTTTGGTACTTCAAGAACGGAGCAGTTACTTTGTGTTGATGCCGAAGTCAGTGCTGCTCTGTTGTTATCTGGCATTAGCCAGTCTCTTCCCGAATCCCAATACCATTGGACATTACCTGTCGATAAACCGCTTCCTGTTTCCACCATCTCAACGTTAATAAATCAGAAAACATGGCTAAAATTTCCTGATAATAGCTATCAACTAACGTTTGGCAATTCCAATTCACCTGTATTGGTGGGGCGAGCAGATCAGCAAGGTCGCTTTTTTAAATTTGAATCCTTACTGCAACGGTTTTTGCTATCTGATGAGATGAGTTATCAGGATAAAATTGCTTTGGTTGCAAAAATGTCATGCCTTTCTATTGAAAAAGTTTCGACGGAAACGTCGAGTGATTTGTCTGGGATTGCCTTGGTTTATGGGGCTTACAGCGAATATGGTTTTTTATGGAAAGACAAGAGTGTCGAAGACACAGTGTATGTGTCTGTGGCGCATGAAGAAAACTTTTCTTTAACGTTAACCGTCGTCATTATTGTTTTTACGGGCATGGTGATCATGCTAATTCTTATTTGGCGTGAGCTCGTGTCGTTGGATTTCAAGCGTAAGACATTCGAGAGCATTACTCGTCAAATTGCCCGTGGTCGAATTGGTTTGCCTAAGGGAATTCCTGATAGTAGTGGTACTTTAAAAGAATTGGCGTACTCGTTCGATTCGATGTCATCGCATATTCAGCGATTGTTAAAAGTGCAACGTGAAATGATCAACGCTATTTCTCATGAGTTAAGAACGCCGATTGCTCGATTAAGATTCGGGTTAGAAGTAATGAAGGATGAGGTGGACGATGATGTTGCTAAAACGATCGAAGCGCTTGAAGGTGATGTTGAAGAGCTGAATACGCTGGTGGATGAGGTGCTGACTTACGGGAAGCTGGAAGGTGGATCGCTAGAACTGAATTTCAAAGAGCTTTCCATTTCCCAATTAGTGGGTGGGATTTTGCAGCACAACCATTTATTACTTCAGCACCTTACTGTCGACGTTGATATTAGTGACGCGGATATCGTGTTGGCTGATGAGCATCATTTGAGTCGAGCACTACAGAACCTTATTTTGAATGCTGCCAAATACGCGGCGAGCAAAATTACCATTACCTTCTCTCATGACTCAGAACGTTGGCAGATTGATATTGAAGACGACGGTCCAGGCATAGCGTTTGAAGACCGAGATAAAGTATTTATTCCCTTTCAGCGACTAGATAACAGCCGAACACGAGCGTCTGGTGGTTATGGTTTAGGGCTTGCGATCGTTCAGCGAATTGCTTTTTGGCATGGTGGTGCGGTGCTCATTGATGCCAGCGAATCCGGTGGCGCGAAATTTAGTTTGATTTGGTCGCGTAACCAGCATCAGAACACCTTGTCCTGATGCTGGTTGGCACCTTTATTTCTAATATCCTGCCAGTATTTTCGAACGAACACTCACAGCTCTGGTGCTAAAATGCCTTTTAAATTTTTGAAGCATGTTTTAGTCGCCGTAGAGATAAGGTCTTCCATGTAGGCGTTGTCGCGCTGATCCTTTCTTATTGCCAAATAGAGTTTGCACCAAACCCCTTCTTCACCCAGTGATTTGGTAATCACGTATTGTCGATTTGTGTATTCCGTTAATGCCCAATTTGGTAGGCAACACAGACCTCGACCACTTGCGACCAGCTGCATCATCATTAGAGTCAGTTCACTATGGCGAATCTTAGCGGGTACAATGCCAGCAGGGTTCAAAAAATGTTTGAAAATATCCAAGCGCTCGGTTTCAACTGGGTAGGTGATGAGCGTTTCTTTTTTGAAATCTTCAGGGGTTAGAAATTCTTTTTTAGCCAATGAGTGGTGACGAGATAAGGCCACTTGAGACTCATATTGGAACAATGGAATGTATTCAATATTAGGAATGTCTTGAGGGTCAGATGTCACGACTAAATCTAAATCCCCACGAGCAAGAGCAGGCAACGGCATAAAGCCAAATGCCGTGGACAGGTCAAGTTCGACGTCTGGCCAATGTTCACGGAAATGGTCAATGGTCGGCATTAACCATTCATAACAGCTATGGCATTCAATCGCGATATGCAAACGGCCGCTTTCGCCTTCAGCAAAACGCTGGATGTCTCGTTGAGCGGAGCGAAAAGAAAGCAGCACATCGTCCGCAAGCTGCAATAAACGTAATCCAGCACTGGTAAAACGTACGGGTTTGGTTTTTCGAATGAAGAGCGGACAGCCTAATTTTTCTTCTAGGTCTTTGAGTTGGTGTGATAAGGCCGACTGTGTCAGGTGCACACGTTCGGCGGCTTCGACCAAACTGCCGGTTTCTCGTAACGCCGTCAGCGTTTTTAGGTGCCTAACTTCAATAATGCTCATAGTAATTCACGTTTGATGAGTTTTTCTCAATGCGTTGGGTGTAAAAAAGCTCGCTGGATATTGGTGTCCAAGCGAGCTGGTTTATTGTGTTATTGGCACAACAAAAATTCAAGTAGCGCTTTTTGTGCATGCAAGCGGTTTTCTGCTTCATCCCAGACAACGGAATCGGCACGGTCGATGACATCGGCAGACACTTCTTCACCTCTATGTGCAGGTAAACAATGCATGAACAAAGCATCATGATTGGCTTTTGCCATTAGCTCTGCATTCACTTGAAAGCCATTAAAGTCTTTCAGACGTTGTTCCTGTTCATCTTCTTGTCCCATAGAGGCAAACACATCGGTCACAATGAGATCTGCGTCTTTGGCCGCTTCGTGCGCACTATGAAGGACGGTGACGCGATCTTTATGCTCTTCAACGAGTTCTGCGTTCGGCTCGTAGCCAACAGGGCAGGCAATGACAAGTTGGAAGTCGAGTAGTGCTGCGGCGTTAATGTAGGAGTTGCACATATTGTTACCATCACCAACCCAAACCACTTTTTTGCCTTCAATAGAGCCGCGGTGCTCTTGGTAAGTCTGCATATCGGCAAGTAACTGGCAGGGATGGTAGTCATCGGTAAGTGCGTTGATTACAGGTACCGATGAATATTTAGCAAAGGTTTCAATGGTTTCATGATCAAAGGTTCTGATCATCACCGCATCCACCATGCTTGAAATGACTCGAGCACTGTCCTCTACCGGTTCGCCGCGTCCGAGTTGGGTATCTCGTGAAGAAAGAAACAACGCGTGACCGCCAAACTGAGCCATGCCTGCCTCAAATGACACTCGAGTTCGTGTGGATGATTTTTCGAAGATCATCGCTAACACGCGGTTTTTTAACGGTTGGAATAGCGTGCCTTCATGATGGATTTTCTTAAGCTCAGAAGCTCGTAGTAATAACTGTTTTAACTCGTCGGAAGTTAGATCCTTCAGAGTAAGAAAATGTCTTGGCGACACGCTAGCGCTCCTTAATTGTCTTTTGAAAAGGGAATCGACCAATTTAATACACTCAGGTAAGTGAGTAAAGGGCAATTAACAAGAGAAAGAGCAAAGGAAAGCACCTTATTGGGGTTGTAAATACACCACCAGACCCAATAAACTGATGCAACTTTCAATGAATTTAATGGTTGTTCATTTTGTGGTGATAATAACGGTACGGTTATCACCATGTTAGGCGCCGCCCAAGAACGAGGTTTTTAGTATGAGTAATACAATCGACACAATTAAAGAGCAAATTAGCAGCAACGACATCCTGTTGTACATGAAAGGAAACCCTCGTGCACCTCAGTGTGGTTTTTCATCTCAAGCGGTTCAAGCTTTGATGTCTTGTGGTGAACGTTTTGCTTTCGTGAACATTTTGGACAATCCAGACATCCGCGCCGAGCTTCCAAAGTTTGCTAACTGGCCAACATTTCCTCAGCTTTGGGTGAAGGGCGAGCTTGTTGGTGGTTGTGACATTATTGTAGAAATGGCGGGTAACGGCGAGTTACAAGCGTTGATTAATTCTGCAGTTGGTACGTCAGAAGAATAAGTTATTGGGTCGTCGTTGTGATTGACGACATCATTTCATGAAATATTGGCTTGTTTAATATTCATTAATAAAAGGAGACGTTAAAAATGTCTATTTTAGTAGGTAAAAAAGCACCTGATTTTACAGTTCCAGCGGTATTGGCAGATGGCCAAATTGTGGATTCTTTCAGCTTGTCTGAAACTATCAAAGGTAAATACGCAATCGTATTTTTCTATCCTTTGGATTTCACTTTTGTCTGTCCTTCTGAAATTATCGCTATGTCTCATCGCATGGATAAATTCCGTGAAATGGGCGTTGAAGTGATTGGCGTTTCTATCGATTCTCATTTTACGCACAATGCGTGGCGTAATACGCCAGTAGATCAAGGCGGTATCGGCGCAGTTGAATACACGCTAGCAGCGGATATGGATCACGCGATTGCGAAAGCATACGGTATTGAATCTGAAGGTGGTGACTCTTACTACCCAGCTGGCGTAGCAATGCGTGCATCTTTTGTTATTGACCAAAAAGGTATCGTTCGTTCACAAGTGGTAAACGATGAGCCAATTGGTCGTAACATGGATGAATTGGTTCGTGTTGTTGATGCGCTTCAGTTCTTCGAAGAAAATGGTCAAGTTTGTCCAGCAGGCTGGAACAAAGGCGATAAAGGCATGAATACTTCACCTGAAGGTGTTGCTTCTTACCTTGCTGAAAACTCTAAAACTCTATAAGACGTACTTTTACAATAAGTAAGTGTTGTCCATATAGTTGATAAAAGCGCCCATTACGGAAGTGATGGGCGCTTTTTTATGGCGCTGATTTTGCTGAATGTTGAGTTTTTATTGCTCATAAAGCTCAAGGGGCAAATTGTCAGGGTCAGAAAAAAAGGTGAATCGTTTCCCCGTTAATTCATCGAGTCGAATTTCTTCTGTGGCAACGCCTTCTCGATTTAAGTGGCGAACGCAAGCGTCTAAGTCTGGCACCGCGAACGCTAAATGTCGTAGCCCTTGAGCCTCTGGACGAGAGGGTCTTTCGGGTGGAGAAGGGAAGGAAAAAAGTTCAATCTGTTGACTTTCGTTGATGGCCAGATCCAATTTATAAGACTGACGCGCTTCTCGATGGGTTTCTGCAATGATTTTAAAGCCTAGTATTTCATGATAGAAATGTTTTGAAATAGCGTAATCGGAACAAATGATAGCGATATGGTGTACATGAGAAACGGTAAACATAATTCTACTTCTTATTGTTTGGTTTGTGCCTTTAATTCGTTTGCCACATCGATGACCTGTCTTCTAAACCAAATATGGCTCGCATCGTGATGCAGTAATGGGCTCCAGATCATCTTTAGTTCAATTTTTGGGATGTCGAATGGCGGATCAAGAATGACTAAATCAGGGTTTTTCTTATTGATCATGGCGACTTTTTTCGGCAGTGTGGCGATAAGGTCTTGCTCCAATGCCAGATGCATGGCGGTGTGGTAGCTTCTCGTAAATACGCGAATACTGCGTTTGTGGTCAAGCGCTTGCAGTGCTTCATCGACCCAACCCAGTTTTTGGACATCGGTTGGGTCCATGCCAACGCCAACGCCAAAGCCTGTTTTACTAACCCAAATGTGCTGTGCTTGAAGATAGGCATCAATATCAAAATGGTCTTTTATTGGGTTTTTTGAACTCATCATGCAGACAAAAGTGTCGAACCACACGCTCTTCTGATGGAACGATTGTGGTAACTCTTCGAAGCGATTGATGGCCATGTCTATTTTGCCCGCTTCAACATCATGAAACGTCACATCGCTGGGCGTCATAATGTCGAGTGTGATTCCAGGTGCGTGTTCGCGTAAGCGGTTGAGTAATCGAGGAATAACCGTAGACGTTGCATAGTCGCTGGCCATGATTCGAAAGACACGCGTACTGGTACTCTCATTAAAGTCCGCTTCTGGTTGTAGGGCTTCTTCTAATTCGAGCAACACTTTGCGAACAATCGGTTGAAGTCGAAGGGCTTTTTCTGTGGGTTTCATGCCTTCACTGGTTCGCACCAAAAGAGGGTCACTTAACAAATCACGTAGCCGTTTTAAGCCATTACTCATGGCGGGTTGAGTGATATTAAGTTTGCTGGCAGAGCGTGTGACGTTGCATTCTCTTAGCAAAACATCGAGATAAATAAGAAGATTAAGGTCTATTTTATTAATATTCATAATTTAAATATCCGCTAAAACTGGGACGGCACAGCATAAGTCGATAAAGCGTTGGGCGTTTTGTGTCAGTGCCGTGTTCTTAGGCGTGACGATTAATAGGTTTCGGTTCAATTCCAGTGGCGTTTTATACAGGCGAATTAACCCAGCATTGAGCTCTTGGGAGATCGCCATTCTAGATAAACACCCAAGCCCCATTTGATGGATGACGGCTTGCTTTACCGCTTCCATGTGAGCAAGTGAAAGTACCACGTTAAGTTGTGGTATTTTAGCCGCGGTGGCTTGTTCAAGTATGTTACGCGTTCCTGAGCCAGATTCGCGCATCACCCAGCTGGCTTGCTTTAAATCTTCCCAAGACAAATCCTCAGCACGGTTTTCTTCTGTAGATCCAAAGACGACCAATTCGTCTTTTAGCCATACTTGTGTCATGAGTTCTGCGTGTTGGCAGTAGCCTTCGATAAAGCCTACTTCGGCTTTCCCTGTCAGCAATTGTTGAATCACACTTTGAGTATTTCCGATGTCCAAATTAAAACGAATGTTTGGATGTTGTTGCTTGAACAGCGACATTTGCTTGGGCAATAAGTAGTTCCCGACGCTCACGCTGGCGGCTAGATGAAGAGAGCCGCTCAATTCATCTTCATTCCCCATGCTCTCTATTTGCTCTATTTGGCTGAGTACTGCGCGAGCTTGAGGCAAAAGGTGTCTGGCCTGAGGTGTGATTTGTAAGCGTTTGCCGTGGCGGCGAAAAAGAGGGCGACCTAATAGGGCCTCGAGCTCTCTCAGTGCTTGGCTTGCTGCTGGCTGGCTAATAGAGACCATTTCAGCGGCAGCCGTCACAGATCCTGTATGCACAACGGCTTCGAATATTTGTAATTGTCTTAGTGTGATTCTCATTTGGCTATTGTAGCCTCGTTTCTGTTTTGAAGAGTAGCGCTAATGTCTTCTGTCGTGACAAATGCGTTTGGCGGTAAATAAAAGCACTTAATCGATTGTGTATTTTGTCTTTATGGTATGAAATATGCTTATTTTTTTACAGAAAGATTTAGAATGATTTTGGCTTGCGTCTTTGCTTCCACAAGAAGCGGCGTGTCGATCTTGTTATTAACCAAAAGTTGATACAGCTCTTGTAAGGATTTGATATGAAACTCACCCATCGTTGGCTCTCTATTGTTGAGGGTTGTCTGCTTGTCGCATTAGGATTACACATTTTAAACTCGGCTGAACTGCTTATCAGTGGCACAGCTGGTGTTGGTATGATTCTTTTCAGAATTACGGATTTATCCTTCGGTCAATTGTTCTTTTTACTGAATCTTCCTTTTTATATTTTGGCTTGGTACACACTTGGACTGGCTTTTACTGTCCGGACATTTGTGAGTGTGAGTTTGCTGTCTGCGTTGTCTGAATTAATGCGTGAATACGTGTATTTATCGATTCATCCCGTTTTATCTGCCGCCTTGGGTGGCTTGTTGGTTGGCTTTGGACTCATTATTTTGTTTCGTCATAATGCGTCTCTGGGCGGGCTGAATATTCTGTCTGTGTATTTGGAACGGCGTTTTGGCATACACGCGAGCAAAACCACGTTAGTGGCCGATGTTGCCGTATTGCTTGCGGCCATGATCTTTCTTGATCTCAGTCAACTGGGTTATTCGTTGCTGGCGTTTTTGCTTTTAAGCTCGGTGGTTGGTCGTTACCATCGTCCGCCTATATGGGCGCAAATACCAATGACAGAAAGTAAGAGTTAACACTCTAATCTGATTGGCTTTTTATACCTAAGTTACTTTTTATATACATAACTCATATAGATCTTCTATAAGGAACGGGGTTAGTATTTGTGTCTATTGCATATTAATTGTTCAATGACAGTGTTTTCATAACTCTATTTGGGTAGTTTTGAAACCATAGGGAAGGCATAACTAGGTATGAAACAATCACCAACAGTGTTAATAGTCGACGATGTACCAGAAAACTTGCGGGTCTTACAGGATGTGATCGCAGCGTTAGATTGTCAGATCGCTGTTGCTAATTCGGGGGAGCGTGCCTTAGCGTTATTAGAGCGGACACGACCCTGCCTGATCTTATTGGATGTGATGATGGCCGGAATAGATGGTTTTGAAACCTGTCGCCGTATTCGTTTACACCCACAATTCAAAGAAGTTCCTGTCATTTTTGTCACCGCATTAGCCGACGATATTTCTCGGGGCTTCGACGTTGGCGGCAACGATTATATTGCTAAGCCAATCCGCATCGAAGAAGTGCGATCCAGAGTTCAGCACCAATTAGAAAAATTTCAGTTGGTGAATGAATTAAGAGAACTGACGGTCTCATTAGAAGAAAAAGTAAGGGAGCGTACTGCTGATTTAAACCTCGTCAATCGGAACCTTCGTAAAGAAGTGAACGAAAGACGGTATATGCAAGATAGGTTGAAGTATCTCGCTCAGCATGATTTTGTTACACAGCTTTATAATCGTGACGCGTTAGACGAGCACGTATCCCACGTCATTTCGGATATTCAATCGGGAATGACCAAGCACATTCCCTTTTTTGTTTTACTCGATGTGAACGAATTTCGTCTGATCAATGATTCATGCGGTTGCATTGCAGGCGATGAGCTATTGCATCAGTTGGCGGCCTTAATCAATGAATTTATCGACCCGCAGCGGGATTTTTGTGCTCGATTAAGTGGCGATAAATTTGCCATCATGGTGAGTAAAGGTGGCGTTGAATCGGTTGAGTCACTCTTTCGCTTGTTTGAAAGAGGCATTAAAGACTTTTCATTTGTTTGGGATGAGCGCCAGTTCCGATTGAGCGTGACGCAAGTGGCTATTCCGATCACTCTGGATATGGTGTCGTTTGAACAAGTGGTCATGTTAGCGGATGAGGTGTGTTATTCCAGCAAGCAATCTGGTCAGCACTCTAGAATTATCAAGAACGCCAAAGACCTTTCTTATGAAGAGCGTCGTGGTAACTTGAACTGGGGACTACGCATCATTGATGGCCTTGAAAAAGACTTATTCGAAGTGCATTTTCAGCAAGTTTGCTCCTTGATCAGTGATGAACCACGGAAAAAAATAGAGATTTTGGTGCGATTAAAAGATGAAGAAACCGGTGGGCTGATATACCCCAATGACTTCATCCGAGCAGCAGAACGATTCGGCATTATCTCCAAAATAGATCGTTGGGTTATTAACAATACGATGAAGCAATTGGCGGAACGAGAAAGTCTGTGGGAACGTGTCGACCAAGTGGCGATTAACGTGTCTGCGTTATCGGTGCGACAGGCGGGCTTTGCCGAATACATTGTGGATAGGTTGGCGCATTACCATTTGGATGGCGGTAAATTTTGCTTTGAAATTACAGAAACGGAAGCGCTCAATAACTTCTCCGATGCCCGTAAATTCATGGGAGTTTTGCATGAAAGTGGGTGCAGTATCGCGTTAGATGATTTTGGTACGGGCTTTTCGTCGTTTGCTTATTTAATGGATTTGCCATTTGACCTCATCAAAATTGACGGTATTTTTATCAAAGACATGCACGTCAACGACATTCATTACGGTATGGTCGACTCCATTGTAAAACTGGCCAAAATGCTTAATAAACCGGTGGTGGCTGAATTTGTCGAAAACCAAGAAATTGTACAAAAACTGAAGCTGCTTGGTGTTGAGTGGGGCCAAGGTTACCACTTTCATAAACCAGAAAAATTGTAATTGGTTCGTTTTTAGAGGCCTGAAATATGGATATTGAATTGCCTACTATTTTAAAAGTGCTCGCGGCATTGTTTTGCTTTACCGTGTTGTTTTTGGTCGTTTTTCAGCTGGCTTTTCTGGTCCGGTTTAAACTTCTACAGCGTCGTTATTCTCGTGCTATTTTGGCGACCAATGCAGGTGTTTGGGAATGGTTTCCTGTCAGTAATCGGCTTTATACCTCCTCAGAATTTTTCATGCAGCTTGGCTTTGATGAAAGAAAGACCCCTAAGCATTTACATCAATGGTTGGCTTTTTTATCCCCTGAAGACCAAATTGCTTTTAAACAATGGAAAGTGGCATTGTTGGAGCAAAAAATCGGTGCGCTGCCCAGTGCGATTCGATTAAAAATACAAAATCCGAATGGCGAGGTTTTTTGGATAGAAATGCGTGGCAGTGTGACGCGCATCGACAGTCGAAATCGCGTGCGCAGTGTGGCGGGTATTTTTGAAGACATTGGTCCTTTGGTTGCGACCGAAGAAGCGTTAATTGCCGCTCGAGAAGAGGCACAACGACGCGAACTGACCTTGTTGTCCTTGCTTAATAATATTCCTGACGTTGTTTGGTATAAAGATGAGCAAGGTCGCTATTTGGATTGTAACCAAGCGTTTTTAGATTTTAATTCACTTTCGGCCGAAGGTATTAAAGGAAAAAACGACCAAGACTTAAATTTGGATGGGAAAGGGGAGTACTACCAAAATAGAGACAATGCGGCTTTAGAAACGGGTACGACCTTGCATGAACAAAGCTGGGGTTTTCCTAAAGATGGAAGGTCGCCACGTTTATTCGAGGTTTATCGTGTTCCTGTCATTGAACCTTCTATTCACTTTCGTGGCACCTTGGGCATCGCTCGAGACATCACGGAACGTCATCGTCTAATCAATCAGCTTAAGCAGTTTAAGAGTTTTGCGGATAACTCGGCTCAAGGGTTTGCAATGACAACGCTTGATGGCGATATCACGTATTTTAATGAAAAAATACGAGTGTTACTTGGTGTTGACAGTGAGATAGATGAGATGCCGTCAGGCACGTTTAACTTCCTAGAGTTCTATCCAGAATCCAGTCAAAAGTTCTTACAAAAAACGGTGATACCCTACCTTAAAGAACATGATGTGTGGGAAGGGGAATTGCAGGCAAAGAGCCTAGATGGGCGCGTCTTTTCTACCTACGAAATGTATTTTGTATTGCGTGATGAAAATGGCAAAGCGACGTCATTTGGTGACATCATGAGTGACATTACTGAACAAAAAAGTGTCTCAATGCAATTGGAACAGGCAAAAGAAGAAGCGGAGCAAGCCAATCAGGCTAAAAGTCATTTCTTAGCCAATATGAGTCATGAAATCCGCACCCCTTTGAATGCCATCATTGGTTATGCACAGTTAATTGGCGAAGATAATCAACTGACTGGTGTGTCTCGATCGCGCTTTTTAGCCATCGCCAGTGCAGGAAATCGTTTACTTGGCTTGATCAATGACATTTTAGACATAGCGCGCATTGAATCCGGTCGATTGGTGCTTCATGAACAAAAAGTCGATCTCTGTAAAGAGGTAAGTCAAATTGGCAAACTGCTTAAAGGTCAAGCGTTGGAAAAAGGGTTAAGTTTAACTGTAGAGTGCGATTTTGCCGAGCAAACACTCGTATGGATAGATCCGGTTAAGTTCCAGCAGATCATCACCAATTTGTTGGGTAATGCGGTTAAGTTCACCAGCGAAGGCAATGTGAAAATCATTGCTCGTATCGTAGCGGGTCGTATTCATGTCTGCATAGAAGACAGTGGGCCAGGTATTGAAACTGAATTGATAGAGCATTTGTTTACACCTTTTGTGCAAGGAAAGGCAGGAGAAGCATCTGGCGGAACTGGACTGGGTTTGGCGTTGTCGATGACGTTAGTGAAATTAATGGAAGGGACATTATCGGTTAAAAGTAGCCAAGGTGTCGGCACACAAATTATCGTCGACTTGCCGCTGTTGAAAGTCGCGGAAAGCGACAGAGAAAACGTTGGCGAGCAAGAAACACTGCTTAATATGAGACTCAACCACCCCATCACAGTGTTGGTGGCAGAAGACGACGAATGGTCACGCGATATTCTAGTGTCATTGTTGGAGAAGGCCGGTTGTCAGGTCGCAGAGGCGTCAGATGGCGAGCAAGCCATACAGTCTTTTCAGAAAAATCCGCCAGATATCGTGATGACAGACATTCGAATGCCCAACAAAACAGGCACCGATGTACTGAAAGTCATTCAGCAAGACAGCCATAACCCACAAATCCCTGTGGTAGCCGTGACCGCGTCTTCTTTAGAGCATGAGATGCAGGCGTTGCTTGATGTTGGTTTTTGCCAGGTCATTGCCAAACCTTATCGAGCCGAAGACATATACAAGGCCTTGGTTGCACATTTAGACGTACAATTTGTGCCCGTGCCTGAGTCACTACTTCCTCTTAATAGCATCGACGAAATGGCGGAAGATGAAGAGGCCGAAGAACCATTCATACCGTTAACATTGGAAGACTGGCAGCCGTTGTTATCAGCCGCACAAAACGGCGATATGCAGCAAACTGAAGACGCACTTTTGGTGTTAAAACCCATGTTGCCAGCAACCTATAAAAAGGCTATTCAAGCGGCAGTCGAGCAGTTTGATCTCGGTTTGGTTGAAGAATTGGTCGTGCAATATCAACCGTCCGAATAAAACACCTCGTGTCATTATGTTGCATGGGTTTTATTCAATATGACCTGAAGGCTTTGCGTTTGACAGAAACAGAGTGCAAAGATAAGGTCATACAAGACAAAACACAGCAAAAACACCTACAATAAAGGGCTTGTGCTTTTCCTTTTGAGACAGCACGTTTCAGACAACGCCTTTTCGATTTTATTCAACCGCCACAGGTACCCCAATGACCCGTTTAGCCCATAGCAATTTTCCTTTTACCGCGGTCGCTGGGCAAGAATCATTAAAATTGGCTTTAATTCTTTGTGCGATTAACCCGCGAATCGGCGGCGTATTAATCAGCGGACCACGTGGCTCAGCGAAATCCACATTAGCGCGCGGCTTGTCTGGCGTGATGCCTGCATTAGATGACGCTGAACAGGTTCCCTTTGCGACGTTACCGCTTGGCACCAGTGAAGACCGTTTGCTCGGTGCTTTAGACTTAGAGCAAGTATTACAAGACAAAAATGTCGCCTTCAAACCGGGTTTGCTCAGTCGAGCGCATGGCGGTGTGCTTTATGTAGACGAGGTGAATTTGCTCGCAGATCATCTTGTCGATCAACTGCTTGATGTGGCGGCCAGCGGCGTGAATCGAATTGAGCGTGACGGTATAAGCCACGAACACGAATCTCGTTTTTTGCTGGTGGGTACCATGAACCCAGACGAAGGGGAATTGCGCCCACAGTTGCAAGATCGTTTTGGTTTAATGGTCGAACTTGGCAATCAATACAGTCTTGAAGAGCGCGTTCAAATTGTACGACTGCGTGACGAATTCGACCAAGATGCAAAATCCTTCTGCGATGCATTCAAATACAAACAACGTAATTTAAAAAACAGCATTCGCTTGGCTCGAAAAGCCTTGGGCAATATCAGTTGTTCCGATGCATTGCGCATGGACGTTGCAACACGTTGCCAAGCCGCCATGGTGGATGGGGTTCGTGCCGACATTGTTTGGGTTCGTGCCGCGATGGCGCATGCGGCTTGGCGCGGCGCCAAAGTCGTCGAAAAAGAAGACATTCAAACCGTTGAAGACTTAGTGTTAGCGCATCGTCGACACGCGAAAACACCGCCTCAACCTGCTAGCCCTCCTTCACGTCGACCTGAATCCTCACCGTCTCAATCGCCGTCCTTGTCGCAACAGCCTCGTTCAGATTCGAGCGATGCGCAAAACGCGCCGCCAGAGGAAAAGGGGCAAGGTGATTGGGGGAGCATGACGCCGCAAAAACTGGCGACGAGCTCGCCCATTAAAGTAGTGCTCAACGAAGATCCGCAAGCCAGCTCAGCCATGAATAGATTGAGCGAGGTGGCGCCGGGAAAGCATAAAGGCAAGCAGCAGGGCGGTTATCGTCCTGATGCCGCGCAAACGGCCAATGGCATTGATTGGTTTCGTAGCATTGTCAGCCAGCCGCAAGAATGGCCGCCAAAGCAGCTGACTCACAAAGCGGATAAAACCGGACAAGCGGTGTTGCATTTGGTGCTGCTGGATACCTCGGCGTCAACATTAAGCCAAGGTGTGTTTGCAAGGGCCAAAGGGATAATTTTAGACATTGCCAATCGTGCGTATTTAGCCCGTGAACAGATCGCGATTTTAGGCTTTGGCCAAGACAGTGTGTCGTCCATTTTACCAAGAGTCCGAGCGCCAAAAGAAATTTCAGTGGTATTAGATAACCTCGGCGCAGGTGGCGGTACGCCGTTTCGCATCGCCATCGAAAACGCCAGTCAGTATTTGGCGCAGCAACATCACGTAAACGCGGACTTGTACAGCCAAACCTACATATTGACTGACGGTCGCACCCAAGCCGATGTGTCAGACCTTGCATTGCAAGGCAACACGGTATTAATTGACACTGAAAATGCGCCGATCAAGCGTGGCCGAGGCCAAGACATTGCCCAGCATTTGGGGGCGCAATACATTTTATTGAACTCTCTTATAGAGAACTTTTAGACACTTTTTAGAGACTGTTTTATGACTGCTTCTGTTGTTCATTGCCCTGCGTTGTTTTTGACGGCGCCAGCGTCAAATCAGGGTAAAACCACCATTACGGCTGCGTTGGCGCGTTATTTCACCAACCAAGGGAAAGTGGTTCGAGTGTTTAAAACCGGCCCCGATTATCTCGATCCGCAAATTCTCGCGCAAGCGTCTAAGCAACCGGTCGAACAGCTCGACATCTGGATGGCCGGAGACGATTACTGCCAAGATAAATTGTTCCAAGCGGCGCAAGTAGCGGATTTAATACTAGTTGAAGGCGCAATGGGCATGTTTGATGGCGACCCATCCAGCGCCGATCTTGCGGCTCGCTTTGGTATTCCCATGGCAATTGTCATGGATGTAAAAGGCATGGCGCAAACCGCTGCCGCGTTAGCGACAGGTTTGGCGAATTTTCGTGACGATGTGCAAGTCGCGGGACTTATTGCTAACCGTTGTGGAAGCGAACGTCATGCGGAATTGATCCGCGATGCATTGCCAGAAAATCTGCCGTTATTGGCAACATTAAAGCGCGACGAAGCGATTACTTTGCCAGAACGGCATTTAGGGTTAGTGCAAGCGGACGAAGTGAAAGACGAGTTAGAAATTCGTTTTGAAGCGGCGGTCGAATGGTTAAAAGAAACCCAAGACACGGGCTTATTAGAACTACCAAAAGCCGTTGTCTTTTATTCTATTAATAAGAAAGTCTCTGTGAATAAGCAGACCGATGCAGAACAAACCATTGAACAACGCTTAGCGGGCAAAACCATTGCCGTTGCAAAAGACGCGGCGTTCAGTTTTATTTACGATGCGAATCTTATCGCGCTGCAAAGCATGGGCGCAAAAATCGTGTTTTTCTCGCCATTAAAAGATCAAATCTTACCTGAAGCCGATGCACTCTGGCTGCCAGGTGGTTACCCAGAATTGCACGCCAAAGCCTTGTCGGATAACACCGCCATGCGCCAAGCCATTCTTGCGTTTTATCAAACGGGCAAAGGCATTTTGGCCGAATGTGGCGGCATGCTGTACAGCTTGAACGATTTAACTGATTTGAACGATGACTGTTACCCGATGCTCGGCATCCTAGAAGGACAAGGCGCGATGCGCGGTAAACGGGGTTGCCAAGGCATGCAAACGGCGGTGATTCCTCAAGGTGATATTCGTGGGCACGCACATCATCGGTCTCGTAGCGCCAACACACCAGAACCTGTCGGTTATGGTCGACGTCAACGACACCCAGCACCAGGCGAAGCCATTTATCAACAAAAAGGCTTAACCGCCAGTTACTTGCATTTGTTTTTTCCTTCTAATCTCGATGCGACCGCTAAGCTTTTTTTAGCGGATCAACAGGGCTAGCGCATTATGTGGCCTGAAAGTGCTGAATCTCCCGCGCCGCTTAGAACTGGTTTAACCACTGGAACCTGCGCGACGGCTTGTTGCGTTGCCGCCGCGCAAGCACTTTTTGCCCAGAAACAAGACGCCACGGTCAGCGTCACCTTGCCCAAAGGCAAACAAGTTGATTTGCCCATTATTGAATACCAAGCGATTGAGGGTGGTTTTAAAACCGCCACCATCAAAGACGCAGGAGACGACCCTGACGCGACTCATGGCGCGACCTTATTTGTCGAACTGAGATTATCTCCAAAACACGGCGTTCGTTTTCATGCGGCGCAAGGGGTTGGCACGGTGACTCGCACTGGCTTATTGCTTGATGTGGGCGAACCCGCGATCAATCCTGTGCCGCGAAAAATGATGACAGAACATTTAAAAGGCTTTGCGCAAACTTATCAGTACCAAGGTGGATTTGACGTTTCGGTTGGCGTGATCAATGGCGAGCAAATCGCGCAAAAAACCATGAATCCTCGATTGGGCATTTTGGGTGGTTTATCGATTTTAGGCACAACGGGCATTGTGCGGCCCTTTTCCTGTGCGGCGTATATCGCCTCGATTCATCAAGGCATCGATGTCGCGCGAGCCAACGGCATTACGCACATTGCTGCGACCACAGGCAATGCCAGCGAAGACGCGATAAAAAATCATTACCAACTGGACGACATGGCACTTATAGAAATGGGTGACTTTGTCGGCGCTGTTTTAAAGCATATTAAAAAAGTGGAAAAAACAGACTCGATCCAGTTAAGAAAGCTCAGTATCTGCGGTGGCTTCGGTAAAATCAGTAAACTGGCGCAAGGCAATATGGATTTGAACAGCCGAGTGTCGAGCATCGACCTTGGTGCGTTGGCAGAGCTGGCCGCGACCTTGGGTGCCAGCGATGCCTTACAAAGCAAAATGACCCATGCTAATACCAGCGTGGAAGCGTTATCTTTCGCTTCTTCGGCAGGGTTAGAACTCGCCGATGCCATTTGTCAGCAAGCCTTAACCTTTGCTCGAAAATACATTCCTGATCACATGGCATTGGAAGTTTGGGCGATTGATCGCAAAGGACAATTTGTAGGCAAAGCCGTAGACGGCAACATAGGCAGCCTGGGTGAAGCACCATGAAAATTTTATTGCTTGGTGGTACCGCCGATGGCCGACGTTTAGCGGACGCCTTTTATCAAGGACAGCACCAGTCTGGGCTAAGCGTAATTTACAGCCTAGCGGGTTTGGTTCGTGTTCCAAAAGTCGATTGTCAGCTCGTTGTTGGTGGCTTTACGCAATTTGGTGGTTTGGCGAATTACATACGGGACAACCAGATTGGCGCGATTCTCGATGTCACTCACCCTTACGCGCAAACCATGAGCAGCAAAGCGGTGGACGCGGCGCGCGTTGTTGGCATTCCTTGCTGGCGCTTCCATCGTCCTGCTTGGCAGCAAAAAGACGGCGATGTGTGGCATTACTATCAGACAGACGATGACTTATTGGCGCAATTGGATGGTTTTCATGTGCCATTATTAAGCGCAGGTCAGATGAGTGAAACCTTACTAACACAAATTCTACAGCTGCCGAGTGTGGAACGAATTGTCTGGCGTACGGCCGTTGAGCCCAAATTTGCATTGCCAGATAACATAGATTGGATAAAAGCCATCGGGCCTTTTGCGCTAGCAGACGAACGTCAGTTATTAAGTGAGCAAGGCATTGATGTGATCGTTAGTAAAAACAGCGGCGGCTCTGCAACCTACTCAAAACTGGAAGCGGCGTGTGAATTATCGATTCCTGTTTTGCTGCATAGCCGACCCACATTGCCAGCCGCCGATCGAGAATTCAGCGACACACAAGATTGCCTACAAGCCTGTTTAGCGGCGTGGGGCAATACTCATTCTAAGAATCAACAAAAAGACAGCCAACAGTGACTCCTTCAGACGACTATAAATACGAAAACAATCCACAAGCCATCGAGCACGACAGTTTTAGACAAATCCGTGAACTCACCGATTTGTCGGGTTTAAGCCAAGACCAGCAACAAGTGGTAATGCGCGTGGTGCACAGCCTTGGTTTGCCTGATGTGGCTGAGCAAGTGCGATTCAGCGCCAATGCTACCCAAGCCGGACGTGACGCATTAGCGAACCACTGTGCGATTTTGTGCGATGTGGAAATGGTCAAGCAAGGTGTGACTAAGCGGATGATCAGTCGTGACCCTTTGTGTTTTTTGAACGATTCGCGAACCGCTGAGTTAGCCAAAAGCAAAGGTGACACACGTTCTATGGCAGCATTGAGTTTGTGGCAAGACGACCTTGCTGGCAGCGTGGTGTTAATCGGTAATGCACCAACGGCCTTGTTTCGTTTATTGGAAATGATCGCCAATGGCGCGCCTAAGCCCGCATTGATTATCGGCATGCCAGTGGGGTTTGTCGGCGCGGCAGAATCGAAAGACGCCCTTTGGCAAGCGCATGAAAAGCTGGGTATTGAATGCATTACCTTACTGGGCCGCATGGGCGGAAGCGCGGTCACCTCGGCCAGCTGTAATGCTTTGTTGCGCTGTAATGTGGACGAGTATTATTGATTGGGAACTAAGCTCGTTTTTTTGTTCCTTCCCCTTATCTTCAAGGGGAAGGTTAGGATGGGGTTGTTAGCTTTTGACCCCCTCCCAGCCTCCCCCTTGACAGGGTGAGGAGCAGACTGCGATGTTCTAATGAAGTACAGATACCTCGTTCCTTGGTGCGGGGACATTGAATGGAAGTTAGGTTAATGACAGAAACACAAATGCCAATCCATGTAATCGGCCTTGGTGTGAACGAACACGCGAACCTTGATGCGTCTGCGCAAGCGGCATTGGCAAGCTTATCTGAGCAAGACATCGTGCTGGGTTCGCCTCGTCAACATGACACCATTGCGGCGTATTTCCACAAGGCTCAGCGTTGTGATTTGCCCAAGCTCAAGCAGCTAGAAGGCGACTTTGCGACGTGGCAAACCCAAGGCGTAACACAGGTGGTGGTGTTGGCGTCGGGTGATCCTTTGTATTACGGTATTGGTGCTTGGTTAATGCGTAATTTTTCACCCGAAAACCTGATGTTTTATCCGAATGTTTCCAGCATTCAAGTGGCGTGTCATCGTTTAGGGTTGTCCTTACAAGACGTGAATGTGGTCAGCCTTCATGGTCGTCCATTGTCGAGTTTGCGCCGTCATTTGCAGTCGAACAGCACTTTAGTGTTATTGACCGATCAATACAGCCAACCGAAACACATTGCTCAAGAGTGCGTGCAAGCGGGTTTGGGTCAAAGCGAGATCACAGTGTGTGAAGCCTTAGGTTACGAGCAGGAAAAGGTCCGCTCTTTTGTTGCCCAGACCTTGGTTAAAACCGAAGTAGAGTGTGATCCGCTCAATGTGATCGTGGTGAAAACCAGCCCACAAACCTCACTTTATCCAAGCTCGGTTGGCATTCCCGATGCGTCTTTTATCACCGACAAAGGCGACGGCAAAGGCATGATTACGAAGCGAGAAGTGCGCTTGGCGATCTTGTCTTATATGAATATCGAACAAGGCGATACCGTGTGGGACATTGGAGCGGGTTGTGGTGGTGTGAGTGTTGAAATGGCGTACTGGCATCCGCGCAGTCACATTATTGCCATTGAACATCATCCAGAAAGGCTCGCCTGTTTAGCGGCCAATCAAGACCGTTTTGGCGTAATCCAGAACCTATCTATCGTCGCGGGGCGAGCGCCCGACGTGCTGGTGGATTTGCTTTCGCAGCATAATGGGCAGAATACAATACCCAACAAAGTATTCATTGGCGGCAGCGATGGCGAACTAAACGCCTTGATGACGCAAGTGTGGAATAGATTACCTGCTGGCGGCAGCTTGATGGTCAGTGCGGTGACGGAAGACACTAAATTTCAGGTAATGCAATTCGCGCAACAGCGTGACAAAGTGCAAGACGCAGACGAACAAAGCCTGCAAGTGTCCATTGCCAAAGGTGAACGTTTAGCGGGGCAGCGGTTATTTCGCCCCAATTTACCGGTCACGCTTCACCATTTTAAAAAGCATTTTGAAGAACACATGACCAAGACAATCAATAAGGAAAGTGCACAATGAGCGCCTCTGCTACAGTACAAAAAACAGGCCGATTCATTGGCGTGGGTGTCGGCCCTGGAGATCCAGAGCTGATTACACTCAAGGCATTGCGTTTGATCCAGCGCGCAAGTGTGGTGAGTTACCTTGCCAACGACGAAGGTGGCTCCCAAGCGAAAACCATTGCCAGTGAAGCCTTTGCTGGCGTGACGCACGTGCAAAATGAAATCGCCATCGTCATGCCCATGTCGACGGATCGCTCTTTGGCGAATGAAGCCTACGACAATGGCGCAAACGCCATTGCCGCTGAATTGGAACAAGGCAAAGACGTGGTGTTTTTGTGCGAAGGTGATCCGTTATTTTTTGGTTCATTCGCGTATTTATTAGAACGCTTAGAAGGCGATTTTCAATGCCAAGTGGTGCCGGGCGTTTCGTCTATTAATGCTGCGTCTTCAGCGTTAAATCATCCGCTTACCGTGCTAAAAGAATCCTTCGCCGTGGTCAGCGGTCGTCATTCCGCTTTGCAGATTGATACCGCCTTGGAACAACATGACAGCGTAGTGATTATGAAAGCAGGGCGCGCTCGCCCTCGCATTCTCATGGCGCTGCGCAAAACCAACCGCATGCAAGACGCCAAATACCTAGAATACATTGGTCGCGAAAACGAACGCATCGTACGCGATGTGTCGACCTTGGAGGACAAAGCCGGTCCGTACTTTTCCTTGTTTGTGGTGACAAAAAGCGAGCGAGGCACACGGTGATACGCATTGTCGCGCTAACCCCCGCAGGGAAACAACTTGCTGAACGCTTACAAGCGGAATGGCCAGAGGCGAATAACCTTGAGGTGAGAGTAGATTACAAACCCAAGCCTTTTGCACAGTTCGTACAGACGGCGTTTAAGAATGGCGACTGGTTGGTGTTTATTTGTGCGACAGGCATCGTCATGCGAACCCTAGCGCCAGTGATTCAAGACAAATACCAAGACCCGCCAGTCTTGGTTTTGGACGAAGAAGGTAAGTTCGTTATTCCGTTGTTATCAGGTCATGAAGGCGGTGCCAACGAGTGGGGCGCGCAAGTGGCAAACTCCCTCGGCGCGCAACTGGTTATGACCACAGCGAAACCTTACCTGAACCCTATTTACACCTTGGGAATGGGCTGCGAACGCAACTGCCCACTGGAATTTCTTGAAAGCCTCATGCTTGATGCCCTTGCGCAAAAAGGCTTAACGCCAAACGACATTCATTCCTTAAACAGCATCGACATCAAAGCGGATGAAACCAACCTGATCGCTCTCGCCGCAAAATACCACTGGGACTTCAACACCTACAGCGCCCAACAACTCGCCCCGATGGAACCACTTCTTAGCACTAAATCGGACTACATATTCAACACTGTTGGCGTCTACGGCGTCGCCGAATCCGCCGCGCTCTTGGCTGCAAAGTTGGCGGTTGATTCAGAACCCGAATTGATTTTAGAAAAGATTAAAAATTCTAAAGCGACAGTAGCTGTAGCAAGAGGCTTTGAGTCGTAGTTTTAATAGATAAAGTACTTTAGTATGAATAATCAATTAATTTTTTGAAGGATACTTGTTTATGGAAGATCAAGTTTTAGTCGTTATATTTATTCTATTTTTAGCTTTAGCTACGACAATTTACTTTGCTTTTAAGTTGAGAGTCCGGCTTAGGGCAATAGAACTAAAGTATTCAAAAATTCTGGATGTAGATCTAGAAGTTGAAAAATCTAGAGAAGAAAAAGACGCTATAGATCAAGATATATTGTCGCTTCGAGAAAATTATAAAGAAAAACGAATTTTATTTGAAAGAATAGTTAAAGAAGCTGCAATCTATGATGAAGAGATACAGCTTGCCGAATTAGGTTTTTATAAACCTCACTTTGATTTTGGCACTTCTGAGAAGTACAAAGATGAAATTTCAGCAGTTAAGAAAAAACAAAAGGAATTAGTTTCATCTGATAAAGCTATTTTTTGCACTACTGAGTGGACTGTTGAAGGAAGTAAAGCAAAAGGCAAAATAATGACGAATCGTGGGATTAGATTGACCGCAAGAGCATTTAATAATGAATGTGATGCTGCTATTTCTAATACAAGATGGAATAACGTTGATCGAATGGAACAACGAATCGAGAAAGCTTATGACGCTATTAACAAGTTGAATCAATCAAGTGCAATAATTATCTCGAATGAATACTTTCTACTAAAACTAAAAGAGCTTCGTTTAGCTTACGAGTATGCTGAAAAGAAACAGCATGAAAAAGAAGAGCAACAAGAAATTAAGCACCAAATGCGAGAAGAGGCTAAGTTTGAACAAGAAGCAGACAAAGCTTTTAAAGAGGAAGAAAAATATAACAAACTTTTAATGAAGGCTAAGGAAGAGGCCGAAAAGGCCACTGGAACTAAACTTGAGTCTCTTCAAGAAAAAATATCCAGGTTACATCAAGAGTTAAGCGATGCTCATGAGAAGTCTGAACGAGCAAAGTCTATGGCGGAACAAACTAAACGAGGCCATGTTTATATTATTTCTAATATTGGTTCATTTGGGGAAAATGTTTATAAAATAGGTATGACTCGACGCTTAGAGCCTTTAGATAGAGTTAAAGAGCTTGGGGATGCTAGTGTACCTTTTGTATTTGATGTTCATGCTATGATTCACTCTGAGGATGCTCCTGCCTTGGAAAACTCCTTACACAAGAAGTTTGATCAACAAAGACTTAATTTAGTGAACTCAAGAAAGGAGTTTTTCAATGTAAGTCTGATAGATATAGAAAGTGAAGTTAAGAACATTTCACCAGAAGCAGAGTTTATTGAAACTGCAGAAGCTAGAGATTTCCGAGAATCATTGAACATAATATCTCAGCGGGAAAAATCACAAAAAATGAGTGATTTAAAAAAAGTATTCCCAGAAGAAATTTAGCTCGAGAATCAATTTTAATTCAATGGTTGGCTCTTATGCATGGAAAATTTGCTGCTAGCAACCCTAGAAAAAATGACATTCCAACGAGGTAGGCGATAGTTTCGAGGAGGAATGTCATTTTCTTCGATTACTTACTGAGAACCTAATCTAGAAGACTAAAACAACACTCCTACTCATAGTTCTTCTTCGCTTTTGTCACTTTTTCTAAGTACATCTGAGATTCAGATCGAGGATGGTCGTATCTGAGTTTTTTATAAACATTGCTCACGGAGGTTTGGTTAAGCTTTTTCATGGCGGTTGTTCTGTTGCTGTCGAAGGTTTTCAGTACGTTGCCTGTGCCGCCGTTGTAAGCGGAGATCATGGAATATTCTTGGCTGGTTTTATTGGTGACTTTGGCGAGATAGCGTGTTTGTAAAATATAGAGGTAAGCGCTGCCAATATCGATGTTGTTGGCAGGGGAAAAGAGCACTTCTTTGGTTGGCTGGCCGGACTTTTTCTTCACTAGGTTGTACACGTCTTTGCCTGCGGTGGCGGGCACCACTTGCATCAAACCATAGGCGTTTGCTGGGCTGACGGCGTAAGGGTTAAACGAACTTTCGGTTTCGATGATGCCATAAATGAGCGCGGGTTCTAGGTTATAGCGATTGGCGGCGGCAATGACGTAGTCGCTGTATTTTTCTTGGCGAAGGTGTTCGTGCTGTGCAACAAGATCGAATTCAACGGCGTAAACCGTTTTGCCGTTTGATTTGGACTTTTTAAGTTTGTTGGTCACAAGGTAATTTGAGTAACGTTCTGCTCGCCAGCGATACTGTACGAGCTTTCCATCGTGGTCCATGACTTGAGGGTACAAAAATGGCACACCTTCGGTATTCGGAGCGGCGCTGGAAAAAATATCGGTTTTAGTAGGATCGGCTGTTGTGAGTAGTGTGGTTGCGACGGCTTGTTTTAAGGTATCAAGCGGTGAGTTTGTGGTGAGTGTTTCGACTCGGACTGTGCCTTTATCAAAGTCGACAATCGTTCTGGCTTGGTAGTCGTTGGTGTATTTTACGTACTTTTTCTTATCAGGCAGCTCGCTATTGCCTTTGCCCCATTTCTTATTCACTTTCAGATCAAGGTCAGCGTACAGGGCTTTTATTGTTTTAATGTCTGCTCTAATGACGTCTCTGGTGACTTTGGCTTGTTTCGCGATGGCTTTTACATCGTCAATGTCGCCGGCGTCTTTTATTTGTTCGGATAATTCTTTCACGGAATCCACAGAGTCAAATGACAGCGACAAGGATTGGCAGCCACTTAATGCGAATAACAGGAAGCCAATGGCGATAAAGGCGAATCGGCGAGCAATATTATGAAACATTTAGTGGCTTCTCATCCTTCTGTATTATTTTGACGCGTTGGCTTTACGCGCTTGATGCAGTTTTTTATAACTTTCGATCAAGCGTAAGTGCGGTTCGATACCTTCAAGTTGCATGCTGGTTTTGGTGAGTCCATAAAAACGCACGTCACCTGTGACGGAACCGACAACGTTGTCGATAACGTCTTTACCAAACATACGACTGAAACTGTGAATGAAGTCGTTAAGCTCCAGTTCTTCGTCTAACGTGACTTCCAGTACCGCATTCATGGCTTGATAAAACAGGCCGCGCTTTACGGTATTGTCGTTAAATTGGAGAAACTCACCAACCAGCTCTAAGGCGTCTTCATGGGCGCCAAGTGCCAAGTAAATCAGGATCTTAAGTTCCATAATGGTTAATTGGCCCCACACGGTATTTTCATCAAATACAATGCCAATTAAGGTCGGAATGTCGGTGTAGTTATCGAGTTGGCTGTCTTCTAAACGGGTGACCAAGTTGGCGAGTTGCTTGGCGTTTAAAGAATGCAGATTCAAGATGTCTTCGCGATAATCCAGAGATTTGTTGGTGTTGTCCCACACCAAGTCTTCTACAGGATAAATTTCCGAATAATCGGGCACGAGAATACGACACGCCGATGCGCCTAAGTCCGTAAATTCGGCAATGTACACTTCTTTTTCGAGCGTTTCTAAGATGGCGAATAGGCTGTTGGCTTCTTCTTCGCTGGTGCCAGAAAAATCCCATTCACAGAAATCATAGTCGTGCTTACTGCTAAAGAAGCGCCATGAAATGACTCCGGTTGAGTCAATGAAATGCTCAACAAAATTTTCAGGTTCGCTCACCGCCATGCTGTTAAACGTTGGTTTGGGGACATCGTTCAAACCTTCAAAACTGCGGCCTTGAAGCAACTCGGTTAAGCTGCGCTCTAACGCGACTTCAAGACTTGGGTGCGCGCCAAAAGAAGCAAACACGCCGCCTGTTTTGGGGTTCATCAGTGTGACGCACATCACAGGGAATTGGCCACCCAGCGAGGCGTCTTTCACGACGATCGGAAAGCCTTGTTCTTCTAAGCCGTTGATGCCAGCAAGAATGCTAGGGTATTTTTGCAAAACCTCCATCGGCACATCGGGCAAGACGATTTCATCTTCGATGATTTGGCGTTTTACGGCGCGTTCAAAAATTTCCGACAAGCATTGTACGTGGGCTTCTTGCAGGTTGTTGCCGGCACTCATGCCATTGCTTAAAAAGAGGTTTTCGATGAGATTGGAGGGAACGTAAACCGTTTCGCCATCGGATTTTCGAGTGTAAGGGATCGCACAAATGCCACGTTCTTTATTGCCTGAGTTGGTGTCGATTAAGTTCGAACCGCGTAATTCGTCGTCTGGGTTGTAAATGTCTAAACAATATTCATCCAGAATGCCGGCTGGCAGGGAATCGTCTTCGGTTAGCGCAAACCATTTTTCATTTGGGTAATGCACGAAGTCGCTGTTGGCGATGTCGGTTCCAAAGAATTGGTCGTTGTAGAAAAAATTGTTGTTCAGGCGTTCGATAAACTCGCCTAGAGCGGAACATAAGGCGCTTTCTTTCGACGCACCTTTGCCGTTGGTAAAACACATTGGTGAGGCGGCATCGCGAATGTGCAGCGACCAAACGTTGGGTACGATGTTGCGCCACGATGAGATCTCAATTTTCATGCCTAAGTCGGCCAGTAAGCCGGTCATATTGGCAATGGTTTGTTCGAGCGGAAGGTCTTTGCCCAGAATTACTGTGCTTGCGGCGCTGTCTGGTTGTCCCATTAACATCGCGTTGGCGTCTGCGTCTAAATTCGCGACGGTTTCGATTTTGAATTCCGGCCCTGTCTGCACGACTTTCTTTACGGTGCATCGTTCAATGGAGCGCAAGATGCCTTGGCGGTCTTTGTCTGAAATGTCGTCTGGTAGTTCGACTTGAATTTGGAATATTTGATTGTAGCGATCTTCAGGATCGACAATGTTGTTCTGTGACAGACGAATGTTGTCGGTGGAAATGTCACGAGATTTACAATATACCTTGACGAAATACGCTGCGCACAGCGCTGACGAGGCGAGAAAGTAGTCAAATGGGCTGGGTGCAGAGCCATCGCCTTTGTAACGGATCGGCTGATCGGTGATAACGGTAAAATCGTCAAATTTGGCTTCAAGTCTTAGATTGTCGAGAAAGTTAACTTTGATTTCCATTGAATAGTATTCCACTAAATAGGCGAATTGCTCTGCCAAGACTTTTCATTGCCTAGGAGTGAGTCATTGGGGGGAATTATCGGTGATAGAGGGGGCTGAGTAAAATCAAACTGACCCTTCTTATAGAACTAAGTACCATTCGGCGGACTTTTTTGTTCTTTAAACGAGTGAATGGGTTGTGTCGTGCTACTCGTGACCATTTTCCCTGCTTCATATCAGTACTGTTTGAAATATAAACAGCAATCGGGAAGGAAAGGCCTATGATGATAAAAAGGGCCAATGTACTGAACGAACGCATTCGTAAGATTAAACTGGCGGCGATAGAAGTGAGGTTGTATGGAGTTTAAAGACTATTACAAAATTCTGGGTGTCACTGAACAAGCCGATGCCTCCACGATAAAAGCGAGCTACCGCAAGCTCGCTAGAAAATATCACCCTGATGTCAGTAAAGAAGCCAATGCTGAGCAGCAATTCAAAGAAGTAGGTGAAGCGTATACGGTATTGAAAGATCCAGAAAAACGCGCTGAATACGATGTATTGCGTAAGCAAGGTAGTCATCGAGCAGACGGTGGTTTTCAGCCACCGCCAGATTGGCAATCTTCTCATTCAGGTCAACGCTCATACAGTCACAGCAGCGATGGCGATTTCAGTGATTTTTTTGATTCTATTTTTGGGGCCAGCGGCGGTGGATTTCGTCAATCGGATGGCTTTCAACGCTCGGCGAGTCAACGAGGGCGTGATGTAAATTATAAAATCGCGTTGTTTCTTGAAGAGGCGTATGAAGGGTGTCAGCGACAAATAGCATTGCGGGTTTCTGAACCCGATCAAAATGGTGTGATGCGACAAAGAGATAAAACACTCAAGGTTAAAATTCCCGCAGGCGTTACACAAGGTCAACATATTCGTTTGGCTGGGCAGGGCGAGTTAGGCGTTGGTGGTGGTAAAGCAGGGGATTTATTGCTTGAGATTGAATTTGCACCGCATCCTTATTTTGCGGTGGATGGTGCGAATATTCTACTGACGTTACCGGTGGCTTGTTGGGAAGCCGCGTTAGGCGCGACGGTAGAAGTGCCCACTATCAGTGGGAAAGTGAAGCTCAAAATACCTGCTGGTTCCAATAGCGGTAGTAAACTGCGAATCAAAGGCAAAGGCTTGGCTAAAAAAGGTGGGGAAGTCTCTGGCGACCAAATCGTTACTTTGCAGGTCAGTTTGCCAAAAGCACACAGCGATGAAGCCAAAGTACTTTATCAGCAACTTGCTGAGAGTGAATCGAACTTTAATCCACGACACATTTTCGAGGGGTAGAGCATGTCTAAATCAGAGATAGTGGTGATTGAGTCTCAACATGAGCATGTGTTGTTTACCTTAGAAGAAGTGTGTGAACGCTGTGGTGCTCATACGGACATCATTATTGAAATGGTGGAATACGGCATTGTTGAGCCAGTTGAACAACCGTCACCAGAGGATTGGTATTTTAACAGCCAAGCGTTGGTGAGATTGCAGCGTGCGCAAAGGCTGATGAATGAACTGGAATTGAATTTGTCCGGTGTGGCATTGAGCCTAGAGTTATTGGATGAAATTGACGATTTACAAAAACACATTGCTTTACTCAGTAGCCAGTTGCCTTAAATGAATTGTTGAAAGGTCTGAGAATCAACATTGTTAGCCCAGGCGTTATTGAAGAAGCGATGGAGGTTTTTGGGCCTTATTTCCGCGGACATAATCCGGTTCCTGCTGCACGAGCGGCTTTAGGGTACGCGAAAAGTGTTGAAGGTCGTCAAACAGGTCAAACCTTCCGTATTTTATGAGCTCATAGTATTTCAATGAAAAGAGTGAGGCGCCGCGAATGCTCGCTGCCCCTCGCTCTTTTTTATGTCGAAAAAATACGCTTTAAGAAGCAATGCTGTTTAGTTTTAATGTGTTTTTTTGGAAATGCTGGTTTTGAATGTTACGCACATAAGTAGTGCGTTTTTTTTTGCGAAGTATGGGGGGGGGTCGATATTCTCGCCTTATCGGTTGATAGATGGGTTGTTTCTTAATAATTCATTTTGGTGCAATAAAAAATCTATTTTTACCAGATTTGTGCAATTAAATTTAATTCAAAATGATTTTTGAATTAAATTGCGTCACCTTCGAAAAACTGTAATATGCATGATTCTGACCATTAGGTCATATTTATTGCATTTAAAATACACAGTGTTGATTGAGGGGAAACGTATGATCAAAGCGCTTTTAGGTCTTTCTACTATGGTTCTTGCTAGCACCAGTTTTGCGGCAGACTATTCTGATGATATCCATAAAAACGACTATTCTTGGAAGCAGTTTAATTTGATGTATGCGTTTGATGAATTGCCAGGCGAATCCAGTCACGATTATTTAGAAATGGAATTTGGTGGACGTTCTGGCGTTGTCGATCTATATGGTTATCTTGACGTATTCAATGTGACATCAAGTGATAGCAGTGATAAAGCGGATAGCGACAAGATGTTTCTTAAACTTGCACCGCGTTTTTCGTTAGACGGAATGACAGGGAAAGATTTGTCGTTTGGTGCGGTACAAGAGCTTTATGTGTCAACGCTATTTAGTTTGAATGGCGGCCAAGATGGGACGAATAATTCATTCTTTGGTTTAGGGGCCGATGTGGATATGCCTTGGCTGGGTAAAGTAGGGATGAACCTTTACGCGTTATATGACAAAAGCCAAGGGAATCGAAATGGCTGGAACGGTTATCAGTTTTCAGCCAACTGGTTTAAGCCGTTCAAGACGTTTGATAACGGGTCATTCCTAGCGTACCAAGGTTACGTCGATTATCAGTTTGGTATGGACAGCGATTATGTTACGGCAACAGATGGTGGTGCAACCTTCCAAGGCTTGTATTGGCATTCTAAACAGTATGCGCTGGGTTACGGTCTGAAAATTTACAAAGATGTGTATGGCATCAAAGACTCTTCAGGGTTTAAATCTTCTGGCGTTTCTCATTACATTTCGGCAACGTATAAATTCTAAGCGAATCAATTCTTGAGCAAAAACCAACCATCAATGTGATTTATTGATGGTTGGTTTTTTTATGATGTTGCTTTTATGTCGGCAGGCGTCGTTTTTCTGTGTTTTTTATTTGAGGTGTTCATCATGATGTTCATGTCGAACATCGTCTGTGTTGGACTCCAGCGCTTCAAGTATGGTGCAGTGTTCGGCGCTTTCTTCTCCGCCGCAGCAGGCATCGGATAAGCGTTTCAGTGACGTTTGAAATCGAACCAGTTCCGCGAGCTTTTTTTCTACATTGTGCAATTTGGTGTCGACTAACATTTTGACGTCCATACAAGCCTTGTCTGCTTTGTTGACCTCTATTGAAAGCAGTTCCTGAATTTCCGCCAGTGTGAAGCCAACGCCTTTGGCTCGAAGAATAAAATGCAGTGTCTCTTTGTCTTTGTCTGTGTACAGGCGATAACCCGATTCTGAACGGCTGGAAGGTGTGAGTAGCGCGTTTTTTTCATAGAAGCGTAATGTGTCGTTATTTATGCCGCATAGTTTTGCCAGTTCGCCAATTCGATACATGTCTCTACTCCTTTTATTGTTCCTTTCAGTATAAACCTTAGTGCTTAGTCATAGGTAAAGAAGGATCTTGGGCTTTTTACTTTTCTTTCACTTGAGATCTTTTACATTACGGACAAATTTTGAAAAGCACAGAGCGTTGTGCCGTTATGTTAGAGGATGAGTTGTCATGGATATAGTGCACAGCGTGGTGTTGGGATTAGTTGAAGGCGCCACGGAGTTTTTACCTATTTCTTCTACAGGTCATATGATTGTCGTTAGTCAATGGTTGGGGATGGCGCAAACGGAAGGAAATAAAGCGTTTGAAGTGATTATTCAGCTGGCGGCAATTTTGGCGGTGATCGCCAATTACAAGGAACGCTTTAGCTTCAAGCACACGCGTCTTTGGTGTCAGGTGTTTGTTGCGTTTTTACCCGTTGCCATTGTGGGCTTTTTGCTTCGCCATCAAATTAAAGATCTATTCTCTGTGTCTGTAGTGGCGACCATGTTTATTGTGGGTGGTGTGGTATTTTTACTGACGGAAAAGGTTATTAAGAACCGAACGCCCAGTGTTGAGCGATTGGAAGCGCTGAGCGTTAAGCAGGCGTTGTGGATTGGTTTGGCACAAGTATTCGCCCTGATACCAGGCACCAGCCGAGCCGGTTCGACGATTGTCGGCGCGCTGTTTGTGGGTTTAAGTCGCAAGGCCAGTGCGGAGTTTTCGTTTCTTTTGGCATTGCCTGTCATGATGGCGGCGTCTGGCTACGATTTATTGTCGCATTATGATGCCTTCGTGGGTGAAGAATGGCTTCCGTTGGCTGTCGGATTCGTTGTCGCATTTGTGAGTGCTTTTGTGGTGATGAAGCTGTTTATGGCGTTTCTAGAAAGGTTTACTTTTGTGGCCTTTGGCTGGTATCGCATTGTGTTTGGAGGGCTTTTACTGCTTCTTGTTTAATGTCGTTTTGATTTGTGGTTTACACCTAAGAAAAGATGCTTTGTAATGTCTCTCTCCACTTAGCCTTATTCTGTGATTTATTGGGGTGTTTGTCATGCGTTGTTGTTTTCCTTTTGCTGTTTTTGCCGCCTTGTTAGCGGGTGGTTGTGCTTCTTCAGACGCGCCTCCTGCTGGCCGTTCTTTGGCGTCATTCAAAGGGGAGTCTGCCTGCTACAACAGAGAGACGGAACCTTATACGGCGGTGGTGGACACGCATTTACATTATCGGCCTTTCGACGGCCGAGCGATTCCCTTTGAAGAGATGAATGCCTTTTTATCTCGCACCAGCGTACGTTTTGCTAATGTCTACGGCATTGGGCAAATGATGCCAGCTGATTCCAGTTGTTCTAATTATCTGAAATGCCCCGGTACACCGGTTTCACCGACAACGCGAAACGATTTTGTGAACGCTGAAAATATGCTTAAGCACAAACCGGATGACCTGCATCTTACGCTTTCCATGACCTTTACCGATTTGTCTAACCCTGAACCGACGGTTGCCATGATGCAGTTTTATGAAAAGAGGTACCCCGGTATGTTTCATTGGATGGGGGAAGTGAATTTAGTCAAACAGGCTCAATTTAATAATCGACATAAACCCGCCACACCGAAAGACATTACCAAATGGGTGGATTTCATGGCGGCGCTTCGGGTGAGAAATTCCCCCATTACAATTCATTCAGACATTGGCAATGACGCGTCTCCAACCTTGTATTTGCCTTTAATGGAGCAGGCATTGGCGCTGTATCCAGAAAATAAAATTGTCTGGGCGCATATGGGCATGTCTTATGAACAGACGACCATGAAGGCATCTGAGCATATTGCGATTCTGTCTCGTTTGTTGGACCAGTACCCTAATTTGATGCTGGATATTTCATGGCGCATTTTGCAAGACTATTATTTCAGTGTGCCGGGCAATCAGGGTCAATACGTTGCTTTTATGAATCGCTACTCGGATCGAATTTTACCGGGCTCTGACTTTGTGGCGTTTCGAAATAACTCGTTTAAGGTGTATCAAAAAGAGCTGGAAGCCACGGGGCGCATTCATCAATACCTTGACGATGACGCGTTCCGAAACATCGCATTAGGCGAAAACTACTTTACGTTATTGGGCTTGGATTATCAGGCGCCAAAGGTGTGTCAGCACTAATGCAGTAGTTTGCTTTTTGTTGTATTGACGTACGATTTACGTCGTTTATTCGTTATCTTGCATTGTTAAATCACACGACTTGTTCCATGATTTTAATATTCCATTGATGAGGAACTTTGTATGGCGAAAATATTGGCAGCGGCTTCCAATCGAGGACAATCTCTAGGGGAAGAAATCGCAAACAGTATCAGTCATGGTTTGGGTTTGGTCGCTGCAATTGTTGGCACGCCTTTTCTGATTTTGAGCGCAATTAACTACGCGGATGTGAGCTTTATTGTTGGCGTAAGTATTTTTTCCGCTACGATGATTTTGCTGTATCTGGCATCGACTGTGTATCACGCGATGCCAAGAGGAAAGGCGAAGTACGTTTTTCGGGTAATTGACCATTCCGCCGTGTATTTGTTAATTGCAGGAACCTATACCCCCTTTATGCTGGGCGTGTTAGAAGGCGCGTGGGGCTGGTCACTGCTTGTGGCGGTTTGGGCGCTGGCTCTGAGCGGCGTGGGACTGAAAGCGTTTGGTAAAGCCTCTCACCCTGCTTTATCTACGTCGCTGTATGTTGTCTTGGGATGGCTTATTCTGATTGCGATTAAACCATTGGTTTCATTGATGGAGCCCAACGGGTTGTTGCTATTGGTGTTGGGCGGTGTGCTTTATACGCTCGGCGTGGTGTTTTTTGTGATTGATTCACGTTTGCGTTATGGACATTTTATTTGGCATTTGTTTGTCGTAAGCGGAACAGCGAGCCACTATTTTGCCATTTTCTTTTACGGCGCTTAGCTGGAATGAATAGGGGGGAGCGGCTCTGATTTTTTGTTTTTTTGTATGAGTGCTTACTGCTCTAGTTTCCTCTGCCATTGATGTAGGCTTTTGAGTTGCTCTAATAATAAGGATTTATTGTTTGGGGTTAACTCACTAAAGAGTTTAATAACGGTTTGTGTTTCGTGGTGTAGCAATTGATGGCTAATGCTTCCATCTGTCTCTTCCTTCCCTTCCTTTTCTAAAAAATCTTGTATTTCGGCAAGAGGGCGCTCACTTGCTGCGTATAAAATAGAGGGTTTGGTGTTTAGTGCGTAAGCCAATTTTTTTAGCACTTTTTGTGAAGGTTGCCTGAGCCCTTTTTCAATGCGTGAAACGTTACTGGTAGCCAAATCTGCTTCCAGGGCAATTTGTTCTTGTGTCATTTTACGTTGAGTACGCAAAATTTTTATAACGTAGCCAATATTCATTGGGGGATTATCCGTTGAATTTTGCCTATGCGGCAAAACCTGTAGGGCAATTTGCTTGACAGATTTTGCCTTATAGGCAATATTGACGGATCTTTTTGTCTATAAGACAAATTTAGGATGATGTATAGCGTTAATCTGGACATGCAGTAAAGGGATAGACTTGTGGAAATAGATGGTTCGAATGCAGAGCGTAATTGGAGGGATTTAAAGGAAACTAATAACGGTTTAATCGTGTTAGACATGAATGACCAAGTAGTTTCTTGCAATGAAAAAGCCAAAAATACGCTTCTGAATTCACATTCAGATGATGGTATCACTCTTCCTTTAGATTGCTTCTGGTTAGAAACTGACCAACGTGTTTTTTATCTGAATGAATTTAAACACATTTTTGGGAAAATGATTACGCTTTTGTTGCGTTCTGGCCATGCTCAGCCCTGTCGAGTTAAGGTTTTGGTTGAAGAGTTGAGTTTAGCGGGTCAGCTTTATTGCAGTTTATTGATTCAAGAAGATCAGACAGACCCAAAAAGTGATGGCCTTTATTGTCGCAGCCAAATGGCTCAGGCACTTAGTAATGACCTGAAAGACAACGTATTAGAACTGCATTATCAGCCTCAGATAAACACGGCCGATAATGGCTTGTACGGCGTGGAAGTTTTATCAAGGTGGACCAGTCAAAAATTTGGTCGTGTTTCGCCAGATGACTTTATTGCGGTGGCTGAAGAGTTTGGCTTTATTGCCATGTTGGATTTATGGGTATTAACGCAAGCGTGCCAGCAATTGGTCGTGTGGCGTGAGCAAGGCATACAGGTTCCTCTTATCGCGGTGAATTTTTCCCCTCTTAGTTTTAACTACCCTAATTTGAAAGAAACAATCCAATCGATTCTTTTACAGAATAGGTTGTTGCCATCTGATTTGGTGTTGGAAGTCACAGAAAACAAAAAAGTCGTATCCTTATATCAATTCACGGGTGTCATTAATGAGCTTTACGCGATGGGAATTCAAATATCACTGGATGATTTTGGGACTGGGTACTCAAATTTGAAGCGGTTGCTTAAATTCCCCGTGTCTCAATTGAAATTGGATCGTTCGTTTGTGATGGATCTTCCTCATGGGATTTCAAACGCGTTAAGTGAGACGGTTTTTAGTATTAGTCAGAAAATTGGTGCGGTTTCGATTGCAGAAGGCGTAGAAACCGAACTGCAATTTCGCTTGTTAAAGGAGATGGGGTACGAAATAGTTCAAGGGTATTTGTTTTCTCCTCCTGTGCCAAAGGCGGAATTTGATACCTGGTATCTTTCACGCTTTTCATGACGTATCTCGTCAGAAAATGGCATAACAAATGTCTGATCACGGGTTGTCATATCTTCCCAATCGTATCGCGTGTATATTGGCGTTTTACCAGTGGGTGATGGCCTTAAGCCACATCAATTGGTGAATAACGCCTTCTTGTTTTGTTGGGTAATACGCTGCTTTTATGAATATCGTACTAGAAAATATCGCGGACACGGACATCACGTGTTCCAACTGTCAAGCCGCTTGTTGTCGCATGGAGGTGATGATTATTACCGATACTGGTGTGCCAGATAAGCATATTTCGGTTGATGAATGGGGCGGTGAAACCATGCTAAGACTGGAAGATGGTTGGTGTTCTGCAGTGGATAGAGACACTTTTCGTTGTACTATTTATGAAAACCGACCTTGGATTTGTCGAGAGTTTGAAATGGGTTCTTATGAATGCCAAGATGAATTTCGATCCGCTAAATAGTTCATTTCCTATGGTTGTGTGAGAATCACGAAAAACCTGTATATCCATTCGTTTTTTCTAGCAAACTTCGCTGTTATATAAGCATCCCCTGTTTTTTATTTAAGCCTTCCAAATTCCATAACAAATGGCACTTATGCGGTTTAAGCCGTACTCTTATGCACAATATAAAAGCGTAATATGTGATGGATAGGAGTGTTTGATGCAAGCAATACTACGTGGATTTAATTGCGAATATTCTGAAGAGCCTCCTAGTCTCGATGAGATTCGTGGAGTGTCTGGCTGTGTATTATTAGAATTTGGTACGCCGTGGTGCGGTCATTGTCAGGCGTCGCGCTCAGCAGTCGAAGAGGCAATGAAAGCGCATCCAGAGTTAGTGCATATTAAAGTGTTTGATGGTAAGGGCAAGCGACTTGGGCGACAGTTTGCTGTTACGCTTTGGCCGACTCTAATTTTATTGAATGATGGACAGGAAGTAAGTCGGATTGTTCGCTTTACTTCTGTTAATGATGTTCGAGAATTATTGGCGCTAGTTGTTTAGGAATCATGAGTTAAGCGATTAAGTGTTTAGTGATTAAGTGTTATGTGGAACGGTAAGTTACGACACGTTACACGGTAATATCGATCAATCTACCTATGGTTTTATCCGATGAATCGATGACTTTTGCGTTGGCTTGCGCGTCTAATTCACTGCTTTTTGTTTCGATTAATCCCTCTTGGATTGGTGCGTTGTCGAGGTTCGTGTTTCTCAGCGGTGTTTGGTTTAGGGTTTGCGTTGAAGCATCAGCCACTTTTTGGCTGGCCTGATTCAGTTTGTCTTGGCTCTGTTGCAAGCCCTGCTGACCGTATGGAAATGAAGCGTGATTGATTTGCATTGATGGATCGACCTTTGCATTGAACTATTGGTTAAGCATAGCATTTTTGGTGTTTGTTTTTTGAACAGTATTTGTTTTTTTATGTTGGGTATTGAAAGTGAAATCCATAGAACGTGTTCTTCGTAAATATCATGTTAACGCCAACAGCAGTCTTAACAAAATGCTGTTGGTTGTCGTGCTTATTTTCTCTGTTACGTCGGTGATGGCGAGTAATGAACTAAGTGAAAAAAACAAAGCCGATTTCTTTAACGTCATTGATGATTTCCAAACACAAAGCAAATCCAGTTCGACCTATCAAACGGACAAAATGAATGCACTAAGTCATGTTTTGTTAGACGTTGTTTATGTGGGAGGCAGTGTTGGTGAAGGCGAGGGTGGTCGGTATGACAAAGACCCATTAGTGCGATTTGATGAGTTCGATTGCACAACGTACGTTGAAACGATTTTAGCGGGAATGATGTCAGCAACGTCCGATGAATTTGAATCGCGCTTAATGCGATTACGTTACAAAGACGGTCACGTCTCTTTTGTGTCGCGTAATCATTTTCCAAGCCTAGATTGGCTGCCAAATAATCAAGATAAGCTGGTGGACATAACCGCTATTGTCGCTGGCGATGCGGTGTTGGAAGCAAAGGCAATCATAGATAAAGCGGCTTGGTATCAGCATCTCAAAGACAATGTTATTCATTGTGATTCGGCGACGTCAGAAGACTGCCAATCCTTGTTGGCTCAGCTACAGGCGGAAGGGCAAGTCTTTCAACCAGAATCCGCTTCCTTGCCATACGTTCCTTTAACCCATTTATATCATGACGAAAATCGGAAGGTGAACCACGCATTATTAGAGCGTATTCCTTCGGGCAGCGTAATCAATATGGTTCGTCCTGATTGGGCATTAAAAAAATGGATTGGGACCAATATGAATGTGTCGCATCAAGGTATTGCGATTCGAAAAAATGACACCTTATATCTTCGACATGCCAGTGTTGTGCATAAAAAAGTGCTCGATGAAAACTTTGCGGATTATTTTGCACGTTTTTCTTCCGCGTCTTCTTTAAAAGGCTTCAATGTTCAAATGCTGAAGCCCGAATAAAGTAGTCTGTGATTGCTTGTCTTATGCGAGTTATTTCCGGCGGTGCCTTTGTTTGAAATTGGTGCTGAAATATTGCAAATGCAGTTCAAGTGCATCACATGAAATCGTGATTTCTCGAACGGACAGATACAGGGAATACATAAGACAAATAAGGCTGGCACCAAAAATATAACTGCCGATTTGCTGATACTCTAAGTAAATCGCCATCATGGACAGTACGCAAAGAAAAAAGCTGATGACACCGGCTTCTTGCATACGACGAATTAAATAAATGCGTTTGCGCAAATTGGTGATTTGTTCGGTGATATTTTCATCTTCGAGCTTTGGGTCAAAATTACGAATAATTGAGGCGAGTGTGACAAAGCGGTTGGTGTAAGCCAGAAGCAATAGAGAAACGGCGGGAAACAGCATAGCGGGTGTTGTGAGCGTAATAATCATGGTTGGCCTTGTCTTTAGTTAACGTGTTTTTGAGCTTAATTAAATGCCGTTTAATTTATAAAACATGCGCTTATATTACGTCTTCAACGGAATATTTAATATCCCAATATACCCTTCTGAAAGTATAGAAAATAAGCATTGTATCGTTGCTGCTTCCTTCTATAATGCGGCTATATTTTTGTGATCGATACGGTCGAAATTTTGTCGTTCTAGTCTAGATTAACCTGAGTTTTAACCCCAGCCTTATGCGGTGTAAAGTGAGAAATAAATGAGTGATGTGTTGAGTATTGGCTTCCTGATTATAGCCGGTGCATTGTTTGCTATGTCTGAGATTGGCATGGCGGCAGCAAGGAAAATCAAATTACGAGTGCTTGCAGATGAAGGCAACGTGAAAGCGCTTGCTGTGCTGAAATTACAGCAAAAGCCGGGTGCTTTTTTTGCCATGATTCAAATCGCCCTAAATGCGATTGCCATCTTGGGCGGTATTATCGGTGAACAAGCGCTCACTCCGTATATAAAACAAGTGGTGAGTTTGCTCTATTCTGGGCCTTTGTTGGATCAAGTCAGCTTTTTCCTTTCCTTCTTGAGCTTGACCTCGTTGTTTATTTTATTTGCAGACTTATTGCCGAAACGATTGGCGATCATCATGCCGGAAGCGGTGGCGATTCGAATGGTCACGCCCATGCTTTGGGTGACTTTTCTTTTAACACCAGTCGTCTTTTTGTTTAACGGTATTACTAATACGATTCTTCGATTGTTTAACGTGCCGATTGAGCGGGAAGAAATTGTCACAACAGAGGACATTGTGGCCATGATGGACGCGGGCGCGGAAGATGGCAGTTTACAGCGTCAAGAATATCAACTGATTGGTAATGTGTTTGAGTTAGAGACACGCAATGTTTCCAGTGCCATGACGCCACGAGATCAAATTATCTATTTTGATATTGATGACAGCAGTGAAGAAATAAGCCAAAAAATCATCGATCATCCTCATAATGATTTTTTAGTGTGTAATGGTAGCTTAGATAAAATTGAAGGCATTATTGAGTCGAAGGAAATTCTGCGCTTAGTGCTCAAGGGTGAGTCAGCGCAAATCAAACCCGAAAAAGTCGATAAAGATGTTTTCTATTTGCCTGAAACCTTAACCCTGTCTGAGGCGCTGAATGCGTTTCGTGTTGCACCGCAAGCCTTTGCCGTTATTGTCAATGAGTACGCTACCGTCGTAGGCATTGTGACGGTGAAAGACTTATTAAGTGGCTTTATGGGAGAGCTGCTTACCCCAGAGGACGAAGAGCAAATAGTGCAACGAGACGCAAATTCTTGGTTAATTGAAGGATTAACACCAATCAATGACGTGATGAGAACCCTGGATATTGAGGATTTTCCTGAACGTAATCAATACGATACTTTGGGCGGTTTTATTACTTATAGTTTGAAGCGAGTGCCTAAGCGTACGGATTTTTATATTTACGAAGGGTACAAGTTTGAAGTGCTGGACTTAGAAGGCGTGAGAGTTGAGCAGCTATTGGTGACGCGACTGAAGTAACAGAAATGTGCCTGTCAGCGGCCTTACAGTTAGTATTTTTTCGGTACGTGCCGTGTGTGATTAGCGGCCCACGAAAGTAGGTTTGTCTGAAAAACAGAACGTCATGTTAGTCAAATCAACGATACTTCGGGCAAGAATGTTCGAGTGTTCTATCGCTGTCCCGTGCAATCAAACACGTCAGAGCTGGAAATAGTGATCTATATAGATAAATATCAATGTCGATGCGTTCTTATTGATCTATTTTAAAAGGGTTGATCAGGCAAAAAGGAAAGACGCTTGGTTTTTCAGTGCAGGTTTGACGACCCAAAAATAACCCAGTAGGGTAGATATAGAAGCATAGACAAGGCACCGAATGACTAAGGTGTTTGTTTTTACCATTATGTTGGTGTTTAAAAATGAATTTCATTGTTTAAAGGAGAAAACAAAATGGCCACAGGAACCAAAAGCACCACAGGAACCAAAAGTACCACTCAGTCCAAAGCGCATGAAAAAGTAGATAGTGTTGCTGAAGCGGCGCATAAAGGCGTAGATAATGTCGCTGAAATGAAAGAGCAGAGCCAAGAACGCATCGAAGAAGTGGCTCATCAAATCAGCGAACAAGCACATAAAATTGCTGAAACTGCAAAAAGCCAATCAGAAAAAGTAACGTCTGCTGTTGCTGATTATGCCAAAGAACATCCTGTCAAAACCATTGGAATCGCTTTTTTGGCTGGCGCGCTTGTTGCCAGTTTTTTGAGTAAGCGTAAATAAACGTCATGGAAATACCACCGCATTCAGACTCGCAATCAAACGCAGACTCACCACCAGATGAAGTATCGACTTTTGACGAGGTTATCGTCTCACACAAACGTTGGTTGAAGAGTGTATTCTCATTAGGCGCACTAGAAGCCAAAATGTGGGTGACCTCGAGCGCCCAGCTCCTCGCTTTAATGTGCGGTGTCATTTTTTTATTACTCACGACTTGGCTATTACTAATTGCAACCGGTGCTGCCATTGCATGGAGTTACGGCTTTTCTTTGGTTGGTATTTTTATCAGTGCGACGTTAGTGACCTTGGTGAGTGCGTTTGTGTTGCTCTACTTGGTAAAAAATACGTTGAAGAGCATGGATTTTACCCGCACGTTGGACGCTATTATTCCAACGGAAGAGACATAACAGGAAAAGGAGTGCAATCGTGTTTGGCCTTAAACGCATGCACAGGCAACGCGTACGCTTGTATGAGCGTACTCAAGTGTTGGAAAAACGTGCTAAAGCCTCTCGTGAAAAAGCCGTCGATGAATTGTTCGACAAAGCGACCAGTCCGACAGGGCTGATGGCCAGTTTTGTATTGGGCGCCAGTACACAATTGGATGTTACAAAAAAGATTCGGAAAAATTTGCTAAATGGTGCCAGCCGAGATGTATTGAGTTTTTTATTTTCTCAAGTAATGGCTTATATGAACGTAGAGTCAAACAAAGCGCCAACTGAAAAAGAGCATCCCCCTACAGATCCGCGACAGGCTCAGGAAGCACCAACGGATGAGTCAATCAAATTAGGTTGAGTTGAACATTCTCTGTTTCACATTATTTAGCTCTATTTGAGTGCGTTCTTCTCAAATACGGTGGTTTATTCAAAAAACATCCCATAGTCCTCGACTTTAGTGCCGTAAATCACTATATTCGCCCCCCTTTGTGTTTATATTTTGTACGCTGATTAGGCGACAAGCGTAAACGGTTTTCTTTTCTTTTTTTAGGGCTTTCTTTTGATTTCCACAGCTAATATCACCATGCAATTTGGCGCAACGCCATTGTTCGAAAACATCTCCGCAAAATTTGGTAACGGTAACCGCTACGGTTTGATCGGTGCGAACGGCTGTGGCAAGTCTACTTTCATGAAAATTCTGAGTGGCGCGTTGGTTCCAACGTCTGGCAACGTGTCTATCACGCCGGGTGAAAAAGTCGGTACCTTGAGTCAGGATCAGTTTGCATTCGAAGAATACACGGTTGTTGATGCCGTTATTATGGGCGATGTAGCGCTTTGGAAAATTAAACAAGAACGCGACGCGATTTATTCTAAGCCAGAAATGAGCGAAGAAGACGGCATGCGTGCTGGTGAGCTTGAGGCAGAATTTGCCGAAATGGATGGCTACAGCGCAGAAAGTCGTGCGGGCGATATTTTATTAGAAGCCGGTATTGAAGAAGAGTACCACTTTGGCTTAATGAGCCAAGTGGCACCGGGCTGGAAACTTCGAGTATTGCTGGCTCAAGCTTTGTTTGCAAACCCTGATATATTGCTTCTAGACGAACCGACTAACAACTTGGATATTCATACTATTAACTGGTTGGCGGGTGTATTGAATCAGCGCAAATGCACCATGATCATTATTTCCCATGACCGTCACTTTTTGAACTCTGTGTGTACGCACATGGCGGACATCGATTTTGGTGAATTGCGTATTTACCCAGGTAACTACGAATACTTCATGGAAGCATCGTCTTTGATTCGCGAGCAGTTGCTAACTGAAAACGCGAAAAAGAGTGCGGAAATGGACGACTTACAAGCGTTTGTTAATCGATTCTCTGCCAATGCATCGAAAGCAAAGCAAGCCAGCTCTCGTGCGAAGAAATTAGATAAAATTGAATTGTCCGAAGTGAAACAGTCAAGCCGTATGACACCATCACTTAACTTCAAACAAGATAAAAAGCTGCATCGTCAGGCGTTGATTCTTGAAGAATTGGGCCATGGTTATGAAGACGATATGTTGTTTACCGACGGCAGTATTATTCTTGATGCGGGTGCGCGATTGGCGATTATCGGTGAAAACGGCGCAGGCAAAACGACTTTCCTTCGCTGTTTGATGAACGAGTTAGAAGCCAAGCAAGGTGAGATTAAGTGGGCGGAAAATGCAGTAATTGGTTATTGCCCGCAGGACAGCACAGAAGACTTCAACTCTGATCTAACCTTGTTCGATTGGATGTCAAAATGGCGAACGGTAAAACATGATGATTTGAAAGTTCGTGCCATGTTAGGTCGTTTGTTGTTTACCGCGGATGACTTTAATAAAAAAGTACGTGTGTGTTCTGGTGGCGAGAAAAACCGTTTATTGTTTGGCAAGTTAATGATGATGGATTTAAACGTTCTTATCATGGATGAGCCAACAAACCATATGGACATGGAGGCGATTGAAGCCCTGAACAATGCCTTGATCGACTTTGATGGTACGTTAATTTTTGTCAGCCACGATAGAGCGTTTGTTTCGTCTTTGGCAAACCGAGTGATTGAAATTAAAGGTCAAAAGGTCGTTGATTTCCAAGGTACTTACGACGAGTATCTCGCTCATCAAGCGTAGTGGTATTTACGAAAGGTAATGCTTTTCGCTAAGTGCGATACGATTTACTGAGTATAAATTGTCACAAAAAATACGATAAAAAACCGCTTTCTGGACACCCAGTAAGCGGTTTTTTTTTATGCCATTTATTTACCTGAGTTATCGGTTTGGTGGTTAAAAACAATGGCGAGTTATGTTTGCATTTTTTATCAAAACAATATATAAATGTTATAACATAACGCTTATATGGAGTACACGATGCGTAAAAACATTCATCCTAATTATCGAACGGTCGCTTTTCACGACACGCGAATGGATACTTATTTTTTGATCGGCTCAACGGTAGAGACGAATCAAACCGTCAATCGTGATGGTAAAGAATACCCTTATATGGCGATTGATATATCGAGCGCTTCACATCCTTTCTACACTGGCGAGCAAAGGTCGCATGACGGCGAAGGGAGAATTTCACTATTTAGACGTCGTTATCGTCAGAGTAAATAAAGGAAAAAAATGATGAAGGTTCTCAGTTCACTAAAAAGCGCCAAGCGTCGTCATAAAGATTGCAAGGTTGTAAAACGAAAAGGTCGTTTATTCGTTATCTGTAAATCCAACCCTCGCTTTAAAGCGACGCAAAGTGTAAAAAAGAAAGGCGGCTAGTGATTCGTCTTCTTCGTATTTAGGCGATTATATTAGTATCAATATAAAAAAGACCTGCTCGTCGGAGCAGGTCTTTTTTTACGTTCAAGCAGACTGAATTAAGCTACTTTATAGAGACGCTTACACCTTTTTAGAGTTTAAACACCGACATGACTTCTTGTGTGTCTTTGGCGGTTTTCGCTAAAGATTCACTGGTAGCATTGTTTTGTTGGATCTGTTTTCCAGCTTGAGCGGAGAGCTCAGTCACTTTTTCGTTTAAGAGGTTCAGCTGTTGAACCGCTTCACTTTGCATGGTGACACTCTGGATTACTGTGCCGCTGGCTTTGCTGATGTCATCAACAGAGGTGGCGATTTCTTCCAAATATTTCGTGGTCTGAGTGATCTCTTCTGTGGTTTTTTGAGATTGTTTATGACTTTCCGTGATACGTGTTTCCGCTTCCTTCGCACCGCTTTGAAGTTTACTGATCATGCTTTGAATTTCATCGGTAGACGCTTGGGTGCGACTAGCTAGACCGCGGACTTCATCAGCAACAACCGCGAATCCTCGACCTTGTTCACCGGCTCGTGCGGCTTCAATTGCAGCGTTCAAGGCCAGTAAGTTGGTTTGCTCTGCGATGGCGCTGATCACATCTAACACGGAGCCAATTGTTTGCGATTGCTCAGCAAGTTGTACCACGGTTTTAAGGCCAGATTCTAAATCTTGTGACAGTTTCTCAAGCGATTCGACGGTCTGTTTAATCGAGTCTTGTCCTGTTTGTGTTTTATCCACGGTTAATTGTGCAGAGGCTAGCGTCGACTGAGTACTTTCAATCACTTCATTTTTGAAATTGTCGACATCATTAATCGTTTCTGCCATTTGCTTAAACATGCCTTCACGCTGCTGTGTAATGGCCTGTGTTTTCGCCGCAACGGAACGTAATTCCTGACTCTTAGTATCGACTTCTTTGTTAAGCGATACCGCTTTGGTTAATGTCTGAGATAGTCGCTCTACAAAAGTGTTGTAGTAGGTCGCAATCTCGGTCAATTGGTCTTTTCCAGATACTGGCAAGCGTGTTTTAAGGTCACCGTCACCACTCGAAATATTATGCAATGCGGATTGTATTTGCCCAATAGGAAGAAGAATCGAACGTACGATTAAAAAGGATATGAACAGCGATATTAAAATAATGATGGCACTGAGGGTACCAAGCTTAATGGTTTCTTGTTGGAATTGAGTGTCTACATCATTTAGGTATATGCCAGATCCAATGATCCAACCCCAAGGTTTAAAACCTTTTACATAAGAAATTTTCTCGACGGGTTTTTCACTACCAGGTTTTGGCCATAAGTAGTCTACGAACCCTGCCTCTTGTGCTTTAACGATTTTTGCAAACTCAGAAAAAAGTTTTTTGCCATTAGGGTCTTCTAGATTAGAGAGATCTTTGCCATCCAGAGCAGACTTGAGTGAGTGCATTACCATCACGGCGTTGTAATCGTTAATCCAGAAATATTCCGTTTCAGAGTAACGAGTGCCTTTAATGGTTTCCATCGCATAGCGTTGAGCATCGGCTTGGGATAGTTCGCCAGATTGTTGGAGTTTATAAAAGTAATCGAATACGCCGGTTGCGGTTTCAACAACATTTTTAGTTTGCGCGTATTTTTCATCAAGCAGAGATTGTTTATTGGTTGTTAGGGATAAATAAACAACCAATATAAGGCCGAGTGAAAAGAAAAAAACCAGACTGGTTAGACGTAGATTTATTGGAATTCCACGGAGTGTGTTTATCATTGTGTCATCCTCGATAAGGTCTTTTTATTTTTATAGCATTTAAGAGAGGTGGAAATATGTGTTCTTGTTACATCACCATTCTCTATGAGTAGTTTTGTAGTGGCATAGTTGTTTGATGATGTTTCTTTCCTTGTAAGTTGTGCTTTTATGCGTTCGATTATCTCAACTTCCTCATTTACTGCACATCCTCTACCCATATAACCATAATGGCATGCAGCTGTCATTTCTGTGTAACGTTTTGTCGATAGTGTGTTATCTAACTTCCTTTTGCAGGGGGAGGTTGTTTTTGGTCGCCAGTTTTATTGGATGAGTCTCCAATTGGAATAATTCTATTTAAATAGTATAGGGCAGTATTATGAAAATCGAACAACACGCTTTAAGTTTTGATGAATTAGATGAGATTGCACGTCCCGCGCCAGACATCGTGGAATTTGAAGAAGTGGCAAACGCAATGGTTTCTCGTCGCGGTTTCTTAGGTGGAAGTGCCGCCGTTGGAGCAGGTGCTTTCGTCATGGGTTCCACGGCGTTATCTGCCAGTAACGCTTTGGCTGCGGGAACGGAACAGTCCCGTCTTGCGTTTAAGATGGTTAAGGCGAATGCCCTTGACACCATCACAGTGCCTGAAGGTTATAAATGGGAAGTACTTGCTTCATGGGGTGACCCATTGTTCAGCAATGCGCCAGCGTTTGATGCTGTTACCGGTGGCACTGGTGCATCACAGGAATTGGCTTTTGGTGACCACAACGATGGCATGGCGTTCTTTTCGAAAGGCGGCAAGCAGATCATGGCCATTAATAATGAATACACTAATGGCAGTACGCTTCATGCAAATCGTGCCGATGGCATGCCAGCCACGGCAGATGACGTTCGTAAAAACAAAGCGGCTCATGGGGTTTCAATTGTTGAAGTATCGCAGCGCGGAGGTCACTGGGGGATCGTTCAGGATTCGCCTTATAACCGTCGTATTACCGCTGATACAGAAATGGACATTACTGGTCCAGCGCGTGGGCATAAGTGGATGCAAACGTCAGCGGATCCTAAAGGCCTAGTGGCAAAAGGGACATGGAATAACTGTGGTAACGGACAAACCCCGTGGGGAACATACTTAACATGTGAAGAAAACTTTAACGGTTATTTCACTGCTAAAGATAAAAACTACAGTATGCCGGAAGCGTTTAAACGTTACGGATTGAGTACAGAAGGCCGTTACAATTGGGCATTGGGTGATGAACGTTTCGATTTGGTGAAGGAACCGAACGAGCCAAATCGCTTTGGTTATATTGTTGAAATTGATCCATTAGACCCCACTTCTCGACCAAAGAAGCGTACGGCTTTAGGTCGCTTTAAACATGAAAATGCCGAGTTGACGATTGCCTCTAATGGCCATGTTGTTGTGTATCTTGGGGATGATGAGCGAGGTGAATTCTTATACCGCTTTGTTTCTAAATATAAGTATTTAGCGGGTGGGAATAACCGTGATTTATTGGAAGATGGCACTTTGTATGCCGCGAAATTCCATGACAATAATCGTGGTGAATGGATCGCGTTAACACCAAAAACAACGGGCATGACAGACGCGGAAATCGCCATTCATACTCGTATGGCGGCATCCAAGGTTGGAGCGACCACCATGGATCGCCCTGAGTGGGTTGCTGCGAACCCAAATAAAGTAGAAGTATTTTGTGCTTTAACGAACAATAAAAACCGCGGCGTTAAGCCGAATGCAGGCGGTGACGCGACGCCGCCTGGTGGCCCCAACCCTCGTGTTAAGAATAACTTTGGTCAGATTGTGCGTTGGGTGCCAATGAATGCAGACCATACCAGTGGTGAGTTTGAATGGAATCTGTTTGTGTTAGCGGGGAATCCTGCGGTGTACGACGATGCGAATGCCGGTTCTCAAAACATCAATCAAGACAATATGTTTAACTCGCCTGATGGCTTGAAGTTCGACTCTAAAGGCTTGTTGTGGATTCAGACAGATGGAAATTACTCAAACGAGAATGGCTTCCAAGGTCAAGGCAACAACCAGATGTTGGTGGGAGATCCTGAAACGGGCGAGATTCGTCGTTTCTTAGTTGGACCGAAAGAGTGTGAGATCACTGGCGCAGCGTGGAACGAAGAGAGAACGACGATGTTTATTAGTGTTCAGCACCCAGGTGAGAAAGGAAATTCTCATTGGCCAAACGGTGGTCAATCCGTTCCTCGATCCAGTGTTGTCGCGATTTCTCGTGAAGACGGCGCGGTGATTGGTTGATTTTAATTCAACGTTAATGTTGATGAATGGAAAAGCCAGTATGATGATCATACTGGCTTTTTTTTAACAGCGGTTGGAGGTCAGATTCAATAAAGTAGATATAATGGCCTTTCATTATTTTTTCGTGATTCAAATCATGATTCATATCATTAAGAGTATAAAATTCACTTATGATATTCTTGCTTCGACATAGGGAAAATGTCAGTCTTGGCTCTGTTTTGGCAAAATGCAGGATGTGTTTTCCCTTATTGTTCTATATATTTGATTGTCCTTGAGAGTTGCCCATCAAAATGAGCGCCAAATAAAACGCGCTGTAATGAAAAAAATAAGTGAGTAGTAATGGGTGTTGTTCTTTCTAAGTCATTATTTATTAAGCAAGCGCTGCTAACGTTAGTATTGGCGATTGTATTAAGTTTAGTCAGCAGTTTGATTCAGTTTATTGACGGTGTCCATGATCAGAAGCTTCACATAGATAAGGACTTTGACGAGTTACTTGCTGTGGTTGAAAAACCCTTGTCCGAAGCGGTGTTCCGATTGGATATCGGATTTGCACAGCAACAGATTGATAGCTTATTACTGAACGCTGCAATTGCGCATGTGGAAGTGCGGGATGAATCCGGAGCGGTGTTTGTTCAAGCAACCACTACAGATGATGATTACTCTGTATCAAGTGAATGGGCGGAGTACTTTCTACCAGAAATTCAAGGCTATAAGCGGCAGCTCCGTTTAGAGACGCCTGAATTTCAAGCCGGCTATTTATTGGTGTTGCCTGAAAAACGTTTTTTACTCGATACCATTTTCAAAGAACACCTTTCTATCCTTATTTATAACTTGTTTAAAGATGTTTTATTGGCCTCCCTTATTTCTTTGGTTTTTTACTTTTTGGTCACAAACCCCTTAAAACGTTTGACGGAAACCTTATCGACCGCGGGTCACAAAGAAGAGTTGCCTTTGCCAAAATCTTTCCTCCGACGCCATAAATCTGACGAGCTGGGTCATTTACATTCTACTTTTTCGCAACTTTGGAACAAATTAAACACCGCGTTGAGTGACTTGGAGCGCAGTGATAGTCACACGAAAGCGATGATAGAACACGCCGCGGACGGAATTTTACTGTTGGATGAAAACAATAAAATCACCTTGGTTAATACAGCCGCAGAGGTCATGCTGAAAGTAAAAGGAGAAAGCCTTCAATCCAGTTCATTAGAAAGCTTGCATGCAGCGTCATCTTGGGGGGCTTTTTATAAAATACTGAATTCACTGAAGGTCGATTCACCCCAAACCGTAGAAACCTTGTATCAGATTCAGAGTGCTGAATTACCAGTAGAGATACGTTTAGCCAAGTATAATATACAAGACAAAATAGAAACCTTAATGCTGATCCGAGACGTTTCGGACCGCAAAGAAACAGAAGCGCACATCCATCATTTGGCGTACTACGATGCCGTCACGAATTTACCCAATCGCCAATATTTAGCCGATAAGCTCGCCGAGACATTACAATCTCAACAACATGGCCAGAGTTACTCTGCGGTTGTGTTTATGGACCTCGACAGATTTAAAACCATAAATGACTCGCTAGGGCACAATGTTGGCGATCAGTTATTGTGCTGCGTGGCGTCACAACTTGCGTCTCTTATTGAAGAGAATATTGTTTTTGCGCGAATGGGTGGCGACGAATTTGCTTTTTTATTGACGAACTTAGGCAGCGATAAAGCGCGTGTTGAAAAAGCAATAAAAGGGTTTTCTGAAAGCATCATGTATGCGTGCCAACAAGTTAAAAAAGCGGGCCGCCATGAAGTTCATATTACCGCGAGTTTGGGTGCGACCTTATTTGATGAATCAGGTTACTCGGCTGAAGTCATTTTAAAGCAAGCCGATACGGCGCTTTACCGTGCCAAAGAATACGGCCGAAATACCTTTGCCTTGTATAAAGCAGAGATGCAGGCGGTTTCAGATGCACGTTTGGAAATGGAAAAAGCGCTTCACCATGCGACGGAATTTAAATTGTTCGAGTTGTATTATCAGCCTCAAACTAATGATAAAGATGAGTTAATCGGCGCTGAAGCATTGATCCGCTGGAAGGATGACACTAAAGGGTTCATTCCTCCTGATCAGTTTATTCCGGTTGCCGAAGAAATTGGCCTGATTGTGGAGATTGGCCATTGGGTTTTGAATGAAGCCTTGTCGCAAGTCGCGACGTGGCTGAAAGAAGGGAAGTGGCAACCTTCGTGGCGTATGTCGATCAATGTGAGCCCGATTCAGTTCCAACAGGCGGGTTTTTTGCCCATGCTAAAAGAGCAGTTGGAAAAACACAAAGTACCTGCTCGCTGTGTTGATCTTGAAATTACGGAAAACATGCTACTGAACGATCTGTCATCTTGCCTTGATAAAATGAATGCGATAAAAAGTTTGGGTGTGTACCTTTCGATTGATGACTTTGGCACCGGTTATTCTTCATTGAAATATTTGAAATCATTACCGATAGATAGGCTGAAAATAGACCAATCTTTTGTGCGTGATTTGCTGACGGATAAAAGTGATGAAGCGATTGTTCATGCGGTGATCGCGATGGCCAAAGCGCTTAATATAAACGTTCTAGCAGAAGGCGTGGAAACGTTACTGCATTACGACCGGCTGCGTGAGATAAATTGTTTTTATTATCAGGGCTACTATTTTGGACATCCTTTGCCGCCCAATGAATTTATTGCTGCATTTGTCCATGGTTCCGCCACGTTGAAACCTTCTTTGTAGCGTAGTATTAAAGTTACAACTTTCATTTTTATTGTAAGGGCACAGGATGGATTTTCTATCTTCATTGGCAACACTGACTATTCATTGGGCGGCGTTGCTGTTCGTATTTATACTGTTTGTTGCTTTAATTTCGGTTGTCGTCATGTACTGGGTCGATACACACCAGACGACGCACACCATAAGACGAAACTACCCAGTCGTTGGGCGCTTTCGCTATCTTTTCGAACACCTAGGCGAGTTTTTCCGCCAGTACTTTTTTGCCATGGATCGAGAAGAGCTACCATTCAATCGAGCGGAGCGTTCATGGGCTTATCGTGCCGCCAAAAAAGTGGACACGACCATTGCTTTTGGCTCGACACGGTCCCTTGAAACACCGGGCGATATCTTCTTTTTAAACTGCGCATTTCCAACCTTAGACGAAGACGCGGCTCAGCCGAAAGAAGTGTGCATTGGCGAATACACAGCCAAAATTCCTTATCGAACGCAGTCTGTTGTGAATATTTCGGGCATGAGTTTTGGTGCATTGTCTAAACCTGCGGTTCAAGCCTTATCTAAAGGCGCGCGCAAAGCGGGTATTTGGATGAACACTGGCGAGGGCGGATTGTCGCCTTACCATCTTGAAGGTGGTTGTGATCTTGTGTTTCAGATCGGCACAGCAAAATATGGTGTGCGTAATCATGAAGGGCATTTGGACGATGCAAAATTAGTTAGCCTTGCTGAACATCAAAATGTGCGCATGTTTGAAATCAAAATGAGCCAAGGTGCGAAACCTGGAAAAGGCGGCATGCTACCAGGTGCAAAAGTCACCGAAGAGATCGCTCATACTCGAGGCATCCCTGTAGGCCAAGACTCTAATAGTCCCAATGGGCATACTGATATTAAATCCATCGATGATCTATTAAACATGGTTCACCATGTTCGTAAGGTCACGTCGAAGCCTGTTGGCTTTAAAATGGTGGTGGGTGACTTGATGTTTTTCGAAAAAATGTGTGAATTAATACACAAAAAAGGCATCGATTATTGCCCTGACTTTATTACCATTGACAGTTCAGATGGCGGAACCGGTGCAGCACCGCAGCCTTTGATGGATTACGTCGGTATGCATTTACGGGAAAGTTTACCCGCTGTCGTGAATGTTGTGACGGCTTATGGGCTACGTCGCTATATTAAAATTATTGCCTCAGGAAAATTGATTGTACCGGGTAAAGCTGCGTGGGCATTGAGTGCCGGTGCTGACTTTGTTGTTTCCGCGCGAGGCTTTCTGTTTTCCCTTGGCTGCATCCAAGCGTTGCAATGCAATAAAAACACTTGTCCTACCGGGATTACAACGCACAACCCTGATTTACAAAGAGGTTTGGTCGCGGCTGAGAAATCTGAGCGAGTGGCCAATTACGCAGAAGAACTGCTGCACGGGATTGGCATGATTGCACACTCTTGTGGTGTGAAAGAACCCAGAGAGTTAAACCGATCACACGTGCGTATTATTGAAAATCAAAGCCGCTCTCAACTGTTTTCTGATGTGAATCCAATGCCAAACATACGTCCAGAATACATAGACACGGTTGCTTTCCAAGACAGCGCCGTGTCTTTGGAAGATCGCATACAGTAAGCCGTCAATACGATAACAATAGAAATGGCTAGCGTGTATTTTCTATTGTTATTCTTTTTCCTAATACTAAGTATATTCGTCATCCGAATGACGAAGTATTTACTTTTTGGCGGTGTACTGTATTTTCTAGCCTCATAATCCTTGCTAGGAGTCTTTATGTCTGCTCTATTTCATTACGCCTTTCATGTGACCTCGTTAGAAGAAACTCGTGCTTTTTATACAAATATTTTGGGTTGTATTGAGGGGAGGAGTACGGAAACTTGGGTTGATTTTGACTTTTATGGGCATCAGTTGTCATTGCATTTGGGTGTGCCGAGTCCAACAACCAAAACCGGTAAAGTGGGAGACCATCTGGTTTCTATGCCGCATTTCGGGTTGATTTTGCCGCTGAACGAGTGGAATAAAGTAGCTCAACGTCTTACTGAGGCCAATGTTGTTTTTGAATTGCCGCCCAGCGTGCGCTTTGAAGACGAGCCAGGCGAACAATGGACCATGTTTTTTAAAGACCCAAGTGGCAATGCGATTGAATTAAAAGGGTTCAACAGTTTGTCTCAGGTGTATGAAAAATGATTCCTTTTGTGAGCCGAAGCGGTTCGTTTGAACAGGACGTTTGGATTAAAACGCTTTCCGATGTCATGCCGGGTGAAGACATTGTTCCGTTTGCTACGCTAACACAAGAACAGAAGCAGCAATGCGATGTCGCCATTGTTGCGAACCCGAACCCTCAGGATTTATTGGCGTTGCCTTCTTTAAAATGGGTTCACAGTCTTTGGGCGGGTGTTGAACGTATGATGAACGAGTTGTCTTCGCCGCCTTTTTCTATTGTAAGGTTAGTGGATCCTGATTTGGCCAGTACCATGTCAGAAGCGGTGTTATCGTGGACGCTGTTTTTGCATCGAGATATGCCAGTGTATGCGCAGCAACAAGCTCAACAAATATGGTCTCAGCGCCCAATGGTACGTGCTCAGGATCGCCGAATCGGTATTCTAGGCCTAGGTGCGTTAGGGCGTGTCAGTGCTCAGCGTTTGGCAAACAATGGTTTTTGTGTGGCGGGTTGGAGCCGCAATGCCAAAGAAATACAAGGCATTGAATGCTTTCATGGTGAGGATGGACTGACTTCATTGCTCATGCAAAGTGATATACTGGTTTGTTTATTGCCCTTAACGAAAGAGACAACAGGGTTACTTAATGCTCAAGCTTTGTCGCTTTTACCCGTTGGTGCCAGTCTGATCAACTTTGCTCGTGGCGCCGTTATTGATGAAGACGCCTTGCTTGAAAAGCTCGAACAAGAACACATTTCTCATGCCGTATTGGATGTTTTCACGCAGGAGCCATTGCCCATTCATCATGCGTTTTGGAAGCATGAATCCATTACGGTGTTACCGCATATATCAGCGCCCACTCATCCGATTAGTGCAAGTAAAATAGTGGCAGAAAATATTAAAATATTTCGATTAACAGGGACTATACCGCCATCCGTTGACCCAATTCGGGGTTATTGATTCAAAGAATAGATCCACTGTAATTTGTGTCTCATAAATCTAAAAAAAAGGAGCCCGCGATGCCTCATTGCATTCTTGAATACAGTCAAAATTTAGAACAAGAAGTGCCGCCAGCCGATCTATTGGAAGCCATAAAAAGCGCGTGTGTCGCGTCGGCTATTTTTTCACTGGACGATATTAAACTTCGTAGTTTTCCGTACAAAAGTTTTTTAACTGGCGGGCAAGAAGATGCGTTTATGCATGTGACCATCAGAATGCTGTCCGGCCGTACACAGGAGCAAAAAAAGCAATTATCTCATTTGATCTTGGAGGCATTAACACAATTTTCATTAACGGATGTTAGTCTCTCGGTTGAAATGTGCGATATGGACCGTGAGACCTACGCGAAAAAAGTGGTTCTTTCTCAATAATAATGACGATGTGTATCGTCAAAAAGGTTTTAAATGATGAAAGCCATTGCGTGCTTAATGTTACTGCTTCCGAGTTTGCTTTGGGCGCAGGACGAATCGGTTGAATTGAAAAATACCCCAGCAACCGATTCTGAAACAGTCCCCGTTGTTGACAGTAAGATTGAGGGGCAAGCTGATGGCACGGTTGAGGAAGTGAGTGAACCTTATTCTCCTGAAGAGCCAGAGGTACCGGAATCCATTGCTAAGCGCGCCAAAGAAGCAAATGGCTTGTTTCAACAAAGAGAAGACCGAGAAAAAGCGACGGCAAATAATCCATTTGTGATGACGCCACACAGACCCAATTATTTTTTGCCCATTGCTTATACGTCAAATCCGAATGATCGTGCTTTTTTAGGCGATGACAGTGATTCAGAAAGTTTGCAAAGTGTCGAATTCAAATTCCAGCTGAGCGTCAAATTCCCCGTTGCCTATGAGATTGTTGGGCGAAACAGCAGTTTATGGTTTGCCTATACTCAGCAGGCCTTCTGGCAAGCTTATAATAGCAATATCTCGGCGCCGTTTCGCGATACCAATCATGAACCGGAAGCGTTTATTGTGACCAAGCCCAAACACGGCTTTTTGGGCATAAAACCGAAATACGTGTCCTACGGATTTAATCATCAATCCAATGGTCAATCCGGGGATTTATCGCGTTCGTGGAATCGTTTTTACATGGATTTCATGTTTGAAGCCGGTGACACCGCTTTTTCTATTAAGCCGTGGTACCGAATTCATGAAAGCTCAAAAGTTGATGACAACCCGAATATTGAAGATTATTTTGGCTACGGTGAAGTGAATATCATCCATGTTATTGACGATTACAGCATCGATATTATGTTTCGAAATAATCTTAAATCGTCTGGTAATAGAGGTGCGATACAAGTGGGTTTCAATTTCCCTCTGTGGGGAAAAACACGGGGCTACGTTCAATATTTTAATGGTTACGGGCAATCGTTATTGGACTATAACCATCAGACTCAATCGCTTGGTATTGGTATAATGTTAACCAACTGGCTGTAGTCATAATCACTCATAATGGTGGATTGAAATCATACCGTCATTAAAGTGTCATGGTTTCGTCATTTTTTGCTTCTAAGGTGGGTATAAATCAAACCTAGGAGCTAAACCATGAAGTTGAAATTTTTACCTGTTGCAACAAGCTTAGTCGCGCTGACATTATTAACGGCCTGTGGCGGTGAAATGGTTAAAAAAGAGGGCGCGAAGCCGATGGCTGAAGCGGTATCTTTAAACAACGAAGATTTGTATGAAGTGCATCAAGAAGGCCGAATCTATATTTTTGATGATCGTGCTGTTTATGAGGACTTCCTACAAGTTGGTGAAACTTCATTTCGTAAAGTTCGTATTGGTGCTGGTCCAAAAGGAGAAACCATCGTCTTTGGCTTAACCAATGCGGATAAAAAGAAAATGTCTGGCGTGGCATCGGTTGATATGTACGATGGCACATTAGAAGCAGCTGATCCGTTTTACGGCGAAATGCGCATTGAAGGCCGCATTTATGTGTTTGGGTCTTTGGCCGAAATGAACGGTGCGCGTGTTGTGGGTGAAGTACCATTGCGTTATACCGACATTGGTTCTGGTCCAAAAGGCGAAACGGTTGTGTATGCTTTAAACAGCAGCAACAAAAAAGTGAAGCCTGAAGCCATGATCGAACGGTTCCACAAAATGAATGGCATGAAGTAATTACGCTTACTGATTTTTTGTTAAAAAAAACCTCACTTTTGTGAGGTTTTTTTTCGCCTAAATATTATCGAAGTGGCTGTCATTAAGTTGTCACCTAAGTGTCGCGGAACTGACATTTTACTGGTCTATGTTGAAAGTAAGACAAAACCAATGAGGTGATAGAATGAACATACTTCAAAATATCCATGCATTTGATGTACAAACTTTTTATTGGTGTATGGCGCGTAAACACAGAGTCAGTTTAACCAAGATAGGGCGTGCTATTTCGTTTTCAGCCGATGGTCCTTTGTATGCAGCCATTGCGGCTGTTGCTTGGTTTTCTGGCTTAGAAACATTGGTGTGGGTGTTGGCATTCGGTTTTTTGCTAGAACGTGCTGTGTACTTTGTTTTGAAGCGAGGCTTTAAGCGAAATCGCCCCGCGGAGGCCTTGGATGACTTTAGCAGTTTTATTATTCCATCCGATCAATTTTCATTTCCCTCTGGCCATACCTCTGGGGCTTTTTTTATTGCCTTTTGTTTGAGTGAATGGTTTCCCGCTTTCAACATGGTCTTGTACTTTTGGGCAGCCAATGTCGGTTTATCACGTATTTTTCTTGGTGTGCATTTTCCGACAGACACTGTGATTGGCGCTCTGTTAGGCAGTGCTTGTGCGGCCTTCGCAATCGGAGTGTTAATATGAAAATCCTTTATGGTGTTCAAGGCACGGGCAATGGCCACATTACACGAGCCAGAGCCATGGCAGCGGAGATGCATGCAGCCGGATTTGAGGTGGATTTTGTTTTTTCTGGCCGTCCACCAGAAGACTATTTCGATATGGCAGTGTTTGGTGAATATCGCACGTTTCAAGGCTTGAGCTTCGTGGCGCGAAACGGTCAGTTAGATTTGTATGCGACTTGTAAAAACGCCAATTTATTTACGCTCTATCGAGACATCCGAGCACTGGACACGCGTGGATACGACTTGGTCATCACCGACTTTGAGCCGATAGTTGCGTGGGCGGCAAAGCGTCAAGGTGTGCCTTGCATCGGTTTTGGCCATCAATACGCCTTTAAACATGATATTCCACGTTATAAAAAAAACGTCATTGCGCAATGGATTATGTCGAATTTTGCCCCCGCAGCAACACAGCTAGGAGCTCATTGGCATCACTTCGGTTACCCTATTTTGCCGCCACTGATTCATGCTCAGGAATTGAATAACGTGTCTGATTCTGAGCAGGTGTTGGTGTATTTGCCGTTTGAAAACAGTGAGGCGGTATTGGATTGGCTGGATGGCGTGCCTAATTATCGATTTCGCATGCATTGCAAAGACATTGAGCCGGGCGTGTATGGCAATGTGGAAGTTTTCCCATTTGGTCGGGAATTGTTCCAACAGAATTTAAGTGAATGTGAATCTGTTTTATGTAACGCTGGATTTGAATTGAATTCTGAAGCGCTGCAATTAGGGCGTCGTATATTGGCTAAACCGTTAAAAGGGCAAATAGAGCAGCATTCCAATGCCATTGCGCTGGATTTGTTGGGTATTGCAACAACGAGTGATGTTTTGAATTCGACGATTATTCAAGAGTGGTTGGAAACGAGCCGAGTGGTACAGATTTCTTATCCTAATGTAGCGCGTGCTGTGGTGGCTTGGTTGCAGTCCAGTAACGACACCAGTGTGACGGATTTGTGTGAGTCGTTGTGGCAGCAAACCCCCAATGTTCGTGGTATCGATTTTCAATACAATAAACCGTCAACGTCTGACAATGCGAAAAGCGTTACGGCCTAATCTTGGCCGTAACGCTGGTCATATCGTAGCGTGCCTGATTAGGCGTTTAAGGTCTTATTAAAGAATTGAATTGTACGCTCCCAAGCCAGCTCCGCGTTTTTTTCTTGGTAACGCGCGGTTGAATCATTATGGAAACCATGATTGGCGGTAGGGTAAACATAGGCGGTGTAATCGACCTTGTTTGCCTTGAGCACTTTTTCATACTCCGGCCAAGAATCGTTCACGCGTTTGTCTAGCTCCGCAAAATGCAATTGCAGCGGTGAGGTTATCTTATCAATGTTGGATTTGGCTGGCGTGCCATAATAAGGCGCACCGGCTTGAATCGTGTCTGGCATGTTTGCCACCAACGCATTCGTTAAATAGCCGCCGAAGCAGAACCCCACCATGCCGACTTTTCCTGTGCTAAAGGAATGATTTTTTAGCAAGATTGCCGCGTCCATGAAGTCGCCTTCAATTTTACTGCCGTCTAACGTTTTTTGCATGGCACGACCTTCGTCATCGTTGCCAGGATAACCGCCCAATGGGAAAAGCGCGTCGGGTGCGAAAGCGATAAATCCTGCTTTGGCCAAGCGTCGGGCCACATCTTCAATATACGGGTTAAGGCCACGGTTTTCGTGAGCGACAAGCACGGCTGGTGCTTTATTATTCATGTCGACACCTTTTGGTACGACCAAATAACCACGACCTTTACCATGGCCGTTTGGAGTATCAAATTCGACATAGCTGGCCATAATCTCAGGGTCATTAAAAGAAACTTGTTCTGCCAGCGCATAGTTTGGCGTTAATGCCCCGGCGATCACGGAAAGAGTCAAACCTGTAATGCTGAGCGTACCAAGGCGAGATAAAAACGTGCGGCGATCGATGTCGCCATGCGCGTATTCGTCATACCAGTCGAAGGCTTCTTGAGGGATGCTGTCGGCTGAAAATGATTTAGTGGTCGATTTTTCGGTTAATAAAGTCATTACAATTCCTTTTACATATCTAGCTGGTTTGAGTGAGTAGCGCATTGTTTAGAACTCAACAATGAAAGGTGGTTCAATAGAAGTGTATAAAAAATGCACTGGAGAACGATAATTGATCTTTTTTATCAGAAGGTGCGTATTAACGTTAGCAGAAAAGCAAGATACGTCTTGATAGAATGGTGTATTTTTATCTGCGTGAAGACGATAACTCAGTAGGAACGGATATGAATGATGCGTAAAATGCCGATTATTATTACGGGCGGAGCTCAACGCCTTGGACTTGCTTGTGCAAAGTCGTTGGTCGCGCAAGGGTACCGCGTGATAATTACTTATCGGCGTGAACGAAAAGACCTCGCCGAGTTGGAAGCACAGGGTATTACTTGTGTACAAGCTGACTTTTCAACGTCATCGGGTGTGGATGCGTTTATCGATAAGATACGGACAGAATATTCCGCACTAGGAGGCATTATCCATAATGCGTCGGAATGGGAGTCTGAAGAAAGTAGCGCGGATACCGCGATATTAATGGAAAAAATGTGGCAAGTGCATGTATTTGCACCCTATCGTATAAATCTCGCCTTCGAAGGATTATTATGTGCAGGATCTGAGCGAGATGGGCAGTCAGATATCATTCACATGACGGATTACGTGGTTGAAAAGGGCAGTGATAAACACATCGCCTATGCTTCTAGTAAAGCGGGCTTGGCTAATTTAACGTGCTCGTTTGCCAAACGATTTGCGCCTAAAATTAAAGTCAATGCGATCGCGCCATCACTGTTGATGTTTAACGACAGTGACGACGAAGAATACCGCGCTAATGCCCTGAATAAGTCTTTGCTGCACAAGGTGCCAGGAGAGCAAGAAGGTGTGCTAGCGGTAAAGTACATATTAGACAGTCAATATATGACAGGTCGAACCTTATCACTGGATGGCGGCCGACATTTGGTTTGATAAGGTCAAGCAACTTAGGATGAAAATATGAAAGCTAATGCAGCTGAACTAAATAGTGTAAATCGTTTTGAGATGTCTGAAGAAGCGATCAAGGTACGTCAGGCTCTAATCGACAGCGGCTTAGAAACCCCTATGATTGATAATGGTCTGACCAGCGAAGAAAAATACCAGCGTATTAAGAGTGCATTTACAGAGGTGGTTTCGACGCTGGGGTTAGATTTAACCGATGACAGTCTGGCAGAAACGCCTCATCGTATTGCTAAAATGTACGTGAAAGAAATTTTCTCTGGTTTGGATTACGGGCAGTTTCCAAAAATTACCGTTATTGAAAACAAAATGAAAGTCGATGAAATGGTGAAAGTGAGCGACATTAGCTTTACCAGTACATGTGAGCATCATTTTGTCACCATCGATGGATTGGCAAAAGTCGCTTATTTGCCAAAAACAAAAATTATCGGCTTGTCGAAAATTAATCGTATCGTGCGATTTTTCGCCCAACGTCCTCAAGTGCAAGAACGTCTGACTCAGCAAATACTCGTGACGTTACAAGCCTTGCTGGAAACCGACAATGTGGCGGTGAGCATCAGTGCCGTGCATTATTGTGTGAAAGCGCGAGGCGTTATGGACGCGAGCTCTTCAACACAAACTACCGCGTTGGGTGGGTTGTTTAAGCGCAGTGACAAAACTCGCAGCGAATTCCTAGCAAGATAACGCTTTGTTATAAAAGTAGCATGACAATGTTTGATGAAAAAGAGCCTACTGTTGAAGGCTCTTTTTTTATGCAATGAATTCAGGCAAAGTGACGCAGCGTATTCGATGATCCGGTTTTGAGGTTTTACAGAGGTTGTATAAGAAATGACAGACAAAAAAACAGTGTGGTTCCCCGCCAAAAAGAATGGTTGGGGATGGGGAAAACCAACGGCTTGGCAAGGTTGGTTTGTGCAAATGCTTTATTTGCTGGCAATTGGATGCATCAGCTTTTTGGTGGATCCAAAAGTTGAGTTGTTAACATGGATTCTACTGGTGTCTATTAGCACGCTCATTTTGTTGGCGATCTATTACGTGAAAGGCGACGCGCCTAGCTGGAAATGGAAACCGATTGAAAAAGAAAAGCGTCGATTGTTTAAGTGAAATGAAGAGACGTTAAGTCGATTTAAAGATTTTATTCACGGACTGAATGCGCTCAAATAATAAAAAAACATGAATAAGGATATGAGAGTGCGTACATCAGGCGTGTTGCTATTTATTGCCTATTTAGGGTTCATTAGTTTGGGCTTGCCCGATGCCGCTCATGGTATTAATTGGCCGTTTGTTCGTACAGAGTTTGCTGTTCCAACTGGCTGGTTAGGCTTGGTTATCGCGGGCGGCGGAATCGGTTATTTGATGTCGAGCTTTTCGGTCGGTTATCTGTTATCTCGTTTTGGTGTTGGTTGGCTTTTGGTGGTCAGTAGCCTTTTAGTCAGCCTCGGTCTATTCGGCTTTTATTTCAGCGCCAGCTTTATTGTGTTTGTTTTGTTTGCCATCGTCATTGGTATGGGATCTGGTGCGATAGACGCTGGATTGAATGCGTACGCTGCTGAACACTTTTCGACGAAACATATGAATTGGCTGCACGCGGCGTTTGGTGTTGGTGCGACCGCGGGCCCCATTATTGTCACCACCGTATTGGTAAGCTTCTCCCAAAACTGGCGTTTAGGTTATGTGGTTCTCGCCGTCATCCTGTTTGTGATGGCAATGGTGTTTTTGTTTAGCCGACACTTATGGGAAAGCGATAAACACGCACCGAAAAAACCAGCAGAGCATCTCGAAGACACGACAATCGTTTCTCAACGTCAAGCCCTCAAACATCCTGTTATTCGATTTCAAATATTGTTCTTTTTCTTATATTCAGGCGTGGAAGTTGGGGTCGGACAATGGGCGTTTACGGTGATGACAGAATCTCGCGGTATCTCATTGGCCAGTGCGGGAACGTGGGTCGCTGTGTATTGGGGAATGTTGGCGTTCGGTCGTGCGGTGTTTGGGTTCTTGGTTGAGCGCTTTTCTGTTGATCAATTATTGCGTCTTTGCTTGGCGGGTGTTGTTCTCGGCGCGCTGTTCTTTACGACCAGTGTAACGCCTTATGCCAGTTATTTTGGTTTGGCACTCATGGGCTTTTGTTCTGCGCCCATTTTTCCTTGTATGATTTCTCAAACGGCGACGCGTGTTGGTAAAAAATACTCGGCGCACGCGGTGGGTTTTCAAATGAGTGCGGCGGTGACAGGCGCCATGACGTTACCATTTTTAAGTGGTTTGGTCGGTGGACATTATGGTTTGACCTCATTGAGTCTCACCTTTTTATTGTACGCGATTTTGTTATTTGGTCTTTTTCAACTTATTTTAACGCGAGCAAAATAGATCGAGTGTTTCGATCTATTTTTAATTCACGAGTTAATCGTGTTCTTTATCCAATGTTTGTTTGTGCAATAGTGTCGGAAATAAATACATCCAAATACCCACCACGGCAATGGTTCCAACTCCGCCAATGACAATCGCTGGAACCACGCCAAACCAAGCGGCGGTCACGCCAGATTCAAACTCCCCCAATTGATTCGAGCTGCCAATAAAGACGGAATTGGCGGCACTGACGCGTCCGCGCATTTCGTCGGGTGTTTCCAATTGCACAAGCGTAGAGCGAATCACGACGCTGATCATGTCTGATGACCCGAGTAAAATTAGCGCGAACATGGATAAAATAAGGCTGTCGGATAAACCGAATAGAATGGTCGCTACACCAAATACAGCGACCGCCATAAACATGATTTTGCCAACACTGTGGGTTAAAGGGTGACGGGCTAAATAGATGGACATTAGCAAGGCGCCGAGCGCAGGCGCACAACGTAATAATCCTAATCCCCAGGGTCCGGTTTGAAGAATGTCTTTTGCCACAATCGGTAATAGTGCGGTGGCGCCGCCCAATAAAACCGCAAACATGTCCAATGAAACTGAACCGAGTATGACTTTGTTGCCTCGAATAAAGGTTAATCCGCCGAATAAATGCTCGATGCTAATCGGCGATTTTGTCTTAACGGTAAAGTTATAACGTAAAAACAGCAGAATGCCACAGGACACTAAGAAGCAACTCATACTGGATAGATACAATATTGAGGGGCCTAAAAGATAAATTAAGCCGCCAAGAGCAGGGCCGGCGATAACCGAAATTTCTCGTGCTGAGGCAATCGCGCTGACGGCGCGAGACAATAGTTCGCTGGGAATAAGGTTGGGCAATATGGCTTGGTTGGCTGGCATTTCAAATGCCCTCGCGGTGCCTAACAAGGCCGCACAGAGGTAAATCATATTGGCGGAAATGCTCGCCGTCATATTGCCATAAGCGAGAATACCAACGGTCGCCGCCATGGTGAAGCGAGTGCAGATGCAAATGAGACGGCGATTGTAGCGATCTGCAACATGCCCTACGACTAAGGTTAATAACAATTGCGGTAAAAATTGACACAAACCGACCAAACCTAATGCCATCGGGCTGTTGGTTAAATCGTACATTTGCCAGCCAATGCCGACACTCAACATTTGAAATGCAAACGATGACGCTATTTGCCCAATCCAGAAGTGAACGAAATTAGGGTGTTTGAAAAGTGGCTGCATGGCTTCCTGCGATACGGTTGTTTTTATTTCAAAAAGGATAGGCGCAAAATACTAATGTATTTTCAGTGCGTTGTGTCGTTATTCAACGCATTAGAATATAGCCAAATGTTTAAAAATTGTGGATGTTTTCTGTGACGATGGGTTTTGGCTTTGAATGGGCGAATTTGAATCACACAGAATCAGAAAGCATGCAAAGATTGTGTTAGTTTATCCTCATCATTTATCAGGACGATAAATAGCCCTCTTTTCATTGGTGAATCTGTATCGCAGGTTTGCTTGAAAGGTTCTGCTATGTGGCAGACAGAACTGCATATTGAAGGTCAAGGATCTACACATTGATAAACTCAGATACTTATTCATCATTCCATGAACGCTTGTCTCGCTGGTTGCTGCTGTTTTGCTTAGTTGCCGTGGGTATAGGCCAATCTTTTATTTTTACGTCTTTGCCGCCGATTGGTCGTGAGATTGGTTTGGCGGACGTACGCATCAGTACACTTATTACTGTGGGCGCTGCCACGTTTGTTGTTGCCGCTTTTCTTTGGGGCGGTATTATCAATCGTATTGGTCGCGTGCGTTCTGTGATTATTGGTATGAGCTGCTACGCGGTGACAATCGCCATGACGGGGTTTGTTCTACAGGAAGCCTTGGCAAAGCACTTGTCCGCTGAGCAAACCTATTATCTGGTGTTTGCGTTGCGTATTGTCTTCTCGCTTGGTCTAGCGGGTGTGTTGCCTTCTATTCAGACGTATTTGATTGCGCATACGGATATAAAACATCGCAGTTCAACCATAGCGATGATTGGCGCTTCTTTTAGTATTGGTATGATTTTAGGGCCAGCGTTTGCGTCGTTATTGAGCAGTTTAGGGCTCACCGCGCCGTTTTATATTATTGCTTTTTTAGCAGGCTGTGCGGCGTTGCTTGTTGTGTTGTTTGTTAAAGACAAAAAACACGTTCGTCAATTCGAGAAGCCTCCTGCAATCAATTGGCTGAAAGAACCGGTGATGCCATTTTTGGGCATGTCGACGTTGGCGATCTTATCGGTCACGGGTGTTCAACAAATTATGGGCTTTTTAATTCAAGATAGATTCCAGCTGGATGTAGCGCAAACAACCCATCAGCTGGGGTTTGCCATGATGACGATGTCTTGCTTCAGTATTTTGGTGCAAATGATCCTTGTGCCTAGATTTCAATTGGGTGTGGTTACCTTGATTTTCTCGGGTGTTGGCATGGGCGTGCTGGCTCAACTCGCTTTTATCTTCTTGGATTCTTATGTGGGCGTTTTGTTCGCCATGGGGTTGTTTGGGGCGGGTTTTGGGTTCTTATTTCCTGGTATCGTCACGGCGCAAACGTTGTTGGTAAAAGACGATCAGCAAAGTCGTTTGGCCAGTATGAATGCGTCTATGCAAGGACTTGGCGCTGCATTAGGTCCGGTGACGCTGGCTTCTTTGTATCAGCTCGGGCAATTGGTGCCTTTCCTAGGGTTAACGTTAGCCCTTGTCTTTATGTTGGGTGTTTTTGTTTACTGTAAATCGAAATTAACGCACGTCTTCTAACGTTTCTTCTCTTAAGAATTGAGTTTAGCTTGAGTCACTTGTCGCGGCGAAATACCAAAATGCTGGTGGAAGCGTCGACTGAAGTGACTCAGGCTCAGATAGCCTAATTCATAACTCACTTCGGTGACCGAGCACTTTTCTTGCAAACGCTGATAAGCTCGGCTCATCCTGCGTTGATGTTGATATTCCACTGGCGTACAGCCTAATTGGCGCTTAAAGCTCTCATAAAAACGACTGCGACTCATGCACGCCGTTTTTGCCAGAAGGTTAATGTCCAATGGCAGAGCCAGATGCTGTTCAATCCAATGAATGACAGACGTTAAACCACTTGCATCCGGTGTGTCTTGGCTGAATCGCAACAGTGCGTCTCGGCCATGGTGTCTGAGTATTCGTGTGACCAATTCACTGACGCCAAAATCGACCAATAAATCTCGATCAGGATCATTTTGTACAAATTCGCTGGTCAGTCGGTCAAGCAATTGTTGAGTGGCTTGTGTGTGCAAAGTATGAAGGTGTTGGCTTGGATCCAGGGTCACGTTTGAAGGCAACGCTTTGATCATGATGTCATTCATGCGGTCACAAATTTGTGCGACCCTTTCTTTTGAGATAGCGATGGTTAAACACGTGGTCGGGCGGTTGTGCTGGGCTTCGGGGAAATCGATAAATACTTCTTCATCCGGCGCGAGAATAAACGACTCGTGAGGCAGGAATGGAATGTTGTTGTGTTCTTTGGTGTGCATGACTTTGGCGCCCGTCACCATACCGCAATACAGCAGAGAGTCGGCTTTTAAGCTGACTTTTTTGGCCTGTTCATAGGTATCGTAAATACTGAGTTCCGAGTGCGGACCCGCAAAGCAGACACGGTTTTCCACCAGTTGGGTAGGCGAGCGTTTTTGCTCAAGCAATGTTTTTTCAGTGGAGGCAGAGCGGTTCATTTACACACCTCTTTTATCTTGATTTTTTATTTTAATTGTACAGCGTGGTGCATTGTCCTGACCCTCATCATCACTCTTGAACCTTTTTGGGTCAATACCCCGCTGAGAATAGAAATGGATCACCGGACAAGTTTCATGGACTGACAGGCAAGTTTTCTTCTCACATTGTTTCTACTCTTAGGTTCGAGGTTAGAACTAAGGTTAAGACCTGACATAAAAACAACAATAATGGAGACAATTTATGATCTACGCCCAACCTGGTACGAATGGTAGCCTTGTTACATTTGACGCTGAGTACGGTAACTTTATCGGTGGCGAATGGGTGGCACCGGTTAAAGGTCAATACTTTGATAATATTAGTCCTGTCAATGGCAAAGTATTTTGCCGCATTCCTCGTTCAACAGAAGAAGACATTAATTTAGCGCTGGATGCCGCGCATGCCGCTCGTGTGGCATGGGGCAAAACATCCGTGACCAACCGTTCCAATATCCTGTTAAAAATTGCCGATAGAATCGAGCAAAATTTAGAAGCCCTAGCGGTGGCAGAAACATGGGACAACGGCAAAGCGGTGCGAGAAACCTTAAATGCCGACATTCCTTTGGCGGCAGATCACTTTCGATATTTTGCTGGTTGCTTACGAGCGCAAGAAGGCAGCACGGCTGAGCTGGACGAACACACGGTCGCGTACCATTTTCATGAGCCACTGGGGGTGGTTGGTCAAATCATTCCTTGGAACTTTCCAATCTTAATGGCGGCATGGAAACTGGCGCCAGCGTTAGCGGCAGGTAACTGTGTAGTATTAAAACCCGCTGAGCAAACGCCTGCCTCCATTCTGGAATTGATTAAAGTCATCCAAGATTTATTGCCACCTGGTGTGCTGAATATTGTGAATGGTTATGGTAAAGAAGCCGGAGAAGCATTGGCAACCAGTAAGCGTATTGCAAAAATTGCTTTTACCGGTTCAACGCCGGTTGGCTCACACATTCTAAAATGCGCGGCGGAAAATATTATTCCGTCTACGGTTGAGTTGGGCGGTAAATCGCCAAACATCTATTTTGCCGATGTCATGAAGCACGAAAAAGAATTTGTCAGTAAGTGCGTAGAAGGCTTGGTGCTGGCGTTCTTTAATCAAGGGGAAGTCTGTACTTGTCCTTCACGAGCCTTGGTTCATGAATCCATCTATGACGAATTCATGGCGTTGGTGATTGAGCGAACCAAAATGATTAAGCGTGGTAACCCACTGGATACTGACGTGCAAGTTGGTGCTCAGGCATCGAAACAGCAATATGAAAAAATACTAAGCTACATCGATATCGGCAAAAACGAAGGCGCCGAATTGCTCATTGGTGGTGGCATTGAATCGATTGATGGTTTGGATGAAGGTTTTTATGTTCAACCGACCTTGTTCAAAGGGTCGAATGAGATGCGTATTTTCCAAGAAGAAATATTTGGTCCTGTCGTCAGTGTGACCACGTTCAAAGACGAAGCTGAAGCGTTGGCGATTGCCAATGACAGCGAGTTTGGCCTTGGTGCGGGTGTGTGGACTCGAGACACAAACCTTGCTTATCGCATGGGGCGTAACCTAGAAGCGGGTCGCGTATGGATGAACTGTTATCACCAGTATCCTGCTCATTCTGCGTTTGGCGGTTATAAAAAATCGGGTGTTGGTCGTGAGACGCATAAAATAGCGTTAGAGCATTATCAACAAACGAAGAACATGTTGGTCAGCTACGATGTGAATCCGCTCGGCTTCTTCTAATCTGTTTTACCCAATACTAAATAGAGTATTGGGTAGCAGAATGAAAGATCACTGATGGAAAAATAAAAAATCCCCATCGACACAACTGTCGGTGGGGATTTTTTAGTCTAAAGCTTTACTAATGTAATGGATCGAGTGAATTAATGACGATCTTTGAACTTAATGATTTCACCCGATTTTAGACGTTTTTGATAAGACAATAGTTCTTTTTTGACAATAGGCATTAAGAAATACAAACCAATGATGTTCGCAACCGCCATGGCAAAAATCGCCGCGTCAGAGAAGTCGATAACAGGGCCAAGGTTCGCGGCGGCACCAATGACGACAAAGACACAAAATATAATTTTAAACGTCAATTCTGCTTTCTCACTTTCGCCAAACAAATACGTCCATGCCTTTAAACCATAATAAGACCAACTGATCATGGTGGAAAAGGCAAACATGATCACCGCAACGGCAAGCAAAATAGGGAACCAACTAAACGCCGATCCAAATGCTGCAGACGTTAGTGCTACGCCAGAAGAACCATCTGCCGTCATAATTGAGCCGGATTCGTTCAAAATATACAGTCCCGTTGCGGGGTCTTGCATAAGTTGCCCTGTAATGATGATTACCAACGCGGTCATGGTACAAATCACCACGGTATCGATAAAAGGTTCCAGTAGTGAGACATAACCTTCGGTGATGGGTTCATTGGTTTGTACTGCAGAGTGAGCAATGGCCGCCGAACCGACACCGGCTTCGTTGGAGAATGCGGCGCGTTTGAAACCCTGAATCAGCGCACCGACTAAACCACCAGCCACACCAAGCCCTGTAAAAGCACCTTCAAAAATTTGACCAAATGCCCAGCCAATCTTGTCTGCATTAACCAGTAAGATAACCACCGCCGCGCCAACGTATAAAATCCCCATAAGAGGAACAATTTTATCGGTCACTCGAGCAATGGATTTGATGCCGCCAACAATCACAACAAACACCAAGGCAGCAAAAATGATACCGGTAATCCAACCTGGATAATTACCCACTACTTGAGTGATTTGAGCGTGGGCTTGGTTTGCTTGGAACATATTGCCGCCACCAAGCGCACCTAAAATACAAAACACAGCGAATAGACCCGCCAGAAGTTTACCGCCAGGAATGCCGCGTTCAGCAAAACCTTTCGAAATGTAATACATCGGGCCGCCTGACACGCTGCCATCTTTGTATTCATTGCGGTATTTAACCCCTAAGGTACATTCGGTGAATTTCGATGCCATGCCCATTAAACCAGCCAAGATCATCCAGAATGTGGCGCCAGGACCACCAATGGAAACGGCGACAGCAACACCTGCGATGTTACCAAGGCCAACAGTACCGGAGAGTGCGGTAGCCAGCGCTTGGAAATGACTCACTTCCCCCGCGTCGTTTGGGTCTGAGTAATCCCCTTTGACCAACGCAATGGAATGACCAATGCTGCGAAATTGAATAAAGCCAAAATACAAGGTAAACACAGAGGCACCAGTTACCAACCAGAGAACGATCCATGGAAAGTTCGTACCGGGAAGTGGAGCGAAGATGAGACTCACAAACCAGCCAGTTGCATTACCAAAAATTTCATTTACCACCGCGTCAATGCCTTCTGCAGCTTGAGCAGAGGTGCTCAAGCTGAACAAAGCAAGCGCGGTAATAGCGCTAAATAGATAAGTAAATCGTTTCATGATGACGCTCCTCAGCTGACGACGGTAACAGGGACATTAGCACTCATAACCAAACTGGCGGTCACGCTACCAAAGACTCTTGCGCTTAAACCTTGTTCCGTAGAGCGAGCAACGACGATTTGTTCAGCATTACTTTCGACGGCGATGTTATTAAGAATGGTGGCGGCTTTGCCAAACTTGACGGTGCCTGAGGCTTTAATGCCTTCTTCCTTAAGGGAATCGAGTGCGGGGTTAATGACTCTCTCTTGGGCATTTTGGGTTTCAATGTGTTTTTGTTTTTTGCGGAGGGCGTTTTCTTCGGTTGTTTGAAATGTGTAGGGTGACCATTCCACCACACAAATAAGTTGGAGCTCGCATTCACTTCCTATCAGTGTTGCGAGCCGCTTTGCATAAGATAAGGCTCGATTACCTGCCTCACTTCCATCGACACCGACAATAATTGTAGCTGACATATAAAAAATCCTCTTTTATTTGATGGGCTAATCTTTAAAGGTAGGTCTTATTTATAGATGTGCCATTTTTATTCATAAGAAGCGGACGTAAAACGGATGGTTGGGTGTTTTTGGGGTGATTTGTTTGAAAAATAGCCTTATAGCGTCAAAAAAAGACCTGAATCCGAGCAAACATTAAAATAAGCGCAAAAAACGTTGTTTCCAATTGGAAACTTTATCTCTTAAGTGATAATTTCACTTGTTATTGTGTTCGTATTTTGTATTTTAGCGTTGTCCGGACGATGATCTGGCGGCAGAGGAAAGGTTATGGCAATCAGTTTATTTGATCTTTTTAAAGTGGGGATTGGGCCGTCCAGCTCTCACACTGTTGGCCCTATGGTGGCAGCGAATCAGTTTGCTCATCAATTACAAGATCGAGATTTATTACCAAAAGTGACGCGTTTGAAAGTGGACTTGTACGGCTCACTGGGTGCGACAGGGAAAGGGCATGGTACTGGTACTGCTGTGTTAATGGGGTTGGAAGGTGAATTACCAGACATCATTGACCCTAGCCTTGTTAATGAACGAGTTGAGCAGATTGAAGCGTCGTCGCAGATAAACGTACTTTGTTTACAGCGTATCTCGATGGATATGACGGCAGATCTTATTTATCACCGTATCGATCGTCTTGATTTTCATGCAAATGGCATGGTGCTGGTGGCGTTTGATGCGGATGGACACATTCTTCATCAAGCCACGTTTTATTCGGTCGGCGGTGGTTTTATTGTCGAGGAAGATGAACACGGACAGGTGGCTTTAGTCGAAGATACGACAGTGCTTCCTTATGTGTTTCACAGTGCAGAAACGCTTGTTAAATTGTGTCGTGATGCCAATATGTCCATTGCACAAATCATGATGGAAAATGAAAAAACGTGGCGTTCAGAAGACGAGATAAGACTAGGCATTTTGTCTATCTGGTCTGTGATGAAAGCGTGTGTGAAACAAGGAATACAGAACGAAGGTATTTTACCCGGTGGTTTGAAAGTAAAACGAAGAGCAGCCAGTTTGCATCGTGATTTAACCAGTAAAACGCGTATGGATATGATCACGCCATCATTAGGCGCAATGGATTGGGTGAACCTTTATGCGTTGGCGGTAAATGAAGAAAATGCCGCGGGTGGCCGCGTCGTGACCGCTCCGACTAACGGTGCGGCAGGCATTATTCCTGCGGTACTTCATTATTACTGGGATTTCTGTCCTCGCTCCAGCGAAGACGGCATTGTTGATTTTTTCCTTACTGCCGCTGCGATTGGTTTACTGTTCAAAGAAAATGCGTCTATTTCTGGTGCTGAAGTGGGTTGTCAGGGAGAAGTCGGTTCTGCTTGTGCAATGGCCGCTGCCGGTTTGGCTGCTGCAACAGGCGGTACGCCAGAGCAGATAGAAAACGCCGCAGAAATTGGTATGGAGCACAATTTAGGCTTAACGTGTGACCCGATTGGGGGCTTGGTTCAAGTCCCTTGTATTGAACGAAATGCCATGGCGTCTATGAAAGCGATTAACTCAGCAAGCATGGCGCTTCGGGGTGATGGAACGCATTATGTCTCGTTGGATAAGGTAATCCGCACGATGCATGATACTGGCAGAGACATGAATGATAAGTACAAAGAGACGTCTCGAGGTGGTTTGGCAGTCAATGTGATTGAATGTTAAGTGAGGTATTTTGCTTCATTCAATTCATTTCATAGTTTAGTTCTTTCTATTAAGCGTTATCTACAAATATTACAAACGTAACAAAACTGTCATATTTCTGTAGTATATTTTCAATCAGTGCCTTTTAGGGCACTTTTTTTTGTCCTTTATTTAGGTTGCGAGCATCCATAAGCATAGGGGTTTTTATCTGTAGATTCCCAGTGTAGAATGACGCGAAATTTACATTTCATAAAAATGTAACGGGATGAATTGAGAGCCAAATTGATTTGAGATGCTAGGATCGGCATGGCGTTGTTGGGGTTGCATTTCGCAAATTAACAACGGTTTGGTATAGATTAATAATAGTAAAGAAGAGCCCGTATGGATCTTACAAATAACCCGAAAGAAGAATCCACTTTATTTAGTGGTCACGAGTTTGTTCGTGTATTAATCGCATTAGCCTTTGTTTTAGCAGCTGGTTTTTATGCTTCACAAAATGGCATGGGGGTTTCTAACCTCTCCATTTTAGCCATTGCTGCGGCAATTGGTGCTTACATGGCCGTTAATATTGGTGCCAATGATGTGGCCAATAACGTAGGTCCAGCGGTAGGATCAAAAGCACTGTCTATGACGGGCGCGATTTTGATCGCAGCGATATTTGAAGCAGCAGGTGCTTTAATCGCTGGTGGTACTGTTGTTGGTACAATCAAAAAAGGCATTATCAATCCAAACGCGATTGCGGATGCAGAGACATTTATTTGGGTCATGATGGCTGCTTTGCTGGCTGGCGCTATTTGGCTTAATTTAGCGACTTATTTAGGCGCACCGGTTTCAACGACGCACTCGATTGTTGGTGGTGTGTTGGGCGCAGGTATTGCGGCTGGTGGTTGGGATATCGCTAATTGGGATAAACTGACTGCGATCGTGGCAAGCTGGGTGATTTCTCCTGTGTTAGGTGGCGTAATCGCCGCATTGTTCCTTATTTATATTAAGCGAGCTGTAACCTATAAAAACGATATGATTGAGGCCGCTAAAAAAGCCGTGCCACTTTTGGTTGGTTTGATGGTATGGGCGTTTTCGACCTACCTTATCCTGAAAGGCCTTAAGCAGCTTTGGAAGTTGGATATTGTGACAGCGGGTATGATCGGTTTTGCAATTGCGTTGACCGTGTACTTTATAGTTCGCCCGATTGTTGATAAAGCGGCCGCGACGTTGAAAAATGATAAGGATGCCGTAAACAGCTTGTTTACTATTCCTTTGATCGTTTCTGCTGCCTTATTGAGTTTTGCTCATGGTGCAAACGATGTCGCCAATGCGATTGGGCCTTTAGCGGCAATTAACGATGCCTTAATGACTGGCGCAGTGTCTAGTAAAGCCGCTATTCCGCTTTGGATCATGATTATTGGTGGTGTTGGTATTGCGGTTGGTCTTGCTTTGTTTGGTCCAAAATTGATTAAAACGGTTGGCTCTGAAATTACTGAGCTGGATAAAACCAGAGCATTTTGTGTTGCTATGGCCGCGGCGATTACCGTTATCATTGCATCGCAACTTGGTTTGCCTGTTAGTTCAACGCATATTGCGGTGGGCGGTATCTTTGGGGTGGGTTTCTTGCGTGAGTATTTGAAACAGTCTTATGAGAAGAAACTAGCGTCGATCATCTCGCATTCTGAATCAGCAGGTCATAATGGTCAGCAAACTCAAGAGTTTGTGAAACGTTTCAAGTTGGCTGGTGTAGAAGAAAAACGCGCAATTTTGAAAGAACTGAAAGCCGCACAAGCGTCTTCCCCTATTTCATCAGCAGAGCGTAAAGGCCTGAAAAAAGCGACGAAGAAAGAACTTGTGAAACGTTCTGCTTTATTACGAATTGCCGCAGCATGGATCATTACAGTGCCTGCATCAGCATTACTTTCTGCCATGTTATTTTATATGTTGCTTGGCTTTTCCATGACTCACTAAACGCCATTCTCAAAATAAAACAAAAAAGATCAGATTTTCTGGTCTTTTTTTGTTTTCATAGACTCGTCAGTGTTATATAAAAGTAGATGGCTTATTTTTAAGCAAGTCATTGTTAGATAACTGTTTAGAAGTAGTAAATATAAACATGTTGGTCTTAGTCGCGGTTGTTTTATTCATTTGTTGTCTGCTTCCTGCTTTTTTGCGATGGAGAAAGCAACAAAGAATACTAAAAGAGAAGCTGTTGTCACGTTTGTCGAAGCGTAGCGAGCGGTTGCTGTATTCATTAGAAATGGTTTCTGACCGTTATTTAACAGTAGAGACAAAAGTATTTTTCTTCGAATATCTACTGGATGTTGTTGGTCAGCTTACCAATGCTAATTATCAATCGTCATTTGTCTTAAAAAAAGCCTATCTTGACCATACGCTATCTGACTTAAAATCCAAACAGCATATACTTTCTAAAGGTCGTGTGGGGAACCAAGAACAGCTTGATCAAATTCATGGCGCGCTTCAATGCATACTAAGAGAAGTGCGAAATATTCCAGAGAATTACGGCGCAAGCCGAGCGATAATAAGACATCATATTGCATTGGCGCGATATGCTCATGCTTTGGCGTATCGTGATTTGCTTGTTAAACAAGCGGGCATGGATATGGACAACAACAAGAAAGGTCAGGCATTAGAAAAGTATCGTATTGCATTATCTATTATGGAAAAAAATGCCTCCGTGACTCAGTCTAAAAGAGAAATGACACGGCTAAAAAACAAAATACAGGATGTTGAAAACGTATTATTTGCAAAAAAAGAGAAGCCAGAATCCGAATTGAAGTAAGTTGTTCGTTTTATTACATTGTCCTTTGGAAGCAGAATACACGTTACTCTGATTTCAACCTTATTTAGGTAAACTACGTATCTTATGACAGCCGTTACCATCACTGTACTTTTGCTCGTTATCGGCGGATTTATTGCCTTTGCAATATTTCTGCAGCTAAAAGAGCAGGCACGATTGGAGAAATTGCGAAAAGTAGCAATGCTCAATAACCAATTACGTCAAGTGCGTCGATACCTTGATGAGATACCACCACAATATCAGCCTAAAGATATGCGCCTTTGGTTGTTTGCGCGCTTGATTACCATATACGATCAGTTAATCGCGCTTCAACCGGATGCGACACAGGCTCGTCGTCGCGGTCATTTGGCGGAAGAGATGTCAGAATTTCAAACGAGTAAACAGAAAAGACGCGCTAAGCCGATGAATGACGAATTGCTCATCGTCGAAGTAAAGCGTTTATTTGAATCCTTTAAGTCGTTTTTAATCACGGCTCAAAAAGAAAAATCCATCGATTCTGATGTCGTTCATCGATACAGTAAATTAATGAATTTTTATCACTATAAAGTCAGTTCTGATTATCATGCTAATCTAGCTCGAAAAGCCTTTTTGAGCGGACAGATGGAAACCGCTGTCGATATGTACAAAGAGGCCTTGTCTCAGCTTACGCCAATCAAAGACTTGCCTGAGGCTCAAACATCCATTCAAAAACTGAAAGACCTGCTGAAAGAAATTGAAGACGACCTTGCCTTGCAGAAAGCAGAAGAAGAAATTAGCAAGAGTATGGAAAACGAAGGTGAAGGTGAGTTGGATGATGAGTGGAGCAAATTCATCGAAGATTCGACGTTCCAAGGTAAAAAACGCTTTTAATACTCTTAGTTTGTTTCAAAGTTGGCACTTTCAATTTTAGTGTGTATCTTCTGCTTGCTACTTCCCACCAGTCGTGAGATTTTCACATCTAATCTAACTTCATTTTGATAAGGATCTCTTTGTGAACCTAGCATTGCTTTCTGCTTTCATACCAACCTTCTTTTTTGTGTCCATTACGCCAGGTATGTGCATGACACTGGCCATGACATTAGGCATGACGATTGGTGTCAAGCGTGCACTATGGATGATGTTGGGTGAGCTAGTTGGTGTGGCAAGTGTGGCTATCTTGTCTGCTATCGGCGTTGCGGCTTTGTTATTAAATTATCCTAGTGTGTTTATGGTTTTGAAATACGTCGGTGGGGCTTATCTGGCTTTTATTGGTCTGCAGATGTGGCTTTCAAAAGGCAAAATGGCGATTAAAATGGACACGGATAATACCAAGCCAGCGTCACGAATAGATTTGATATCACAAGGGTTTGTGACCGCGATTGCGAACCCAAAAGGTTGGGCGTTCTTTGTTGCATTATTGCCGCCTTTTTTGGACGCGAGCCGCCCTTTAGCGAGCCAGCTAATTGTTCTTATTGCGATTATTCTGACGCTTGAACTGACTTGCTTGATTATTTATGCCGCTGGTGGAAGAACCCTTAAATCCATTTTAATGAAAAGTGGTAATGTACGAATCATGAACCGTATTGCGGGGACATTAATGATAGGTGTTGGTGCTTGGCTTGCTCTTGGTTAGGTAAAAGGCATCAGTGAATTAGTTCGTGAAAATGGATTTATTAAGAAGACGCTTTTGTGCGTCTTTTTGTTTTTGGGGCGGCTTTTAGTCCAGTGCTTTTTCGAGCGCCAGTCGATTTTCTATTGGCGGTGCTTTTTCGTTTGGCGAAAGGGCTTTTTGTTGGCGCTGGTAAATTCTGTAAAGCGGAGGTAGGCATCTCGCGCGAGGCGCTCAATAGCTGATTTAGGTTTTCTTCTAAGTTGATCATGAAATCTTGGTAGCTGGCTTCGCCAAGGCTAATCCCGTTGAGTGCTGATTCCCATTGTGCGGTCATATCCGGTGTCACCAGCTGTAAAGGCAGGCAATCAATAAATGCACGTCCTGTCTGGCTAGCGTGAATTTGTTTCCCTTGTCGAACTAAAAAATTCCTCTTAAAGAGAAGCTCTATAATACTGGCGCGCGTGGCTTCGGTTCCTAAACCATCGGTTTCTTTTAAAATGGCTCGAATGTCTTTATTTGTCACAAATCGGCTAATGCCCGTCATGGCGGCAAGTAAGGTGGCGTCGGTGAATGCCGCGGGTGGTGTGGTGATTTTTTCTTGGACCTGTCCTTTTGTGCACCATAAGTTTTCCCCTTTGGTTAACTTTGGCAGCGTGTTTTGGCTTTCTTCATCCGGCTCGGCGTTTTTTGCTTTTGCGGGTAAAAGCGCTTTCCAACCCAGTGAAATAGGGGTGTTACCCTTTGCTTCAAAGTGGCCGCCTTCAATTTCTAACCTAATGTACGATGAAAGGTAGTCGTATTCTGGGTAAAACTGCATCAGATATTGTCGAGCAATAAGGTGAAACACTAAGGCTTCGGTTTTATTTAGAGCGGTTACTTTGTGTGCTTGTGTCGTGGGAATGATGGCATGGTGAGCTGAAACTTGTTTGTCATTCCACGCTTTGCTTTTGCGTGTTGCGTCTGCGTTTTCTGCACCTTGCTGAATTTCTCCGCCTGAACGCGTTAACGCGGTAATAATAGTAGGTGCATCTTTGTGTTGTTGAGTGGGTAAATATCGACAATCAGACCTTGGGTAGGTGATCATCTGATGTCGCTCATACAGGGTTTGGCAAATATCTAAAACTTGCTGAGCAGAGAGAGAGAAGGCCTTTGCCGCATCAATTTGAAGTGCAGATAAGCTGTAAGGTAAAGGCGCAGTTTGTTTCTTTTGTTTGTAATCGGCGTTCATTACAACCGCTGGTTTATTCGTGATGCGTTTGGCTACATTTTGCGCGAGAGGCAAACTTAGTACGCGATTTTCTTCATCCATATAAGGTTGGCATGATTCGCTTGGCAACCATTTGGCTTGAAATTCGATATCTTGCTCGGTCTTAACGGTTGCCCATACCTGATAAAAATCTTTCGCAATGAAAGCTTCTCTTTCTTTGTCTCTAGCGGCAATCAGACCTAATACTGGGGTTTGAACTCGGCCTATCGATAACACGCCTTGATAGCCTGCTTGTCGGCCTTTAATAGTATAGGCTCGGGTTAAATTTAAACCAAATAACCAATCGGCACGCGCTCGACCAAGTGCAGAACGGGATAGGGCAGAAAACTCACTGTTCGCTCGTAAATTATTGAGTGCTTTTTTGATAGCAGAAGGGGTTAAATCATTCACTAACAGACGTTGGGTGGTTTTGAGCTTTTGTGCCGGTACTTTTGTGTAATGAAGTACCTCATCGACCAATAGTTGTCCTTCACGATCTGGATCACCCGCATGGACTAAGTGAGTGGCTTTTTTAATGAGTTTTTTCAGAACGCCCAGTTGCTTTTTTGTGTTGGCTTTTTCTTGCCATTGCCAGTCTGTTGGAATAATGGGTAAGTGATCTAGGTTCCAAGCTTTAAAAGCAGGATTGTATTGATGCGGTTCTGCTTGCTCTAGTAAATGGCCGATACACCAACTGATGCAATCGCCATTCGGAAGCCAAATGCAGCCTTCTTCTTTTTTCTGAGGTGTAGGAAGTGCGCTTGCAATGGCACGGGCAAGGCTGGGTTTCTCTGCAATATAAAGAATCATAAATACACTTACTGGTTATATATACAGTAAGTGTATCTAACAGAGGGTAGTGTGGCTAGAGCAATGCGCTATTTTATTGGTACGACGAGCACAGGAATGGCGCTGCTGTGTATGACCTTGTTTGCTGTAGAGCCTAAGATCATTTGGCCTAATCGACTGTGTGTTCTGCTGTTCATAACAATCAGGTCAGCATTATGTTCTTTTGCTGTATCTTGAATACAGTCTGAAGGGACACCGCTTACGCTTAATGTTTCCGGCGGGAACTCAAGAGCAGAGAGCTCATCTTCATATTTTGTCATGTAGTCTGACAGCATGGTTTTCATTCGGGTATGGATGTCTTCTTGTGCGTCTTTACGCATAGAAGCCACGACTTCTGCTGAAATGTAATTATTAATCATGTTGGACGCTTGGGTGTTTAGCGGCTCCATGACATGCATCAAAATTATCTTAGCTTGGTTTGTCTTGGCCAAACTTAAGACGAGCTCCATGGCAGATTGTGTTTGATTTTCTAAATCGCAAGCGTAAACAATAGTCTTTATTTTAGGTAGCATGACAAGATCCTCTTTTTATGTACCTACAGCTTATTCCTTTTAGCTTTTACTTTTCTGATCTAGGTCAACCATCGGGTTGCTTATGACTTTCTCTGAGTCGGATACGCTGCGAGATGGTTGCCGATCGATATTGTTAGCGAATAAAAAGCAGCTTATTGAAGACAAAAAGATAAAGCTAACAAATAGCATTCCCCAGTAGTCTGTCGATTTTTTGCCGTTGTTGTCTCTTTGGGGTTGTGGAATATAGTTCTTGGTTTTCATGGTGCGCTCCAAAATGAATAACGAACACTTAGATGATAATGAATATCATTTAATAAATCTATGGCGTTCATAGATAAATTTTGATTCGTAAGATTTTGGGTGCGGAATATCTTCTGAGATTCTGGCTATGTTATGATGTGCATTCAATTTTTTAGGCAATGAATAAGAGAGTGTAATCATGTCAGAACTGTCTTTCGACACGAATGAAGCAAAAATCGCATACGGCATTGGTCGTCAAATTGGTGATCAACTTCGTGGTAGCGACCTTGGTGAATTATCCCTAACGCATCTTTTTGCTGCGATTGAAGACGCTTTAAACGGTGTAGAAATGCGCGTTCCTGGTGAAGAGCTAGAAACCGCTTTTGCTGAATTACAGCAAAAAATGGAAGAAAAAAGCCGCGCCGCTTCAGAAGAAACAGTGCAAGCGGGCGAAGCATTCCTTGCTGAAAACAAAGCTAAAGATGGCGTTCAGTCAACAGAAAGTGGTTTGCAGTTTGAAGTTCTTGAAGAAGGTACTGGTGCAACACCAAGCCGTGAAGCAACCGTTCGAGTCCATTACGAAGGTCGTTTAACAGACGGACAAGTATTTGATAGCTCTATTGCTCGTGGCGAGCCAATTGAATTCCCACTGACTGGCGTTATTGCTGGTTGGACAGAAGGTCTTCAGTTGATGAAAGAAGGCGCGAAATACCGTCTAACGATTCCTGCTGAATTAGCGTACGGTGCTCAAGGCGCTGGTGCAATGATCCAACCTCATTCTGTTCTTCAGTTTGATGTTGAATTAATCGCTGTTGTTTAATTCACCGCTGTCGTTTACGAAGCAGTGCATTAAAAAATAGCGTTTGAAAGAAAGCATGAAAAAGCGAGTCATTCCAGATGGGGTGGCTCGCTTTTTTTATGTCGATTTTTTGTTGCTGCTTAAAAGTGAGAAGAATTAGCTATTTAGAAATGCTTCAATCGCGGGTTGCATCGCGTGATAGGGTGCCCGCAGTCTTAGGTTTGAAGCGCCATCTTCACTTTGTAAAACCACGGCTTTCGCATGAGTGAAGCGTCTAAACCCATGAACGCCGTGATAAGCCCCCATTCCTGCAGGGCCAACGCCACCGAAGGGGAGGCTTTCAATGGAAACGTGAGTCATTACATCGTTAATCACTAAACCGCCCGATGTTGTGCTGTGTGCAAACGCGTGCTGATGTTGTGAGTTGTTCCCAAAATAATAGGCCGCTAATGGGCGTGGATTGGCATTAATGTAGTTTATCGCCTCCTCTGGTTGAGAGTAGGTTTTAATTGGCAGCAACGGGCCAAAGATTTCTTCCTGCATTATTGCCATGTCGTCGGTGACATTTAATACCAAATGCGGGGCGATTTTGCGGTTCGTTTTGTCGTAGGGCACCTCTCCTTGTGGAGCAAGACTGATGACGGTTGCGCCTTTGTTCGTGGCATCTTCAAGCAAACCAATTAGGCGTTGGTAGTGACGCTCATTAATGATTGCGGTGTAATCGGCGTTGTTTTGCATGCAAGGAAAACCGTTTTGAACAACACTTTTTGCCGCTTCAACAAAGGTGTCGACTTTTGCCTGTGGCATTAGCATGTAATCTGGTGCAAGGCAGATTTGACCAACATTAAAGGTTTTTATCGTGAGTGTTCGCTCTGCCGCCTGAACGATGTCGGCATCTTCATCGACCATTACAGGGGATTTTCCACCTAGCTCAAGCGTTACAGGAACAAGGTTTTCTGCCGCGGCGCGCATAACATGTTTACCAACGGCAGTGCTGCCAGTAAAGACTAAGTGATCGAAAGGAAGTGAGCTAAAAGCCTGTCCAACCTCGGCATCACCGAGTATCACCGTAAGCTCTTCTGGCGCAAAGTAATGGCTGACTAACTTTGCCAATAGTGCCGAGGTTTTTGGTGTCAATTCAGAAGGTTTTAACATTGCAGTATTGCCTGCGGCAAAAACGCCTGATAAAGGGCCGAACGCAAGGTTTATTGGAAAATTCCAAGGGCTAATAATACCGATTACCCCAAGAGGTTGTTGCTGGATCCAAGCTTGTACACCAGGTGCTGGCTCTTCAATGCGCTCGTCTTTCATCCAATTTGACAGGTTATCAATAGAGTACTGCAGCATTTTTATTGTGGTGGCGAGGTCGGCAACAGAAGACTGATAAATACTTCGGTGACCAAAGTCCGCGTTCATTGCCTCGCTCAGTGCTTGATGGTTTTCTTTAATCAATAAGATACTGCGTTGTAAGCGGTCTTTGCGTAAATTGGCGTCAGCCGGGCCTGTTGTGAGCTGACATTGCTTCATGCTATTTAGCGTCGTCAACAGGTTAGATTTCGTGTTTGATAAAGTCATTCTCCATTCCTCTTTTATTTCGGATGATCTTTGAAAGCGTCAGTGTGACACGATTGATGTGCTCTTAATGCGTTCTTATTTGCTATGTGTTTATAGTAATCGCCTATAGTGGTGGGGCGCTAACAATGCTATTTTGCTAGGGGTATAAATATATTTATGGGGTTTTATGTCGCTTTCTCGTTTACGTACTTTTGTTGAGGTGTATCGGCAGCGTTCGATCAGTGGTGCCGCGCGTTCATTGAACCTCACTCAGCCTGCGGTTTCTCAACATATTGCAGGACTTGAAGTGGCTGTTGGCCGGCCTTTGTTTGAGCGTCAATCAATTGGGGTTATTCCTACCTCTGCGGCGGATGAATTGGCCGCGGATGTTGGAGATAAGCTCGATGCTGCTGAAGCGGCCTTGTCTTCAGCGAGGTTTCGCTCTGTGGGCGTTGCGGGGGCTTTGCAAATTATTGGGCATGCTGACTTTATGGCTGAAGTATTAGCAGGCGAATTATTGCCTCTGATTGAGGCTGGAATTCGAGTGAGAATGCATGCTGGCGATGGGCCAATGATCACGAGTATGCTGCTTGAAGGGCATTGTGATCTTGGTATTTCAGCACACGCTGTGACGGATAGCCGATTGCAAAGTGAGACTCTTTTGACGTGTAAAGTGCTGGCCGTTGCCGCTCCATCTGTTGTGCAGCAGCTAATAACCGCAGACAATTTAACTCATGCGATCTGCCATACTCCGCTGCTCGCGTATAACCTTGAGTTGTCATTGATTGATAAATGGTTATTAAAAAATCATATCAAAACAGAGCAAATTATTCCGACGGTTGTCAGTCAAGATTTGCGAGCCTTGCGTAATCTACTCATTAAAGGCGTCGGTTGGACCGTCATGCCAGAGTTTTTATGTAAAGAGCAAATAGCAAAAGGAGATTTGATGGAGATTCCTGCACCCATCGGAACAAATACGGTGCAGTATTATTTGATCTGGGCGTCGAGTGCGTTACGGCAAGCAAGGGTTGCTCATGCGAAAGAGGTTTTATTGAAACAATTTACCACAGCCTTTGATGAAGAATAATGCCGTTATTTTATCATCAAAGGCTTTGATTAAATTTCTCTGGCCATGCGGATGTGTATTTTTCCCGCTTCCAAGAAGACTTTTCCATCGGTATGAAAGTTCTGTTTTTCATAGAAGGTTTGTACATCAACCTGTGCGTGTAAAAATACGGTTCTAATCCCCATTTCTCTGGCCACTTTAACGGCTTTCTTGAGTAGCATTTCTCCGTAACCTTGATGGCGGTACGCAGGCAAAACCGCTAAGCGTGCGATTTGTCCATTCTCCGTTAATCGACAGGTTCCGGTAGGAACAGCGGTTGTGCCAAAAGAAACAAAGTGAACCGCGTCTTCATCGTGCTCATCCCATTCGTCTTTTGGGTCGATGCCTTGCTCTATAATAAAGACTTGTTTACGAACGAATGTGAGCTGGTCTTTACTGCTGTTCCAGTCGGATGTTAATACTTTCATGTTGTCCTCTTATTCTTCTGGCGCGACAAGTTCGATGATGCCTTGTTGGCGAATGAGAAAGCGTACGAGGGGTTCTAGGTCCTCATTTTGACTCAAATCTAGACCTGAGAAGTCAAATTCAATCTGGTCTGTGATGGCTTGTACGAATGACGCGAGTTCCGCGTTAATCGCCATGCTTTCACCATTACAAAACACGGAGATTGTTTTGGTATCTTCGGATTGATAATAGCAAATGCGCGCGTCGCCGGGACGAATAAATGTTTGCCCTTGCTTGGCGCTCTGAAATGCATCAGTTAGCTCTTGATTGTTCAAAGGTGCTAAAAACTCAGGGTATTTACTTTCGCTCATGGTTTCACCGAGCCAGTTTGCTAAGGCGTCAGGCTGACTAATTAAGCGAGCGAGTTCTGTTTGTAGGTAGGCAATGTCATCGGCATGGATTTGTGCGCTGTGTTCGCGTTTGCCCGTTTCTGGCGGTGCAAAGCGATCTTTCGCGTTGATTGTTTCGCATAACTTATCGCGCATGCCGGTTAATGCGTCTTGTAAGCTTGGTGCGCGGAACCCGACGGAGTAAGTCATACAGTCATCGTCTAGCGAACGGCCATTGTGTGCAAAGTTGGGCGGTAAATACAAAATGTCACCAGCCTCTAATTCCCAATCCATTTCCGTATTGGCGTTGAAGTTATCCAATATGTGCAAGGCAATATCGGGAATGGCGGAATCTTGATAGTTGCCGGGAGCCAACACTTGCCAACGACGCTTACCGGCGACTTGAATAAGAAAGACATCGTATTGGTCGTAATGAGGGCCAACGCTACCGCCTTCGGTTGCGTAGCTGATCATCACGTCGTCTAATCGCCAGCTTGGTAAAAATTGAAATTGTTCTTTTAGGTTTTGTACTTCCGGTACCCAGTGGTCGACAGCTTGTATTAACAACGTCCACTCTTTTTCTGGCAAGGCTGAAAAGGTGTTTTCGTCAAATGGGCCTTGTTGTGTTTCCCAAGGCGTTTTGCCATTTTCAATCACAATACGAGACTCGACTTCTTCTTCCATGGCCATGCCCGCCAATTCATCGGCGTCCAAAGGCACGTCAAAATCGGTTAATCCAGCACGTATTAAAAGCGGTTTTTTCTGCCAGTATTCATCAAGAAACGTTTGTGCTGTCATGCCACCAAGAAGGGTTAAAGGCGTGTTCAAATCTGTCATATGTGGCTCGTAAAAATGAAAGAAAATAGGAATAGTTTTATGTTTTTTCTGATCAATTAAGCACGTTTGAAAGACAAAAAGAGCCGATAAATCGGCTCTTTTATATCTCTTTATTCGTCCCTTTCTTTTATAAAAAGATTAGTTACGAATGGCTTGTGCTTGAGCAACGGCGTTACCAATGTAAGTTGCCGGTGTCAGTTTTTTAAGTTCTGCTTTTGCTTGTTCTGGCATTTCTAACGTATCAACAAAGGCTTCAATTGTCGCTTGGTCAATCGTGCGACCACGCGTCAGCTCTTTTAGCTTTTCGTACGGAGATTCAATGCCAAAACGACGCATAACCGTTTGAATTGGTTCAGCCAAGACTTCCCATGCGTTGTCTAAATCTGCATTTAGGCGAGGCGCGTTGATCTCCAATTTGCTGATGCCTTTCAATGTTGCTTGATAAGCAATTAAGCTGTGTGCCAAACCAACACCAAGGTTACGAAGAACTGTAGAGTCTGTTAGGTCGCGCTGCCAGCGAGAGATCGGAAGTTTCGCGCTTAAGTGGCCCATGATGGCGTTTGCAATGCCCAAGTTGCCTTCGGAGTTTTCGAAGTCAATTGGGTTTACTTTATGTGGCATAGTAGAAGAACCGATTTCGCCAGCAATGGTTTTTTGCTTGAAGAACCCCATGGAAATGTAGCCCCACACATCACGGTCGAAATCGATCAAGATAGTGTTGAAGCGACAGATTGCATCGTACAATTCCGCGATGTAATCATGCGGTTCGATTTGAGTTGTGTAAGGGTTCCAAGACAAACCTAAAGAGGTAACAAACGCTTCTGCATGCGCTTGCCAATCCACGTCTGGGTAAGCAGAAAGGTGTGCGTTGTAGTTGCCCACTGCGCCATTGATTTTGCCTAAAAATTCAACGTTTTCAATTTGCTTTAGCTGACGGCTAAGGCGAGCGGCTACGTTGGCCATTTCTTTACCAACAGTAGATGGCGATGCTGTTTGACCGTGTGTACGCGACAACATAGGCTGCTCTGCGTGCTCAATAGCTAAGTCTTGAATTGCCGTGATGACGTTTTTAAGCTCTGGAGTAATGCCTTCCTCAAGCGCTTCACGAAGCATCAGAGCGTGAGACAAGTTGTTGATGTCTTCTGATGTACAAGCAAAGTGAACAAATTCAGAAATGGCTGCTAATTCTGCATTGTCCGCCATTTTGTTTTTGATGAAATATTCAACCGCTTTGACATCGTGGTTCGTTGTTTTCTCAATGTCTTTAATCGCTTGAGCATCGGCTTCGCTAAAGTTATCTGCAAGTTGGTCTAAAACGGCGCTTGCTTGAGCGCTAAGAGCAGGAACTTCAATAATTTGTGGGTGTTTGGCAAGAGCCTGTAGCCAGCGAACTTCGACTATGACTCGCATACGTAGCAAACCGTACTCGCTCACAGAGCGACGTAATACGTCCGTTTTCGATCCGTAACGACCGTCGATAGGGGAAATTGCATTTAAGCTAGTTAGTTCCATTGAGATAACGCCTCGAACATGGTTTTCAGGGAGCGGCTATTATAGGCAAAAGAGGTGGTTACTGCTATGAAAGTCTGGGAATTTGAACCTTTACAGCGGTTTTAATACCGTCATTTTTTAGCCTTTTTATTGATATGAATTAATTTTAAAAAAAGCTTGGTATTTTTTTGTAAATATTCACACTTTTTGCCTTACTCGATTGTATGATACGGACAATATTGAATTTTTGAATAACCCCTCCTTATTGTTGTTTTATCAGGAAAGAATCTCATATGAAAATTAGTCGCATTATAAACTTGGCCATAATCATCGTGCTTATCGCTTTGTCTACTCTTTACTATATTACGCAGAGTAGTTTAAAGCATAATGAAGAATTGATTCGTCATGAAGTTGTTTTAGCCGATGCCGTTTCGGCAATAAAAGACGCACGTTATTATGTGGTTCAAGTGCAGCAATTTTTGACTGATATGGGAGCAACACGAGGCGATGATGCTTTGCCAGAAGCGGATGAAAGTTTAGACGGTGCTATGAATAGCCTTAACGAATTGGCGCAAATTCTCCCAGAATACAATAAAGAAGTTGATGGTTTAAAACAGCAGCTTCAAAAGGTATATGATGCAGGCCGAGTGATGGCTACTGCATATATCAACGAAGGCACAGAAGCGGGTAATGACCTAATGAAAGGTCCTGGCGGTTTAGATGATGAGTCGACACTGTTGGCTGATTCACTGGAAAAAATTGCTAATGAATTATCTGAAAGTCTTAATAGCAGTGCAGATGTTTCTATTGAAGCGATTCAAGATGCTGAGTTTTTATCTTTGATCAGTAGTTTGATCTCTGGTGTCGTTATTGTGGGTGTTATTGTTATTTTGCGCCGTCGTATTTTACCTGACTTACACACTCTTGAAGCTTCTCTTCATAATATTTCTGTAGGTGAACGTGACTTGACCGTTCGTCTTGATGAAAAAGGTAAAGATGAACTTTCCTCTGTTGCTTCTAGCTTTAATATTTTTATTAAGGGTATTCAAGAGCTTATGATTAGTCAGAAAGGGCAATCAATACAGTTGTCTGTTGCTGGTGAACAGATGATTGTAGCGTCACATAAAACGCGAACTGGTATGGCCAGCTTACAGCAGGAAACTTCTGGTATTGCCGATGTTGTGGCGGAGATGCAAACCACAGTTCGCCATGTTGCCGATAGTGCCGATGCAGCAGCAAAAGCGGCAAAAGAATCTGATGATTTTGCAAAAGATGTTGAGGCTGTTGTACAAACGAGTGTGACTTCTATTGAAGAGTTAGCAAAAGGTGTTGAAAAGGCATCTAGTGTTCTATTGGCTCTCGAAAAAGATACGTCAGACGTAGGAAGTATTCTTGATGTAATACGTGGTATTGCCGATCAAACTAACTTACTTGCTTTGAACGCAGCAATTGAAGCAGCAAGAGCGGGTGAGCAAGGTCGTGGTTTTGCGGTCGTTGCAGATGAAGTAAGAACGCTGGCACAGAGAACACAAGAATCTACAGAACAGATTCAACAAATGATCACTCAGCTACAAACAGGCTCTCGTGATGCAGTGCAAGTAATGGAAGTGAGTAAACAGCAAGCAGAGCAGAGTGTGACGCAGTCTAAGCAAGCAAGTGAAGCACTGCATAAAATCACATCGTCTATGAGTAATATTTCCGCGATGGCTATTGAAATTGCTTCGGCGATGGAGAAGCAGTCTGCGGCATCAGAAAATATTGATGCACGTATTCGCTCTATCCGAGATGAAGCGGAATTAACAAGCAATAATGCCGAGCAATCAAATTTAGCAGCCGAACAAGTACTGACTCAATCAAATGCTTTGTCTGGTTTAATATCTAGTTTTAAAGTTTAGCAAACAAGGCGAAGCGTCGAGTATGCTTCGCCATTTTTTTACCCATGATTATTGAAATTAAGAGATAAGAAGTAAACGACTTTTATAAAACGAAAAAGCCCGAGCAACAAGATTGTTGCTCGGGCTTTTTATTTGTTTTTTTATGCTTTAGTAAATTAAAGCGTAGCCAAAGCTTGGTTGAAAGTCGCGCTTGGACGCATTACTTTTTCTACCGCATCAAGGTCAACATTGTAGTAACCAGATAGGCCGGCAGGCTTGCCTTGTACTGCAGCAAGTTCAGCAACGATGGCGTCTTCATTCGCCGTTAATACTGTCGCCAACGGTGCAAACTTAGCCGCTAATTCCGCGTTTTCAGTTTGAGCGGCCAATTCTTGAGACCAGTACATAGCTAGGTAGAAATGGCTACCACGGTTGTCTAGTTCACCTGCTTTACGAGAAGGAGACTTGTTGGTGTCTAGCAATTTACCGGTTGCTTTGTCTAGGCACTTAGCAAGGATTTTTGCTTTCTCGTTGTTGTTCTTGATACCAAGCTCTTCAAACGAAACGGCCACCGCTAAGAACTCACCAAGAGAATCCCAACGAAGGTGGTTTTCTTCCATAAGCTGTTGAACGTGCTTAGGAGCAGAGCCACCCGCGCCTGTTTCATACATGCCGCCGCCTTCTAGCATTGGAACGATAGACAGCATTTTCGCAGAAGTACCCAATTCCAAGATTGGGAACAAGTCTGTTAGGTAATCACGAAGAATGTTACCGGTTACAGAGATGGTATCGAGACCACGAATGATGCGTTCCATAGAGAAACGGATCGCTTCGTTGTACGTCATGATGCGAATGTCTAGACCATTTGTGTCGTGATCTTTTAGGTAAGTTTGCACTTTTTTACGAAGTTCGTTGTCGTGTGGACGTTCTTCTTCTAACCAGAAAACAGCAGGTGTGTCAGATTGACGAGCACGAGTAACGCCCAGTTTAACCCAGTCGCGGATTGGTGCGTCTTTGGTTTGACATGCACGCCAGATATCGCCTTTCTCTACTGCGTGCTGCATTAGAACGTTGCCTTGAGCATCAACAATACGCATGGTGCCAGCGGCTGCGATTTCGAATGTCTTATCGTGAGAACCGTATTCTTCTGCTTTTTGCGCCATCAAACCAACGTTTGGAACCGTACCCATTGTTACTGGATCAAATGCGCCATTGGTTTTACAGAAGTTGATGGTTTCTTGGTAAATACGAGCGTAAGTGCTGTCTGGGATAACGGCTTTAGCGTCATGTGCTTTTCCGTCACGACCCCACATTTTACCAGAGTTACGAATCATCGCTGGCATAGATGCATCAACGATAACATCACTTGGTACGTGTAGGTTGGTGATGCCTTTGTCTGAATCAACCATCGCCAATTCTGGACGTGTGTTGTAAACGTCTTCAATGGCTTGTTTGATTTCTGCTTGTTTCGCTTCTGGAAGTGTTTTGATTTTATCGTATACGCTGCCTAAACCGTTGTTTGGGTTTACGCCGATTTCTTTAAACAATTCGCTGTATTTTTCGAAAACGTCTTTATAGAAAACCGTTACCGCGTGACCAAATACGATTGGGTGCGATACTTTCATCATGGTGGCTTTTAAGTGTACAGACCACATGATGTTGTCCGCTTTTGCTTCTTGAAGAGACGCTTCAAAGAAGGCACGAAGTTTCGTGCAGCTGATGTTCATGCTGTCTAGGATTTCACCAGCAATTAACGGCAATGATTTTTTCACTTCAACTGAACCGTCTTTACCGACAAATTCGATGTTAACCGTTTGAGCGGAGTCCATAGTGACGGACTGCTCGGAAGAGTAGAAGTCGCCATCGCGCATGTAATCTGCGTGTGAGACAGACGTTTTGCTCCATTTACCCATTGAATGTGGATTTTTACGAGCGAAGCCTTTTACGGCTGCTGGCGCGCGACGATCAGAGTTGCCTTGACGTAAAACAGGGTTTACAGCAGAGCCAAGTACTTTTGAATAACGCGCTAGAACGTCTTTTTCTTCGTCTGTTTTTGGGTTTTCTGGGTATTCAGGAAGTCCGTAGCCTTGCGCGTTAAGTTCTTTAATTGCGGCGTTAAGCTGTGGTAAAGAGGCGCTGATGTTAGGCAGTTTTACGATGTTGGCTTCTGGTGAAGCGGTTAGGTCACCTAAAAACTTAAGGCCATCTTCCACTTGCTTGTCAGCAGGGAGAAGGTCAGAGAAAGACGCAAGGATACGGCTTGCCAAAGAAATATCAGTCAGTTCAAGTTCGATATCGGCTTCTTTTGCGAAAGCGCTAAAGATAGGAAGCAAAGACGATGTAGCGAGTGCTGGTGCTTCATCCGTCAACGTGTAATAAATGGTTTGTTTCGACATGTAATTCCCCTAACATTTCAGGCTGTTTGCCCATTGGATCGAAGATGACTTTATAGCCGTCATTCCCTATTAAATTTACGCAACAAAAATTCGTTCGCAGGATAAAATTTTGGTCGATATATTACCTAAAAAACCAAGGTAGAGATATCGGCTCTAAAATATACTCAAAATTGATGTCAGTTATTCTCGTATTATCTATTTTTTTCTATTGCTGATTTTGGCTCACGTGAATGTTCAATACCAAACAATAAAAAAGGCCATAAGGCCTTTTTTATATTATTAATTACGTGATTCTAGTGCATTTAGTAATGCTTTTCTTTTAAAGATCAAATGCCAGCGCTTACCACCAAGTTGTCGCCATAACATCGCGGCACGAATACCCGCCATTAGTATGGCTCGAACTTGATTGGAAATGTGTGGTTGTTGTAAAAATCGGCTGTCGCCGTGTACTTGAATACGGAAGGACAGTTTGCTTAACGTATCCTGATACATGCCAGAAATCGACGCGATCATGTTTTCGTGTAATACGCTGTCGTAATGCGCTTTTTTTTGTTCAATTTGAGATATTTTTTGGCCAATGGTTGATAGCATGTCGGGTGCTTTAGACAATTTATTTTCAAGATGTATTAAGCTAAGTGCGTATCTCAATGTATCAGGATTGACGCTACTGCGTTCTTTTCCTAGAGCTTGTCGGGCTATTTTTCTGCCGAGTGCTAAGTTACTCGGACAATCCCATTGGCCACCATATATGTCTTCAGTTGTGTTCGCGTTTAACATTAAAATGCTGTCTAGCATAGGCTGTAAGCTGGCGTTATCCACTTGACCAGTTTTGGCTAGAATAGACACCAATTCTGCGGCTTGAAATACAGCGGATAGGGCGATCGTTTGCTCTTTTTCTCGACTACTCACGTTTCTTTTCTCTCAACCACGTTTAAATTATGGGCTTTCAATGAATTATTTGTTGAAAGCGGCATTAATAATACCGCCACCTAAACATAGATCGTCTAGGTAGAAAACAACAGATTGACCAGGTGTTATCGCGCGTTGTGGTTCTGTAAAAGAGACTTCAATACGACCGTCCGCTAATTCGTAAATGGTGCAGTCTTGGTCTGGTTGACGGTAACGGCACTTCGCTTTACAGGTTAATGGTAGTGTTGGTTTCGTCCGTGCAACCCAGTCGAAGTTGTCGGCAATGAGATGCGTTTTAAATAAGGACTCATGTTGTCCTCCTTGAGTAACCACGAGCACGTTGCGCTCAAGGTCTTTTTCAACCACATACCATGGATCGTCTGAATATTTGGCTAAACCGCCAATGCCTAAGCCTTGTCGCTGGCCAATTGTGTGATACATCAAACCATGGTGACGTGCGATTTTGTCGCCATCCAATGTTTCAATATCACCAGGTTGTGCGGGCAAATATTGCTCTAAGAAGTCTTTGAAGCGGCGTTCGCCGATAAAGCATATTCCTGTGCTGTCTTTTTTATTGTGCGTGATAAGCCCAAACTCTTCGGCTAAGCGTCGTACTTCTGTTTTTTCCAGTTCGCCAACAGGGAAGAGGGTTTTGGCTATTTCATCTTTGCCTACGGCGTACAAAAAGTAACTCTGATCTTTGTTGCCGTCTAAGCCTTTAAGTAATAACGGTTCTCCGTCCTTTTCACCGCGACGGACGTAATGCCCCGTTGCAATGTAGTCTGCATTGAGTGCTAAGGCGTATTCAAGAAAGGCTTTAAACTTGATTTCTTTGTTGCATAGAATGTCAGGGTTTGGTGTTCTGCCTGCTTTGTATTCTTCTAGGAAGTGCTCGAACACATTGTCCCAATATTCCGACGCAAAGTTAGCGGTATGGAGTTTGATGCCTAGTTTATCCGATACCGCTTGGGCGTCGGCTAAGTCGTCTATGGCTGTGCAGTATTCTGTTCCATCGTCTTCGTCCCAGTTCTTCATGAAAAGGCCTTCAACCTGATAACCCTGCTGCATCAGAATGAGTGCAGATACAGAGGAATCAACACCGCCAGACATGCCGACAATGACTTTTTTTGAGCTGTTTGCGTTGTTCGCAATAGGACTTTCTTTCATGTGCTGCTGTTTCTCGACTGTTATTTTCGCAAAGCGAAGAGGCATGGCCTCAGATGAATTTAATTGCTGTTATTGTATCACTTTCTCTTTATCGATAGGGTGAAGAAACTGATCAGAAATAAAGGATAACGGTATAATGGGGTTGCGAAGCGAATCTTCAATGCAGGTTTTTATTAATGGGCTGCGATGAGGGAGTGTAAGTATTTCTTCATGGCTAAGCCAATGGCTCGATACAATATCTGGATCAAGCTCAAGAGTGGCCTGTTTTATTGGTTCGCATAAAAAACACAGACGGTGATACGTGTCAGCACCTTCAAAAGGCGTGAATGCGTACATGCCAAGTAAGCCAACTGGTTTAACAAGCCAGCCTGATTCTTCCAGTGTTTCTCGAATCACCGCATCGACTGCGCTTTCGTTATTTTCGATGTGTCCGGCTGGTTGATTTAGGACGAGTTGGTCGTCTTGCCATTCCTTTATCATTAGAAACCGGCTGCCCTGTTTTACCAGCGCTGCGACGGTGAGGTGAGGAAGTCTTTCTCTTTCGTTGTTCTTCAAATTGAGTAACCTCGTGTAATAGCGGTTCGGTTGGCTCAATATGCACCCATTGACCGACAGGTGTGTCGTCGAGTGTGTATGGGCCAATGGCGTAGCGAATTAATCTCAGGGTTGGAAAGCCAACGGCGGCGGTCATTCGACGCACTTGTCGATTTTTGCCTTCGCGAATTTGTAAGGATAACCAACTGGTTGGAATGTTCTCTCTGTGCCGAACAGCAGGTGTTCGCTCCCAGACATCAGGCGTGCTGATTCTCTCCGCGTGTGCTGGCTTTGTTAGCCCATCTTTTAATTCTATGCCTTGCCTAAGTTGTTCTAGCGCTGCGTCTGATATTTCCCCTTCTACTTGAACCCAATAGGTTTTGGGGAGTTTAAAATCAGGTGAGGCAATGACGTGTTGTAAGGCGCCTTTATTTGTGAGCAACAATAACCCTTCTGAATCGAAGTCTAGTCGCCCAGCGGGGTAAAAATTGGGTGAATCAATGTACTCTGCGAGCGTTGATTTATCACCTTCAGCAGAAAATTGGCTAAGTACACGGAATGGTTTATTAAATAAAATTAAGTTGGAGGTCATGCGTCTAATGTATGGTCTGATTGTGTCGTTATAGGGTGAAAAAAACGACGCTAAGCGATTGCATCTTACCCCTCATTTAAGAGGCGTAAGATAACAAATTCAAGCTTGGATAGCGATGCAACTTATTATTAGGCGGGTTGAGTGTTTTGGTTTTCTTCTTGAATCTCTTCCTTTTCTTGGCTGATGATCGGGTTTATGTCGATGGCGTGCAGACCTCTTTCGCCAGGTTCCGTTTCAAACGTGACCGCTTGGCCCGCTTTCAGCGTTTTGTATCCTTCAACATTGATGGCAGAATAATGAATGAATAAATCTTCATTAAAATCTTCTGATACAATGAACCCATAGCCTTTCGCGTTATTAAACCACTTCACTGATCCGTGATGCATGAGTTACTCCTTATCCACTCAGTCGGTGTTTGCCTGTGTCATCTAAAATGAGTAATGATTATCTCAGGCACCTTATAAACATAGCCCGGATATCGTAGATTGCTAAATAGGTCCAAATTGTTTATGACCAATCAATGATAGAATTTTATGACATAAACATTGATTGCACATTTGATTGCCCCAATAAAAGCGTAGAAGGCGTTTTGGTATTTGTAAAATTCAAGTGGTAATCTGTAACGTATTAGATGTTGTATATGAGTAGTAATGAGTCAGAATTGGCAAGTTATGTGAAAAAATGTAGCCTCAGAGGCATGGGATGATTGTAGATCAGCAAATTAGACTAGTATCAGAAGATGATGAGCAGCACGGGCATTCGAATATTGCGATTGCACCTGAAGAAACGGAATTGAAGCCGCCATCCATGTATCAAGTTGTTTTATTCAATGATGATTATACGCCAATGGATTTTGTCGTATTTATTTTACAGCGTTTTTTTTCTATGGAAGGGGAAAAGGCCAATCAGGTCATGTTAGAAGTACATACAAAGGGGAAAGGTGTTTGCGGAATTTACCCTTTTGATATTGCTGAAACGAAAGTGGCAATGGTACAACAGTTCGTGGAACAAAATGAGCACCCCTTAATGTGCGACCTACAAAAGGTTGACTGATTCAGAGTGAGGGAATAGCAATGTTAGATAAAGAACTAGAGCAAACCCTAAATACAGCGTTCAAAGCGGCGCGCGACAAACGCCATGAATTCATGACAGTAGAGCATTTGTTATTAGCTCTTATCGAAAATGACGCTGCCTCAAGCGTTCTAAAAGCATGTGGTGTAAGTTTAGATATATTGAGCAAGGAGTTAGAAGAGTTTGTTGATAGTACAACGCCACTGATTCCTGAAGACGATGATGAGCGTGAAGTTCAGCCCACATTAGGCTTTCAGCGCGTATTACAGCGTGCTGTTTTTCATGTTCAATCTTCTGGTAAGCGTGAAGTTACCGGCGCTAATGTTCTGGTGGCTATTTTCAGTGAGCAAGAAAGCCAGACCGTCTACCTGCTAAAACGGCATGGCGTGGCGCGTATTGATGTTGTCAATTTTGTTGCGCATGGTATTTCAAAAACAGGTGAAGCATCTTCTCAGGATATGGATCAAGAAGATGAAGCGGAAGACACAACAACAGCGCCGCTGCAAAAATTCGCGACAAACCTAAATGAAGAAGCCAAAGCCGGTAAAATCGACAAATTAATCGGTCGTGAATACGAAGTCGAGCGTGTTATACAAACGTTGTCTCGTCGTCGTAAAAACAACCCTTTGCTTGTTGGTGAATCGGGCGTAGGTAAAACCGCCATTGCTGAAGGTTTAGCGAAGCGTATTGTCGATGGGCAGGTACCAGATGTTATTGCGGATGGCATTGTTTACTCATTGGATCTGGGGGCGTTGCTGGCCGGAACGAAATACCGTGGTGATTTTGAAAAACGGCTAAAACAGCTTTTGGGTGAGTTGAAGAAGCTTCCTAACGCTATTTTGTTTATCGATGAAATTCACACCATCATTGGTGCTGGTGCGGCATCGGGCGGCGTAATGGATGCCTCTAATCTGCTTAAACCTGTGTTGAGTTCTGGCGGGTTACGCTGTATTGGCTCGACAACATTCCAAGAGTTTCGTGGCGTGTTCGAAAAAGATCATGCACTTGCGCGTCGTTTTCAAAAAATCGATGTGAACGAACCAAGTGTGGATGACACCTACCAGATCTTGAAAGGCATCATTGGCGCGTTTGAAGAGCACCATAAAGTTAAATATGAAGAGCCTGCATTATTAGCGGCAGCGGAGCTTGCTCAGCGCTATGTGACAGATCGTCATATGCCTGACAAAGCGATCGATGTGATTGATGAAGCAGGCGCTTATCAGCGCCTACAGCCTGAAGGCAAACGTAAATCAGTGATCACGGTTGCGGATATCGAAGATATTGTTTCTAAGATTGCGAGAGTGCCTGTTAGGGCGGTTAATTCTGATGATAGACAAGTGTTATCAAACCTAGAGCGCAACCTGAAAATGGTGGTCTTCGGGCAGGATAATGCCATTAATTCACTCTCTGCGGCGATTAAACTCTCTCGTGCTGGCCTGAAAGCAGAAGAAAAGCCAATAGGCTCCTTCTTGATGGCAGGGCCAACAGGTGTAGGTAAAACCGAAGTGACAAAGCAGCTGGCCAAGCAATTGGGGCTTGAGTTGATTCGTTTTGACATGTCTGAATACATGGAGCGTCATGCGGTTTCTCGCTTGATTGGTGCGCCACCAGGTTATGTAGGTTTTGATCAAGGTGGTTTGTTAACAGAAGCGGTCACTAAGAACCCTCATAGTGTTGTATTGCTTGATGAAATAGAAAAGGCGCATCCAGAAGTCTTTAATTTGCTTTTGCAGGTGATGGATCACGGTACCTTGACCGACAACAATGGTCGCAAAGCGGACTTCCGTAATGTGATTTTGGTTATGACGTCAAATGCAGGCGCAGAAGAATTGGCTCGTCGATCTATTGGTTTCTCCAGTCAGGACAATTCGACAGACGGTATGGAGGTGATAAATCGAACCTTTACGCCAGAATTTAGAAACCGTCTTGATGCAGTGATTCAGTTTCAGCAATTGGATGAGCGCATTATCTTTAATGTGGTTGATAAGTTTTTGGTGGAGTTACAAGCTCAGTTGGATCCGAAAGGCGTCCTTCTTGAGGTCTCAGACACAGCACGAGGCTGGTTGGCGAATAAAGGCTACGATCGTCAAATGGGTGCCCGTCCGATGGCTCGCGTCATTCAGGAGCACCTGAAGAAGCCATTGGCAGATCAGATACTCTTTGGGGATCTGAACGATGGTGGTCATGTAAAAGTGTCTTTAGATGAAAAAAGTGACGAACTGAAGTTTGAAGTAATAAAAGAAGCGGTTGTCCATTAAGCTTAATGCAATTGCTAGACATAAAAAAACCGGACAGTGTCCGGTTTTTTTATGTCTTCATTTAAGCCATTAATAAAACGCTTAAATTAGCGAGCACGATAAACGATACGGCCTTTTGAAAGGTCATATGGTGTTAGCTCTACTTTTACTTTATCGCCTGTCAAAATGCGAATGTAGTTTTTACGCATTTTTCCGGAGATATGTGCAATTACAACGTGTCCGTTTTCTAATTCGACACGGAACATGGTATTAGGCAACGTATCAATGATAGTGCCCTCCATTTCTAAGCCTTCTTCTTTTGCCACAATATGTGTCCTATGGTGTTAACGTATAGTTAGTAGACGCCGACCATGCCTTATTCGGAGGTCTACAGACAAAGAAAAAAATCGTTTTTCTTTAGTCAATTGAGCGCTAAATTCTTAAATCATGATGTTTATTTAGCGACGTCTGAATTTTGATCGAGCGTATTTTGCCTAAAAATGCAGCGTAAGGCAAACTTAGTTACGCTTTTGATGTGCCTATTTTAACGCTAAATGGGTTGTTTATGAGGATTTTTTCCAATTTCTATTAAGTTTATATTCTTTTTTGTGCGTGTGATTAGCGCTTCTAATTGAGTGGAAAAAAATGACCTTGGTACCAATTCGGCGCCAAGCGAAAGCAAATGGTCGGATTCTACTTGGCAATCAATGAGTTCAATCTGACAGCTTTTAGCAAGATCGCAGAATGTTTTTAATGCAATTTTCGAGGCGTTAGGTTGCAGTGAAAACATAGACTCTCCAAAAAAAACATTTCCCATCGCGACGCCGTAAAACCCACCAACCAGTTTTTCATCCAACCAAACTTCAATAGAGTGTGCATAACCTAATTCATTCAGTTTGATATAAGCAGTTTTTATATCATTGGAGATCCAGGTGCCTTCTTTGTCGATCCTTAGGGCGGAGCAGTGGCCAATTACCGATGCAAACTCTTGGTTGACGGTAAATGTCCATTGGCCTTTTTTTAATGCTTTTTTAAGTGATTTTGACGTGTGAAAACGCTCAGGTTGAAGGATGCATCGTTGTTCAGGGTGCCACCATAAAATAGGGTCAGGATCACTGTACCAAGGAAAAAAACCTTTGCTGTATAGGTGTATTAAGCGTGTAGAAGATAAATCACCACCGATAGCGGCTAACCCCTCAGGGTCTTGTAGTGCTTTGCTTGGATCAGGGGTGTCGTAGGGGGATTCTGACAGTAATATCAGTTCGTGTTTTTCATCGCTGGCAGACGCTTGCATTGGGCGCGTATCTTCCTAATTTAGACATTGGCATATTCTATTTTTAGATTATCGTTTTTTCAGTGTAAAAACTATCTCTTCGAAAAAAGCGAAAAAAATCTAAAGAACTCAAATGGCTTACCGATAATCAAACTAAGGAAGAAAATACGTTCCGCTTGCGACTTGTTGACACAATGTTATGCTTAATTCAGTAGAATGTGCATGAAAAGGCGAAACAAATAGTTCCTTTTTATCCTTGTTGGGTGTTTTTTATCCAAAAAAGGGTGCAAAATGAAAAAAAAGAGAAAAAAAGTGCAAGGAATGCTTGACCAGTAATGGAAAACTTGGTTTTAATCGATGCAGTCCTAAACGGTAATTCGAAAACATAATTGAATGCGGTGTTAGGAACTACAAGATAATCTGCTTTTTTGGCAATTGTCACAAAAGTGAAACTGATCGGTTTTAAGATACACGAGTCGTTGATTTAACAACGTTTCTTGGATAGACGAAAATCAGTCAATAGGTCTACAAGGCCACATAATATAATATAAAGGGGAATCTTGAATGAAAGCGATTAAACTTGCTTCTGTGTTTGCGGTATCTGCTGTTGCAGCTGCCGTTTCTACTGCTACTTTTGCTGCTGAGGCAGTATTCACTGGTAATGCTGGTGTAGAGTATGTAACTCAGAATGAATCCAAAAAAACCACTACTGCTAACGAGCTAAGTGGCACTAAAGAGTTTGAAGTTGAAGTATCTGTTGATACAGGTATTGTTTATGCTGAAATCGAAATCGCTACTGATGGTGCTGATGAAGGCACTAAAATTGGCATGGAAAAGCTTTATGTTAAACAAGGTGCTGTCAAGTTTGGTCGTTTCGACGGTACTGTAGCAACTGGCTCTTTCTTTGGTATGGATGAGTACTTCGGTGGTGTTGATCTTAAAAATGCTACTGATTCTGATGGCGATCTAACTGGTGATACAGATAACACTGGTATCCGTTACATGGTTTCTCCTGAGCTGACTGTTGCTATTGAAGCGACTAATGCAGTTGGTGATGTAGACGGTGAAATTGGTTTTGCTGCTTCTTACGTTATGGACTTCGGTGGATTCAAAGCTGGTATCTCTGGTGGTGCTGTAGGTGATGCGAATGCTGTGAACGTTGGTGTTCAAACTGTTGCAGGTCCAGCGACTGTATCTTTGAACTACGGCTCTGGCGCTGGTGGTACTGATGGCGATACTGATATTGAACTGATGACTGCATCTGTTGCGTTTGCAGCGTCTGAAGCGTTGACCTTGACTCTTGAATTCTCCAGCGATCTAGAAGCTGAAACTGACGGTACTTACTTCGTTGGTGAATACGCTGCTGGTGATTTGACTTACTACGTTAAAAACTACGCTGGTGACCTAGGTTCTGAACTTACTAAAGTTGGTGTGAAAGCTTCTTTCTAAGACTGCTTTTTTATAAGAGTGTCTTGACTTAGTAAAAGCGAAAGCCAGCCCTTTGGGCTGGCTTTTTTTATGGTAAGCTTAGCGAACTGGTGACTCCGCGGAACGGAGCATGTTTTGTTTTGTTTAGCATAAAATAGGAAGATACGTTTTGTCAGAAGATGTGCGTGAGTCGGTACGATCACCAATTTGGGAGTTGTTTGCCAAGCAAGCGGCGTTTATTGCGGCTTTATTGATTTTGTTTTTTTTCGGGTTGGCGACCTATAGTTACAATCCTAACGACGCGGGTTGGTTCTATTCAGGTAATGGTGCCGCTATTCAAAATTCCATGGGGCCAATTGGTGCGACCATAGCGGATTTGACATCGGGCTTTTTCGGTTCTTTATTTTATTCTCTCCCTCCTCTTTTTTTCTGGGTTGCTATTATTATATGGCGCAATCCACATTCTCTACTGCCTTTGAATAATGCCTTACTGTGCACGCTTGGCAGTATTTTGTACTTGTCCTTTGCTTCTGTTTTATGTTTCTTGCATACCGTTGGTGAACCTTCGTTGCAATATGGCACTGGTGGTATATTGGGTCATGGTTTAGGGACATTACTTTACAGTTTTATTGGTTACGATGGCGCGACATTAGTCAGCTTAGCCTTAGTTATTCTGTCCTTTACGTTATTGGCTCAACTGCATTGGTTGAGCCTAATGGATAGCTTGGGTGAAAAGACGTTTCGCTTTATGGTGTTTGTTCGCCATAAATGGACGAGCAGTCGCGAAGTGAGATCCAAACAAAAAGCCGCTTTGAAACTTGAGATTGACGATGATGCAGAAGAGCCTGCTATTGTCAGGAAAAGAAGAAAGGCAGAAAGTGAGCCTGTGGAAAATGAGCAGACTAAAGGTAATGCTCAGTCTGACGAAGGGAATACAGAAAACCCTATTGCTGATCATGCTTCTCTTGAAAACGACGAAGATAAGAAGTCCAAGTTTTCGCTATCATCATTATTTTCTAAGTCTAAGAAAGTACATGCAGAAGTTGAATTGCCTCAATCTCATGAAGAGCCTGAGTTTGGTGGTCTGGATACGCTATCATTTGACGAGAGTGATGTTGATTTTGGCGACACACTTTATATTGAAGAAAGCTGGTCTAAGCCGACGGATAAGCCGCCCATTAATGCACCATTAGAAAAGCAACTGCCGAACGCTCAATCCCTCGATCAGGACGACAGTGGTGCTCCTTTGCCTACAGGAATATCAAAGGAACAGGCCGATGCGATGTTGTTCAACGACGAACCGCCTTCGGTTATTCCTCCCGCACACAAACCTGCGTTTCGAACCTTGTCAGAAGCGAAGCAATTGGATTCGCTTGGTGGGCCTTCTTCCGGTGATGATGACACTCGCCAGACTGTGAAAGGCTACTCTTTACCGGATCGTGGCGTATTGACCACACCAAAACCAAAGCAGGGCGGTTATTCAGAAGATGAGCTGTTGGCCTTGTCTGAATTATTGGAGCAGCGTTTGCAAGACTTTGGTGTAAAAGCCGAAGTAGTTGAAGTGAATCCTGGCCCTGTTATTACGCGTTTTGAAATTCAGCCTGCGCCAGGCGTAAAGGTTTCTAGAATTACCAATTTAGCAAAAGATCTAGCGCGTTCTTTAAGCGTCATGAGTGTTCGAGTCGTTGAAGTGATTGCAGGCAAGTCGACCATCGGTATTGAAATCCCCAATCAGGTTCGAGATACCGTGTATTTTTCCGAAGTGATTAACTGTGATGCCTACGATCGATCTTCATCGCCGCTTACCTTGTCGCTTGGACATGATATTTCTGGTGAACCCGTTGTGGTTGATTTGGCGAAAATGCCACATGTGCTTGTTGCTGGTACAACAGGGTCTGGTAAGTCGGTGGGTGTGAATGCGATGATTTTAAGTATGCTGCTTAAGTCGACACCAGACGAAGTGCGCATGATAATGGTCGACCCAAAAATGCTTGAGTTGTCGATCTATGAAGGTATTCCGCACCTTTTGACGCCAGTTATTACCGATATGAAAGACGCGGCCAATGGTTTGCGTTGGTCGGTGGATGAAATGGAGCGCCGCTATAAGTTGATGTCGAAACTGGGCGTCCGCAACATTGCGGGTTACAACAAAAAAGTACGTGACGCGATAGATGCGGGTAAGCCGATCGAAGATCCATTATGGCAACCAGAGATGGCGATGTTTTCCGAAGATGGCGTTGCTCGCACGGTACCGCATTTAGAGCCACTGCCTTACATTGTTATTATCGTGGACGAATTTGCCGACATGATGATGATTGTGGGTAAAAAAGTAGAAGAGTTGATCGCTCGTATTGCTCAAAAAGCGCGAGCGGCGGGCATTCACTTAATCCTAGCGACGCAACGACCTTCTGTGGATGTCATCACAGGCTTGATCAAAGCGAACATTCCAACCCGAATGGCGTTTCAGGTGTCATCGAAAATCGACTCGCGAACCATTTTGGATCAAGGTGGCGCAGATCAATTATTGGGTATGGGTGATATGTTGTATCTTCCTGCTGGTTTGCCAACGCCAATCCGAGTTCATGGTGCGTTTGTGTCGGATGAAGAAGTTCATGCGGTTGTCGAGGAGTGGAAACAACGAGGTGAGCCAGACTATATTCAAGACGTGGTGGTGAACCCAGAAGACTTAATGTCCGGTGATGACAGTGAAGATAAAGACGCACTTTATGACGATGCAGTGAAAATTGTCATTGAAACGCGTAAAGCTTCGATATCCTCTATTCAACGCCGACTTAAAATAGGGTACAACAGAGCGGCTAATTTGGTTGAAGCAATGGAAGCGGCTGGCTTGGTTGGTCCGATGGGGACGAATGGGCAGCGCGATATTTTAATTCCAGAATAACGGTTGTTATTTTTTTGAACAGCTCGTATTTAAAATGTTTGTTGGAGAGTTATGTTGATAAATAAATTAGTCGCCATGGCAATATTGAGTGTTGTTATCGCGTTTCAAGCTATCACTGTGCAGGCGGAAGACCAGACTTCAGGCTCCATTGAAAATTTATTGGAAATGAACCGAAATATTGAGGGTGAATTTCGCCAAGTGACCTATGATGAAAAAGGCAAACAGCTTCAGGTGAGTGAAGGTATCTTTTTATTGGCGAAACCCAATCAGTTTGTTTGGGACAGTGTGACGCCGTTTGCACAACGTATTATTTCGGATGGTAAAACCATCACAGTATGGGATGTGGACTTGGAGCAAGCGACTAAAAAACCGTTGTCTGGTACGGTTGGCAACTCGCCAGCTGCGTTACTAGGGCAACCGGCCAGCGAAGTGCTTCCACATTATAATGTGGCGAAATTGGGCGACGAGAAATTTCGTCTAGAGCCAAAAGGCGAGCAAGATTTATTTCAGCACCTTACGTTATCTTTCCGAAAGAAAGTCATCAGTGCCATGAGTATTCTCGATTCACTTGAGCAAACCACCGTGATTGAATTTAAAAATGTCGAGACGCATGACGGTGTTGCCAAAGAAAATTTTGCTTTGGACTTACCTGATAATGTGGATGTGATTGTAGAAGGTCAATAATGAAAGACCTGTTTTCGGATGTACCAGCGGAGGCTTATCAGCCTCTTGCAGCCAGAATGCGACCCGCTAACCTCGATGATTATATCGGGCAATCGCACTTGGTGGGTCCGGGAAAGCCATTGCGACGCATGGTTGAAACTGGCCATTGCCATTCGTTTATTCTTTGGGGGCCGCCAGGCGTCGGTAAAACCACATTTGCTCAGTTGCTTTCCCATGCACTGGACGCGCAATTTATTGAAATCTCAGCGGTCATGTCGGGTGTTAAAGAAATTCGTGCAGCGGTGGATCAAGCCAAGCAGTTGCGCATGATGAATGGCACTCAGACTGTGTTATTTGTGGATGAGGTGCATCGATTTAATAAATCCCAGCAAGACGCATTTTTACCTTTCATTGAAGATGGCACCTTTTTATTTATTGGTGCGACAACCGAAAACCCAGCCTTTGAGTTAAATTCTGCTTTATTGTCTAGAGCGCGTGTTTACCGTTTAAAAACGCCAACCGCCGAAGAGGTTCAGCTTGCGCTCGCCCGTGCCTTGCAGAGTCATGAGAAAGGCATCAGTGGCTTACAGATAGACGATTATTTTTTATCTGTTTTGGCGCAAGCGGCGGATGGTGATATTCGTCGTGGTTTGAATTTTTTAGAGATTTTGTCAGATCTTGTGGAGCCTGAAGCTAAGGTGACACAAGAGCAATTAGAAGATGTATTAGGTGGAAGTGTTCGTCGCTTTGATCGTAAGGGCGATGTCTTTTACGATCAAATTTCTGCGTTTCATAAATCCGTTCGAGGGTCGTCTCCTGATGGCGCTTTGTATTGGATGGCGCGAATGTTGGATGGTGGGTGTGATCCTTTGTACATTGCGCGTCGTTTGCTGGCGATTGCCTCAGAAGACATTGGCAACGCTGATCCTCGGGCGTTGCAAATTGGTCTAAACGCTTGGGATGTATTTGAACGTGTTGGCCCCGGAGAGGGAAATCGAGCGATAGCTCAAGCTGCTGTTTACATGGCGTGTGCCCCGAAAAGCAATGCGGTATATAAAGCATTTGGGCAGGCCATGACGGATGTGACTGCACAGCCAAGTTATGAAGTTCCAGCACATTTGCGCAATGCACCAACATCGCTAGCAAAAAGTATGGGGCACGGTGACGAATACCGTTACGCGCATAATGAAGAGCATGCGTACGCCGCTGGAGAAAGCTATTTGCCTGAAGAGTTGGCAGATATGCGTTATTATCAGCCGACCGATCGGGGTTTAGAGAAAAAAATCAACGATAAGTTGGCTTGGTTGTCAGACTTGGATGATCAGAGTCCACTTCAGCGCTACGCGGATTTAGTAAGAAAAGACGTTTAATCACCAGAATAATCGTTGTGAGAAAAGCATTACCTCAAAGGAATACAATAATGATGTACTTTATGATTGCGGTTGGCGGAGCGTTTGGTGCTTTAAGCCGATATGGCATGACCAAATGGATTAATTCCCATTGGCATCACCATTTTCCCTTCGCTACCATGCTGATTAATGTATTGGGTTGTGTGTTGATGGGGGTCGCCTTTGTGGTGATTAGTGAGCGCATGCCGTCACTTGAACCGTATCGTCCTTTGGTTATGGTGGGTTTTTTAGGTGCTTTTACAACGTTTTCAACTTTTTCTCTGGAAATTGTCTCGCTTATTAACATGCAGGCTTGGCTAAGTGCGGTAAGCTATTTATTATTGAGCTGTGTTTTGGGCGTTGTTGGCCTAGCGGTTGGTATGACGGTAACTCGCTTGTTTTGACCGGTTTTTAATTGTGAAGTTACCCTAATTTATTTTTATACATTGTTTAAAGGATATTGTTGCAGAGATGTTAGACATTAAAGCATTGCGTGCTGACCCAGAAGCCATTGCGGCTCAACTTAAAAAGAAAGGCTACGAGTTGGATGTGGCGACATTTTCTTCCTTAGAAGAGCGTCGTAAGGCCATTCAAGTGGAAACAGAGACGCTGCAACAAGCCCGAAATTCGGTGTCCAAAGAGATTGGTCAGGCGATGAAGTCTGGAGATAAAGACAAGGCGGCTGAACTAAAAGCGCAAACGGCAACATTGGGTGATGATCTTCAGGCGGCAAAAGAGACGTTGGCCGCTGTTCAGCTTGAGATGGATACTCTATTGGAAGGCATTCCAAATCTACCGCACGCGTCTGTACCAGAAGGTAAGACGGAAGATGATAACGTAGAAGTTCGTCGTTGGGGCGTGCCGAAAGCGTTTGAATTTGAGCCAAAAGACCACGTTGATCTTGGTGAAGCCATGGAGATGTTGGATTTTGAAGCGGCGGTAAAAATTACCGGTTCTCGTTTTGCGGTTATGCGTTCTGATTTAGCTCGCCTACACCGTGCTTTGACTCAATTTATGATCAATACGCATGCAGATGAACACGGATATTCTGAAGTCTATGTGCCGTATTTGGTTAACGCACATTCTTTGAAAGGCACTGGTCAGCTTCCTAAGTTCGAAGCAGATTTGTTTAAAGTGCCGGTCGATAAAGACAGTGGTAACAACGATCTTTATTTGATTCCAACCGCGGAAGTGCCTGTAACGAACTTGGTGCGTGATGAAATTCTGAATGACGCAGATTTACATAAAAAGTTTGTGGCGCATACGCCGTGTTTCCGAAGCGAAGCGGGAAGTTATGGTCGTGATACGCGAGGCATGATTCGTCAGCATCAGTTTGAAAAAGTAGAATTGGTGCATGTTTGTCGTCCGGACCGTTCTGAAGCGGTGTTGGAAGAATTGGTTGGCCATGCAGAAACTATTTTGCAAAAACTGGCGTTGCCTTATCGCACCGTGATTCTGTGTGGCGGCGATCTTGGTTTCTCAGCGCATAAAACCTATGACATTGAAGTGTGGTTGCCTGGACAAGGTAAGTACCGTGAAATCTCTTCTTGTTCAAATATGTGCGACTTCCAAGCGCGCCGAATGCAAGCTCGCTGGCGCAATCCTGAAACAGGACGCCCTGAGTTGGCACATACCTTGAATGGTTCAGGTTTGGCAGTTGGTCGAACGCTTGTGGCGGTATTGGAAAACTATCAGAATGCGGATGGCAGTGTACGTGTTCCTGATGTGTTGGTGCCGTATATGGGCGGAAAAACCTTATTGAAAAAAGCGTAAATCGCATTTTCTAATAAAAAAGCCTCTGACTGAGGCTTTTTTTGTATGAGTGGATAGTGGAAATTATGACGGGCAAGGTCTATTTAATTGGTGCGGGTCCAGGGGATCCTGAATTATTAACGCTAAAAGCATATCGTCTGTTAAAAATGGCCGATGTGGTGCTGTACGATCGGTTGGTTGGCAAAGACATTATTGCGCTGATTCCTGAAACAGCTGAAAAAATGTACGTAGGCAAAGCAAAGTCGATGCACAGTCTGCCTCAAGAAGAAATAAACAGCCTTCTTGCGGCTAAAGCCAAAGAAGGTAATATGGTTGTTCGCCTGAAGGGCGGCGACCCTTTTATCTTTGGTCGCGGCGGAGAAGAGCTTGAAGAGCTGATTGAAGAAGAGGTTCCTTTTGAAGTAGTGCCTGGTGTGACGGCCGCTGCAGGTTGTGCTGCGTATGCAGGCATTCCGTTAACACACCGCGACTATGCGCAGTCTGTTCGTTTTTTAACCGGCCACCTTAAAGATGGCACGACAGAGTTACCGTGGGAAGAGTTGGTTCATCCTGCACAAACGTTAGTAATTTACATGGGCTTAACCGGCCTTAAAGACATTAGCGCGTCGTTGATTCGGTTTGGTATGAAGCCTTCAATGCCCGTGGCAATTGTCGAAAAAGGCACGACCAGTGAGCAGCGTGTCTTTACATCTACGATGGAAGATATCTATGATGTTGCGACAAAAAATGAGGCGAAGTCGCCGGCATTATTAATTATTGGTGAAGTGGTTACTTTGCAGAAAAAACTTGAGTGGTACGGTAAGTATTAGCTCAGGGTTGAATTTGAGAGTTTTATTAAAAAACGGAGCTTTTCCTAAATGGAGTTCCGTTTTTTTATGGGCTGTTTTTAATGTGCGGTTATAGGCAATTGGCTGGTTTTGGTAGACCAGCGATTTTCGCAGCAAGCTTTGGAGGGCTACCGGGGAACAGAGTCATTAAATAAATGCTTCTGCCTTTTTCAGCCCCCAACTTTTTTGTGACGGCTTTTACCAGTGGTCGCATAGCAGGCGATACTTCAAACTCATGATAGAAGTCTCTCAATAAGTAGATGATCTCCCAGTGAGCGTTTGTTAGTTCTACGTCGACGTCTTGTGCTAGCTGATTTGCGAGCTCTGGCGTCCAGTCTTGCAGATTTAACAAATAACCTTCTTCGTCCAAAATTAATGTTTTTTCAGTCATTGTGGTTACCAGCTTATGTTTGCTTCGGCAGAAAAGGTGATGTCGACCCATTCTTCGTCCGACAGGGCTGTACCAATCGAGGGCGACAAGCCATACGCCGTTGCATCACTTTGCAAGTAGTAAAGGGTGATCTGCTTTTCGGTGATGAGTGTACTTAGTGAATCAATTTGGTGCGACGCTCTTAAAATGCTCTCTTCAATGAGCAAAATAGAGTCACCCGTTTGCACACTGTTTTGCCATGTGGTTTCTAACGGTTCTGGATAAGTGAGTTGGTTTATTTGGTGAAGTCGCATAATTAAAACCGGAATACTTGTTGGTATTGTGAAAACATGGATTGCCATTGCTCGGTGTCGAGCGATTGAACACCTTGCCAAATGTTATCGGCTTCTTGCCAAGTGTGACGGCGTTCTATAAAAACATTTTCTATGTCGTAAAACTCCAACCCAGCTAACAGTTTGTGAAGATTTTTACCCTGTTCAATGGTTGGGTTTTGATTCAGAGTGAGAAGCGAAAGCGCAGGGCCAGATAAACAAAGATCAACCGGTTGTTCAAATGTTGCGAAAACCAGAGCCAGATCTAACCCTTCTTTGCATGCTAAGCCAGAATAAGGGCTGCTATTTAGGTGGATCAAGGTGTGTTTCATGGTGCTACCTAAACTGAATGATTTTGTTGGTGGAATTCATTAGGTCAACCAGTGTGCCCAAGCCTTCAAGCTGGAAGTGCTCGGCCAAAGAATGTTGCTCTAGTTCGTAGCGACGGCTTTCATCTTCGTTAAGAATGCCGCGTCTAACGGCAGCAGCAATGCACAAATATAAAGGGATATCGTGTTCTATTGCCAGCGCTTGCCACGCTTTTGTTAGGTTTATTTCATCTCTAGGAGGTTGTGTTATTTGGTTGCCGATTAAAACGGCATCTTCGTAAAAAAATACGCCCCTGATACTATTAGGGTGTTTTTTCATGGCCGCCTGAATAAAGCGAAGTGCGGTATGGCATGCCTTGCTTTGATATGGGGAACCTGTGACGAGAAGGGTGTATTGCATTAAAAGGAAGCCTTAATAAAACCAGTCTAGGAAACGATTTTGCAAAGTTTACACATAAAAAAGGCCGCAGTCAGCGGCCTTTTTTGTTTTGTCTCGAACGATTAATCGTCGCGAGCCATGCCGAGAAGAGACAAGATGCTTAGGAACATATTGTATAGAGAAACGTACAAGTTCACTGTTGCAAGTATGTAGTTGGTTTCACCGCCGCGAACGATTTGATTTGTTTGCAACAAAATAACCGCTCCAGAGAACAAAGCAAAACCCGCTGAAATAAAGATTTGCAGTGCTGGCATTTTAATAAAAATACCGGCAATCACAGCGAATAAAAGAACGAAGAAACCAACGGTGATGAAACCATTCAGGAAGCTAAAGTCTCTTTTGGAAATCAAGGCGTAAGCAGATAGGCCCAGAAATGAAAGGCCAGTAATGCCCAATGCCGTCATGATCAAAGATCCGCCGCCAGGTAGGCTCATGTAAGCGCTTAAAATGGGCCCTAATGTTAATCCCATAAAACCTGTCAGAGCAAACACACATAAGATACCAAGTGGGCTATTTTTGAACTTATGCGTTAAAAACAGCAAACCATAAAAGCCAATAAGCAAAACAAAGATATTCATATTAGCGAAGTTCATTGTCATGCTCACGCCCGCAGTGAAGGCGCTGAACAAAAGGGTTAGCGACAACAGTCCGTATGTATTGCGGAGCGTTTTGTTTGCCGCTTGCGACGTATGTGTCGACGAGTGGGCTTCTGTGTAACGCATGGTATGACTCCTTTGAGGTTTAAGACTATCAATAGACTTAATATGAGGCTGAAAGTTCCAAACTTCAAGCTAGATTGTTTATCTGGGGAATAAAAATCAAAAAACACCGATGCGTCTCGGTGTTTTTCGAATGGGAAGATGAATGAGTGTGGTTTAGTTGGATAACACGGCTTTGTGTGTCGTGTTGGATTGTTTGGTTTTATGTTTGCCTATTTGTCTGATGAGTTTGTCTATCATGCTATCTATGGCGTGGAATAATCTGTGCTCAGATGTGGATGCGGCAAATAACTCTTTACCAGGCAGTTGTAGGCTTGCCTCGGCCTTCTGGCATTTATTGTCTTTAAGCAAGGTGACGTTGACTGAGGTTATTTGATCTGTCAATTTGGATAACTTGGCAAGCCTCTCATTGATGTGATCTTTTATTGCCGGGGTTACGTCGATATGGTGACCAGAGATTTTGGTAGTGTGCATACTGTATTTCTCCTGAGTGACATTTGTGAAACAAGCAACATAAACGACAGAGAGTAAAGAGCATTTGATGAAAATGTCGCCGCCTTTTGAGCATAGGTGTGCTTTTTAAATCTGTCAAAAAACGCCGCCAGATCACTTTTTGTTGAAGTGGTTGGTGGTATTATAGTGGTAAATAAGGGGAGAAATTGATGACTGTCTTTCTTCAAAAATGACGTCGTTAGTTGAAGGTTGTCGTGCTTATGGTAATGGCTTTTGATAGACTGTTGAGCTAAATATGCGAAGCGAGATTTATGTTGGATAACGACTATTCATTACCGATATCATTTTCAATGGCTGCCCAAATTGGGCTAGAAGAAACGGTATTACTGACTTTTTTAAAACAACAGGCATACCTTGTTAATTCAGGAGTTTTGCGTGTTGAAATGAGTCAATTAAGTGTGCAACTGCCATTTTGGACTGTGCCTATGTTGATGCGCTTATTGGCGAATTTACAAATTAGCCAACTATTAAGTTTTCAGCGACAAGAAGAGATGTTAGACATCCATTTAGCGTCTTCGCAAAAAGTGACGCAAACGGTTAAGCCTGCAGCAGAAAGAGTGCCAAAAGAAGATTCATTGATGAATAAAATGGATCGGTTGCATAAAGCGTCACGGGAAAAGCCAGAAGAGTTTACGCCTCAGCCAAAAAGCTACCCTGCTAAGCAACCGGTGCGACAATACGATGCGCCATCTCCTCCTGTGGTAAATGACCGCAGAGGTGTTACTGATTTTGATCTGTATTTAGAGCAAAAAGAACGTGCTCGACAGCCTGATCAATGGCAACCAGAAGAAGCAACGCTTGAACAAATTGCACAATCTGGTATTGCTCGTGAATTTGCCTTGTCTTTGCAAACCGAGTTTTTGTTACGAATTAAAGAACAGCGTAAAAATGTTCGGACTTGGAACAGTGAATTTTTCAAATACGTAAAACGTCAGTGGCAATACAAACAATCGGATAGGTCTTCATATGAAGGAACCTCAGTCAGTTCAAAATTTACTAAAACCTCTAGAGAACAGGTTAGTGACGCCCTCAACAACATCCACGACACAGACTGGTGATTTTGGCGGGTATGGCTCAGAAAGTGGCGGTGCCACGCGTGAGTCAGGTCCAACTGAGGCAGAGCAGCAAACTCGCGTTTTAGTAAATATGTTATTTGCGCGCTTTAAGGCGATTTATACTCATAAATTCGCATCGGCTTACAGCACGACAGACGAAGTGAAACTCGCGAAACGAGAGTGGGCGATTGCGCTAAAAGGCTTTCAGGAGCCTTTGCTTGCCTACGCGGTAGAGCGTACGAAAGAAGTGCATGCTTGGCCTCCCACCATCTCTGAATTTTTAAAACTGATCAGCACCGCCTATAAAGCATACGGTTTGGCAGACCCACGTTCAGCGTATCTTGAAGCTTGTGCTTGTCGAACTGATCCATTGCAATACAAATGGAGCCACCCTGCCGTTTTTTTTGCGGGTTCTCGGGTGGGTTGGTACAAAATTAAATCGGAAGAAGAGCGTGTTACTTGGCCTTTGTTTGAGCTGAGTTATGTGGAAGTTGTTGACCGTGTCATTGCTGGCGAGCGTTTGGTTATCCCAAAAGTCATAATGATTGAAGACAAGCAAACGCTTAGCGTAAAAGATTTAGTGAGTAAAATTGCCAATGATTTATCCGTTGACGAAGAGGTGATAGCGCCTCTGCTTTACTACACGCAAAAAACCTATGGTTCTGGTGTGCGTGTTCGTTATCGAGAAATTAGTCAGAAAAAACTCCTTGAAATGGGTTACGAAGAAAAACTTCCGGAGTAATGCGGTTCATTGAGCAGCATTTTTCAATTTTAGCAGGATGCTATTGGCGCGGCTTCATTCTAGGGTAGAGTGAAATCGACACGAGGCGTAGGAAATTTTGGTGAGGTTGTTATGTTGAAAGTATTGATCGTTGACGACCATGATGTGGTTAGCCAAGGTATTAGTCGCGTATTGCAAGATGTTAATGGTGTCGAAGTTGTTGGCGTGGTGCACAGTGGTGAAGAGGCCATTGTTCAATCCAAAATACTGTTGCCAGACATTATTCTTATGGACGTGCATATGCCAGGAATTGGTGGTTTAGGTGCGACAAAAGAAATAAAGCGCATATTGCCAAAGACAAAGATCATTGCCTTGTCTGCATTAGACGACAACCTTTATCCAGTGAAATTATTGGAAGCTGGCGCATCAGGTTACTTAACCAAAGGCACCAACACTTCCGAGTTGCTAGAAGCCATTCAAATGGTGTCGAAAGGCGAGCATTATATTTCTAAGACAGTCGCGCAAAAAATGGCATTGTCTAAGTTTTCCATCGATGGTCAAGGCTCGCCATTGGGGCAGCTGTCAGATCGAGAGTTGCAAGTGGCTCAAATGATTGTGGATTGCAAAAAGTCCAATGAAATTGCAGATCATCTCAATGTGAGTCCAAAAACCGTGAGTACATATCGTACTCGTATTTTTACGAAGCTTAGTATTGAAAGTGATGTTGAGCTTATTCACTTGGCCGTTCGTTACAATGTACTTGGTATGGGCTAGGCGAAAAACGAGGTTTGTTTGAGCCATTCAGAATTTGATCCAAAGCATTTTGTCAGTCACTTAACGACTCGTCCTGGTGTTTATCGTATGTACGATAGCAAGGGGTCGTTGTTGTATGTTGGTAAAGCAAAAAATCTAAAAAATCGTGTGGCCAGTTATTTCCGCGTCACTGGTTTAACAACGAAAACCATGGCGTTGGTCAGTCGCATTCACACGATTGAAATTGCTGTCACCAAAAGTGAAACGGAAGCGTTATTGCTTGAGCAAACGCTGATAAAGCAACATCGTCCGCCATACAATATTCTACTCAGGGACGATAAATCTTACCCCTATATTTTGCTGTCCAATCATCTTCATCCGGCGCTGCTGTTTCGTCGAGGGGATAAAACGGATAAGGGAACGTTATACGGCCCTTTTCCGAGTGGCTCCGCGGTAAAAGAAAGCTTAAGCACCATGCAGAAGGTGTTCAAAGTGCGCCAGTGCGAAGACAGCACTTACGCCAATCGATCTCGACCTTGTTTGCAATATCAGATTAAACGATGCTCAGGCCCTTGTGTTGGCTTGATTAGCGACGAACAGTACGATCTGGATGTTCGCCATGCTCGCATGTTTCTACAGGGTAAAGACCAAGAATTGACCGCAGAAATTACGTCTCAAATGACCGTCGCGGCCACAGACATGGAATTTGAGCGTGCCGCCGAGTTACGCGATCAAGTCATCCAGCTGAAGCATATACAAGAGCAGCAACACGTTTACGGCCAAGTGGGGGATGCGGATGTTATTGCCTCGATTATCCAACCTGGTGGTTTGTGTGTTCACGTTATGATGGTGCGCAAGGGGAAGGTGGTTGGCAGTAAAAGCCATTACCCTAAAATGGCCATTGAGGTCACAGAAGGGGAGTTGCTGTCGTCTTTTATTGCGCAGTTTTACCTTGGTGGTATTCAGGAATTACCTAAGACATTGATCGTTAGTCATGAGTTAGAGGATGGTGATGCATTGGTGGAGGGGATTTTTGAAACCACTCAGAAAAAAATTGAAGTGCTCAATAATGTTCGAGGTCAGCGTGCTCGTTGGCTTGATCTGGCGAAATTGAATGCAGAGCAAGGGCTTCAGGCGCGTTTATCTGACAAACGTAATCACTTTAGCCGTATAACCGCGCTGCAAAAATTGTTAGGCTTCTCTGAGCCGCCAACGCACATGGAGTGTTTCGATATCAGTCACTCAAGTGGCGAAGCAACCGTTGCATCATGTGTGGTATTTGGGCCTGATGGACCGGACAAAAAACGTTACCGCTCATTCAATATTGAAGGCGTTGAACCTGGTGACGATTACGGTGCGATGAAGCAAGCACTAATGAGGCGCTATAAGCGAGTCAAGAGTGGTGAGTTGGAAGCGCCAGATGTCTTACTGATTGACGGTGGTAAAGGTCAGCTAACGCAAGCAGAAGCTGTGCTAAAAGAATTAGGGCTAGTGAACATCTTCTTATTAGGTGTGGCCAAAGGTGATACGCGAAAGCCCGGTCTTGAAACCTTGTATATTGGTTCAAAAGAAGACGAAGTCGTACTGCCGCCAGATTCATCGGCTTTGCACTTGATTCAGCATATTCGAGACGAAGCTCACAGGTTTGCGGTAAAAAGCCATCGTCGTAGACGAGATAAGAAGCGCCGGCATTCTGTGTTGGAAGAAATACCAGGTATTGGTCCTAATCGTCGTAAAGAGCTATTAACCGCGTTTGGCGGCTATCAAGAACTGTTGTCTGCAAGTCAGGAAAATATTTCAAAGGTAAAAGGGATTAGTGCGAAAAAAGCAGAAGAAATTTACCTTTACCTCCATAAAAGTTAAGTTTGGCTAAGTGTTGGTGCATTTAGCGTAATTATTAGGAATAAAATGAACATACCGAATATTTTGACGTCCGTGCGGATCTTCATGATTCCAATATTAGTGGCCATATATTATTTACCGTGGGAAGGGCGTTATTTCACCTGCGCCATAATTTTTGCGCTGGCTGCCATTACCGATTGGTTGGATGGCTATTTGGCTCGAAAGCTCGATCAAAGTACGGCTTTTGGTGCTTTCTTTGATCCTGTGGCGGATAAGCTTATGGTATCTATTGCGTTGGTATTACTGGTCGCCAGTTATGCCAACCCATTACTCACCTTGGCCAGTGCCGTTATCGTTGGTCGAGAAATTGTGATCTCAGCTTTGCGCGAATGGATGGCAGAAATGGGCAAACGAGCAAGTGTTGCCGTTTCCTATATTGGTAAGTTGAAAACCGCCATGCAAATGTTGGCCATTTTCATTTTATTGGGAAGCCGTCCGGATACCTTGATGGCGCATGTGGGGGAAGTAGTGTTGATCGCCGCGGCCTTGTTAACGCTTTGGTCAATGTACATTTACTTGAAGGCGGCGTGGCCTGAGCTAATGTCCAAAGAGTCGGATGAAAAATAAACAGATTGTAAAAAAGTGCCTAAGTTAGTTATTTATTTGGAATTTTTCCTTGACGTGAAAGCTCAAATACATAGAATAGGCACCGTCTTTTGAGACGCGGGAATAGCTCAGTGGTAGAGCACAACCTTGCCAAGGTTGGGGTCGCGAGTTCGAGCCTCGTTTCCCGCTCCAATCAAAAGAATTTCTGATATGAGGCCGGATGGCAGAGTGGTCATGCAGCGGACTGCAACTCCGTTAACGCCGGTTCGATTCCGACTCCGGCCTCCAAAATCAGATATGCCCGGGTGGTGAAATTGGTAGACACACAAGACTTAAAATCTTGCGCTGAATAAGCGTACCGGTTCGATTCCGGTCCCGGGCACCATTTATGGTGCCTTTTTTTTGCCTAAATTTTGTTATCTAGCTCAAACCCTCGTACTTTCTCGCTTTCAGCCTTTTTATTCAATTCCTTAAAATTCATTCTTTTCATTACTTATGCTATCTTTTCTGAAATTCAGCACCGTACGTTGCACTATAAATTGATCGACGACCTAGATATTGTACTGATTTTTTACTTGGGGTTTTGGTTGGCATAAGTGTAAGCGTGATGAAAGAAATAAAAACTCATAGGGACAAGTGACAACATTTGAATTAAACCGCCACAGGGCGGTTTTTTTTGTGCTGGCGTATGGTTCGACTGGAACAAGCAGACAAAACACTTTACTGTGGATGGATAGCGTTGATTCAGGTTAAAGGAGTAATCATGGACAGTTCAACACCAAACTACGCGCTTGCGAGTAACAAGAAAAAAGCCATTTACTCCTTGAAGGGAATTTTACAAGGCGTGGTGGCTGACACTGCATTGAATACGATGGAAGCCCTTTACCTAAATACTTGGTTGTTAGACTCAAAACCATTGCGCAATGATCCCGACGCCATCGACTTGTTGGACTCAATCAGCGATGCGTTGGCGGATGGTAAGTTCACTGCGGAAGAGCTGGAAGACCTAAGCGCACTCATTACCGACATTATCGAGTTTCGGTCCTATGAAGACGTCACGGCTTCGGACTACCTGAACGAGTTTCTAGGGTTAATCAATGGTATCGTGTCAGACGATCAGATTAACGCAGACGAGTTTTCCTATCTCCATGAGTGGCTAAACAAACATATCGATTTGGTTGATGACGCTACAGTAAGAGGCGTGGCAACGAAGATGGTTGAGTTTTCAGCGCTTAAACAAGCCACACCTTCCGATGAAGAAGCCTTACTGTCTTTTCTAAAACAGACGGCCGGTATTCGCTTCCTAGAAACGGGCGCCGCCGATGCACACCCTATGGACCACATCGCAGACAGCATCGAATCCATGAACCACGAGCGTGCGGCCATGTGTTTTACCGGTGTATTCAATACAGGCACCCGCAAAGAAGTAGAAGCGATTGCCATCAAGTTGGGTGCTACGCCTCGCAAAGACCCGAGCAAATCTATTCATTACGTCGTGATTGGTTCTCAAGTGTCGCCAGATTGGAAACACACCAGCTTTGGTCGCAAAATACAAAAAGCGATAGAACTAAGAGAAAGCGGGCATCCGCTTATCATCCTAACGGAACAAGAGTGGGTTAGGTTTATTTAGTCTATTATTAATAGCTAATACGTGATGCTTTCACTAGGCGATTTAAATAGGGTAAAGGGCGGAACTAGAAGTTAATTTTACTCTGACCCCATTTATTAAAAATATTATAAGGATACGGAATTGACACGAAATAAATTTGTAGGTGTGGTTTTTATTGCGTTAATAGGATTGTCTTCTATAGCTTATTTTTTTGCAGACGATGGCTTTTTAATTGGTAACATAGTTCCAGAAATCATAGGTGTTTGTGTAGAGCTATTGATAATAGTTTTTGTTCTTGATGCTTGGAATAAAAAAGAAGAGAAAGACAAAAAAATTAAAGTTGAAAGAAGGCTAAGAGAATTTATGATTTTTTTTCTAAAGCATAACTTCAAAGATTTCCCTGTCGATTGTCAACCAGGTGATTTTTATGGAGAAGATCATAAAAAAAATCAAAAGTCTTTAAATAATTTAATTTCCTACATTGAATCAAATGGGCTTAATGAATCAATTGTTTTAAAAGTACAAAGTTACTGTGAGAATGAAAAAGAAATATTTAACAATTTAATACCAGTGGCTTCTGATTTAACAAATGATCATTTCAAGTCATGGGTTAGGCTTGCATATTTTATGAATGCTATAGTCTCAAAAAACGAAAAAACTAGTTATGCAGTGATTAAAATACTTCAAAATATTAAGCGTTTTGATAATGAATCATTTGAAAATGGTCTATATGTTGGGTCGAAATCTTAATTGTCTAGGTTGGAAGAAGCGTTGTGATTTATTTTTTTGATTTGTGTTTTACATTTGAGTTTTGACTTTTTAAATTGTTGGTTAATAACTAGATATAAAACCTAAATTATATTGAGGAATTGGTAATGTTGCTAAAAGAAATTTATGGATATGATGCTCCATGTTTGGGTATTTGGCCAATGCCTTGGTATGAGAATCCAGGCTATTTTCTTATGTACGAACTAAAACTCATAAATGATAAGTTGAAATGGCTTCACCGATCTATTGAAAGCCAAAAAAGGCCAGGACATGCAAAAGCTGATGTATATGATGATTATCTGGTTGCAGCTAAAATTGCTAAAGAAAATAGTGTTTCGATAGCGCATATTGTAAATGGTCTAGATATATCTGACATAGAAAAATCCTCACTTACCTTAAAGGCCGAGAAAGCTTTGATGGTTAAAAAAAGGCTGATGGATGAAGAATTCTTGATGCTCCAGGAAGCCAAAAAACTTCACAGTAAAAGAGAGTTTAAGAAAGGTGACATAAAATTAAATGAGCCTAGTGATCTGATTGAAGAGGAGTTATGTAAGCAGTTGGTTGATTTTCCATACTTAACTGTTGTGTGTATTTCTCAATATGGAGTTATTTTATTAAAAAAAGAGAGTGATGGGGTTTGGGTTCGAGCGAAAAAAAATAAGAAAGCAGCTTTATATGCATATAAAGAAAAAATCGCTAAAGGGTTTGGGTATAGTTGCTATGCTCACTGGGGTAAAACAAAATCAGCAATAAGAAAAGAGTTGCTTCCGCGTGCAAATGAGTTATTGCAATTAGCAAGTGTGAAAAGGTTATTGGCTGACGCTGAGAGATTAGGGCAAAAAGTACTTGTGGTTGGTGAGTATGTTTTTTGGTTTGAAGCTGATAATGGTATTGGTTGGGTTATTAAAGAATCAAATGGAGTACCAAGTGAGTCAAGTGCTAATACTTTATGGCAAGATGGGGAAATTATATCTAAGAATCATGGTCGGATTGTAGTTTTACCGTATCAAAAGGAAGATGGCACCAAAGTAGTTGGGCACACTAAAAATGCACCTAATGATCAAAAGGCTAAACCAAGACACCCAGATGAATTTCTTGAACTGCCATTTGAAATTTTGGATGGTGATCTAATGGTTGGTTTATTTGGAGAATTACCTTACGAGTGATTCTTTATTAGGCATAAAAAAAACCGCCCTTTGGCGGTTTTTTTATGTCTGAATACTAATTCAATGCGTCATTTTTTGAGCTAGTGCCCAGGACATTACGTCGCTTGCGATCCAGCGCCAGTTGGTGCGGTTTTCTGATCCGCCTACGTTACGAGGTTTTGGGAAAGTTCGTCTGCATGCTACGTCACCCATGAATTTGTTTTTCGATAGCCCAAGGTAAGCGGCGCATTCGTCTGATCCCCAAAGGGTTTTGTTGTCCGATACTTTCGGCTTGCTTAGTGTCTGGATCAGTTGTTCTAGCTTTTCAGCTAGGGCAGTTTCGACTTTTTCTGGTGTTGATACGTTTGAATTTTCCATGTTATTAGTCCTTTATTAAACGGCGATGTTAAGAGGTTGCTTGTTTGCTTTGTTTAAGATGACTAGGCGCGTCAGGTATTTTTTAGAAACGATGCTTTTGAGTTCGGTTTCTGTCCATTTAGCGCAAAGGTCTGTTTCGATAAGAAGTGACGTTGCTAGTGCGTAGGGTTCTAGGTCGAGCATGTAGGCCACGAAGAAACGCCACATTCTGACAAGGGTTCGGTTTTTGATATTGGCCAGTTGGTCGTGGATGCTCAAATCTGAGTAATCAGTAAAGAAAGCCTCAAAGTCTTTTGGGCTTTTCTGGTTTTACTCGACACGACTCATTGTCTGTTTGTCTCAATATTTTACGGCTTAATACGTCTCATTTTCCGAGTGAACCGAAACCGTAGTTGAACCATCAATCGCGATGTCTATGTTGAATGTGATCGGGCGGCAACAGACTTGGCAATCCTCAATGTATTCTTGACTGTCATCCAGTATTTCAATCACGACGTCTATGGTTTCTCCGCAGTACGGGCATGAAATGTCTTTTTCTATTAATGCGTTCATGATGTCCTCTTTTTTTTGTGACTCTCATTTAAATCATAGGGTAAAAATGGTCTGGTCAGTTCAATGTTTACTTGCGAAAGTGCTGCTTTGTGTGAAAAGTCACAGTCTTGGCAATCTGCTTTCACTCTATTTATGCAAAACTGTTATGATTTTTGGCTTCAATGGTGAGGTTGATGAAATGATTAAGCGTATTGGTTACTGGTTGGTTCTTGTGTTTCCTGTCTTTTTGTTTGGTTGTGCTTCCGGTTCGCATGTGATTACGGGGCAGCAGCGTCCTGAGATCGAGGTGGATCAAGTGTCTGTGTTTACAGAGATGCCAGCGTTTGAATTTGAAGTGATTGGTACGGTGCGTGCATCAAGCGATAGCGGTTTTTCAGAAGATTCAAGGAAAGAAAAAGCCACACAGGAGCTAAAGGAGCAGGCGGCTAAGATAGGTGCTAATGGCGTCATTGTGGGTGATGTGACGCAATTGTCATTTCGGCGTTTAGGGACAGGGGTTGGTGTCTCTGTAGGTAGCGGAGGTGGTGTCGGAACGTCGATTGGTTCCAGTTTTTCATTTCCTACGACTGAGGTGGTTGGAAAGGCCATTTATTATCCGTCAGACGGGCTGAAAACGCCGTAATTTAAGTATTGGAAGTAAGTGTTTTGGTGGGTTTGTGATACTATTTTTTGGGGTTCTGTACTCTTTTATACAGGCAGAAAAGCAGCGTTAGTAAATGATGAAAACCAATGAGAGAGCGTTATGTCAGGGTTAGAAGAAAAGGCAAAGGGTCGTCTTACGACTAGGACGGTCGCGATGCCAGGGGATACTAATCCTGCAGGTGATATTTTTGGTGGTTGGGTGGTGTCGCAAATGGATATCGCGGCGGGGATTTGTGCAGGGCAGCGAGCACAATCTCGAGTGGTTACTGTGGCACTGGATAGCATGAGCTTTATTCGACCAGTAAAAGTCGGTGATATTTTGGGTGTTTATACACACGTTGAGTCGGTTGGCCGTACTTCTATGAATATTCTTGTTGAAGCTTGGGTTCGCCGTGGCCGTATTGGTCAGCGTGAAAAAGTCACGGAAGGAATGTTCAAGTTTGTTGCGATCGATGAAACGGGCGTATCTACTCCGATTCCGAAAGAAGAAGATTTACCGGATTACGTGTTGCATGGTTTTGATGATCATTAAGCCATTGACGGCTAAATAGGCAAAAAAAAAGCGCTTACCGAAGTAAGCGCTTTTTTTATGTTGGTACCAGTAGGCGGACTCGAACCGCCACGCCTTTCGGCAACGGATTTTGAAGCCGTCGTGTCTACCAATTCCACCACACTGGCCTTGAAAAAGGTGAAACGTATTCTATGTTTTTTTCTATAGGTGTCAATCGTTTAAGCAAAAATAAACGCATTTTATTTAGTTAATAGACCTTACTACTTCATCAGACCACAGCATCGCGTCCAGAAACGCTCGATTTAAGGTGGTTCTGTCGGCTTGTGATAAGGATTTTATACTATCCCAGCTTTGCTCTTCACAGCTTAATGCTTGTATTAAATAGCCTCCCAGTTCACCAGATTGCGTCATAATAGCGGCTCGTGAGCCTTTATCCAGCGCAATTTGCTCCAGCACCACGGACTTTTCCACATTAAACACCGCGTCGATACCAGACATCAAACCTACCATGAAGGCTGAATCAGCCAGTTCAGATTGTTTGCTTTCAGCGATCAGTTGGCAGCAACGCCCCCGGGTTAACAGTACTTTTAATAATGCCTGTGGTTGATTGCTTGATGATGTCAGGGTGATCAATAGCGCCCATTTTTTTAATTGTAATAAGCCTAAAAAAACAACGGCTTCTTTTATGGAAACAACGGTTTTAGGTACGCCGCAAACGGGGCTGTTTAGAATGCGTAATAATTGATAAGACAGCTTAGGGTTTTTGCCAACCAAGCTTGTGATGGCTTCTATGCTAATGTCTTTGTTTTGCAATGCATTGACGAGTTCAATGGCGCCGTGTGTTGCTGAATCAATCCTTTTGCCTTTGATGATTTCAGGGCGTTGTAAAAAATACCCTTGAAATAAATCGAATCCGAGCGTTTTACACAGTTCAAACATTTTCGAATCTTCGACTTTTTCGGCCAATAGGATCAAACCTCTGGCCTTGAGTTCAGCAATTTTTCCTGCGTATTTTTCGGGGTGTGTTGCAAGAACGTCTATTTTTACGATCGATACCCAAGGTAAGAGTGTTTCGTAAGCCGCATCAAATTGATAGTCGTCTAATGCGAAACGATAACCTGCAGAGCGCCACTTTTTCAACGCCACAAAAAACTCAGGAGTTAATTGTTGGTTTTCGAGTATTTCGATATACACGGTATCGGGGTCAATCGGAAAAAAGGCGTCGGACAGCATCAATTCCGTTGTCATATTGATAAAAAAAGGTTTTCTCAATTGAGATTCTAGTTTTGTGAGGCCAATGCACAGGTTTACCAAAACTTGGCTGGTAGCCGCTTCGCCATCAGAAATATTGGCGTTTAGGGAGTCCTTTCCACGGAATAAAAGCTCATACCCAAAAATGTCTTTTGTTCTTTTGAGTATTGGTTGTTGAGCCATCATTAGATCATCTAAAACCGCTGGAAATTCGATCATATGCTTCTCTTATTTGTTGCCTTTTGTGACATCGTTCTACTTTTGGCAGAACAATGAGTTATAAAAACATATCTCTCTTCATTCTTGCAATGAGGAAAGTGTTGGAATTTTGTTTTCTACGATAAGGTTAAATTCGAATTGGGTGTTTTAAAAGGGTTGACAGTATTTATCGACGCCCATAAAATCCAACGCGGTTTTGGGGCTATAGCTCAGCTGGGAGAGCGCTTGCATGGCATGCAAGAGGTCTGCGGTTCGATCCCGCATAGCTCCACCAATTCCCACTGTTTTTGTTTTTACTACTTAAGAGTAAAACAAAGAACAATCCCAGGACATTCTGTCCACTGACGCCAAGCGTTTTGTGGGGCCTTAGCTCAGCTGGGAGAGCGGTTCGCTGGCAGCGAACAGGTCAGCGGTTCGATCCCGCTAGGCTCCACCAATTTTATTCATTTCATTTTTACTCACAGATGCACTTTACTAGGCATTAGTCATTGAACTAATAAAGTGGCTACATGAGATCTCTATCAATACTTGGCTCACAATCAACTCTATATTTTAGGAACTACTCATACTAAACAGTGATAAAACTTTAGCGTCGATGTCTATATTTGACAAATATAGACATCGAGTGATAGTTTTCAATGAAAAGATCATGAGGTTTAATAGTATGAATATCAGCTTTACCGACACACAAGAAACTTATATTGCAGCCCAAGTAAAAGGCGGCGATTTTCAGAATGCTAGCGAAGTGGTTCGAGATGCATTGCGCTTACATCAAATCTACCGTCACCGCATAATAGAAGACTTACGCGTAGAAATAGCCAAAGGTTGGGGTGGTGAAACTAGTCCAAATAACGTACAGGATATTATTAATACCAAGCTGAAAGAAAAACGCCCTTGATGGCTTCTTTTATTGCAAGTTATGAGCTTTCTCCAGAAGCAGAGCAAGACTTGAGTGATATTTTTGATTATACAGAAATGGAGTTTGGCCTCGATCAGGCGGTTCAGTATTTAAAAGACCTAGAACGCAGTTTTATTCAGTTATGTAGCAATCCCAGCATAGGTCGTGAACGCACCGAAATCCGCCCAGAGCTTTATAGTTTTGTAAGTCAATCTCATGTGGTGTTCTATCGTACTCTTAATGATCACTTAAGAGTTGTTCGAGTTCTGCATGGTAGCCGTGATCTGCCTAGATATTTTTGAAAGTTACAGTTCGCATACCTTAACGCAAAACGCGGGAACGCATCCAAAACCAAGTCTTTGCAGCCATACTTATGTTATGCGCGCCTTTTGCCACGACATCGAAGTCAAACTCTCTATTGCCTTTGCACACTTCCAGATGAACTCAGTTCTCTGTACCTCACACTATAATTGTAAGGTCTAAGAAACTGTGCAATAAATTCTGGGAAGTCCATTTAGTATTTCTTTCCAATGTGCTTAAGCTTGGATAATTCGTATTTATCTTTTCGATTACTTTTAACACTTAATCTGCCTTCTCTTCACTTTTTAAACCATTCAGTTCTTCTTTTTTATTGCTTCCAAGGTTAGGCTTATTGGTATTTTTATTAAGTTCCTTTCTAAGGTCTAGGGTTCGTGCATGTTTCAACTTTACACTGGTAACCGTCTAGAGGATTTGGCCGTATTGCTGGCTAAAATTTTGGCAGTGTCTCCGCCAGAAAATCCGTTTGATGACGAGTGTATCTTGGTACAAAACCCAGGGATGGCTCAGTGGTTAAAAATGTTTTTGGCGCAATCCCATTCTATTGCCGCGGGTTTAGCGTTTCCTCTTCCTTCTACGTTTGTTTGGCGTACTTTTTCGCAAACTCTTGACGATATTCCTGCACAAAGCGAGTTCAATAAGCCGTTTTTGGTGTGGCGTTTGATGCGGTTACTAGACTCGCGTCTTAGCGATCCTGAATTTCAGGCGCTCAGTTGGTATTTAGAAGAAGACGATACACAAGTTCGTCGTTTTCAGTTGTGCAGCAGCATTGCGGATATTTACGACCAATATTTAGTGTATCGACCGGATTGGATAAAAATCTGGGAAGCCGGTGACTGCCAAGACAAAAACTTGGCAGCCTTATTTGAACAGCAACCTTGGCAAGCCATTTTATGGCGCGATTTGGTCGCCGATGTGAGCGAACTGGGCACGTCCTTGTACCATCGTGGTAATTTAATCGAAGCCCTGCAAGACGCCGCGCAGTCATCGACTCGCCCTGTTGGTGTTCCTGAACGCATCTTTATTTTTGGTGTGTCTTCTTTACCGCCAAATACGTTGGAATCGTTACGCGTGCTTGCGGCATCGGGTTGGATTGATGTGCATCTTTTTCTACAGAATCCGTGTCGTTTTTATTGGGGCGACATTGTTGATAAGCATTACCTAGGGCGAGAAATAAAACGCCAAACCCTCAAGCCCGGTTTAAGCACAGACACCTTGCATTTGGATGCGAATCCTTTATTGGCAAGTTGGGGGCGATTGGGGCGAGATTATATTGCCCAATTGCAAGAAATGGCCGACGGCGAGCTGGATGTCTTTGAAGACTATCTGAGCGAGCAATCAAGTCGCTCCGAGCAGGCAAGCGGTTTGTTGCAATGGGTTCAGCAAGATGTACTGACACTCGAAAATCACGGATCGCAAGAAGAAAGAGATTCGACCATTGCCAACGCGGAATATCGTCATCGCATCGCGGTGGCAGATCAAAGCATTCGCGTTCATCTTTGCCACAGTCCATTGCGTGAAGTGGAAGTGTTGCACGATCAATTACTGCAGATGTTTGAACATAATCCCAGCCTAACGCCAAAAGATATTATTGTGATGTTGCCTGACGTCAACGCGTACAGTCCTTTTGTGAAGGCGGTTTTTGGTAAAGGAAGCGGTCAAACGAAAGGAAGCAGTCAGGCGCAAAACAGAAAGCGCATCCCGTTTGCCTTGATTGATCAATCTGGTGGTATGGAAAACCCGATCGTTGACGCGTATTTGTATTTACTGGGCTTGGGCGAAAGTCGCTTTACCTTATCGGAACTCATCAGTGTGTTGGAAGTGCCGGCGGTGCTGGCGCGATTTGAGCTCACACCGGATGAATTGGAGCGCATTCGCCAATGGTCGACGGAAGTCGGTATTCGTTGGGGTTTGGATGGCAATACCGCACAACAGCACGATTTACCAACGCAAGAATCCCATACCTGGTTACACGGCGTGCGTCGCATGTTGTTGGGTTACGCCATGGGACACGATCATATTTGGCAAGAGACATTAAGTTACGGCGACGTCGAAGGGGTGGAGGCGTCGGTGGCGGGCAAGCTGGCGGAATTCTTGATGGCAATTAATAACGCGCAAACGCGTCTTATGCAGTCGCTAACGCCGAAAGAATGGGTGTCGATCCTGTATTATTTGTCCGATCAATTTTTCTTGATCGATGAGGACGACGCCTTTCGAGTATTATTAAGCAAGCAGCTGGATGCCTTGACGTTACAGTGGCAGCAAGCGCATTTTGACGCGCCATTGGATCAGCAAGTATTGCGACAGTTGTTGTCGCCGCTGTTGCAAGAATCTCAAGGTGGGCAGCGCTTTCTTGCCGGACGAGTGAATTTTTGTACCTTGATGCCAATGCGTTCTGTGCCTTTTAAAGTGATTTGTGTGCTGGGTCTGAACGAAGGCGATTACCCGCGTAGTGTTGCACCGATGGGATTTGACCTCATGGTGGGTCAATATCGAAGTGGTGACCGAAGCCGACGCGAAGACGATAAATATCTGTTTCTTGAGGCGTTAATGTCAGCACGAGACTGTTTTTATATCAGCTATGTTGGCCGCAGTATTCAAGACAATAGCGAGAAAAACCCTTCTATTTTGGTAAGTGAGTTACTGGAATACATCGGCCAAAGTTGCGTTTTTGAAGGCGATCAAACACTGGCGCCAGATAATGCGCAAACGGCGTTATTGGACAAGTTGATCATTGAACATCCGCTACAACCCTTTAATCCTGCGTACTATTCTCAAAACGCCACCAGCGAGGCGAATCCTTTCGACTCGCGTTTGTACAGTTACGACGAGCAATGGCTACCGGCGTTGTTGAGTGTGAAAGTCGATGAGGTCGCCCCCGTGTTTAATCCGCTTGACGGCTTAGAGCAATCGCATTTTGATTTGGCGCTCGATGAACTATCGCGTTTTATGGGGCATCCTGCACGGTATTTCACTCAACGCCGTTTAAAAGCGTATTTGAGTTTACGCGAAGAGGAAGAGCAAGAAGACGAGCCATTTGCGCTGGATGGTTTGGCAGGTTACCAGCTGCGTGAGTCCTTGTTGCAGGCCATGTTAGAAGGCAACGAGTCGCAATTCGTCGAGCGTTTATCGCTTATGGGCGCCTTGCCGTATGGCGCGTTAGGGCGTTTGTCCTTGCAGAAAAGCCAAGGACAATGTCGTCAGCTTTTTAGTGTGCTACAAGGTTACGCGTTGGAAGAATGCGAGCCGATAGAAGTGAACCTCACGCTGGGCAGCCTTGTTTTGCAAGCCTGGTTGGATTTGCCGACGGCCACCACTCGGTTGTCTTATCGTATTGGCGACTTGTCTGCGCATCAAAAAATGCAGGCGTGGATCGAACATTTGGCACTGTGCGCGCAAGGCACACCAAAACAGCATCATCTTATTAATCTCACCAAAACAGGCAAATTGCTTCAGCACAGTTTTATTCTGATTCCGCCGAATGACGCCAAAGAACATCTAAATAATATGTTGGCGCTGTTGCAGCTTGGTTTGTGTCAGCCTATTGCGTTGCCAGCAAAAAGCGCCGATGCATGGTGTAAAAGTTATTGTGCCAGCAAAACCGAAGAAGACGCCGACACCGCATGGGAGCAGGCGATAAAAATGTACCAAGAAAACAGCAGTGCGTTTACTCGAAGCGAAGTCGATGACGCTTATTGGCAGCGATATTATACCGATTTGAACGATCAAAAAGACACCTTCGTTCGTTTGTGTGAGCAAATATGGTTGCCCATGCATCGTCATTTGGAGGTAATGGAATGAATGACTCTACTTTGAGCTTTTCGCCTGCTCCAGAGCAACTCAACGCGCTGACGTTTCCTTTGTTTGGCAAACGCTTGATTGAAGCCAGTGCGGGCACAGGAAAAACCTACACCATTGCCAACTTGTATTTACGCTTATTGGTGCCAACGGGAAACGCAGAAGATTTAGACAAACCGCTTACGGTCGATCAAATTTTGGTGGTGACTTTTACCGAAGCCGCGACGGCCGAGCTGAAAGCACGTATTCGTGACCGTATTCGCGCCGCCCGCAAAGCGTTATTGCAGGGCGAAAGTAACGACGTATTTCTAGCAGATTGGCTCACACACATGTCCGATGTGCAGCGATCTGGCGCGATTGAAAAATTGCTCTATGCTGAAAAACAAATGGATGAAGCGGCGGTGTTTACCATTCATGGTTTTTGTCAGCGTATGTTGAGCCAAAACGCCTTTGAAAGCCGTATGTTGTTTCAGCAAACCATCGAAACCGATGAGCAAGCGCCGTTGTCGATGGCGGTAAAAGACGTTTGGCGCAGTGTGTTTTATCCGATGGACGACACCAAAGCCGCGCTTATTCAGCCGATTTGGGCGAATCCCGATGCTTTGTTGAAAGATTTGTATTTGTTGAACAACCAGCCAGATGCAAAATTGGTTGTGCCTGATTACGATTGGGAAAGCGCCTTGAGTCAGGCGCAGCAAACCATGCAAACCGTGAAAACCATGTGGCTGTCGCAATCGCACGATATTATCGACGCCCTTGAGCGAAGCGGTATCAAACGCACTTTCTGGCGCAAAGACCCATCGAAAGACATTCAGGCCATGACGAAGTGGGCGCATTCAAGCCGCTTTGAGTTGGATAAAAGTCTTGAGAAATTCGATACCAACGAACACGCCAGTCGATTAAGCAAAGGCGGTGATTTACCGGCTCACGCGTTTTTTGACTTGGTGCAATCACTACGTGATTGTTTTCCGGACGCTGGCCGATTAAAAGCCGTGCTGCTCATTCAGCTCTGGGAACAGACGCAAGAGCGCATGAAGCGTTGGAAGCGTAGCACGCAATCCCTAACGTTTACTGATTTGCTCACCTCGTTGGACGTGGCGCTATCGCAAGAGGAAGCGGGAAAACTCGCAGAGCGGATACGTCATCTTTATCCGATTGCCCTGATTGATGAATTTCAAGACACTGACGCGGTGCAGTATCGTATTTTTTCGACGATTTATGAGCCCGCAACAGTTGATCAAACGGCGCTGGGTTTGATCATGATCGGCGATCCAAAACAGGCTATTTACGCGTTTCGTGGCGCCGATATTTACACCTATTTGTCCGCCAAAAAACACGTAGATAAAGTGTATTCTTTGGCGACCAATTACCGTTCTTCCGCCGCGATGATTCAATCGGTTAATGGGTTGTTTATGACACAAAGTGAACCGTTCCGCGTTAGCGGTATTCCCTTTGTTGAGGTGCAGGATCGTGGTGTGGCGGGTCGATTTATCCGACAAGGCCAAACGCAATCGGCACTGCAATTTCTGTATCAACATTCTGACGAACCGGTTTCCCCGAAGGATTATCGCAATCTCATGGCGGAAGCGTGCGCGGCGCACCTGCATGCCATTTTATTAGATGGGCAAAAAGGCACGGCGACAATCGACGGAAACGGCGTGCGACCAAAAGACGTGGCGTTATTGGTAACCAATTTTAGCCAAGCCAATGCGCTGAAAGATGCGCTACGACAACGTGGCATTGCCAGTGTGTATTTGAGCGACAAAGGGTCGGTGTTTGAAACAGTTGAAGCGCGTGAATTGTTAATCGTGCTGACGGCGATTTTATCCAATGGGCAAGAAAGCAAACTGCGTTCTGCGTTGGCAACCAGTTTGGTGGAATGGTCGTTAGAAGCGTTGGATACGTTAAATCACGACGATGTAGTCTACGAAAAATGGGTTCAGGCGTTTCGTCATTATTTGGAACTATGGGATCAGCAAGGTTTGCTGCCCATGTTACGAGAGTTTATGCAAGACGTGGCGTTGGCAACGCACATGCTGAGTCATATTGGTGGCGAACGCCGCTTAACGGATTTTCTGCATTTAACCGAAAAGCTTCAGCAAAAATCCTTAGAGCTGGACTCAAAAGAAGGCGTGTTACGTTACCTTAAATTGGCGATTCAAAACCCGAATGGCAACAGTGACGAGCAAAAGATTCGCCTTGAAACCGATGCGGAACTGGTGCGGATTGTCACCATTCACAAAAGTAAGGGCTTGGAATACCCAATCGTGTATTTGCCATTTGCTTTTACACCGTATCGAGATCAAGAAAAATCGGCTTTGTATCACGATCCTCAGCAGCAATTGTGGATCGCCATTGACCCTGACGAAACGCAAACCGAGCTTCATAAAGAAGAGTTGTACGCGGCGGAAATTCGCTTGGCGTACGTGGCGTTAACGCGCTCCAAAGAAGCCTGTTTTATTGGTTCGATGGATGTGGGGAAAAAGGCGAGTAAATCCCGTGGTGCTGTGTCAGATGTGCACCTGAGTGGAGTGGGCGCGTTAATCGCAGAAGGTGAGTTGCTTGAGGCGGGCGCTTTGTACCCGAGTTTAGAGCGACTTTGTGGACGATATCGCACAGAGCAAATGAGTGTGCAGGATTTGCCCGATGAAATGGTCGCGTTGCCGCGCTTTAAAATGGCTCAGGCTGAATTGCTTGAGCCGCAAGCGCGTGAATTTACCGGTCGTGTAGAGCGAGATTGGTGGGTGGGCAGCTACTCTTCGCTGGTGGTGGAAGACAAAGAGCGTCACGATGAAAGTGTGCCAGGGTTGGATGAAACCACGCGTTTGGTCGATCTTTTGCTGGATGAAATAGTTGAATTGGACCCATTGGCGAAACCGGAACACAATCGTTTTACCTTTCCGAAAGGCTCAAAACCGGGGACTTTCTTGCACGACACTTTGGAAGGCAAAGCCTTGCATGATGTGTCGGAAAATCCGAGTTTCCGTGACTTATTGAAAACCAGTCACCATAAGCGCATGGCCGATTATTACGAACGTCATGGGTTTCATGAATGGCAAGATGTGCTGAGCGATTGGTTGCCAGATATTATCAATACAGAGCTGGTGGAAGGCATGAGTCTTGGTGAATTAGCTCAGTCGGCCTGCCGAAAAGAGTTGGAGTTTTTTATACCGGTGAATGGCATGAATGCGTTGCAGCTTGATCGTATTTCCCGTGAACACGATGCAGTTTCTCGTGTCGCGCCATTGATCCAAGATCGGCCATTAAAAGGCATGCTAAAAGGTTTTATCGATTTGTTGTTTGAATGGCAAGGTCGTTATTACGTGCTGGATTATAAATCGAATTATTTAGGCGATCATATTTCGGATTACGAGCCGGAAAAACTGGTTCACGCCATTGCAGAACACAGATACGATTTGCAATATCAGCTCTATACCTTGGCGCTGCATCGTTTGTTAAAGCAGCGTTTGCCGCATTATGACTACGAAAAACACGTTGGCGGCGTGGTGTATTTGTTCTTACGCGGCATGAAGCCAGAACAGAAAACCGGGGTGTTTGAAACACGTTTATCGCTTGAACATGTCACGGCATTAGACAGACTGTTCAGCGGCGAGTCGTTGAATGAAGAGGCGGTGCAATATGGACTTTTCTAATCAATTGGGCATTTTTGATCAAGTAACCGCGTCAGAAGATCGTTTGCTAGAAGATCTATTGCCAGATGGCCACTCGTCGGTTCAAGTGAGTTTGTCGACATTGCAAGCCAAAGGCGTTTTTCGAGCCATTGACTGCCAATGGATTGAGCAGTTGTCTCAACACGCAGGGGAAAACGACGCGGCGGTTTTAATGGCGGGGGCTTTGTGCAGTGCGTATCTTGGCGCGGGTCATATTTGCATTGATTTAGCGACAATATGGACTGTGCCGCCAGAAGGTTTGAGTGTCGCTGACTTGCATGTTTTTTTAGAAAAAAGTGGTGTTTCCAATATTCAATCTTGGCGTGATGCATTGGCTAAGAGCGGTCTCGTTTCTGAAGCGCCAAGTGCAGCAGAACGACCTATGGTGCTCGTAGGAACGCGTTTGTATCTGTACCGTTATTATCAGTATGAACAGCAGGTATTGAATTACCTAAAAAGGCAATTTGATCGAAGTGTGTTTGATGTGGACGGTGATTTAATCGCGCGGCTTTTTCCCGATAAGTCAGATAAAGTAGATTGGCAAAAAGTGGCAGTGGCGAATGCGGCCAGCTTGCTTTTTTCCGTGATCAGCGGTGGGCCGGGAACGGGCAAAACCACGACAGTGACCAAGTTATTGGCGTTGTTGGTAGCGCAGTCTTTTGCGCAAGGGAAACCACTGCGTATTGAATTGGCAGCGCCAACGGGCAAAGCGGCGGCACGGTTAACGGAATCCATTTCCAGTGCCAAGGCGAATTTGCCCTTGAGCGATGAAATAAAGCGCGCCATTCCAGAACAAGCCAGCACCTTGCATCGATTATTAGGCAGTGATTTTGGTCGCAGTCGATTCAAACACAATAAAGAAAACCCATTGCATTTAGACGTGTTGCTGGTGGACGAAGTGTCCATGGTGGATTTGCCCATGATGGCAAAGCTCATTGATGCGATGCCGCCTCATGCAAGGTTGATCTTGCTGGGTGATAAAGATCAGTTGGCGTCGGTAGAAGCGGGCAGTGTGCTGGGGGATTTGTCCTTTGGTATTGATGACGTTTATTTCCAACCAGAGTGGGCGACTCGCTTAGAAAACCTAACCAGTGAAAGCTTAACGCCGTTTGGTAATGTATCCGCGCCGCCGATAAGCCGAGCCTTAACCTTGTTACGCACCAGTTATCGTTTTAATGAGAACAGTGGTATTGGGTCTTTGGCAAAGGCGATGAATGCCGGCGATGCAAAAGGTGTTTTGCGTTGCCTGCAATCGGATCACGATGATGTTCATTGGTGTATTCCCGAGGAAGGGCAGACGAAAGCGGACATTGCGACCTTGGCAAAAGGCTACGATGACTACTGGGAAGCGGTGCGCCAGAAACGGGATATTGCACAATTGTATGCGGCTTTTTCACGTTACCAAATTTTGACGGCGGTGCGTCAGGGGGAGTTTGGCGTTGAGAAGATCAATGCGCATTTGGAGTTGTATTTTTATCAACGGGGTCGAGTAAAAGATCCGCATGTTTGGTATCCGGGAAAAGCGGTGATGCTCACCAGAAATGACGCGGCGTTGGGTTTGTTTAATGGCGACATTGGCTTGTGCATGCCGGACGAATCTCAGCGACTTCGAGTATGGTTTATGCAACCGGATGGCAGCTTTACGGGGTTGTTGCCAAGTCGATTGAGTGAGTTTGAAGTGGTGTTCGCCATGACAGTGCATAAATCGCAAGGGTCTGAATTTGATCGTGTGGCCTTGTTGTTGCCGATTACGCCATCACCGGTATTGACCAAAGAGTTGCTGTATACCGGTATCACAAGAGCGAAAAAAGACGTCACCTTATGGGGCGCGAGCAACTTAATCCGCAGTGCTGCGACTACTAAGATTCAGCGATACTCAGGGTTGGTGGATGCGCTTTGGCCGAATTAACACTGCTTTGGTTTGCGCTGAATGCTTGATATTGGCGTATTTGTCGCCACTATGAGGTTACTCTTCAAAATCGCTTATAAAACATCACATTAAATAATCGTCTTATTACAATTCTTGGCGTGGTTTTTTTATGGTAGGGTAAGCGGCATTTGAATATGATCGACATACGAATTTTCGATACATTAATTCTCGATACACTGTTAAGTAGGAAAGAGTAGTAGCAATGGCAAAAGAAATTGTTTTAACCGGTGTTACCACCACAGGCACACCACATTTGGGAAATTATGTTGGCGCCATTCGTCCTGCAATAGAAGCAAGCCGTCAAGACAATACGGAGTCTTACTTCTTCCTTGCTGACTATCATGCGTTGATCAAATGTCAGGATCCTGAGCGCGTGAAACAGTCTCGATTAGAAATCGCAGCGACGTGGCTGGCGTGTGGACTAGACACTGATAAAGCAACTTTTTACCGTCAGTCTGATATTCCTGAAATTGCAGAATTGAATTGGCTGCTGACGTGCGTGACGTCAAAAGGTCTAATGAATCGCGCGCACGCTTACAAAGGTGCGGTGGATGAAAATCTTGCGAATGACCAAGACCCTGATTTTGGCATCACGATGGGGTTGTTTTGTTACCCTGTTTTAATGGCGGCGGATATTTTGGCGTTTAATGCGCATAAAGTGCCAGTGGGCCGAGATCAAATTCAACACATTGAAATGGCGCGCGATATTGCGGGTCGCTTCAATCATTTGTTTGGTGAGCATTTTGTCTTGCCAGAAGCGGTAGTGGGTGAAGAAGGGTCTATTCTGAAAGGCTTAGACGGCCGCAAAATGAGTAAGAGTTACAACAATACGATTCCATTGTTTGATACCGAGAAAAAACTTCAAAAAGGCATCAATAAGATCAAAACCAATCTTTTAGAGCCAGGCGAAGCGAAAGATCCGAGTGACTCGACAGTGTTTGAAATTTATCAAGCCTTTGCCACACCAGAGCAAACCGCGCAGATGCGTCAGAACTTTGCCGATGGTATTGCATGGGGTGAAGCGAAGAAGGAACTTTTTGCCTTGGTTAATGGTCAACTAAGTGAGCCTCGTGAAAAGTATCTTGAGTTGATGGCAAACCCTGCTCATGTAGAAGAAGTGTTACAGGCTGGTGCTGAAAAAGCGCGAGCTCGTGCACGAGGAATGATTTCAGACTTACGCAGTGCCGTTGGTCTAGTTAATTTTAAATAATCGGAGAAAACCTTTGAAAACAACAGTATATGCTATATTGATGGCGTTTGTTTTAGCTGTAGGTGTGGGTGGTTATAGCGCAGACCTAGAAGCAAAAGCAAAATTTGGCGGTGGTAAAAGTTTCGGGAAAAGTTTTTCGATCTCTAAGCCAAAAAGTGCAACAGCAGGAACCAGTAAAGCGACTAATTCTGCAGCAAGCACTGGCGCTAAGAAACCTGGTTTTCTAGGTGGCTTAGGTGGTGGTTTGTTAGGTGGATTATTGGTCGGCGGCCTGTTTGCGACTTTGTTCGGTAGTGGTGCGTTTTCTGGTATTTCTTTTGGCGATATCTTGTTATTTGCCTTGGTCGGTTTCTTGGTTTACAAATTCTTTATCGCACCGAAACGTCGTGCTGCGGCAGAAGCTGGCACGAATGGTATGTTTCGTGAAGCGGCTGGTAACCATGAACATGTTCAGCCTACGCCAATGACTGGAATCAGTGGTTTTGGTGGTCAGCCAGAAATTCAACTTCCTGAAGGCTTTAATGAGCAGGCGTTTGTTGAGGAAGCAAAAAACCATTACATCACATTGCAAAAAGCATGGGATGACAATAATTTTGATGAAATCTTAGATTATGTTAGCCCTGAGCTTTACAACTTGTTGGTTGCTGAACGTGCAACACACGGTGATAACAAGCCTCGTACAGAAGTGGTTTCTTTGATGGTTGAGATCGTTCGTGGTGAGGTTATTGGCACCACTGCCTCTATTTCACTTCAGTTCTCTGGCTGGATTAAAGAAGGCGATGAGACATCAGACAGCAATGAAATTTGGCATTTAGAGAAGAATATGTCTGACGCCAATGCAAATTGGACAATTGTTGGGATACAACAAGACAACTAATTGTTACTTAATTTTGCTCGTAGACTCATCGCGATTTGTTTAAGCTAGACAAAACTTGCGATGAGTTCTACATTACTCTAATTAAATTAAATACGGATGTGAGCCATGTCTGAATTAGCGTCTATTAAAGAAAATGGTAAAGCCTTATCTGAAACGAACAAAGGCGAGTTGTTGCAGTATCTTACGTTTAAGCTTATTGACGAAACCTACGGGATTAACGTCATGCAGATTAAAGAAGTGCTGCGTTATAGCGAAATTGCCCCCGTTCCAGGTGCGCCAGGTTACGTATTAGGCATTGTTAATTTACGTGGTAACGTTGTTACTGTGGTGGATACTCGCGTTCGCTTTAGTTTGCCTGAGTGCACGATTAGTGATGACACTCGAATTATTATTATTGAACATGATGGCGAACAAGTTGGCTTGCTTGTAGATGCGGTTCAAGAAGTGTTTTATTTATACCAAGGTGAGATTGAGCAAAGCCCAAGCGTTGGTAATGATGAAGCATTGATGTTTATTCAAGGTGTTTACCAAAAAGAAGAAGAGTTGGTCATTTTGCTTGAGCTTAATCGTATGTTCGAACGAAATGAAGCGCTTGGAATTGAGGCAATGAATTAATACCGACTTCTGATTGGCGTTTTAATTAGAGTAAAAAAAACCATGCAGAGCATGGTTTTTTTGTGTCTAAAATATAGTTTTGCTTATCGTTCCCAGTAGGCTTCTTCTAGGCTGTCTTCTCGCTCTGGCAATCCTTTCGATAAACGTGACGCGTTTTGAGCCAGTATTTCATAACTCACACGATTGGAGTATTTACAGATTTGTGCGAACGACGAGTAGGCAAGGAAAGGCGCTGAGTGCTTGCTCGAGTTTGGAATAGTGTCTTTGTGAAAGTGGTTTGCAGAAATATCATGCAATAAAGCCGATAGCGCGCCATCGCCTGCGCCATTAGTGTTGCGGATTTTTTCTGGCCCGCCCATGTATGGATCGATGTGGGAAAATACTTTGATGGGATTTTTACACGCGTCTCGTAGCATTGGACGACTGAACTCCCAGCGATTAAAGTCAGCCAAACCACCGGATTTGATGGGGTTTGTCGTTTCACGTTTTAGGCTGTCGTCAGTATGTCCACAGAGGTACATGCCATCTGGTCCCGCGGTGAGTAACACAATATCGACATAATCAAGAATTGCCTCAGCGGCTTTAAGCGGATCAGAAATGCCTGTAAGCGCCTCAGCTTCGAGTTCGTTCATAGCGAGCACGTTCACATAGTCTTTTATTAATCCAAGCAGCTCTTCTCTGTGTTCTTCTACAAGGTGTTTTGTCCCCAATGTCAGAACCGTTGGCACATGATGTTCGTGAGCGTACTGTAGTGCTTTTATCATCGCTTGCTTGATTGGTTTCCCTTGATGTCTGAGTGGGTAAGCGCAAGTGACCAATGCTGCTCCGCCAGCAATAATATTTTCAGGGATGTGGTCTGTATTGAGTTCGTCCATGTCACCAGGTGCGATGGCGAAGGTTCGTTCACCGTCAGGCGTAATCAACGTAATGCCATGACCGATGTCGCCGGGAACGCCTTGAAGGTGATTCATGTCGACTTTGCTGCTGGTGTGGCAGATATAATGATAAGCTGGCGATCCTAATGTGATGTTGGCAGACATAACGCCCAGCAAAACGGATTTGTCGTCTGCTAACACAGAATAATTATGAATAGTGTTGCCAATCGTGCCGCCGGCAAAATGGTCTGAGATACATTCTTGTGCCGTGAGTTCGCTGAAAATCGCCGAAGCGGTGTCGGAGTCGACGAGGTTAGACAAGCCTTTTTGGATGTTAAATGTCTCTAGAAATTGATCAGAAACATGCGCCACGACATCCACAATGGTTTCATCCAATCCAACGATATAAGTGTCTTTATCGGGTCGTACTTCCGAGGTAGGCAAAACGGGTTTTGGTTGAGACACTGGAAAATAATGTTTAAGTTTGCGTCTGCCGGGAAATTTCATGATAAGTGCTCGTGGGAAGGATAATAAATCCATTTTATCAAAGAATTGACCACTCGGGCAGGATGAACTCAAAGAAAGTAAGGTGAAAATGAACGAATTAGAGCTAGATAGATACAGTCGTCAGTTATTATTGCCGAATTTTGATGTTGAAGGACAATTGAAGTTTGCCCAAGCCAACATTCTAATCATCGGTCTCGGCGGTCTTGGAAATATTGCGGCAACTTATTTGGCAACGTCTGGAGTGGGTTTTCTTACCTTGGTCGATGATGACCGGTTAGAAAGTAGTAATCTTCCTAGGCAGGTTCTTTATGACGAAAGTCAGATTGGATTGAATAAAGTGATTGCGGCGGCGGAGCAGATAGCCCACAAAAATTCGGCCATCATTGTTAAGACTGTCCCGCATAGGTTGTCTGATGATGCGTTATCGATGGCGGTAGAAAATGCCGATGTCGTATTGGATTGCACGGATAACTTTACGACGAGGCAAGCGATTAATCGTGCTTGCCTATTGTCAAAGAAGCCGTTGGTTAGTGCTGCCGCCATTCGTTGGGAAGGGCAGTTAGTAAGTTTTTTGTACCATAAAAAATCAACGCCGTGCTACGAATGCCTTTATCCATCGCTGTCGGATCAGCAACTAAGCTGCAATGAAAATGGCATTATGGCGCCGGTTGTTGGATTGTTGGGCGTGTTTCAAGCGCTGGAAGCGTTAAAGTTGGCAAGTGGTTGTGGTGACGTTCAGCATGGCGTTTTAAAACTGTTTGATGGTTTTGAGGGGCGCTGGCGTGAAATGCGTTTAACGAAAGACCCAGAATGTACCGCTTGTGCACTCGATAAATAAAGAGGCGCTTGAAAACTGATAGATAGTCCCTATTTTAGTAATTAATATTTTTCTCTAAGAATTTCATCAGATATTCGTTAGAATTCATGACAGCATTTTTAAGTCGACGACTTTTTTCTAGACGTCAGGCAAGCATTCATTTACAGGAGCAATAACATGAGCGATGTAAAACACGCTAAATTGATGATTTTAGGTTCAGGCCCAGCGGGTTACACGGCGGCGGTTTATGCTGCTCGCGCAAATCTAAATCCTGTGATGATTACAGGCATGCAAATGGGTGGTCAGTTGACCACAACCACAGAAGTAGATAACTGGCCAGGTGATGATCAGGGTGTACAAGGTCCAGAATTAATGGAGCGTATGCGTAAGCACGCTGAGCGCTTTGAAACAGAAATTATTTTCGACCACGTAAACAAAGTTGATTTAGAAAACCGCCCTTTCCGTTTGGAAGGCGACAGTGGTGTTTATACCTGTGATGCCCTTATTATTTCGACAGGCGCAAGTGCTCAATATTTGGGCCTAGAAAGTGAAACCAAATTCATGGGGCAGGGCGTATCGGCTTGTGCAACATGTGATGGATTCTTCTATCGTAACCAAGACGTTGCCGTCATTGGTGGTGGTAATACCGCTGTTGAAGAAGCATTGTACTTGTCTAACATTGCTAAGACAGTGACCGTTATTCACCGTCGTGACAAATTCCGTTCAGAGAAAATTCTTGCGGATAAGTTGATGGAAAAGGCGAAAAACGGCAACGTTAAAATTGAATGGCATTCCGAGCTTGATGAAGTATTGGGCGATGCTTCTGGTGTGAATGGTATTCGCATTAAAAACAATGAAACCGGTGAGTCGAAAGACATTGCGCTTGCTGGTGTGTTTGTTGCCATTGGTCACAAACCAAATACGGATATTTTCCAAGGTCAGTTGGAAATGAAAGACGGTTATCTAAAAGTTCAAACAGGTTCAGAAGGTAACGCGACTCAAACAAGCATCAAAGGTGTTTTTGCCGCAGGTGATGTATCTGACCATATTTATCGTCAAGCGATTACATCGGCTGGAACAGGCTGTATGGCGGCATTGGATGCTGAGCGTTTTTTAGATTCTCAGGAATAATGTATCGCGCAAATTAAATAACGTGCTAAACAAAAAAACCGATCCTAGGATCGGTTTTTTTATGTCTTCAATAAATAGATAAAAACGTATTGCCGAAGCAATGCGTATTTATAATAGTCTTAAAGCGCGTTGTAAGCTTCGATGCCTTCAACGATGGCTTTTTTGGCTTCTTCTGCGTTCGCCCAACCTTCAACTTTCACCCATTTGCCTTTTTCAAGGGTTTTGTAGTTTTCGAAGAAGTGTTCAATTTGATCGCGTAGTAATTGTGGGATGTCGTTTACGTCTTGGATGTGCCCGTATTCTTTGCTCAATTTTTCATGAGGAACGGCAACCAATTTTGCGTCCATACCGGCTTCGTCAGACATGTTTAAAACGCCAACAGGGCGGCAACGAATCACAGAACCAGGCACCACTGGGTATGGCGTAATAACCAATACATCAACTGGGTCGCCATCATCGGCTAAAGTGTGGTTCACATAACCGTAGTTTGCTGGGTAAAACATCGGCGCGGTCATGAAACGATCTACAATAAGAGCGTCCATGTCTTTATCGACTTCGTATTTTACTGGATTTGCTTGTGCTGGGATTTCGATAATTACATTGATGTCATTTGGAGCATCTTTGCCCGCTGGGATTTTGCTATAGCTCATGATTGTTTCTTCCAGTGTGTTAAATATGGGCAATATTATAAAAGCTAGACTGCTTCTATGCTAGTTGTGGAAGGCATCCATTCGTAATATTCGCTATCACAATAGAATAAAATGCGTAAAAATGACCCTAAACCGCGTTAACTTATTGCTTTCTTTCTGAATTTAGCTAGTCTTACATTGTGGTCAAAATATAGTCGCGAGGACAGTAATGACAAAATCTGAGCTGATAGAGCTGCTAATCGATCAGCAATCCCATTTGCCGGTAAAGGATGTCGAGCAAGCAATCAAGGCAATGCTAGAGCATATGTCTGATTCTTTGGCGAATGGTGAACGCATTGAGATAAGAGGCTTTGGTAGTTTTTCTCTACATTATCGAGCACCTAGAATAGGCAGAAATCCTAAAACAGGAGAGTCTGTTGAATTAAGTGCGAAATATGTACCCCATTTTAAACCAGGTAAAGAATTGAGAGAGTTGGTCAATTTGCCTGATGAAGAGATAAATGAACTTAACTAATTTACGTCTTATGCCTCGAATTTTTTGAGCTATCACGGCATAATATCGCCATTCTATTGTTGGTAGGTTGTTTTATGCTTAAATGGCTGAAAAGAGTTCTCTACACGATTCTTATTATTTTCTTTCTCGCCGTCGGTGTGTTTTTTGCTATCCGAAATCCACAGCTTATCCCGCTTGACCTTGTCTTTTGGCAAGGGCCAGAATTGAGTGTCGCCCTCTATATTATATTGTCTTTCACGGTCGGAGCGTGTGTGGCTTTGCTCATAAGCGCCATCGCTTATTTGCGTAGCGAGAGACAAATTAGGGTGTTAACACGAAAATATGAAAAAGCACGCGATGAAGTGGACACCTTACGCAAAGCTTCTATTACTAAAGAGCTTTCTGTAGGGAAGGAGTAGTTGCGTTGACCGAAATTGGGTTGTTTGTTGTTCTTTTTGTCGCGCTCTTTGTTGGCTGGGCAATGGGCCGTAAAAGTCCGGCTAAGAAAAATAAACAAACAAAAAAAAGCATTCCTACCGATTATTTTCGCGGCCTTAATCATTTACTGAATGATCAACATTCTGAGGCGATTGATGCCTTTGTTGATTCTCTAGAAGTCAATTCCGATACTTTTGATATTCACTTAACGTTGGGAAACCTGTTTCGCAAGAAAGGTGAAATTCAAAAAGCCATCAATATCCATCAAAATCTCCTTGCTCGTCCTGAGATATCTCAACGTGAAATGCGTATGGTTCAGCTTGAACTTGCTAGCGATTTTATGTCGGCGGGATTGTTGGATAGAGCCGGACGTCTGTTGCTCAACATGGCGTCAACATCAAGAAAAAGTGAATTTCAGCCAAAAATTTTGACGTTGTTGGTAGACCTTTATGAGTTTGAACAGAGCTGGGATAAAGCGATTCAAATTGGTTCAGAATTGATCAAAGAAACCCCGACAAAAAAAGAAATCAAACGTTTGGCGCATTTTCATTGTGAGATGGCGCAAGAGCTACAAAAAAAAGAACAATGGAAACCTGCTTTTCAACATTATAAATTGGCGTTAGATGTGGATGCTAGTTGTGTTCGCGCTAGTATCGGTGCGGCCGATGTATTAAACAGTCAGCGTCGTTATCGTGATGCGATTAAAGAGCTGAAGCACGCGGCGGATCAAGACCCAGAGTTTATTTCGGTTATTATTCCCAAGTTGAAAGAGTGCTACCAAAAAGTTTGGGGCAGCAGTGGTTATATTAAATTTTTGCAAGAGCACAACCACAAAAAACCATCAACTACATTGATTATGGCGCTTGTTCAGCATTACATGGAAACGGACAAAGACTACGCTGAAATGTTTTTGGTTGAGCAGCTAAGATTGCACCCAACCATTAAAGGTTTTAAAGAGTTAATTAGCTTGCAGCTTGCGGATTCGCAAGGTTATAACCAGCAGCACTTGGTGGTTCTGTTTGAGCTGATTGACCAGCTTGTACAAGCTAAACACAAATTCCAATGCCGCCAATGTGGTTTCTCTGGTCATCAATTGCATTGGCAATGTCCAAGTTGTAAAAACTGGGGTGTTGTGAAACCGATTCATGGTTTAGAAGGCGAATAGCGCCAATTTAACTGTATACATTAATCGATAAAAAACTGAAAGAAAGAGGACACTGAATGAGCTGCCAATCCCCTATAGTGGTTGCCCTAGATTACCCAACTATGGCGCAATCCATTGATATGGCGAAACGATTAGACCCGAGCCAATGCCGAGTCAAAGTCGGCAAAGAGCTGTTTACGACAGCGGGTCCTGTTATTTTAGATGAGTTGCATCAATTAGGTTTTGACATTTTTCTGGATCTTAAATTTCATGATATTCCAAATACGGTCGCGAATGCTGTCAGTGTAGCGGCAAAAGCGGGGGTATGGATGGTCAATGTTCATGCCACTGGCGGACGTCGTATGATGGAAGCATCTGCTAATGCGTTACAGACATTGCCTGATAACAAAACATTGTTGATTGCTGTCACCGTGCTTACCAGTATGGATCAATCCGACCTTATCGAGATTGGTATTGATGCCACACCTGAACAGCATGTTAAGCGTCTTGCTGCGTTGGCGAAGTCGTCAGGTATGGATGGCGTGGTTTGTTCTGCGCAAGAATCCAGTATGCTGTCTAAAGATCTTGGGAAGGATTTTGTGCTTGTTACGCCGGGGATTCGTCCTGCAGGTTCAGATCAAGGTGATCAAAAACGTATTATGACACCTGCAGAAGCCATGGCGGCTGGTAGTCATTATCTTGTGATGGGGCGTCCTATTACACAAGCGATTGACCCCATTGCAGTACTGACTCAGGTAAATCGAGATTTAGGTATAGCATCATAAATTGCTCGTAATGAGTGTTGAAGTCTAAGAAAAAAACTTTTACTCTAAAACCACTTACTTGTTTAGGCTTAAGGTTGATTCAATAAGTGGTTTTTTTGTTGGCAAGATGCCATCTTTTCTTTAAGAGTGTTTTAAAAAGGATTTTAATATGACGAACTTTCATCGTGTTTTTCGTTCCACTGTTTTTCGTTCACTTCTTGTTTTATCGCTTGCGTTCACGCCTTTCTCTCTTTTTGCTGCGACACCATTAGACATTAATGCTGCCACGGCGGACCAGTTTGCTGCGGTAATGTCTGGTATTGGGATTAAGAAAGCGGAAGCAATTGTTGCGTATCGAGAAGCCAATGGTCGTTTTAATTCGATTAGTCAGTTGACCGAAGTAAAAGGTGTGGGGCCTAAGATTATTGATCGTAACCACACCGTGATTCGAGTACAGGATGCGGAAGCTAAGGCGAATTAGCCTTAAGTGTTTTGACGGACAAGCAAACCAACTATTCGTTGGTTTGCTTCGTTTCTAATGCCTGAATGGCCTGATGCTGAGTGATAAACACTTGGCCACTCAAATTATCGAGCAGACTCGATTGCTTCAACCTATCCATAATGGGACCTTTTACTTCTGAAAGGTGCAGCTTCACATTGGAGTCGGCTAAACGATCAACAATTTTTTCCAGACTTTGTAATGCGCTGGCGTCAATCATATTGATGGCGGTACACATGAGAATTAAATGTCGAATGGCAGGGTCTTGAGAGACCAAACTTTGCAGCCTTTCTTCGAACACTCGCGCATTGGCAAAAAACAAATTTTCATCAATGCGAACAGTGAGGATGCTAGGGTTAGTCTCAACGGAAAAACGCTGAACGTTACGGAATTGTTCTGTGCCTGGAAGTCGTCCAACAATGGCAATATGTGGGTGGCTGGTATGCCAGAGAAAAAATAAGATGGACAGAATTACCCCTGCGATTAAGCCTGTTTCCATGCCCTCAATCATTACGACACTGAACGTGATGATTAATAAGTAAGCTTCTTTTTTTGAAAAACGCCACAAATTACGCAAGTCTTCCACGCTAACCAATTGCATCATAGAAATTGAAATGATGGACGCCAAAATGGCTTTTGGTAAATAGTAAAATAAGGGTGTGAGAAACAAAATAGTGAGCAAAATGAGCAAGGCCGAAATAATGCCTGTCATTGGACTCTTTGAACCGCAATCGGTATTTAACACGGTACGAGAAAAGCCACCGGTAACTGGGAATGCGCCAGAAAATGCGGAACCTATATTTGCTAACCCAAGTCCTACGAGCTCTTGATTCGGATCAATATCCTGACGTCGTTTAGCGGCAAAAGATTGAGCAACGGAAACAGAACCAATAAATCCGACAATACTGATTAAAAAGGCACTTGGAAATAACGCTTTGATCATGTCCCAGCTAATGCCTTCTATATTGAGCCCAAGTAATTTGTTAGGTACCGCCCCAATAATACTGACGCCCATGTTATCTAGTGACAAAGTAGCCACTGTGACAGTGGCCGCGATGACGACCAGAACGGGTCCTGATTTGCCAAAGAGTTGAACAAATGAATCAGAGCAACCGAGTGCCTTTAAGAGGTTGATGAAATATCGACGCATTAATAAAAGAGAAGCGATAGAAGAGACACTTAAAATAAAGGTGGGCAGATTTATATCGCCTAAATGGGCGAACAAACTACTCACAAGTGGCAGCAAGGTGTCACCCTCAGACTGGATGCCCAATAAATACTTTAATTGGCCAATGACGATTAACAGTGCGGAAGCACTAATAAAGCCAGAAATAACAGGGTGGCTGAGTAAGTTGGTTAAAAAACCTAATCGTAATAGGCTCAAAACCAATAAAAATACACCCGATAAGAAGGCCAATAAAATCGCCACGCTGGCATATTGTTCGCTACCAGAAACGGCAAAGGGCAAAACCGCAGAAGCAGTCATGACAGAGGTAAGGGCGACGGGTCCTACTGCCAGAGAGCGGCTAGTGCCAAATAACGAATACAGAATAGACGGTAAAATACTCGCATATAAGCCAGTAATCGCGGGTAAACCTGCAAGCATGGCATACGCTAAACTTTGAGGAATGACCATGATGGTGAAAACAATGCTGGCGACGGTATCGTTTTTTAGGTCGGCGCCTTGATAGTGTTTGAGCCATGTTAGCGCAGGCAGATATTTAGCGAATTTTGTCATGGGTGTCTGGACCAAATGATAAAAAAGTGGGCATATAAAGAGAGATAAGCTTAGAACTTAATGTTATATATCGAGATCTCATTAGTAAAGTGAAGACGGGGCTTGAACGGAATTTATTGCTATTTTCGATATCAAGGAGAGAGGAAACACCAGACGCCGTAGGGAAAATTTGCTAGTCTGTGGCGTCGATTGTAAAGCTTAGGAAAAAACCCGTGTCGCAAGAGTTTCAAGTCGTTTCATCTTATTCCCCCGCAGGCGATCAGCCAAAAGCCATTGAAAAGTTGGTTCGTGGGGTAGAAGCAGGATTGGCTCACCAAACCTTACTTGGTGTCACCGGATCCGGTAAAACCTTCACCATTGCCAATGTTATTTCTCAGGTGAAGCGCCCGACCATTGTTATGGCACATAACAAAACCTTGGCGGCACAGCTTTATGGTGAATTCAAAGAATTCTTCCCAAACAATGCGGTGGAATATTTTGTTTCTTACTACGATTATTACCAACCTGAAGCTTATGTGGCTGCGTCAGATACCTTTATTGAGAAAGACGCTTCTGTCAACGAACACATAGAGCAAATGCGCTTGTCAGCAACTAAGGCCTTGCTTGAGCGTGACGACGTTATTATCGTTGCGACGGTATCGGCAATTTACGGCTTGGGCGATCCTCAGTCGTATTTGAAAATGATGTTGCACTTAGATCGCGGCGATCGAATTGATCAGCGTGCTGTATTACGCCGATTGGCTGAGCTTCAATACAGCCGGAACGATTTGGTATTAGAACGTGGTAACTTCCGCGTTCGTGGTGACGTAATTGAGGTTTTCCCTGCGGATTCCGAAGACACGGCGATTCGTATTGAATTGTTCGATGACGAAGTTGAGAACTTGTCAATGATCGACCCACTAACGAACAAGACCCTTCGTAAAGTGCCTCGTGTAACTATCTACCCGAAAACGCATTATGTCACACCAAAAGAAACTGTCCTTGCCGCTATTGATCGGATTAAAGTGGAATTGGATCAGCGACTAGAGCAGCTTAAATCTCTGAATAAGCTTGTGGAATTACAACGTCTTGAACAACGCACACGATACGATTTGGAAATGATGCAGGAACTTGGGTATTGCTCTGGCATCGAGAACTACTCACGCTATTTGTCGGGGCGCGAAGAAGGCTCGCCACCGCCTACATTGTTCGATTATCTTCCTGCCAACGCGTTGCTGGTCATTGATGAATCTCATGTTACCGTGTCGCAAATTGGCGCCATGTACAAGGGTGACCGATCGCGCAAAGAAAACCTCGTGGAATATGGCTTCCGTTTGCCTTCGGCATTGGATAATCGACCAATGCGCTTTGAAGAGTGGGAGCAGATTAAACCGCAGACTATTTTCGTGTCCGCCACACCAGGGAAATATGAAGCAGAGCATCAAGACTGGGTGGTAGAGCAAATAGTGCGTCCGACGGGCTTGATAGATCCGACTCTAGAAGTACGGCCTGTCGCGACTCAAGTGGATGATTTATTGTCCGAAATTAACCTGAGAGTGCCAATTGGCGAACGGGTGTTGGTCACAACATTGACCAAACGAATGGCGGAAGATTTAAGCAGTTACCTTAATGATCATGGTGTGCGTGTGCGTTATTTACACTCGGACATCGACACGGTTGAACGTGTTGAAATCATCCGCGATTTACGTTTGGGTGAGTTCGATGTATTGGTTGGGATTAACTTGCTACGAGAAGGTTTGGACATTCCGGAAGTGAGCTTGGTCGCTATTCTAGATGCGGACAAAGAAGGCTTCTTGCGCTCTGAAAAATCGCTTATTCAAACCATTGGTCGTGCCGCGCGAAATGTGAACGGTAAAGCTATTTTGTACGCAGACCGCATTACTGGCTCAATGGAGCGAGCGATTAGCGAAACGGATCGACGTCGTGAGAAGCAAAAAGCGCACAATAAAGAACATGGCATTACACCAACTGGTATTACCAAATCGGTTGAAGACATCATGGAAGGCGCTTATAACCCTGGTGCGGGCAAGCGTGGTAGCCAAGCGAAAAAAGTGGCCGAGACAGCAAAAGACTACCAAGTGGAAAGCATGGAAGATGTAGCGCAAGTTCGTAAGGCCATGATCCAACTGCAAAAAGAAATGATCCAAGCCTCTGAAGAGCTGAAGTTTGAATTGGCAGCAGGGTATCGTGATCAAATACGTCAGTTGCAGAGAAAGCTAAAAGACGTTGGTGAATCTTAACGCTTAGATTCAAAGAAAAAAGGAAACTTTAATGGCCATAACGCTAAGAAACTACAACATTGTCCGGGTAATCGACAATGGTGTCATCGTGAATTGCACCGTGATTGAAATGTGTTACGACTACGTACTTGTTCGATTCAAAGACAAAAAATATAAAGTGCCTTACGGATTAATCGACCAAGTTATAGGCCATGAACTGCTGGTCCCATTGAGCGAATAATCTATTTAGAACAAAGGCTTCAAAAAATACCAACGAAGACTTGTCAAAACCAAACCTCTGAGTATAATAGCCAACACTTTTTAGGACTATAGCTCAGTTGGTTAGAGCGCTACCTTGACATGGTAGAGGTCGGCGATTCGAATTCGCCTAGTCCTACCAAAATTTATACTTACTGTTCAGTAAGTTACGAAAGCCGAACCCAGTGTTCGGCTTTTTTGTATCTGAATTGGGACCAAAAAGGGACCAAATTGATACCACTTTGATCCCATCTTCGTATTTTTACTGTTTTTTAGTGACCTTTACCCTTTAATTTTTTGCTTTCTTAATCTTTTAATATTTGTAATGCTTTGAATTGATTCGCAAGTTTTTCAATAAATCCATCTACGTATAGAACTCCCCAATTTCGTGCTACAAAGTAGCCTTCGTTGTTGAAGATAATTTCTGGCTGTTTTTTATAGCGGTACTTAGAATATTTTTTTTCATTGTCTGTTATTTCATCCAAAGTTTTAAGCAACTGAAAACTACAGGACTTATCAGCTCTTAAAAATTCGAAACCAGCTTGATCAAGTAAGCCGTATTCGCTTAATGCTGTAACAGCTATGTAACCTAGATCAGACTTCTTAAACCCTTCTTCATACACTTCATTATTCATCAGCAGTGTATAAGTGGATCTGTCTTTATATGATTCTTTGGCGGCTTGTATTTCTCTACGTTTCTCTCTAACGGCTATTTGATAGCTTTCAGTTTCGGGTAACGGAATGATCTGTTGAGAGTTGATGATGAGATCATCATTTAGCTTAAAAAGTTCAAGTCGTATGCAGGTGATATCAAGGTCCATTTGATTCAGCCATAGAACTGATGTTGTAATCTCTTTTGAAAAATCCGCAGAGGTTAAAATAATGCGAATACGGTTCGCGAATTCATCCCTTTTAGGCTCATCCCACTTTAGAAAGTCGAGTAACTTCGATTCTGCATCTTCTATAGATTCCAAATATTGGTCGTAAGCATCAATGGCATTCTCCCACGTCATATTTGCAACCATTGCAGCGTAACGAATAGCTTGAAGCTCCATATGACCGCCATCAGAAGTGCGTTTGATTTCTATTACAACTAGGTTGGCATCGCTATCAACTGCTAGAAGATCTATACGTCGGCGTGACTCTTCGAATTCTCCGTACTCTTCTGAAATAACTAGTAAATCATCTTCTAACACTTCAATATTTTCTTTAAGAAGTCGCTGTATATCTTGACGCTCTCTTAATGCTTCTTGTTCGAACGCTGTTTTCTTGATTGGAGCAAGTGTGTTTTCTTCGATGTGATAAAGTGCCATACAGCTACTCCTTTCTCTATAATAGATATGTTTTATATGGTGATGTTTCTAGTAGGGATATTTTTTTAGCTATTTCCCAGCAATAACCGAATTCTTCGTATAGAGGTTGGCCAATGACTTTCCCATTATTATTCTCAATCCAGTTTTTTCCGTTGTAACTAACTGCATCAAGTAGAATTGAAATATCATGTAACTCATTCGGCTTAATATATCCGCCGGTTAATATGCCCTGCATTATTGAGTGATTACCGCCACCAACCCAACCAATCATTAAAGGATATTGATATATAACGATATGATTTGGATCTTGAAGGAACTCTCCTTGTTTTCTATTTTTGCCAATTGAGCCTAAATTTCTAATGATTCGGTTTGGCTCCCAAGGAGTAGGTAGTACAATATCGGTTGTTAAAGACAATGATGGAATAGCTTGCTCGTTGTCTATAAGACAATATTCTGACCAACACCAATCACTAAAGCTTTTAGTGATTGTGGTGCCATCGTTTAGTTGGATCGAAATCGAGGTAAAGGAAAAGCCTAGAGATTCCATCCAAGAGAGTGAGCTGGTCGCTTTATGGTCATCTTCGATGTAAGCAGACAAAAGATGATTGGATTGAATAGGGCGTAAACAAAGTTTGATTAGATCCTTTAAACCATCAAGATTTTTATTTCCTAGTAGTTCATCTGCACGTCGGATAACATTTTCAAAACACAGATTTTGTTTTTTATCTTTCCTTAGAAACATCTATGACTTCCTTTAGAGAACATGACTGAAGGCATCACAAAGAACATATTGGCGATACACTCTTTGTGATTAGAACGCTTATTTAGATTTCAACCACTTTAGCGCTTTTTGTGTCGTAGCGATAATCGCTTAAACAACCATCTTTTAGTTTCTCTACGACCTCGTCAATGACTGACAAAGGAACCAAAAACCATTCTCTTGGGACAATAGGCTTACCAAAACGGTCAATGATAGTAACGCTTAATTTGGCATCCTCAAAAAAACGATGAAGTAACGCTTCTAGCTTTGTTCGATTAATATTAAAAAGTTGATATTGAGCGACAATTTCTACTTCGGCCATTAAAAAAGTAGGGTCATCTTTGGCGCTTGATATACGTCGTTCCACGCTATCATTAGTAACACCAATCTTATGAATTACTTGATGATTATCTTTGATGTAAGGGAATTCAGAACGACTCTGAAGCACGTAAATAATACCGCTTTCAAAGTCACCATCTTCCTGAGTATTTGAAAAAAGTGGGCCAGCGCCATGATCAATAATTCTACGGCTACCTTCATCACGTTCTAATGCTTTTTGCAAAGACCGCAACAATAAATCGCTTTCTGTTTTATTGTCGTAGATAACTCTTAATCTATAATCATTGTTATCGTAACCAAACTTTTTCTCTTTACTAAAGTTTGCTATATACGTCTTTTGACCAAATAAAATAAACCAATCACCTTGTTTTACTTCAGGCAGCTTTTGAACATTTTTAGGTATCAGTAAAGAATCACGTATGCCTGATTTAAGTTCTTTTTGAATCAGCTCAAACATTGGGGCAAAGGTTTCAAAGTCTTCACAAAATGTTCGTGTAGCAATCTCTTCAGCGGCTCTTACTTCAGCTCTCGTTTTGACGTGCTTTAAAAAATTTACATCACCTTCTTGCGGTGTATTGACGCCAAGAGCCTCAAGTAATTCATCATCCGTATCGTAGGTTGCTTGAGTTTCGGTTACTTGATTATCTGCAACAAGTAGTCCTTGATGATCCATATCTTGAATAAGCGTAACCGCTTCTTTGTTAGCTCTAATACTATCTAGTCTTGTTGCATAGATTCTTTCGAAAATATCTCTATCTTCACCATGCAAAGGAGGGCGGCTATTCTCTTCAAAAAAACGTTGAATTTCTTCAAAACCAGCAATAATCCGTTCTTCTTTTGCGGTTCTCTTAGGTGCTTTTTTTACTTCAATTTCAACACCAAGTTCAGCTAAGAGTAGGTCATCTTCATCGGTAAATTTTGATTTAGCCATTGTTAGCCTCTGCTTTCATACGTGCCAAATACGCAATGCCTTCGGCCATTCTTTGTTCCCAAGGGTCAGCGGCGGTAAGTGAGGGCAAACGACCTCGCTCTTTCTTGAATTTTAATGCTCTAAGGGCTAAATCTCTAGCTTCTTCAGGTGTTAAGTTAACTCGTTTACCTGTGATGATCGCTTTTACTGCTAACAAGCTTTCTTCATTCATGGCTTTCGCTAAAATATTATAAGCTTCTTTAAATGGGTTAATACTGTCAATTAAGTCCATGTCTAAATCGCGTACATCGGCAAAGCGCCTAACACCATCGATAAACGCCGTACTGCCTACCTTTTCATTTTCCTGGTAAGTATTGAGCACTTCTTTCGCTTGTTGAGTTATATTGAGTGCGGCTATTGCGTGTTGACGAATCGCTTCTTGGTCATCCTCATCAAGCTCTGGGTATTTTTCTTTAACAATCTTTCCCATTCGAGCCTGAGTTAACTCTTCTGGGACGATTTCATCATCAAAAACGCCTCTTTCTAGAACGGTCTTATCTTGAATAAAACTCGTAATTACTTCGTTAATGTCTTCTTCACAGATACGCTTAGCATCGTCACTTTTTGGTTCGACCAACCCATTAATTTCAATACTGAACTGGCCTGTCTCTTGATTAAACCCCACGTTATTCCCTGCTGGATCATAACCCGCTTCACCGTAGTCATAGCCAGACTTTGCTTCACTCTGAGGGTTCTTAGCCGTGAAATTAAAACGTGGCGCTAACACTTGTTCCATTAATAAACTGGCGGCAATGGCTTTTAATGTGTCGTTTACTGCATCGGTCACCGCTTCCTGAGAAGCATCAGGTTCTGCAATTAAATTAGTGAAACGCGCGTGTGTTTTACCTAATGCGTCGCGAGTGGTTCGTCCGATAATCTGAATGATTTCTGTCAAGCTTGCTCGATAACCAACGGTTAAAGCGTGTTCACACCAAATCCAGTCAAACCCTTCTTTTGCCATACCTAATGCAATAATAATATCCACAAAGTCTCTGTCATGTTTCGCTTCTGGCCGCTTCAATGCGGCTGAAACAAGATCACGTTTTGAGGAGTCATCAACAAGGTCAGCAATTTTAATGATTTTACCTGATAAGGTTTTAACTAATTGAAACCCCGTATCAGGATCAATGCCTTGCCATTCGCCAATTTGGCTAATGATGTCTTCCACCTCAGCGACTTTGCCACGTCGAGTACTTTCCCGAGAGTTAACATTTGGAATATGGATTATGGTTTTTTCGTTCAAATCTAATACGCTGAGTAAATCGTTTACATACGATTCGGAGTAAAAATAGTAACCAATGTTCAGCGTTTTAAGATATTCATAACCATTTAACTGTTCGTAGTAGGTGTAAGTGACGGTGTCAAAATTGGCTTCATCGTCTGGTGAAAGTACGGCAACAGCATCCCCTCGAAAGTAAGAACCTGTCATCGCAAGAATATGCGCTTTGTCACGAGCGATGAGCTGACCGAGCTGATTGCCAAGTTTGTTTTCTGGATCGGCGCTAACATGGTGGAATTCATCAATAGCGATTAAGCAATCATCAAAAGCCTCTACGCCAAAACGCTCAATAGCAAAGCGAAAAGTTGCATGAGTGCAAACCAAAATTTGGTCTTGGTCTTCTAGAAATGTCTGCACAGAATTAACCTTGCCTCCATCTTCACCCGGCGCATTACATAAGTTCCATTTAGGAGTCACTTGCCAATCCCAAGCAAAACCATGTTCAGACAACAGTTCATCATTAAAGCTCGCGCCAATAGATTTTTCAGGCACAGCGACAATGACTTTTTTGATGCCTTGGTTGTTTAATTTATCTAACGCCACAAACATCAAAGCACGGCTTTTCCCTGAAGCGGGTGGCGATTTTATTAATAAATATTGTTCGCCGCGTTTTTCATAAACACGTTCTTGCATAACGCGCATGCCTAACTCATTAGACTTCTTAGAATTGCCATTTTGGGCGTAATTCACCGTTACAGAAGGAATGTCTTTTTTATCCGTCATGGTTAAGCGTCCTTTTTCTTCGTTTTACTTTTAGCTTGTTTGCTTGTCATTTTAGTGTACAGATCAAATAACTTTTCAAGCCGTTCAGTGTCGTTTTTAAATTGTCTACCGATATAGATACGTTCTAGCACTTCATCATTACGATCATGAGCACGGCGAAGGTTCTCAGGCATTTTTTCAGGGTCGTACAAATCTGCGATGGTTGCAGGGAAGTGAGCTTCACGGGCGAGCAGAATATCTTCGGCGCAACGGGTCAAATCTGTTTTATTCTTTACTGTTAATTCTGGAATAGGGAAGTTGTTGTAACATGTTGCAGAAGTGTATCTTAAATCTGTTTTTAGTTTACCTGCTATAGCCTTCACCCAAGACATATGCAGAGTTGAGGATATTATTGCAAAAATGTGAACGGGAGCATTTTGTACAATGCTTGCAGCATTGCTAATCACATAGTCTTCCGAAAGGTAACCCGCAGTTAAATATTTCCTACGCTCAGAAAATACTGTTGGTATTATAATTTGTCTCCCATGCTTCTTGTTAATCCACGCAAATTTATGAGGACGAGCAACCGCAGTTTTAGCTCGCGTTCCTGCATTTATCCTGAACTCAAGCACGTTCTTGATTCTCTGGCCAATTTCATCGTTACTAATTGCAAGTTCTACCTGTGAATCTTCAATCCAAAGACACCAACGTTGATTTCCTCTAATGAATTCACTAGAGCCTAGGTATGGTTTTATAAATAGTGCATATTTACCAAAACTAGAACTCATTAATCTATCTTTAGCATCCTTGTTTAATATTAGGAACCCACCATCTAGAGCGCCGCTGCCATCAGTGATATGTGCATCAAATGATATAGGTCGCTTTGCAGCATCTATAAAAATACTCTTTGCATTCAAAAGGTAAGAGTTAATGTGATTGACTTTTCGAACCTTTGTGATGTTTGCATTATTTGTTTCGTAAATCATTTTCTGGTTAGCCTTAATTGCTAATCCTACGACTATTACAGAGACTCCTGCATTATAACTAGCTAGATTTGCCCACTTAAAAGATGTGTGAGCAAAATTAATTTCATAACCTGTTTCAAAAATCAGAGGCCAGAGTATTGGAACTTGTTGGCCTTGGCATATGGAATTTGTACTTACAAAAGCGCAGGAAGTTTTAGTTTTTTGTCCGTATTCTGCTGCTTTCATAAACCAACCAGCTACATAATCAAGGGATTTCCAGTTTTTTGTTTTCCCATTAAATATTCGCTCGAGATCTACTTTTTGCTCTTTTGATTGCCAAGTACTTCCTAAGTAAGGAGGGTTACCACAGATATAGGTTTCACCGCCTTCGTTCTTAAAGTCGATATTAGATTGATCTTGGTCTACAGCGAATAAATCATCCCCTATGATATCAACCTTAGTGCCTGTCGCAGGACAAACAGATAACCAATCTATTTCTAAAGCATTACCATTAGTGATCCAGTTTTCTGAATCAAGCGGTAGAAATGTCATTAAAGCGAGTTTCTGCCCCCGGTATAGAACATCACATTGGTATTCAGCGATTATTAATGCTAAACGAGCAATTTCAGCAGGAAAGTCATTGATTTCAATGCCACGAAAATTTGTGATATGAATGCTTGTTGGGCTGTCCGCTTCACCACGTCGTTTATTGATTTCGGCTTCAATCTCTCGCATGTGCTTGTAGGCAATCACAAGGAAGTTGCCCGAGCCACAGGCGGGGTCAAACACACGAATAGTAGAAATTCGTTTACGTAGGTTTAATAACCTTCTTGGGTTGTCGCCAGCTTCGTCCAATTGCGCTCTTAGGTCATCTAAAAAGAGAGGGTTAAGCACCTTAAGAATATTTGGCACGCTGGTGTAGTGCATTCCCAAAGACCCACGTTCTTCATCATCAGCAACCGCTTGGATCATAGAGCCAAATATATCTGGGTTGATTTGCTTCCAATCTAGGTTACCAACATGCAAGAGATAAGAGCGGGCAATCTTGCTAAATTTTGGTACATCCACACTGCCAGAGAATAACCCTCCATTCACATAAGGAAAACCATTCGCCCAAGAGCGAATGCTTTCTTTCTCTCTGTGGTCTAGCTTGGTATTCATAGCGCGGAAAATTTCACTAATCACTTCATGAGTGTCAGATGAATCGGATGCACTCATTTGGGAAATAGTGGCGGTGAATAGATCATCACCGTTGAAAATTTGAGTATCTTCCGAGAAGAAGCAGAAGATTAAACGTGCCATGAAATGGTTCAAATCATGACTACGTTCTTCCGTTCCCCATTCAGGGTTGTTTTTCAGCAGTTCAATGTAGAGTTTATTTAAGCGACCTGTGGCTTTTATATCAAAGGCGCTTTCGCGAATTTGTTTAACAGTCGAAATACCAGCCAAAGGCAAGAAAAAACCAAAATGATCGGAAAGCTTAGAGTAAGCGCAGGCAATGGTCTCGCCAGAGTTAATGTCTTCCGCTTCTAGGTTAATACCATCTGTCGCTAAAATGAATTTTGCTTTTGCCTTTGTGGTCGCTTTACTGTTTTTTAACTTTTCCAGTGATGCGGTTACCGTGTTTTTAGCGCAAACTTGAATGTGAATATGACTACGCTGCAAGACGGCATTTTCTATATCAGAGGCGTTTGTATTACCGCTTTGTAAGCGTTTAATCGTGGTTTCTTTATTGCCAAAAGCGGCTAAAAATTCATAAGGGAAGTTCGCGGCATCAAATGGCTGCTCGGCTAATTCACTGATTGCTGCTTCTATTTCAACTGGATTCACTTGGTGTTCTACCTAATCGTTTAAATATTCATTACTTTGTAGCATGAGTAACATGCTCTGCTAGATCACTCAATTCACACCCAAAATAGGTACAAAGTTTGTCCAAATTCTCCGTATTGGTGTTGTAACCATTAGGATTTTGAAGCTTTGAAAGGGTTGTTCTGTGAATGTCTGTCGCATCTGCAATTTCTTGCAAACCGATGCGTCTCCCTTCTTCTCTTTCTTTTAGAGCTATGAGCTCTTTTAGTTTGAATCTAATCATTTCTATCTCGCTCTTCAGATGTATAGATTATGCCCGAGTTATTCAAGAAAGTGAAAAATAATCTATAAATGTGCTTGCCAGTCACAAAAGATGATGTATAGTGTTATTTATGTTCTTCAAATGTGAGTGGAGGTCACTTTTATGAGTACTTATTTAACGGCTAAAGAGTTATCTGTTCGTATCAAGTATCACCCTAAATATATCAATGACGTTCTTAGAGACAATAGTTTTATTGAGGGAACGCATTACATCCGACCTTTTAATGGCCGCAAAGTGCTTTACGTTTGGGAGCCTATTGAAGCAGAGATGTTTACAACGGCTAAAAGTAATGAAGTGGATGATTTGATCCCAATGGCCTCAGGAGGTGTTTACCGTGGCTAGCGTAGGAATAAGAAACGATAAACTCTATTTTGATTTTCGATATCAAGGTAAGCGTTGTAAGGAATACACCAAGTTAGAAAACACGCCCGCCAATATTAAGCGTATGGAAGCAGCGCTTAAGAAGATTGATTTAGCACTAAAAACTGGAGAGTTCGATTATGAGAAGTTCTTTCCAGGTAGTAAAAAAATACCGAAAGTAAAAAAGGAGGTGGTTCAGCACGTTGTCACCGAGGTTCAAAAACGACCGGATACGCCGTTGTTTTCTGAGTTCTCACAAGAGTGGCTTGAAGAGAATATTTTACGATGGAAGAGGTCTTACCGGACTTCTATCAAAGGAACTTTAGATACCCGTCTCGTCCCATATTTTGGGGAAGAAAGAGTCGGCAACATAACCAAAGCCATGATCCTGAAATTTCGTGCATCCCTCGCCAAAGTGAGTCACGAAACAGGGGACAGTGAGCTTTCTAACGATAGGATTAACCACATTATGACGCCACTAAGAATGATTTTAGATGATGCCGCCGACCGATATGAGTTTACGTCGCCTGCTATTGGATTAAAACCCCTAAAAGTGCCTAGAGTGGATATTGAGCCTTTTACGCTGGATGAAGTGAAGAAGATTATTCGCTATGTACGTCCAGATTTTCGTAATTACTACATTGTGCGCTTTTTTACGGGGTTGCGTACTGGGGAAATAGATGGGCTGCAATGGCAGTACGTTGATTTTGAAAATCGACAAATTTTGGTGAGAGAAACCGTCGTGCAGGGACGTATTGATACGACTAAGACACTTGAATCACGTCGTGAAGTTGAAATGTCTCCACCTGTGTATGAGGCACTATTAGAACAAAAGAAAGTCTCGTTTGGGCATTCTAAGTTTGTATTTTGTAATCGTGCAGGTGGTAGCTATGAACACCGAAATGTTACTCAGCGCATTTGGTATCCAACGCTTGAAAAAATTGGCATCAAAAGTAGAAAGCCATACCAGACAAGACATACCGCCGCGACATTATGGTTAGCAGCAGGGGAGAACCCTGAGTGGATCGCAAGACAAATGGGTCATACAACCACCCAAATGTTATTTACCGTGTATTCGCGCTATGTCCCTAACCTGACGCGTCGTGATGGTTCTGCGTTTGAAACACTTTTGATGTCCAGTGGTTTTGAAGTAAGTGGAGAGACGCTATGAGCAGTATTGTTAGTGAATTACCTCTGATCCACCGTTCAGTCCAGGATGTTATGTTCGACCTGTTGCACTCATTGAATGACGATGAACTCAAACAAGTCGTTGAAAAGTTTGGTACAGGTTTGGGCGTTGTTGATGAATTGGCTTTTAGTTCTTGGGTCTCTGAACAAATAAACAGCTTAAATGAACATGAGGAGATGGTAGGGCTCAGCTTTCTTCTCGGGAGACTGAATTTAGAGATACACGGTAATCAGGTTTTTTTCAAACCGCCGCATCTTAATAATGTGATTGGTCTATATCCATCTGTTAAGAGTATCCCATCTTACAATGCTTTTATTGGAAGCTATCGCCTTGAGGGGGTAGCTAATGATATCCATGGTGAAACAACTCCCATTAAAATTTGTGATGCGAGCGGTGAGCTGTCTGTTTTATTAAGTTCAAGCCATTTGAAGGTCAAAAGCGGCTCAATACAATGCGTAAAAGGCATTAAAAATGAGTCGCATTATCTTATTGAGATAATTTAAACAGGACTATTTATTAAAAATGAATGTGTAATGAGGTTGGAAATATGACTAATGAAACCGCACCGTATTTAAAAGCGATCACGTTTTGTATTAGCTGGTTGGCTGATCAAGCATCAGATGAAAAATGGGCATTATCTGATGAAGAAGTGTGTCAACTTTTGGGTGGAGCTCCTTTATCTTCATGGCATGAATGGAAGAAAATGGCAAAGGACAAAAAGCAGTTTGAACTAAATCAAGATGTGATTGATAGGTTGATTCTGCTATTGAAGATCCATGAAAGTATTGCTATGAGCGCCCCTTCTGGTGCAATTTATGATTTTTTTAAAAGACCTATAAATCATCCGACGTTTGAAGGGAAATCCGCTAAGGAAAGCTTACTATTAGACAACTCCATGGATAATTTGAATAGGATTATGCTCTTTTTTAGAAGTAGAATCTTTTAATCTTACAAAGGGCTTGTTTTATTTTTAAACAAGCCCTTTTGCATGAATATTCAAGGCTTCTGTAAACGTCGTAAGATCAAACTTGAGTAGTCTATCCATCTAAATACCATCAGATTTCTTTAGATTGAAAGAACTCCAATACCCCAACTAGACTTTTTTCTTTTATTTGAGAAATCGTTGTTCTGGACTTCATTTTAGGAATATTGGCTTGAATGAAACCAGTACTCACCGGCAAATTTTCCCATCCACGTTGTGCCATATATTTCTTCTGGGCATGGTTATAGACAACAAAATATGAATGGCAATAGACAGCAAAAAAAGTGTCGACAAATCGATGCCCCATTGATTTCATAAGGTGGACCATGTCCGTCTCTTTTGAATGGTTGACCACGCTTCCATGACGATAAATATGACGCTGCAACGCCAAGGCTTCATTTGAGTAGAACCATTCATTTCGATCTCTTAACTCATTAATGACATCAGGGTACCGCATAGCATACCAACGTAAGAACATATGTGTGGCATAGCTGTGCCTAAGTAGGTACAAGTCCGCTCCTTCTCTCAAGATCAGCTTCATCTCTTCACGAGCAATTCTTGTGACCTTTTCAGCATTGCTAAAAAGTGGAAATGTCCTTAAAAACTGTGCCTGCTCATCGTTAACTTCAGCAATTGCCAATAACCTTTTCCTTGCTTCACTTGGTTTTCTGTCTTTGCCAAATGCCCTGGTCATCTTTAACTTGCTAAATAGGTTTAGACGCTGAGAAATATATTCAAAGATCTCTAAACAAACCTCTGGTGGCGCTAATAGATGCAATGGAATGGTACGTCTTGATGCCGGTGTTTTAAACCGGCGTACTCTGATGAGTATTTCTTCTTCGCTGTGTGCTGAGATGTCGCCCAGCGTTAGCCGCGCTAACTCCCCAGGGCGAAGACCCGCATAAAAGAGGACTTTAAAAATTATAGTCGACACAGTGACATCAGACTGAACACTGTGATGACGTTTAAATGCGTCTATAAAAAGATTGAATTCTTGCTGACCAAGGACTTGATGTCGATTCGTAGTAGTGAGTTCACCGCTTTGAGATACGGGAAAGTAAACCTCCGTCCATAAATCTAGCTTTGAGCGGTTAAAATTTAACAGTGTTGAGAATTGAGAAAGCCTAGAGTGGTTGGTGTTTTCTGCTAAGTCTGGGTTGATTAAGATTTCATGTATAAATAAGTTTGAATCTTCCTCATCCCAGTCCTCTACATTTATTGCTGGTTCATAGTCAAAAAGGCTTTTTGAGAATAGATTGGTTAGTTTTGATAAAACTGTGCTTAGTTTGTTCTTTCTTACAACTAATTCATAATACACAAAGGGAAACATGAAGGTTAAAGCACAAAAAGCTCTATCTTGACCTCCAAGATGGTACGCACCTCTAGCCAAAGGAAGTTCTTTAGGTCTAACAGCATGGAGAGATGCCTGAGCTTTGTCATGAATACTGTAAATCAAACTTTCAATATAGAGGCGATTACACTTAGTTTTTTTTGCTATTCTCTTAGATAAGCTGTCTGCTTGGGAGCTGGTTAATTTTGACAGTGGTTCTGCTATTTCAATCTGATGGCTTTTGCCATTTAGAGTTTGATTCTTAATCCAATACCTTAAATATCCTAGGTAGAAGTATGCGATCTCTTGCCAAGCAAGAAATCGTCTATGCATTTCATCATCATCTAAAGTTTCTTCCGAATAAACACTCGAATAGTTTTCTCTTTGAACTGTTGTTGTTTTTTTCTCACTTGGGACTAGTGTCTTTTTAGAACGATTTCTGCGGCTAATATGTGTAGATGGATCTCCGACAATAGAGCTATGCTCATCAGCCCAAGGCGGAGATACAGGTAACGTTCTTCCAGATAACCTGCTGTACAAAATTGCTTCTGTTCCATTAATAGTAAAAAAATTAGTGGCAGCAGAATAGAAATGCTTCATCTTAATTTTGGGAATAACTATTGCAGTATCCGTATTTGCATTAATGATAGAGATTATATGACTCTCGTACTTTTGGCTTTTTAGAGGAGTGTAGTTTCTATTTCGTAAACAAACACATAGGAAACGAGCTGTATTAGAGGGAATGATAGACAAACATTTATCAGGCCTTCCTAATTCACCTGATGAAATTAATATTGTTTTTTCAAACGGACTTCTGAGAAGTGCTTTAATAAACAATTCAGCTCTTTGAAGTGGAAGCCCTGTGGTTATAGCAATATCTATTAATAACAGAATATAAAGGGCTTCACTTTCAATATGATCACTTGATTTCAGAATCTCTGGAGTGTTTGAGACGATTTCTTTTATGATTTTTCGAAAGGTAGATTGATCAGGGTCGGGAGAAATAACGGTGGGTCTGACGGTCTTGCCAATCAAATCAAAAAAAACAACGGAGGAAATTATGGCTTCTAATTTTGAGATGATATCGTTTATTGCTTTTAAATGAGTTCGGGTAAGCTGTCTTTCATCAGTTAGATCATGATGTTTGGCTAGACTTTTCCTGATTAACATTAGAGTCGAATTGGTAATGCTTTGTTTGTTACCAACAGCCTCCAAGACTATCTCCGCTAAAGTGGCGCTTTCTATATCGCTAAATCGAACTTTTTCTAATTTTGGCCATCGATTCAATAAATCAATTGAAATCATAATGTAGTACCTTTAGGTCAAACTCTTTAATCAGACTATTTTGATACTCTAATATATCTTGATGATTACTTGCGATGTTTGATGATGAAGCGGGTGATGAATAGTAAAAACCATCTTCGTTATGGCCAAGCAGAGCCCTTGACGTGATTGGATCATGTTTTAAGGTATTTCCAGAAAGGTGTCTTAATGTATTCTTAGAACTTGATAAAACCTCTATGTCGAATGAATTCAATACTTCTAAAATTTGTCTATTCAGTACAGAGTAGATCGGATGATAGCCCCCATTTTTTAGAAAATGCAGCATGCATGACGTTGCTTCATTTGATCCATATTGACAATCAAAATGACTATGTAAAGCGATACGTGATTGGTTAAGAACCTGCTTTTGTTTAACGTAAAGCTCAGGAATAGGAAGTGTTTTATATTCAACATAGTTAATCGAATTTTTGTCCTTTCGAATAAGAACATCAGATAGAATTGATATCGATTTTTCGCCGTCAGGTCTATTTGAAAATAAGATCTGTTCTAAAAAATAAACATATATTTCTTGTAGGTTAATAAGGTCTATACGGAGTTGATCATTTTTTAATAGAACAAATTTTTCATGGGTCATGTAGCATTTGTTACGTATGCTTTTAAAGAAATTTGCCACAGGGGCAGTGGGTAAACGTTGGCTACCTAACGATTGCAGATTTAGCGTTGAGTCCCATTTAAGTTCTTTTAACGATTTTTGACAAGTGTCTTCAAGGAGCTTTGATAAGTGATCAAAGCGCTCTTTGTAAAGCGTGCCTACTTCTTCATTTGTCATAGAAATATAGGAAAATGGGGCGCTCATAGAAAAGCCAATTTTCCCTCTTAAATAGTGAACTCTTATATCATCGTTATTGGATGTTAGTAGGCGGTTAGAATTTGACGCAATACGGTCAAAATGCAGGGTGTTTCCTCCGTTAAATTCTGAAAATTGTCTGGTAAGGTAAGCGAATTTATCTGCAATTTTGTCGACTAGTTTATCTATTGTTAGTTGCTTTTCATCGAGGTGTAACAAGCTTTGAGGGGATATTTTCAGTTCGATTTCTGAACATAAGTCTGAATCAGTTGGAGTATTAGAGATAAATACGTTTAATGTCTCTGTATGAGTACTAGTACGTATAGCTGAGATAGCCTTCTTAAGCGTTAAGCCTGTCAAAAAACACAAAATTAGCAGATTGCTTAACTCTGGTTTTTTCTGATCTACGAATATTATGAAACTCAATACGGATTGAAGAGATAGCGAAGAGTAATCAAAATGTGATTCGATTTCTTTCTTAGCCGTGTTCCACGATTTTTTCTTAGTTGTTATTACTCGGGGAACGTAGTTTTCTGAAAGTGATATTTTTTTATTTCTTTTTTTCTTAGGAGATGAAGTGTTTTTTTCATTATCCCCCTTGTTTTTTTTAATTTTTTCTTCATTATTTTTTTGGGGGGTTGAACCATTTTCTTTTGCAGGTAGGTAGTCAAATACCCTCCAAAAACTAGCTTCTATAGAGTGAGATGTATTATCAATATATTCACGATATCGTTGAATATCTTTAAGGAAAGTTGTTTTTGTATTGTCCGGTAATTTATTTTCAGACTTCATTGCATTGACTATGTTTGTGAAAGCAAGCTCTCGCGTTGCTAAAATCGCATTGTAGATTTTTCTATCACTTTCTTCATAGCTAATTTGTTTTAGGATTAAATAGGTATTTTCTATAAACCTTGAAATGAAGCGAGTTAAAAATTCATGTCCAAGATGGCGTTTTGTATTTATTATCTTGCTGATGCCAAAAGAAATGGGGTAGTCAACACCCTCGTCATAGTCTACTGTAGTTGTTTTTACGTAAGAAGTATTTTCGATAATAGAAAGTAAATGGTTTAGATCATCTAAAGATAAAATTAGATTTGTATGGTGAAATTTTATAAGTTTATTTATTAATCCTTTTTGCATAAATATGCATGGTGGAGGAGAGCAAAATGTTAAGAACTTCTTTAATATAGGCTTATTTTTACTCCATATTCCAATTTCATCCCAATAGTTTATGGTTAGTTTTAGTGCTTGAGTAAAATTACTACTACTCATTAAAAGCTCTCATTTTTTCTAAAAAATAATCAACGATTTCGGGTTTTTCTTTATCGTTTGTCTTGCTCCATGTGTCAATAAAAAAATTATAATTATCTATTTCTTTATTTTTCTTATCTTCTGTTTTTGAAATTGTCTGGAATAGTGGTTTTGTTGGAGGAGGTGATTTTAATTTTTCTGATAATTTGGAAAATAAGTCTTTCATTAGTGAGTGGTGAAATGACTTCGTGAAATTGTTTTTTATTATATAGTCACATATCAAATTGATATCGTAAATGCTACTGATTTTCAAGTCTATTGAATTTAATATTATTTCATAGAGAAAAAGTTTTCGATTGTTTTCTTTTACTTTTTGTAAAGTTACTTTTAAATTACTTTCCTCTATTTCAAATAGGTCTCTTTCTGCGATTATTTTCTTGCATAAATCTAAATCTATATCTTTGTTGATTCTTGATAGTGTTTGAGATGAGAATTTTTGGTTTAGGAAGTTTTTGTTTATGTATCCCAGTTGTTTTTGTTTTGATTCGCAAAGATAGTTTAATGCATGATTTTCGTGGATTATTAAGTTTTTAATGTTGTTCACTAGATCTCTGCGAGATTTATTTTTCAAATTAATTAATCTGAAAGTATCTTTTAACTCTTCTTTAGATAAATTTGTCTTAGTCACTTTTACAGATAAAACTTTATAATTGTATTTTAATGATTTTATCGAGTTGATTAAGGTTTCATCATTGTCGTTAAGCAAAATGTAATTTGATCTATCGTTGAATAGAAATGGTGTCCGTTCAAGTACAACCTCTTTTTCACTAGTTTTTATATGAGACAAGTTTTTGTAGAAACTCCCTATATAAATATGTTCGATATCGAATTCTGTTTCATTTAATAGTGTAGTGAATATTGGATTAACAAAAATCATAGATAATAAGCTCAAACTGTTTTCAAATAGTATTTATTCACTATGGCTGGTTGGTCAACATGTTTTACGATTTCTTTACAATAATAGGTTTTTTATTAAATTGATATCATATCGATATTGAATTGGTACAGTACTAAGTTAATTAATACAGTACCAAGTTAAATGCTATTGTATTGAGTTGAGTGCTAGTTAAAGGTTCATTGTATTTAGCAAAGGAATACTTTCAAATAAAAGTGATCAAAATCCTTAAACTAAGCAAGGAGAGCAATTTTTCATAAAATCACTATGTTCAACACGCATTTCAAAGCCTGTTAAATTCTTGAAAATCTTCTGCTTTTTCAGGTCTGGCACATGTTCTGGGAATGATAAAGCTTCTATGTATGAAGGTGTGACACATGTCACGGCAATGATTAAAATGTTATTTCTTCTGCAGAATTAAAATACTGATCTTTGCTAAAACTAAGTTTGATATAAGGCTATTGTTGTATTTCCACAAAGAGAGCTCAGTTTAGCAAAACTAAATTTCAGCTCTTTGACGTGCTGATACCAAAGACAATCAGCCGCTCTTATGGACGGCACCCAACTCTGGGTGAGTCCACCTTGATTTCTAAAAAGGATGTTTTAATTTTTGCTCGTAAAACTGGAAGTCTTTCCTCTTACAATAAATCACTTGGTTATTTGTGTTGTTTGAACATACACTGTATTTATGTAAGGGTTATCCATTTAGAGTAACCAGATACTATATCTAGTGTTTATCTGGTTTTAATGTCCTTATAGAATGGAAAGAGACAACACGAATTGATGAAAGTCTTCAAGTAGGCCAAGAGACTATTGATATATTGGTGCTGCTAGTAAGTATATACAAGATGATTCAACTAAGTGCACCAAATGGATATAGTTATAATTTTTTTAAAAGGCTAGTAAATCATCCTACATTCAATGATAAATCAGCTAGAGATTTTATGCTTGAGAATAATTCAATTGATGATTTCCTCAAAATAAAAAATTATTTTCGGAGTAAGGTAATCATATAAAAATTACTTATCTTTAATTAAGCTTTTCATGTTAGTCATAATTGTACTTAACAGATATGTTGGGGGGGGAACATGAGCACTAAACGAAAAAATCATGCTGAAAAATGCATTGATATTCATGATATTGAGAGCAACTTTGATCTTGTTATGAATGAATCAAAAGGCAGCCCAGTTGCTGTAATGAAGGATGGTAACCCCGTATTTTACTGTGTTCCCGCTGACACTTATGCCGCTATTTTAGAAGCAATTGAAGCATCTGAAATGAGAGCGCTGAATGAAAGGGTTCATCAATTGGGTATAGAGCTGTTTGGTGACGAAGACAAATGGAAATCATGGATTAAAACACCTGCACTGGCATTAGGTGGTAAGTTACCAGAGTCGATTATGGTTACTAAAGAAGGAATAAATAGAGTAAGAGATCTTTTAGGGCAGATTAGCCACGGGGTTATTGTTTAAATAGGCGGTTTAGCGATCTTGGTTCTTACCTAACCAATATTTTTTAACGTGCGCTCTTAACCCCCCTTATTTCACAAAGAGCCTCAATAGTAGTATTTCCTTACAGCAGCAATGGTGCTGCTCAGTAAGCAAAGGAAAAATACTATGTCTCAATTCGAAAGTGACTACGAGCAAACGCAAGATGATATTGATAATCGCGCTGACCAATTAAACCCAAACAATGATTCATATTGGCAGTCTCGTGGAGAAGAAGAAAGACCTGAAGATTGGGAGGATCAATAATGGCTGCAAACAACTCAAACTGGCCGACTAAAAATGGTAGTGGCAACCCTTCAGGCAAAGGGCGAGGAAATAACCCACCTAAGAAATAGACTGATATACGGCCGCTTAAGCGGCCGTCTCTTTTTCTCTCAAATAGTAGGTCAGGTAATTATCTGCTGAGTAAATTTCTTTAAGCATCCTCTGCTCATCAGTTTTATATTTGACGAGCAGACGGTCTATTGCTTGGCAAATTAAGCAATAAATAAATAAAAGAAGTTGGTCTTCAAAAGCAAAGTTTGAGCAAAATTTTTCCAGCGTTGCAAAGCTAGGTTTAGTTTTTCCTTTACGCCATTCTTTTAGGCGTTCAACTTGTACTTCTAACACAGTCCGACCTGTTTCCGTACTTTCTTGCTGAATGGGTACATACTGAGCTAATGTTCGAAATGAAACGCCAGTGTCTTCTTTGATAAACGACATGAGTTTACCAAAGTAGCATTTACCATCTGATGCTAGAATTTTAAACAGAAAACTATTGTGTTGTTTTATACCTTCTTGATGACGGTGCTTCCAATTAAGAGCAACTAGATCAACGGCAGCGAATAAAGACAAATTGAAGTCTTGCGTAAAAAGTCCCATAGCTTCTATTTCGTCTTGGTTCGCTTGAATATTCTGTTCTAAAGAAAGCCTCTCCAATAATTGGATAACTATATTTTGTTGTTCTGAATTCAAAGCAGTTTTATCGATAACTGGACGATAAAATTCGGCAATTAGAGTAAGAAGCTTTTGCTCATCTACACCTCGATGGTTAGAGCCCCATTCACGCTGAGCTTCATACTCAGTACATCGCCTTTCGATAAAAGCAATGAGAGGCTGTAGAAAACTCGTGTCCTGACCAGCTGACTCAAACCCCGCGGTAAAGCTTTTAATAGCTGCACGCCATAAGGCCTTAAGATCGTCTGTGCTAGTCCCTATCGGAATGAAGTTATCAAGATTGAGGTTGAGCTGATCTAACAGTGTAAGCATAGGAGCGAGTGCCTCATCTGCTTTTTGTTCAGACACTCCCTTTCCCGACAAGTTATCAAGGCTACGATCACTAACTTTCACTTCTTGCCCAAACAAGGCAGCAAGAATTTTTATCTGACTTCGAATGGAGGTAGGTAAGCCAAATAATTCTGCGACTTCATCAGGAGTCTTTATAAAAGGGTTTTTCTTTATGATTGGTTTGATGACTACTTTTTCACTACTCATTAGCTTAATCACAAGATGGTATTTGAAAAGGGTGGACTATCAGAGCCTTACTACATAATTCATGATATTAAAATCTGATAAAACAATAGACGTTTATGAGGTCATATCATACTTCAGGATCTAAAAATGGTGCAGCGTAATTAAAATATTCTTCTTGTGGTGTACGAGCTACATTCCACATTTTTTTGCGACCTGCTGGCCTGTCTCTTTGATCAGCATGGGTAAGAATAAGTCTCCTCTTAGCCCGAGATATTCCAACAAAGAAATAACCACTGTCTAGCGAATGCAGGGAAGTCCAAACCTCAAAAAATAAACAGTCCATGCGAGTAGAATATATAAAAACCATTATTCAAGCAAAATGAGCCCCACCTCTGGTATGGACCCAGTTTCCTAGACAGTTTCTAGCTCCGTAAAATATCGCTTCTCATATTGCAGTGGCGATAATCCATTATTTGATCCATGGTGTCGCTTTGGATTATAAAA
>NZ_AYOZ01000059.1 GCF_000508165.1 Marinomonas profundimaris | reverse complement strand
CCCAAACCAAGTGCTCTACCAAGCTGAGCTACTTCCCGATCTTAATGGCGCGCCCGAGAGGAGTCGAACCCCTAACCTTTTGATCCGTAGTCAAACGCTCTATCCAATTGAGCTACGGGCGCTTATTTATAATGCCGAGGGCCGGACTTGAACCGGCACGGTAGTCACCTACCGCAGGATTTTAAGTCCTGTGTGTCTGCCAATTCCACCACCCCGGCAGTCTTTTCAAAAAAGGCGACACCCG
>NZ_AYOZ01000058.1 GCF_000508165.1 Marinomonas profundimaris | reverse complement strand
GTTTTGCAGACCTCTGCCTTACCACTTGGCTATGCCGCCATTATTGGAGCGGAAGACGGGATTCGAACCCGCGACCCCCACCTTGGCAAGGTGGTGTTCTACCACTGAACTACTTCCGCATTACAGGATTTCTTTATTTTATTTGGCAATGCGGGTGAAGGGACTTGAACCCCCACGTCATAAAGACACTAGATCCTAAGTCTAGCGCGTCTGCCAATTCCGCCACACCCGCGTGACAATGGTGAGCCATGAAGGACTCGAACCTTCGACCCTCTGATTAAAAGTCAGATGCTCTACCAACTGAGCTAATGGCTCGCTTTAAAAGCGACTTGTCT
>NZ_AYOZ01000057.1 GCF_000508165.1 Marinomonas profundimaris | reverse complement strand
CCAACGCAACTTTGTAGACTTCTAAGCGGTAGACAACTAAAGCCTACTTAAGTGGGCTTTAGGTGTTGTTTTTTATGAATGAAGCATTTTAGTATAGACGGATTGTCTTTTCTAAATAAGAGAAGATAGCACGAGCATTTACCCTATTAAGCTGTTATATGTCTATGGGAATATTTGATGATATGGACTTTCTAACTATCACTGTTGTAATTCTGATTATTTTTAATTTTGCGGTAAGTTTCTACTTGTTCAAACGCAATGATTTGGAACTCTTTCAAAAAATTGCTCAAGTAGTTATTGTCTGGTTATTTCCGTTTGTTGGAGCAATTGGGTTATGGTTATTTCATCGCAGCCAAGACACTGATAATAATAAACCTAGTGGCGGTTCATTTGGTGGTGGCTCTCAAGATAGTAGTATTGGTATAGGAAGCTCAGGAGAATAAACTGAGTTTGGGATCGAATGAAAATAGCACCTAGTTTTCATCTACTCCAAACAGCTCCACGAGCA
>NZ_AYOZ01000056.1 GCF_000508165.1 Marinomonas profundimaris | reverse complement strand
ATTATCTGATTATCTATTTTAAAGAGCGTTACCAACCTCTATTTCAGAACCTTAAACTTCGCTACCCTGAAGTGTTCTCCGTGTCAGTGGAGGCGTATAATACAGTCTGGATTATTTAGCGCAAGCACTTTCTCTATATTTTTTCAAAATACTTTTATATAAAGGAATTTGATCCATTCGAAGCAATAACAAAGAAACAATCAATATCGAGAACCAAATCGCTATTGTAATATCACTTTTGACCTGCCACCACAAATGAGCAACAACACAGATCGATGCCAGATAGACCAGTCGATGGACCCTTTTCCAATTCTTCCCCATTCGCTTCATCATTTGCTTCGTACTGGTTATTGCAAGCGCACTTAAAATAATAACGGCCAATACACCAGCATAAATATAGGGCTTTTCGATTAGATCAGAAACGATCCAAGACAGACTCAAACCTGCAAACAGAACCAAATAAACAATAAGGTGCAGTATAGAATAGAAAAAAGCACTCAAACCGACGAATCGCCGATATCGTGACACCACTCTAAATGACTTAAATCGAGCCACAGGGCTCAGTAACAAGACAGCGACAACAAAAATACTTGCCCAAATACCACTAAGATTCATTAACGCCTTACCTGGATCCGGAAAGTACCGCCCCAACAATAGAGAAGATACCATCCAAACTAGAGGCAAAAAAAACAAAACCAAGACATAAGGCTTCTCTCTTCTATCCCAAAATACGGCCATATCAATAAAACCTTTTTAAGTCCATTCCAGAATACAAAGAGGCAACCTCCTTTTCATAGCCATTAAACATTTTTGTTTCGACAACATTAGGAAAGAGCACACCACCAGGCAAGCGGCGTTCCTGTTTTTGAGACCAACGAGGATGGTCAACATTTGGGTTTACATTGGCATAAAATCCGTATTCATTAGGCGCCAACAAACTCCACGTTGTTTCAGGCATCGTTTCAACAAAACGTATTTTCACAATAGACTTAATGCTTTTGAAACCGTATTTCCACGGGAGTACCAACCTGACAGGCGCGCCATTTTGATTCGGCAACACACTGCCATACATACCAACTGCAAGCATAGCCAGAGGGTTCATCGCCTCATCGATTCGCAACCCTTCACGATAAGGCCAATCTAAGCTACCACTTCTCTGACCGGGCATTTGTTCAGGATCAAACAATGTCTCGAAATACACATACTTTGCTTTTGATGTAGGTTCAAAGCGCTTCAAAACTGACGCCAAAGACACACCAACCCAAGGAATGACCATAGACCACGCCTCAACGCATCGAAGACGATAAATACGCTCCTCTAACATTGACTCTTTAATAATATCATCTAAATCAAAAACACCCGTTTTGGCCGCCTCACCTTCAACTGAAATAGTCCATGGTTGCGTTTTTAGTTGAGATGATTGTTCTTTAGGATCACCTTTACCGTAACCGAATTCATAGAAGTTATTATAGGAAGTCGCAACATCATAAGGAGACACTTTATCGTCTCGTCCATACGGTGTTTCAATAATATTTTGAAATGATGGTTTGAGGGAGGGCGGAGGAGATAAAGGATTACCGCCCTGCAAGGCGGCGGAGACATGGCCAATACCGCCCACACCCAACGCGACACCACCGGTCATTTTCATAAATTGACGACGGTTAAGATAAACAGATTCATCTGTGACTTGAGATTCTAAGCAGTCAGAAGCTTTCTTAATGCGAATAAGCATGTGCGTGTCCCCTCTTAATAGTACATATATTGACAAGGTTTCACGCAGCTAGTTCAAACGCAGCTTTTTATTTAGAAAAAATACCCTAAGGCCACACTATCGGAGACGTTTAAAGACAATAGCGAGAGGCCCCCACAGGCCAAAGAGACAAAAAACGCCCATTAATACCAACGCAGGCTCTAGCGCCACGAACACCAAAACAAGCACCGCGATCAAAAACACCACAAAAGGAACTCGCCCTTTTATATTTAGATCTTTAAAACTGCGGTATTTGACATTACTGACCATCAACAAACCAACAATAGGAACAAGCAGTGCCATGAGCGTTGCCAAACTATCACCAGAAATACCTTTATCATTGGCCGCCCAAATAACCCCTGCAACGATTGCCGCCGCGGCCGGACTAGGAAGCCCTGTAAAATAACGCTTTTCTTCTACTCCGAGCATCGTATTAAAACGAGCTAGGCGAAGCGCGGCACCAACGGCGTAAATAAAAGCCGCTATCCAACCTACTTTACCAAGTGGCGCTAAAGACCAAGAAAAAGCAACCAAGGCAGGCGCAATACCAAACGAAACCATGTCAGCGAGTGAATCGTACTCCGCACCAAACGCACTTTGGGTTCTTGTTAGGCGAGCAACTCGACCATCTAAACCATCAAGCACCATCGCGATAAAAATCGCTACAGCAGCCTGCGTGAAATTCCCATTCATTGCCGCAATAATTGAATAAAAACCAGAAAATAATGCCGCAGTCGTAAACAAGTTTGGTAGCAAATACACACCTTTGTGTGGCTGCTTTTTATCATCACCAACATCAACATCGTCGATGTCATCAATGGGGGATTTTTTCACATCATCTATAGGCATATTAAAAACCTTTCTATACTCACGAATTATTTATATTAGCTTAGCAAAAGAACGCTTAGCAGCCGCTATTGTGAAGTCGATATCTTCTTCCGTGTGCGCCTGAGAGATAAAACCTGCCTCAAATGCTGCCGGCGCAAAATAGACACCTTCTTCTAGCATATAGTGGAAAAATGCCTTGAAGTGCGCCAAATTACAACGCTGAACATCTGCAAAACCTCGCACTGCATCTGCCTCGGTAAAGAAGAAACCAAACATACCTCCAACACTAACCACACAGAAAGGCACTCCGGCGTCATCTGCAGCTTGCTTTAACCCAGTAACTAAACGAGCAGCTTTTGCGGCTAAAGTTTGGTGAAAACCTTCTTCGCTAATTTTATTAAGAACCGCCAACCCAGCAACCATGGCAACCGGATTGCCGGATAACGTTCCCGCTTGGTAAACTGGCCCTAGTGGCGAAATACATTCCATAATGGCTCGCTTGCCGCCAAAAGCACCCACCGGCATACCGGCACCAATAACTTTACCAAGGGTGGTTAAATCTGGAACAATACCAAAATGTGCTTGCGCACCGCCTAAAGCCACTCGAAATCCAGTCATGACTTCATCAAAAATCAAAACCGCACCAGATTCATCACACACTTGACGTAAGGTTTGCAAAAAACCTTCAATCGGTAAAATACAGTTCATATTGCCAGCCACAGGCTCGACAATAATACAGGCGATTTGATCGCCTATTTCAGAGAAGCAACGCTTAACCTCCTCGATATCATTATACTGCAGCGTGATTGTATGCTTCGCTAAATCAGCTGGCACACCAGGAGAATTCGGTACGCCCAGCGTCAACGCGCCAGAACCCGCCTTCACGAGTAACGAATCTGAATGACCGTGATAACAGCCTTCAAATTTGACGATTTTATCGCGCCCTGTATAACCTCTGGCCAAACGAATCGCACTCATTGTCGCTTCTGTGCCTGAGTTCACCATACGAACCATGTCCATAGAAGGAACAAGTTCACAGACCTTCTCAGCCATAGTAATTTCTACTTCTGTAGGTGCTCCAAAACTCAAACCATAATCAAGTTGCTGTCTTACTGCATCCAATACATCTGGGTGCGAGTGACCCAAAATCATCGGTCCCCAAGAACCCACATAATCAACGTAACGCGTTTTATCTTCATCATAAACATAAGCACCTTCCCCACGCTGAAAAAAGATCGGGGTGCCACCCACACCATTAAATGCTCGTACTGGAGAGTTAACGCCCCCAGGAATACGGTGTTGGGCACGTGCGTATAGGTCTTCTGAACGACTCATATTTTCCAAATCCTTTCACTAATAAAGTAGACAATACAAAACAATAACTAAACGGTGAGGCAATCAGCCGCTAGTCATTCTTCAATAAAAACTGATCAAGACGGTGGCGAGACACAAGACTAAAAGAGGCGCCAGATTGAGCCACTAGTACTTCTAAAGAACCTGTTTGCTGAAACCAGTTCAACATAACTTCCAGTGAAGACGGCTCCTCAATCAATGGAACAATATTCGACTCTACTGCCAACAACAGATCCATCAACGCCTTATCTTCCGACACAACAAACCATAACTGCGGCCCGAACTCTAATGTCTGCAAAGCATCCAATACCGCATCTCGACGAACCAAACGCCATTCATCGTCACTTTCAAATGCGACGTAGTCTACCATACTTGCTGCCAATTCTTTCACCTGCTCAACAGGCACGCAGGATGGCAATATCAAAACATCTTCAGAAACCGGTTTTACCGTATGGTGCCTAAGGTAACGCTTAAAGGGACTAATGGTTGAAGACATTCCTATGTAGCTCAAGCGCTCAACAAAGACAGATTCCTGATGAAAAATCCCCCTTGCCAGCAAACAGGCCAAAACAACAACAAATAACGCAGGAATAATTGCCTCAGAGGAGTGCGTCATTTCAATGATTGCCACCAACGCTGTTAATGGCGCTTGGAAGCAGACGGCCATCATTGCCGCCATACCAAGTAAAGCAAACAATGCAACATCAGCAGAATTGTTGTCGAATACCAAGGCGACCTGAACACCGGCTAACCCACCAATAATAAAGGTAGGTCCGATCATTCCTCCTGGAATTCCCAGCCCCACAGTAAAGGACGTTAACACCGTTTTCACCACAATCAGTAACAAGAGTGAATATACGATCAAGTCGCCAGACAATAAATGCGCTAACGGACCATAACCACTCCCCAACGCTTCAGGTAAATAGACTGCCGCCAAAGACGTCGCGGCCGCAGCCAATATAAAGCGTCGCCAGACAGACACCGCACTGAAGCGCCAAAGCATTTTTTGTGTCTGCAAAAAAAGAGCCGACAACAAAACAATGAACACCACCAGCGCAAAACAGGCAAAAAATAAATCTTGCGAGAAAACGACCGTCGATACATCACCAATATTAAATGTCTCTAAAGGTCCTATCATGTAATGACTAACCAAGGTTGCTACCACAGAAGACAGCAACACTGGCAACACATAACCCTGACGGTATTCTAAAAAAATTACTTCAAACGCAAACAAAACACCCGCTAATGGCGTTTGAAATATGGCTGAAATCGCCCCAGCCACACCGCACACCAACAGTGTTTCCACACCAAATTGAGGCAACTTCGCTTTTTCAGCCAAAAAGCCACCCAATGTCGCGCCAAGATGAACCGCCGGACCTTCTTTACCAATAGACAATCCGCCAACCAAACCAATCGCAGCGGTGAAAAATTGCACGACAGCATTCCATATCGGCAAATTCCCACTATGATAATTAAGGCGTTCCACAACATAAGGAACACCGACTTTATGCAATCGATGAGGCAATACAGCAAAGATCAGAGCCAATAATGCGCAAGCTGTAATAGAAAGCCCCACTCGCCACTCCACCGGCAAAGACTCAAACGTATCGACATCGGTTCCAATCAAATATCGCGCTGGCAAATAAATCACAGCATAAAAGAGCGCCATTAAAAGGCCGCTCAATAAACCACACAGAGCGCCAAGTAAGGCCAATATCAGCAAGTCATCATACGATTTGGCCTTAGTCGACCATTTTTTTCTTAAATTTAACCCTTTCAGATGACTGCTCCACTTCCATAAAATGAAAAAACTTCAACTATTCAATCAGTTAAAGAGCGAATTCGCAATCAACTGACCAAGCGTACCAATCATCCGTTCTACCATCGATCTAGACGATTCGCCAAACACATATGCGTTACTATTTTATTGAGGTTTGGCCAGCCATCCATTTCACTACGAATCGCATTAAGACGCGCCATCGAATGCGCCTGAACCAAAAGCAATAAATCCAAGTCTCCGCTAATAGAATGCGCAAGCTTTATTTCTGGGATTGCTTCAATAAGTGGCTGCACAAGATCACACGATAACGGTCGAAATGTTAACGCCAAATAAGCCGTCACGCCGTCTTCTTTTGATACCGAGGTATGAGCATGATACCCCGTGATAGTGCGGCTCTCTTCCATCCGCCTAATGCGTTCAGTCACCGCGGAACGAGACAAACTAACCTGCCGACTGATGTCCGAAACCGACAGGCGAGCATCTTCTACTAGTAAGGCCAGTATTTTTTGGTCGTAATGATCCGCCACTCAACATTCCTCTGTTACGTCTTGCCATTCATATTGACGGCCATTCCGGCAAAGTGCGCCAAAATGGGGTCAACTTGTATAGCGTATTGTTAATTCAGCTATTTTATCCTTACTCATCATAAATAACTGCTGGATAAAGGCAAACAAATGTCCCAATACAAAAAAAACCTCGGACCTCTGCAAGGCATGGCCATGACCGTCACAACGTTTGTAGGTACAGGATTAATGATTTTGCCTGCAATGTCAGTGTCACAGGCAGGATCTTTTGCGTTTTACGCCTGGCTAATCACTGCCCTGATGATTATTCCCATTGCGTTTATTTTTGCACTACTTGGCGCTAAATTTCCCTCGGCAGGTGGGGCTTCTCATTATATTGGACGAGCATTCGGGCCGCGTTACGAAAAAGCCGTTGGGTGGCTATTCCTGAGCATTCTATTCGTCGGGCCAGCGGTTGCCATTAAAGTCGCCGCGGCGTACTTAACCATCCTATTTAAAACATCAGACGAATGGATGCTCATTTTTAGCCTAGTCACACTGGTTGGCATGCTCGTTTTTTCCATTGTTGGCATGCAAATGTCCGCTCGCTTCCAAACAGGTATTGTTATCGTAATGGTAGCCAGCATTATTTGGCTTTGCTTTATTGGCAACATTCAAGACAGTCGAGAAGTGATTGAGACACCTTCAACACCAGCAGAATGGCAACAAACCCTGTACGCAACCGGCGTTATATTTTGGTGTTTTCTTGGCATTGAAGTCATGGCCCACATGGGTGCCGAGTTCAAGAATCCAACAAGAGACTTTCCCATTGCATTATTAGGCGGCATTATGATTGTCATACTGGTGTACCTCAGCTTAGTGCTTCTTATTGCATGGCATCATACCTATGGAGACGAAATCACCAACAGCCAATCTTTAGCACTTTTGGTTCACAAATTAATGGGGGAAACCAGCAGCCGATTCTTCGCCATGGGCGCGTACATTATCGCGTTCGCCAATGTGGCGATTTATATACTAGGCTTTTCTCGTATGGTGCAATCGATGGCTCAGCAAGGCGCATTACCAAATACTTTTATTGATCTAAATAAAAATGGCGCCCCTGAAAAAGCCGTCATATTAGTAGGGTTCATAACCCTACTTTCAATCGTATTTTCCGAGTTATCAGGTTGGAGAATGGCCTGGTTTATTGAAATGACAAATGGCAGCTTCTTAGTTATTTACACATTAACCTGCATTGCGGCTTTTAAATTGGTCAATCGTGCCGCTCAAATTTTAGCGATATTGGCCTTGATGAGCTGTGTCTTCATGGTGTCCTTCATCGGAAAAAATATGTTCTTCGCTCTCATCGTTTTCTGCTTAGCTCTCGGTTATGAATACTTGAAAGCGCCAAAAATCCCCATCAAAAAATCAAAATTTCATGTACAATGACACCCATTGTTATCGCCCTTTATAAAGCAACGACATTTACGTTGTGCTCAAGTAGGAGAGTTTTTTATGCCATTATTAGACAGTTTTCGTGTCGACCACACTCGTATGGACGCGCCAGCCGTTCGCATCGCAAAATCCATGTCTACGCCAAAAGGCGATGACATCACGGTTTTTGATTTACGCTTTTGCGTACCAAATGAAGAAATTCTTTCCGAGCGTGGCATTCACACATTGGAGCATTTATTTGCAGGCTTCATGCGTGAACACCTAAACGGCGATAGCGTTGAAATCATCGACATTTCTCCTATGGGCTGCCGTACGGGGTTTTACATGAGCTTAATCGGAACCCCTTCCGAAGAAAAAGTTGCTGCATCATGGAAAGCCGCGATGGAAGACGTACTAAAAGTAAAAGCCAAGAACGACATTCCTGAGCTAAACGAATACCAATGTGGCACTTACGAAATGCACTCCCTAGAAGAAGCGCAAGAAATTGCAAAAATGATTCTAGACCGCGATGTAAAAGTAAACAGCAATGAAGAATTGTACCTAAGTGAAGAATTCTTAAAAGATCACAGCTAATACAGCTTGCTGGCACAGATTGAATAAATAATAAAAAGGGTGGCTTAAAAGCCACCCTTTTTATATCGAAAACACGCTCTAAGAACGTGTTGCGGTTGCCAAAACGCCACTCGCCATGACGAACACACCACCCATCCCACGATTTAAGTTTTTCATACCTTTAGAGCTACGAATCAAACGTCGAATTTGCTTACCACTGATCGCATAAACATACGCAGCAATAAACTCCGTCATACAAAAGGTGACCCCCATCCAAAAAAACTGCATAGGAACAGGCTGACTAAGATCCAATAATTGAGGAAAAATAGCTGTAAACAACAACACCGCTTTAGGATTGCCAATCGCCACAAAAAACTCCTGACGCATTCGTGCAATATGCCCACGCTTTGCTTTTATTCCTTTTTCACTTTCGTGCTCTTCAAGCACCACTGCGGCACTTCGCCATGTTTTGATGCCAATATAAAATAAATAAGCGACACCAAGCCATTTCACAACACCAAACCAAAACACGGAAGAGACAATGATCGCCCCCAAACCCAACGCAGACACCAGCATCAACACACAAAATGCGAGGTTCCTCCCCACAACAGCTATCACCGCTTTCGTCGCGCCGACTTGAATACCATTGTGCATGGCGGTGAAATTGTTTGGGCCTGGCCCTAAAGAAAGCAACATTAATAAAGGCGCAATAGTCAGCCACACACTGAATGTCATAACAATAAGTCTCTAACGTCAAAGGCAGAATGAATGCAAACGACCTATAAAATGGATCGACACTTTACAATTTAAGCTCTCGCCTGTCAGGCTATTTTTTAAGCATTTTCTGTTGATTGAATACAGAGCACCCAAGACAGTGAACAACCAACAACGTACTAAGCCGATTTACCAAGATAATCTTGTCAATATACTTTTTTATCCAAAGCCAAGTTGATGAATTACCTTTTTTTTCACCTGTAGAAACACACGTTAACGCCGTAAAATAGCCACTTAAACCAATCTTAACCAGAGAGATATTATGTCTATTGCTCACCTGCTTTTATGGCTCACCGCCGCTATTTGGGGATTCGCTTTTGTCGCCCAAAGCATAGGGATGGAAAGTTTAGGGCCTTACAGTTTTAATGCGGCACGCTTTACTTTGGCCGCTCTGTCGATGCTACCTTTAGCCTATCTTTTTGATCGACATAGAAAGTCAGATTTACACCTGACATTAAAAGCTGGCGGGATTACTGGATTGATTTTATTCTCAGGCGCCACTCTACAACAAATCGGTTTACTCTATACTACAGCGGCCAATGCGGGATTTATCACGACCATGTATATGGTATTTGTTCCTATTATTGGCTTGCTATTAAAACACGCCATTTCTCGTAATACTTGGCTAGGAATGTTGCTGGCATTAATTGGTTTATATACGTTAACCGTCGGACCGAACTTATCCATACAATATGGAGACGCACTGGAATTAATTGGCGCAATTTTCTGGGCGGGACACGTTTTGATTGTAGGATATTATTCTCGTAAAGTCCCTATCATCAGTTTCTCTATAGTACAGCTGGTTGTCGTTTCCGTGTTGTCATGGATGATGGCTCTAATGACTGAGCAACCAACTTGGCAAGCAATTGAAAGCAGCTGGCTACCTTTAGTTTATGCAGGCATTGCGTCTTCTGCCGTTGCTTATACGTTGCAAACTATTGGGCAAAAAAATGTGGCACCAAGTTCAGCTGCACTTATCTTGTCCACAGAAGCGGTATTTGCAGCAATTGGCGGTTGGTTATTGATGGGCGAAATTCTATCGCAAAGGGAATTAATGGGTTGTGTCTTTATTTTTATCGGTATAATTATTAGTCAATGGCCGCGTAAACCAAAAATCGCAACGGCAGCGATATAACACTCAATCGAGTTCTAATTCAGCCCCTTTTTCAATGTTCGCCGGCATTTCTCGTGACACTGGGGTTGAAAGCACCATCATGGTATTGGTGTCACTTAAGTCGATAAGGCGCTCTAACAGCACATCCAATAAAGACATAGAACGCACGGCGACTCGCAATACAAACGCGTATGGGCCGGTTACATTATGACAAGAAATCACCTCATCCAGACTCATCACCAGCGTTTTAAATTCTCGCTCTTTTGTCCGATAGACTTGGCACTCTACTAATGCGGTTATTGGAATCCCGACCTTTTCTAAGTTGATTTTTGCACCATAGCCCGTAATCGCACCAGACTCTTCGAGTTTTCGTACTCGTTCCGCCACCGCAGGGGCCGACAAGTGAACCAACTTCCCCAGCTCGGCATACGTTAAACGGCCATTGCCTTCCAATAATTTAAGCAGCTTCCAATTCGTTTTATCCATCTGAAGACCTTTCGTTCTTTAATGCATAAAAAAGCCGCGAACATTCGCGGCTTTTTACATTGTTCAATCGCCTGATTACAAAGACAATGTCTTCTCGCCACGCGCAATACCAGAAACACCAGTACGAACAACTTCAAGGAGATGAGCCCCGCCCAACGCTTGAATAAAACCGTCTAGCTTATCTGACTCACCGACGATCTGAATGGTATAGATAGAAGGCGTCATATCCACAATGTTGCCACGGAAGATATCGACTGTGCGCTTTACTTCGGCACGCTGTGCGCCTGTCGCACGGACTTTAACCAACATCAACTCACGTTCGATGTGCTGACCTTCTGTTAAATCCACCAGCTTAACCACATCAATCAACTTATTAAGTTGTTTGGTTATTTGCTCTACCACTTGATCCGAGCCAAATGTTGTCAGTGTTAAACGAGACAGTGTTGGATCATCTGTCGCCGCTACGTTCAACGACTCAATGTTAAAGTTTCGTTGAGAAAACAAACCAACCACACGCGACAAAGCACCGGGCTCATTTTCCATCAATACAGAAATTATATGTCGCATATTAGGTCCGCTCCGTCTTACTCAAGAACATATCGCGCATAGAGCCACGAGGCACTTGCATCGGATAAACGTGCTCTTCTGGGTCCACGTAGCAATTAATGAAGACCAGTTGATCTGTCATTGCAAACGCTTCTTCCATTTTCGCATCAAGCTCGTCTTTGGTTCGTATCTCAACATACTTATGACGGTACGCGTCCATCAGTATTTTGAAATCAGGCAAAGAATCCATGTAGGAGTTTGAATAACGACCTTCGTAGTTCATGTCTTGCCATTGGCGAACCATGCCTAAGTAACCGTTGTTCAAGCACAGAATCTTAACCGGTAAACCATACTGCAAACAGGTAGAAAGCTCTTGAATATTCATTTGAATACTGCCTTCACCGGTAACGCAAACAACTGTCTCTTTCGGGAAGTTCATCTTCACGCCCATTGCAGCAGGAAGACCAAAGCCCATTGTGCCGAGACCGCCCGAGTTTACCCAACGGTTTGGCTTATCAAACTTGTAATATTGCGCGGCAAACATTTGGTGCTGACCCACATCAGAGGCAACAAAGGCATCGCCTTTAGTCGCTCGCCAGCAGGCTTGAATCGCAGCCTGAGGTTTGATTTTATCGCTGCTCGTATCATAACGACCACCATGAACCAAACGCCATTCATTGATTTGCTTCCACCAGCCAACAAGAGCTTCCGTGTTGGAACTTTGGCCTTCAACCAAAGACAGCATTTCTTCTAAAACCTGACTAACTGGACCCACAATTGGCACATCTGAACGAATGGTTTTAGAGATAGCCGCAGGGTCAATATCAATGTGAATGATTTTTGCACCAGGGCAGAATTTGTCAGGGTCATTTGTCACACGGTCATCAAAGCGAGCACCAACCGCAAGAATCACATCACTGTGATGCATGGTCATGTTCGCTTCGTATGCGCCGTGCATGCCCAACATACCAACAAACTGCTTGTCTGTGCCAGGGTATCCGCCCAAGCCCATCAAGGTATTGGTGACAGGAACATTTAGCGATTTTGCCAAATTCACCAACAACTCAGACGCACCACCCATGATGACGCCGCCGCCAGCATAAATAATTGGACGTTTAGCCGCTAACAAGAGCTCAACCGCTTTCTTGATTTGACCGCTGTGCCCTTTTGTTGGTGGCGTGTATGAGCGGATCGAAACCGATTCTGGGTATTTGTATTCGTATTTATCACTCGGCATGGTCATGTCTTTTGGCACATCAATCACAACCGGACCGGGACGACCCGTACTGGCAATGTGATACGCTTTTTTCATGATCATAGGAATTTCAGAAGGATGTTTAACGGTAAAGCTGTGCTTCACAATCGGACGGGAAACACCAATCATATCGGTTTCTTGGAAGGCATCTTCACCGATTAGGTAACTCATAACCTGGCCACAAATGATGACCATAGGAATAGAATCCATGTACGCCGTCGCAATACCCGTTACAGTATTTGTCGCACCAGGACCAGAGGTAACAAGAACCGTACCTGCTTTACCTGTCGCACGCGCATAGCCATCCGCCATGTGCGTTGCCGCTTGTTCATGCCTAACCAAAATATGCTTTACATCAGACTGACGATGCAGCGCATCGTATATATGAAGTGCGGCACCACCTGGGTAACCATATATATACTCAACTCCCTCATCTTTGAGGAAGCGGGCGATCATTTCACCACCGGATAATAACTCCACCTTGTTACCCTCTATAGTATTCATCTGTCTTTAAAATTTTTAAGTGCGACTATTGTAACCGCATAAGACAAGCAGATTAAAGTTGATAGAACGAAGTTTGCAAAACTAACTGAGGTAACTTTTATAAGTAAGGAACTCTCAAACGCAAGAAATCGCAGTTTTTACACTGCCCGCGTCTTTTCGCGAGGAAAGCATAAGGCAACGATATTGCGTTACGATACACTTGTGCTTATCAGAATACATCTGATCGAGATGAGCTGGTAGCTCATAGTAAGGCGTCTTCGACAGGGTGTCGTCGAATTATATAGAATTTCATTCTGTCTGCGCGCCCTACTTTTGTCAACACAAAGCAGGCAACACACGCATAAAAACTTGCTCTAACCCACGCTTCATGATGTTATAGCGGCATAATTTGATTAGGAGTTTTACCATGGCCAATGAGCTCAACAAACAACGTGTTATTGATGAATTTTTACGCTGCTTCCGTAAAATGCTAATGGACCCAGAGCTCGCGGGAGAATTAGTCCGTATCGCGAAAGAAAACATCAATGAACCCAATGCTTACCAACGTATTGCAGAAGAAGTGTCAAATCAAACGACATTGAAAATACAAGAAGACCATACAGAAGCAGACCGCATGTTCATCAAATTATTGATGGATGTGGTTAAAGGTGATTCTCTTCTCTATTAGTTTTCGCGGTTTCCGCTAGGCTGACCACACCGGCCTAGCATCAGACATATCGGTACTCATTTGCTTCCTTCGTTTTTATCCAGTCCAGACGAGCTAAACCAACTTGCTGATGACATAAAGTCATGGGCAATCGAGTTCGGCTTCGCTGAGGCTCGAATTGTTGAACCCGACCTTGCGCAATACAAAGATGAATTTAACCAGTGGCTAAATAATCAATATCATGCTGGCATGGATTATCTTGCTAACCACGGCGACATGCGCTTTTATCCAGAGCAATTACACCCCGGCACTCGTCGTGTTATTTCCCTTCGAATGCATTATTTACCGCAGTCAGTAGAAACAGTAGACCGACTAAAAACCAAAAATAAAGCCTATATTGCTCGTTATGCGCTAGGGCGTGATTACCATAAATTGATTCGTAAACGCCTGACCCAATTAGCCAAAAAAATTGAACAACGTGTCGGCGACCATGGTTATCGCGCCTTTGTCGACAGTGCACCCATACTAGAACGCCAAATTGCCGAACAAGCAGGCATGGGCTGGATTGGTAAAAACACCTTATTACTCACACCCAAAGCGGGCAGTTGGTTTTTGCTCGGTGAGATATTCACAAACTTACCCCTTCCCGTCGATGAACCCACCCAGACCAGACATTGCGGCAGCTGCACGGCCTGCCTAACACAGTGTCCAACCGATGCATTTGTCGAACCTTGGGTTTTGGACGCGGGAAAATGCATTTCCTATTTGACCATTGAGCATAAAGGCCCAATTCCCGTTGAACTGCGCCGTAAAATGGGCAATCGTATTTTTGGTTGTGACGACTGTCAATTGGTTTGCCCTTGGACAAAATTCGCAAAATACACCGAAGAAGAAGACTTCCAACCTCGTCATAATCTTGACTCGGCGGATCTGGTTGAATTATTTGAATGGGATGAAGAAACCTTTTTAAAGAATACCGAAGGCTCTCCGATTCGACGCACAGGCTACGAGAACTGGCGCCGAAACATTGCCGTTGCATTGGGTAACGCCCCAACCGATCACGCCACAACCTACGCACTCGAAAATGCGCTAACGCATTCATCAGACTTGGTGAAAGAGCACGTTATTTGGGCATTAGCGCAGCACAAGATCCCACGTTAAGATTAACGCTAAGACCCCGAATAGCGTAACAAACCTTCCTGAGCAGTCGATGCCACCAACTCGCCTTTTTGATTGAAAATTTGCCCACGCACAAACCCTCTTGCCGAGCTGGCTGACGGAGAATCTGCTACGTAAAGCAACCACTCATCCAAACGAAACGGACGATGGAACCAAATCGCATGATCCAGGCTGGCAATAGTCAAATACGGATTGCCAATAGACAACCCGTGAGGCATCAAGGCGGTTTCAATAAAGCCGTAATCCGTTGTGTAAGCCAACATGGACTGATGAACCAATTCATCATCTGGCAAAGGCGACACACTGCGGATCCACATATGTCGCTTGGCGATGCCTGGGCGCGGTCGAAATGGGTTCTGATTTTCCACAATCCGATATTCAATCGGTCGATCCGCCGTAAACAAACCTCTCACTTTTTCGGGTATTTCGTCTGAATGCGCTCTGAAAAGCGATAATTCAGATTTGAACGATTCTGGCCCCGGTACATTCGGCATCGCATCTTGATGATCCAACCCTGGCTCTTCTATATGAAAAGACACCGTCATCGCTAAAATGCTTTTTCCAAATTGAGAAGCAATCACACGCCGAACACTAAAACTTCCGCCGTCTCGAACCACTTCGACGTCATATTCAATCGGGTGAGATGAATCCCCAGGACGCAAAAAATAACAATGAAGAGAATGCGGAAAGCGCCCTTCGACGGTTTGTGTCGCCGCACTCAAGCCCTGCCCAATAACTTGGCCACCAAATAACTTTGGAAAACCAATGTCCTGACTGCGTCCAATAAACTGAGTATCTGAGATTCGCTCCAACTTAAGCAAATCGATTAGATGGTTAACCACGTGATTCACCACAACGCTCCTTTCATACCAGTAGATCTTCTTATTATGCCGTTTTTTACACGCCGCCTTTAATAGGAAATCTATTTATACTTAAAATAACGCCAAAATATTACTTAAATCTTTGTAGCACTTTGCTTAATAGGCGTTTTTTTGCTTTTATGGACACCTATCTTGTGGGGTATTTTTTCTTGGCTACGAGCGCTTTAATCGATCCATATGGTCGAAAAATAGATTACTTACGCATATCAGTCACTGATCGATGCGATTTTCGCTGCACCTATTGCATGGATGAAGACGTCTCGTTTTTGTCTAGAGAAGAGATTTTGTCTCTGGAAGAAATTGTTCATGTGGCAAAAACGTTTATTTCCATGGGCACAAAACGCATTCGCATCACCGGTGGTGAACCTTTAGTACGCAAAAACATACTCTGGGCGATTGAACAGATCGCCAACACCGACGGTTTAGAAGAACTCACCATTACCACCAATGGTTCACAACTCTACAAAATGGCGCAAGACTTACTCAACGCCGGCGTATCTCGAATCAACATTAGTCTCGACACCTTAAAAGCGGATCGATTTTACGCACTGACACGTCGAGATAAATTCCAGCAAGTCATTAACGGAATAGAAGCGGCCAGCCAGCTTCCTTTTAAACGACTCAAAATTAACAGCGTGATGCTTAAGAACCACAATGATGATGAGTTATATGACCTTGCTCAATTTGCCCTAGATCGCAAAATGGACATCAGTTTTATCGAAGAAATGCCTCTGGGAATTATTACTGATCACAATCGCGCAGCGACGTACTTGTCGAGTGATGATGTCATTGAAACGCTCAGCCAACATTATGACCTCACCCCCAGCAGCATGACCACCAGCGGACCAACAAGCTATTATCAGGTAGCAGGCCATGATCATAAGATCGGCGTTATTTCACCGCACAGTCATAATTTTTGCGATACCTGCAACCGAGTCAGACTCACGGTAGAAGGTCGTTTACTTTTATGTTTAGGCAATGATCATTCCAAAGATTTAAAAGACATTATTCGAAATACGTCACACGACGCAACCACATTAGAAAGCGCCATTATCGACGCATTGGCGCTGAAACCACTTCAACATCATTTTAACCTCGATGAAGCCCCGCAAATTTTACGCTTTATGAGCGCAACCGGAGGCTAATAAGGAATCTCATGGCTAAAACACCCTCTCCATTTCGACCACTAAAAATCAGCGTATTAACGGTTTCTGATACACGATCACTTGCAGAAGACACTTCTGGCGACGCTTTAGTCGACTTGCTGACCAAAGCAGGTCACACACTCAGCGGTCGTCAAATCATCAAAGACGACGTTTACCAAATGCGCGCTGTCGTATCGAATTGGATCGCAGATGAAAATACCCACGTGGTTCTGATCACAGGCGGTACGGGATTTTACAGCCGAGACAGCACACCTGAAGCAATGACACCATTATTCGATAAGACCATCGAAGGTTTTGGTGAGTTATTCCGACAAATATCGTACGACGAAATAGGCACGTCCACTATCCAGTCCCGCGCGATGGCAGGATTAGCCAACCAAACACTGATCTTTTGCTTACCGGGTTCAACTGGCGCTTGCAAAACCGCATGGAACGGTATTTTAGAAGAGCAACTTAACGCATCCCATAGACCCTGTAATTTCGTCAGTATGTTAATCGGGCCACTTGCACCGACTCAACACGAGGGATAAGCAATATGTCGACTTTGCTCGCTTTTGAAGAGGCATTACAAGAGATCAAACACAGCGCCACAGTGTGCGTAGAAACACAGACTACCGCATTATCTAATGCGCTCGGGAGAGTGCTTGCAAAAGACATTGTCGCGGATATTTCTGTACCGCCTCACGACAACAGTGCAATGGACGGCTACGCGCTCGCTTGTGATGATTGGCAAGACAGCAAACCATTTAAAATAAGCCAACGCATTCCTGCTGGACAAAAAGCAGACGCTCTGGAACCTGGTACATGTGCTCGCATTTTCACTGGTGCCACGATTCCAAATGGCGCGGATTGCGTCATTATGCAAGAAGATGCCCAACAAACCGGCGATACGGTTATTTTTACCCAGCAACCCTTCAAAGGTGACAACATTCGCCCCAAGGGACAAGACATGCAAGCGGGTCAAACCGTTGTAAAAGCGGGAGAGAAAATTACGCCTATGCACATCGGGCTCCTTTCCAGCCTTGGCTTAACAAGAATCACCGTCTACAAACCATTACGAGTGGGGATTCTTACGACCGGGGATGAGCTCGTACCGGCCGGTGAAACGCTAAAAGAAGGGCAGATTTTCAATTCCAATGGGCCCATGCTGAACGCACTGGTTACCCAAGCCGGACACCAAGTTGCGCTCTGCCTGCATGCTGTTGATACACCTGAAGCAACCGAAGACGCGCTCGAAAAGCTCATTGAATCTTGTGATGTGATTTTATCCTCTGGCGGCGTTTCCGTCGGCGAAGAAGATCACGTAAAAGACGCGTTAGAAAAGCTTGGTAAAGTGCATTTATGGAAAATTGCCATTAAACCAGGAAAACCTCTTGTTCATGCCACATTAAAAGGCATTCCTTTCTTAGGTCTACCGGGCAATCCAAGCTCCACCTTAGTCACTTACCATTGGTTTGCTCGTTTGCTACTGTCTGTTTGTTCAGGCCAGATCGCGGAATCACCTACATCTTATCTTGTTGATGCGGGCTTTAATCGCACAAAAACCATTCAGCGAGATGAGTTCATACGCGTTTCTATAGGCGATGATGGGTTAGCTTACGCCCACGCTCAACAAAGCTCTGGCGCGCTGTTAGCGGCTTGTGAAAGCCAAGGCTACCTGCATGTAAAAACAAACACTCAGATTGAATATGGTTGTTCTTATTCTTTTTATCCTTTCTCCGCTTTCTAGCGTAACCCTTTTCAAATAACTCATCTAAACTAAAAGTAGCGTCACAAACCTGTGATGCTACTTTTTCTTATTAGAAGGTAAAAAGCATGAGAGACGTTGAATGGGAAACCTCCCTTTATGACCATCAACACGCGATGATTAAGCGCCTTGACACTTTTAGAAAAAGGTCCGCCTCCATTCAATACACCAAAGATGAAATTATGGTGATTGAGCATTCCTTTCAATTGCTCGTAGCGTCCATGCTTGATCTTGCGCGATACGTTTTGAAGCATCACTATAAAACCGACATATCCTCTCGAAAAGAGGTACTCAACGCACTCGTCTTGAATAAAGACGTCACCTATGAACAGGCTGAGCAAATTAAATTTCTTGTGGTGTTACGAGATAAAATTTTGCATGACTATTTAGAAGAGAGTTTCGTGAATTTAGAAGAAGCAATGAAGCTAAGGCGCTATAGCCTTGTTGAAGTGTTAACAAAAGAATGGATTACTCGCTTATCAAGCCCAGCTTGATAAGCGTTTCAAAATCAAATCGAAGCATCTAAGAAAGCTTGTCTTAATAGCCCTCTAAACCAAACGTGTGCGGCATCGTGCTGAAAACGCTCATGCCAAATCATAGAATAATCAAACTCGCGAGTGATGAAAGGCAGCTCATGCAGTACGATTTCTGAGACAGTTTCTACCATATCTTCCGCAAATAGCCTTGGCACCGTGAGCAATAAATCACTGCCCATTACTACTCTAGCAGCCGGAACAAAGTTGGGTAAGTGCACAGATACGTGTCGCTTATGACCCATTTTATCCAGCTCTCGATCCACGGCAAAATATTCACGTCGACCCAATACCACTTGCACATGACTGGCTTTTAAATAGCTGTCCAGTGTCAAAACACCTTGAATATCTGAATGATTTTTACGTGCCAAACACACCATTTGGTCGCTTTTTAAACGCATGGCGCGAATCGCAGCAGGAGGCTCTTTTGATAAAACAGCAACCGCGACATCAATACTGCTTTGATCCAACTCCGTCACCATATCTTCATTCCAAGATTTAACATCCAGAATGGCGTCAGGAGCTTCATGACGAAATTGATCGAGGATTTTAGGCAAAACCGTCAAGGTCCCAAAGTCGGTTGTTGACAGGGTGAAACGACGTTTGCTGGTTTTCGGGTTGAATTCACTCGGCTGGATCAGACTTTCGAGCCCCTTTAACGTATCCGCCAAAAGCGGTGCTAGGCTCATTGTCTTCGAGGTTGCAGAGAGACCATGGGAAGTACGGATAAACAATGGATCATCAAACACATCTCGCAATCGAGAGAGAGAACGACTGACCGCTGGCTGGGACACACTTAGACGCGTTGCGGCTTTCGTTACATTCAGTTCTTCAATTAAAACCTGAAAAACATACAGTAAGTTTAAATCAATATCAGACAATCTTATTTCTGACAAAGTAACACCTCAGCCAAGCTTGTTATAGTTATAACAGAGAATCATAACAAGCTTTTAGAGATGACAATAGCAGTCTCTGCCATTTCGTACAAAAAACAACCAGATAACATTAATAAGAGCCGCAGACTGTGGTGCAATCAAATTAACTGAGTGCGCGAATCTCAGCGGAATTCATACCCAACAAATACAAAACCCCTTCTAAACCTAGATTATTCATCGGGCACGGCGCCTGCTTTCGCACCAACGGCTTTGCATGTAAAGCCACGCCTAAAGCGGCTTGATTCAACATTAATAAATCATTGGCTCCGTCACCACAGGCGATCGTTTGTTTCCAGTCTACACTCTGCTTCTCAACAATATCGGTTAATAAACGCTTCTTACGTTCGCCATCCACAATCGCACCAAGGTGTTTTCCAGTTAATACCCCATTTTGTATTTCTAAAACGTTAGCATGCACTTCTGTCATACCATATTCCGCCTGAACTCGATCCGCAAAATACGTAAACCCCCCCGATAAAATCGCCGTATGCCAACCATAATGATGCAGCACGGTCATTAAGGTGGATATTCCATCCATAGGCTGAATCCGGTTGTACACTCCGTCCATGACCTCGCTACTCAAGCCTTTTAGCAATGCCAACCGTTGAACGAAACTGTCAACAAAGTCAATTTCGCCACGCATGGCACTCGCCGTCACGGCAGAAATTTGCTCGCCAATACCGGCGTCGACGGCCAGCTCATCCATCACTTCTGCTTTAATCAAGGTGGAATCCATATCAAACACCGCCACGCCTGACGCATGGATGTCCAGCATAGTCGATTGATATATATGATCGATTCCGGTCTCGTCCGATAAGGTCAATAGCTCTGCGCGTAACAAAGCATCGTCTGCCATTTCGTGGTCTAACATGAACTGTACAACGATCACCAAGTCTTGATGGTCTGTCAAAGTACGAGGTTTTCCGCTCATTTCACGCTCGTCTAACCAGGCGCTGAATTGATCAAGGTATACAGGAGTAAAAGAACCCATAAGAGTAATACTGGCAGACATAAACGCTCCTAATTCAATAAGACGCCTACTATAGCAAATCGTTTTCTTTTCGCTAAGCACCTGTTCTACTTTAAAGAATTCAGAAAACGGCCGTTATGATGTATAGAGACATTTTTAACAAAGCCATGAGTGGCTCTGCGATAAGGGAAAAATAGACATAAACGGCGCTTATGATTTATAAATAAGGTTTTTAAGTCTATTTTTAACAAAGTATTGGCAAGCACGGAAGTCGTGTAAAAGTCTCGTGTATACTTTAGCCATTGTTCTACAAGTTATTCCAAAGGAAGTGAATGGACACCCAACCAAAAACGAAGACGATTAGCGCTTTCATGCGTAAAAAATTAAGCGCATCTGTCGTCACCGTTGCCACCTTTATTTCATTGATGATTCTGACTGTGTGTATTTTTTGGTACACAATGACACACGCATTGGGTAACTATCTATCACAACAAACAGAAGTGCTAGGTAGCAGTTTAGCAACTCAAGCCGCCTTCAATGCCACACAGTCTATTCTCACCAACGATTTATTAAGTTTAAACGTATTGCTCAATCGCTTGGTCGTTGATGACAATATTTTGAGTGCGAGAGTCTACAATAAAAAAGATGAGCTCCTTGCAGAAGCCGACAGCGGTAGCGCGGGAATGCAATCAGAGCAAGATTTTCGTCCCAATGATAAGCGACGTGTTTACAGTTCAAGTATAAAATTCAGAGACGAAATAGTCGGCCATGTCTTAATCACTTTGGATAAGACGCCCGCTCAAGCTACCTTACAACACCTGAATCACCTTTTAATTGGTGTCGCTATTTTTATCAGCACCATTGCGCTACTGCTCATTATATTGATAACAAAATGGCTCTTTGCCCCCATTAATGACGCGACCTCCGCTTTACTGATCTACAGTAAAAGTCGAAAAAAAGCTCCTTTGGCTACACCAATTTATAAAGAGGCAAAAGCGCTACATGATGCGGTTGCCGCAATACAAGCTTTAAAACAGCCTAAAGACGTCGTCGAAAAAACACCTAAAGCAGACCCTGAAAAAGACCTAGATACAGCGGCCGCCATTAAGAAAGCACAGTTTGAAATCAATTTTGACGCCATATTTGAAGAATCTAAACAACGCAGTTGTGTTCTCTATTTTGACATTCTCAATATAGAGAAATGGCATGAAGACATGACACCATTGCAAGTGGCCAACTTATTAACCCCTATTTACCGAGCCATTTTTCAAGCCAGCGAAGTGTATTTAGGCCAAGTCCATCAATACAAAAACGACTCCGCCGTCATACTGTTCAGCGCTCAAACCTGCGAGGATAACCTTTACCTTAACGCCGTAAGTACCGCTCAACTCTTCCTCGGCCTAATGGATAAGTTACTGGAGAATGAGCTCTATAAAGACATTCCAAAACTTAATTTTCACCTAGGGCTTCATCAAGGCAATACACTCATCACTAACATGGTAAAAGAAAATCATTTTGAGCCGCAAAAAATCGAGTCGCTATTAAGCGATGTTGATCAATTAAGACTGACAAAAAGCATTAACAAGCTGGTCATTAGTGATGACATATTTACCCTTTCTCACATACAAAATCGTGTTTTTACCAGCCTTCCAGAGATAATTGAAGATGGCGAAAAAGAAGTGTTGGCGTATGAAGTAAAAGGCATGTCTGATAAATACAAGCAGCGCATACATCAACACATAATTGATATCACCAAGCCAGAACAAGAAGAAACCACACAGTAAAAGCCAATTATTAGAAATTCAAAAAAAGACCCGTTAAAAAACGGGTCTTTTTTTATTTCGGATGTCGTAATTTAATTAATCATCGAAGCGGATAACATCGTCCAATGACAGGCCTTCCTTATCCATGATCATACGTAATTTACGCAATGCCTCTACCTGAATCTGGCGAACACGCTCACGCGTCAAACCAATTTCAGCACCGACATGTTCCAACGTACTCGCTTCATGCCCACGCAGTCCAAAGCGGCGTGTAATTACTTCACATTGTTTTTCACTCAACTCATCAAGCCACAACTCAATGCTATGCAATACATCACCATCTTGGCGATCTGCTTCTGGGCCTTGGTGAATAGTATCTGCCAGAATTTCCACTAAGCTTTTATCGTTATTCTCTCCGCCAAAGGTCGCATCAATCGAACTGACTTTTTCATTTAAGCCAAGCATCTTCTGCACATCTTCGACAGGACAATCTAGCATTTCAGCGATTTCTTCTGCGCTCGGTTCGTGATCCAGTTTCTGTGTTAACTCACGAGCCGCTCGTAAATACACATTTAGCTCTTTTACAACATGAATCGGCAAACGAATGGTTCGAGTTTGATTCATGATCGCGCGTTCTATCGTTTGTCGTATCCACCACGTCGCGTAGGTAGAAAAACGGAAACCTCGTTCTGGATCGAACTTCTCAACCGCGCGGATTAATCCAAGGTTACCCTCTTCAATAAGGTCCAGCAGCGACAGCCCTCGATTTAGATAACGACGGGATATTTTCACCACCAAACGTAGGTTACTTTCTATCATGCGCTTACGCGCCTTCTCATCACCTTTCAGTGAAAGGCGAGAAAAATACACCTCCTCTTCTGCTGTTAGCAGTGGGGAAAAGCCAATCTCACTCAAATACAGCTGAGTTACATCAAGATTGCGGCTTGTATCTGCCTCTGCATAACGAGCATTTACTGCGGATTCAAATTCTTGCTCTGCCAGCTCTTCATCTGCATAGTCATCAAGATCAAAATCTGTTGTATTTGGAACTTTTACTGATTCTTTATCCATGTTTGCCAACTTCATGACCCCTCCTTAAAACGCTAAAATCGTTTAATTTTGCTTGGGTAAAACATCTAGCGGATCGATCGGCTGACCATCACGACGAACCTCAAAGTGAAGTAACGGCCTATCATTCCCTTTGCCGCCAATAACAGCAAGAGAATCGCCTGCTCGAACATTTTGTTTTTCTTTAACTAAAATTCTTTCGTTGTACGCGTAAGCACTTAGATAAACATCGTTGTGCTTCACGATAACAAGATTCCCATATCCAATTAGCCCACTACCTGCGTAAACAACGGTTCCATCTGCAGCGGCTTTTACCAATGCTCCTTGACTAGCCTTGATGTCTATACCTTTACTACTAACACCTGTATTTGAAAACCCCCTAGCGACTTGACCATCAACAGGCCAAGCCCAATCGCCAGATATTTTTTCATTTCTCGTGTCATTTTTTGGTACCGTTTTAGCGCTTTTTGGGATGACAACAGGAGTGGGATTTGATGCTATTTTTTTGACATTTGCATCATTTTGTACTTCTTTTTCAATTGAATTATCGGCACTAACAGCGGTCGATTTCTGCGTCCCTGTAAGACGGATTTTTTGTTTCGGATAAATGATGTAAGGCGCATCAATTCGGTTTGAATCGGCAAGCTCCCGATAGTCTAAACCGTACCGAAAAGCGATAGAGAACAAGGTCTCACCGCTTTGAACACGATGTACACCTGAAGAAGGAATGGATGAAACGCTGGCATTATTTGACGCATAGGTTCCGTTGCTTTTCGCGGAATAATGCAATATTTCATAAGAGCAACCCGTCAATAAAAGACACAAAAAAATGAGTCTGCTTGTAAGCCAAGCAAACGATAAAAAATCATGACATTTAAAGGTCTGGTTAGAAATAATTTTTGTCCCTAAAATTCAATCCAAATCAATTATTACTATTTGTCGAATTTCGTAAAAATATGTAAGAAATAAGAATAACACTCAGAAAGCCTATAAAAATAAAGGCGATAGGAAGTAAGAAATCGGTCACCCAATAGAAGTTAGGATAGCCCCAAGGTAGAACTAAATGCTCTTCTAATGGCATTTTTTTATGGCCAATGACACTCCACGTATCCGTAATTTTCCATGGCCACACTTTCACTAACGCACCTAACATAACCCCAGTTAGAAACGTTAATGTCATTGAGCGAACATGACCAAGTAGGTAGTGAAGAATCTTAGAAAAACTTAATAAGCCCAGTAATGCACCCGCTGAAAAAACCAAAATCACCGCAATATCAACACTCTTTACGGCGGTTAAAATAAATCCGTACATCCCCATCATCAGTAATAAAAAACTGCCCGATATACCAGGCAATATCATCGCGCAAATAGCGATCATACCGGAGAAAAAGACCATCAATAGTGACGTATTTAATTGCGTTGGAACCAGTAATGACAGACTCGCCCCGAGTACAACACCAACAATAAGCCCGCCAAGATGTCGTACTGAAAAATCTTCAATCTGATTAATTAAGAAATAAGCAGACGCCAAAATAAGACCAAAGAAGAAGCTCCATAAATACAATGGATACACGGCCAATAGGTGCGTAATAAGGCCCGCTATCAAAAAGATACTCGTAACAATACCCGCACCCAACGGCAATAAAAAAGCCCCATCAAAATGCCGCCAGAGCGCCTTTATATCGCCTTTCATCAACAAGCTAAAACTGGTTTTATTGACGCCGCTTAACGCAGCAATTAATCGATCATAGACACCGACAATAAAAGCAATCGTGCCGCCAGAAACACCGGGCACCACGTCTGCGGCGCCCATTAATACACCACTCAAATACACTTTCAGCCATTTAGGCATGTTCCATTCCTTCTAATAAAGGGACAAAAGACGCGGCTTCTGTTCCTAAACACTTCCAACGATCCCCTTCTTTGCGCCAACAGCCAATCTGTGGGCTTGGGTGATCAATTGGCATAATCAAAATACCTTGCTGCTTAAGACAGCTGGTCAACGCCAATGGAATTTTACTCGCCATGGCGGTAATAATAACCGCGTCCATTTCTACTTTATTTGGCCAACCTGCCTGACCATCACCAAAAAGGTACTCAACATTATTAACGCCCATTGATGACAAGCGATCTTTGGCTTGTAAATGCAAAGTCTGATGACGCTCAACAGTGTGAACTTTATTAAAAAAGTGCGCCAATATTCGCGTTTGATAACCCGACCCTGTCCCAATTTCCAATACTCGACCAAGGCGAGCGTGCGTTAAAAGCCACTCACTCATACGCGCCACCGTAAGCGGCTGACTGATGGTTTGGCTTCGACCAATTGGAAGAGGCGTCGCAGAGTAGGCCAAATGTGAAAAGGCCGGTTCGACAAACTGATGCCGAGGAAGGTTACCCATTAAGGCCAACAGCTCTTCATGAGTAATGCCGTGCGCTCTAAGCTGTTGAATCATATTCGATGCTTTTGGCTCAGTGTGCGTGACTAACCAATTTAGATCATGTTGGCTCATAAGGTGACAGTGTCGGTCCATTTTTCAAGCGGAGATTTTACGTCATAACACGTCATATCCGTATGAATCGGTGTAATAGAAACATACCCGTTTTTGACCGCACAAAAGTCAGTTCCTTCCGAAGCATCATGCGGCTCAGATAAGGCACCAATCCAAAAGCTGGGTAAACCTCTAGGGTGCTGGGCTGAAATAGGAGCTTGCGCTTTGTGCCGGTACCCAAGGCGAGTAACCCGTATGCCTTTTAGTTCACTATAAGGCACATCAGGCACATTTACATTGAGTAAAATGCCCGTTGGCAACGCCAATGTATGAGCATCCGCCAATAGCCGAACAACCACTTCAGCAGCCGTCTCAAAATATCGATTTCCAACCAGAGAAACCGCCAACGCGGGTCGACCCAAATGACGAGCCTCCATCGCTGCCGCAACGGTCCCAGAATAAATAACATCGTCTCCGAGATTCGCGCCGTGATTAATCCCCGAAACAACCACATCGACGTCGCCATCTATCATTCCAGATAACGCCAAATTGACACAATCCGTTGGCGTGCCGTCGACACGATATTGATTATTCGCCACTTTTACCGGCTGCAATGGACGCGTCAAGGTTAAGGAGTTGCTCGCGCCGCTACGATTCCGATCCGGCGCAACGACTAAAATGTCATATTCTTGCTGCAATCGTTGAGCAAGCGTTTGTATACCAACTGCATCAAGGCCGTCATCGTTAGCGATCAACACTCTCATGATATTTCTCTGCTGACTTATCCGTGAAATCAATCATTTCGCGTAGAATACTGGTCGCAAAACACCCTTTTGTTAACGAGAATTCCACGATCAATTGCGCATTCTCTTCACTCTCTCTTAGCAATTCCCACGCCATGTTCATTGGCACAAGACGCGCTAAGCGGCTGTCTCTTGAGAGATCGAATGCAATGAGCGCATCCACCAACTCCATACTGTCAGAATCAGACAATGACGACTTAATAGCCGATTCACGTTGTGGCCCTGTTCCAGCTTCCCAACCGTCACTAATCAAAGGCAATACCGGGCTTATCTCACCATGCATGACTTTAAGATGCATCAAAGCACCAACCTCTTTGACACGAAATTGCTCATCTTTATGCTGAAATTGAGCAATGTCACCATCACATAAGCGCATCCACATGCCATTTTCAACTTGATCGCTCAATGCTTCATTGAAGCACCAAGAGCGAATAGCCGATAACCAAAAAGATTCTGTCTTGGCCAATTTACGGCGACTTTGCCGCCCTTTTAAGACAAAGTCTTTGCCGTGGTGCAAATTATTACCGTTTATGCCAAAGCGTTGTGGCCCATAATAATTAGGCACACCACCTTGTTTTATGAGATTTAAACGACCTTCCAGTTCGTCTAGATCCCCTGTAACCTCACGCAAACGGATCACAAAACGATTCGCCAAATGCGTGCCAGTACGAAGTTTTTTAGAATGGCGTAATTGCGCAACAATCCGTACACTTTCCGGCTCTCTAAACGCTTCTTGGATATTTGAAAAGTCCGGCTCTTGATTCAGCACATGCAAACAGAACCACTGACGAGTACAAGCATGACGGTCTTTGACACCGCTGTATGTTACTTTATTCGGCGCAATTCCAGCCATTTGAGCCAAGCGTTTTGCCAAAAAATCGGTGTTCACACCTTGCTTTTCAATAAAAACAAAAAAAAACTCGCCTTTATCATCGGGCTCGAACCCTAGCTGTTCTTCAACATAGAAGTCTTGCACATGGGTTTTCAGATCCCCTGTCACAGTAGGCTTAGACCAAGCGTATCGCCAATCGGTATTCATACATTACCTTGATTTATAAGTGCTTGATTGAATTGAGCTTGTTTGAAAATAAGCGCAACTGCTTCAACCGCAATGCCTTCTTTACGACCCGTAAAGCCAAGCTTTTCCGTCGTCGTTGCTTTCACGTTCACGGCACTAATATCTACCGCTAAATCTTCGGCTATATTTGCTCGCATCGCATCAATATAAGGCCGCATTTTAGGGGCTTCCGCAATAATAGTGACATCAACATTACCAACACAAAAACCCAGTGCTTGAATTTCTTGATAGGCACGTTTCAATAAAACTCGGCTGTCTGCACCTGCAAAAGCCACATCCGTATCAGGAAAGTGCTTTCCAATATCGCCCAGCGCAGCCGCACCTAACAAGGCGTCTGTTAACGCGTGCAACGCCACGTCACCATCTGAATGTGCAATCAGCCCGTGTGAATATGGGATTGAAACTCCACCCAAGACAATATGATCGCCTTCACCAAATTTATGTACATCAAAACCATGGCCAATACGAAACGGCATCATGATAATTACTCCTGTGCTATGAATTGCACTCACGATTTGAATTCGAACCGGTTGAATTCAAAAGATTTGTTTCTAAAAGATACGAGAAAAGCGCTTCAGCAATCAACAAGTCTTCGGGTAACGTCACCTTAATATTACTGCTTTCCCCCATAACAAGATCAGGATGCCAGCCAACATATTCCATTGCTGAACATTCGTCAGTGACCGCCATTCCATCATGCTCCGCTTTTTCCAATGCGTTTAGCAGCGCTTTCTGGGGGAATTTTTGCGGTGTTTGAGCCAACCAAATGACGCGTCGATCCAATGTCGATTCCACCAACGCCTTATCCGCGAGCTGTCGTTTTACTGTGTCTTTCACCGGCATCGCTAAAATTGAACCTTGTGCAGATCGATGTGTAATGATTCGGTCTAATGCGGCACGGGTTAATAAAGGGCGAGCGGCATCATGAACTAAAACGTCATGTTGCTCGCTATCGAGTATTTTGGACAAACTACGCAAGCCTTTTTGAACCGTATCACTGCGCTCTTTTCCGCCCACAAAAATACGAACGTCTTCATGATCGTACCATTTGGAGTCAGGCCAATACGCATCGCCCTCCCCAATACCAATCAACACACCACACACTAGCGGATGTGATATAAAAATTTCGATGGTGCGATCTAAAATGGTTTGGCCAGCCAGAGACAAATACTGTTTAGGACACTTTGCTTGCATACGCTGACCCACGCCAGCGGCGGGAATAATCACCCACAAAGGCTGAATCATTTTTTATTCACCATTCGGTAAAAAACTTCACCGTCTTTTATATATTGAAGCTCCGTTCGAACATGCTCTTCCACCGCTTCTTCACCCAATCGAAGATCGTGAACTTGCGCTCTCAGCGCTTGGTTACGGTGTTTTAAACGCAGGTTAATACGTTCTTGATAAGCAATTTGTTTTGCCAATTCTTCTTGGCGCTTAACGCCCTGCTCACCAAAGTACAGATGATAGGATTGATAGCCAATGGCACAGACAAAAAAGACCAATAACAAACGCGCCATAACACCCTCAATGACCGAAGAAAAATACACTCCCTATTATCAAAGGAAATGAATAAAAAAAACATAAAAAAAGGGAGAACTAAGTTCTCCCTTTTTTAAATCAAGGCAAAATTATGCCTGACCTTTGATCTCAGAAAGACCTTTATATGGCGCTTTACCACCAAGTTGCTCTTCAATTCGTAGCAATTGGTTGTATTTAGCAACACGGTCAGAACGGCACAAAGAACCCGTTTTGATTTGACCCGCCGCCGTACCAACCGCAAGATCGGCAATCGTCGCATCTTCTGTTTCACCAGAACGGTGAGAAATAACAACCGTAAAACCAGCGTCTTTGGCCATTTTAATCGCCGCTAACGTTTCGGTTAAAGAACCGATTTGGTTAAACTTGATTAAAATTGAGTTCGCAATACCATTGTCGATACCACGCTTAAGAATCTTAGTGTTGGTTACGAACAGATCGTCACCCACTAATTGAATTTTATCGCCCATTAGTTTTGTCTGGTGTGCGAAACCATCCCAGTCAGACTCGTCAAGACCATCTTCGATAGAAACGATTGGGTATTGCTTCGTTAGATCTTGCAAGAAAAGGTTGAACTCTTCTGAAGTGAATTTCTTACCTTCACCTTTAAGATCGTAAATGTTGGCTTCTTTGTCGTAGAACTCAGACGCCGCACAATCCATCGCCAATGTGATGTCTTTACCTAGTTCATAACCAGCCGCGGCAACCGCTTCTTTAATAACCGCCAGTGCTTCGGCATTAGAAGACAAATCGGGTGCAAAACCACCTTCATCACCAACCGCAGTACTTAGACCACGATCGCTCAATACTTTTTTCAGCGCATGAAATATCTCAGCGCCGTAACGTAATGCTTCACGGAAGTTTGGCGCACCAACAGGCTGAATCATGAATTCTTGAATATCAACGTTGTTGTCTGCATGCTCGCCACCATTGATGATGTTCATCATTGGTACAGGCATAGAATAAACGCCTGGCGTTCCGTTAATGTCTGCAATGTGAGCATACAATGGAACTTTCTTAGAAATCGCTGCCGCTTTCGCCGCTGCCAAAGAAACCGCCAAAATAGCGTTCGCGCCAAACGTAGATTTATTTTCAGTGCCATCAAGATCAATCATGATTTGATCAAGTTCGCCTTGAGCAAGCGCACTTTTGCCGATCAAAGCATCACGGATTGGACCATTTACAGCCGCAACCGCTTTTAATACACCTTTGCCTAAATAGCGACTTTTGTCGCCATCACGCAATTCTAAAGCTTCACGAGAACCGGTAGAGGCACCAGACGGTGCACACGCTGAACCTACAGAGCCGTCGGCCAAAATAACATCAGCTTCAACGGTAGGGTTACCACGAGAATCAAGAACTTCTCTGGCTTTGATATCAACGATCTGACTCATAACAAACCTCTTAAAATAAATGAAAAATCACAAACTGCCTGTTTGCTCTACTTATTTTTCTTTTCCTGCGTATTTCAATGCCGCATGAACAAAAGCACTGAACAGGCCGTGTCCATATCTCGGTGTTGAAGTGAACTCAGGGTGGAACTGACAAGCAACAAACCATGGGTGATCCGCAATTTCTATCATCTCAACCAAAGAATTGTCTTCTGAACGACCTGAAATCGTCAGACCTGCTTTTTCTAACCCTTCAACATAAAAGTTGTTCACTTCATAACGATGACGATGACGTTCGGTAATCACCGCTTTGCCGTAAGCACTGATGGCTTTCGTGCCTTCAGTAAGATTACAGTTCTGCGCGCCAAGACGCATCGTGCCACCTAGATCGGATTCCTCTGACCGGATTTCCTTGGAACCCTCTGCATTGGTCCATTCTGTAATCAGACCAACGACTGGGTTCTCTGCTTTTAAATTAAACTCGGTACTGTGAGCACCGGCTAACTTTGCTACATTACGAGCAAATTCGATAACCGCTACCTGCATGCCCAAACAAATACCTAAATAAGGCACTTTGTTTTCACGAGCATACTGAGCCGTTAATATTTTACCTTCTACACCACGCTCTCCAAAACCACCAGGAACCAATATCGCGTCCATTCCTTTTAGCGCTTCGGTGCCATTTTCTTCGATACTTTCAGAATCGATGTAATGCAGTTTTACTTTTGTGCGCGCATGAATACCAGCGTGATCCATGGCTTCAATCAAGGATTTATACGCATCCAACAACTCCATGTATTTACCAACCATGGCGATGTTAACTTGCTTTTCTGGATTCAATTTAGCTTGAGTAACTTTATTCCAAATTTCTAAATCTGGCATATCGCAGTCTAAATTAAAGTATTCAACGATCAAGCTGTCTAAACCTTGGTCGTTCAACATTTGTGGAATGCGGTAAATGGTGTCTGCATCAGGAAGTGAAATAACCGCGCGCTCTTCAACGCTGGTAAACAACGCTATTTTCTTACGTTCTGGCGCTTCAATAGACACCTCAGAACGACAAACAAGAATGTCTGGCTGAATACCAATTGAACGAAGTTCTTTAACAGAATGCTGAGTTGGCTTAGTTTTGGTTTCACCGGCAGTGCGAATATAAGGCACAAGCGTCAAATGCATAAACAACGCACGACGTGGACCAAGCTCTACTTTTAACTGACGAACGGCTTCTAAGAAAGGTTGCGACTCGATGTCACCAACGGTACCGCCGATTTCAACCAACGCGACATCGGCACCTTCGGCACCAGAAAGAACACGGCGTTTGATTTCATCGGTAATATGAGGAATAACCTGAACAGTGCCACCTAGGTATTCACCACGACGTTCTTTTTTAAGAACATGCTGATAAACACGACCACTGGTGAAGTTGTTGCGCTTGCCCATTTTAGTGGAGATGAAACGCTCGTAATGGCCAAGATCGAGATCCGTTTCGGCGCCGTCTTCAGTAACATAGACTTCACCGTGCTGGAAAGGACTCATGGTGCCAGGATCCACGTTGATGTAGGGATCTAGCTTTAGCATGGTGACTTTTAGACCACGAGATTCTAGGATGGCCGCCAGAGATGCGGCTGCCAAGCCTTTACCAAGAGATGAAACTACACCGCCTGTAACGAAGATATATCGTGTCGCCATGAGTGTTTAACCCGCCTTAAAATATGAAAATATGAGATTTGAACACGCATATAAATGCGCCTTCTAGACGGGAGAAAATAATACCATCGGAAGCCCTTTCACTCAATGTAAAACACAGTTGTTTTGCGTTGAGTGAAAGATTTGAATCTGGGCAATATGAAGCGCATTAACACACGACTACAAGTCCAATTCTAAGATGGGTGATTTCGATCGCGAACAACAGGGCATAAACCACTTTCCTTGCGCTTTTTCCTTGTCCGTCAAAAAGACATCTCGATGATCTGGAATTCCTTCAATCAAACCCGTTTGACAGGTTCCACACACGCCAGATTCGCAAGAAACAGCGACAAAAACACCGTTTCTATCTAACACCTCAAAAACACTTTCATCCGCCGCCACATCATACAGCGCGCCCGAGCTGCGAACTTTTACTTGGAAAGCCGAATTTTCAGTGATGGCTTCATCAAGTGCTGGAGCCGAAAAAAATTCACGGTGCAAACGATCTTCCGGCCAACCAAGCATTTTTGCTTGTTGCAAAACATCATGGATAAACGCGGCCGGCCCACAAATGTACAGCTCAGAATCAAAAGTATGTCGAGACAAGACATTCACTACATCCATGCGACCAGAGCCCGGCACTTGGCTATAATGAAAATGCATATTGGTTGAAAAGGAGGCGTCGTTCAACGCCGATGAAAATGCCGCGGTTTCGGGTGATTTTGCACAATAATGAAATTCAAACGGGCGCCCCATTTTTTGTAATTGTTGTGCCATTGGCAACATTGGCGTGACCCCAATACCACCTGCAACCAACAGACTTTTACGCTTATTATCCACCAAGGAAAAATGATTTTTCGGCGCACTAATAGATACTGCATCGCCGATTTTTAATTGATGAATTTCCGCCGAGCCGCCTCTTGATTGAGGGTCTTTTAATACGGCAATTTCATAATACTGAGCATCAACCTGCAGTCGGCATAATGAATACTGGCGAATCAAACCGCTGGGCAGATGCACATCAATATGCGCGCCCGCTTCAAACGTGGGTAAAGCGGAACCGTCTGCGCTCCCTAGCACCAAACGAACAACATCTTGCGCTTCCGTTACAACATTTCTAACCAATACAGATATCATCTGGCTCTCCTAACATCTTATTTTTTTGGAGCGAGAGAACCGTAAAAGCCACTCTCTGACCTGCACCAAAATCCATTAAAAGGATATCGTTTGAAGAGGCGCTACCGCCTTAGGTGATGACACGCCAATCTGCTCTTTGGCAATTATTCTATCGATGATTCGACGCGATTGAACGCCACCAGCGTCAATATCCAACTTCAATAAATCATAGTCGGGAAACGCCAAAAGATTATCTTGTTGTCGCTCAAGCACCTCCAGATCTTCCGAGAAAATCTTGCCCTGCCCTTCTCGAATCGCATCAGTTAATGCTTGATCTTCTGGTTTGAAATTACGCGCCATTCCCCAGAAATACCAAATCGACGTTTCTGTTTCTGGGGTAATAAAATCCACCACAGTACTGCTGGCTTTTTTATCGGCTGGGGCATCAAAACCACCGTTTCCTGCGTGAGCAACGCCAACATCAATCATCACATGAGAAGGCGGTGTGAATCGACATATCTGCCAGCGATCCACCGGAACATCATCTGCCAGACCATTACCTCGAAGCGCAGCCTGCCAAAATGGCGGCGCCATAATATTTTCCATGTAGCGGCTCGTTAATACCTGATCCCCTTCCACCTTGGTCGAAACCGGCGATTCGTCTATTTCTTTCTGACCAATACTGCTCGCATGAACGTACGTTTCATGAGTCAAATCCATGAGGTTATCGACCATCAAACGGTAATCACAGTTGATATGATACAAGCCACCGCCATAAGCCCACTCTGGGTTTATCGCCCATTCTAAATGAGGAATCAAGGCTTTATCGGCTTGAGATTGATCGCCAGGCCACACCCAAATGAAACCGTAGCGCTCTTCTACCGCGTAGGACTTCATACAAGGAAAGCCCTTTACACGCTGCAATGGCATTGCTTTGGTGTTTCCATCCGCGCCCATTTTCAAACCATGATAGCCACAAACCAACAACCCTTCTTCCACATACCCTAAAGACAACGCCGCGCCACGGTGAGGACAAAAATCCAATACCGCTGCGATTTGATCTTCTTGGGAGCGATAAAAGGCAATACTTTCACCGCAGATTTTACGACCAAGAGGTTTGCTGCCCGCCACCTCTTCCGACATCGCTGCCACATACCACGTGTTTTTTGGGTAAGTTTGCTGACTCATAACCACTCTCCTACTTTTATTTTTATTCTTTCTTAATTGGATCCAATATATCGACATATTCGTAAAAAACAACATAGTTATACCTAAATTGGATCCATTTAATTAATTATGAATAGCGCCATAGCGCTAAGCAGTTGAAAAATCGATACATTCAAATTGGATCCAATCGTTACTTTTTTAATTCTGTTTACGCTATGATGACTTTTTAAAAAATAAGACAGAGGCAAGCGCAATGAACAAACCAGGGCAGCAAGTTATTGGTCGACTGCGACAAATGATTTTGTCTGGCGAATTGGCCTCCGGACAACGCCTTGCTGAAATCCCAACCTCAGAACAGCTGGGCGTTTCTCGTACTCCGGTGCGTATTGCCTTTCGAACGTTAGAACAAGAAGGCTTGCTGACCAAATTATCGGGGCGTGGTTACATCGTCCGACAAGTCACACAACTTGAAATCAGCGGCTCGATTGAAGTTCGAGGCGTATTAGAAGGTTTAGCGGCAAGGCAAGCCGCCGAGAACACACTAACAACAGAGCAAACAGAAGAACTGATTGCTCTGTTAAAGCAAGGCGATGCGTTATTCGAAAACGGCAATATTGACGAACATGATCTGACCCAATACCACGATATAAACCAGCGTTTTCATCAAATTATTATAGAAGCGAGCCAGAATCCCGCCATTGCCGAAGCGCTAAGCCGCAATGAACACCTGCCTTTTGCGTCTGTTAACGCACTCGCCTTTGATCGTAATAATTTGAAACAAGAATACCGACGCTTTAATTTTGCCCACATGCAACATCACGCTGTATTTGATGCGATAAGCAAAGGACAAGGCAGCCGAGCTGAAGCCATCATGCGGGAACACGCGAATGCCACTCTCGGTTACGCAAAGGTCTTCTCTCAGATGGAAGAAAGTGGCGAAAAAATGCAGGTTATTAACACCAAAAACTCGCCCACCAATCTCACCCAATAGGAAAGTCAATGATCCAGTTCAATGTCGATGATAGCTATAGAAATTCGGCCGATGTTCAACAAGCCTTGATAAAAATCCAAACCGCTCTCGACAAACGGGAACGCACGCTCATTGGTTTAACAGGCGGGCCGGGATCGGGGAAAAGCACGTTAGCCGACCATTTAATGTCTCATTTTTCAGATCAACCAAACGCACAGATTGTTTGCCTTTCAATGGACGGATTCCACCTTTCAAAAGCACAACTTCAAGCTTTACCGAATGCGGAAGAAGCCTTTGCAAGACGAGGGGCGCCATGGACATTTGATAGCGCGGCCTTTGTTGAGCGCGTTGAAAAAATTAAGCAAAGTTATCAGAAAGAAAATGTTTTGTGGCCAAGCTTTGATCATTCATTGGGGGATCCAATTGAAGGCGACCTAACGATCAACAAAGACGCAAACGTCGTGTTAGTGGAAGGCTTGTACTTGCTGCATCAGCAAGACGGCTGGCAAGCATCTAAAGACTTGTTTGATGAGCATTGGTTCTTAGACATTCCTCTGGACATTGCCATTGAACGGTTAGCCCAAAGACACATGAAGGCTTGGGGCTTTAGTCATGAGCAGGCCATGGACAGAATTCATCAAAGTGACGGGCTCAACGCAAAATTGGTCGCCAGTTATCAACATCAAGCGGATTGGTTATTAAAGGTCTAGTACGTTTCTAGACCGGTTATTTATACCTTCTGTGCCGCAATGGCTTCTGCGCTTCTTTCAAACGTGAGGTTGATGCGAAGAAACATACCTTGAATTGCCTCAAGTTGATTGGACTCACCAACCAAACTAGAGAGTTCGTCATAGAGCGCCTTACTCGCATTTTCAAAGCGTGGGTCATGCTTACCCTTACTCGCCGACAGAAACGCCTTTGCCAATGATCGTTGCCAAACGTCTAATGACGTCGGCCTTTTTCCCGCCATACTCTCACAGATAGAATGCAAACGAATGGATACATGACCGAGATTCAGCGCCGTCAACGCGAGATCTGTAATTGCACGCGATTTAGAACCTTGATCGTAGTTGGTTAAGCGTAATAAACGATCGGCCATACGTCGGTTATACCAAGCGGCAGGAGAGGACTGTTGGTTCATTTCCAATAGATCTTGATACGTGGTTTTGAAAATACGATGCACCAATAACTGAACACTTGGCCCCGTAATTAAGTGAAACACCCAAAACAAAATACACACGCCAGTAAAGATCGCCATGGCGGAACTCAAGGTTGTATCAATGGAAAAAGCGCGACTCATATCTCGACTCGGACTGACAAGAATCGAAAAGGGAATACAAAACCCCAAACCATAAGGCAAGGTCTGACGGTCAAACAGCAACAATAATCCAATAAAATACGGTCCGGCCAACACCAGTAATAAAATCTCTAGCTGTCCCGTACTTTGTGATAACAAATTTAAAGCAAAGAATAGAGCGACAACGGTCGCCACGATCACGCCGATAAGCAGACGTTTCAACACAACTTTCAATACCATCAACGGCAGTCTTGCCAACATAATCGAGAAAATCACCGGCAAAATCATGATCATCAACGCAGCGCTAGAACCCGTTCCAACCCAAATACAAGCGCCAATCAAGAACACAACGCTGGTACGAAGACCAATAGCCAATCCGGCCAAAGGGTCGCGATACGACATCATGCTGGGTGCATTCAACAAGGTGCTATCGCGTTCTTCTAAGGCCTTGTAAGCTCGCAGTAAAACCGTCAAATCAGCCGTAATGTCTGCGCCAACGTTCAACATATGCGAGTCAAAAGGGGCGTCAATGTTATTATTTGCTCGATATTCCGCCAGATCTCGACGCAGTATTTTCACTTGTTCTAAGCAGTAATCAAAATCGCTGGACTCGGCAATACGGATAAATGCGGCGCGTAATTGATCAAGCAACTGGGTCAAAGCTGGTGTCATTAATTCAGAATGCCGGCGTTGCAAACGACCAAAAATCTGCACCAACGCCAGCAAAGACAATACCTTTTGGCATAACTGATTTGCAGCACGAGAGCGCCCAGGCCCTTTTGGTCCTTCGTAAGTCACGGCACTCGAATCTTCACTCACTATGCCGAGTGTCGCCATAATGCCGTCAATCTGCTTATGACGCGCTTCGTGTGAACCCGCGGTGTCCAGCTCGGTTACCAAATAGTGTAGTGTCTGATTAATTACCGATTGCGATTGTTTTTGCAGGCTATCTTTGACTTTTACGGGCCAAAATAAATGACTGACAATACCCGCACAGATAGAGCCAATAATGATTTCGCTCACTCGGGCCTGCGCAACATCAAACACGGCCTGACTGCTGGCAGTAGAAGGGCTCGCCATCACCAGCAACACAATAATTTCTGATGTCACCGCCGCCATGGCAAACGCATACACAAAATTGGCTTGGCGCACCATGGCTGACAAGGCGGAATTCAACCCCAGCCATAATGTTAATACGCCTAACGCGACATAAGGATAAGAGGCAAACTGAGTAAGTAAAAATATACCAAACAGGCCACCGATAATCGTACCAACGATTTGGCAAATGGCTTTTTCAACCACCAAACCACTTTCAGGACGCATTTGTAAAAAAATAGCAGAGACCAGCGCCCAATAAGGTCGATCCAGATTCAACGCGAGCGCGACCGTTAACGCCATTGCCATGGCAATCACGCCCTTTAGTGCAAAAATAACCGCCTGTTTTTCAGGATAAAACAGGTTACGAAATACGATTTCCAACGCGCTCTCCTTACTACTTAGTAAGATGAATGGTGGCGGTCATGCCTGCACTAAGTTGCGTTTCAGCAGGAAATGGATCTAGTTTGATATCTACCGGAATACGCTGCGATAAACGCACCCAGTTGAAAGTTTGTTGGACTTGCGGCAAAAGCTGCCCATTACTTTGTGTGTTTGTATTGGCAATCGCCTTTCCGATGCTCGCTACATGACCCGTTAATGGCTTTCCACCGCCCAACAATGTCAATTTCGCGGCTTGATTCAAGTGAATAAGAGGAATTTTTGTTTCTTCAAAATACCCCGTCACATAAAACGAATCCGACTGAACGATGGAAAAGGCAGATGTGCCTTGGCCAACGTAATTCCCCTCACGTAAATTCAGATTAATAATATGACCTGACACAGGTGAGTACACCTGCGTACGATCCAAGTTTAACTGCGCAGTGGCTTGCTGCGCTTGCGCTAAATCATAATTCGCCCTGGCGATCGCAGTGCTAATACGTGAAGATTCTAAGTCTTCGTCACTGATGGCTTTTTGGCGTCGTAGCTCAACTCGACGCTCGTATTTATGCTTCGCCAACTGCCAAGAATACAACGCATTTTCAGTATTCGCCTTATTTTGATCTAAGGCCGCTTGATAGCGTTTTTGATCGACACTGAAAAGCAGCTCGCCCTTCTCAACCACCTGATCGTTGGTGATATTCAGACTTGTTACCCAGCCAGAGACATCTGGCGCAACAGTTACGATATCCGCACGAACACGACCATCACGTGTCCAAGGAGAATGCATATAATCATTCCACACCCACCTTCCAGCAAATACGGCGGCCAGAACAACGAGTAAAGTGATAAGAATTCGCAGATATTTAGCCATTGTTTTATCTTCCACCTAATAAGTAAACCGTGAGTGCCAAGTAACAAACAAATAATGACACCTCAAACCAAGCCACTTTCCAAATACGATCATGCCAGTCCAAACGATGAAGTACAAAACGTGTGAGCGCCGTCAATAAAAAAGCAATGGGGAAATAAACAACCAACGGGCTAAATTCCATCCCACCAAAAACAATAGCCTGAAGCATCATGAATATCCTGTCCGATTAAGTCGTTAGACAGTCGCTAAGCATTAGAAAACGTATGTCTGAGTTAAGAATAGAATTATATCGAGATAAAACAAAAAAATGTGCAGCTAACAGCCAAATAAAAACCAATAATTACAGATACCTATGATTTTAATTATGCCGTTTTTCAATCAAGTGTTGCCAGTAAGGATAAAAAATGGCAATTCGTCGCCCCGACACCATTCAACCTTTCCATGCCAGTCAGGGTGCTGCCAAAGGTCACCAATCGCCACCAATGTATCGCCTTGATACAGATAAGGAAGGTGCTCGCGCCACCAACTTGGTATTTGATGATCATTAAGCCACTTTTTCAATTTACGCGTTTTTCCATGTACTGAACGCAATGCAATTCCTTGAGGGCGTTGACCGAGAAAACAATCATCGCAGCCAAACACGGTTACGTCGTCAAAGGCGCGCTTTAGCATCACGCCAGACACAAGTGGCGCTAGCATTGGGGTTTTGTCTAAAGGCAATAAGTAGATGGCATTTTGATGACGCAGAATACGTCCGTTAGAAAAAACAAATTCAGGATGTCTGTCTTCTCCACCAGCAAACATACTATTGACACTTTCTAGCTGAGCATGAGACAACGAAACGTGTTCACGCTGTAAAAAATGTCGCAGCCAAAACAAGCGTTCGTCTCGCGCTTTGTTTTCAATAAAAGACAATTCAAAACCGCCCGATTCGTTACACCAATGCGTCAACTGTTGATTTGCAAAGGTTGCCAACATGTTGTAATCCGTGGCGATGCGCTGGGCGCTGGAAGCGATGCTTTGTTCCATTTTAGGAAAACGCTCTTTAAGAACCGGCATAACGCGTTGACGTAAAAAATTACGCGTAAAACGCTCATCATTATTGGATTCATCTTGAATCCATTTTAATTGTTTCCGCTGGGCATAACCTTCGATTGTCTCTTTTGATACCTCTAGCAATGGTCGAATAATTCTGGCTTGACCATCACCCAATAACCTTTCTTTTGGCATGCCTGCCAACCCTTTCCCACCGGTGCCTCTAAGCAGTCGAAACAAAACAGTTTCCACTTGATCAGCGGCATGATGAGCAAGCAAAATGACATCCTGATCACCCATAATATGTTGAAATGCTTGATAACGAGCATTACGTGCGGCGTCTTCGATGGAAGCTTGCGTCTCTAATTGTACGCGCTCAGCAACAAAGCGAACCTCAAGATTCTCGCAAACAGACTGGCAATGCACTAGCCAGTCATCCGCGTTCTCGCTCAATCCATGATGAATATGGATCGCTGCTAATTTCTGCTTTTGCTCATGTGAAAGTTGGTTCATCAATGCATGAAGCAAAACATGTGAGTCCACTCCGCCACTAAAGCCCAGCCACACGATTTTTGCCTGTGTAAATAGGCAATCGATCCATTCAGGGTTAAAACGAAGAGGGGATAATGAATCCATGGATTTTAGCGTTGAATACGTCATTCTAAACTCAGCAGAAAGCACCTAATGTAATCACAAACAAAAAAGCCTCCTAAAGAGGAGGCTTTTTTAGAATAACAAAAAAATTACAGGCCGTAAGACATCAAACGGTTATAACGACGAGCCAATAGCTCTTCTGTCGTTAACGCGTCCATTCGCTCTAAAGCGGCAAGAATGTTTTGTTTCAAACTGTGCGCCATTTGCTCATGAGCAATATGGGCACCACCTAATGGCTCTGGGATAATGTTGTCCACAAAACCCAATTCTTGCAGACGTTGAGCCGTAATACCCATCGCTTTTGCTGCATCAGATGCTTTCTCAGCACTTTTCCACAAAATAGACGCACAGCCTTCTGGGGAAATAACAGAGTATGTGCCGTATTGCAGCATCATTAGTTCATCACAAACACCAATAGCCAACGCACCACCAGAACCACCTTCACCGATAACAGTGGAGATAATCGGTGTTTTAAGGCGAGACATAACGGCCAAGTTAAAGGCAATCGCTTCACTTTGACCGCGCTCTTCAGCACCAATACCAGGATACGCTCCAGGTGTGTCGATTAATGTAATAATCGGCATATTGAAGCGTTCAGCCGTTTCCATAAGACGTAGAGCCTTACGGTAACCTTCTGGACGAGGCATACCAAAGTTACGCAATACTTTTTCTTTTACTTCGCGACCTTTTTGGTGACCAATGACCATAACAGGACGGCCATCTAAGCGCGCGATACCACCAACAATGGCGCGGTCGTCAGCGTAATGACGATCACCGTGCATTTCTTCAAAATCGGTAAAAGCGTGTTTAATATAATCAAGTGTATATGGGCGCTTTGGGTGACGCGCTAACTGCGAAACTTCCCACGCGCCTAAATTACTAAACAGGCTTTTAGTCAGCGCTATTTTCTTGTCTTCAAGGCGACTGATTTCATCGCTGATGTTGATTTCGTTATCGTTACCGACTAAGCGTAACTCTTCAATTTTTTGTTCAAGCTCAGCAATCGGCTGCTCAAAAGGGAGATAATCTAAATTCATGTTTAATTACACTACTGTTTGGTTGCCATCAAATTAAAAGACAAAAAGCCATTCGCTTAATGTCCTATAGCTTTATTAAATGAGATTAAGTATACACTAACTGAACATTTTGTTTACCGTATTGTTTCTGAAGTTGATGAATTAATTCGTCATCTGGACGAACTTTCCAACTTGCCCCCAAACGGATATCGCCACACGCTTGAGGCGTATCAAAACCAATAACGACATCACAACCATCTCCACGAAATGATTCCATGTAAGACGCTAATGTCTTTATTTCTGTTGGTGTCACTGTCTCTGAGGTCCACGTAATTCTCAATGCTTCAACATAGCGAACTCGGGCCTGTGCAATATCGAGAATATTTCGAGCAATCACTTTTTGCCCACCACGAAATTCGTCTACCGTAATTTCGCCTTCAACAACCACGACTTCATCTTTAACAATGACGTTTTTAAAGTTTTCGTAGTTATCTGGAAATACCGTTACCTCTATACGAGCCGAACGGTCATCAAGTGTAACAAAAGCAATGTTACCACCTTTTTTGCTCTTGGTAATCCGTAAGTCTACGATCAAACCCGCCATAATTTGCGTGTCGCCACGCTTTGGCTGGAGGTCAACAATCTTAGAACGCACAAAGCGACGAATCTCTTTTTCGTACTCATCAATCGGATGACCTGTCACATACAGACCTAATGTGTCTTTTTCGCCATCAAGTCGTTGTCGAGGCGGCCACTCATGCTGTATTCCTATTTCCTTATAAGCGTCCTCCGTATTTTCTTCTACTGCGATACCAAACAAATCCATCATGCCAGCATCTTGATTCTTCGCATCTTGCACGGCACGTTTCAATGCTTCATCGATACAAGCAAACAATGTCGAACGATTAGGGCCAATCGTATCAAAAGCACCAGAACGAACTAATGCCTCCATAACACGCTTGTTTACTTTGCGCCCAACACGCTGACAGAAATCAAAAATGTGCTCGAATGGCCCTTCTTTTCGCGCCTCTACAATGGCTTCAATTGGGCCTTCACCCACTCCTTTAATGGCGCCTAACCCATAGACAATGGCGCCCTTAGTGTTGACAGTGAATTTAAATACAGACTCATTCACATTGGGTAACTCTAAGCCCAACTTCATTGAACGACACTCTTCAATGAATATAACGATTTTATCCGTATTCTGCATATCGGCAGACAGAACCGCAGCCATGAAAGGCGCAGGATAATGATTCTTTAACCATGCCGTTTGATAAGAAACCAATGCGTAAGCCGCGGAGTGAGATTTGTTAAAACCATAACCCGCAAATTTTTCCATCAGATCGAAAATATTACCTGACAGATCTTTATCAACGTTATTTTTCAGCGCGCCTTCCATAAAGATCAAACGCTGCTCGGCCATAACTTCTGCTTTTTTCTTACCCATGGCTCGACGAAGTAAATCGGCACCACCCAGTGAGAATTTGGCCAGTACCTGAGCAATCTGCATTACTTGCTCTTGATACAAGATGATGCCGTAAGTTGGCTCTAAAACAGGAATAAGATCATTGTGCTGATAATCGGAATGTGGAAAAGCGAGCTCTGCACGACCATGCTTACGGTTAATAAAGTCGTCCACCATGCCAGAACCCAAAGGCCCTGGTCGGTACAAAGCCACCAAGGCGATAATATCTTCAAAGCGCGATGGCAACAGTTTTTTAATCAACTCTTTCATTCCGCGGGATTCCAGCTGGAATACTGCGGTTGTTTCTGCGCGTTTTAGCAAGTCATACGTGGACTTATCTTCCAAATCGATGAGCGCTATGTCCAAAGGTGGTTTGCCTTCTAACGCATTAATTGCATCGATGTTTTTAACCGCCCAATCAACGACCGTCAGTGTTTTCAGACCCAGAAAGTCAAACTTCACCAAACCGGCTTCTTCAACGTCATTCTTGTCGTATTGCGTCACCAAACCAGAACCGTCTTCTTCACAATACAGAGGCGCGAAATCGATCAATTTTGTTGGGGCAATAACCACACCACCCGCGTGTTTACCAAAGTTACGAACCACGCCTTCTAGCGATATCGCCATTTCCATGACTTCAGCGGCGTCTTCGTCACCAGCAAGAAACTCAGGTAAGGCTGGCTCCTCTTCTAGTGCTTTTTTCAAGGTCATGCCGATTTCAAACGGAATCAACTTAGACAGTTTATCACCAAGACTGTATGGCTTACCCTGCACCCGCGCCACATCTCGCACGACGGCTTTCGCCGCCATGGCACCAAAGGTAATAATCTGAGACACCGCGTCACGGCCATAAGTACGTGATACGTAATCGATCACTCGGTCACGGTTATCCATACAAAAGTCGATATCGAAATCGGGCATGGAAACCCGCTCTGGGTTCAAGAATCGTTCGAACAGCAAGTCGTATTCGAGTGGATCAAGGTCGGTGATTTTAAGCGCGTAAGCGACCAATGAGCCGGCACCGGAGCCTCGCCCAGGTCCAACTGGAATGTCGTTGTCTTTCGCCCACTGAATAAAGTCCATTACGATCAAGAAATAACCCGGAAACCCCATTTGATTAATGATGGTTAATTCAAAATCCAAACGGTCCCAATATTCTTGACGTCGACTTTCAATACGATCACCGTATTTTTTCACCAAAAAGTCGAAACGCTCTTTTAAGCCATCATAAGAAAGCTTGCTAAAGAATTCGTCCATCGTCATGCCTTCTGGCACAGGATAATCCGGCAAAAAATATTCGCCAAGCAGTACATCAACACTACAACGCTTGGCAATTTCTACGGTGTTTTCCAGTGCTTCGGGAATGTCTTCGAAAAGCGCGGCCATCTCTTCTGGCGTTTTAAAATATTGCTCTTCGGAATAACGGCGTTTACGGCGCGGATCATCCAAAGTTACACCATCATGAATACAGACTCGCGCTTCATGCGCCTCGTAGTTTTCACGTTTTAAGAAGCGCACATCATTGGTCGCTACAACAGGGCAACCAAGTTCGCTCGCTAAAGGCACGACCGAATGAATATAGGCCTCTTCCCCTGCTCGGCTAGTGCGCTGTAATTCAATGTAAAAACGATCTGGGAAAACATTCATCCAGTAAGACAAACGGCTTTTTGCCTGCTCTTGTCGACCTTTTTGCAGCATTAACCCAATATCACCAAAGCCGGCACCAGACAAAGCAATCACATCGTCGCTGCAAGCTTCAATCCATTCTCGCTGAACGATTGGACGACCTTCAACCTGGCCTAACTGATAGCCTTTCGAAATAATTTCGATAATGTTTTTGTAGCCTTTGTTAGACGTTGCCAACAAAGTAAGACGGTAGCGAGAACCAACATCGTCATCTTCAGCAATCACAACATCCGCACCACAAATAGGTTTGATGCCTTTGTCCATCGCCCCTTTATAAAAGCGCACAAAACCGCACAGGTTGTTCTCATCCGTAATCGCAACGGCCGGCATAGACATAAACTCGGTAGTACCAAGCAGCCCTTTGATTTTCACCAAGCCATCAACCAAAGAAAACTCGGTATGAACTCGTAGATGTATAAACGATGCGGACAAAATATTATCCCTCTAGAATTTTTTTAACGGGGCCAAAACTGCGTCGGTGTATCGGTGTAATACCATGTGATTTAAGCGCGTCAAGGTGCATGGCCGTAGGGTAACCTTTGTGCTTTTCAAATCCATATTCAGGGTATATTTCTGCGGCCTTCACAATATCCCGATCACGCGTGACTTTGGCTAAAATGGACGCCGCTGAAATAGCCGCCTGCCTAGCATCACCTTTAACAACCGCTTCAGCCGGGCAAGGTAAGTTCGGCGGAATCCTATTACCGTCAACCAGAACATGCTCAGGTATAATAGACAACAAAGCGACCGCTCGAGACATCGCCAACATACTGGCGTGCAATATATTTATCTCGTCGATTTCTTCTATTGTGGCACTGGCAACGCCATAAGCTAAGGCTTTTTCCTGAATCTCCACAAACAAGGCTTCGCGTTTTTTTTCGCTCAGTTTTTTTGAGTCCGCTAGACCTGCGATTGGACGGTTTGGATCAAGAATGACGGCCGCGGCCACCACTTCGCCTGCTAACGGCCCTCTTCCCGCTTCATCAGTGCCTGCCAATAAGTCGCCAAAATACATCTGACTCACAAAAGGCACCATCATTTCGCCTTTGCTTCAAGCATGGAAACAATCGCCAGAGCCGCCTGTTCACCGGCGTCTTTTCTCAACATTTTATGCAATTCCAGATATTTAGCCTGAATACTTTTATCACCATTAAACGAGCGCCAAGTTTGTAGTAAACGAATCGCTAAATTCTCTGGTGTTGCGGCGTCTTGAAGTAACTCTGGCACTAACGCCTCGTTGGCTAGCAAATTAGGCAAAGAAACATAAGGCACCTTAATCATCCGAGACATAATGGCATACGTCAGCTTGTTAACACGATACGACACGACCATTGGACGTTTCACCAGCATAGCTTCAAGGGCCGCAGTCCCAGACGCTAACAAAATAGCATCGGACGCCGCCATGACCGTACGAGACTGACCATCGATAATAATCGCTTCGGCATTGGCCTCTTGCAGTATGGCCTCTATTTGAACACGTCTAGCCGCATTTGCCGCTGGCATCAAAAAGACCGCGTTCGGTTCCTTTTGTTTAATCTGTTTCATCGTCTCAACAAACAGCGGCGCTAAGCGTGAAACTTCCCCTTCACGAGAACCTGGTAAGATCCCAAAAACAGGCCCCTTAATTGAACCTAGATTAAGATCGTCTCTCGCTTGAAGCGCATCACTTTCTAACGGTATATCATCCGCCAAAGTATGACCGACACAAACAACAGGAATATGGTGTTCATGATAAATAGGCAATTCAAATGGGAACAGAGCCAACATTAAGTCGACCGATTTTTTAATATTAAAAATACGGTTCTGACGCCATGCCCATACAGAAGGACTGACATAATGGATCGTCGGAATACCGGCTAGTTTTAATTTTTTAGCCAAAGGCATATTAAAATCAGGAGAGTCGATGCCGATAAAGGCCGTTGGTGGGTTATCTAAACAAGACTGATACAATCGCTTACGGATGCCTAGAAGCTCTCTTAAACGGCCCAACACTTCAACCAATCCCATCACGGACAATCGATCCATAGGCACAACCGATTTGAGACCTTGCGCTTCCATTAACGGCCCGCCAATCCCTTCAAATACAGCGTTGGGTTGTAATACTTTTAAGTGAGATATTAGGTTTGCACCTAAAATATCACCAGAAGCCTCACCTGCGACTAAGACATAACGTACCGGAGACGTCACTTTCATTTACACAACCTCTAATAATAAAAAACCCCGAAATTGTCCGGGGTTTTCTTTAAAACATGGTGTCTATCGGACTATGCCACGTTTAGACTGCCGAATGGATAAGATGAACTCCGCCACCTCAGGAATATGAACCACATCCCCTTTTTCCAATTCTTCTAAAGCAGAATTTAACGTTAATCCTTTAAGGTATATTGTTTTATACGCAGTACGCAACGCTCGGATGACATCCGCAGGTACACCTCGTCGGCGCATTCCCTCGAAGTTCATGCCATGCGCTTTAGCAGGATTACCAGAAACCATAATGTACCTAGGGACATCTTTAGAAACCATTGATCCCATGCCACACATACTGAAAGAATTCACCTGACAGAACTGATGAATCCCAGTGTAACCACCAAGAATGACATTATTACCAACTTTTACATGGCCCGCTAAAGCCGCAAAGTTAGCCATTATATTATGGTCACCAACAACACAATCATGACCAACATGCGTGCTTGCCATAAATAAGTTATGACTACCAATAACAGTAATGCCCGTATCTTGAACCGTGCCACGGTGAATAGTCGCATTCTCTCGAATGACATTACCATCGCCAATAATCAGCTGCGTTGGTTCACCTTTATACTTTTTATCTTGGTTCGCCTCTCCAACAGAAGCAAACTGATAAATTTCATTATTAGACCCAATCGTTGTATGACCATTGATCACAACATGCGATTTAATAACGCTACCAGCACCAATTTTTACATTCGGTCCGATCACACAAAAGGGACCGATCTCCACAGTGGAGTCAATCTCAGCTTTCGAATCGATTAAAGTTGTTGGATGTATTGGCACTATATTTTCCTGTCAGCACACAAAATTGTTGCAGAACACGCTAACTCACCGTCAACTGTTGCTCTACATTCAAACTTCCAAATACCACGTTTTTCGGTAATGATTTTTGCTTCAAGTTGTAGGCGATCGCCCGGCACTACAGGTCGCTTAAAACGTGCTTTATCAGAACCAACAAAGTAATAGATAGAACCATCTTCTGGCTTTTTATCCATGGTTTTAAAACCAAGTATACCTGCTGCTTGCGCCATTGCTTCAATAATCAAAACACCAGGCATTACTGGGTGATTTGGGAAATGCCCATTGAAAAACGGTTCATTAATCGTGACATTTTTATAAGCGACAATGGACTCATTTAAATTTAACTCAATAACACGATCTACCAATAAAAACGGATACCTATGAGGTAAGTATTGGCGGATTTCATTTACGTCCATCATTTATTATCAACCTTCTCTAAAAACTTATTAACCTGTTGTTTCAACTGTGAGAACTGCTTGGCCATATCATCTATTCTTCTGACTCGAGCAACCGTTCGACGCCATTTAGCCGTTGGTTCCATGCCCATTCCAGAAGAATAAGACCCAGCTTCTGTAATAGAATTACTGATCATACTCATACCAGTGACATGCACGCTATCGGCAAGGGTTAAATGCCCTGCAATGCAAACACCGCCCGAAATAGTACAAGAAGAACCAATTTTAGTGCTGCCTGCAATCGCCGTACTCGCCGCAATCGCTGTATTATCCCCAATTACGACGTTATGAGCAATTTGAACTTGATTATCTATTTTAACACCATGACCAATGTAGGTATTTTCTATCGCGCCACGGTCAATCGTTGTACTCGCACCGATTTCAACATTGTCACCTATGACAACAGAGCCTAGCTGATTGATTTTTTCCCAGCCACTCTGTGTTGGCGCAAAACCAAACCCATCCGCCCCTATAACTGAACTACTATGAAATATACAGGCTTCGCCAATCACCACATCATGATAAACAGTGACATTAGGGTAAAGACGCGTGCCTTTTCCGATTTTAACACCACGACCAATGACACAGCCTGCACCGATAACACAACCTTCGGCAATTTCAACGTCATCATCAATCGCTGAGTTGGGACCAACAACCACATCCTCCGCGATTATCGCATTGGCGGAGACAACCGCACTTGAATGAATACCAGACCAACACTGAGTCGATGGAACAAACAAGTGTGACAATTGAGCAAACGCTAGATAAGGGTTTGATACAATAATGGCGTTTTCTACTAACTGAGCCAATTCTTCATTTTTAACAAGAACCGCGCCTGCAGAAGTAGAGGCAAGTTGATTTTGATATTTAGGATTGGCCAAGAAGCTCAATTCTGTTTGGGTTGCTTTTTCAAGTGTACCCAATTTCTCAATCAGAAGACGGTCATCTCCTTTAACAACGCCCTGTACCTTAGCAGCCAATTGCCCTAGCGTGTGGCTCATAAATTAGTTGTCCTTATTAATACGTTTCACTAGTTCGTCTGTAAGATCTGCATCCGCATTGGCGTACAAACTTAACTGTCGATTTAAAACGAGATCCAACTTACGTTCCTCAATCAAAGACTTCAATGCCGCTTCACCTTGAGGTGTTAACGTTTGAATCAGTTTTTGCTCTAACGCTTTGGCCTGACGCTGCATGCTCGCCGCCATCGCTCGAACTTTATTATCATGTTCGGCCAATGCCTGACGACGCTTTTTGAATTCGTCCTGAGATAAGGTCAACTCGTCACGCTTCAAATCTTTAGCTGTTGTTTCGAGATCCGCCTGTTCTTTTTTTAGACGAGCGTCCATCTCTGCTACTTTTTGCTTTGGTTCTTTGGCCGCCTCTTGCCCAATATTACTTTCCAAAAGCGCCGCTCTGAAATCAATAACAGCCACCTCAGTTGCTTGCACACTGCCAATAAAGCATAGAATAAAAAGTGCGGTTATGATTCGTTTCATTTTCGTTCCTCTCGAATGATGCATTCTAAATTAAAAAGTCGTACCTAACTGAAACTGGAAGAAATCTGTTTTATCGCCGTCTTGTGCATTAAGCGGTTTGGCGAAATTAAAGGACAAAGGTGCAATGGGTGTAATCCATGTCCAGCTTAAACCCACACTATAACGTATCTCTGAAAGATCAACGCCTTCGTTACACTCTGTATTTCCCGAATAACACACATCGGTAAATACATTACCACCATCCAAAAATAGTGCTGTCCTAACCGATTTATGGTCTTCAACCATAGGCAATGGGAAAATAAGCTCGGCCGTACCGGTCATTAAAATATTACCACCCAAAGCGGAACTGGTATTACTCGAGCTGCTAGGGTATGAGTTTTTAGGACCTAAAGAAGACGCACCATAACCTCGAACAGAATAAGAACCGCCAGCAAAGTAGTTTTCAAAGAAAGGTAGGTTTTCGGTATCACCATACCCTGTCCCATATCCCAAACGGCCTTTCAACCTAAACAACCAAAGGTCTGAACTGTTTAAATTCCAGTAACGCTGAGACGTCAATCCAAGTTTAGTGTATTGCTGATCACCCACAGGCAATGCCACTTCTAATGTGGCCTTTGTGGAATAACCATCGGTTGGTAATACACCACCCACCAAATCACTGTCGCTCCACGTTAAGCTCGCAATCACATCGTCGTAATTATCCCCATGGGTATCAACGTAGTCTTGGGTTTCATTGGATGGGTCGTAGCCTAACTTAACCGTACTTTCTTTGACCGTCATACCAAAAGACAAACGCTGCGTATCTGAAATTGGGTAACCGTAACTTACACCAGCACCAATTTCATCTAGGTCATAATCTTCCACATCATCATCAGCATGATCGCTGGTTTGATAGAATAATTGGAAACCACGGCTCACACCATCAACGGTAAAATATGGATTATCGTAACTAATAGAATAGTCTTGTGTTTGATTGGTGCGCGTAGCGTTAAAGGAAAGCTTATTACCTGTTCCTAAAAAGTTACGTTTAGAAATACCAAAGCCAAGCACCGTACCGTCTTCTTGCGAATAGCCGATACTGGCTTGAATGCTACCGGAAGCTTGTTCTTGCACGACCACATCTAAGTCAACTTGATCAGACGTTCCAGCCACAGGGCGCGTTCTTAAATCAACACTACCAAAGAAGCCTAGACGTTCAATGCGACGCTTAGAAGATTGAATTTTTGAGTGTGTTGCCAACGCGCCTTCAAATTGCGTCATTTCACGGCGTAATACTTCGTCTTGCGTTTCGCTATTACCACTAAATGTAATACGGCGAACATACACTTTTGGGCCAGGTGTAATTTGATAACTAAGGTTAACCGTGTGATTGTCGAGCTTTTCTGGAATCACATTGACGTTAGTAAATAGGTAGCCGTCATCGCCTAATTCTGTCGATATTTTCTCGATGATTTTTGTCACTTCACTGCGAGAAAAAACGTCGCCGCTCTTCTGGGATATTTGCTTCCACACTCGATCTTCTGCAATGGGCAAACTACCACTTAAAGAAACGTTATTAATTTTATATGGCTTACCTTCATCAACATTAATCACAATGTAAACATCACGTTTATCTGCAGACAAACTCACCTGACTCGACACAACACTGAAATCTAAATAACCTTTATCCAAATAAAAGCTCTTTAGCGTATTAATATCACCTTCAATTTTTGCTTTTGCGTATTCGTCAGCAGAGCTAAAAGGATTCCACGATCCAGTTTCTTCCGCTTCAAAATTTTTGGTCAGTGTTTCTTCATCAAAATCTTTATTACCAACAATGTTGATATGGACTATTTTTGCCGTATCACCTTCATCAATCTTAATCACAATGCCTGTTCGGTTACGCGGCATTTCCTCTACCGCGATATCTACTTTTGCACTGTAACGACCTAACGCGTAATACTGACGCTGAAGCTCTTGAGCTATCTGATTTAAGGTTTCTGGCTTGTATATCTCACCAATTTCTAATCCAGATAACTTCAAGCCCCGCTCTAAATCTTCCGTTTTGATTAGTTCATTACCTTCTATGGTTAAATTACCAATAGAAGGCCGTTCAGCCACATCAAAAATCAAGACATCATTTTCTTCATACACGTCAATGTCACTAAAGTAACCCGTGTTAAAAAGAGAACTAATGGCTTGATATACTTTATCAGAATCATAGGATTCACTATCATCGAAACCTATTACGTCAAACGCTCTTGCCGATGGCATTTGTACTAGACCATCAATTCGAACATCCTCTACGGTTTTTGCAAAACCCTGCACGCTTATTAAAGCCAACAACACAGCTGGAACGACTTTCACATATACCTCTCTACAAGCGGGCAATATCATTAAAAATGGCAATGGCCATTAAAGCGAATAAAAGAGAAGCCCCTACACGATAAGCCATGCTCTGAATTTTTTCAGAAACAGGCTTTCGGCGAATAGCTTCAATGCCAAAAAACAACAAATGCCCACCATCTAACATTGGAATAGGCAACAAATTAAGCACCCCCAAACTGACACTGAGGTAAGCCATAAATTTCAAAAAAGACTGTAAGCCCGAGTCTGCTGATGCACTCGCCACTTTTGCAATGGTTATCGGACCAGACAGATTATCAACGGAAATTAAACCTTGAAGCATTTTCCCGATAGAAGAAACCGTTAACGATATCATCCTAGAAGTTTGTTCAATACCATAAGAAATCGCATCCAATGGGCCGTAATATCGTTCTCTAACAAGACTCTCATCCCACTTAGGTGGAACCACAGCCAAGCCTGCATACCCTATCACTTTACCATTACGTTCTGTGGAATTTGGTCGTAAGGATAATGTAAAGACCCCTTCCGTGCGTCGAACTTCAACCGACATCACGTTAACCGGATTGGACTGCACTAATGCCACAACCTGCTGCCAGTTTGAAATAGACTGACCCTCTACGGCTAAGATTTCATCGCCCACCAAAAAACCAGCCTCGGCCGCCGCACCACCTTCAACAACTTGCGCAATGATTGGCACAATAACAGGCTGCCACGGCGCCAGACCAAACGCCTTAATTAAATTATTAGGCTCATCACCCACCAACCATCGATTAAGGCTGACGTTGCCTTCCTGTAAAGCGCTAAGACCTTCAGGTCGGTATCGAACGATAATGGTTCCTGTTTGTCCAATCAAGCCCGCTAACGTTAAATTTACATCTTCCCACGATGATACCGACTCACCAGCAATAGCGATAAGCTCATCACCCGCTTGAATTTGTGTTTGTGAAATAGGCGAATCTTGCTCAACCTGACCTATTTTAGGCGCAATAGATTGCACACCAAGCAAAGCGACTAAGGCATAAATAACAATCGCTAGAATAAAATTCGCGACAGGGCCAGCCGCAACTATCGCAATACGTTGCCATACATTTTTGGTATTAAACGCCTGACTTCTTAACGACTCAGGAACATTCCCCTCACGCTCGTCCAGCATTCTCACATAGCCACCAAGAGGTATCATCGCCAATGTGAATTCTGTGCCTGTTTTTCCTATATAACGATAAATAGGCTTCCCGAAACCTACAGAAAAGCGCAGGACTTTCACCCCACAACGGCGAGCCACGAAAAAATGCCCAAACTCATGAAAAGTAATTAAAAGACCTAGAGCGACAACAATAGAAAGGATATTTTGTATCATGAAAAACCACCGCGAGAGATTAAATCCTGAGCAAAACGACGAGCATATGTATCCGCTTCAAAAACATCATCAAGCGTACTTACCGCCGTGATATTTGCAGATGTCAAAACCTGCTCATTCAATTTGGCAATATCAAGAAAGCCGATCTGACGATTCAAAAAAGCCGCCACTGCGATTTCATTCGTGGCATTTAAAACCGCCATGGCAGTACCGCCCATAAACCACGCATCGGCGGCCAATCTCAAATTAGGAAAGCGCACCAAATCAGGGGATTCAAAATTCAAACACGCGATATCAACCAAGCTCAAGGGGGCAACATTTGTTTCCACCCGATTCGGCCAACTCATACCATAAGCAATCGGTATTTTCATATCCGGATTTCCCATTTGAGCAATCACAGAACCGTCGCGATAAGAGACCATTGAATGGACAATACTTTCCGGATGAACAACAACATCCACTTCATCTGGCGTTACATCAAATAGCCAGCATGCTTCTATCAATTCAAGGCCCTTATTCATCAAAGAAGCCGAATCAATTGAAATCTTTTGCCCCATAGACCAATTTGGGTGCTTGCAAGCCTGCTCTGGCGTTACCGCCAACATGTCTTCCATTGACCAAGTTCTAAAAGGCCCACCAGATGCGGTCAAAATAACCTTAGATACATCCTGCTTATGAGCGCCAGATGCTGTTTGAGGTAAACTCTGATAAATCGCATTATGCTCGCTATCAATGGGCAGCAATGTAACATTATGACGCACCACCTCATCCATAAAGAGCTTACCAGCAGTCACAAGAGACTCTTTATTAGCCAGCAATGTGCGTTTTCCAGCGCGAATGCCCGCCAATGTCGGCTTCAGGCCAGCAAACCCCATAATGGCCGCCATCACTTGATCAACAGCAGAGTCGGAAGCAATACTTTCGAGAGCTCGTTCTCCCCACTCAAACGATGTCGTCAAATCGGCGCATTGCTGAGCCAGTTCATCACGAGCCTTTTTAGACCCCATTACCACACGCTGAGGTTTGAATCGGCGACAGATAGCCGCCATTTTATCCACACTTTCGTTTGCAGACGCATTAATCAGAACAAATTTATCTGGGTGCTGAGCAATGATATCTAGCGTACTTTGCCCGATCGACCCGGTCGCTCCCAATAAACAAATGCCTTGCATCAAAGCCATCCAGCCAAACTAAGCAATAAAACATAAATTGGAGCCGCCGCCGTTAGGCTATCGACACGATCCATAACGCCACCATGCCCAGGAATCAAACGGCTCGAATCTTTTAAGCCTTCATGGCGCTTAAATAAACTTTCCGTTAAATCCCCTAACACCGATACCGACGACGTTAAGAGTGCAATCAATGACAAAATCAACCACTGGGTAAAAGAGAACTCACTCAATACGGCAAAAATGGCAACGCCAACCTGAGTTAAAAGCAAACCGCCTATTACGCCTTCCCATGATTTACCGGGACTAACAAATTTTGCTAATTTTCTTTTTCCAAACGCGCGCCCTGCAAAGTAGGCACCAGAATCCGCTCCCCAAATCAGCCCCATCAGAAGCAAAACCCACACGACAAAATGCTCTGATTGTTTCAAAACAACCAACGCCGTCCACGTTGTAAGCAGCACTAACACACCAAAGACCAGACGACTAATAACATGACGCCATAACAAAGGGGCTGGATAACGTATTACCCAATAAAGTGCTGTCGCCCATAACAAAGGAGTAATATAAAGTGACAGCGCCTCAAGGTTGAGATTTAGAACCCAAAAACACACAACACCAATAAAAATGGCATAAGCAACACGAGCCACTTGGCTTTGCACGCCAGATAAACGCGCCCATTCCCAACCAGCCAGTAGAACAACGCCAGCCATGGCAACAAAGAAACTATCTGCCTCTAAAACGAATACAGCGCAAATAAACAACACAGCCATAACAATGGCACTTAAAATACGAGGGAGTAACATGGTTATCGACCACCATAACGACGTTGACGATTTTGATAAATATGAATAGCTTCATCAAAATGTTGTTGATCAAAATCCGGCCACAATACCGGAAGGAAGACAAATTCAGAATACGCGGTTTGCCAGAGTAAAAAATTACTAATACGCTCTTCCCCAGACGTCCTAATTAACAGGTCGGGGGGTGGTAAGTCAGCCAGTGCGACATTCTCACCTAATAACACCTCATCAATGTCATCAAGAGACACCTCACCTAACATTACGCGCTCAGCTATTTTTTTAGCGGCTTGGGCAATATCCCAACGTCCACCATAATTCGCAGCAATAACCAACGTCATTTGGTCATTGTCTTTTGTGGCACTCTGAACATTTTGAATTTGCTTCTGCAAACTATTACTAAAGCCCGAAAGATCACCAACGACTCTCAGCTGGATTTTATGCTCATTTAGACGTTTCAGCTCTTTTTTCAAAGAACGCATAAACAACGTCATCAAACCATCAACCTCTAACTTTGGTCGCTTCCAGTTTTCACTGGAAAAAGCGAATAGCGTTAATACCTTAACACCAGATTTCGCCGCCGCCTCTACAACACGACGAACTGCAGACGCGCCTGCTGTATGTCCCGCAATACTCGGAAGGTGCTTTTTCTTCGCCCAGCGATTATTACCATCCATAATAATGGCAATATGTGCTGGTCCAACCACTGAATCAAGATCAGTGCCGTCCAATTCAGACATAGTCTTACCTTAGTCAATAAAAAAGGCGAGCCGAAGCTCGCCCCTTTCATTAGATTTCCATCAAGTCTTTTTCTTTTGCAGCAAGACGCTCTTCAACTAAAGCAACGTATTTGTCTGTTATTTTTTGAACTTGATCCTGTCCACGACGATCGTCATCTTCAGAAATTTCTTTTTCTTTTACTAAGTCTTTAAGGCTGCCATTTGCATCGCGACGAATATTACGAATAGAGATACGGCCATTTTCCGCTTCGTTTTTCGCTTGCTTAAAGTAATTTTTACGCGTTTCTTCCGTCAAAGCCGGCATAGGAATTCGAATAAGATTACCATTCGTCGCTGGGTTAAGACCCAGATCAGATTTCATAATGGCTTTTTCAATCTCAGGAACCAAGTTATTTTCCCAAGGAGATATACCTAAAGTACGCGCATCTTCTACCGTGATGTTAGCCACTTGGCTTAACGGCGTTTCAGAGCCGTAATAATTCACTTTTACTGAATCCAATATACTTGGGTGTGCGCGACCTGTACGAATTTTTTTGAACGCAGATTCAACAGCAGAAACCGCTTTACTCATACGGTCTTCTGCATCTTTAAGAATTTCGTTAATCATAATTTCCTCACTTAATCAGTGTACCTTCACTGCCACCCACCATGATGTTCACCAAGGCTCCCGGCTTGTTCATATTAAACACACGTATTGGCATGCTGTGGTCACGAGTCAAACAAATCGCTGTTAAGTCCATGACCCCTAATTGTTTTTCAAGGACTTCATCGTAGCCCAATGTATCATATTTGACGGCCGCTGGATCTTTCATTGGATCCGCTGAATAAACGCCATCCACTTTTGTTGCTTTCAATACAACATCTGCATCAATCTCAATGCCGCGTAAACATGCAGCAGAGTCTGTTGTAAAGAAAGGGTTACCCGTGCCTGCAGAGAAGATCAGCACATCACCTTCTTTCATTAAGCGCATCGCACGACGTCTGTCGTATGGTTCTACAATACCCGTCATGGTGATCGCCGACATCACTCGAGTGGCAATATTTGCACGCTCCAATGCATCGCGCATCGCCAACGCATTCATTACCGTTGCCAACATACCCATGTGGTCACCAGTAACACGATCCATACCCGCTTCGCTCAACGCTTGCCCACGGAACAAGTTACCGCCACCAATAACGATACCAACTTCAACACCAATGCCTCGTAGTTGACCTATTTCAAGCGCTATACGATTTAATACTTTTGGATCGATACCGAAAGACTCATCCCCCATTAGGGCTTCGCCACTTAATTTCAGCAGAATTCGTTTGTATTTAGGACTCTTTTCTTTTGACATATCAACCTCCGGCAATGGTTTTCATTCTTCAATAACTGAGGTCAATTTAACCGACACTCATCGCACCTGTCTTTCATAAAAAGGGGCAGTCAAGCTGCCCCTTTTTTTTGAAGACACCGCAACTAAGAGTTAACCCTTAAGTTGTGCTGCTACTTCTGCTGCAAAGTCTACTTCAGCAACTTCAATACCTTCACCTACTTCTAGGCGAATGAAAGACGTTACTGTTGCGCCAGCGTCTTTTACAAGCTGACCCACTTTAATTTCTGGGTTCTTAACAAAAGGCTGTTCAGTCAAGCTGTTTTCAGCCAAGAACTTCTTCATGCGGCCAACAATCATTTTATCAACGATTTCTGCTGGTTTACCGGCCATGTCTGGCTGAGCACGAACAATTTCTTCTTCTTTTGCAAGAACTTCTGCAGGCATGTCGTCACCGCGAACAACGCGAGGAGCAACAGCAGCAACATGCATAGACACATCTTTAGCCAGTTCAGCAGAACCACCTTCCAATTGAGTCAATACAGCGATTTGGCCGTTACCGTGAAGGTAAGCACCCACTAAACCGCCTTCAATGATGACAGCACGACGAGGAGAAATATTCTCACCGATCTTCTGTACCAATGCTTCGCGCGCTTGACCAATTTCACCAGCAAGCAAAACAGCCATATCAGTTTCTTTCGTTGCAAAAACAACGTCAGCCACTTTATTAGCGAAAGCAATGAAACCTTCGTCACGAGACGCGAAGTCAGTTTCAGAGTTAACTTCAACCAAGATACCGTAAGAAGCATCGTCTGCAACGCGCATAACGATTGTTCCTTCAGCTGCAGTACGGCCCGCTTTTTTAGCTGCCTTCATGCCACTTGATTTACGTAGTTCTTCAATAGCAACTTCAACGTCAGCGTTAGCAGCGACAAGTGCTTTTTTACACTCCATCATGCCTAGGCCAGTACGTTCACGTAGCTCTTTTACCAATGCTGCAGATACTGCGGCCATGTTAAATCCTCTTTATACCAATTCAAATTTAAAAAAGGAGGTAAAAACCCCCCTTTAGAAACCAGAACAAACTAGAAAGTTTGCTTACGCTTCAGTAGCTTCGCTTACTTCAACGAATTCATCTGCAGTACCAGCAGTCGCAGAACGACCTTCTAGAACAGCATCAGCAAAAGCGCCAACGTACAACTGAACAGCGCGGATCGCGTCGTCGTTAGCTGGAATGATGTAATCAACACCATCTGGGTTACTGTTAGTATCAACGATACCGATAACAGGAATGCCCAATTTGTTTGCTTCTTTAATAGCGATACGTTCATGATCAACGTCTACTACAAACAAAACATCCGGAAGGCCGCCCATATCTTTAATACCACCCATAGAAAGCTCAAGTTTTTCAAGCTCACGAGTACGCATCAAAGCTTCTTTTTTAGTCAGCTTTTCGAAAGTACCATCAGACACTTGACCTTCAAGCTCACGAAGACGCTTGATAGATGCACGGATGGTTTTGTAGTTAGTCAACATACCACCTAACCAACGGTGGTTAACGTATGGCATACCAGAGCGAGCAGCTTGCTCTTTAATCGTTTTAGATGCAGCACGCTTAGTACCAACAAACAAAACCTTGTTTTTGTTCTCAGCCATTTTCTTAACAAGCTCAAGAGCGTTATTAAGAGCAGGAACTGTATGTTCAAGGTTAATGATATGAATCTTGTTACGAGCACCAAAAATGAAAGGCTTCATTTTTGGGTTCCAGTAACGAGTTTGGTGACCAAAGTGTGAACCAACCTGCAAAAGGTCGCGCATAGAAACTGTAGGCATTTTACTATCCTTTATATTTGGGTTATTTATGCTTACCAGCTTAAAGCGTCAGTCAAACAAGGTTTAAAGCAACCAATGACACCCCAGACACTTTATTTTATTGCGGCAAGATCGTTAGTTTTAAAGTTTTATACCTGTTTCAGACCTAAGTCTGGCAGGCGGGCGTTTTATACCACATTTGACATAAAACAAAAAGACTTGGTGTCATTTTTTACGCACCACAAGACGTGCCTTTTTTTCAATCAGAGAGGCGATTCTACCGCTCAAGTCATGTAGAATATCCCGCAACATACTCTCAATATAGATATAAACCAATTTAAGATGTGCCAATTATGAGCAACGAAATCCTACAAAAAGTTGAAGAACTCACTAAAAACGGCCGCGTAGATGCGCCTAACTGGACGCCTCGCCCAGCCTCGACACACTTCACTGACATCAGTGACATAGAAGGTATGCGTCTTGCCGGCAAACTGGCCGCAGACGTTTTGGTCATGCTAGAAGAATTTGTTGTTCCTGGGGTAACCACTGAACAACTGGATATTATTGCTCACAACTACATAATTTCTGAGCAAGGCGCGATTCCAGCACCATTAAATTATCACGGTTTCCCTAAGTCTTGCTGCACGTCTGTTAATGACGTTATCTGTCATGGCATCCCGAATGATAAAGCCTTAAAAAAAGGCGACGCGGTTAATATCGACATCACCATCATCAAAGATGGTTATTACGGCGACACCAGTAGAATGTTCTTTGCAGGTCCTGCGCTACCTCATGCTGAACGCTTAGCTAAAATCACACAAGAATGCCTTTACCTAGCCATTGACCTAGTAAAACCAGGTGTCCGTCTAGGCGATATTGGTGCCGCTATTTCTGCGCACGCACACAAAAACCACTGCTCAGTTGTAGAAGAGTATTGTGGCCACGGTGTTGGCACCACCTTTCACGGTGAACCACAAGTGGCACATTATGGCAAAGCAGGCACGGGCGTTATGCTTGAAGAAGGCATGACCCTGACCATCGAACCGATGATCAACGCTGGCAAAAAACAAGTAAAACACACAGGCCCAGATAACTGGATAGCCAAAACCAAAGATGGTCGACTGTCTGCTCAGTACGAGCACACTTTACTTGTCACTGCAGACGGCGTTGAAGTCTTAACTCGCAGACCAGAAGAAACACGCTTCTCATAGAGAAGCGTTATTTTTCGCTCAACACACCCGATGGCATGCCATTTATTATTCTAAAAACCGATTCATTCTTCGAGGCTCTTGTATGGACTTCCCTGCTTTTCCAGACGCTCCGCCACTACTTACTGAGGAAGAGAAAGACAAACTAGCCAAACCCGGCTGCTCTATTTCTCATTACAAAGCCATCATCGAAGAAAAAACGGCGGCCTACAACGACCTTTTTCACTCCCTCTACCCGATCGAAAAACTCGTGAAGGGACTCTCTTCCTTCTATGACGAAGTATTACATGCGGTATGGACTGCAAAAGAGCTGGATAGCGAAAAGCACGTCAGCCTAGTAGCGGTAGGCGGGTATGGTCGCGGAGAACTGCACCCAAAATCCGATATCGACCTACTGATATTAATCGAGAATGACGCCTCAGCGCCTAAGGAAAAACTGGAAAGCTTCATCACCTTCCTATGGGACATCAATCTAGACGTAGGGCACAGCGTCCGCACGCTTAATGAATGCACCCAGATGGCTGCCGAAGATATCACCATCATCACCAATCTGATTGAATCTCGCACACTGATTGGATCAAAAGACCTTTTAGCCACACTTAAGCTAAATATTGATACCTCTAATATGTGGGATGGGCACTCCTTTTATCAAGCAAAGCTAGCAGAACAAAAGCAGCGCCATGCAAAATATCAAAACACTGCCTACAACCTAGAACCCAATCTAAAAGAATGCCCTGGCGGATTAAGAGATATGCAGGTCATAGACTGGGTTGCGAAACGCCACTTGCACACAAATAGATTGAGCGCATTAATTGAAAAAGAATTTTTATCAGAAGACGAATACATTCAATTAAAAGGCGCTGTCAGCCATTTGTGGCGAATTCGTTGGGCTCTTCATATCGAGGCTGGCCGCAAAGAAGATCGACTTCTTTTCGACCACCAACGAACCCTTGCAAAACTATTCGGTTTTGATGATGACGACCTTAAACGCAATGTTGAACGTTTCATGCAAGGCTACTACCAAAGTGTTGCGGCCATTCAACAACTTAACGACTTACTGCTTCAACATTTTGAAGAATCTTTTTTAGAAAAAGACTCCGTCACACCAATTGAAATTATCAATGATCATTTTCAAGTTGCCAACGGACAATTAGAAGCACGCTCTCCTACACTCTTTCAAGATAATCCATCGAGCATGCTGGAAATCTACGTCTTGTTTGGCGCTCACGAAAACATCAAAGGCATTCGCGCCAACACCATGCGACAGCTTCGTGATAACCTAGAACTGGTCGATGACAACTTTCGAAATAACAAAACAAACACCGATTTGTTTATGGACATTATATCCAGTCGCTTTCGTCTATCGAGCATATTGAGATCAATGAAGCACCTCGGTTTACTTGGTCGCTATCTACCAGAATTTGGCGCCATCATTGGCCAAATGCAGCACGACCTTTTCCATATTTATACAGTTGATGCACACACGCTCCAGGTCGTGGAAAACTTACGCCGCCTATGGCTTCCTGAATACAAACAAAAGTTCCCCATTTCCAGTCAAGCCATCCGCCACATCCAAAAAGTTGAATTGGTTTATATTGCAGGCTTGTACCACGATATCGCGAAAGGTCGTGGCGGAGATCATTCAGAACTGGGTTGCGTCGACGCACAAGCGTTTTGCGAACGCCATGGACTATCAAAAAGAGACACCGAATTGGTCGTATGGCTGGTTAGAAACCACCTATTTATGTCGGTGACAGCACAGCGTAAAGACATTTCAGACCCTGAAGTAATCTGGGAGTTTGCAAGCTACGTTAAAGACCAAGAACACCTCGACTATTTGTTCATTCTCACGGTTGCAGACATTAACGCTACCAACCCAACTATGTGGAACAGCTGGCGCGCCTCGCTCATGCGTCAACTCTACCTAGAAACAAAACGCGCGCTTCGACGCGGCTTAGATTTTCCAATCGATGCGGATATGATCAGTGACGAGCACAAACAGCGCGCCCTAGAAATAATTATTGAGCGTAATGTCGACATCATGGAAGCGGAAAAAATCTGGGAATCCATTGAAGACGAATACTTCATTCGCTCCAATGGCGATGAAATCGCCTGGAATACAGAAGCCATTATTCAGCACCGCCCAAGTGAAAAGCCCTTAATCGCCATTACACCCTTAGGTGGGCGCAACTTTTCCGGCGCCAGTAAAATATTCATTTACACCCCAATAAGCAGACACTTATTTGCGGTTACTGCAGCGACATTCGAGCAGCTTGGCCTGACTATTTTAGACGCAAAAATAAGCCACACAACAGACAACTACACCTTAGACAGTTTTGTCGTGATGGACAGTAATGATAACGACACCAACCTGTACCTAGACAAAGAACGCATTGCTCTGATTCGAAACACATTGATGGCTCAGCTAGAAACCCCATCGACTTACGCAAGCGTCGTTCAACGCCACACGCCAAGAATCTTAAAGATATTCAACTCACCAGCGACGGCGCATTTTGTCAGTCAGCCGGAAGAAGTATGGTCTGCACTTGAAATTACCGCACCAGACCGCCCAGGATTACTCGCCCTAGTAGGGCAATTTTTCATGAATCACAACATCATGCTGCACAAGGCAAAAATTGCCACTTTGGGTGAGCGCGTAGAAGATACCTTCTATATCACCGAAGAAAATGGTGACCTAATTACCGACATAGACAGCATGAATAACATTTGCACCCTTTTGAAAGAGAAAATAGACCGTTTTTCTCAAGCGATGGACTAAAAACCAATGAACCCTCTTATACACTCTTTGCACCCATACCCTTTCCAAAAGCTTGCAGAGCTTCTAGAAGGGCTATCACCAAATCCAGAAAAAAACCTTATCAAATTAACCATTGGTGAGCCTCAGCACGAGGCGCCAGCGATTGTGCTTGATACACTCTCGAAAAGCTTAAGTGGCGTAAGTAAATACCCAAGCACCAAAGGCGAATTACCTTTAAGATGCGCCATTAGCGAATGGACAAAGCGCCGTTTCAAATTAGAAAACCTCAATCCTGACACTGAAGTTTTACCGGTAACCGGCACCCGAGAAGCCTTATTTGCTATCACCCAAACACTGGTTGGCGAGAAGCAGCAACCTATCGTTATTAGCCCAAATCCTTTTTACCAAATCTACGAAGGCGCAGGCATTCTGGCTGGGGCAGAACTGCACTTTCTACCTTGCGGATCAGAAACAAATTACAAAGTAGACTATCAACTTGTTGACGATACAACGTGGGCACGCTGCGAAGTTTTATTTGTATGCTCACCAAACAATCCAAGCGGCACCGTCACAACACTGGACGAATACGCGTACCTCATTGAAAAAGCCAAAACCTTCAACTTCACCATTGTCGCGGATGAATGTTATTCAGAAATTTACTTTGGCGACCAAGCCCCTTTGGGCCTACTCGAGGCGTGCCAAATCTTAGGAAATACAGATTACAAACATTGCCTAATTTTTCAATCTCTATCAAAACGCTCCAATTTACCCGGTCTGCGCTCTGGTTTTGTCGCAGGCGACGCTTCTATACTTAAGCCGTTTTTGCTGTATCGAACGTATCAGGGCTGCGCCATGTCCATTCATCACCAAGACGCCTCTATTGCTGCTTGGAACGATGAAGAACACGTGATTAAAAATCGAGAAATCTACACCCGAAAATTTGATTCCGTATTAGAAATATTATCGCCCGTTATGCCAATCTCAAAGCCAGAAGCAGGATTCTACTTATGGCCAGAATTAGACATGATAGACGAAGATTTTTGCACATCACTGTATCAAGAAGAATCCGTATTAGTTTTGCCAGGTAGTTACTTAGGCAGAGAAATTGATGGAAAAAATCCTGGCGATCACCATGTTCGTATGGCGCTTGTTGCAGAAGAATCCGAGTGCGTTGAGGCAGCAAAAAGAATCAAAGATTTCCTCAGTCGCAGATAACCCCCCTTTAGCATTATATTTAGAAAATTTAGTTGGAGAACACACATGAGCAACACAATCTTTGCATTCGGTCTTGGTATCGGCACTCAAAACAAAGAAGGCGACTGGTTAGAAGTTTTTTACTCAACACCAAGCCTTAACGCTGAAAAAAGCACACTAGATGCTATTTTTGAAAGCACAAACTATGAAGGTGGAAACGCAACACTAGTACTAGAAGAAAGCGACCTTAACCGCTTACATCTAAACCTTCTCAAAGCCGGTAACATTGAGCAAGCAGAATTGGCTTCGCGTCTAAAAGCCTCTACCAAGCCTGTCATTTTATGTGTGCTGGCCACAGATGAAGCCCCAAGCAACCCCGCAGAAGTGTACCTAAAGCTTCAACTCATTTCTCACCGTCAAGTTCAACCTCATAACACCGTATTAGACGGCATGTTTGGTTTACTGATTAACACAGCATGGACAAGCGAAGGCCCTATCGATGTTCGTGAACTGGCAGATCGCCAACTAAGCGCTCGCATGGAAGGCCGTACAATTGAAGTATTCAGTGTGGATAAATTCCCTAAAATGCTGAACTTTGTTGTCCCTACCGGCATCCGAGTTGGCGATGCCGCTCGCGTTCGTTTAGGCGCTCACTTAGCGGAAGGCACAACCGTCATGCACGAAGGTTTTGTTAACTTCAATGCAGGCACCCTTGGAACAAGTATGGTCGAAGGTCGTATTTCTGCAGGTGTGGTTGTTGGTAACGGCTCAGATCTTGGCGGCGGCTGCTCGACTATGGGCACCCTTTCAGGTGGCGGTAATATTGTCATCGGTGTTGGTGAAAAATGTCTAATCGGCGCCAATGCGGGCATCGGCATCGGCCTTGGTGATCGCTGTATCGTTGAGTCTGGCCTTTACATTACGGCGGGCTCTAAAGTCGCGGTTCTTGATGAAAATAACCAAGTCGTTTCAACCATCAAAGCGCGTGATCTTTCTGGGCAATCGGATCTTTTGTTCCGCCGCAACTCAGAAACAGGGGCGATTGAATGCAAAACCAACAAAACCGCCATCGCTCTGAACGAAGTACTGCACGCCCACAACTAACAATAAAAGCATCAATTAATCAAAAGCGTCATTCGGACATTATCTGAATGACGCATTACAGGATAAAAAATGATAGCTATATTTGGCATCAAAAATTGCGACACCATGAAAAAGGCATTTCGCTGGCTGGATGAAAACAAGATCACATACACCTTCCATGACTACAAAAAAGAAGGGGTTGAAGAAACTACGGCACAGGCGTGGGTAAACGAACTCGGATGGGAAAGCGTCATTAACAAACGCGGAACCACATGGCGAAAGCTGGATGAAGAGACTAAAAACACCATGAACAACGAAAACGCAGTTCATATCATAATGTCTCAACCTTCTATGATTAAGCGTCCATTATTGGTAATCGATCAATCCATTATTCTTGGATTTAGCACAGAAGAGTACGCCGAAAAATTACTCTAACGTAACACTGGCGTATATATTCGTGGGGTTTCTTTTCTTTGCATCATAGGCGTCACAGTTGGCGTGTAACCCGCAGAGGAATTGTCGGAACGAATAACTGGAACAAAGTAAGATTCCTGAATAACCGGCTGTTGAAAAAGGCTACAACTAGCAGAAATCAAACCCAAAAATACAACAACACCTAATTTCATAATCCCACCTTAATATGATTCTCCTGTTATAGTAACAGAATCATCCATAAGGTAGCGAAAACAAATACAAAGGTAAAGAATGTCTGACTTGTCCCCTACTCTCAAACTTGCTGTGGATCTTATTTCTCGCCCTTCTGTCACACCAGAAGACGCAGGTTGCCAAGACCTCATGATCGAACGATTGAAAAACGTGGGTTTTGAGATCGAATACATGCCCTTTGGAGACGTAAAAAACTTTTACGCAAAACGTGGCACTTCTGGACCCAACCTTTGTTTTGCAGGACACACAGACGTTGTGCCAACAGGACCTGAAGCGGAATGGGCTGTTCCTCCCTTCGCACCCGCTATTGTTGATGGCATGCTCTATGGTCGCGGTGCAGCAGATATGAAAGGCAGCCTTGCTGCCATGGTAACGGCGGTAGAAGCCTTTGTTACAGAACACCCTAACCACCAAGGCCAGATATCCTTTTTAATCACCAGCGATGAAGAAGGCCCTTTTGTCGATGGGACAACGCGCGTCGTTGATGCTCTGATAGCACGTAATGAAAAAGTCGACTGGTGCATCGTAGGCGAACCTTCCAGCACAAAAACACTCGGCGATATTATTAAAAATGGTCGTCGTGGCTCCTTTAGCGGAAATTTAACCGTACATGGAAAACAAGGCCATGTTGCGTACCCTCATTTAGCTCAAAACCCTATACACCTTGCAGCACCTGCATTAGATGAAATGGCCAATGCTCACTGGGACAACGGCAATGATTTTTTCCCACCCACTAGCTTTCAAATTTCCAACATTCAATCTGGTACAGGCGCAACCAACGTTGTACCAGGCACGTTAAACGCTCAGTTTAATTTCCGCTTTTCTTCCGAGCTGGACTTTGACGCCCTGAAAGTCCGTACTCTTGAAATCTTAGACAAACACAATTTACGCTACGACATTGAGTGGACATACAACGGCTTACCTTTCCTAACTCGACCAGGTGAATTGGTGGATGCCATTGTCGATGCAGTACAACACACCGTTGATATCACACCCGAACTCTCAACATCCGGCGGCACATCAGACGGGCGATTCATTGCAAAAATGGGCACGCAAGTCGTAGAGCTCGGCCCTATCAATGCCACTATTCATCAGATTAACGAATGCGTCGACGCAGACAGCCTAAACAAGCTTTCTGAGATTTATACTCGCATACTTGAAAATCTGTTCACTGACAAAAAATAAACACACGAAGCATAAGCCAACATAAAATGAGAAACACCATACATAAACTCGCGATGAAGATGGGAAATAACCCTAGAGTCGCACTCATCAAGATGATCCAAGGTGGATTAATTTTCGTATTTGGCGTTCTCATGCTTATGGTGGCAGACCGCGTCATTGTAGAATCCCTTGCTCAAGAGATTATGGCCTTATTTGGATTAATACTGGCTGGATGTGGCGTGATATGGACGACTATCGGCTACCTCTCAATGAGCATTCTCAGAATTTATCACATGATTAAAAAGAAGGATTAACAGGATGCAAGCTGATATTGAAATATACACATTATCCTGCCCAACAGAAAAGATCATTGCCTGGCTGGAAGAGACATTTATCCTCGTCAAAAAAAGCTCGCCCTCAAAACTGTGCTCAAAAATCACCGTATCCTCTAATGGCAATGACATTGAAGTGACCATTTTGGAACAGGCGGCGGGAAAACGTTTTACCTCTATCTGGTTTGATTCAGACAAAACCCCTTGGGAAGACGACATGACTTGTGCACGACAGGTTTTTCAATCTCTCAATTGCGAAGTACGCTGTAATTTTCAAGGATGGGAAGAAGAAGGCAATCAAGACCCCGACCAGTGGTGGCGCATAAATAGCGACGGAGAAGGCCCATTTATCTGGGAATAAAACCACCATATAACAGACAGCACGTTACACAGAAATATTAATAGAGACTATACACATGCAAATTACACTTCTTAAAGGCAAACTTCACATGGCCAGCGTCACTCAGGCAGAGCTTTGGTATGACGGCTCCTGCGCCATTGATAAAGACCTTGTGGAACTCGCTGGCTTTAGAGAGTTCGAACAAATAGACATCTACAACGTAGACAATGGCGAACGCTTTCACACCTATGTCATCTTAGCGGAATCAGGCTCAGGCACGATTTCAATGAACGGCGCTGCGGCTAGAAAAGTCCAAGTAGGTGACCGTGTTATTATTGCCGCTTATGGGCAAATGAATGAAGCGGAAGCAGACACATTCAACCCGAAACTCGTGTATTTGAACAAAGACAACAGTGTGGAACGCACAACAAACACTATTCCCGTTCAAAAAGACTAAACATCTAGCCAATAAAAGAACAAAAAAGCCCGCTCTAAATTACATTAGAGCGGGCTTTTTTTACACGTAAAAACTACGCCAATACAGCTAAAGCCGCTTCGTAATTTGGTTCATCAGCCGTTTCTGCAACTTGTTCTGTATAAATAACAGACCCATTTTCATCCAGTACCACAACAGCACGAGACAAAAGACCAGCAAGTGGCCCTGTTGCAAAAGAAAGACCGTAATCAGCACCAAACGTAGAGCGGAAGCTAGAGCCCGTATCTACATTATCAATACCTTCCGCGCCACAAAAACGCGCTGCGGCAAAAGGTAAGTCCGCTGAAACACAAATCACGTTAACACCCTTTAAAGACGCAGCCGATTCATTAAACTTACGAACCGATGTTGCGCAGGTCGGCGTATCAACCGAAGGGAATATATTCAGCACCAATTTAGCACCTTGATAATTCGCTAACGTTGCAACAGACAGGTCTGTCTTAACCAATTCAAACGCTGGAGCCATAGAACCAACAGCAGGAAGAGAGCCAACAGTTTCAAAGGGATTACCTTTAAGCGTTACAGTTGCCATACAAAGCCTCTAAAATAAATAATGTAAATTAACCGCGAATAATGGAAACGTTTTCAGCCTGTTTGCCTTTCTCGCCTTCAGTAACATAAAAGCGAACAAGTTGACCTTCAACAAGGAAACGACGACCACGACCACGGATAGCACGGTAATGAACAAATACGTCATCGCCATTTTCCATTGTCAAAAAGCCAAAACCTTTTGATGAATTGAACCATTTTACCGTTCCTTGCTCACGATCATCATCTTCGTCTTCTTCAGACTCAGAATCAAAACCAACAGAACTGGCATTACTAATCATAGCGCCGACATAAACAGACACTAGTACAAAGCCAAAGTATATTAGGAAGTTGGCGCCCATTTCCTCTTTAAGAACCCCTGCAATAAGCAAAGGCACAATCAAGGCAATAACAAGGCTAACAATAAACGTGCGCAGTGAAAAAAAACCGGAACCAGCTGAAGACCCTTTATTATGTGAAACATTATCCTGATGATCATTCATAACAGTATATCTCTTATCAAATTAAATATTATTGTGGAGAGAAGCCCATTTATAAAAATAGGCTCCGTGTTCGTGCAAAAGTGAATAAATAAATATTTTTACTAAACTCTTTCTGAAATCACCATGTGAAGCTAAAGAAGATAGTAGTAAAATACTCAACTTCTTTATGAGAGCAATTTTCACGCCACTCTTACACTTTAAATGACCAATACTTGCGTCATATATTCGTATAGAACAGCTCATAAAATAAGAGTTTAACTTGGTAAGGTTAACACACAGAAGGTATCTATGAACACCTCACAAATCGACGAACGTATAGACGAATTAGAATTCAAACTGCAATTCCAAGAAGATACGATTGACAGTTTAAATCAGGTTTTAATTAGCCAACAAAAAGACATGATGTTAATGAAAGAAAAGCTCGCTATGTTAGGAAAACAGCTGGACTCTTATCGTCAACAACAAGCCACACACGACGGTGATAGACCACCACATTATTAATAATAAAACGGTTAGGCGGAAAGTGAATCGAGGGACTTAAGCACATAAATATCAAATCGCCCCGATTTACCTTCTAATTGATACGTTGGCTCTGCATCATTTAAAAACGGAGCGCTTTTAGGGCGTTTCACAACCACGCGATATTCCGCAAGCTGCATGGCATGAGGCAAAAGGTTATCGGCATCCAAATCCTTTCCGACCAAATCCCTAAAAAAAGCCATCTCTTTTTTTGCCGCCGCGGATGATTTTTCTGTATGCGGGTACATAGGATCCAAAAACACCACATCAAACTTCATAGTTGCGTCTAAGCCGGTAATGTCCGTATCAAGCAAAGGCATTTTTGACACAATATCAGCAACCTCATGATGAAAAGAAGCTCGATACAAACCGTCTTGCAACATCGCCCTCACAAAGCCAACACGCTCACAAAGTGAGACAGAACAACCTAAACTAGCCAAAACAAAAGCATCTCGCCCCAATCCAGCCGTCGCATCTAATATTGATAAATTTGAGCGCTTATTTAAGCCGACCGCTTTTGCAATATCCTGCCCTTTTCCACCCCCAAACCGACGACGGTGATCCACGGCGCCCGATGTGAAATCGACATACACAGGTTTAGGAGCACCTTTGCCTGTTTTCGCGACGGCAAGACCATCTGGTGTTTTCAGTAAAAGGTAATCATATTCCGACACAAATTTAATGGGGCTACTCAGTGGAATAAACGCCAAATTTAAAGACTGCGCCAATAATCGAGATTCTGATTCCAAAAACCTATCTGTTGTCGCAACCGCGATAGAATTAAGCAAAACATCTCCAAAAACGTTAAAAAAGGGTTAATAAGGCGGCGCTTCATTCAGCCTTAACACTAAAAATCACTTTACGTTAAAACAGAAAAAGCCTCTAACACTAGAAGCTTTTCTGGGTATAAACCGCAAGACTCACGCAATCAATACGCCGTCCACGATTTCAAAATGCGACTAAACCTCTATACATAGACAATCCGCAGAAGCGCACAACCTAAGATTAACCTGTAAATAAAAAAAGGAAAGAAACCAATGGTATTAAGCCACTTTAAAAACAGGTAAATACAAAGATAAGCACTGATTGCGGATAGCACCACGCCAACGAGAATACTCACCCAATCAACCACAGTATTTGATGACATTAGCTCAATAAACTTTAAGCCACCGGCAGCAAGAATAAGAGGAATAGACAGAAGAAAAGAAAAACGTGCCGCAGTTTCTCGGCCAAATCCTAAGAATCTTGCGGCCGTCATCGTAATACCTGAGCGAGAGGTTCCAGGGATCAATGCGAGCGCTTGGGCAAAGCCTATATAAAGCACACTTTTGATGCCAAAATCCTGCTCTGTTTTATTCGATGCACCATAACGATCAGACAGCCAGAGCAAAACACCAAAACCTATCGTCGTGTAAGCAATGACTTCTACAGAGCGAAGATGGGTACTAATAAAATCATCAAATAATAAGCCAGCTAGACAAGCAGGCAATGTAGCGAGACAAATCCACCAAGCCAAACGACTGTCAGACGTTGACTGCTGGCCTTTTAAAGAAAGACACCAAGCCACAACAATTTGCACAATGTCTTTTCTGAAATAAGTAATAATCGCAATCAAAGTACCAACATGAACAGCGACATCAAACGCCAACCCCTGATCTTGCCAATTAAGCAATTGAGCAGGAAGTATCAAATGGGCAGAACTTGAGATAGGTAAAAACTCAGTCAGCCCTTGAATAAGAGCCAAAAAAACAATCTGATACCACAACATACAACTAACGTTTCCCTATGCGAGGAGCCTGCTTTTCCCAGGTTATTTCATCCCTTAAATACGTCGGCATGGCATCATAAGAGGAAACCACTTCCCCTTTATGAAAATGCAACAATGCCAGCTCAGCAACGCACGCAGCACGAGGCGCCAAGTCTGTCAGAACAAATTCAGGCGCTTCTGGTAAGAGTGAGCTTAATGCTTCTTCATAACACCAGCCTGAACCAACGCCATCAAAGTTGTCTGAAAATGGCACCAAGACCGATGGCTTTATCACCCGCTCATCAAGCAATTGCGCAATGTCATATTGCCCATTCACTTTATTGACATAGTAGCCACCGAGATAGATTTCTCCCATGCGAGCATCAAGTGCCGCCAGCCAATTATTCTTGCCTGTTTTCTGAAAGCCCTCTAAAGCCAAAGCAGCCAATGTAGAAACAGGAATAACTGGTAAATCAGCACCATAAGCCAAACCCTGAACCACACCAGCACTAATACGCAAACCAGTAAAAGAACCAGGTCCGCGCCCAAAGGCAATGGCATCAAGATCAGATAAGTTCAACCCAGCTTGACTGAGTATTTGATCCACCATGGGTAAAATCAAATCATTATGAAGACGAGGCGCCATGCGAAAGTCTTCTAACACAACGCCATCGATATTCAACGCCACTGAACACGCAGGCGTTGAGGTATCTAATGCTAAAATCACTGTCATTGGATCATTAAGCCTTTAACGATGCCAATAGACCTTGTTTGATCTCATTTAGATCGCCCACGCCATTTACTTTCACGAATTTTGGCGCTGAAGCATCTGCTTTCAACCAATTTTGGTAATAACCAATCAACGGTGCCGTTTGATCATGATAAACACCCAAGCGCTTACGAACCGTTTCTTCAACATCATCAACACGCTGAACAAGCTCTTCGCCCGTAACATCATCCTTGCCTTCCACTTTAGGTGGATTGTAAACAAGGTGATAGGTTCGGCCTGACGCTTCGTGGACACGACGACCACTCATGCGCTTTACTATTTCTTCATCGGCAACGTCGATTTCTACAACGTAGTCAATTTTAACACCTGCTTCTTTTAGTGCATCCGCCTGCGGGATAGTACGAGGAAAACCATCGAACAACGCTCCGTTAGTGCAATCATCTTGTGTCAAACGCTCTTTCACAAGGCCAATGATGATGTCATCAGAAACCAGTTGACCAGCATCCATTACCGCTTTGGCCTTTAAGCCCATTTCGCTTCCTGCTTTGACAGCGGCGCGCAGCATATCTCCGGTAGAGATTTGCGGAATACCAAACTCTTCCGTGATGAATTGAGCCTGAGTGCCTTTACCAGCGCCTGGTGCACCTAATAATATTACTCGCATAAACAAATCTCCAAAAGACAGCGTTAATTGATTTGCAACGGTGGCCGACACAATGCGCTATTGATGCGTAACTCAGCTCAATGGCAAAGGGATAGACAGACCTTTTGCATACTAAAAAAATGAATGGGCGCCAAGCATACCCAAGCAGCCCTTCATTATGCAAATTTGCGCGCCTTTTTTTGTCACTTTCTTGCTAATAGTGAGCATTTATTAATCATATATAAGAATTAGCCTGTATTTTGCATACCACTAGCAATACCTGCCATGGTAATCATCAAGGCTTTATTCACTTCTGCATTTTCTTCGTCTTTACGACTGCGGTATAAAAGCTCTGCTTGAAGATAGTGCAATGGATCAATATAAGGATTTCGAACATCAATGGATTGCCGTATGGTTTTGTTGTCTTCAATCAACCGCTCTTGCTTCTTAAGTGTTTTTACCAGCTCACTCACCTGCTTTAATTTACTGCGCAGCAAACGCCCCAACCCTTGCAGCTCTTCATTAACAAGTCGCTTCTCATAATACTCCGCAATCTCAGGCTCTGCTTTTGCCAGAACCATGTCGAGCATGTCCAAGTACGCCCCAAAGAAAGGCCATTTTTTATGCATTTCTCGTAATTTTTCCAAATTGCCGGATTCAATACCTTGCTGTAGTGCGCTTTCTGCACCCAACCAAGCAGGCAGCATAAGACGTATTTGCATCCACGCAAAGATCCATGGAATCGCCCGTAAGCTTTCCACACCACCGTCCGAACGGCGACGAGCAGGTCGCGAACCTAACGGCAACTTAGCCAATTCTTGCTCAGGTGTTGTTGCTCTAAAGTAAGGGACAAAATCCTCATGACCTCGGACAATGGAACGATACTGGTTCATTCCCACTTCGGCCATTTCATCCATAATAGCGCGCCACTCTTCTTTTGGTGACTCAGCGGGGATCAGAGACGCTTCCATCACGGCAGAACAATAAAGCTCTAAAGACCGTACTGCGATATCAGGAATACCAAATTTGAATCGAATCATTTCGCCCTGCTCGGTCACTCGAATTGATCCATTCACCGAGCCCGGAGGCTGCGATAAAATTGCCACATGAGCAGGACCGCCGCCACGACCAACGGTGCCGCCACGACCATGGAACAAAGTAAGGTGAATACCGTGTTTCTGACAAAGGCGGGTTAATGCCTCTTGCGCTCGATATTGTCCCCACGTCGCGGCAATTTGTCCTGCGTCTTTAGCCGAATCCGAATAGCCGATCATCACTTCCTGACGACCATTGATGTAGGCTTTATACCAAGGTAAAGAAAACAATTGTTCAATGATAGGTTCCGCATTATCCAAATCCGCAAGGGTTTCAAATAAAGGCACTATTCGCATAGGAAAACTAACGCCAGATTCTTTCAGCATGAGAGCAACGGCTAAGACATCTGATGGCGCACTGGCCATAGAAATAACGTAGGAGCCAAACGAGTTCTGCTGACCTTTTGATATCATAGAAAAGGTATCAAGAACTTCTTTTACTTCCTCCGTCGGCGTCCATTCCATAGGCAATAACGGACGCTTTGAATTCAATTCTGTCAGCAAAAAGGCTTGTCGAGACGCTTCATCCCATTCGGCATAGTCACCCAATCCATAAAAGCGGGTAATCGCTGACAAAGCATCAATATGACGAGAGGCGTCTTGGCGAACATCCAAACGCACCAAGGTGGCACCAAAGGTGGCAGCACAGCGAATTAAGTCGAGCAACGAGCCATTCGCGATCACTTTCATACCACAATCTAATAAAGACTGGTAACACAGCATGAGATCATCAGTCAGTTCTTGAATATCAAGAAAAATAGGCTCATCGGACGTCGGCTCACCATCCAAACAGGCTTTCGCCCAGTTTTTGGTTGCGAGCATTTTATTTTCTAAATGCCGTAATACTTCACGGTAAGGTTGAGAGCTGCCACCTACTCTTGCACGCAAAGCGGCATTACATTGCGTCATAGAAAACTCAGAGCGCAATACATTTAAATCTTTTATGTAGAGATCTGCCGCCATCCAGCGGGCTAACAGCGTCACCTCTTTGGTCACTTTATGCGTCACATTTGGATTGCCGTCTCGATCTCCGCCCATCCAGGTCGCAAAACGAATTGGGGCTAAATCGAGAGGCAAGCGCTCGTCTGTGGAAAATTGTTCAAACTGTTCATCAAGCTGGCGAAAAAAACGTGGTACGGCTTGCCATAAAGACTGCTCAATAACAGCAAAGCCCCATTTTGCTTCATCTACTGGTGTTGGTCGATCTTCTCGAATTTCATCCGTGTGCCAAGCCTGTGTAATAATTTCTTTCAAGCGGCGGATGTGTTTTGTTTCTTCTAGCGGCAGAATATTGTCTTTGTCTAATGCTTCTAGTTCACTGGAGATATTGTCGTATTTTCGAATCAGCGAACGACGTACTACTTCCGTCGGGTGAGCGGTTAGAACCAATTCAATGGATTGAGACTGCAGCGACTCAATCATTTGATCTGCAGTAAAGTTCTGCTTAGAAAGGCGTGCTAATAAATCACCAATTGGGTTGTGATATACGCCCAAGCTTTCATTCGTGCGTCGACGATGCACACGGTGATATTGCTCTGCAATATTAGACAGGTTTAGGAATTGATTAAATGCCCTTGCAACAGGCACTATTTCTTTATCGTCTAATGCCTCTAACGCTTGAATGAGCGCCGCAGAATCACCAGATTGGCGCCCATCTTTCGAAAGTAATCGGATGTTTTCTACTTTTTCGAGAAAGCCTTCTCCTAGGTGGTTGCTCATGCTTTCGCCAAGACAATCCCCCAGAAGCCTAACATTTTCGCGTAATGACGCTTGACGATCACTCACTTCACTCTCCTAAACAGTTCCAATAACGCAATAAACAACGCGTTTTCAACCTATTTTACGATAATCAAGCCTACAAACCTTCGTGTTTAGCTTGCTCCCAATAACGGTCTAATTCTTCCAAAGAACAATCTGTTAACGCTTTACTCTGTGCCGTCACAATACTTTCTATCCTAGCAAAGCGACGACGGAATTTAATATTTGTTTTATTCAATGCCACATCGGGTGAAACATCAAGATGGCGAGCTAAATTACTAACGGCAAATAACACGTCACCCATTTCTTCCTCAACATGAAGGTCACTCTTTTCCTTCATTGCCTCTTCGAGTTCGTCTAACTCTTCTCTGATTTTATCAAATACTGGCGCCACGTCTGGCCAATCAAAACCCACTTCCGCGGCCTTTTTTTGAATTTTTACCGCCTGCATTAACGCGGGCATAGACACAGGAACACTCGATAAAAGACCATCGTCTGATGGCCCTTTTTCTTGTGCTTTAATCGTCTGCCATTGCTCTGCTATTTCCTGATCCGTTAGCGATGTAGGTTCGCCAAAACGGGTAATATCCCCTTCAGGAAACACATGAGGATGACGACGAAGCATTTTTTCAACAATACCAGATACAACGTCGTCAAAATGAAAGTGTTGCTCTTCCTTGGCTATTTGTGCGTAGAAAACCACCTGAAAAAGTAAATCCCCTAGTTCTTCTTTTAAATGTTCAACGTCGTCGCGCTCAATCGCATCCAACACCTCATAGGTTTCTTCAAGTGTGTATGGTGCGATGCTTTTGTAGGTTTGCTTTTTATCCCACGCACAACCAAATGCCTCGTGGCGCAGGCATTCCATTAGGTATTGCAGCGTTTCCATGGGATTACTCAAAAATCTTTCTCTCTAAATACATTCGATACATTAGGCAGCTGATTAATACGATGTAATAACTTACTTAATACCCCCAACTCGCCGACTTCTATCGTAAAACGTATCGTCGCCATGTGGTTTTCTTTGGCTGATAAGGTGTTCATCGATAACAAATTTACTTTCTCGTTTGCGAGCAATCCGGTGATATCATTGAGCAACCCCGTTCGATCGTATGCTTCAACCTGAATATTTACAGGGTATTGATTATCAAGCTGCTCTCCCCAATTTACATCGACAATTCGTTCTGGCTCATCCAGCGCCAACTGCACTATATTAATACAGTCTTGGCGGTGCACAGAGACGCCACGCCCCTGAGTAATAAAACCAACGATATCGTCACCAGGAATGGGAGTACAACACTTCGCCATTTGCGTCAGTAACTTACCTACACCAAGAATATGAATGTCATTATCAGACGATTTATGACGACTCTTCTTCAATCGAATCGGGCGAGTCGGCGCAATGTCACCATCAATGCTATACAAATCATCGATAACGCGAAGCACTCGAGACAACTGAATATCACCTGCACCAAGCGAGACAAATACATCACTGGCACTTGAGTAGCTGAAACGAGAGGCAATTTTTTGGAAATCGATTCGGCTGTCTTCAATGCCTAGGCGTTTTAATTGTTTATCTAATAGAACTTTACCGGCATCGAGATTTTTCTCACGATCTTCTTTTCTAAACCAGTTTTGTATATTGGCGCGAGCGCGACTGGTTTGAACATAGCCCAACGTTGGATGTAGCCAATCGCGGCTTGGCCCACCCTCTTTTGTGGTTAGGATTTCAACTTTGTCACCCGTTTTTAAGTGCGTAACAAGAGAAATAATCTTGCCGTTTACTTTCGCGCCACGGCAACGATGTCCAATTTCGGTATGCACTCGATAAGCAAAATCTACCGGCGTTGCATTGACCGGTAAATCGACCACATGCCCTTCTGGTGTAAAAACGTAAATACGATCTTGCTCAATATCACTACGCACTTGTTCGGATAAGGACTCTAAATCCCCTTGCACTTCATGGAAGTCTAAAATAGTTCTTAGCCACTGAAGTTTTTCTTCGTAACTGGTGCTGTTTGAACTTAAATCCGTTCCTTTGTATTTCCAATGCGCACAAACGCCCAGTTCTGCATCTTCATGCATTTTATGAGTTCGGATCTGGATCTCTAATGCACGACCTTGAGGGCCAATAACCGCGGTATGTAAAGACTGATAACCATTTGACTTAGGATTACTAATGTAATCATCAAACTCTTGAGGAATAGGTCGCCATAGGTTGTGCACGATACCGAGAACGCCATAACACTCCATTGGTTCATTGACCAATATGCGCACTGCTCGTACATCATATACTTCATCAAAACTAATGTTCTTGCGCTTCATTTTGCGCCAAATACTGTAGATGTGTTTTGCTCTTCCCATTAAATCGGCATGGATGTTAATGCCTTTTAAGCGTTCATCTAATAGAGTGATAACATCGTCTATGTACTGTTGACGATCAAGGCGCTTTTCATCTAGTAAAGTCGCAATGCGTTTATAATCAGAAGGGTAAAGGTAACGAAAAGAAAGGTCTTCAAGCTCCCATTTGATATGACCAATGCCTAGACGATGGGCCAATGGCGCATAGACACTCTGAACTTCCAGCGCCACAGCAACGCGGCGATCTTCATCTTGATGTTTGGCTTCTTTTATCGCACACGCGCGCTCAGCAAGCTTTATCAGTACCACGCGCACATCATCAATGATGGACACCAGCATCTTGCGCAACGACTCAAGTTGGTTTTCGTTGCTACCAAGCACTTCTGCTGCGGTATCCGCCGTCAGATTCTTGGACACCTCCCCCATCCTGATAACCCCCTCAATAAGAGAGGCAACTTTGCGACCAAACATATCGACCACACGAGAAATCGGTAATTGATCTTCTCGAACAACACGGTACAAAGCCGCCGCAACCAATGAGTCTTGGTCAGCTCGAAAGCCAGATAAGATTTCAACCATCTCAAGACCCGCACGAAAAGTGCTCGCTTGTGCCCCCCAATAAGACGGCCGCGCACATTGCAATTCGGCTTGACGAGCCAGTTCACAGGCCATACGCAAAGGAACACGCGCACTGTCATCAATCAAATGGGAAAAATGCCCCATCCAACCATCAATATCGACACTGCCATCTTCTAATACAGGATGATCTTTTCTTACCGTTACCATCTATCCGTCCTTCAATTTACTTCTTTTTTTGCAACAGCATCATGGTTTCAACATGCGACGTTTGAGGGAACATATCCATCAAACCCACACGTAAAACACGATATCCTTTTGCGGTCAAATATTCAGCATCCCTTGCTAACGTAGAAGCATTGCAAGAAACATACAATATTTGCGTCGGTCCAATTTTAATTACGGTATCCAAAAATTCAAATGCGCCAGCACGAGGAGGATCCAGTAATATTTTGCTAATTTTTTGCTTTATAAACGCATCCGCAACCGGCTGAGTCAAATCAGCAGCGACAAAGGTAAGATTATCAAAGCCGTTAGATCGCGCATTTTCTCGCGCGGCTTCAACCATGCTTTCCTGAACCTCTACACCAATAACAGAGTTCGCAAGCTGTGCGAGTGGCAACGAAAAATTTCCGACGCCACAGAACAAATCCAAGACCACATCTTGCTTGTTCGGACTTAACCAGTCCATAGCCTGCGAGACCATTTTTTGATTCATGGCCGCATTGACCTGAATAAAGTCCTGAGGGTGATACGTCAATCTCATATCCCCCAGATCATAATGTCGCATTTTCTCCAGCGACACTTCAGCCTTGCTCGCTTTTGGTGCTTGCCAATACAGAGCGGCCTGTTCTTTTTCCGCCCAGTTTTCCCAGCTTTGCTTCAGCCCATCAGGAAGAGAGGCCGTTAACCGAAACAATACCGAGACCCCTTTTGTGTCTTCCAATAACTCTATATGGCCTAACATTTTAACCAAATCATTGCCTAACAACGCGACTTTTAAGGAAGAAAATATGGTTTGTAATGCGCTTGTCAGAACCGCGCAATTTTCTATCGACACAATGTCTTTAGATGCCTTACCACGAAAACCGAGCGACAACGTTCCATTTTTACTGTCAACGGCAATACGTGCTCGACGACGATATTGTGTGGAACGATCAGACAAGACTTCAAGTTCTTGGTTTGAAATAAGGTTACGCAATTGTCCTTTCAGCCAATCGGTTTTTGAAGAAAGTTGCTGCTCATCATTCAAATGCTGGAAGCTACAACCACCGCAGACGGTGAAGTGCTGGCAAGAAGGGTCAACGCGAAAAGGGCTTGGTTCCATGATTGCGGACAAAACAGCCTCATCGAAACGACGACCTGTTTTGGTGATTTGTGCAGAGACGGTTTCACCAGGTAAAGCGCCATCGATAAAAACGACCTTTCCTTGCAAACGGGCAACGCCTTTGGCTTCGTGGGTCAAGCCGTCCACATTAAAGGTCTGCACGGGGCCGATAGGCTGTGCTTTCACTGGGCGACGTGACGGTGTTCTTCTTCTCAAAGGTGACTCTCTTTTACTAAATTTAGATTAAACGCATCGCATTCTATCGCATCTACCTACAGATCTACACGCTTAAAGAGAGCCTTACCGATACCTTATTGATCACTTATCCATCAAACACACCGGTCGATAAGTAACGGTCTCCTCGATCGCACACCACCGCAACGATAACGGCATTATTTAGCTGTGTAGACAGTTCTAAAGCCATCGCCACAGAACCACCGGAAGACACGCCACAAAAAATCCCTTCTTCTTTTGCCAATCGGCGCATCGTGATTTCCGCCGCGTCTTGTGAGACATCCATAACCCTGTCCACTCGAGTTTCATCAAAAATAGAAGGCAAATATTCCTTATTCCAACGACGAATACCGGGAATATTGGAACCATCTTGTGGCTGTAGCCCAATAATCTGAATGTCTTTATTTTGCTCTTTTAGATAATGTGACACGCCCATAATGGTGCCTGTTGTCCCCATTGAGCTCACAAAGTGCGTCACGCTACCTTGCGTTTGCTGCCATATCTCTGGGCCTGTCGTTAGGTAATGCGCATTCGGGTTGTCTTGATTCGCGAATTGATTCAAAACAACGCCCATGCCTTGATCTTGCATTTCTTGAGCAAGGTCTCTCGCTCGCTCCATACCACCTTCGGCTTGTGTTACCAGATGCAGAATCGCGCCATACGCCGTCATCGCCGACTTACGTTCTTGGCTCATGTTATCAGGCATAATTAAGTGCATCTTGTAGCCTTTGATCGCCGCCACCATGGCCAAAGCGATGCCAGTGTTTCCACTGGTTGCCTCTATCAAGCTGTCGCCCGGCGTTATAGCGCCACGACGCTCAGCTTGAAGAATCATATTCAAAGCAGGACGGTCTTTTACGGAACCCGCTGGATTTTGTCCTTCAAGTTTTAACAAAATTGTATTACTTGGATTTGGATTGATACGCTGTAAGCGAACCAAAGGAGTTTGTCCAATTAAGGACTCAATGCTAGGGTACTGGATCATATAAAAACTTCATTGACATTGATGACATAGGGAATGAAACTTAACGCGCTACGTCTATTTAAAAACACTTACGCTAAACAGTACAATAAGAAAGCGTTATAAACTTAGTTTCACATTCGCATTCTAGGTAAAAGCTATGCTGGTAACACGCATTTTCGCTCTGTTTTTTTTATTACTGACGATTACTGGTTGCGAAAACGCCACTGAAAATCTCTCTAAACTAGAGAACGTTGAACTCAGAAAAAAGTGGCGTGAATGCGCCTATATTCAAGCGCCATCAAACAGTGAACAAAAGGCATGCAGCCACTATGAAAGAGAATGCACACTGCGCAAAGACGAAGGCAATCTAGCCTGCTATTAACTCGCGAGCCCAAGCCTTAGTATGATAAAACATTTTTTTCAAAACTTTCCTACATTTAGCCTAAGCAACAAGCTCTTCTGGGCATTATTCGCCCCAGTTCTTGCCGTTTCGATACTCGCGGCCACGTTTCTAATTTCTACCCGCTTTACGGATTTAAACCAAAACTTGTACGAACGCACGTCCTACATCACCGAACAAGTTGCCACTACCAGCGAGTATGCCATTGTGTTCTCCGATCAAAACATGATGTATCGGATACTGCAAAATGCACTAAACAACGGCGACATAAGCAGTGTTCAGCTGTTCAACAGCGAACAAAAAATCATTGCTGAATTAGGCAAAGCGCCTATCTCTGTGAATACACCTTTTCCCGAGAACAACTTTATAAAAGAGCACGCCGATTACTTGGAATCGATCAGCGCTATTCACTATTCAAGCAACTCGCTCGATGGTGTGTTTAATGGTCAAACCAATTTATTTATCCCACTTGAACAGCGAAATCTTATTGGCTGGGTCAAAATCGAAGCCAATAAATCAGTGATTACGATCGAAAAATATCAGTACGCAGGACTCGTGATTTTCATCTTACTCCTTTTTAACGTCCTGACCATTTTAGGCGCATTCCATATTTCTCAGACCTTAACACAACCCATCAATCGATTAGCAGGATCGTTAAGTAAGTTGGTGAAAGGTCAGTTTTCTACTGCAAAGTTGATGAAACTCCCCCCTGAGTATTCGGCACTTCAAAAAGACCTACTCGACTTAACCGAAAGATTAGAGCATCACAATGACGAGTTGGTCGCAGGCATCGAACAATCAACAGAAGACATTCGGCGCAGTATGGACAGTATGGAAGAAAAAAGCGCCCAGCTGCACATTGCCAATCGCGAAGCGATGGAATCTAACCGATTAAAGTCGCAATTCCTCGCCAATATCAGCCACGAGGTTCGCACGCCGCTGAACGCCATTCTGGGTTACACAAAAACCTTACAAAAAGACATCACAGACACGCAGCAGCGCTTTTATGTGGACACCATCGAACAATCCACCAATAGCTTGCTCGCTATTATTGGCGATATCTTAGATTTTTCAAAAATCGAAGCTGGAAAACTAAGCCTCGAAAGCAACCACTTCAACCTCAAAGCACTGATTGATGATGTGTATCAAACGCTAAGCATCAATTTATTAACCAAAGAGAAGCAAATCGACTTGGTGCCTGAGTTTAGCCAAGACGTGCCTGAATGGTTCATTGGTGACAGCACTCGAGTCCGCCAAATTTTAACCAATCTGATTGGGAACGCGATTAAATTCACACACCAAGGCTCCGTTCGCACCAAAGTCTCACTTACCGCTCAAAACGCCCAAGACATTACATTGTCGTTCCAAATTATCGATACGGGAATCGGCATTGCGGAACACAAAATCCATCGATTGTTTAAGCCTTTTTCGCAAGTAGACACCAGCACCACCAGACAGTTTGGCGGCACAGGACTCGGCCTAGTCATTACCAAAAAGCTGGTTGAACAAATGCATGGAAAAATTGAAGTCAGCAGCGACCCAAGTATTGGCTCTACCTTCCGTTTTACCATCAACCTAAAAGCATCACAGAAAACGAACAGCACGAAAGCCAGCCTTAATCGCCATATTCTATTGTTAGAGCCAAGTGCAACGTATAAAAGCTACCTAAATAGCTACTTAAAGAGCATTGGGGTCAGCTGTATCGCGTGCTCGGATTTAGAGCAGATGGTCGCCATTCTAAACAAGCAGCATGACAATATTGACGCTATCTTGTTCAGCGTAATGCCTGATAATCAGAGCGTTGCAGAGGCAAGAGAACTGGTCAGTTATTCAGCTCAGCAATTTACGATTCCTTGCATACTTATGATTCAACCTCCAGGTCAAATAACCCACTACCCGGATCTTAAAAAACTGTGCAGCGACATTCTTCTCAAGCCAATCAGCCACGACCGCTTGTACAGCGCCTTACAAAACCTCAACAACACCGCGCTTCCGCTTGCAGACCATCCATTAAAAGCGGACATGCCAAATGAAAAAATAAAAGGTCTTAAAATATTAGCCGTAGATGACTCACCAATAAACTTGCAGCTTTTGAGTCATTGGTTAACACCGATCGGCTTAGACGTTTCCTTGGCTTACAGCGGACAGCAAGCGATCAACATGGCGGCTCGTGAGACGTTTGATATGATCTTTATGGACATTCAAATGCCTGAAATGGATGGCATGGAAACAACCCAAGCGCTGCGAAAAATGGAAGATTACGTAAACACACCCATTATCGCATTAACAGCCCACGCGCTAGGCTCAGAGCAACAACAAATACTCGCCAGCGGCATGAATGCTTACTTAACCAAACCCATCGATGAAGAACTTCTCATTAGCACCATTGAAACTTGGTGCTCAAATACGGAATCCTTTCAGGATCAAGTAGACGCCAAATTAGTCGGTATTTTCGACTTAGAAAAAGCCTTAGCAATCGTCGACGGCAAAGAAGACATCGCAAAAGAAATGTTTGATATGCTAGCTGACACGCTGGATGCAGAGAAAAAATTGGTTCAGCATCACTTAGAAAACCAAGACACTGAAAAACTGATCGAGGTCGTGCACAGAATACACGGCGCCTCTAAATACACAGGGACAATCAACATCGCGCGTCACGCGGGATTTTTAGAAACACACCTAAAAGAATTAGGTTTAGAAGACGCCGATGGTGTAGCAGAAGATTTTATTGACGCAATAGAAGAACTGCTCAGTCACCGACAACTTATTCCTTGGACTCAACCTTTAGATTCAAGCACCACAAAAGCCTGAGCGTAGGCTTTTTCATCCGTCAAACTTAAATGCCATGAAATAGGAAAGTCGTAACGCGCCGTTATAATAGCGTCGACTGTCAACACAGGCTGGCCCGTTGATAAATTACTCACACTAAAGTGCTGAAAACTAACGCCCGAGCCGATGCCTGTTCCCAACGCTTTTACAGCAGCTTCTTTGGCCGCAAAACGCTTAGCAACAAAAGCATTCGCCTTTTCAAGGTTACTAATTTCAGACCAGCGTTGCTTTTCGTCTGCCGTTAAAATTCGATCAATAAAGCGTTCACCTAAACGTTCAATTGACTGTGCTATACGAGCGATATCAACCAAATCTGTACCAACACCAATAATCAAAAATCACTCCTTAACATAACCTAATCATCACAAAGCCCGAAAAATGGGCACACCTAAATGTCGTTCACCTTGAAAAGGCTGTTTTGGTAATAACCGTCGAGACACCACTGGCTTGCCATTTAACAGACTGTCTAACCAGTTACGATGCAATTCTTTCGCTAAGCTCAACACCTGCTTATCCATCCATTTGCCCGCATGGTAATCCAGAGCGACTCCACCCTCGACAAACAACATCGGCATTTGTTTCGGTGTTTCACCGTAATAAGGCCGTAAACCAAACTTATAATGAAACTGATAAAGCTGACGAGGTTCAACCGATTCTCCTCGCCCAGTGGAGACCATATTGATTCCCACACCGAGTTCCGAAAATAAACCCACCTCAAAACGTCTTAATAAAGGAGCAATCGGCGCCCCAGAGTACAAACTCTCAATGAGCCACTTATATAAGGTAAAAACATCAGGTAAGGGTAGATTGGTGGGTAACAATTTTTCAAGCAGCTCATGAGCATAGAAAGCCGCATACAAAGGCAAGCCTTCTAATGAATCGGCGGACTTCACCGATTCCAGGCTTTTCACTGTTTTTAAATCACTGCGCCCAACAAACTCTATTTCGTAACACAAAAAAGGCCCAGGTATCACCCGAGCCTCTTTTTTTGGCAATCGCCATACTCCCCGTATCAAACCATGCTCGAGTGTTAGCAAATCGAGCAAGATTTTACCGTCCTGAAAAGGGCGAGTATGAATAACATACGCCGAGACGCGCATCGAAATTATTCTTCCTGATAGCCTAAACTGGCCAGCGCACGCTCATCATCGGACCAACCTGAGCGCACCTTGATCCAGAGGTTCAACATCACTTTATGTTGAAATAGGTTCTCCATATCAATACGCGCTTCTTTGCCGATAAGTTTAATTTTATCGCCACGTTCACCGATAATAATGCGTTTTTGACCATTACGTTCGACTAAGATGAGCGCACTAATATGAATAGCAGACTCGTCATAGACAAACTCTTCGATCTGCACCGCCACTTCATAAGGCACTTCTTGACCAAGCTGACGAGTGATTTTTTCACGCACAATTTCAGCCGCTAGAAAACGAGAGCTGCGATTGGTAATTTGGTCTTCTGGGTAAAACTGTGTTCCTTCCGGAATATAGCTTTCAACCAAACGCTCAAGTCTGTCCAAATTGTTATTACGTAATGCAGAAATCGGCACAATCTGAGCGAAGTTCATACGATCAGATAAATTAGCAAGACGGGGCAATAGGTCTTCTTTTTGATCTAGCTGGTCGACTTTGTTCACGACCAAAATCACTGGGCAGCGTGCGTGCTTCACTTTTTGAAGAACCGATTCGTCTTCTTCCGTCCAACGGTCTGCATCAATCACAAACAACACCACATCAACGTCTTTTAATGCCGCCGCTGCCGTTTTGTTCATAATACGGTTAATGGCTTTCGTCTCTCCCAAATGCAAACCAGGAGTATCAACATAAATTGCCTGAACATGTCCTTCGGTTTTCACACCAAGAATCTGGTCGCGCGTGGTCTGAGGCTTACGTGAAGTAATGGATAGCTTTTGCCCCAAGATGTGATTAAGCAGCGTCGATTTGCCCACGTTTGGACGACCAACAATGGCAATATAGCCACAGTGCGTGATTTCAACTTCAACGTCAGACATTTTTCTTTTCCAGTTTTTTCAATGCTTTCGCAGCAGCATTTTGCTCTGCGATTCGGCGGCTATTGCCTTTACCTTCAATGGCGTCTTCACTCAGCTCAATAAAGCAATGAACAAAGAAGGTTTGATCGTGAGGCTCACCCACAATATTCACCACATCGTATTGAGGCAGCGCATGCTTGCGAGCTTGAAGGTATTCTTGCAACAATGTTTTTGAATCTTTCGTAACAACCTTTAACGAAGTCGCATCCAAACGAGACTTATACCATTCTAAAATATGCTGACGACACACATCCATGCCCGCGTCTAAATACATAGCACCGATAATACCTTCTACGGTATCGGCTAAAATAGAATCGCGTCTAAAACCACCACTTTTTAACTCTCCAGCACCCAACTTAAGGTAGTCCCCTAATTGGAATTCCCTTGCCAGTTCCGCCAGCGTGTCGCCTTTTACTAACGACGCACGAAGACGACTTAACTCGCCTTCTTTGGCTTTCGGAAAACGATGAAAAAGGTCTTCCGCAATCACATAGTTAAGGATAGAGTCACCCAAAAACTCAAGGCGCTCATTGTTTTTCCCACCAAAACTACGGTGCGTTAGCGCCAGTTCAAGCAGTCCAAGGTCAGCAAAAAAGTAACCTATTCGCCGACTCAGCTTCTGATACGATGAACTCAAAATTTCTCCAAAAAATACTTATTCAATCAAACCGTTATTTTTAAAACTTGGGATACTGAAAAACTCATCCCAATGCAGCCACACATAAAAAGCGCGACCTTTCATATTTTCATCTGGTACAAATCCCCAGAAACGACTATCAGCGCTGTTGTCGCGATTATCGCCCATCACAAAATAATGCCCTTTTGGCACGACCCAATCCCCTTCATGTGGCGTGAAACGGAAACTGTTATAGATGTCGTGCTGAACACCATTTAAATTTTCATTAAAAAGTTCCACCGGCTCCTGATTAGGATTCAAAGATATAGGCAGTTTTGCCAAAAACTCTTTGCTGACTTGCTCGCCATTTACCGTTAACTCTTTATTGTGATAACTCACCTTATCGCCAGGAAGACCAACCAAACGCTTAATGTAGTTTAGACTAGGATCCAGAGGATATTTGAAAACAACCACATCGCCGCGTTTTGGCTCCGTGGTTGGAATAATAGTGGTGTTTAAAACCGGTAAACGAAGACCGTAGTCAAACTTATTAACCAGAATAAAATCGCCAATTTTTAGCGTCGGCAACATGGAACCTGATGGAATCTGAAAAGGTTCAACGACAAACGAGCGAAGACCAAAGATAACCGCAATGATAATAAAGTACGATTTCACTTCCACAACCAGTCTCGGTGTGTCGGCTAAACGTTGTTGTGCCTCTTTGTTTACCGCACTACGAGTTTCCGGCGCCATGTTTGCCAACACCACTTTTCGCTTTGGCAAATACACAATACGGTCGTAAACCCAGAAGATACCCGTCACTAAAAACGCAATGGCCAGTATCAATTCGAAATCAAAACCCATACTTCATTTCTCCATCAAGGTGCACATCGGCACCGGTTGATTATCTGGCTAGCTGTCCAATTGCAAAACAGCAAGGAAGGCGGATTGTGGTACTTCCACATTACCCACTTGCTTCATGCGTTTTTTACCGTCTTTCTGCTTCTGCAAGAGTTTCTTCTTACGGCTTACATCACCGCCGTAACACTTAGCGATCACGTTTTTACGCAATGCTTTAACGGTCGTTCGAGAAATAACTTTGGCACCCACTGCGCCTTGAATTGCCACATCAAACATTTGACGTGGAATTAAGTCTTTCATTTTTTCACACAGAGCACGGCCTTTATACTGCACATTGTCTTTGTGCATAATAAGCGCCAATGCGTCTACGCGCTCACCGTTGATCAAAATATCCAAACGGCAAAGAGGAGCAGCATTAAAGTGAGAAAAACTGTAATCCAAAGACGCAAAACCACGGCTACAAGACTTCAATTTATCAAAGAAATCCATTACCACTTCGTTCATTGGTAACTCGTAACGTAATTGTACTTGTCGACCAACGTATAACATGTCCTTTTGAACACCACGCTTTTCAATACACAAGGTAATTACGTTGCCTAAATATTCCTGTGGCACCAATATATTGGCTTCCACGATAGGTTCACGCATTTCCTTAATGGTACCTGGATCGGGCATTTTTGATGGACTGTCGACATTGATCACATCACCGTTATTCAGTTCAATTTCATACACTACGGTTGGCGCTGTAGAGATCAAATCAAGGTTATATTCACGTTCTAAGCGCTCTTGAATGATCTCCATGTGCAACATGCCCAAGAAGCCACAACGGAAACCAAAACCCAAAGCGTCTGAGCTTTCTGGTTCAAAAAACAATGACGCATCATTCAATGTCAGCTTATTCAAAGCAACACGAAAGTCTTCATAGTCATCAGAACTAACAGGGAACAAGCCTGCATAAACTTGTGGTTTAACTTTTTGGAAACCCGCTAGCTGTGCAACATCTGGAGTCGAAGCATGAGTAATGGTGTCACCCACTGGCGCACCATGAATATCTTTAATACCCGCGACAACGAAACCCACTTCACCTGCTTTCAAGACGCCCGTTTCTTTGCGTTTTGGTGTAAAGATACCCGCCATGTCGACAGGGTGAGTCTGTTTGGTCGACTTGATGTAAATTTTGTCTTTCTTGCGCAATGTGCCTTGCTTGATACGAACAAGAGAAACAACGCCTAAGTAGTTATCAAACCAAGAGTCGATAATTAGGGCTTGCAGTGGCGCATCAACATCGCCTTCTGGTGGGGGAATCGTCGCGACTAAACGTTCAAGAACATCGTCAACACCCATGCCCGTTTTTGCAGAACACGTCACCGCATCCATGGCATCGATACCAATAATTTCTTCAATTTCAGCACACACACGTTCTGGCTCGGCCTGTGGCAAATCGATTTTATTCAGTACTGGCATGACTTCTAGGCCTTGCTCGATCGCGGTGTAGCAGTTAGCAACCGATTGAGCCTCTACGCCTTGCGCCGCATCAACGACCAGCAACGCACCTTCACAAGCGGCGAGTGATCGAGAGACTTCGTAGGAAAAATCCACGTGCCCAGGCGTATCGATGAAATTCAACTGATAGGTTTGCCCGTCTTTCGCATGATAGTCTAAGGTCACACTCTGGGCTTTAATCGTAATGCCTCGTTCACGTTCGATATCCATTGAATCGAGAACTTGAGCGGACATTTCCCGTTCACTCAAGCCTTCACAGGTTTGAATGAAACGGTCAGCTAGAGTGGATTTACCGTGGTCTATGTGCGCGATAATACTGAAATTTCGTATGTGCTTAAGATTATTAGAGGACACTATTTACTCACACTTTAAAAGCGATACTTGGATGATTACCTGTTGATAAATCGGTCAGATATGCACATTTTTCACTGCAAATGTTACATAAATTAGGTCGCACCATGATGCTGACTTAATGAAAAGAGTTATCGACAAGTTTTCAGGATAGAAATTGGCGAGCATTCTACCGAAAATCGAGCAAGGACTCCATTTATTTCAAAGATCAACAATGTGAGAGCCCATAAACCACGAACGGACTATTTTAAAAACAAGCCGCAATGATCGCTAAGGTAAGACGATGCCTTTCTCTTTAAGAATACGTTCGACTGTATCTACAGTAGCCTGAGTATGAGAGTCGATTTCAAGATTTACTCTGTCTCCTACAGAAATGGCGCCAAACGTGGTTAATCGAAGCGTTTCTGGAATCAAAGAAACCTCTAACCAATCATTGCCAATGTCGCTGATCGTCAAACTCGAACCATTTAATCCAACATAGCCTTTGTTAAACAAGTAACGTCGAGCATCGACTTCATTTTGGCGGTCTGTTGTAAAACGGATATGGACACTTTCTCCATTTTTTTCGACTCGAGAAACCGCCACAGACGTCATGATATGACCTGACATGATGTGACCACCAACCTCATCACCCATTTTCGCAGCGCGTTCAAAGTTAACCCTGTCGCCTGCTTGCAGCACACCAATATTGGTCAATGCTAAAGTGGTATCAATCACATCAAACGTCAGTACATCATGACCTATTTCAGCCACCGTCAAACAAACGCCATTAATAGCAACACTGGCGCCAAGTTGCTGACCCAACATCACACCTGCAGGAAAAATCACTTCCAAACGCTTATTGTGCCCAATTTGATTCGTACTCTGAACCGTCGCGATGCCTTGAACAATGCCTGTAAACATAATATTGCCTCTTAGGTGGGTCAAAAAATGAACCACACTTACTAAATAAAGTACGCCAAACCAACGACTGCAGAAGAAATGAACACCCATGAGCAAAGCAGCTGTTTGACTGGCTTAGCGTGAGTTATCATAGATTCACTAATAGGGTTATCCACAGGTTACGGGGATAACCAGTCGCTATGATAAATTCAAAATTCCAAACCCTACTAATGCGATCAATTTGTATTTTTTCAAGCCGTACCAAGTCAATTGCCCAATAAAAACCATCTCACTTCATTCATCAATCACGCACTTCCTCTCTAATTAGAAACAAAAAACCGCTCAATTGAGCGGTTTATATGACACAAAAATCAATCTCCCCTTATTTAGACAAGGCTTCTATCATCTCTTGTGTTACCAACGTAATGCCATCGGAATTCCGGTAGAAACGCGCAGCATCAGCAACGGCATCTTCACCAATCACGGTCCCTTCTGGAATGTGGCAGTCCGAATCGATCACCACTTTTGTTAATCGACAATGCCGCCCAATGTCACAGCGAGGCAACACAACCGATTTATTAACGTGGGAATAAGAGTTCACTCTAACATTATTGAATAGAATGGATTGCTCAACAGTGGAACCAGAAACAATACAGCCTGCCGATACAACAGAGTTCAGCGCCGTTCCAATACGCTCTTCGTAATTGTAATTAAACTTCGCCGCCGGGCGTTGATATTGAGTCGTGCGAATTGGCCAGTCTTCGTCGTATAAATCCAATTCTGGCGTCAAACGAGTCAAATCCATATTCGCTTCCCAATACGCAGTCAATGTACCAACATCACGCCAATACGGCGTGTCGGGATAACTTGTATTAGCGATCACACTTTGTGAAAAGTGGTGGGCTTTAATTTTGCTGCGCCCAACAAAAAAAGGAATCAAGTCTTTACCAAAATCATGGCTAGAGGCATCATCACTGGCGTCAGAACGTAAGTTTTCAGATAAAAACTTGGTATTGAATATATATATTCCCATGCTCGCAAGCGACACATCTGGATTGCCCGGCATCGTCGGAGGGTTCGAAGGTTTTTCTTCAAACGCGATAATATTATCGTTTTCATCAACGTGCATAATGCCAAACTGATCCGCTTCTTTTAGCGGCACTTCAATACAAGCCACGGTAACATCTGCACCACTTTCGATATGGTCTTTAAGCATCAGGCTATAGTCTTGTTTGTACACATGATCGCCCGCAAGGATCAATATGTATTCACTGTCTAAGCCATCAATCATGCTTAAGTTTTGAAAAACCGCATCCGCCGTGCCGCGATACCAATCGCTGCCTGTTTGCTGCTGAGCGGGCCACAACTCAATAAATTCGTTGAAGTCGGAACGCAGAAAATTCCACCCTCGTTGTACATGTTGATTCAAGGTATGAGATCGATACTGAGTGAGAACGGCAATGCGGCGCATGCCTGAGTTGATGCAGTTAGAGAGAGGAAAATCAATAATCTTATATTTCCCCGCGATTGGCACGGCGGGTTTGGAACGATTATCCGTCAACTGCTTTAGCCTTGATCCACGTCCGCCCGCTAAAATAATAGACAGTGTATTCATACGCGCTGTATTTAAATCCATGTGATGCCCTTAAAATTATTATCAACACACTCTAATTCGAAGTTTCATTTAGGTATACTCTGATCATTATTCCAAATCAATAAGATGCCTAAGAATGAAAATACTGTTTGCAGCCTCCGAAATTTACCCACTAATAAAAACTGGTGGACTGGCCGATGTTGCTGGCGCACTCCCTGTTGCTTTGAGAAAAAAAGGTCATGACGTCAAACTCATCATGCCAGCTTATCAAGGCATACTTGAAAAGGTAGCGCCTATTCAAAAGAGTATCAACCTAGGTAATCCTTTTGGCGTGGGCGACCTTCTCCTTCTTGAGACGCATATTCCTGAGAATGACACGCCTATTTGGCTACTACAATGCCAAGCACTCTACGAACGTGAGGACGGCCCTTATGTCGATAAGAACGGCATAGATTTTCCCGATAACCACTTACGCTTTGCCGCCCTATCATGGGCTACAGCAACATTAGCTTTGCATGGCGAACTGATGGATTGGCAGGCGGATGTACTTCATTTGAATGACTGGCAAACGGGCTTTGCGGCCGCGTACTTGGAAAGTTGGAAAACTGCACACATCCCGATTGTCACGACCGTACATAATTTACGTTACAACGGTAGTTTTGACATGGATCAATTTGCCGATACATTACTCTCACCAGAACTGCTCAGCATGCATGGCATGGAATTTTACGGCCGTTTTTCCGGATTAAAAGCAGGATTGGTTTACGCCGATGCCATCACGACGGTCAGCCCAACCTATGCACAAGAAATCTTAACGCCGGAATATGGCGACGGTTTGGACGGCACCCTTAGAGCAATGACAGAAAAACTCAGTGGTATTTTAAACGGCGTTGATTACGAACAATGGTCACCCGAAATAGACTCACTTATCCCTCACAAGTACAACCTAGAAACACTGAGCCAAAAATGCGAAAACAAACTGGCACTGCTACAAGAGAATGGATTATCAGAAGATTTAAGCAAGCCAGTATTTGGGGTTGTCAGCCGGTTAACCGAACAAAAAGGGTTGGATCTTGTTCTAAACGTAATGCCCGCTCTATTGGAAAAAGGCGCTCGACTTGTGGTTCTTGGTTCTGGGGATAAAGACCTTGAGTCAGGCTATTTAACCTTGCAAAAAAGCTATCCGGATCAAGTGTCCGTTCGCATCGGGTATTTTGAAGATTATTCCCATCGCCTCCAAGCTGGTATCGATGCGCTGCTCATTCCATCGCGCTTTGAACCCTGCGGACTCACTCAGCTTTATGCCCTAAAATATGGAACCTTACCCGTCGTCAGACAAACGGGCGGTCTCGCAGATACGGTATTTGAAGAGGGTAAAAAGCCCAATGGCTATGTTTTTAAAGAAGCCGACACCGCGGACTTAAGTGCCGCAATGGAACGCTGTATGGACGACTTTTATGACGGTACGAGATGGCAAGAAAGGCAAATGAATGCGATGCAATACGATCACAGCTGGGAAGCCGTAACCGACCAATGGATTAATCTGTATCAATCTTTACTGAATAAATAAAACGCCTTCTATAAGAGCGGACGATAGCCTTATCGTGCGCTCTTATTGCCTATTTTAGAGTGGTGTCTTCGCGACTGTGAGCGCCCCATTCCTGCACACCATCGATCAGTGCTTTTTCAGTAAAACCATCTTGTTTCATTTCCTGCAAAGCAATCGCAATGCGTCGCTTAATGTCTGTGTTATTGCACGATGATTTTTTAGACATGGTCAAATACAAGCCTTCACTGCTAATCGCTGGCAACACTGGAACAATCGCGTCCGATAAGTCCAGAATTGTGGCATAGGCATACGCTGGATTTTTTTCATACAGAACATAATCCACACGATCGGCGGCCAACATTTTCAGCGCTTGAGACAAGCTCGCTACGGCCAATATATTCAAGTTACGCTGGGCGTATTGGTCAAATTCTTGACCGAAACTGTTGTTTATCACCGTGACGCCCCATTTCCCTTCTAGATCTTCTTTTCGATTAAAGGCAAACGTCTTATCTTTTCGCTGCCAAACGACGCTCGTTGTATGCAGCATTACAGGCGTAAAGTAATCCATATAATCGGCACGCTCATTGGTATAAAACGCACCCGCCATTAAATCAACGCGACCATTCTTTACTTCGGTTTGCGCTCTAGACCAAGGGCCCACATGGATCAGTTCAATCGGGACATTAATGCGTTTACTAAGTTCGTCAATGATAAGACGATTCACGCCGTGCAAAGCGATTGAGCTTGCGTCTTCGCGCCACAAAAAAGGAGGGTATTCTGAATTTCCAGAAGCAGTAAGGACGTCACACGATACGGCTTGGGTTGAGGGTTCTTGCCCAGAAGCCATCCCCGTATAAAAAAAAGTCACTGTCATAAAACAGCTAATCATGTACGTATGCAGTCGCATATAGCACTACTTCCTTACAAGTAAAATTAAAATGACAAAGGACACTTTTTTATTCTGCAAATAAATAAACGATGTTATTTCCCAAGAGTGATCAAGCAATTCTGTTGCTAACATTTACCATAAAATCACCTTGCCGCTCGTAGCTTAAGACAAGCAAGAGAAAGGAAAGATGACTAACTCATTGATTTTCAACAATCTAAAAGGCTATATAAGAACAAAACAATTATCAATCAACTTTTTGTATTTTCATGCAACCGACGCTAGAAAGGCCATAAGCAAGACGTACTCTTTTTTGGTTCCGTTCCTAAAATAAAGGCCAACGACACCTTATCATCGCAACGATCTGCTGCTATTTCAAACTCACTGTTTAATACATTGAACCTCGCAGCACCATTCGGCAAGCCATCGGGCAATGATCGAGGGTTTACATTACGAGTGAAATCAATCCAAACTTTTTGCGCACCACTGCTGCCAGTGATGCTTAACGGCACGTTATCGTCATCCCCCAGCCAAACAACCGAAGAGTAATCGCCTGTGATGCCGACATACCAACTGTCTTTTTGTTGATTGGTGGTACCGGTTTTTGCGGCAAACTTCAAATTAGGAAACGCGGCTTGAGCGGCCCTTGCCGTTCCTATTTGTGGCGTTTTGGTCATACCGTCTAAGGTCACGGCGAGCAAGGCATCCGTAAAAGGCACATCATTTTGATGATCAAAACGCTTCATCATCTGATCATTTTGGTCCATCACGGCAAGCACCACACCCAATTCACTGCTTTGACCTTGTGAAGCAATTGGTTGATATAAGCGTGATACTTCAAACGGTGACAATTCTAAGGCGCCTAAAGCCATCGCAGGGCGCATTGTAAAAGGACGTTTCACGCCCAATTGGCGTAAGGTGTCCCCTACGCGTTCAAAGCCAATTTGGTGTGCCAAAGACACCGTCGCTAAATTGTAAGACTTAGCCATGGCTTCATAGAGATGTACCACACCATGCGTTTTTCTATCGTAATTCTCAGGCTCCCAAATTTGACTGCCCACCTTGAAACGCAAACGCTTATCTTCAATATTAGACCACCAAGTGTAGCGCCCTGTTGCCAACGCCGACAAATACAAAGGGGGTTTAACCAAAGAACCAATCGGCCTGACGGCTCCGAGCGCTCGGTTGAATCCGGTATAGTGCTGACCGCTAGAACCAACCACGGCACGCACTTGCCCTGATAGCCGATCAGTAACCACCATGGCACCTTGCAAGCCTTTCAGTTTAGAATCGCGTTTTTCTAATGCCGCGACCTGACGACGCATTGCCATACTGGCCGCCCGTTGCGCGCGTATATCCACGCCGGTATAAATTCGTAAGTTTTTCGTTGCCAAGGTTGTTTCATCAAAATCACGCGATAATTGCATCGCCACCAAGTCCAAATAATCGCCGTAAACAGAACGTTCTTTTTTCTTACTCGCCAAACGGATAGGCTGCTTGATTAAACGATTATAATCAGACACCGACAGACGTCCTTGGTCTTTTAATACCGCCAAGACAGTATTACGTCTGGCTTTGGCTCGATTTGGAGAACGCTCAGGGTTATACAAAGAAGGGCCTTTTACCATACCAACTAAAAGCGCAAATTCATCAATATTAAGCTCGTTCACGGGTCGACCAAAAAAATGCTGACTGGCGGCGGCAAAGCCATGCAATGCGCTGCTGCCGAGCTGAGCCAAATACACTTCATTCATATAGGCGGTAATAATCGCCTCTTTTGAATAGTGATATTCAAGCAATAGGCTCATTACGACTTCAGTAAGTTTTCTTGTATAAGTTCGTTCTGAGCTCAAATACATGTTTTTAACAAGTTGCTGCGTCAGTGTGGAACCACCCTGGCGACGTGCACCGTGAGTAAAGTTAACTACTATTGCACGAGCAATACCTGACAAAGAAATCCCCCAATGGTGATAGAAGTCCTGATCTTCTACTGCGACTAAAATATCAATTAATGGCGCGGGAATTTCATTGTACGTTAAGATTTGACGACTTTCCGTGTTACCGCCGTATAAGAAACCTATGCGCTGAGGCTCAATTCTCGCTTCACCGATTTCGTCGCCATTCAACGCTTGGATGATCAACCGACCATTTTGAAAAGAAAAAATTCGCCTTTCACTTTCATGAAAGCCAAGATGATCTACATAGGATCGTAAATGCGCACTGACTTTCGTTCGACTGCGCGCCGCCCACCCGACTTTTTGGCTGTTACGACCAAATCGATAACCCGTTTCTTCCAGAAGGTTTTCGAGGTCTTGCTTTTTCCAAGGTGCTCCGTTTATCAAAATGATAGGCGCACTGTAGACTTCTGACGGAACTTGCCACTTCTGCCCTTCAAAACGACTGACGACTTGTCCATTTAGCCACCAAACCCAAGCAGAAAAAGGAACACTCGTCACCAAAGCGACAATCAGCCCCCATTTAAAAAAGGCACGAAGAAGCCTCTTCAAAAAGGAAGGTTTTGGTGTTTTTTTCGTTTTAGTCGGGGACTTACGTGAAGGTTTTACCGGAGTTTTTTTAGCCATAGCGGGTTAGTATAAGGAGCTTGCTGTAAGCAGGCAACGAGCAAAAACAAACTAACTCAATTCTTACTTATTGACTCATTCCCCCTCGCGCTTTAGAGTCTTTGCTCACGGAAAGTTTATATAACTGGCATTTTCCTGAATTTTCTTCACTACGTCAGCGATAGAATTGAACAATACGTCATCCGTTTTATGTGACATTTACCTTAGCGTCCACATGATGACCAAGATCAATACTATTGAGATAAACAACAATCATTATAATAAAAAGTGCGGTACTCACGTGTTTAATAAACATCTTATACCTAATACGCAAAATATCCCTGAAGGCAAAGCACTCAACATCACCATTGAAGAGTACAGTTTCTTAGTCACAAAGCAGCAAGGTAAAATCATCGCTTATGAAAACCTCTGCCCACATCAAAAGAAACCGTTGGATGATGCTTCTGAACCGGCTCTCGATCCCGAAGGAGATTATTTGAAATGCCATCACCATGGTGCTCTTTTTTCACCTCAAGATGGTTCATGCATTACTGGCCCTTGTCAGGGAAGTCACCTTAAAAAAGCGACCATAGGAATAGAGCAAGGCAATTGTTATTTACTGTGGGCGTAAATCACCACTCAAACTCGGATTAACTTGAAAACATGCCCACATCAGCCGTGAATAACCGTACACCTCAAGCAACATTCGTCGCCTTGCTACTCATCACATTCAGCTTACTTTTTTTACCTTCTCGATCATTTGCGGCGTCCCTCCATCTCGCCGTCGCATCGAACTTCATATCGCCGATTAAACAACTCGCACAAGATTTCGAACAAGAAACCGGTCAATCGTTAACCTTATCGTTTGGCTCCTCAGGAAAGTTGTTTGCTCAAATTCAAAACAGCGCCCCTTACGATATTTTTCTTTCTGCAGATGTCGCCAAACCGCAAGCGCTTGTTCAATCCAATAACGCACTGCCTAATAGTCTCGTCATTTATGCAAAAGGGCATTTGGTTTTTTGGTCCGTCAACCCCATCTCATCTACATCACTTAAAGATGCCGTTCTCAACGCGAAACGTATTGCCATTGCAAACCCCAAACTTGCGCCATACGGCAAAGCCGCAGAAGAAAGTCTCACGTCTCTTTCTGTGTGGAATGACGCCAAGAAAAAAATGGTACAAGGTGAAAATATAGGCCAAACCTATCAATTCGTGTATTCACAAAATGCCGATGCGGGCTTTGTTGCCTTATCTCAAGTCCTTGCAGGCAAAACAAAAGGTCATGTGATAGACATTCCGAGCGACGCCTATCAGCAAATCAATCAAGCGGCCGTGATATTATCTCAGTCTCAAAACATAGAATTGGCACAAACCTTCATGGCATTTTTAATGCGTCCAGATATTCAAGCCAAAATAGTTCAGTTTGGTTACGCCGCAGAGCCACACTAGGCACATCGAATGTTATTCAGCCCAGAAGACATCGGAGCAATATGGCTAACCTTAAAACTGGCTAGCCTTGTCACACTATTACTCATCCTAATAAGTACGCCTATCGCATGGTGGCTAGCTCGAACTCAGTCTTGGCTAAAAGGGCCGATCAACGCCATTGTTGCCATGCCGCTTGTCTTACCTCCAACAGTGTTGGGGTTTTATTTGTTACTTTTTTTAGGGCCACAAGGCGCATTAGGACAATTTCTGAATCAACTCGGGTTCTCTCCACTGCCTTTTAGTTTTGCTGGCTTGGTGGTTGCTTCCATGGTGTATTCGTTGCCTTTCGTCGTTCAACCTATTCAAAATGCATTTTCTGCCATTGGCGAAGGTCCACTTGAAGCCGCCGCCACACTTCGCGCCTCACCGTGGGACAGGTTTATTCATGTGGTCATTCCATTAGCAAAGCCCGGCTATATTAGTGCAGCGGTTTTAGGCTTCGCGCATACCGTGGGTGAATTTGGCGTGGTGCTAATGATTGGTGGGAATATTCCCGACGAAACGAGGGTTATTTCCGTACAAATATACGACCATGTAGAAGCCTTAGAATACGATCAAGCACACAGCCTTTCCTTGCTGATGATTTCCTTTGCTTTTCTTGTGCTTGCCTTTTTATACAGCGTCCAAAGACGCCAGAAAAACAGCGCCATGTCGGGTGGTTTACTATGACGACTCACTCAATATCAAAAGCGTTACATGTTCGTATTGAACAACAGCGAAAAGGTACATCAGATTTTTTGCTCGACGTTGATCTACAGATTCCAAACACCGGTGTAACGGCTTTATTTGGCCCATCTGGATCAGGGAAAACCACCCTGTTACGTTGTATCGCAGGGCTGGAGAAAAAAACAAAAGGACTTGTCCGTTTAAACGATGACACGTGGCAAAATCACCAAACGTTCCTTGCACCGCACTTGCGTCCGATTGGTTACGTGTTCCAAGATGCCAATTTATTTCCGCATTTAACCGCACAAGAAAATCTGCAGTTTTCCATCAAGCGCGCCGACAAACATCAATCCGTCATTTCCTATGCAGACGTCATTCAACTCATGGGGATTGAGTCTGTGTTATCTCAATATCCAGCTCAACTTTCTGGAGGGGAACGACAGCGCGTTGCCATTGCCAGAGCGCTGCTTATTCAGCCTAAGTTACTGCTGATGGACGAACCACTGTCTGCATTGGACGATGCATTAAAGCAGGATATTCTTCCCTATTTAGAACAACTTTGTCACCGCGCAAATATCCCTATTATCTATGTCAGCCATTCATTAGACGAAGTCATTCGTTTGGCTGATTACATGATCGTTTTGGAAAAAGGCAACGTCATTGAAGAGGGTGAAATACAGACTTTGTTGGGCAAACTGGGGACCACGTTTTCAAAATACCAAGACGCAAGCGTGGTGATTACAGGCACCGTGTCACAACAAGAAGAAAAATGGGGGCTTTCATGGCTTTGCTTTAGCGATCAAACCATTGCATTTAAAAAAGGAAAAGAGCAATTAGGAAGCACTCTACGGCTGAGAATTCAATCCAAAGACGTTAGCTTGTCACTCAGTGAACATAGCGATTCAAGTATATTGAATCGCTTAACTGTGACCATTGATGACATGATCTCCGACCCAAAAGACCCAAGCATGATAATGGTCCGATTACTCGCAGGCAGTACGCCAATATTAGCGAGAATCACCACCTTGTCAGCGCATAAATTGTCTCTACAAAAAGGGCAAACTGTCATTGCTCAAATAAAATCGGTTGCCGTATTATCCTAAAGTCCACCTACCACATCAAACTAAGCGGTTTTGGCCCAAAAAGCGGCCAATTTTGGTTTTATGACTATCGACATCAATATTGAAAACACAATTCCAGCAGGCAAAGCCGACATCAGCGTAGCCGTCCATGAATTCAGGAAAGCGCCTCGCTCTAAAAAACCATGCAAGTTTATCGTCGTAACCACCGCCATAACAGATTCCATTATAATGGCCATAATCAAACCAAAAACAATATTGCGCTGCATGGAAGATAATCTAGGCAAAATAGCATTAACAAGGTGATGAACCAAATACGAAAGAATGCCACCAATCGGCGCAATACAAAGTACACATAAAGCAAAAGAAGATAACCACGCCCCCATAAAATGATCGGCAAAACCAATATTTCGCCACGTCATTAAAAAGGTTAAGGTTCCCCCCATAGCAATCACTAAACTGGCAACAATAGATATTTTCTGAACTTTTAATGACATACGTCTTCCCTCTAGGAATAGTTTGGATAAAACACTCAAAACAAATTGACAAAATCAACTATATTAAATAATGTTGACATTGTCAATTACATTGGATAAAAAAATAATGAAGAACCATGAATCTGAGTTACAAACGCTCTTAATCAGCACAATCAATGGGCTAAAAATATCCATGAAAAGCATCATGAAGGAACAAGGCATTCCCTTATCGCCTTTGTACTTTATGATTCTGAAACGCATTCACGACACCGAAAATTGCACGGCAAACTTTCTTGCGGATGTGACAGAAAAGGACAAAGGGCAAATTACAAGATTGGTCAAAGAAGTGATTGCCGAAGGGTTGGTCATAAAACGTCCCAATCCAAATGATAAACGCAGCCAGTTTTTGCAATTAACAGACAGCGGACTGACCTGTTATATGACGCTTGAAAATGCCGACAAGGCGGTATTAAAAGAAATGAGATCAGAAGTGAGCGATGAAGAATTACAGCAATTTTTGTCCGTAGGCGCAAAAATGCTAACAAAACTAAACGCCATCAACCACAAAAAAGAACGCGGATAATCATTAGATTTCCAGTGCCAATTGCGCCAAAAAATCACGCATAACCGATTCGCGGCGCTTGCCTTCGGCTTGAGCAGATACTGTATTTAAGCTATCGGCTATACGGAATAACTTATTATAAAAATGGTCGATAGAATACTGTGCATCCTCCGGCTCACGACCCTCACAAAATGGATCATCAAGTGAATAAAGCGTCCTATTTAACGTACCACTGACTTGCATACAACGCGCAATGCCGATCGCCCCCAGTGCATCCAAACGATCGGCGTCTTGTACAATTTCAGCCTCCAAGCTTTCAAGTGGCACATTAGCACTAAAACTGTGAGCTCGAATAGCGTGATGAATAGCGGGAAAATAATCGGCCGGGTATTTAATAGAGTGTAAAAAAACAATGGCTTTATCAGCGGCCAACGTCGAAGCAAGATGCCGGTCCGGATGATTTTTTGGTAACGAAACACAATCGTGCAACCATGCCGCAGGTATTACCACGGCCATATTCGCACCTTCATCCAGCGACAATTTTTTCGCCACCCTTACCACTCTATAGATATGGCTCACATCGTGCGCTACATCCGCCGCGCCTTGTGCTTCTAAAAACGCTCGACAATGGTTTTCAAATTCGCTTTCTAACGCTGACAACATCATGTTTCCAATTCATATTGAACAATTCAGACAAGCCTATATCAAATGCCATGATGAAAACACTATGGTGACATTTATAAAATGTGTGTAAAAAAACAAAAAAAAGGCTTTGATTTGATCATCAAAGCCTTTTTAAGCACTTTCTTTATGTGTACGAACTAAAAGGTATAACCCACACTGGCCATAAAGGTGATTGGATCAATATCGGCGTCAATCGTTCCGACTGTCGTGTGAACGTCGGTATTAATATCCATGTACCAAATAGAGGCATTGGCAAACCAGTTTTCTGCGAAGTTCACATCCACACCCAATTGCGCGGCCAATCCAAATGAATCATCTAAACTCACATCGGTTCCCGCCAATGTGCCTTTGCCTTTTTCATCAAAGAAAACCGTGTAGTTCAAACCTGCACCTACATAAGGTCGAATGTCACTGTTGGCTTGACCGAAATAATATTGCGCCATCACGGAAGGTGGCAGATGCGAGACTTCGGCTACTTCGCCAAGCCCTTTAGTAGAGACTTTATGAGTAAAAGGTGTCGCGGCTAGCAACTCCACACCAAACTGCTCTGTTAGCATATACGTGAGTGTTACACCAACCTGAGTGTCATTATCCAATTCCAATTCACCGGTGTTCAATACGTTATCACTGCTTTCATTTGGCATAACCGTTGCAAAACCCGCTCGGACGAATAGATCGCCGGCGTCATGAGCCAAAACCACAGAAGAGCAAAGTGTTGAAATAAGGGCAACAGGAAGTAAAGCTTTCATAATCAAATCCTTCTTTTTAATCAAACAACATGTCTGCGAATAAAAAGTAGCAGGATAAGAAATCAAACTATTAATCTAGATCAAGGTTTTACCGCCCTGTCGAACAAGCCACCAAATCCATTGACATAGGTCTGATTTTAGAACGATTCATCGCGTGGCTCGTACCATACATAAAGTCTCATTTTGAAAAATCAGTAAACTTTATTATTTTAAAAAGTAAACTAATTTACCTACTGTAAGGAAATCGTTAGACTTACGACAAAATTATCCAAATGGAATCCATTCTCATGCCAATTCTTATTGCCGTCACCCTTTTATGGGCGTTTTCCTTCAGCTTGATTGGCGTTTACCTCGCCGGCCAAGTCGATGCATGGTTCTCTGTATTAATGCGAGTCGCTCTGGCTACTGTCGTATTTTTACCTTTTTTAAAGCTTCGTGAAATTGAAGCTAAAATAGCGCTAAAACTTATGGTTTGCGGCGCGTTACAGCTTGGCATTATGTATGGCTTTTATTATCAATCCTTCCTATACCTGTCAGTTCCTGAAGTCTTGCTATTCACGGTTATGACGCCACTTTACGTCACCTTGATTAATGACATGTTAGACAAACGCTTCAATATTGGCTTTGCCGTCAGTGCGCTCGTAGCGATTCTTGGCGCTGTTGCCATTCGCTACCAAGGTATCGATGAAGGCTTCATTAAAGGCTTACTGATTGTTCAAGGTGCCAACATTTGTTTCGCAGCAGGACAAGTTGGTTATAAACGCGTCATTGCAAAAGAGCGCCCTGACCTATCTCAACGTACGGTTTTCGGCTGGTTTTTTATCGGTGCATTGGCGGTGGTTATTCCTTGCTACCTTGCGCTAGGTAACCCTGATAAATTACCGACCACCACTCTTCAATGGGGTATTTTAACTTACCTAGGTATTGTGGCTTCCGGTCTTGGTTACTTTGCTTGGAACAGAGGCGCAACCATGGTGAACGTAGGAACATTAGCGGTTGCGAATAATTTACTAATTCCCGCAGGCATTATTGTAAACGTGGTTTTCTGGAACCGCGATGCTGACATCGTTAGACTGGTCATTGGTGGCAGCATTATCTTATTGGCACTTTGGCTGAATGATAAATTCAACCAACGACTCGCTACGGCCAAAGCCGCTAATGCAAGCTAATTCATAACTTAGGTAAATCTAAGCCAAATAGAAACGCCCAGCATTGGCTGGGCGTTTTTATAATACGATGCCTAGAAAAACGTTATTCTACCAACCAAGCTTGAAATGCTTTTTTCGCCTCTCTGTCAGCTTTATTAAACCAAAACTGTAACATTTCCAGCTGGATATTAGACACTGTCGGCTTATATAAGTCGTCTGCAATCCAAATTCGCATGTCTTTGCGCGTTGCTTCATCGGATCGATTGTACCAAAACTGCATCATTTCTAACGCGACATTCGATGTTGAAATAACGGGAGCAGCAGCTGGACCATCGTTCAGAGTTGGAGTACTTTTTGCCGTTAACCGTTCGATCTCTGTAATATAGTCGCGTGTATTTTGAAACCCAGACTTCACGGGCAAAATCTGATGCTGATAATCCACCGCTTTACCACTTCGATCATCAACTAGGGTAAACGTCGGATTCTTTAAGTAAGACTCAGCCTGTTTTTGTGTCGAAATATACGGCGCTTTCACTGTAAAATAATCGTTCTTTTCAAACTGTAAATCCAATACGATGGGCTGAGATTGATACGCTTGAGTATCCCCCCCACTTCTTACTAATTTGTTAAAACGAACCACAATTTGATGCTGACCTTCATCAATGTTTACCTTAAAGTCATTACCAAATTCCCTTGCGCCTTCAAGGTCAACGTACATAATTTCAAACGACCTTGGCACTTCAAACGTCGCTGCCTGAACGGGCAAAGTCAGGACACAACTAGAAAAAACGCCACAAGCGATAATTCGATTCTTTAATTTCACAACAGACTCCTTCACGTCACAAACAGTGTAGTTTGAGAATCTAGCACACTACTTTCTTTAATCTACTGCGTGTGCCCTGTTTTTAGGCCACTTGCTGAATGTTGTCTTTTTTCATCTAACGCTAGACATACATCATTATTGTGTAATGAAAAGATACAAATAACCGCTTGAGTCTTAATGATTAATTATCAATGATAGGTGTCCTAAACAATCGCAAACAAGAACAACAATCTCTATTGACTGACGCAAGGACGCTTCGCAATATCATGTTTAACGACTCTCAAACCACCCTCAACCACAAGCTGACCCTAAGAATTATCGAGCTATCCATTGTCACTATGCTGCTCGCTCTGATCATTAGACCACTGCTCACCGAGCTTCCTGTTTCTTTTATGTGGGTTGGAATCGCCGATTTATTGACCATTTCCATTTTCTATTTTACCGTTCGATCTAATCTCTTCCCCAAATGGGAAATCGCGCTGTCTTTATTAACCGTCATTATTGTTATCACACCGATATTAGTTTTGTCTGGCGGAGTGAACAGTCAACTGGCCTTTTTTCTACCTCTGTATCCCATCATGGCGGCGTTAATTGGTGGCCATAAAGAGTCAGTTATCGTCACACTTGTTATCATTTCCGGCACGATTCTGGGCACGGTTTTTAGTGAACACATTACTGATTTAACAAACGAAATCTATTCCGAAGAAAAAACCATTGCTCGCGGTTTCTGGCTGACCATCAGCACTATTTTTAGTGCTTTTTTTGGCCGTTTTTTTCTGCAAAAATACACACAACTCACCAAACAACTGAAAGAAGAAAACATCCAAGATCCTTTAACCGGCCTTCTTAATCGCCGAGGTCTTAACCTTCAATTCAAAAGAGAGTTAGAGAAGGCAATGACATCGTCGTCCTCTTCTTTAAGCCTTATTTTGATTGATATTGATTATTTCAAAAAGATAAATGACAAATATGGGCATGACATTGGAGACGTGTGTTTAATTGAAGTCGCCAAAGTTTTATCAAGTGCTCTCAGAAAACACGACATCATCGCGCGCTTTGGTGGAGAAGAGTTCATCATCGTTCTGCCCAGTACAACCAAGAAAGAAGCTCAACTGATTGCAGAAGACCTTAACTACCTTATTACTCAAGGCAAGTTCAGTGAGTTTAGCCTTCCTCTCACCATCACATTAGGCGTCACATCGAGCCGAGAACAACACGACAATACTTTAGACATGATTAAAAGAGCAGACAAAGCCCTTTATAGAGGAAAAGACAATGGCAGGAACTGCATCGAGCTATCGGATTAGATAGCTATTCGATTTTGCAGCACCATTAAAGATACACACGATCATTCCATTGTACCGCCATGGCCGCGCCTCCTTCACCTTGTAATTTAAATCAGAAAAAACATAGAACCAACCGCATGATCTTCTGAGAACTTGCAACAACAAAGTCCTGCTCTGTCGTAAACAATGCCCTTGAATCTGCGTTCACTTGCCCTTCTTCATGAGGTAAAATTTCGTTCAAAATAGCTTTAAATTCCGCCGTCAAATCAAAGACAATTCCGATACCACCAATGACAGAATCCAAATCACTAACGTCACAAATTACAGCGTAATCAATGTACGCATTTTCACAATCGCTGTACTAAAATCGTTCAAAAAGGGACACAAAATCGTGTCCCTTTTTTCACTTCACATCGTGACATCAAAAGCGCTCATTTAATTCGACTCGCCCATTAAATCCGCTTTAATAATATAAAGCGTATTTGAATCCACCGTACTGTCGTCTAAATATTTTTGCTCTAACTTACCTTTCGTTGACCACGTCGAAAAATCATCATCATTTAATACACCAAGATGGTGTTCATCAATCACCCACAAACCTTCCATTTTATCGTGTGGGTATGAAACCGCTTTCACCATGTCGACAACCAAATGCTTACTCACCGGCTTAATGCCTTTCTCGGCCAGCGCATCCCAGCCATTTTTGTTGGCATATTGCTCTAACGTTAGGCCATCAATCATCAAGCCATGACTATCGTCTTGAGTCATTCCACTGGACAAAGCAACCGTCGACAATGGCGTGCCCGTGCTTAAATCAATACGGTACACATGCTTTTGTACATCTGGTTGAGCATTCGATGCGCCATTTGGCCCACCAAGTAAAAATCCGCCATCTCGCTCAATCACCAAAAACTGATTGGTGGTTAATGCGGCTATTTCAGAGTTTGAATTTTGCGTTTTCTCTTGACGATATAAATATTGCTCTGTGTCGCCATTGCTCAAATTCACCGATACAATTCGCGTTAAATCGCCCTTTTGAGCCGCCTTATTAGGGTTCGTCATCGCCGACTGCATGATGCCCACCAGCGTACTTTCATCTGGCGTAATCGCTAGACCCTCCATGCCTCGATTCGAACGGCGATGTTGGAACTCTGCAGGCAAATGAAACAGATCACGTGCGTCATTTTTAAAGGCGTTAATCCGGCTAATTTCCACACCATTGCTATCAAAATGAACAATGTGTGGGCCGTATTCATCACTTACCCAAAAGGTGCCGTCTTTTAACGCTACCAAGCCTTCACCGTCTAATCCGTAATCGTCTAATTTAATCGGATTCGTCACCTTGTCATAAGGTTTACTGTCGTCCATTAAAACGGGCTGACCATTAGAGTGATATGGCGTTTCCCCCGTACCACCCAACGCAGAAGTGTTCGGTAAACCAGAAATCAAACTGCCTTCAGGACGTTTGAGCAAAATACTTTTCACCATGGAAATTGAACCGTCCGTCGCCACTTCAAACAGACCAATACGTGGCGTATAGGCGGCAACAGGAAAGCTTTTCCCTTTGCCATAATCGCCGGTGTAATTTGCATTCGGACCACGGTCAGTCAACGCATAAAACTGGTTCGCTTTATTTGGGTTTGCCGTCATCGCTGAACCAAAGCCACCATTACGCACTTCAAATGGCCGATTGGTTTTGCCATCAACAAGATCCCCGCGCAACACCGAATAAGGTAACTCGCTCCCCTTCATCGGGACGTTATCCGCAAAATCGGACGTTTCATTCGGCATTGAGTTACTTGCGCAACCAGACAAAACGCCAACAGAAATCAGACTTGCCAACCAAATTTTAACCGTCATTTTCCACCCCTATAAATGTGATAGCACTGCCGTGCTTTGATTATGCTCACAATAAGGTAAAGACTGGCCATGACGATTTGATGACCTTGCAATGAATCCTCCTCATATTAAAAAAACAAAAAAAGGCCAGCAGGGGGAAGACTGCTGGCCTTTAGTATCAACATTTTGATCTAGTTATTAACCGTATCAGATCGCAAATTGATTCATCGTATTGTCTTTGCCCGACGCTTTTAGCGCCTGCGCACCAGAGAAATACTCTTTGTGATCATCGCCCATGTTAGAACCAGACATGTCTTGGTGTTTTACGCAGGCCAAGCCTTGGCGAATTTCTTTACGCTGTACTTCTTTTACGTAACCCAACATGCCCATTTCGCCGAAGTAATCTTTCGCCAAATTGTCCGTAGACAGCGCCGCCGTGTGGTACGTTGGTAAAGTAATCAAATGATGGAAGATACCCGCTTGCGCCGCGGCGTCTTTTTGGAAGCAGCGAATGCGTTCGTCCGCTTCTGCAGACAATGGTGTATTGTCGTAATCTTGAGACATCAGTTGCTCGCGCTGGTATTCCGCTACGCTTTTGCCTTCTGCTAACCAAGCATCGAACACTTGCTGACGGAAATTAAGCGTCCAGTTAAACGACGGACTGTTGTTGTAAACCAATTTCGCATTCGGCATCACGTCACGAATACGATTCACGATAGAAGCGATCTGACCAATGTGCGGTTTTTCGGTTTCTATCCACAACAAATCCGCGCCATTTTGCAACGAATTGATGCAGTCTAATACCACGCGGTCTTCACCGGTATTCGGTTTGAAGCGCACCAAACCATTGGCTAAACGCGTCGGTTTGATCAAACGATCGCCCAATTTGATCGCCATATCGCCAGACTTCATTTGCTCAAGAGACGTCACTTCTTCGCCATCGATAAACGCATTGTACTGTTCAGCCAAATCGCCTTCGCTTTGTGACACAGGGATTTTCTGCGTTAAGCCAGCGCCCAAAGAATCGGTACGCGCTACGATCACGCCATCGTCTACACCTAGCTCTAAAAAGGCGTAACGCACCGCGTTAATTTTCGCCAAGAAATCTTCATGTGGCACGGTTACTTTGCCGTCTTGGTGACCACACTGTTTGGCATCGGACACTTGGTTTTCAATTTGAATACAGCACGCGCCCGCTTCAATCATTTTTTTCGCCAACAAATACGTCGCTTCTTCGTTACCAAAGCCAGCATCGATATCCGCAATAATCGGCACGACGTGTGTTTCGAAGTTATCGATGCTCTGCTGAGCTGCTTGCTCACGTACTTGATCGCCCGCTTCCCTTGCGTCGTCCATTTCTTTGAATAAGTGCTGAAGTTCACGGCCGTCGGCTTGCTTCAAGAAGGTGTACAATTCTTCGATCAACGCTGGAACCGAGGTTTTCTCATGCATGGATTGATCTGGCAACGGACCAAACTCAGACCGCATTGCCGCCACCATCCAGCCTGACAAGTACAAATAACGGCTACGAGTCGTGCCAAAATGTTTCTTAATCGAAATCATTTTTTGTTGGCCGATAAAACCATGCCAGCAACCTAATGATTGAGTGTAATTCGCCGGATCCTTGTCGTAGCTTGCCATGTCTTCACGCATGATTTTAGCCGTGTATTTAGCAATGTCTAAACCTGTATTAAAGCGGTTCTGCAATTGCATTCTCGCCACAAATTCAGGGTTCATCGCTGCCCATGTTGGACCTTGTTGATTAATCGTGTTGCTTGCTTGCTGAGTTTTATTTTTGTAGTTTTGCATGCTTTTTCTCACTTTTAGGTTGTCTAAATTAATCGGTTTTAAACGTGTTTATTCTCAATATTGTTCATTCATTGCTTTAGCCCGCTTCCTTCACCTGAACGCGGTAAGCATGAAGCAAGGGTTCGGTATAGCCGTTCGGCTGAATAACCCCTTTGTAAATCAAGTCTTGCGCCGCTTTAAACGCGATGCTAGATGACGCGGTATTCTTCGAGTCATGAGACATCATCGGGCGATAGCCTTCGGTGTTTTTATTTTGCTCATCAACGATCACCGCCATGCGCAACATCACCTCGTCGACTTGCGCTTTATGACAAATGCCATGCAGTAACCAATTCGCCAAATGCTGGCTGGATATGCGCAACGTCGCACGGTCTTCCATCAAACCGACATTATTAATATCCGGTACTTTGGAACACCCCACGCCAGCTTCAACCCAGCGGACTACGTAGCCCAATAATCCTTGTACGTTGTTCTCGATTTCTCGTTCAATCACTTGACTCGACAAGGTCAAGTTATGAGGAATCGTCGGTATGCTGAGCACATCTTTAAGACTTGCTGGCGGACGCGATTTAATACGCGCCTGTACGTCAAACACATTCACTTGGTGATAATGCAAAGCATGTAAGGTCGCTGCGGTTGGCGAAGGCACCCAAGCCGTATTTGCGCCCGATTTAGGGTGCGCAATTTTCGCAGTCATCATTGCGGCCATTTCATCTGGCATCGCCCACATGCCTTTGCCAATTTGCGCTCTGCCCGGTAAGCCACACTGCAAACCAATGTCGACATTGCGATTTTCGTATGCTTGGATCCAAGGTTGCGTTTTGATCTGATCTTTTGGCAAAAATGGACCGGCTTGCATGCTGGTATGAATTTCGTCTCCTGTACGATCCAAAAAGCCAGTATTGATGAAAAACACGCGCGATTTGGCTTGGCGAATACACTCTTTCAAGTTCACTGTCGTGCGACGTTCTTCGTCCATAATGCCAATCTTGATGGTGTTTTCTGGCAAGCCCAACATTTGTTCAACACGGCCAAACAAATGACAGCTAAACGCCACTTCGTCTGGGCCATGCATTTTAGGTTTCACCACATAAATGCTGTCTGTTCGGCTATTTCGCATGCCTTCTGTACGCCCTAAATCCAACGCACCAATTAACACCGTCACCACCGCATCCATGATGCCTTCTGGTACAAAATTGCCCAGTTCGTCCTGCATCAAATCGCATTCCATCAAATGACCAACATTACGAACCAACAACAAAGAGCGACCATGTAAACGATATTCTTTGTTATCCAAGTCTGTGAAACAGCGATCTGGATTCATCCGACGGGTTTGCACTTGGCCGCCTTTTTCAAAATTGGCTTCTAATGTGCCTTGCATTAAACCCAACCAATTACGGTAAACTTCGATTTTGTCTTCCGCATCTACTGCGGCAACCGAATCTTCACAATCAATAATGGTGCTTAACGCCGACTCAATAACGATGTCGTTAATGTTCGCTTTGTCTTTCGCACCGTTTTGGCCATTTCGATCAAACTGGATCTCGACATGCAAACCATTATTCTTCAGTAGTACGGCTTCTGGTTCACTACGCTGACCATTGACCGCCACCAGCTGACAAGGTTCTTTCAAACCGACCTGGCTTCCGTCATCAAAAAATGCCAACAAATGGTGGTAATAAACCACGTAGCTGTTCACGTCTTTATGGGAACCAGATTCCAGCGGAAACACCTCATCCAAAAACGCTTTGGCTTTCGCAATCACCTGCTCGCCACGAGCGGGGTTATAGCCTTTATTTGTTTCTAATCCCGCCGTTTTTGCGATCACGTCTGTGCCATAAAAAGCATCGTACAAACTGCCCCAACGTGCATTCGCCGCATTCAATGCAAATCGTGCATTCTTAACAGGCACAACCAATTGAGGTCCGGCCAACGTGGCGATTTCCGCGTCTACGTTTTCTGTCGTAATGGTGAAGTCATCTCCTTCTTCAACCAAATAACCGATATCGCGCAAAAAATGTTCGTACGATTGGGCGTCGACAGCCTTGTCTTTTTGAGCAAGATGCCACTGGTCAATCTGCTGCTGCATAACATCGCGGGTTGCCAATAGTTGGCGATTAATCGGCGCCAGATCAGAGATCAATTGCTCTAAATCTTGCCAAAACTTTGTGGGTTCAATCGTATGAAGGGGAAGCACTTCTTCATTGATGAAGTTACAAAACCCTGGGTGGATCACACTGTTATTTTTAGGTAAGGGCATACTCATCTCGCTTTCCTTCTTTAGGGAACATTATTCTTGTCTTTATCAAAGTAGCGGTCGGGCTAACTGTTTTAAAACCGTTCCCGTTTGCTTGATTTATAGTCTATGCCCAACTAAGCTAAAATTTCACAATAAGAATTACACAGTGTAAATTTTACAAAAATGAAAAATAAAAATAGCTTAAATCGCAAAGCCCATTTTTTGGGTACAAAGATCCGCAACCTCCGTAAACGCAACCGTTTGACGATGGAAGACCTATCGGCGAGATGCATAAAAGTCGACGCCGAATCCGCGCCATCTGTGTCCTATTTATCGATGATAGAAAGAGGAAAACGCATTCCTAGCGAAGACGTTTTGGAGGTTATTGCCAGCGTTTTCCAAAAAAATGTCGAATGGTTTCTGGACGATATTCCAGAAGAAGACGCCATTACACCGTCAAAAGGATCCGGTGGTGGCATCAGTGGCATGGCACTGGAACCGAATTTCTTGTTCTCGAAAGAGATATTGCAAATCGCCATTCCCGAGATGCTCTCTCAGACCGGCACCAGTGGCCGCCAATTTGCTCACTTGCTCATTCGTGCCCACCAAGAACACCATCAAAATCATTTCCCTGACTTAGAACGCGCCGCCGAAGATGTGGGGTTAAAACGCCTGCCATTAAGCCTGGATGACATCGTCGCCATCACCAAACAAATGGGATTGCAGATTAAATGGTTTCGTAAAACACCATTGTCTGTTTTGGAAAGCATGGGCATTGACCAAAGCCATGTTGTGACGTCTTTTTTTGATCCGCCAAGCACGATTTACATCAACCAAATAATGAAATCCCAACCGCAGCGTTTGAAATACAATCTTGCGGTACACATTGGCCATACGGTCTTACACGACAAAGACGGCATGAAAAATGTGTTGGTCACCGGACGAAATGAAATTTCACCTCTGCAAGCTCAACACTCCAAAATGCAATCCTCTGGCATGGACGCACAAGACATTCTGCACGCGTGGCGCGACTTCGAGTGCAGCTTTTTTGCGGGTGCGTTGCTTTGCCCTAAAATACCGTTTCGGCACATGCTGGATCGCAATGGTTACGAGATCAACACAGCACAATTGGCAGGCGTTTCTGAATCCGTTGCCATGCGCAGAATGACCGCCACCTCCCCTTACCCTCATTGGCATTATTTCGACGCTTACGCACCGGGAAAACTCAAAGCGGTTTACCGTGGCAATGGCATTCCTCTGCCGTGGGGAAACATGAGCATGGTGGAAGACCCTTGTCAGCATTGGGCGGTTTTCCGAAAAATCAGCGAGCCGAGCACGGGCTCATCGGCGCAAATATCCATTCTTAATGTCGGAGACGAACCGCGTATTTACGCGTGCGAATCCATAAAGGTGCAAGATCTCGCGGGCAACAGCCATGTATTGTGTTCTGGTATTGACCTCAACCCAGCGATCAACGCACAAGGCAAAGACGCCATTTCGATTGCCGATGACTTAAAACAAGCTTGTGTCACTGGTGGTGGATCGTCTCATATTCCGAAAAACATTAAGAAAGACCTGATGAGCGTGGCGAAAATCCTCAATATCAACTGGGTTGAACGCGGCATAGAAAGCGACGCTCGGCTGATCTGCTCACGCGGTGCCGTTTGCCCAAGATCACCAAGTTGTTACAAGCAATGTGAAGGGCATTAATCGCATTCAATAACCATCGTGAAGAACAAAACCTTGTGGCATTTACTTGCGTCATGGACATCGTTTGCGAAAACACCACAGGTTTTTTGTTCGCGCCAACGGCATACAATAGAAATCATATTGAAATGTGTGTCATTTAAGGTTGCTTGTTTATAAAACAAACAAATGAGAACCAATTTCATCTTCTACCTAATGCCAGCCAACGTGAAAAAAACTAACGAAAAACAGGCCATAAGCGCACTTAACGGAAGCGTTTTTGTAAATAAAAAACATCGCCACACCTCTTTGACAGGAAATTGACATTTATCCGCAATCAACCCTATCGAAAAAAGCCTACAAGTATTAAAATCTGCGCAAATCCCCAACCCCTTCGTTAAGGATCTTTAATGACTTTGTCGACCAGTCAGTCAACTAATGTCGTAGTTGTTAGTAACTCTTCTGATAATCCATTTGCCATCGACATTGCCTATGCAATGGGACAGTACGATGATATCGCTGATTTGATCAGTATGAAGCAGTTCATGAACTCTGAATTTTGTCCTCGATTTATTTCTGACGAGGCGGACTTCGATAAAATTGGCCGCAAACTAAAGGGTAAATCTGTCATTATTGTCAGTACTGGCAGTCATGTAAAAAGCCGCCAAGAACTCGCCATGTCGAACTTTATCATCGCCCGTGCCGCCAAAGAAAACGGCGCCGCTCGCGTGATCTTGGTGGAGCCAGATCTGTTCTACAGTGCACAAGATCGCGGCCCGCACCTTAGTTTAGGCGAAACCAGTTTTGAACGTGATATTAAGGACGTTAAGAAATTTGACGGTCAACCTTTCACCGCAAAACTGTACGCGCAAATGCTTAAGTTATCGGGTGTCGACACCGTGATGACGATCCATAACCATTCTGATTCTGTACAAAAAATCTTTACTGAAGTCTTCGAAGGCGATTTCCACAATCTAATCCCGTATGAAATCTACGCGCACTATTTGCTAAATTCAGATATTTTGCATTACGGCGAAGACGGCGAAGGCCTTGTATTGTGTGCACCAGACAAAGGCGCGCGTGATTTCGTAAAAGAAATGTACAAAACACTTGGCCTGAAAAAAGCCAAGTTCATCATGCTCGACAAAGAACGCACCAACGAACGTAAAGTTGAAATTACGCTGCATAAAGAAAGCGAACACACATTCGACGGCTTAGACGGTGCCAGCATTGTCTTATTCGACGACATGGTTCGCACAGGCTCTACCGTGGTGAAATCTTGCCAATTCTTAAAGCAGATTAATCCTCAACGCATGGTGTTTGCTGTATCGCACTTTTATGCCAGCGACGAAGGCCGTGAAAGAATGGCGCACCCTGCATTGGGCGAAATTTTAACGTTAAATACCCTGCCTACGATTTTGAACCGTGATGAACAAGGCCGTTTACGTAAGAAGATGGTCGTTCTGAAAGTGGAAAAATGGCTTGCTCAAGAGCTGTGTAACATTCTCGACTTGCCACAAACCCACGAGCAAAACCCATACAAAATCGATATGTCATCGAAAAACCCTCGCTTCAAACGCAAAATTTGGTTCAGCGAAGAGTTGCACGAACTGCAACCTAAATAACAAAAAAGCCGCCCAATATCAGACTATTGGGTGGCTTTATGATTCTATCAATACCGTCAGTTCAATCACTCAACTTTCCATTGCCGCGCCTAATCATTAAGCACGGAAGGCTAGCAACAGAATGTCTTTAATTTTTCGGTCAATTTCAACACCGGCAGTTTCAAAGTCAGCTCTCTCTACTCTGTACAAGAAAGGCTGAACGCTTCGCAGTTTTTTAATGGCATGCGGATCTTCGGCTAGCAAAACGGCGACATAAGAAAACGCATCATAATAAGGGAACGCTTGCTCTTTCAATGCATTCAAATATGAGTCAACGCTCTCTTCACCGAACACTTGTTTGATTGCGGTAATCGCGCCAAATACAGCAACGCCTTCACACAGCGCAGGCTTTTTCGCGCCTTCTGAACCAATTGGGTACAAACCTCGTACCATTTCTTGAATCACGTCGGCCAGCAACATGACATCATTGGTGAATACGCGGACAGGCATCTGGATCTTGTAACGGTGTGGCTCGTTCACATGAGCAAATACCGCACCTGGTTTTGCGATATCATCACGCACTTCAAAACCATCAAACGTGGCATCATCTACTGCTTCACCAAAAAGAAACTCAACCGCCGGCAACCAAGCCGCGCGAAGTTTCTCTAACTTATTAACCTCTGTTGAGTAAGTGTCTGCCACAACCTCATCCTTATATATTCTGAAAGATACAGAGTGCTAGACTCGCCGTCATAAACACGCTTTTAGATAGGCGAACTTTACCATATTGAAGAAGATCAAACAGGGAAAATTCGCGGCAAAAAGCATCAACAATGCGAGGAACGCCCTACATAGATCAATGAAACTTAGGAATAAATAAAACGGTTCACGCCGTAAAAAGGCTTAACGTAGCTGGCTGTCTTTGCTTCCCGCTCGATTATACAGCGCCGTTCGACCTGTCAGATTGACATTGAATGCACAAACGCACACCTGAAATAGCCTTGCGGCGAGACTCAGGAATGACCGCGTCGCATTCCTCACAATGGGTCAGGCTTTCGCCTTTTGGCATACTGTTTTTCGCTCGCTCCACTTCGGAGTCCACTGTCGCGTCTATTTGATCTTGCACCGCACCATCTTGCGCCCAACCACTAGCCATATTAAATCCTCTTAGCTTCTATCAAAAGTAGCCCATTGCTCACTTTTAGGCATAACTTATTTGTATTAGGAGTCAATGATTCAAGACAAGGCCATTTTAACCCCATGCTGTGCATGGATTTCTGTCGTGTCGTATAAATGCACGTTGGTATCCGTTTGCTTGATAAGCAAGGCGATTTCTGTGCAACCTAATATGACGGCTTGAGCGCCTTTTTTATGGAGCTTGTCGATGATGTTTCTGTAGTGATGTTTAGATTCATCGTTAATCACGCCGAGGCACAGTTCGTTGTAAATGATGTCGTGAACAATAGTTTGATCCTCTGCATTCGGAACCACAACCTCTATGCCAAATTTGTCCGTCAATCGCCCCTTATAAAAGTCTTGTTCCATAGTAAATCGGGTGCCGAGCAAACCCACTTTAGTAATACCATCTAGAATCAAGTTTTGCGCGGTTGCATCTGCTATATGCAAGATAGGAATATCGATGTTGGTTTGAATGTCAGGAGCAACTTTATGCATGGTATTGGTACAAATCATGAGGAAGTCGGCGCCAGCCTGCTCTAGCGACTTTGCTGCTTTGGATAATATGTCCGCCGTCTCCGCCCATTTACCTTGGTGCTGTAACGTTTCAATGTCAGCAAAGTCGACACTGTACAAAACAATCTTAGCGGAATGCAGGCCGCCCAATTCCTCTTTAATGCCTTCATTAAGCGCCTTGTAGTAACTGGCGGTTGATTCCCAGCTCATTCCTCCTAACATGCCAATCGTTTTCATTTTATTCTCCCAAAAAGTGGTGTTTAAGAATCAATATAACAAAGCCTTGTGTGGAATAAGAGAGACAAAAGAAGTCATAAAAATCCGCCTTCTGTATTGTTTATTTCTCTCGAAGTTGAAAAAAACGTTCACTTTTGACCGTATCATTCAATTTATCCTTTCTTCGGCTATGTTAGAATCTTCCATTCCAGCCGCAAGAGCGGTGGTTTAGAGAAGGCCGTTTTATTTGGGCTCTTCACACTCATTTTCTTGGAGATTACATTATGCGTTTATCTACGCTAAAAATGGGATTAGCCGCACTGATTGCTGTCATTCCCGCTCTTGCATTGGCTCACCCTGGTCACGAACACACAACAAGCTTTATGACTGGTTTTATGCACCCTATGGGTGGCTTGGATCATTTATTGGCGATGTTGGCGATTGGTCTTTGGGCGGCAAGCCTTGGCGGACGCCCATTATGGGCGGTGCCTGCAGCATTTGTTGGTACTATGTTGATCGGCGGCGGTTTATCCGTGGCTGGCATTCAAGTGCCTTTTATCGAGCAAGGCATTGTTTTGTCCGTGGTTCTAATGGGCGTATTGTTAGTGGGTGCCGCACGATTCCCTGTTGCGGTTTGCGCTGGTATTGCGGCTTTGTTTGCTGTTTTCCACGGTGCGGCTCATGGCTTAGAAATGCCACTTAATGCAAATGGTGCAGAATACGCACTTGGTTTTGCGGCTGCGACGGCGTTATTGCACGTTGTTGGTATCGGTTTTGGCTCTGCCATTGCTCGCTTCCAAGCACCTATCGTGACTCGCGTTACTGGCAGCTTAATTGCCGTAGCGGGATTGTTTCTAGCAATCGCCTAGTTTCAGCTTAGTCATGGGGCTTCCGTTCTAAACGAAGCTCTGTGACTGTACTTTCTATTCCGTCGTCTTGCTCACGGTCTATTACATTTCACACTTACTCCCTGTCATTTCGCTCATTTTTTGCACATTTAATTACAAAAATTGAAGCACCAATATTTTTTTTATCTGTATCATTCTGTGTGCTTGTGAGTCAGCAGAATTAAGGATAATTGATTGAAAGAAACAGCGTTTAAACAGCCCTCCGCCATTGTCGTTTCGTGTATTACTTTTTGTATTATTACCGTGCTAGGCGCTTATTTGACCCGTTCAACGAACGATTCAATCGTTAATCAACAAAAATCCATCTTACAGGGTCTAGCCAGTTCACAAGCTTCCATTTTAGAGCGTCGTCTTTCATCCGCGTTTACTTCCGCTCAAATTTTAGCGTATGAAGTAGAGCACAATGACGGCAATGTTGAATGGTTTAATGCGTACGCCAATACCCTAATCAAGTCGATTGGTGGCGTTGAAAACCTTCAGCTCGCACCAAATGGTATTATCACCAATATCTACCCTTTAAAAGGCAATGAAAGCGCCATCGGCTTCGATGTTGTCTCTCCAGATCAATTTAGAGATGAGGCATTATTGGCCATCAACAATAAGAAGCTATTTGCCATTGGCCCTGTTCCATTGGTACAAGGCGGCGTCGCGGTGATTAGCCGTGCGCCTATATTTCTCAATAGAGGCACTCAAAAAGAACTGTTTTGGGGGCTGGCTTCCGCCATTGTTTATCTAGATAACCTGCTCGAAGCAACAGATTTAAAACAGCTTGAAAACAGAGGTTTCCAATACAGTCTGTCAAGAAGACACACTGACACCAATAAAATCATCACGCTGTCCTCTTCTTTGGCCGCCCTCTCTGACATTCAGGTGTCAACTGAGTTGGTTCTTCCAGTTGGTATTTGGACGCTCAGCATAAGCAGAGACTTAGACACGCCGCTCATAAAACGCAGTATCACCGGTTACGCCATCAGTATTTTTGTGGCGTTTCTACTCTCCATTGCTCTGTACGCAATTCTGATTCAGCCGCTTAGGTTGAGGCATCTTGTCAAAGAAAAAACCATTGAACTTCAAGAGCTTGCCTATCTAGATCCATTGACGGGTTTGCCCAATCGTCGATACCTTAAAGACAGCTTGCCCCAAACACTGTACAACAACCAAAAACGCAAACGCATCTCTGCTTTTATCTATTTTGATCTGGATAACTTCAAACGCATTAATGACACCATAGGTCATGATGAAGGCGATAGAGTGCTTGCTGTTGTGGCCGATCGTTTAAATCAATTAAAAGGCCACTCAGATTTTGTCGTACGGTTAGGCGGTGACGAGTTCGGTATTTTGATTGGCGATATTATTGATAAAAAAGACGCCGAAGCGCACGCCAATAGAATATTAGCGTGCATTCGCACACCGTTAAAAATGAACAACAGAGAATACATACTCAGCACATCATTAGGCATTGCGATGATTCCAGAGCATGGTTATGACCTAGTCACTATCATGCAAAATGCCGACATGGCGCTCTACCAAGCGAAGTCTCAAGGGAAAAATCAGTTCTCCTTCTATACTGAAAAAATGAAGATCAATACGCATAACTTGATCAAAGCAGAAGAGGACCTATCACAAGCGTTGCAAGAGCACGAATTTGAACTGTACTTCCAGCCGCAGTTCAATCTAAAAACCAACCATGTGCTTGGCGCCGAAGCGCTTATTCGTTGGAATCACCCTGAAAAAGGTCTTATTTTTCCCGACGAGTTTATTCCACTTGCTGAAACGACAGGTCAAATTGTCGAATTAGGATACTGGGTTCTCGAAAACAGCATTCAATATTTAGCGAGTCGAAAACAAGAGGGCAGACCCGATATATTGCTGCACATTAACCTCTCATCGAAGCAACTGTCTGACCCTCACTTTGTCACCTTGGTTCAAGATTTGTTAGCACAATATCACGTACCGGCCACGTCACTTGGCTTTGAAGTCACAGAGACCTCAATTCTTGAAGACGTCACGTTAGCGAGAAGTTTGCTGCAAACCTTTAAAGACATGGGGATATGCATTGCCATTGATGACTTTGGCACTGGCTATTCTTCTCTTTCCCAGCTTAAAAATCTCCCAGTGGATTTAGTAAAAATCGACCGCAGTTTTGTTATGGATTTAGAAAAAGACCCTGATGACCGAGAAATCGTCGAAGCCATTATTGCGATGGCGCATAAATTAAACATTAAAGTATTGGCAGAAGGGATAGAAACAAGGGAGCAATGGACTATGTTAGCGGCGTTCGAATGCGACTTAGGACAAGGGTTTTATGTTAGCAAAGCCGTGATTGCTGAAGAGTTCAACCAAGGACAGCCAATTGTCCATCAAGATGAAAGCCTGCCCTCATAATGTAATGTTTAAGCGTTGCCAGATAAGCTCAAAATTCAAAAGGCGACAGAAACACAGAGTGAAAATGTCATAAAAAAAAGGCCCCAAGCGCAGAACGTTTGGGGCCTTTTGATCATCATATACGCGCTTACATCATTAAGACGCTAAGCAAATTGCACGACCATGGTTGTGCACTTCCACGAGCTCTTTATGCAAACTGCAAATCGCTTTTTCGTAGTCTTCTTCATCAACCACAAACTGCATGTCGACCTGACGCATTGATTGGTGCATTGCTAAGACATTCACTTCTTGCTCTGCGATGGCTTTTACTGCCTTTGCCAACATACCAGTGGTTTTCATATCACTGCCAATCGCAGAAACAATCGCCACTTTGCGTTGCGTAATTTCCGCTTCTGAAAAACGCTCTTGCAACACTTTCATGACGCGTTTTAGCGTTTTCAAATTAATCGCTAAATAGTGCGTAATCGTGTTCGCATTGATGTCTTTGGCAATAATGTGCGCATTAAATTGGTTTAATACTTTCAAAATTGCCACATCAAATTTATCGATGTCGCCAGCCATGTCTTGGTCGAACAGCTCAACCGCAAACACGCCTCGGCAACCTGCAATGATTTCAACACAAGGCGCATCACTCACGTAATCACCGGTAATTAATGTCCCCGTATGATCGGGCTCAAACGTGTTTTTCACTCGTAATGAAATACCACTTTGACGTAAGCCTTTGGCTGCTTTTGGGTGAATCGCTTCCATCCCAAGATTCGCCAGTTGGTCTGCGACATCGTAGTTTGTTCGACCAATCGGCACCGCTTTGCTTTCACCCACTAAACGAGGGTCGGCACTGCTCAAATGGAATTCTTTGTGAATAACCGCTTCACGCGCTTCCGTCAGCACGGCGATGCGACTGAACGTCATCTCGCTGTAACCTCGGTCAAACGTCGACATTAAACCCGTTTCGCTGTGCGCATAACCGGTTGTAATCGGAAGCTCTTTGCTCAAGTCAACGTCTTTGAAAGCATCAATAATTCGCTCATCAAGCGACATATGACTTGGGCTGTTCCAGCCTGTCAAATCAACGTATACGGCATTCACTCCGTCACGCTGTAAAAGGTGTGCGGTATTCCAAGCACTGTGCGCTTCACCGATACTGGCAAGCATTTCTCGTACAGTAGCGAGGTGCTCGCTAATCGAAAAATGGCCATGCTGACAAAGACGGTGTAAGTCTTCTAAGCATTCTTGCGCTTCTTTCAAACGGCTGTTTAAAAAAGCATCGGCTTTATTACGTAATTCGCCGGTTTCAAACAAAGCATGGTTGATTTCCAACATCGCGCTGCGTACGTCTTGCAGCGCTGGAAACCAATTGTTTTGTTTACGCTCATGAGCGAATAAAGCATACACACCCGCATCGCCCGTTTTTTTATGTTCCAACAGTTTGTCCGTCATTCCGGCATAGGCTGACACAACAAAAATGCGTTGATGCATATCGTCTGTTTGAGCAGGTTTGAAAATTATATTATCTCGAACCGAACGGTAGTCACTCATTGACGTTCCGCCGATTTTCTCAACTGTATGTTGTCCCATTATGAATCCAATTTATTAAGCTGTCGGGGGGAAGTGTCGACCAAAGTCAGAAACTGTCGCTATATTGTCATAAGGCTGCGGAAATTTTAAGCATTAATCGTCGCTAATGCGTCCAAATCAACAGACTTTGCACACTTTTTAGCCACCATTAAAGACTTGATAAGCGATGAAAAAAATGACTGAGAGGAATTCCCCCAAAAAGGCGATCTGACACATCTAAGATGTCGTGCCAGATCGTTCGCCTGTAAAGCGCGTGAGTTATTCTAGTATGTCATACGCACCGTCTGCGTTATGAACTTCTTTTCCCGTGATGGGTGGGTTAAAGACACACGCCAATTTCAGTTCTTTGAACGCGCGAAGCGTGTGTGGATCGTGTTTATCCAGCACATACACAACGCCCGGTTTGATGGCATGTTTTTGTCCCGTTTCTCGGCTTTCTACTTCACCCTCACCCGAAATACAGTACACAGATTCAAGATGATTCTGGTAATGCATATCGAAGTCTTTGCCTTCATAAATCGTCGTAATATGAAATGAAAAACCCATGTTGTCTTCTTTCAATATCAAACGAGTACTTTCCCAATTTCCGTCTGGAGACACTACTCGGCGGTCAGTTTTTTCACATTCTGCTAAATCACGTGCAAACATTTTTCTCTCCTAATCCTCGTTCAAACGGTGCATCACACCGTCACAAATAAGCGGTTTCTGAATGCGTTAGTTAGACCGCAATGTCGTAGTTTTCATCAAAGTAACTTTTCGCTTCTGGCATGTCGTCTTCTTTGGCACACACCTCACGTATCGCTTGCTCTAAAATATCAATACCAGACTTCAATTCTTCGTCGCTAATAATCAAAGGACAAAGGAACTTCACCACTTGATCATCCGCGCCAGAGGTTTCTATCATCAGGCCATTTTGGAAACATTTTTTGGTGATTTTGTTCGCCAGCTCGCCACTTACACAGTTAATACCGCGCATCATGCCTCGACCTTGAACAATGAAGTTACCTTCACCAAATTCATTGATAATGGATTGCGTGCGCTGATGGATGTATTCGCCTTTGCGTTTTATTTCTTTTTCGAACGCATCGTCTTTCCAATAGGTTTCAATCGCGACTTTGGCGGTCACAAACGCAAGGTTATTGCCACGAAAAGTCCCATTGTGTTCACCAGGTTTCCACTCATCCAGCTCTGGACGCATTAACACAACCGCAAAGGGCAACCCATAACCGCTAAGTGATTTCGACATGGTTACGATATCCGGCGTGATGCCAGCGCCTTCAAAACTAAAGAAGGTTCCCGTTCGACCACAGCCTGCTTGAATATCATCCACAATCAACAGAACGCCATGCTTCTTACAAACGGCTTCAAGGTTCTGCAACCAACCAAAACTGGCCACATTAATCCCCCCTTCGCCCTGTACGGTTTCGACGATTACCGCCGCTGGCATGTCCACACCACTACTGGAATCAGACAATACTTTGTCGAGGTATTCTGTTGTTTCAATGCCTTCACCTAAGTAGCCATCAAACGGTACCGTCGATACACCAGCCCCCAAACTTAGGCCCGCTGCGCCACGGTGATGTGAGTTACCCGTGACAGACAACGCACCCAAACTGCAACCATGAAAGCCATTGGTGAAACTGATGATGTTTTCACGACCCGTTACATTTCGAGCCAATTTAAGCGCCGCTTCTACCGCGTTCGTGCCTGTTGGGCCAGTAAACTGCATCATGTATTCCAATCCGCGCGGCTCTAGAATGTGCTCTTTAAACGCTTCTAGAAACTCACCTTTCGCTTTGGTGTGCATATCAAGACCGTGAGTAATGCCATCGTCTAGAATGTATTTCACCAATTCTTCTTTGAAAATGGGATTGTTATGGCCGTAGTTCAGCGTGCCTGCGCCAGCTAAGAAGTCTAGGTATTGATTGCCTTCTTGATCGTAGAGATAAACGCCTTTTGCTCGGTGAAAAACACGAGGAAAAGCACGTGCATAGGATTGAACTTCTGATTCGATTTCTTCAAAAATTTTCATATTTTTAGCGTCCTTTAAATTATTTAAGCTGTGCTTGAAAAAAGTGGAGAGCAAAAGCCTGGCTTTCTAGCTCATCGTATTTTTTCAATTAGAATGAAATGGGCCGATTCTGACGAGATACTCAGTGTCATGCAGGCCGTTGAAATGAGTTTGTTTATCAAACATCACAGATTCTTCTAACGGTGCGCCGAGCTGTTCGGCAAGGCGTCGAAATAAGGCCCAAGAACCTTCATTAGAAGCGGTAATACTGGTTTCGATGTAACGCACACTCAAACATCTAGATCGTTCAAGCAGTGAGGAAACCATTTTTTTTGCCAAGCCTTGACCGCGCGCTTTATCACCCACGGCCACTTGCCAAACAAATAAAGTGTCCACTTTATTTGGGATGATATAGCCAGAGACGAAACCCAAAAGCTGAGCGTCTTTCGACGTCGCCATGACAGAGGTGTCGCTAAAATGACTGGCTTGCAGCAAATTACAATAGACAGAATTGGTGTCCAGAGGAGGACAAGACGCCACCAGCTGATGAACTGACATTCCGTCAAGCGCACTGGGAGCACTAAAAGTAATCTCATCGACAAACATAATAAAATCCATTAGAAAACAAAGTATTAAAATCCAACATAATCTCAATCTATTTTTATAAAACAGAAAAAAGCCCCTGTTTTATATGAAATAAAACAGAGACTCGGTCGATCAAGGCAATATGGTTTGATGTCTAATCATTATACCTAAAACTAAAATTGAGTCCAGCCATTAGTTAGATGTCTAATTATTACAGTCGTAATATCATTTTAAATCACACCTCAATACCCTCAGTAAAAATAGGGAAATTCGAAGAAATCATCATAAAAATTCATTTTTTGTTGCATATATGCGTCTAAATTCGGAAAATCCCGCCCCTATTCGAAGTTTTGCTTACTTAGCGCTCATTTAACGCTGTGTTGTGGGAGACGCATTGTTGACATGAAACAAACTTCGATCGCTGTATATTTTTTGCTTTCAATATAACTTAGAGATAACTATGACTAATAAAACATCTATTCAAGGCTCGTGGGCGAGCCGTTGGATATTCATCTTAGCGGCAACAGGTTCCGCTGTCGGTTTAGGCAACATCTGGAAATTCCCTTACATCACTGGTGAAAATGGCGGTGGTGCATTCGTATTAGTTTACTTGGCTTGTATTTTACTGGTTGGTATCCCAATCATGATGGCCGAAGTATTCATCGGTCGTCGCGCTCGTAAGAACCCGATCAACGCATTGATTGATATCGCAGAAGAATCTGAAAGCACGAAAAAGTGGGGCATTATTGGCGCAATCGGTATGCTCGCCGGTGTGTTCATCTTCTCTTTCTATTCTGTGGTTGGCGGCTGGGTACTTCATTACATCAAAGCCATGCTGACTGGCGAAATGGCCGATATTACGACGGAAGAAGCGGGTGCGGCTTTTAGCGCACTGCTTGCTGACCCTGTCACTTTGTTAGGCTGGCACACCCTATTCAGCATTATGACGGTGTTTGTGGTTGCGGCGGGCATCAACAAAGGTATCGAAGTAGCGACACGCATCATGATGCCTGCGCTGTTCGTCCTGTTGATCATTTTGCTTGGCTACGCCATGTCGACGGGTGGTTTTGCGCAAGGCTGGAATTTCATGTTCCATGTTGATTTCAGTCAGCTATCTTGGAATTCAGCGTTGATTGCTTTAGGCCATTCGTTCTTCACCCTTTCTTTGGGCATGGGAACTATCATGGCGTACGGCTCTTACATGACCAAAGACGCTTCTATTGGTAAAACAGTATTGGCAATTGGTGCATTAGATACGCTCGTTGCACTTGTGGCAGGTTTGGCTATTTTCCCAATCATTTTCGCCAACGGTATGGATCCAGCAGCAGGCCCAGGCTTGATGTTCATTTCTTTGCCTGTTGCGTTTGGCCACATGGCGTTTGGTCAACTGTTTGGAACCTTGTTCTTCGTTCTTGTAGGCGTTGCAGCTTGGACTTCGGCCATTTCATTGCTAGAACCTACCGTTGCTTTCTTGGTAGAGCGTTTCAAAATGAAACGTTTGACGGCGTCTATCATGCTTGGCGTTGTGGTTTGGGCGTTGGGTATCGCTTGCCTAGGTTCATTCAACTTCATGTCTGACGTGACCTTATTCGGAAAAAATACATTTGATTTCTTAGACTACATCACAGCGAACATCATGTTACCACTAGGCGGCATCTTGATTGCTCTGTTTGCAGGTTGGGTTGTTAAAGACAAGTTTGCACAAGAAGAACTAGAGCTTCATGGCACACTATTCAAATTGTGGAATATCTCAATGAAGTTCACGGCACCAATCGCCGTTGCGGTTGTTCTGTACTTCTTGATCAATCCATTGACGTAATACTCGTTGACCTCCCTCACCGCTAACGCTTGGCGTTAGCGGTGTCTTCGAGGAGTCAATACCACGTCACATGGCTTTTAACGCGTAACTTTCTCCTAGCACCTGCAACCCTTTCCTAAGCGCTGTCTCTTTCTTTATTCCCTTATTCAGTTGCTGCTTCTTATTCCAAAAAATCTCATGGAAATAATACGCTACGGTATTAATCGCAGGCTCAACGATCGCCACCAAACCTCCGACAATAAAACTGCCCGTAATAAGATAGGCAACACTGAACGCAATGGTAAAATGCATAACGGCAAAACTGATGGTTTTCGTCATTTTGATCTCCTCGTTTTCTTGAATTAACAGAATAGAAGAGACGTAACCATATTGAAAATTTATTACCTGTATCCACTTGATAGTTTTTTACTTCACAATAATCGTCGTCATGAATTCAGTAACACCTTCTAGCGCCTCTGAATACACCCGCACACCCCCCACACTCGTTACATTGGATTCATGAGCAGATAACCAAAAACCAGCACCTATGGCCGCCACAGGCTTCCCCCATTCCGCCATCTGCTCAATGACATCAGATGCCTTTGACGCGAGCTCATTGTCACAAAATGCCAACATGGATTGAGCTTGAGTCCCCACCAGCAAATCGACCCACTCGTTTGTGTGTATGGCATTTGATACCACGCGACAAGCAATCCCCTTGTCGAGCATCATCGTCGCTGCCATGTAACACCACAAAATTCGCTGAGACGATAAACCTGTAATGAGAACCGTCGGCGAACTTTTTCCCTTAGATGGCTTTTGTTGTGCTTTCAAACTGGCTACTCGCGACACAAGACAAGGCAATATAATTGACTCACAAAACGTCAATGCGGCGCCCTTTCCCAGTGTCTCGAAACTCGGCAATAGCCAATCTCGCACCGCAATGTCCGCAGGGTACTGAGAAAAAATCTGCTGATACATTTGCTCGATCTTATCGTCTTGAAAAGCGCGCGATGCAGACACCAAAGCCACTTGCCACTCCAACCACTCATTCGATAGCGTAATGTTTTCTGGTGAATCGCCTTGATCCAACAACGCTCGCACCTTACTCACCGCAACACCTTGCTGAATCCAGCGCAATATCCCTTCAACCCGAAGCACATCGCCTTGATCGTAAAGTCGATGGCCTTTGCTGGTTCGTTTCGGCTTTAGTAAACCGTAGCGTCGCTCCCACGCTCGCAGAGTGACAGAATTCACACCCGTTTTTAGCGATAGCTCACGGATGGGAAAATAAGACGAGTCATCCAAAAGCGCCTTTTCATCCAATGTTTCTAACGCTTGCTGGGCGTTTGACTCTGTATTCTGGTTAGACTGACTCATACACACTTCCAATAAATCATTATTCATCCAAGGTAATTTACCCATTGTGACCTAAACTTATACAACTGCCAAAAACTATACAAATATTTTTTTGTACAATAATATTGCTTTTCTTGTACAAGTTTCTATATTGTATAAGAAGACAACGCAAATGCAGGAGCAATACCAGATGAACACATCAACTAGCCCGATCCAGATACCCTCTTTCGACATCGCCATCATTGGCGCGGGATTGGCGGGAAGCTTGTGCGCTCACCTACTATCCCAATCCGGCCTGACCGTGTGTGTCATTGAAAAAAGTCGTGGCAGCGGCGGCCGTGCTGGCAGCAAACGATTAGACGATGACATCAGTTGCGATCTTGGTACGCCGTTTATTTCAGCAAAAAATAAAGCAACACAAACGCTACTCGACTCACTCATCAAAGAAAACATTGCCGCCGTCTGGAAACAGTGCAGCACCGACGAATCACACGCCTTTGTCGGCGTGCCTAAAATGAGCACCATTACACGACATTGGCTGAGCGATGCCACACTCATTACCAACACACGCATTCATCACTTAGAACACCTTCAAGACGAGATAGGCGAACAGACTCAATGGCTTTTAAGAGACGACCGCTATCAACCTGTTGTGTCCGCTAAAAAAATTATTATTACGGCTCCAGCACCACAAGCCGCTGCGCTGCTTGCAACGAATGAGAAATTGGCTGTATTACTGCTCCGAGCGAATCAAGCCTGCACCGATTATCAATCACAATGGGCCATGTGGTTAGAAACTGAGACAAGTGAACTTAATGCGTTGATCGAGCCTAAAAACACACCGCTCGCTCGCATGGTAAAAGACAACTACAAACCGATGCGAAACAGCGACAAAGTCGATCGTTGGGTAATCCAAGCGACCGATGAATGGACAAAACAACACCTAGACCATGACAAAATCTGGATTACTAAAAGTTTACTTCAGGCTTTTTCAGAGCTAACGGAACAACGCGTACTGAAGCATGGCGAACCGCACCGCTGGTTTCTTAGTCGTTTTTCTGAAAATAAAGGCAATAACCATTGCGCATGGGCACCAGAACACCATGTAGGACTCGCCGGAGATTGGTTGTGTCAAGGCGATGCAGAAGGTGCGCTATTAAGCGCGATCACCCTAACAAATTTGATAAAAAACGCTCAATAGAGCAATACCGTTATCTTTTGAGGATAAAATCATGCCACTATTTTTCAATTCCCCAGACCAATTAGCGCATAAAATCCCCGTTGGTATCAGCGCATGCCTATTGGGTGAAAACGTTCGATTCAATGGCGGACACAGTCACTCAAACTATTGCGACAAGGTACTCAGTGAGTATTTTGACTATCAAAAATTCTGCCCGGAAATGGCCGCAGGGTTTGGCACACCTCGACCAACCTTGCGCTTAGAAGGCGACCCAAATGCGCCAAGAATGACCTTCACAAAAAATAGCGAAGAAGACGTTTCCGAAGTGTTTATGGCGGCGTCCAATGCGTATTTAGAAAAACTTTCCCATCTCGACGGCTATATTTTGATGAAAAAATCCCCAAGCTGCGGCATGGAACGCATTAAGGTATATCAAGAAAACGGCCATCCACATATGCAAAGAAGCGCGGGACTCTTCACCAAAGAGTTGCAGAAACGCTATCCATTGCTGCCGATCGAAGAAGATGGGCGCTTGAATGACCCAGCACTCAGAGAAAACTTTTTGTTGCGCGTTTTTACTCATCATGACTTTCGAATCAGCGTTAGCGACGAGCCTAAAATGAAAGAGCTAATTGCCTTTCATAGCCGCTACAAATACATGGTCATGGCGCATTCTCAACCAGTTTATCGTCAACTGGGCCGTTTGCTGTCCGGCAACGACCCACGATCGGTTACAGAGTTAAAAAACGCCTATTTTGAACTATTAATGACGACGTTATCGAAACCTGCGGAACGCAAAAACCACTGCAATGTATTGATGCATCTTGTTGGGTATTTGAAACACGCCGTCGATGTGTCGATAAGAAAAGATATTCTGGATGTGGTCGAGCAATACCGCCGCGGAGAAGTCAATCTAGCGACCCCCATTACCTTACTCCATCACTACCTAAAACATTATGGGAGTGACTACATCAATGGGCAAAGCTACTTCCTACCATACCCATCACCACTGGGCATACGTAACACGGTTTAAGGTAAACATCAGAATGAGAATAGAACACCTTGTTTGGCTCAGAAATGACCTTCGCATTTTGGATAATCCAGCGCTGCACCTTGCGTCTATAGAAGCGAGAGCGTTAAAGGAAAAAGTGGGGGTTATCGTGACGGTAACGCCCACGCAGTGGAGCGAACACAACGAATCGGACGCCAAAATAGGCTTACGAGCAGGCCTCACCAAAACCCTAGTAAAGTCGCTGGCAACGCTCGGAATTCCTTCGCATATTATTCATGTAGACACCTTCAAACAACTGCCTGATGCCATGACCGAGTTTTGCTTAGAGCATGACACAAAACACCTTTGGTTTAATCATGACCTACCTATTCATGAACAACAACGTGACCAAGCTGTTTGCCAAAAGCTGCAAAAGCACCAAATAACCACACACATTCAGCCTTCTGACCGGATAGTGCCGCAAGCTGTTTTTAGCCAACAAGGCACACCATTCAAAGTCTTTACACCTTTTTTCAAACGCTGGCTCACACTGCTCGCTCAGCAAGATATAGCACCCTTGCCCGCCCCTGAGCCGCAAGGCACACCATTACCGGAATCGGCCTTAGACTATACTTGGGCAAAAACCTTTAGAGACGACTTATGGCCAGCTGACCAAGACATTGCCAAGCAACGACTTTGGCTGTTTTGTCACCACAAAGAACGCCATTATTCAGAACACAGAGATTACCCGATGCAACCCGCCACCAGCACGCTATCGCCTTATCTTGCGCTTGGTGCGCTGGGGCCGAGACAATGCCTGGAAGCCATTATGTACACCTGCAACCAAGAGGACAGAGACTGGCGAGACAGCGTTTGGTTAAAGGAATTGGCTTGGCGTGATTTTTATCGTCAACTTATGGAGCACTTCCCGCACCTTTGCATGAATCAACCGTTTAAAGCTGATACCAATCTACTGCGTTGGCGTAATAACCCAGATGAGTTTCTTGCATGGTGCGAAGGTCGAACCGGGTTCCCCATTGTTGATGCCGCTATGCGACAACTCAAACAAACAGGCTGGATGCACAATCGCTTAAGAATGGTTACAGCGAGCTTTTTTACCAAGCTGCTCTTTGCTGACTGGCGAAAAGGCGAAGCGTATTTTATGAGCCAACTGATTGATGGCGAATTTGCGGCAAACAACGGCGGCTGGCAATGGAGTGCATCCACTGGCTGCGACGCGGCGCCCTACTTTCGTGTTTTTAACCCAACCAGACAATCTGAAACCTATGATAAAAACGGTGAATTCATCAAACGCTTTGTTCCTGAATTAGCGCACTTAGACGCAAAATCGATACATAACCCAAGCTCGGAGCAAAGAATTCAGTGTGACTACCCAGAACCCATTATCGATTACAAACCCGCAAGACAAGCTGCCATAGCGGCATTTGATGAGTTAAAAGGGCTGTAATCGACGGCCTTATTCCCAGAATGTATGACGGTCAATTCAAGTGAATTCCATTTTTCAGGTTTACTTTCCAATAATAGGAAAGTAAACCTATACTTTGAACTGTAATAACGTAAAACTTCGCTTTTACAGGCTCTTACAAAGTCATATAATCCGTAAAATTTTCTGGGTCTCTTATTACTATGTCTAATCCGCAACACCTACATGATGTTCTTGTTCATTTAAGACGAATTATCCGAGCAACGGACCTGCAATCTAAGCGCGTTGTAAAAGCCTGCGGGTTAACCATTCCGCAAATCATGGTACTTCGTTCCATTGAAGAATTAGGTGATGTTACCGTTCGTCGTATTTCTGACAGTGTGTCATTGAGCCAGGCAACCGTTACCACCATCCTAAATCGATTAGAAGATCGTAAGTTAGTTGAGCGCGTCAGAGCACAAAAAGACAAGCGTATTGTTAACGCCAGATTAATGCCGGAAGGCAGAGCTATTTTAAGCACCGCGCCTCCGCTATTGCATGAAAAATTCATTGATGAATTCGAATCATTAGAAGGCTGGGAACAAACTCAAGTACTTTCCTCTTTACAGCGTATCGCCATGATGATGGACGCTGAAAATATTGATGCTGCGCCTATGCTGGACATCAATTCTCCTAGTGTTTAGCCTCCACTTTTCTTCCTTTTTTCAAAAACTCGGCGCCTTCTAGTCGAGTTTTTACTTACTTCATTAAACATTTTTCGCTCAAAACCCGCCAATAACTCCTTTTTTCCATGCCTGTTAATATTTTCTTAATATTTATAACTATCTGTTTTTAAAGAAAAAATAACACTTTTAAGTCAAAGTCAAATAACAAGAAATTGATATAATTGGTTAGATGTGTAAACTAAAAATAGTTTGTTCACTAACATTCAAAATCATAACAGGAACATAATAATGTATAAAAAAAGTATTGTTGCAGGTCTTATGACACTCGCAGCCACCTCTTCTTTCGCGGCAAACGACAGCTGTGGCAAGATTCAAATCGCTGATATGAACTGGAACTCTGCTTCTCTAATGGCAAACGTGGACATGTTCATTTTGAATAACGGCTTTGGCTGTGACGCCGAACTTATTCCTGGCGATACCATGCCAACCAGCACTTCCATGATAGAAAAAGGTCAGCCAGATATTGCGCCAGAGATGTGGACAAACGCAGTTCAAGCGTTGATCGATCGTGGTGTGGCAGAAAAACGCTTGAGCATCGCTGGTCGATCATTGTCTGACGGTGGTGAAGAAGGCTTTTGGGTACCAAAATACATGGTAGACAAAGACCCGTCATTGGCAACAATCGCAGGCATTAAAAAACACGCTAAACAATTCCCTAACCCAGAAGACGATTCAGTTTCTGCTTTTTATGGCTGTCCAGCAGGTTGGGGTTGTCAGATTTCTGGCGGCAACTTGTTCAAAGCATTAAAACTTGAAGATGCAGGTTTTGAACTGATTGATCCAGGTTCCGCAGCAGGTCTATCTGGTTCTTTGAGCCGTGCCTACGAGCGTGGTAACGCTTGGTTTGGTTATTACTGGGCACCAACCGCCATTTTAGGTAAATACGACATGGTAAAAGTCGATTTCGGTACGGGTGTTGATCAGAAGGAATACATGAGCTGTATTACTAAAATTGATTGCCTAGAACCAAAAGCCACTATGTTCCCACCTTCTCCTGTGTACAGCGTGACAACCACTGGTTTTGCGAAAAAAGCCCCTGCTGCCTATGCTTACACAGCAAAACGTTCTTTCACTAACGCTCAAATGAACTCCTTGCTTGCATGGATGGAAGACAACCAAGCTGATGGTCAATATGCCGCTGAAAATTTTATGCTTAACCATGCAGACATTTGGTCTAAATGGGTTAACAAGGATGTAAAAGCTAAACTTGAGAAAGCACTCGATAACCTATAATAAATGTAGACAGTGCAAAGCCGTGCTAAATGCCCCAGCACGGCTCTTCCCTCCGCTTTACTCTTTGAGAACTAACTTATGATAGACAGCTCTTGGTTGACAGAATTTCCAGATATGAGTCGGCGCGATCTCCTCGCGATAAGACAAACGCTAGACGGCGCCTACCGAACTTTTTCCCGCGCTTACGGCGAATCTATTGAAAACTTCTTCAACCCTCTTTTACATTTCCTAGTATGGTTTGAAAACCTACTACTACAAACTCCGTGGTGGCTTGTTTTAGCGGCCATCGTCGGGCTTGTTTATGCCGCTACACGATCTTGGAAACTGTGCGCAGGTGTACTCGCCTCCTTCCTTGCTATTGGCTACTTTGGAATGTGGGAAGACACGATGCGAACCTTAAGCATCATTACTGTGTGTACCATTCTTTCTATTTGCATTGGTATTCCTATCGGTATTCTCATGGCCAGATCCGACAGGGCCAGATCCATTATTACACCGCTGCTTGATATCATGCAGACCATGCCAGCTTTCGTTTACCTAATTCCGGTCGTTATGCTATTGGGTATCGGTCGAATCCCTGGCGTAATCGCCGTTGTCATTTACGCGATTCCTCCCGTTATTCGTTTGACAAATTTAGGGATTCGCCTTGTAAATAAGGAAACCCTAGAAGCCGCCACCGCTTATGGCGCCACACCAACACAACGCTTGTTTGGGGTTCAAATTCCACTCGCAATGCCAACCATTATGGCAGGTATTAACCAAACAATTATGATGGCGCTCGCCATGGTCGTCGTTGCGTCAATGATTGGCGTAAAAGGCTTAGGACAACCCGTATTGAAATCCATCACTAACCAATACTTTACCCTTGGGCTCTTGAATGGTCTCGCTATCGTAGCGCTTGCCATCATCTTTGACCGCGTTTCTCAGAGTTACGCAAAACGCGCACAGAAACATCTTGAGGGCACCGAGAATGGATAATAATCGCGAAACATTAATCGAAATCGAAGGCCTGTATCAAATTTTTGGCCCCAAAGCGGAAGACGTATTACCGAAGGTCAAAGCGGGCGCTTCAAAAGAAGAAGTTTTAGCTGAAACGGGTCATACCATTGGCCTACAAGATATTAATTTAAGCGTGAAACGCGGTGAAATCTTCGTCATCATGGGGCTTTCTGGTTCGGGTAAATCCACCCTAATCCGCCATTTCAACCGTCTTATTGACCCAACTGCAGGCAAGATAAAAGTCGACGGCGAAAACATCATGGAACTGTCGCCAAAAGACTTAATCACCTTCCGACGCCACAAAATGGCCATGGTGTTTCAACACTTTGGTTTAATGCCGCACCGTTGTGTATTGGATAATGTTGGCTACGGTCTACTGATCAAAGGCGAAAAACGCGCAGAATGGAAACCCAAAGCCGTATCTTGGTTAGAAACCGTTGGGCTGGCAGGCTATGAAGATCAATACCCTTCTCAGCTTTCTGGTGGGCAGCAACAACGTGTTGGCCTTGCTCGAGCGCTGTGTACTGACGCTGAAATTCTACTAATGGATGAGGCTTTTTCAGCCCTTGATCCTTTGATTCGAAGTGAGATGCAAGAACAACTAATGGAATTACAGGAAAACCTGCAAAAGACCATTATTTTCATTACGCACGATTTGGATGAAGCATTACGACTTGGCGACCGCATTGCAGTGCTGAAAGATGGTAAGTTGGTGCAAGTCGGCACGCCTGTCGATATCGTTCTAAAACCGGCAGATGATTACGTTAGGGCCTTTGCCAAAGACGTGAACCGTGCGAGAGCACTAACGGTGCAAACCATCATGACGCCAGACACAACACAACTGAAAGGAACGACGGCAAAAGACGTTAGAGCCAGTTTCCCTCAAGATAAAGATCACGCATTTGTGTTCAATAACGAGGTCTACCAAGGCGTTCTGACAAAACAAAAACTAGACCAGTTACAAGACGACGACCTCTTGTCTGATGCGCTAATTCATGTCGAGCCAGTTCGCCGTACAAACTTGCTACAAAAGGTGATTCCGCTTTCCTTGAATACGCGATTTGATTTGCCTGTTGTAAATAAAAAAGGGGAACTAAAAGGCCGATTGGAAGCCAGCAAATTAGCGGATGTACTTTCACCATAAGACGTACTTTCACCATAAACGTAAGTTTACCTCGTACTACAAACAAAAATGGCCGCTAGTGAATAGCGGCCATTTCTTATCAATCAATGTGTTACTACGAAGACGTTTACGCCTATTTAAGGTTCAGCACATCTTGCATGTCATATATACCCGCAGACTTGCCTGACAGCCAGCTCGCAGCACGTACCGCGCCTTTAGCGAATGTCATACGACTGCTCGCCTTATGAGCGATCTCGATACGCTCACCTTCCGTAGCGAACCACACACTGTGCTCGCCAACCACATCGCCAGCACGGATGGTTTCAAAACCAATCTCCTTCTGTGTACGAGCCCCCGTTTGACCTTCTCGACCATACACAGCACATTCTTTTAAATCACGACCAAGCGCTTCCGCCACTACTTCACCCATGCGTAACGCGGTGCCAGAAGGGGAATCGACTTTATGGCGATGATGCGCTTCGATAATTTCAACATCGTATTCATCACCTAGAATCTTTGCTGCTGTCGCTAATAACTTAAGGGTTAAATTCACACCAACACTCATGTTAGGCGCAAAAACAACGGCCGACTGCAACGCAGCTTGATTTAGCGCGGCTTTCTCATCGTCGTTCAACCCCGTTGTACCAACCACAATGGCTTTTTGATGTTGAGCACAAAATGCCGCATTTTCTAATGTAAGTGTTGGCGTCGTAAAATCAATCAACACATCAAAATCATTAACACAATCAAGCAGTGAAGCAACCGCAGCAACGCCTAACTTACCGATACCCGCAATTTCCCCCGCATCCGCACCAATTAGGCTGCTACCAGGTTTTAGAACCGCGGCACCCAAAGAAACGCCGTCGGCGTCATTGATTGCTGTGATTAAGTTTTTTCCCATGCGCCCAGAGGCGCCAATGACGGCTACTCGCATTTTTTATTTCCTCAATTTCATCTGCGCAAACCATAGCAAACATCCACCTAAATCTCAGCATTAAAAAACAACAAAACTTATCTGAAGACACAAAAAAAGGAGCCTAGGCTCCTTTATCAAATCAATATTTGAGGTTAAAAAATTTCGTTCGGTCTCAATTCATCCACCATATCTTGGCCAAACTCAATCACGCCATCGGACGGTATTTCGTCCACGGTGTCCCGCATTTTAGGACGAGAGTTGTCATTTTGTTTTATCACAATCTCTACTCGTCGGTTCGTTGCACGATGTGACGACGTATCGTTTGGCACCAAAGGCCTAGTGTCAGCAAAACCGGTCACCGCAAATCGACTTTGATCAAGCTGTCCTGTGGAGAATAATTCTTCTGCTACCGAAATAGCCCGCGCCGAAGACAACTGCCAATTTGAACGAAATTGACGACTGTCGATTGGAACATTATCCGTATGACCTTCCACGGATATGGTGCCTTGAATCCCCACTAGCACGTCACGAATTAAATCGACAACAGGAATAAAATCGTAATTCAACTCTGCAGAACCCGATTGAAATGAGCCTTGATCCTTTATTCGGATCGTAATGGTCTCTTCTTGTGTTTCAATTTCAACCGTGCCTTTTGACACTTCTTCACGCATAACAGACGCAATCATTTGCGCATCGCCTTCTGTTTCTTGAATCTTTTTCTCTTTATCAAGATCCGCTTTCGACTTATCAACAAAGGTGACAGGCGCTGGCGCCCCTGAATTATTTTGCTCTTTTAATTCGGCATCACCTGGTTTACAGATCACCTCTAGAGTGTTTTCAGGTGTCGTGTCCGCTTTTTGTTTAACTTCATTAATCGGTGTAGGTTCTGGTCGACCAGGGCTAAATTCCTGTGCAATGACCGAGGTTCCCATCGGAATAGAATCCGCTTCAACTTCACGCTGCACACCAAACGCTAACTTCAACGAGCCTGCCAACTGCTTGAACTTAATGACGTCCATTTCTGCGAAGGACAACAAAAGTACAAAGAAGCACATCAACAAGGACATGAGGTCGGCAAAGGTTCCCATGTAAGCGGGTAATCCTTCTACACATTCCGGACAATCTTGCTCTTCTTCATCACTCATTATCGAATCCGTCTACAACTAAAATATTAATCACGTTCAATGCGCTTACCTTCCGCAATGTACGTTTTCAAAGCGCCGTCCAAAATACGAGGATTTTGTCCTGATTGAATGGCAAGCAAGGCATCTAGAATCAATTTTTGACAAATCAACTCTTCGTCTGCTCGAATACCCAATTTTGCTGAGATCGGCAAACAAACCATGTTTGCCAACATAGCGCCATACAATGTGGTTAAGAGTGCCACCGCCATCGCAGGACCAATGGCTTTGGGGTCAGACATGTTTGCCAACATCTGCACCAAGCCGACCAGAGTTCCGATCATCCCCATGGCAGGACCAACGTCACCCAATGCTTTAAACACTTTCGCGCCGTTAGTGTGACGGTAGTAGGATTGATTCATGTCTTTCGAGAGTAAATTTTTCACGACCGTTCCGTCATGACCGTCCACTAACATCTGAATCCCTTTCGACAAAAAAGGGTGACTTACTTCTTTGCCTTCCAAAGACAGCAATCCACCCTTACGAGCCTCATCGGCTAAGCCATAAATTTCATCAATCAAAGTGTCCAAAGGCACACTTTTAAACATGAAGGCTTTCGCGGCTATTTTACCTGCACCAAGAAACTGACTGAGCGGATACGTCATTAAAATAACAAAAGTAGACCCGACTAACACAATCAGTGTGGACGCGGTGTCTATAAACATCCCTGCCGAACCACCAACAAAGATCGCAGCAATAATAACTGCAAATGACCCAACAAGACCTATTAACGTTGCGATATCCACACACGTCTCCTAACAAAAAAACTTTAATGCAAACAATATATCGTTATGATTCTATACGAAAGAAAGACCAAGAATGACATATTCTTACGTGTTTTTTGTAATTTTCATTAACACGCCCTCGAACAGTAAGCCATTTTCTGTTACAAAACGTGGGTTTCAATCAGAGTAGTCATCATGTCCCGTAAAACAAGCGTCCGTCATTTTGAAGAAAACCTCGGAGAACTAGACACACTGGTCGCGCAACTTGAGTCAAATCAACTTTCCCTTGAAGAAGCGCTAAAAGCATTCGAGAAAGGTGTTAAGCTGAGCCAAGATTGCCAGTCCGTTCTCACCCAAGCCGAACAGAAAGTTCAAATTCTACTGGAAAAACAAGATGGTGAGCATTTAGAACCTTTTGATCCGGAAACCAATTCGTGACTTTAGACGACTTCTCTCTTTATGCTCGCCGTCGAGTAGACAACTACTTAACGCAGCATTTAGGCCAATATGCGCCCGCTTCACACTTGCAGAGCGCCATGACTTATAGCCTTTTTAATGGCGGAAAACGTGTACGCCCGATGCTGACATATGCGGCAGCGTCATTGTTTGGCGAAGCGAATCTTTTAACAGACGCCAGCGCCGCTGCGATCGAATCAATCCACGCTTATTCTTTGATTCATGATGATCTACCTGCCATGGACGATGACGAATTGCGTCGAGGCAAACCCACCTGCCATATTCAATTTGATGAAGCGACAGCGATTCTTGCTGGCGATGCATTGCAAACCTTCGCCTTCGAGTTATTGAGTCAAAAGACACACAATAAAGCGGACCTTCAGCTACTATTGATCCAAGAACTTGTTCACGCATCTGGTCGCCACGGCATGGTAACAGGTCAAATGATTGACCTATCAAATGTCGGAAAAAACATTGATATCAATGCGTTAGAGCAAATGCACCAACACAAAACAGGCGCACTGATTCGAGCAAGTATTCGCATGGGCGCCATAAGCACGGGAGCAAAAAATGAAAAAGACTTTGCGGCCTTAGACGCTTACGCCAATGCCATTGGGTTGGCCTTCCAAGTCCAAGACGACATTATTGATATTACCAGCGATACGACAACGCTGGGCAAAACACAGTTTTCCGATGAAGAAGCAAATAAACCAACGTACCCTAAACTGCTTGGTTTAGAAGGCGCTCAGGCACTTGCTTTGAATCTACACGACCAAGCAATTGAGTCGATTTCCCCCTTTGGCGACGCCGCTCAGCCGTTAGTTGAGCTTGCGAACTATATTATTGGTCGTAACCACTGATATACTTACCCGCTTTTTTAGATTAACTAATGTGACCAAACCTGTGCCCATGTTCGAAGAAATACCCACAGCGAGACCTGACACACCGCTTCTTGATCAAGTTGACTCACCAGCTGACTTGCGTGCTTTTAAAAAAGAGCAGTTGCCGGCGCTTGTCCGCGAATTACGAGAGTTCATGCTTTACAGTGTCGGACAAACTGGCGGTCATTTTGGTGCAGGCCTTGGCGTTGTCGAACTGACCGTTGCACTTCATTACCTATACAACACACCAGAAGATCGTATCGTCTGGGATGTCGGCCACCAAGCTTACCCACACAAAATCCTAACAGGCCGTCGTGACGCCTTGCTTAACATTCGCCAAGAAAACGGCATTTCCGGTTTTCCAAAACGAGATGAAAGCGAATTTGACACGTTTGGTGTTGGCCATTCCAGCACCTCAATTGGCGCCGCACTCGGTATGTCTCTCGCGGCTCGGCAGCTAAAGACAGGCCGCAAAGCCGTTGCAATTATTGGCGACGGTGCGATGTCTGCGGGTATGGCGTTCGAAGCGCTGAATCACGCAGGCGATGTAAAAGCCAATATGCTCGTCATCCTAAATGACAACGAAATGTCGATTTCCAAACCCGTTGGCGCATTATCGAGTTATTTTGCACGTATTTGGGCCAGTAAAACCTACGACCATATTCGTGAAGGTGGCCGCAAAGTTTTCTCTGGCTTACCGTCTGCATTAGAACTGGCTCGCAAAGCGGAAGAGCACATGAAAGGCATGGTGTCACCCGGCATGATGTTTGAAGAGCTTGGCTTTAACTATATCGGCCCTATTGACGGTCATGATATGGATCACTTATTGACGACCATTGCCAACTTAAAAGACCGCTCTGGCCCTCAGTTTTTGCACGTCATCACTAAGAAAGGCAAAGGCTTCGAGCCGGCTGAAGGCGATCCGATTGGCTATCATGCCATTAACAAGATCGAGCCAGACCCAAAACCCAATACCGAAAAAAGCAAACTACCAAAGTACTGCAATATTTTTGGTACTTGGGTATGCGATGCCGCCGAACAAGACAACAGGCTTGTTGCCATCACACCGGCAATGAAAGAAGGCTCCGACCTCATCGAATTTGCAGAACGTTTTCCTGATCGATACTTTGACGTCGCTATTGCAGAGCAACACGCCGTGACGTTAGCTGCAGGCATGGCATGTGACGGTGTAAAACCCGTTGTCGCCATCTACTCAACGTTTTTACAGCGCGCTTATGATCAGCTCATTCACGATGTGGCGCTGCAAAACCTCGATGTGTTGTTTGCCATTGATCGAGCGGGGTTAGTCGGTGAAGACGGTCCAACCCATGCTGGCGTTTACGATTTAACTTATCTTCGCTGTATTCCAAACATGGTTGTAATGGCGCCGTCTGATGAAGACGAATGCCGTAAAATGCTGCAAACAGGCTATGAATATAAAGGCCCTGCCGCGGTTCGCTATCCTCGCGGAACAGGTCAAGGCGTGACGATTGAGCCAACGCTGTCGACGCTCACCATTGGCAAGTCTCGTACCTTACGAACCGGTCAGTCTGGCATTATTATCTGTGGTTTTGGTCGTCCAACTTACGACGCACTAAACGCGGCAGAAAGCCTAGATGCCACGCTATTAGACATGCGTTTTGTGAAGCCTATTGACGAAGCCGTTTTATTGGCGCAACGCGATGCTAAGCTTATCGTAACGGTGGAAGAAAACGCGATTATGGGCGGTGCAGGTTCTGCCGTCAGTGAATTTTTATTGGCAAACAACATTGCCATTCCCACCCTGCATCTTGGTTTACCAGATCAATACGAAGAACACGCCAGTCATGCTTCTATGTTGAAACGCGTCGGACTGGATGCCGAAGGCATTTTGCAAAGCATTCAAGAAAAGCTTAACCGAATTTAATACCAACCGTCTTTTAAACGTCACGTATTAAAAGCCACGCCGATTAACACTGTCCGCGTGGCTTTTTATTGCAAACAACGCTTCGCTTCTTCCATCACAGTGTACATTCGATTCGACAAGCGCTTATGACGATGAACACCGAGATAAAGCGTCTCTGATACTGAGGTAGGTAAAGGGTTTACACAAATACGATCTGGGTTGTTAAACGCCGAAATCGCGTGGCGAGGCAATACGGTAAAACCAAGTCCCATAGCAACAGGCTCAAGAATCAAACTAATTTGATTCGAAAAACCCGACTGTTTAAAAGTTTGACCCGCTTCAAATTCTGGGTAATTCGCCCCCAACAGCAACCCTGCATGGTAAGCGCCGTCTGGGTGATCAATAAAACCCAACGCCTGCAATTGCGGCCAACTCGGTGATGGAACCGTGTGAGGCGTCACCAAGAGCAACTCTTCTTCCCCTATCGCTTGTATATGAACGTCACTCATCACAGACGAACTGGTCATAAAACCAATATCGGCTTTGTGTTCTAAAATAAGCCGTTCGACTTCTCGATTTGGTGCGAAGCGATAATCGATGATCAACTTAGGGTGTTTATTTTGCAGAAGCAGCAATTGTTGATACAACTTAAGGCCAACACTACCAGGCGATACCACTCGCACCACACCTTCAAATGCTGAATCCTCACCGACCTGTTTTTCAAGCTGCTCTAGACTATTGAGAACATGTCGCCCCTCTTGGTACAAACGCTCGCCAGCATCCGTTAACGTGAACTGCTTTCCATGACGGATTAACAACGGCTTTCCAAGCTGTTCTTCGAGCTTTCGAATGTGCTGACTCACACCCGATTGCGTCATATTTAGCTGCTCAGCCGTTCGAGTGAAATGGGCTATTTCTACTAAGGCGCAAAAGCTGCGCAGCCAATGGGGATTAATCATTACAAAACATACTCATAAACATTTCAAATGATAATTTTACTTAATGTTTTTGGGTTTGTAACCTGTCCAAAACCTAAACAAAGGAAAAAGTTATGAGCAATGTTTATCCACGCAATTTTTCACACATCGGCATTTCAGTACCCGACCTAGACAAAGCCGTCGACTTTTACACACAAGTCATGGGATGGTATTTAATTATGAAGCCCACCAACATCACAGAAGACAAAAGCCCTATTGGTGAAATGTGTACCGATGTTTTTGGTGAAGGGTGGGAGAAGTTTCGCATTGCACATCTCTCGACAGGCGATCGAATAGGGGTCGAAATATTCGAATTTAAAGGACAAGAGAACCCTGAGAATAATTTCGAATATTGGAAAACGGGGATATTTCATTTTTGTGTACAAGATCCAAATGTAGAAGAGCTTGCAGAAAAGATTGTCGCCGCAGGGGGGAAAAAACGCATGAAAGAACCTCGCTACTATTACCCAGGCAGCAAGCCTTACCGCATGATTTACATGGAAGACCCATTTGGCAATATTTTAGAAATCTACAGCCACAGCTATGAACTTGTTTACAGCGAAGGCGCCTACTAAGCAGATAAAAGTCGTGCTCAATACCCTTGGGAACGACTTTGTATTTACAAGTCCCTCGGCGCAAACATAATAATAGCCATACCCAACAACGCCACACCTGAGCCAACCATATCCCACGTCGTTGGACGAATGCCGTCTACCAGCCACAACCATAAAACAGCCATAAAGATATAAACGCCACCATAAGCCGCATAGACTCTTCCTGAGGCGGTTGGATGCAAGGTCAGCAACCAAGCAAACACCGCCAAACTTAATGCCGCTGGCACCAACAGCCAAATGGTTTTGCCTTCACGCAACCAAAGGTAAGGCAGATAACAACCGACAATTTCTGCCAGTGCTGTCATCATAAAAAGACTCATTGTTTTTAACTCTGACAAAAGAGGATTCCCATTCATATTGACAACTGACACCGCCAACACGTTGCAAACGTGTCGGGTTAATAACATTCACCCGCCATCATACCTTCTCTTCATTTCCTAATCATAAAAGACTTACCGTCACTGAATCGCACTTATCATCCTGATTTTTGACTCTTCTTGCCCGCATTAGAACACGAGATTGATAAAAAGAGAGAAAATTCAACGCAGCTTATATTGCGTTGGACAATAACCTCTACTGACATTAGAGGATCTAAGCATGGCATGTTTCGTTTTTCGACCACTCGCTCTTTCACGCCATAATTTAAAACTGTTGGACGTTAAACTTTGCCGCACAAACCTAATGACCGCAGATTCATTTAAGCCAAACTGATGTTCGATGGCTTCAAATGGCGTTCTATCCTCCCAAGCCATTTCCAGTATTCTAGATTGCTCGTCAATATCAAATCGCATACCGATTCCTCACGCTTTATGGTTACCGTGAACTAGTACGTAAATAGAGTCTTTTCAGTTCAGCTAAATAAATCCTTTTGCCTATTTGTCTGTCCGATCTTGCACAACACTATAAATATAAACGATAATCATTTCCAAATAAATCACACGCACTTTCCTATGTCGACTGAAGCAAAAATACCACTCAAGCAGCATCACACCCTGCAACAAGGGCTTAGCAATAAACGTATGATCATTCCAATCGCACTTCTCGTGCTTTGGATGATTCCCAACTTACGAGAAACCATCTATTCGGTGCTGGCGGATGCGTTTTTACAAGTTTCTGCTTTTGTCGCGCTGACACTCGCGCTCTATTACGGTATCAGCCACAATCTCAATGCCACACCGCTGAACAATTGGATGAAACAAAAACCCTATCGAGAAGTCGTCTTTGCTGGTTTGATGGGAATTTTACCCGGATGTGGTGGCGCGATTGTTGTGATTACCCAATACACTCAAGGAAAAATCGGCTTCGGTGCGGTGGTTGCCGTCCTCACAAGCACAATGGGAGACGCAGCTTTTTTATTGATCAGCCAACGACCAGAAGACGCGGCCATCGTACTGTCTATTAGCATCGTGGTCGGCATTGTGTCAGGTCTTATGACGGATTGGTTTTTGCCCGCACCAAAGCAAGAATTTGCACACTCAACCAGTCAAAAAGGCACAACACGATTGCCACACCCCAGCCTTTTTGGCATCTGGGTCAGCCGTATAAGTATTGTATTTTGGTGCTTACTTATTATCCCTGCCAGTATCGTCGCCCTACTCCTTTCCATGCAATACAACGTCAATGATTTACTGGGATTGCCGGATAAATCGATAGAATACCTTGGCGCCGTTGCTGGTTTTATATGCTTGCTGCTGTGGGCATTGTCCGCTAAAAACGATCGATATTCTGAATTAACCAAAGAGAATGATAACGCGCTTCCCAAACATTGGATTCGAAAAGTCGCTCAAGACACGCAATTTGTCACAAGCTGGGTCGTGGTTGCATTCATCTTATTTGAACTTATTCTATTGTTTGTTGGTGAAGGCATTCTCGATTCTCTAAAATCGTGGGGAAGCACAACCGTTTTCTTTGCTGCAATGATTGGTTTATTGCCCGGTTGTGGGCCCCAAATTATGGTGACAGGATTATACCTACAAGGCGCCATTCCTTTATCAGCACAAATTGCCAATGCCATCAGCAACGATGGTGACGCATTATTTCCCGCCATTGCACTCGCGCCGAAAGCAGCGTTACTCGCAACCGTCTACTCCACTGTGCCAGCTTTACTCGCAGGATACGGATACTATTGGTTGTTTGAAGCGATTTAAATTGGACCGTCTGGGAAGTCCAGTCCTCTTTTAGCGACACGTATTTGGCACAAACTTAACCTTCCCTCTTTTAAAAAGGGAAGGTGCACAAGTTAGCTAGAGAGTTTTCAATGCTGCCATTAACGCGGCCATTTCTTCATCTGTGCCGATAGTGATACGAAGATGATTGCCGATTCTAGGCTTTTTACCAAAGTAGCGAACCAATATACCTAACGCTTTCAGCGCAAGGTAAATGGTTTCAGCGTCTTTTTCTGGGTGAGTGGCAAATACAAAGTTCGTCGCAGACGGAACGACGTTAAAACCAAGCGCTTCGAGCTCTTTGACCGATTGCTCACGGGTAGCAATGGTCTTCGCACAAATTGCTTGCAAGTAGGCTTCATCTTCAACGGCAGCCGTTGCGCCAGCAAGTGCAATCCGGTCAATGGGGTAAGAGTTGAAAGAGTTTTTTAAACGCTCTAAACCTTCGATCAACTCTGGGTGACCCAATGCGTAGCCAACACGAATCCCCGCTAAAGCTCGCGATTTAGACAAGGTTTGTACCACCAATAAGTTAGGGTATTGATTCACCAAGGAAGACGCACTTTGCGCACCGAAGTCCACGTAGGCTTCATCCACCAGCACAACCACATCTGGGTTCGCTTTCAGGATCGCTTCAATGTCTGTCAACGGCAGCGCCTTACCGGTTGGCGCATTCGGATTAGTGACGACCACACCGGATACGTCTAGGTTTTCGTAATCTGCAGGGATGATGTCAAAATCATCGTTCAATGGAATCAGTTTTGGTTCGATGCTGTATAAGCCTGCGTACACTTTATAAAAGCTGTAAGTAATGTCAGCAAACGCCAATGGCTTACCGCCCGCAAAGTAACCCATAAAGGCCAATGCTAAGACTTCATCTGAACCGTTGCCAACAAATACTTGGTTTGCATCGAGCTGGTAACTTTTTGCCAAGGCGTTTTTCAACGTGGCACAATTTGGATCTGGATATAATCGCAAACGTTCACTGACTTCATTCGCCATAGCAGACAGCGCTTTTGGCGACGGCGAATATGGGCTTTCGTTGGTATTGAGCTTGATGTATTTCTTGTCTTGAGGTTGCTCGCCAGGCACATAAGGGTCAAGAGAAGCGATTTTATCTGTCCAAAAACGACTCATGGAATGCTCCGTTGTACGTCATCAAAAATAGAGTATGGAAACAAAATAAGGCCTCAATTGAGGCCTTATAAATACATTAGAATTCGTCAGTGACTGTCCGACCTAGGATCAGTCCTGAGGCTTCATATGCGGGAACAACAATACGTCACGGATAGACGGCGCATCAGTGAATAGCATCACCAAACGGTCAATACCGATACCTTCACCCGCTGTTGGCGGTAAGCCGTATTCCAGTGCATTAATGTAGTCTGCATCGTAATGCATGGCTTCATCATCTCCCGCGTCTTTTTCAGCCACTTGGCGTTGGAAACGTTCCGCTTGATCTTCTGGGTCGTTAAGCTCCGAGAAGCCATTGGCGATTTCACGGCCACCCACGAAGAATTCAAAACGATCTGTAATGAAGTCATTGTGATCGTTACGACGTGCCAATGGCGATACTTCCGCTGGGTATTCTGTGATGAAAGTCGGTTGATCTAATTTGTGCTCAGCCGTTTCTTCAAAGATTTCCGTCCAAAGTTTACCCAACCCCCAAATCGGCTTCACGTCGATTTTTAGATTTTTTGCCACGGCCGTCGCTTTCTCTAATGTGCTTAGGTCGTCTTCGGTTAAGTCTGCATTGTAATGCAAGATCGACTCGAGCATGGTCATGCGAACAAACGGTGCACCGAAGTCGTATTCAGACCCTTGGTACGTCACTGTCGTTGTGTTCAAGACTTTCTCGGCAACATCGCGCAACATAGCTTCAGTAAGGTCCATCAGATCGTTGTAATCTGCGTACGCTTGGTAGAATTCGATCATGGTGAATTCTGGGTTATGACGAGTCGATGTGCCTTCGTTACGGAAGTTACGGTTAATCTCGAACACACGTTCAAAACCACCAACAACCAAACGCTTCAAGTAAAGCTCTGGCGCAATACGCAAGTACATGCTCATGTCCATCGCATTGTGATGCGTAACGAACGGACGCGCTGTTGCGCCACCAGGAATCGTTTGCAGCATTGGCGTTTCTACTTCCATGAAACGACGATCTTCTAAGAAGCGACGAATCGTAGAGATAATTTTTGAACGCATTTGAAACGTAGTGCGAGACTCTTCATTTACGATCAAATCAACATAACGCTGACGGTAACGCATTTCCATGTCAGACAAACCGTGGTGCTTGTCTGGCAATGGACGCAATGCCTTCGTCAACAGTTGCGCTTCTTGCATGTCGACATACAAATCGCCTTTGCCTGATTTATGAACAGGACCAGAAATGCCGATGATGTCGCCCAAATCCCATGTTTTTTGATCGGCAAGCAATTCAGGAGACAAGGCTTTGCGATTTACATACGCCTGAATTTGCCCCGTCATGTCTTGTAGCAACATGAACGCGCCACGGTTACGTACGATACGACCCGCGATGCTGACTTTATGATCTTTTTCTTCTAATGCTGGCTTTTCGATGTCACCAAATTCAGCTTGTAGATCTGCTGCATAGGCATTTGGACGAAAGTCATTCGGGTACGCATTACGCTCTTCACGAATGGCCGCCAATTTAGCACGACGTTCCGCCACTAAACGGTTATCGTCGGATTGTGTTGATTCTGTGATATTTTCGTTAGCCATGATTTTGCTATCTACTCTTTTTTAAATGTCTAAATTAGGGCGGCGCTTTATAGGCCTTGTTTTAAACTTGCAACAATAAACTGATCCAAATTACCATCCAGCACGGCACCCGTGTTGGAACTTTCGACACCAGTACGCAAATCTTTGATACGCGATGCATCCAATACATAGGAGCGAATCTGGCTACCCCAACCGATATCGGACTTACTGTCTTCTAATGCTTGAGCCGCTTCGTTGCGTTTCATCATTTCAAATTCATATAACTTGGCACGAAGTTGTTTCATCGCAAAGTCACGGTTAGCGTGTTGAGAACGCTGGTTTTGACATTGCACTACGATGTTCGTTGGTATGTGCGTAATACGCACTGCAGAGTCGGTGGTGTTTACGTGCTGACCACCGGCACCCGATGAACGATACGTATCGGTGCGAATGTCCGCTGGATTGATTTCAATCTCAACATTGTCATCCACTTCCGGTGAAACGAACACAGACGCAAATGAGGTATGTCGGCGGTTACCTGAGTCAAAAGGCGATTTGCGCACTAAACGATGCACGCCTGTTTCTGTACGCAACCAACCAAAGGCGTATTCCCCTTCAAAGCGAATGGTAGCGGATTTAATACCTGCGACATCGCCTGCGGAAACTTCCATCAGTTCAACATTAAAGCCTTTGTCTTCACCCCAGCGTAAATACATACGCAATAGGATATTGGCCCAATCTTGTGCCTCTGTACCACCAGAACCAGACTGAATGTCCAAGAAAGCACTGCTTGAGTCCATCTCTTTGGAAAACATCCGGCGAAACTCCAGCTTGGCCAACTGAGCATCAAGCTCATCAAGCTCAAGCTGAACCGCTTCAATGGAATCTTCGTCGTTGTCTTCGACGGCGATGTCCAACAGCTCTTTGGAATCGCTTACACCCGATTCCATATTATCTAAGGTTTCGACAACCGCTTCTAATGAAGCACGTTCTTTGCCTAATTTTTGAGCATAGTCTGGGTCGTTCCAGACATCAGGATCTTCCAGTTCACGGTTCACTTCTTCGAGGCGTTCTTTCTTTGACTCGTAGTCAAAGATACCCCCGTAAAGTTAAAGCACGGGCAGAAAGGTCTTTTATCTTTGAAAGTATCGGGTTTATTTCCATATTGGCGTCAATTTGCTATAAACAGTGTGGATAAAGTGGATTCGGAATTGTAACGAATTTACTCGCAGCATAAAATGCCATTCGCTACCCAATGATGGAAAAACAGACCATTTTTTGTGGGCCTTGCTATCAAATGGAGTCAATATGGATAAGCCAACCGTTTCAGTCGCCATACTGGGACAAACTTATAAGATAAATTGCCCTAAAGGGCACGAAGCTGATTTGAAAGAAGCCGCTGACTATTTGAACAATCAGATGCGTGAAATCAAAGCCGGCGGGAAAATAGTTGGACTGGAAAAAATTGCCGTCATGGCGGCATTGAATATTACTCACGATATGCTCTCGAACCAAAAATACGCCCGTTCTAATGAGCAACAGTTGCGAGAGCTGACGTCACAGCTTGATGCGGCGTTAACGCATCAAACAAAGTTGGTTAATGAATAATCATCCGTGGTTTATTCTTTGATCGACTTTTTTCATTGCAAGCTCAGAACACGAATTTTCTTCATACAGGACAGAAAACGAGTCGGCTTACTGAGTGATTTACCGAGTAAATTGCTCTATACTGCAATTCGTTTCCTGGGTTGTTCGAAGCGGCTTAACGCCCTTGAGCCTATGAGTAATACCCCGGAGAGAGCCTGTTGGTTTGGTGTGCATGTCCGTGCGTCGGAAAGCCTAAAAAATCACAGTTCTTTCCACCTTGAACCACTGGGTTCAAGGCCAATAGCCGACACGGCAACTTGGGAAACCCTTTTATGACCTCTCACCTCGATCCGAGGCAAACACTGCGACGTCAATTGCGACAAGCACGAAGAAGCTTATCGCCAGACCAACAACAGTGTGCGGCCCAAGAACTGCTCTCTTGTCTCAAGCAACAATGCCACCACTTACACACAAACAACATCAAACGCATCGCCCTATATTTATCCAATGACGGTGAAATCTCGCCTCACCTATTATGTGAATATTTTTGGCAACAAAACATTCAGACTTATCTACCGGTCCTACAAGGCAAGCAACTCACGTTTGCACGGTATTCAGCCGACACAGTGTGGCAAGAAAACATATACGGCATTAATGAACCCATTACAGAAAGCTATTTGTCTGGTGAAGAATTAGACATTGTGTTTTTGCCATTGGTCGGATTCGATTCAAACGGTGGACGTCTTGGAATGGGGGGCGGTTTTTATGACAGAACGTTTGCGAATAAAAGAACCGACGAAGCGCCATCGCTTATCGGGCTAGCGCACGATTGCCAGCAAGTGAAGAGTTTACCGATAGAGGGTTGGGATGTTCCCTTACAAGCCATCATTACACCAACACAAGTGATCCAAGTTTAACCCGCTTTACATCTTAGCTTGGGGCTCACTAGAAAACAAAACTGTAGCCGAATGATAAAAACAAGCCACTATTACCCTCATCATTTTCTGCCGCATAAGCAGCGTCTATCTCAAAACGCCTATAAATAGTCACGCCAGCAGTCAGGTATTCTAATTTTGTTCCTACTAAGTTTTTTCTTAAGCCCACTCTCATTCCCGGAATTAGAATGTAATCACTAAACATGGATAACGAAATAACAGACCATTGGTAATCATCACCTAATGGATCTGAAATTGAGTTCAAATCATAAGAAGCCGCTAATGACCAATTTTGATCCTTACTTTTTATAGCGGCATCTACCGTCACCTGAGCTTCCATTTTATATTCTTCCTTTAAGGAAAGCTTTCCCTTACTTGCAAAGCGAACAGCCGCATTACAATTCACTAAGTCGTCTCCTGTTAACCCAGTACAATTTCCTATTTGGTCATAATCAAATGTAGGCTGATTAACATTCGCAACCATCATTCCTAATTGATAATTACGTCCAACTAACATTGCGCCTAGATCAAGTGAGAAACCATGGGAGGTATTATCTCGGCTAATGATAAAATCACTATAAGAAACACTAGGGTCATCTCCACCTTCTAAAACGGTTACCTTTTGCCCCAGCGCCAATTTATGAAAATTTATACGCCCTCCAACAAGAATGGCCTCCGTGGGTGTTCTTGACAGCATTTCACTGTAGCCAAGACTAAATCGGTAATCTGACGCTCTTTTTATATAAGATGCCGTATCTGTTTCAATATCATCAATACCACCCAGCTTCGTATTAAAATCTGCCAAGCCAGTGGATGTTCTTAAATCCTCTAACCCAGTGATCTTAATATCGTCTGTTAGTATAGCGGCACGCCCTACAATAGAGGCACTAGCATCCAGTGTAAAAACACTACGGCGCCTCGTTTTATAGATAATTGGCGCGAAAGGGGCCTGTAGTGTCGTTGCGAATTTTGCGTATATCGGCTCTGCAATGCCTGCAACCGTATCACTAGCATCCCCCAACAAGCCTTCAAGGCTGTCCACAGTCGCGTCAACATTAGCGACAACGTAAGCATCAGGGTCCGCTTCTGCCGCTGCATCCGTTGCAAACGCCTCTAAACTTGAAAGAAAGTCATCTTCAAGAATATTGGTGAGTTCATCAACTTTGTCATTAATACCATCAACGCCCCCTCCTTCTAGACCTATGCCGATTGGGCCTAAAAAACCAACCCGAAAACCTTGTAGATTAGCCATCAAATAGGAAGCAGCAGGGTTTCCTGACGCGGTCGATAAGGCATGGCGATTCCCGTAACCACCAAGAACGACACTGGAGCCAATCGGCTGGTAAATATACGAAGACGCCATGCCTACTGAGCTAAAAACACTTAGGCAAACAATCGCCAGATACTTTTTCATGCTTTTCCCATACCAATCAACACCATGTCGCCAAGCTTCCTAAATCAATGCTTTCTAAATAAAAAAGCCGATAACGTATTAGGTTATCGGCTTTCTTTAGCAAATCTTTACATTTTAGAACGCCGTATCGTAACCAATTGAGAAGTAAGCACTACGTGGCAACTCATCACCATCTTCGTCTTCAACCGTTTCTAATGCGACAGCAAGATCGATATTCAAACGCTTTAAGATAGTAAGACCAAAAGTACCGTAGCTAAGCTCTGAACCGGCCATGTTTTGACGGTAACCAACGCGGATACCTGGCAAAAAGTGAGAATCGCCGTAGTAAGAAAGCGACGCCACGGCCCACTGATATTCATCCCCTACCGCATCCTTTACAGGGTTTGTATCGTAAGACATACCAAGGGTAACCTGCTTGCCCGTAGTAGAAACCGCTAAATCCACGGTCGTTTGCATCTCCATGATGTATTTGCTGCCAGAAACATCCAGCTTACCAGCACTTACTAAACTTTGTGCTGCATCACAACTTTTAGTACCACACGTTGTATCTAAAGGAACTCCATCAAACTCTGGCTCGTTAATATTGGCAACCGTCACCCCAACCTGATAATAGTTAGACACCCAAACGGCGCCCAAATCGATACCAACACCACTACTCGTTATTGCATCATCAGAAATGGCATCAGAAATGGCGTCACCAGCATCAACACTATCATCATCCAAAGACACTAAAGCACGGCCCATTGAAATATTGTGCATTGTGGCTTTAACACCACCGACCAACATGCCGTGTGAATTTTCCCACATGGATTGGCTGTAACCTAAACCAATGCCTAAATCGACGGCTGTTTGAGCTTGAAAAGAGGCGTCTGTTGTAACACCTGAGCCATCTGTAGCTACATCACTAGATAAGACATTGGCTTTCGCAACTGCCGATATACTGGCATCTAACATAAAAGCGCCATTACTATCCGTTCTGTATATAACTGGCATCAAAGGCACCTGCATACTCACGGATGTTTTAACGTAAGCGGTATCACCAATTTCAGACAGAATACCTTCTATTTTCGTTTCGTCGGCTGCGGCAGTCCCTGCACTTGTATTATCAATAATGCCTTCTATTTCCTCCATGCGATCCGATAAATCACTCACATCCCCCATTTCTATGCCAACACCCAAAGGCCCAACGATGCCAAAACGGAAGTTGTCTTCATCGTCTTGATTCACCATCAAAAACGGGGCAGCTGGGTTGCCAAGCGCGGTCGCCAATGCTCGTTGGTTTGGCGCATTACTCAACGTGAAGCTAGAACCTGTAGGTTGGTTAACGGGCATCGCTGCCATCACAGCGGTGCTTAGTAAACTTGTCGTGACAATGAGTAGCTTTTTCATGATCTTGTCCTTTATAAATCAAAAATGGCGAAACAATCAGTAAGAAAACATGACAGTTAAGATAATTGTAAACCCATTTTTTACACATTTCATACAGGAAAGCGACAATTCTTCGAATGAAAAAGCTTTTTTTGACAAATAAACATCAGATGCATCACTAAAATGGAGGTAAACAATAACCATTATGGAATAGAAAGTATGAATAAAAAATAAATGTGCACGACTCAAACACAAAAAAACGGTGAATCTTTATTTAAGATCCACCGTTTCTATGAAATATCATTCGCTTCGCTAACTCGAAGCCGCTACATATTCTCTAACGACAACTGATGACGTAGTTTTTCCAAATCTTCAGGCGTATCCACTCCGTGAGTAGGCAAACCATCCGCTATGGCCACTTGGACCTTAATTCCTTGATGCAAGAAGCGTAACTGCTCAAGCTTTTCCCAGCGCTCTAGCGGCGACATGGGTAAGTCTGCATATCGAGCCAACAAACTGGCTCGATAAACATACAAACCAATGTGACGAAGTGCGGGGAAACCTACCGGTAAAAACCCGCTTCGCTCTGGGTTCTCGGCAAAACCATCTCGATCCCACGGCATAGGTGAACGACTAAAATACAACGCACGCTGCTTTTCATCACAAACCACTTTCACCACATTGGGATTAAAAAAATCCTGCACCTGATCAATGGCACAGGCGACCGTCGCCATTTCAGCTTCTCGGTCTTGGCTAAGCGCCTCCACACTAGCGTGAATTAAGGCCACGGGTAAAAATGGCTCATCACCTTGAACATTGACGATAATTTCATCGCCCTTCCAGCCCATTTTTTCTGCCACTTCTGCCAGACGTTCAGTGCCGTTTTCATGATCGTCTCTGGTCATAACGACTGTCGCGCCAAAACCTAATGCAGCTTTTTCAATGACATCGTGGTCGGTCGCCACTGTCACCGATTTCGCCCCCGCATGCAGAGCCAACTCGTACACCCACTGCAATACAGGCTTACCACCTAAATCGGCCATCAATTTTTGCGGAAAACGTTGGGAAGCATACCGAGCAGGAATCACAATATGAAAATCAGGTAATAAAGTGCCTTTTGTATTCTCAATCATTATTTTTCAAACTCCGGTTTTTGAGCCAGTTCGTACGCATCTTCTAATGGCATACGTGTCGCTAACACAATGTCAGCCACTTCCCTTGCAACACCGTCACCTGCGGCTTTACTGAGCCTAATAGGACAATGACGCTGAACCAATATATGCGCGTCGGATGGGCACATGGCCACACCGACTTTTGGCATGACTTGAAGATCAATTACGTCATCACCAACATAGGCCGCTTCATTTGGATTGATGCCTAAACGGCTCACAAGCTCATCAAATGCTTCCGCTTTATTGTGGCAGCCGGGATAAAAATGCTCGACGTTTAACGCTTTCATTCGCTGTCGTAATGGCGCGGAATCTTTCGCTGTGATCACGGCAATCTGAATCCCCCACTTTGGTAGCAGTTTCATCGCCACGCCGTCTTTCACATTAAAGCACTTTATGGTTTCACCTTCTTCTGTATAAAGTAGGCGACCATCGGTTAATACGCCATCAACATCAAAAACAACCAGCGTTAAGGCTTGGAGTTTCGCCATCAACGCTTGGTCATTTACGATCGACTGATACGCCGAAAGAAAAATGGAATCCATCAATTAAACGCTCGTATCCAATACTTCAAACGTTTTAACCAGCTCATCAAGCTGTTTCATTTGCTTTAAGAATGGCGCTAATTTACCCAATGGCAATGCGCAAGGACCGTCGCACTTCGCATTATCTGGATCAGGATGCGTTTCTAAAAATAAGCTAGATAAACCAAGAGACATACCAGCACGAGCCAGTTCCGTCACTTGTGCTCGACGGCCGTCAGCAGAATCAGAACGGCCACCCGGACGTTGCAGAGAATGCGTTACATCAAACATAACGGGATAGCCCATGCCCTTCATTTCACCAAAGCCAAGCATGTCCACAACCAAGTTGTTGTAACCCATCATGGTGCCGCGTTCACACAACATTAAGTTACTGTTACCGGCTTCTTCGCATTTTTTCAAAATATGTTTCATTTCATGCGGCGCTAAAAACTGTGCTTTTTTGATGTTAATCACGGCGCCCGTTTGCGCCATCGCGACGACCAAATCGGTTTGGCGAGACAAGAATGCAGGCAACTGAATCACATCGGCGACTTCTGCGACGGGCGCACACTGGTGTTCTTCATGAACATCTGTAATCACAGGCACACCAAATGTGTCTTTGATTTCTTGTAGAATTTTCAAGCCTTCTTCCATGCCAGGACCACGGAAAGAATGGATAGATGAACGGTTGGCCTTATCAAAAGAGCCTTTGAAGACATAAGGAATGCCCAGCGCTTCCGTCACTTTTACATGCTCTTCCGCCACACGCATCGCCAAGTCACGAGACTCCAAGACGTTGACGCCACTGAACAAAACAAAAGGAAGGTGATTGGCAACTTCAATTTTGCTGCCAATTTTAATGATTTTTGATGTTTGAGAGGGCTGTGTCATGTGAACTCCGTGTTAAATCTAAAGTAGCGCACGCTATAAAGTAAGCGCCGCGAAATAAGTAAAATAGGTTATCGATCGTAAATTTCAAGAATACCGGACACATTGTGAACGTCATCAACGACCACCAACAAGGTGATTTTATCGCGCAGCATTTGCTCTTCCGCTTGCACTATCATCACATTTTCGTTGATCGTTTTTGGGTTGGACGTCATCAAATCTGCCATCGTTTTATGTATCATGCCTTCACTTTCTTTCAGCATCGCGCGACGTAAATCCCCATCGGTAAAAATACCCAGCAGTTTTTTCGCGTCTTGAATCAAGACAACCCCCATTCTGCCGTGTGTCATGACAGAAATGGCGTCTTTCAAAGTGGTATCAGGCGTACAAACAGGAAGGTCGTCTTTGTGCATTAAGTCTTTCACGCGTGTTAAGAGCTTGCGCCCTAAACTACCGCCTGGATGAAAGCGAGCAAAGTCTTGAGGCTGAAAATTTCGACATTCCATCAAGGCAACCGCCAAAGCATCGCCCATTGCGGCGGTCATGGTAGTCGACGTTGTTGGAGCAAGGTTATTCGGACAGGTTTCTCTGTCTACTGATATATCCAACACACAATCACAATGCTTGGCTAAGGTGGAGTCAATATTTCCCACCAGTGCGATGCTCGGGTTTCCGAAGTTTTTCAGAGAAGGCAGTAAACGCATTAGCTCCTCTGTTTCGCCCGAGTAGCTAATCAAAATGAGGGTATCTTGTGCTTGAATCATGCCCAAATCGCCATGAAACGCTTCGCCAGGGTGAAGGAAAAAACTGGGGGTTCCGGTGGACGCTAAGGTCGCGGCAATTTTTTTGCCGATTAAACCAGATTTTCCCATGCCACAAATAATAGTGCGACCTTTGCTGTCAAGAATCATACGAACCGCTTTTGCGAATTCTTCCGTGACTTGATTCGCTAGGTTGGCAAGAGCTTGAGCTTGTGTTGATAACGTACGTCGAGCACTCTCAATAAGAACATCGGAGTGAATACTCGGAATAGATGGGTCGCTCATAAAGCCTCTCTGCTCACTGCAATAAACGTTAAGTTACATTATTATACAGAGGAGGCAGCGGGTCGCCTACCAAAGAGCAACTATTCGTGAGTTACTCTTTGGTAAACAGGAGAGATAAAGACAAATTCTTCCTAAGACATTAGCCTAGACAGCGAAGGAATTGACCGCTCAAACTGTCTAAGAATGAAAAGTACGCGTTGCTTCCCATCGTAATTTTACTGCCCAATGGATCCAGTGGCGCGGTTTTCACATCCGAACCTTCTAGCAATGTTTTGACAATAGCAGGGCTAAACTGTGGTTCACTGAAAACACACTGAACATTGTGCTCTTCAATTTCATGGCGAATTTCGGCCACTTTCTTCGCACCAGGCTTGCGCTCAGGACTTACTGTAATTTCGCCAGCATGACGCAACCCATAATGTTGTTCGAAATAACTATAGCCATCATGAAAAACAATATAAGGCACGGTGCTTACTGTATTTAGCGCTGTACGAATCTCTGCATCTTTCGTATCAAGACCTTTTTCAAAGGCCATTAAATTACCTTCATAATAGGCCGCATTTTTTGTGTCTAACGTCACTAATCGCGCTGCAACCGCTTTTGCCAATACTCTTGCGTTGTCTGGTGATAACCAAACATGAGGATCGACACCATCGTGGTGGTGACCTTCGTGCCCTTCGCTTTCATGCTCGTCGTGTTTTTCATGATCTTCGTGCTCGTCGTGTTCTTCGTGATCCGCATCACCACTTTCCTCTTCGTCGTGATGATGCTCTTCTGCAAAGTTATGAAGCTTCATGCCATCCAGAGCAAGCCATTCAATCGATGATGCTTCTTTACCGGCATTTTCAAGCGGCTTTTCTAAAAAACGCTCTAGCGATTCACCAACCCACACCACCGTATCTGCATTGTTGATTTTTCTCAGGTCTGAAGGTCGCATGGCAAAATCGTGAGGCGATGCTGTACTTGACACAATCTGTTGTATTTCAGCATGATCACCCGCTATTGCGGCGACCACCATAGAAACAGGCTTAATGCTGGTCACGATGGTCGGTTTTGCTAAAGCCAAAGGGGATAAGACGGACACGCTCAACGCAAAAAAGAGTTTATTCATTATTCAATACCCGTTTAAAATGTTATAACGTAACAATACGTCATAAAAAAAAGAGATTCAAGCGCTTTGACTAAAATCTCTTATCATTTACACAATGAATAATTTGCTAATTCAACTTCAAATCCCCCAAAGCAACTGGGCGAACCATCAAACCAGCACGTTGACCAATAGGAAGGTTGGTATTCGGAAACACAATCGCATCGCCGGTTTGTTGAACAAGGTATTCACTTTTTTCAGAATACGCCAAACGATAACCTTGCTCGAATTGTGTGAAGTTTTTCACATCCGCTTCAATACCCAGTTTATAACTATCATCGTCTTTCACTAGACTGTCCAACACAGTAAAAATACGCATTTCAGACATCGACGCTTGCGCCAGCACACCATTTTCTAACAGTAAACTCAGGCTGTCTTCTAGCGCTGCAAAATTGGATAAATCATTTTCACCAAACGGCTGCACCTTTCCAAGTTCGACCGTAAACGCATGAGCGCCATGCGTGGCATAACTGTAATAAGAAAAAGTGGTTGTCGATTGATGTGACAACAGAACAGCATCGATACCACTCGCGGCTAAAAATGCCAACTGCTGTTGATTATAAATGGCATTTTCTACAAACGGATAAACGACAAATTTCTCATGCATCGAACCACGAATGGCCGTGTGTAAGTCGTAATGCAATCGTGTTTGCGTCGCTCCTTCTTTCGCCTGTGAATAGAAATCACTGATCGCTTTCTCAAGTCGCTGCGCCCGCTTCGCCTCAAACCCATCGTAGTTTTTCCACGCACCACTGAATAAACGGTTTAAATTCACTTCACAAAAGCGCGTTGCTTTATTCGCGGCAACCGGATTACCAATAAGCACCAATAACCGAACCGACAATGAGATTCGCCCATCTAAGATAGACATCACTAACTGATTCACCAGCTCAATCGGTCCTGTTTCATTGCCATGAACCCCAACCGACAAAACAAGACTAATAGACGCGTCTTGTTTTGGTTCAAGCCTTAAAATGCCGGTTCCTTCTACAAACCCCGTTCCCGATGGAAATTCGAATTGGAATGGTGCCATTTTATCTTGGTTTGCAAGTGTTGCGGCTAAAAAGTCATTGTTCAAAATGGTCATTGTCTCTACCAAATAAAGCGTTAAATAAGGCCGTATCATACCGCCTTTCCTACCTTGAGGGTTTGCATTCTTGTAGCAAGTGTAGAAAACAAAAAAATAGGTCGCTTTCTTTATAGAGCGGAAGTCTTTTCTTTCAACAGAAATGCCGATACCCTTTCGTTTTCTATTAGATTCACTTTCACATTGAGTATTTTATGCCAGAGAATGACGAAGTCATTATCTTAGTTGATAAGCACAACACCATAATTGGCGACATTCCACGACGCCTAATGAACTTTGGCAGAGATTACCATCGTGTGACGTACATTTTAGTCTTCAACAAAATCGGCCATTTGTTGGTTCAGAAAAGAACCGACAACAAGGCATTTTGTCCTGGTTACTTCGGTATTACAACAGGCGGCGTGGTTGAAAAAGGCGAATCCTATATTGACTCTGCACACAGAGAATTAAAGGAAGAGCTAGGCTTTGATGCCCCCTTGGAGAGCCAAGGCGCGTTTCTCACAGAAGGCGAAGGGTTTAAAATTTGGGGCAAAATTTACACCTGCCTTTACGACCCAGCCATCCATGGAGAGCTCGTATTACAGCCCAGAGAAGTGGCTTCTGTTCATGAAATGAGCATCGACAGCATTGTAAAAAACACGCAAGGTCTTCCGTTTACACCCGATTCATTCGACGCGCTACACCATTACGCCAACAAGCTCACTCAGCCGAAAGCGAATGACCCGCTTTAGTCTTTGGTTTGTCGCCTTTTTCATCGCGTCTAATGCGACCAGCCAAGAGCGCTGGCAAACTGACGCGTATATTCAAGACAGCTTTATTAAGATTGCTTTAGAGCGCGAATACAAAGAAACCCAACACCCAAAGCTGATTCGCTGGAACCAACCCATTAAGCTTTTTTTTGAAAGCGACAGTGGCGATGCAAGCTTACAAAAAGAGCTGCTCAGTGTACATGCCCAGCACCTTGCCTACATTACAGGCCTTTCCATCGATTTCACAAACGATCCTAAACAGGCGAATATATTTGTCATATTCACAACCTATGACAACATGGAAAATAAAGTCAGACAGTACATTGGCAATCCGGAAAAAATACGCGCCGCGTTAGATGAAGCTATCTGTTTGGGCAATTTTAGCCGCAATAGCCGATACGAAATCACGAAGGGCAGCATTATTATCCCCGTGGATTATGCTCGAAGCAAAGCCCGTTTTTTAGATTGTATCGTGGAAGAAATCACCCAGCTTTTAGGGCTTCCTAACGATTCTAACGAGGTTTTTCCTTCTGTATTCAATGACGTCAGTGTCGACACCTATATCAGCCCACTCGACTATCTATTGCTGAAAGCGCTGTATTCCCATGACTTAACTCCTGGGATGGACGTCCAACAAACCAAAGCGGCTTTCCCAAAAGTATTAAAGGCACTTCACGAAAACCAAGACATAGAAAATGCCGTTCCGCGGGTGCAAAAATACAGTTTGAAAGCGTACTTAGGTGACTGATTTCACAGCAAAATAGTAATTTACCATCTCCTGCCATAGATCAATCTTATTGGCCTTTTTACTCGCCTTCTCATAAATTGTGCTTATTCGCTCTGCTTTTCCCTCACAAGTTAGGTAAAATGCGCCAACTGAAAATTTACACTGGAGAGTCCAAAATGTTTCCTGAGCTTAAAAATGACCGCTTCTTGCGCGCATTACTCAAACAACCTGTCGATACAACCCCAGTATGGATGATGAGACAGGCTGGACGCTACCTTCCAGAATATCGTGCAAGTCGCGCCACGGCGGGCGATTTTTTGAGTCTTTGTAAAAACGATGCGTTTGCTTGCGAAGTCACTTTGCAGCCATTAAAGCGTTACGATCTGGACGCTGCAATTTTGTTTTCAGACATACTAACCATTCCTGATGCAATGGGATTAGGGTTGTATTTCGAAGCTGGCGAAGGCCCAAAATTCAAACACACAATTCGCAACAAAGCCGATGTCGATGCCTTACCAGTCACTACCGCAAACGACCTAGATTACGTGATGAAAGCCGTCACGACGATTCGTCATGCGTTAAATGGTGATGTGCCGCTGATTGGTTTTTCGGGAAGCCCATGGACACTTGCGACCTACATGATTGAAGGCGGCTCTAGCAAAGATTTTCGCCATATCAAAGCGATGATGTACCAATCTCCTGAAACGCTGCATGCTTTATTAGACAAGCTAGCAAAATCGGTAACGGCGTACCTTAACGGTCAAGTTTTAGCGGGTGCTCAAGCGCTGCAAATTTTCGATACGTGGGGAGGCATTCTAAGCGGCCCAATGTACCAGCAGTTCTCTTTGCTCTACATGAAGCAAATTATGGACGGCCTTATTCGTGAACACGAAGGTAAAAAAATTCCTGTTATTATGTTCACCAAAAACGGCGGTCAATGGTTGGAAAATATGGCAGCAACAGGGCCAGATGCCATTGGTTTAGATTGGACGACAGACATTGCGGAAGCGCGCGCTCGTGTTGGCCACGACGTTGCGTTACAAGGCAACATTGATCCATGTGTTCTGTATGCAGATAAAGATGTGATAGAACGTGAAGTGGAAAATGTATTGTCTGGTTTCGGCGATGGCACAGGCCATGTGTTTAACTTAGGACACGGCATCCACCAATTCGTTAACCCTGATCACCCTAAGTATTTGATCGATGCCGTTCATGAACTAGGAAGAAAATATCACGAACCAAAGTTTGATGATCTAGATGCCTTGAATGGCTTGTAAAAAAAGATCTGGCATTTAGCGTAAATCGCAAGAAAAGTAGCTTTAATAAAATCACAACATTATCGGTTTGTTAAAGCTACTTTCATGCCATCAAAGAGTAGTATCGCTCTAAGCACAACGCCTCTGCACACTTCGATTGCCTTTTCCACACCCCATTGGAAGCCAACGCCAAACAATCAAATGCTTCGTTAACGTAACAACACACATGGTCCACCCCGCGCCAATCCAACCAAGATAGCCGACCTAACAACTGCCCATTGGAAAATGGGATCAACACTAACCTCAGTCGTAAAGTCGCATCTTTTTTATCTACTTGGTAACAAGCCAGACTCTGAGGTGTAGAAACACTCGATAAATGCGATCCAATTCGGCGCGACAAAAAGGCCGCCAGCTCCGAAAAAAATGGCATGGAACCGACCGCAAAAGACTCACTTAATCTTGTCATTTTCATTTCAACTACTCCTGTTTTCCATCACTAACAGCGTTGATATCTTTATTAAATATAGATCATAAGCATCGATCCAGTAGCGACTTTTACAATAGAGTGGTATTTTTAAGATAAATAATGCTTTATTTGTATGGAGAAAAGAAATGAAACTAATTACGGCCATTGTTAAGCCTTTTAAACTTGATGAAGTGCGTGAAGCCCTGTCTGAAATTGGTATTAACGGCATCACCGTCACTGAAGTAAAAGGTTTTGGGCGTCAGCGAGGCCATACAGAACTGTATCGTGGTGCTGAATATGTTGTTGATTTTCTACCAAAAGTAAAATTGGAACTTGCTGTAGAATCAGACCAAGTAGAACGCGCTATTGAAGCCATTCAACACAGCGCCAACACAGGAAAAATTGGCGACGGCAAAATTTTCGTCACGGCACTAGAGCAAATCATCCGTATCCGTACAGGTGAAACAGGCGCTGAGGCCATTTAAGCAGACGAAAACATCGGACTCATAAAGGGTTCGCGTTAACGTAAAAAAAGAGGCCTAGGCCTCTTTTTTTATTACATCATCTACATGACTAGCCTTTATCTGGCACCTTAATGGATAAGGTTCCCAAATAACGATTTTGTCGCAATTCGATTTGACGGAAAATAGCAATAATCACAATACTAATCACCAAGTAAATGGCGCCAGCGGCTAAGAATATCTCCATCGGCGTATACGTTCTCGCAATGATGGTTCTCGCCATTCCGGTTAGATCCAAAATAGTGATTGTACTCGCCAACGCACTGCCCTTAAGCATCAAGATAATTTCATTGCCATAAGCCGGTAAAACGATACCGAATGCACGAGGCAACAGAACGCGACGATACATCTGATACTTCGACATACCAACCACCTTACACGCTTCCACCTCGCCTTCAGGGATAGCCTGAATCGCGCCACGAAAGATCTCCGCCGTATACGCAGAAGTATTTAGTGTAAAGGCAATAATGGCACACCAAAATGGCTCTTTAAGAATGGGCCACAAGAAACTCTCTCTAACGACATCAAACTGCGACGCGCCGTAATACACCAAGAAAATCTGCACCAGCAAAGGCGTTCCACGAAAGAAGAAGATATAAGCGAAAGGAATCGCCCTAATCCAACCAACGGGAGAGATTCTAGCCAGCGCGATTGGTAGAGCAAATACCCCACCGAGCACGATGGAAATAACCACCAACTGCAGACTAACCCAAGTGCCTTCTAATAAACGAGGAAAGTACTCAACAACAACCGAAAAATCCATACATTATCCCCTAGTTAAACCACGGCTTGCGCGTTTTTCCATATAGGAAACGAGCACCATAGAGATAATGGTTAACGCCAAATACATAAACGCCGCCACCAAATAAAACAAAAACGCTTGTTTGGTACTGCTCACCGCTATATTTGCTTTACGCATGATATCTTCTAGCCCTACCACCGACACCAACGCAGTATCTTTCAGTAACACCAGAAATAGATTTCCAAGCCCAGGCAAAGCAATTCGCCATACCTGCGGCAAAATAATACGGTAAAACTTTCGAATAGGTCCCATTCCTAACGCAATAGCCGCTTCATGCTGGCCTGTTGGAATAGACTGTAACGCACCACGAAACACTTCTGTTGCGTACGCGCCAAATGTCAAACCAAGCGCGGTGACACCGGCCGCAAATGCCCCAACTTCAATATAGTCGTCGTAGCCAAATAAGCCTGCGATTGCCATCAATACAGTGGTAGCACCAAAGTAAATGATCAGTACGGTTAATAGTTCAGGAATACCGCGAATGATGGTGGTATAAGCATGAGCAATCCATCGAAACGCTTTGACGGAAGACAACTTAGCAGACGCGCCCAATAATCCCAGAATTAAACCGACAAACAGCGAAGACAGCGCTAGCTCTAAGGTAATAACAGCCCCTTGCAGCAGCTGATCACCGAATCCATGAAGATCAATCATAGTTTTTTCTCAGAGTAAGCTTAAAGTAAGTTTCTCGGTGCAAACGCACCGAGAAACTTTAAGAAAATCTACTGTTAGTAGATAGAGAACGGGAAGTATTTTGCGTTGATTTTCTGGTAAGTACCATCAGCCAAAATCGCATCAAGTGCTTTGTTGATTTGATCTTTCAGCTTCTTGTCGTTTTTGCGAACCGCAACGGCAATGTTATCTGTTTTCATGAACGCGTCGCCTTTAAACTCAAATTTGGCGCCATCTTTTGATGTTTTCAACCAGTTGTACGTTGGCAACTCATCAGACAACACAATGTCCAAACGGCCTGATTCAAGATCTAGGTAAACATTGTCCTGGTTATCGTAGAATTTCAGATCTGCTTTACCAGTGAAGTTATCTTCTAGGAACTGAGCACCCAATGTTGCACGCTGTGCACCGATTGTTTTGCCTTTAAGATTTGTAAGGTCAAACTTTTCACCAACACGACCCATGAAGCGCAAACCGCCAGAGTAGTATTTGTTAGTGAAATCAACCACTTTCAGGCGCTCTTCAGTAATAGACATAGACGCAATAATCGCATCGAATTTACGTACTTTCAGACCAGGAATCAAACCATCCCAATCTTGCGTAACGATTTCGCAATCCGCGGCCATTTTGGCACAAAGGGCACGCGCGATATCAACGTCAAAACCCTGTGGTTTGCCTGCCGAATCAATAAAGTTGAATGGCGCCCAAGCACCTTCCGTCGCAAAACGTACTTTATCCGCCGCTTGAACAGACACAGATGACAATGCCGCCGTTAGCAACAAAGCTGACCCTAAAACCATTTTTTTCAATTTCATTATAATCCCCTTGGTATATTTGCTTATTTACTCATTATTTCTTTTATATTTTTATTAATGCATTGCTTGTGTAATTAACACTTAAAACACGCTGGATATAAACGCTTTACAGCGTTCAGATTTTGGCGCACCAAACACTTGGTCTGGGGTACCTTTTTCTTCTACGACACCTTGATGCAGAAACACAACTTCACTGGACACTTCACGAGCAAAGTTCATCTCATGTGTCACGATCAGCATGGTACGGCCTTCTTCTGCCAAGTTACGCATAACACCCAATACTTCACCCACTAACTCAGGGTCTAAAGCGGATGTTGGCTCATCAAACAAGATAACCTGCGGATCCATCGCGAGTGTTCTCGCAATCGCCACTCGTTGCTGCTGTCCACCAGACAGCTGATTAGGATACATGTCCTTCTTTTCCGCAATGCCTACTTTACGCAATAGGTGCTCAGCGTATTCAGCCACTTCATGCTTAGGTCGCTTTAATACATGTAACGGCCCTTCCATCACATTTTGCAAAATCGTCATGTGCGGCCACAGATTAAAACTTTGGAACACAAAGCCAATCTGTTGACGCATTTGAGTAAGTTGCTTCATGTTGTTTGCGACTAAATCGGACTCACCTTGGATCAAATCAAGCTTGTTACCATTAAAGACAATGTCGCCTTTCGTTGGGTTTTCAAGCAAGTTAACACAGCGTAAAAACGTACTTTTACCTGAGCCACTGGAACCAAGAATTGAAATGACGTCACCATCATAGGCTTTTAGAGAAATACCTTTCAACACTTCAATATCGCCAAACGTTTTGTGAATATCTATCAGCTCTAACGCCGGGACTTTCGACATGCTCTCTCACCTTATTTATAGTATATAACTTATTATTTTTAACGTAATAGCAGCACAACACTTAACCTAATAAAGGCAACCAGCTTACGCTATCAAGTAGAATACAAGAATCACGCCAAGAATAATTAAGCCCGTATTTTAAGTTACTTTTTCCAAAGCCGCCTCTTTTTCTTATCCATTTGGACAGGAGCAGGGCTTTTATTATGGATTTTATTACGCTCTTCTCTCGGCGACACGCCAAAAAAACCTTTATAGGTTGTACTAAAATGGGGCGCAGAACCAAACCCGCACTCCACGCCAACCTCTGTTATTGCTTTATCTGTCTGAACAATCAATTGCTTAGCGTGCTGTAAACGCAATTCTAAATAGTAACGCGAGGGCACTATATCTAAATTGCTCTTAAAAAGACGCTCTAAATGACGCCTGGACACACCAACATGATACGCAATGTCATCCGATGACAGTGGCTCCTGAATGTTCGCCTCCATCAACTGGACCGCCTCAACCAGCTTTGGTTGGCCTGTACCAATCCGAGCCTGCAAAGGTATCCTCTGCGGATCCTCATGTGTCCGAATGCGCTCACAAACAAATTGCTCTGAAATATTACTGGCCAAAGACATACCATGCTGCTTACCAATAAGAAAAAGCATCATATCCATGGCTGCCGTTCCACCACTGCAAGTATAACGGTCTCTATCTACTTCAAAAAGGTGGTTAGAGACAATCGTTTGCAAAAATTCATCCCGAAGGTTGGCAAGACTGCGCCAATGAATCGTCGCTCGATAACCATCTAACAGGCCTGCTTTGGCTAATAAATAGCTTCCTGTACAAACCCCACCCAATCCAACATTTCTTTTTGCTTGTTTTTTTATCCAATTTTCTAAAGTCTGACTTTCGTTTTTTATCACAGGAGAAGCACCACAGACAAAAATAGCGTCTAAATCGCTTGGAGCCTCATTTGTCAGGTAGTCTGAAACCGTCACAACCCCCGTACTTGAAGGCGTTTCTCTTGTTTCATGACTTATGGTACAGAAAGAATAAAGCTCTTTCCCAGTCACCCAGTTTGCCATATGCAATGTTTCTATAGCCGATGAAAAACCCAGCATAGAATAATGAGGCAAGAGTAAAAAACCGTATTTTAATGGCTTTTTACTCGCCTGCATGATTTCTCTTGATGCGAATTCAGTCTTGTACAAAATATTATCCTGCGAACTATAGGCAAAAAAGGAGTTTATTTCGTTTAAAATGGATAACAAAGGTTTTTTTCGTATTGAGCAAGACTTTTTTAACCCGATTAACCAAGCATGACAACAATATGTCGCTATTAGATAAGTTGCCTGCTATCAAAGGAGTGAATTTTTCATAATAATCGTACACAGAGTCCAAACCCAATACTTTCGTAAAATTGCATTTACAACTAGTTTTATTAAGAACACCACTCACGAGGGATGAGTTCTAATGACTGATTACAAAAAAAACGAATTAATCGAACGCGTTGAAGTAGAGATAAACGAAAACTTTAATGCTGCCGAGGCAAAGAATTTAATACAACTTGCGCACCTTTACTTCAAGGACTCTCTGACTGAAGACTTGGTCAATGAATCTATCGAGAACCTATACGGCACGATTATCTGTCTATGGGACTTCTTACAACAACGACCAACAAACCAACCCAAGATTCGCGTATACAACCCAAACTATGAAGAACATAGCTGGCAATCTACGCATACCGTTATTGAAATTCTAACGGAAGACATGCCCTTCCTTGTATCGTCTTTCAACATGGCACTGGTTCGTCTCGGCTACAAAATTCACATGACAGCTCATCCAGCCGTTCCAGTAGAACGCAACAAAAAAGGCGAGTTACTCAGCATTGGAGCACCTTCTAGATCCAATGAAGCCTTGATGCGATTCGAAATTGATCGCCTATCCGATATCAATTTATTGGATGAAATCAAAGAAGAGCTTCTAATTAGCTTAGCGGATGTAAACAAAACCGTTGCCGATTGGCCTGCAATGAAAACCAAGCTAAGTGACATCATTAGCGAATCAGAGCAGCTGGCACACTTAAAAGGCAACGAAGAACACCAAGAAATCCTAGATTTTCTACACTGGGTTGCCAACAACCACTTTACCTTCATTGGCTTCCGCGCTTACGATCTGTCTGTTGAAGGCAAAGAAACTCATCTGAAGCTCGTCGATGGTTCTGGCCTAGGCACGTTCCGCGACATCAATGACAAGAAAGTAAAACGCGACATTGTTTTACACGACAACCTTGCCAAGCTAGCCGTCGATCGTAGCAACATTTTGATCTTGACCAAGTCCACTGCCATTTCAACGGTTCACCGTCCTGTTCACCTTGATTATCTAGGCATCAAGCGCTTCGATAAAAAAGGCAATGTCATTGGCGAATGGCGTTTCTTTGGTTTATATTCTTCTGCCGCTTACATTGCTCGTCTGCAAGACATTCCATTGCTTCGTAAAAAACTCGATATTATTGTTGAAAAAGCCAACGTGGATCCAAACAGCCACAAAGGCAAAAACCTTAAGCACATTTTGAACAGCTACCCTCGCGATGAGATGTTGCAAGCGCCGGTAGAAGAACTCTTCGGAACCATTGAAAGTATTCTCGCCATTCAAGAACGCCGCCAGCTACGTGTATTCTTACGAAAAGACATCTACGGTCGATTCCTGAACGCGTTGGTTTACGTGCCTCGTGATCGCTACAACACCGAATTGCGCATGAAGATGCAAGACATCTTGATGAACGCCTGTAATGGCACCAGCTCGGAGTTCAACGTTCAGTTTTCACAACTTGTCTTGGCTCGTGTCAACTTCACCATTCAAATAGCGGATCCAAAACAGAGCCCAACCATCGACGCAGAAGAGATTCAGCGTAAAATGCAAGATGCGATGAGTTCATGGGAAGACAAGCTATTAAGCGCCCTTCATAAAAGTCACGGCGAAGAAAGCGGCAACATTTTATACAATGACTATGTCCCTTATTTGCCTGCAGCCTACCGTGAAGACTTTTCACCAAATGCCGCCGTACTTGATATTGAGCGCTTGAGCCAACTCGGTGACGAAGGTGATATTTCCACTCACATTTACCGCCAAGTTGGGCAAACCAAAAACAACTACTACTTCAAAGTGTATGGCGCTGGAACAACGCTTATTTTGTCTGATGTATTGCCGATTTTGGAATGCATGGGGCTGCGTGTACTAGAAGCACGCCCTTATGAGTTGGATCAAAATGGAGACGGCACAGCCAACACTTGGGTGGTCGAATTTGCCATCAGTGTGGACGCCGACGTCAACCTTGAAAAAAATGCACAGCGTGAAGCCTTCCAAGACGCCTTTAACCAAGTCTTCAGCCGTCGTGTTGAAAACGATCGCTTTAACGCCTTGGTATTGAGCGCGTCATTGACATGGCGCCAAGTCACTATGTTGCGCGCATTAACGAAATACTTGATGCAACTGCAATTGCCTTTCTCTTTGCAATACATGCAACAAACCCTAGAGAAAAACGCAGGCATCGCTCGTCTATTGGTTCAGTTATTCGAACAACGCTTCGACCCAAGCCAAGAAAACAAACGTGGCGAAAAAGTCCAAAAACTGCTTGAAAAAATCGAAGCAGAATTGGATCAGGTCGCTAACCTTGATGAAGATCGCATCTTGAAACACTACTTGTCTGTGATTCAAGCTATGTTGCGCACCAACTTCTACCAAGCTGGCCCAGAAGGCGATGTTAAAGACTACGTTTCTTTCAAACTTGATCCGTCAATGATTCCTGCGGTACCGCTACCGAGATTGAAGTTCGAGATTTTCGTTTATGCACCTTGGGTCGAAGGTATTCACATGCGCGGCGGTAAAGTGGCCCGTGGTGGACTTCGTTGGTCTGACCGTATGGAAGATTTCCGTACTGAAGTCCTTGGTCTAGTAAAAGCACAAATGGTGAAAAACGCCGTTATTGTTCCATCTGGTGCAAAAGGTGGCTTTGTCGCCAAACAATTGAAAAAGAACGCGTCTCGCGAAGAAGTACAAGCAGAAGTCATCCATTGTTACACCACGTTCATTAGCGGCTTGCTCGACATCACTGACAACCTTGTGCAAAACGAAGTGGTTCCTCCGTTGTCTGTTCTTCGTTATGACGAAGACGACCCATACTTGGTCGTCGCAGCGGACAAAGGCACAGCGACTTTCTCTGACTTAGCCAACAGTATTTCTGAGAAATACGGATTCTGGTTAGGTGACGCCTTCGCTTCTGGTGGTTCCAATGGTTACGACCATAAGAAAATGGGCATCACAGCACGTGGTGCATGGGAATCGGTTAAACGCCAATTCAAAGAAATCGGTGTCAATTGCCAAACGACCAACTTCACAGCGGTCGGTGTTGGTGATATGGCTGGTGACGTATTCGGTAACGGTATGTTGCTGTCTGAACACACTTGTTTGATTGCCGCCTTTAACCACATGCACATCTTTATTGACCCAACGCCAAATGCAGCGACGTCTTTTGCTGAACGTGATCGCATGTTCAAATTGCCGCGCTCTTCTTGGGAAGATTACAACAAAGAGTTGATTTCAAAAGGCGGCGGTATTTTCAATCGCTCAGCGAAATCGATTCCCGTCAATGCGGACATTCGCAAAGCGCTTGGCATTGAAGGCAACATCAAATCGATGGCACCAACGGATTTGATCAACGCGATTTTGAAAGCACCGGTCGATCTTCTTTGGAATGGCGGCATCGGTACTTACGTGAAGTCTGAAGGCGAATCCCACGCTGATGCAGGTGACAGTGCAAACAACGGTCTGCGCGTAAATGGTAAAGAGCTGCGCTGCAAAATCGTTGGCGAAGGCGGTAACTTAGGTCTGACTCAATTGGGTCGTATTGAGTTCGCTCAAAAAGGCGGCTTAATCAGCACCGACGCGATCGATAACTCGGCCGGTGTAGACAGCTCGGATCACGAAGTAAACATCAAAATCCTATTAAACCGTGTGGTTGAAAACGGCGATTTAACCGAGAAGCAACGCAACAGTTTATTGGCAGAAATGACCGACGAAGTGGGTAGCTTGGTATTGCGCCATAACCGCGGCCAAAGTCATGTTTTGTCCTTGGCAAATGCTCAGGCTCCAGAACGTTTAGCCGACCATTGGCGCTTGATTCAATCGCTTGTCAGAGAAGGTCGCTTAAATCGTGAGATTGAATACTTACCAAACGACACGCAAATCAAACGACGTTTGAATAAAGGTCTTGGCCTTGCACGTCCTGAAATCTCTGTCTTGTTAGCGTATTCAAAAATCAAACTGTCCGAGCAACTGGTAGAAGACGGCATTGGCGAAGACACGGATTTGATTACTCAAATCAATGAATACTTCCCAACGCAGTTAACCAAACATTTTGGCGACCAAATGGCATCACACCCATTGGTGCAAGAAATCATTGCTGGCCATGTAACGAATAACCTTGGTAACCGCATGGGGCCAACGTTCACGACGTACATGCAAGAAGAAACCAGTGCGTCTTCACTAAATGTGGTTCGTGCTTACATGGCGGCCGAAGACATTTTTGGTATTCCTGCACTGTGGGATGCGATCAATGGCTTAGATTTCCAAGTATCCAATGACGTTTTGAATGGTTTGTTGATTCGCATTCAAGGACTACTTGAACGCGCAACACTTTGGTTATTACGCAACACTCGTGAAAGCCTATCAATCCAACGATTGAAAGAGACTTACAAACCAGGCGTTGAAATTATCCGTGCGAACATGCAAGCCATTCTGACAGAACCTAGCCAAGCACATTTGGCTGACATTGCTGCGGATTTGGTAACGAAAAACATCCCTGCGGACATTGCCGAAAGCCTATCTTCTCTCCATTACCTGTTCTACGGTTTGGATATTATTCGTGTTGCCGCGAATACAGAAACAGAAGTTTTAGACGTAGCGCAAACCTACTTCGCCCTTGAAATGGACTTGGAACTGCATTGGTTACGTCACAAAGCCAGCGAGTTGTCTGCGGACGACATGTGGCAACGACGTGCGAAAGCGGGCCTTGGTGACGAAGTCGACAACAGCTTAAGAACCCTCACCCAAGAAGTCATTCAATCCAGTTTGGATATCAAAAAACTGGACCAACGTCTGACCCATTGGCGCGAATTAAACAGCGATAGCATCAAGCATTACCGCACGACTTTTAGCGAAATAAAAGTCGAAAGTGAATTAACGCTTGCCATGATCACTGTTGCTATTCGTGAGTTGAGAAATCTGATATAAACCAACGGTGGCCGTCACTTCGGCCACCTATTTTTAAGAGGTATACGAGAGTGACAGAACAAGTAACGAGAGCAACCTTTGATGAAGTAATGGTTCCTAACTACGCGCCATCAGCGATCATCCCTGTGCGTGGTGAAGGCTCTCGCGTATGGGACACAGAAGGCAAAGAATACATCGACTTTGCAGGCGGCATTGCCGTGACTGCATTGGGTCATTCCAATCCGACTTTAGTCAACGTCATGCGCGAGCAAGCTGGGCAAATTTGGCATTTATCCAATGTCATGACCAATGAGCCTGCACTGCGACTAGCAAAAAAGTTAACGGAAAAGACCTTTGCTGACCGTGTCTTCTTTGCAAACAGTGGCGCAGAAGCCAACGAAGCCGCTTTCAAGCTCGCTCGTCGTTACGCGTTTGATCACTTTGGTCCAGAAAAGCACGAAATCATCGCATTTAATAAGTCGTTCCACGGTCGCACATTATTTACCGTGTCTGTTGGTGGACAAGCCAAATACAAAGAAGGCTTTGAACCAACACCAGGCGGGATTAAACATTGTGACTACAATGACATTGAACAGCTTAAGTCTTTAATTTCAGACAAAACCTGTGCGGTTGTCATGGAGCCGATTCAAGGCGAAGGCGGAATCATTCCGGCCGATAAAGCGTTCGCTAAACAAGTTCGTGAGTTATGTGATCAACATAACGCCCTGCTTGTTTTTGATGAAGTACAGTCCGGCGTTGGCCGTACGGGGACGTTATACGCTTACGAGCAATTGGGTGTTACTCCTGACGTACTAACAACGGCTAAAGCATTGGGTAATGGCTTCCCTGTTGGTGCCATGCTGGCAACAAAAGAAGCCGCTAAAAGTTTAGCGTTTGGTACACACGGTAGCACGTACGGTGGCAACCCAATGGCTTGCTCCATTGCTGAAGCGGTGATTGATATCGTTGATACTCCAGAAGTACTTAGCGGTGTCGTAAAGCGTCACGACCTATTTGTTGAAGGCCTAAAAGCCATCAATGAAAAATACCATGTCTTCAAAGACATTCGCGGTATGGGTTTATTAATTGGCGCAGAAGTCATCGACAGCCTTGCTGGTAAAGCAGGAGAAATGGTCAAAGCGTCTGCAGAAGAAGGCTTGTTTGTCTTGGTTGCAGGTCCAAATGTGTTACGTTTGGCACCTTCACTTATCATTCCTGAGAAAGACATCGCCGATGGCCTTGCTCGTCTTGATAAAGCCATTGCTAAAGTTGTTGCAGCAAACCAAGCAGCGTAATTTGTAATAACGGCATCATAAGACGTAAGACAGTAAAAATCGGGCCTCGGCCCGATTTTTTTTTTTGATTTGATCACACATCAATGGTGATGATTTTATCAAAAATGCCCTCGCCTCCCACTTGAACCTGCGTCACCTCACCATCGCTTAACGTTATTTGAGTCGCTATACGCGAGGACATTTTCATGGCTCGCCCTTGTTCTAAAATGGAATGCCGATAACCAAAGTGCTTATTCAAATAACACGCTAGAGCGCCGCTCGAACTCCCCGTGGCCGATTCCTCAGGGATACCAACCGCAGGTGCAAAATTACGACAGCTGGCGGTATAGGGCGCGTCAGGAGGGTTCATTTCAAACACATGAAAACCAACACAATCATGCTCCATACAAAAACGCGCAATGGCATCGCTGTCGATCTCTAAACAGTCCAGCACCCCATAGGGAACAGGAATAAACACATCCACCAATCCCGTCGAAATCGCCTGAATCGGCAAAGATGACTGAAGAATCAATTGCGCTTGAATTCCCAACATGGCCGCAATGTCTTCAGCTTTAAATTCAGATTTCCAAACAGGAAGGCTTTGACTCATCAATACATGGCCGTTTTTCGCCACTTCCACGGATAAAATACCCGCTTTGGTTTCCTGCTTATAACCACCAGTCGAGATTCGCTCTAGATGATGCAATAACCAGAATGCCCCCAAAGTAGCATGACCACAAAAGTCGACTTCTGTGATGGGGGTGAAAAAAGAAAGGGCGTAATCTGCGACGTCGCTACGACAAACAAAGGCCGTTTCAGGAACGCCCACAGCGTTTGCAATCAACAGTTTTTGCTGGTTTGTTAAGTCATCTGCGTCTAGCACCACACCAGCCAAATTTCCCCCTTGACCAGATATAGAAAACGCACGAACTAAATACACATCCACCTGTCTCATGTAAGGCTCCTTTTTGCATGTTTCCCTAAGACAACAGTCTGACATATTAAAATATGCTTTAACATCATGATGATTATCGCTTTTTTTACTGATTCCTTAACGGCCATTTGATTGTCATTATCACATCACTGGTTTAAGCTGCCGTAAAGTGCCATTAAAGAACATTGCGTACATCAATGGCTTACGAACCATTCAATTTGATATAGAGAAACGACACTGTGTTTCAATCCTTTTTTCCTAATCCCAGACTATTCTTTCTCAGCTTTGCTTTATGGGCACTCGCCTGCGTTCTCGGTTGGTACTTTTTTGTCCAAGATCTTGGCGCCAACTTAAGCTTGGGTTCATTGTTTGGCGTGTATTTCCCTGAAGCGTTAGTGGAAGGCGTGGATGCGGCGGCACAAGCTGCCTTTGAAGCGGCACAAAAAAGCGCATTAAACATTTGGCTCTATCAATACATGATTCTGTGCTATTTCATATTTGTCAGTGCTTGGATTGTCTATGGCGGCCAGAAATGGGCAAAATGGTCCGTACTAGGATCCGCTTTAATTGTTTTTATCACTTGGTTCCAAGTACAAGTCAGTGTAATGCTGAATGAATGGTACGGTAGCTTCTACGACCTTATTCAAAAAGCCTTAGCAGAACCCAACAGCATTCCTCTTTCTGATTATTATGCGCAGCTGTCCACCGTCGCCATTATCATTATGGTCGCTATCACGGTATCGGTTCTCAGTAATTTTTTCATCAGCCACTACGTTTTCCGCTGGCGCACAGCAATGACGAGCTATTACACATCAAAGTGGGATCAAGTTCGACACATAGAAGGTGCATCACAACGGATCCAAGAAGACACCATGCGATTCGCTTCAATAGTCGAAGGCTTAGGTGTCAGTCTACTACGATCTGTGATGACACTCATCGCATTTTTACCGATCTTATGGGGACTTTCTGGTTACGTAAAAGAGCTTCCATTAATAGGCGAAGTGCCTCAAGCCTTGGTGTTTACCGCCATTGTTTGGTCAATTGTCGGTACATTACTACTCGCATTAGCAGGTATAAAGCTGCCTGGGTTAGAGTTTAAAAATCAGCGTGTCGAAGCCGCTTACCGAAAGGAATTGGTATACGGTGAAGATCATGCAGACCGAGCCACGCCCATCACTCTTGATGCATTATTCAACAATGTACGTAAAAACTACTTCCGCTTATACACTAATTATCTGTATTTCAATGTGGTTCGTTATGGCTATTTGAATGTTGGTCAATTTGTCCCTTTAATTGTATTAGCCCCATCCATTGTTGCAGGTGCCTTTACATTAGGTGTAATGCAACGAGTTTTAAACGCCTTTAACCAGGTAGAAAACTCCTTTCAATACTTGATCAACTCTTGGACGACTATCGTAGAACTACTGTCCATTTACAAGCGCCTAAAAGCGTTTGAAGCGGTCATCGATAATGAACCACTACCCGAAGAAGACCAGCAGACCTCATAGGCATCATTCGAAAAACACCATTTCGATGTTAAAAAGCCCCGCAGAATCAAATTCTGCGGGGCTTTTTTGTGTTTTATATAACGTTAATGAGGCAATCAAACGCTTTATCAAACGTTGATGTTGATGTTTTGCCCTAGGTTATCTGTTGTCGTATGTGACCCACTGCTTGCGGCAGGCGTCACATTTTTGGTTGCTTCTTCTAGCAACGCAAGATCTTGTTCCGCTTTCTGCTGCTGAGCGGCTTTCGCCAAATTTGCACTGTAGACTTCACTCGCATAATCCATCGCAGGACTACTCACACCATTAACACTTGGCATTTTTCCCCCTCTCTATTTCTCAATAGAAGTTGCCAACTAAGAGCGTAAGAAAATTAAACGTAAACTATCGCTCATAAATACATCAATTTATAAAGTATAGCGGCTCTTTGATCAATTTACGAACACCTTTTTGTAAGCTAGATCGCTTCTCTATATGTTATCGTCCGTGACAAACTGTTCCCAATATTGGCTCACCAAGGTCTGGTTATCGATCAATGCATCGTCTTGAACAACGCGACCTTGTTGCTGCAAACTCAATCGATGTGTATGAGATCGGTAAAGGGTATACGTATCAATCATTTTTTCCGCCTGCTCCGCTTTTATTAAACCAACAGACGCCGCGGCTTCTAATTGGCGCACGTTGTCGGAAAAACGCATTAACTCAGGAAACTTATGTGACCATGCCAAAACAAGATATTGCACCATAAATTCAATGTCTATGATGCCACCAGCGCCTTGTTTCAGGTCGAAGCCTTTTTCTTTTCCGCCGGTATCAAGGTGAGCTCGCATTTTTTCGCGCATTTTAATGACTTCCGCTTTCAGTTCATTTCGATCTCGAGCCGATGCAATAATTGCCTTGCGGCAGTCTTCAAATTTGATCAATAAATTTGGCTCGCCTGCCAAACCTCGGGAGCGTGTCAAGGCTTGATGCTCCCACACCCACGCTTCTTTTTGCTGATAATCTTTGAACGCCTCAAGACTCGACACGAGCAAGCCAGAATTACCAGAAGGACGTAAACGCATATCCACTTCATATAACCGGCCAACCGCTGTAAAGCTGGTAATCATATGGATCAAGCGCTGGCCAAGGCGCGTGTAAAACGTCAAATTGTCGATGCTGCGATTGCCATCAGTGCTCCCCGATGATTGAGCGTCATGAATAAACACCAAATCGAGATCCGAATCGTAACCCAGCTCCCATCCACCGGATTTACCATAACCGATAATAGCCAACTGCGGCGTGTAAGCCGTGTCTCCTTGGCTTACCGGAAAGCCGTGTTTCTTAGTCAAATAGTGCCAAGACTGCTGCAATACCTGCTCTAGCAAGACTTCCGCCAACCAAGTTAAGTGATCGCTCACTTTCATTACTGGCAAAATCTCGGTGATATCACACGCTGCAATCCGTAAAATAATCGAGCGTCTAAAGCGGCGCATCGCGTCCATTTGCGCTTCTTCGTCGTCTTCTGGTAGACGCAGTAAAATTTGCTGCAGCTCATCTTCCAGCATGGTTTTGTCGGGTGGAGAAAATAACGTATGTGCGTCGAGTAATTCATCGAGCAGCGCAGGCGTGGTCGAAATCGCTTCCGTAAACCAAACACTTTCTCGGCACAATCGAATAAGGTGTGTTAAAGCTGTTTGGTTTTCACTTAATAGCACCAAATACGCCGTTCGTCGCAGCACCGCTTCTAATATTGGAAAAACACGTTCCAATACCAAATCAGGATTCGCCTCTTCCGTCAGCTTTATCATAAGATCCGCAAGGAAAACCGCGAGTCGCTCGTGACCAATCGGTTGCATAAAGACCACTGCACGAGAACTAAGCAATTGCGTAATACGAGTTACGTTCGCGTCTGTGTCTTCCCAAGCGATCAACTCAATCGCGTCCAATATTGCTTCTTTGTCTTCTGGGTGCTTGATTAATAAGCGCCACGCTTCTTGGCTTTTCACTTCTTCACTGGTTTCTTCACCATCATCAATTAACGCCACGAATGCACTGTGTACGTTTTTTCGCACTTCCCATAAACGCTGATCCAGCTCTTCCCAAGAAGCAAAACCCACCATCAAGGCAATCCGTGTTCGCGTGATACTGTCTTCTGGCAGCAATTGTGTTTGTTCATCGTTTAGGGCTTGTAGAGCATGCTCTGTACGTCGCAGCAATAAATACGCATCGTGTAACGCATCGACTTTTTCATGCGAAAGGTAATCTTGTTGTGCAAGGTAAGGCAGCACTTTCAGCAGCGCGGGCGTTTGCAGCCTTTGATCTCGTCCGCCATGCAATATTTGCAAAGCTTGAACAATGAATTCCACCTCACGAATCCCGCCTTCACCTAGCTTGATATTGTGCTCAATGCCTTTGCGACGAACTTCTTTTGCAATCATTTGTTTAAGGTCACGTAACGCGCCTATCGCGCCAAAATCGAGATATTTACGATAAACAAAAGGCTTTCGCAACGCTTCAAATTCACGAATGTCGAGCGTACTGCCAGACATAACACGCGCTTTGATCATGGCGTACCGTTCCCAGTCTCGGCCTTGATCTTGGTAATAGTTTTCGAGCGAATCCATGTTTAGCACTAACGCGCCAGATTGCCCGAAAGGGCGCAAGCGCATGTCCACCCGAAAGACAAAGCCATCGGCGGTAACTTGATCCAAATGCTGAATAAGTTTTTGACCCAATTTCGTAAAGTATTCTTGATGGGAAAGGCTTTTTTTACCGCCTTGTGTATCGCCGTGCTCGCGAAATGCAAAGATCAAATCAATATCCGAGGATAAGTTGAGCTCGTTCCCACCCAATTTCCCCATACCAATGACGATCATCGATTGAGGAAGGCCGTTACGATCCAACGCACGCCCATACAAAGATAGGTACTGCTGCTCTGACCAAGCCAAGCTTGCATTCACACAAGCATCAGCCAAACCGCTTAGACGCGACGTCAGCTCCGTTAATGTTAGTCGTTGTTGAATATCCAGAGCGATAAGGCGCACCATCCACCATTGCCGATACAGCCGCAAACGCTTCAGAAAAGTTGATTCATCCAGGTGTTCTTGAGGGTCGCTCGGACAAGCGCTCGCATCACAGGCAAAAAACGCTTCGCCCGACATTAATGCGGCTTGAGAAGGTCGTTCTGGCAAACTTTCTAGTAACAATACCTCGTCTAGCCATTCTGGAAAGCGTGTCCATTGCTGATGAAGATAATCGCTTAACATCCACAAAGGCTCTAATATCGCGATCTGATCTTGATGCAATGCCTCCAGATTGTGCCTTTGCCTAGCCTCTTGAACTCGTTCCAATAACAAAGAACGATGCTGCGATTGATCACAAAAAAGTGCGTAATTTGGATTCAAATTCGGGAGTGTCAAAGAGGCCTTCCTTTTAAATAATCGTCTTATTATTTTTCATGACAACAGGGCTTATCAAACACTAAAACGCTTGTCGGTTTAGCCATTTCCCAACACGCAGCATCACTGTTCCGACTGACGTCATACTGGCTAACAATCCCAGCAGCATGCTTTCATCTTCGACTAAACACTGCTCTAATTCATTGTCTAAACATTCCAATAAGTAGGCCAGTTCACTTGGTAAACACAAGGTCAACTGAGACATAGAATGACGAACGGGTTGCATGAGCGCCTCGTCTTTCATGAAATACATCGCTTCCCAATACACTAACCACACTTCATACCAATACGCGGCCAACTCCAACTCATTGGATGTATTGAGTGGTTTTTTAGGAAACTTGATTTTTCCGTATTTTAATCGAGTCCCTTTTTGGGCTTTAGACACCACACTGACTTGAACAGGAACATGCTCGGCAATGTTTAAGGCAAAATCATACAACCCCGCTTCGTTACCACTTTTTAATTCTAGTTCTAATTCACAAATGGCATCTTTACCGTACGGCGACGTGACTAAACCACGATCACAAACCACTTCCATTTTGGTTTCTTGAGTAACAATGTTCCACACTTGTCGCTCAAAATCCGTACGGTATACTTCAATTAGTGCATTTGCCCATGACATATCCTGTAATGGTTCAGGCAATGGCACTTCTGTTAATAAAGACAAATCCAGCTGATCCTTGGTGAGAAACCACTCCCATTCGCCACGAGCGTGCATACCAATACGGCTACTACCACGTGTTTTTACGGTTTGAATATAGCGTTCGCTATTCACTGATCGAATACGTAACGCCATTCCTGCTTTCATCAAGCTGGCGTCTTCGGTGTCAAAGTATGCGTTCATTAACGCTAAGGTAGGCTGACGAGATTGTCCGTCCGTATTAGAAAGAGTACAAATTTCATCGAGAAAGTCGCTTGCGGACTTGAGATACTCAGACTGAACCATTAACTTAAGCTCTAGCTCAATAGCCATAATTTACAAACCTCTACAACCTTTGTCGTTGAGCAAACAACAAAGAAAAAATAATGTGCGAGCAAGTGTACCAGATGCCTAGCTTACAGTAGTAATATTAGGTAATAACTCGAGGAGCATCCATATGCCCGTACTTCCATCTCTTATTAGCATGATGTCGCAACTTATTGCGTCGCCATCTATCAGTTGTAGTCAAGCGCACTGGGATCAGTCAAATAAAGGCGTGATTCAATTGCTTGAAAGTTGGTTAAGCTCACAAGGCTTCCAGTGTGACGTCATGCCTTTGCCAAACCAACCGAACAAATTCAACCTGATTGCCACACTCGGTCATGGCGAAGGTGGATTGGTATTATCTGGGCACACAGATACAGTGCCTTACGATGAAGGTCGTTGGCAGTCGGACCCTTTTTCACTGGAAGAAAGAGATCAGAAACTCTATGGGCTTGGCAGCTGTGATATGAAAGGTTTTTTCGCGATAGTGCTCGACACTATCCGAGATATGGCGCTTTCAAATATAAAACAGCCTCTGATTATTCTCGCCACAGCAGACGAAGAAAGCTCCATGTCTGGTGCACGCGTACTCGCTGAGCAAGGTTCACTAAAAGCCCGCTACGCGTTAATTGGTGAACCCACTTCTCTCACGCCCATCCATGCTCACAAAGGCATTATGATGGAGCGGATTCAAGTTACTGGGCAAGCAGGACATTCATCCAATCCCGCATTGGGAAACAACGCGATGGATGCAATGCACGCGGTGATGTCGGAATTAATGACGTTTCGCAAGCAACTCAAAAAGCAATATCGTGACGCTAATTTCGTCATCGACTACCCAACCATGAACTTTGGCTGCATTCACGGCGGCGACAACCCTAACCGGATCTGCGGACGTTGTGAACTGGAATTCGACTTACGAGCACTGCCCGGCATGAGCAACCAATCTCTCATGGCAGAAGTTGCTCAACTACTGCCTAAAATCGAAGAAAAAACCGGCACAAAAATTCAACTAAACAGTCTTTTTCCCGATGTGCCGTCTTTTTATACCCCTATTGAGTCGGACATTATCAAAGCCTGTGAAGCACTAACTCAACGTCAGGCCAGTACGGTTGCCTTTGCAACAGAAGGCCCTTTCCTAAATCAAATGGGAATGGAAACCTTAATACTAGGGCCTGGCTCTATCGATCAAGCCCACCAGCCAAATGAGTTCATGGCGCTGGATCAAATTCAACCCATGCAAAAGGTAATTCGCGGATTAATTGAGCGTTTTTGCCTTCAGCCAACCGAGCAAAAAAATGAGGAACAGCGTGCCTGAAGAACTTAACTATGTGGATTGGTTTCGCCATTCATCCCCCTATATTAATGCCCATAGGGAAAAAACCTTCGTCATCTTGATTCCAGGTGAAGCGGTTGAATGTGCGCATTTTTCAAGCATTATTCATGACCTTGCCTTGTTGGATTCATTGGGCATTCGCTTGGTATTAGTTCAAGGTGCTCGACCACAAATCAGCAGAATATTATCCAATCGCCATTTACCCAGCCGCGTTGAAGACGATTACCGTGTGACGCCGCAAGACCAATTGCTAGACGTTATTCAAGCGTCTGCCGCGGTGCGAGTTCAACTTGAAGCGCAGCTTTCCATGGGCTTATCCAATACACCAATGGACGGCGCTCGTCTAAAAGTCTGTAGCGGTAATTACGTCATCGCCAGACCGCTCGGCGTGGTCGACGGCATCGATTATGGACACACCGGCGAGGTGCGTCGCATTGATACTGAGGCCATTTTCCGCTTACTAGAAGACGACAACATGGTGTTACTTCCTCATCTGGGCTTTTCTCCCACGGGTGAAGTCTTTAATTTAAAAAGTGAAGATGTTGCGATCCAGGCTGCCATCCAGTTAAAAGCGGACAAGCTTGTCATCTACTCGGAAGAAGAAGGTGTCTTTAAAAGCAACGGCGAACTGTATTCGGAATTGTTAACAAAAGACGCCGAAGTCATTCTGAAAGAAAAGTCACTGCCAAAAGTAACGCACGCAGCGTTGGACGCTTGTGTGCAAGCGGTTCGTCAAGGCGTACCAAGAGCACATTTGATTTCTTATCATGAAAATGGTGGCTTACTGAGAGAACTCTTCACACGTGAAGGTTCTGGCACCATGATCGACGAAGACAGTTATGAAAAATTACGCCCCGCGCATATCGATGATGTTGGCGGCATGATGGCTTTGCTCGCCCCACTGGAAGAAAAAGGTGTCTTAGTGAGACGTTCGCGTGAATTATTAGAGAACGAAGTCGACCGTTTCATAGTCATTGAACGAGATGGCGCCATCGTCGCGTGCGCGGCACTGTACCCGTTTGAACAAGAATACGCTGGCGAATTAGCCTGTTTGGCGGTATCGCCTGATTATCGTGGATCAAACCGAGGTGAACGCTTACTAAAAGGCATCGAACAGGCCGCAAAATACCAGAACCTCAATACGCTTTTCTTGTTAACAACTCGAACCGCGCATTGGTTTATTGAGCGCGGGTTTAGCGAAACCACCCTAGCCAGTTTACCGACGCAAAAACAAGCGCTGTATAACTACCAGCGTAACTCTAAGATTTTTGCCAAAGCACTGTAGGCGTTAACCTATTTCAGGACGGGACAAACGTCATAAAAAAGGCGACCATTGGGTCGCCTTTTTTTGTTTCGTTGTTTATTCCATTATTTTGAATGGGATAAACATTGGATAGCCTTGTCTTATCACACGCATTGGTACTGAACGACCGCTCGGAATGTCCTTCGCAATACGACTAAAGTCCGTCACACCTTCAATGCGCTGACCATTTAGCATGGTAATCACATCGCCTTGCTGAAGACCGTTACGAGCCGCGGTACCACCAATGACTTGCTCAATGACCACACCGTTTTCGATATCAAATTGCTTCGCCATTTCAGCAGGCAATTCCCCAACGATCATGCCTAAACGATTCTGATCTTGTTGAGATTGAGCCAGTACTTTTGGATCATTTGGTCTTGCTTCTAATGTCACCGAAATGGTTTGTTCTTTTCCATCTCGATACACTTTCGCATCGACTTTTTCTCCGGCTTTCATCTGGCCGACAACATAAGGCAATTCGCCTGAGTGTTCGATTTTTTCACCATTAAACTTCATGATGATATCGCCAGATTTCAGGCCTGATTTTTCAGCGGGTGAATCCGGTAACACTCGGCTTATTAACGCACCGCTCGGTCGATCCAATCCAAAAGACTCCGCCAACTCATTATTGACGTCTTGAATCAACACGCCCAACCAAGCTCGAGAGACTTTGCCATCTTGTTTCAGCTGATCCACAACGGACATAGCCACCTTAGATGGGATAGCAAAAGACACACCCATAAACCCACCAGAACGCGTGTAGATTTGTGAGTTAATCCCCACCACTTCACCGTCTAGATTAAACAAAGGACCACCCGAATTGCCTGGGTTAATCGCAACGTCCGTTTGGATAAATGGCACATAGCTGTCAGATGGTAAGTTTCGACCCGTTGCACTGACAATACCGGCGGTTACCGTGTAATCAAAACCGAAAGGTGAACCAATCGCCAGCACCCATTGACCCGGTTTTAGCTTGTCTGAATCGCCCATTTTTACGATAGGCAAATTGTCAGCGTCTATTTTCAGCAACGCCAAATCGGTTCTTGGGTCGGTTCCCACCAATTTAGCCACATATTCACGACGATCGTTTAAACGAACATGAATCACATCCGCTTCATCAATCACATGATTGTTGGTTAACACGTACCCATCATGGGAAATAATAAAACCCGATCCCAATGAGCTTCGCGGTCCCTGCTGTTGCGGTGCTTGCTGACCAAAAGGCTGCTGACCAAAGAAGTGCTTAAAGAACTCGTTGAGCTCTTCACTATTAGGCCCTAATTGTTGACCTCCTTCGTTGGCCGTTTTTGTGGTAACAGCTTGTTCCGTACTGATATTCACAACAGCGGGAGAAGCATCATCGACCAACTCGGTAAAGTCAGGAAGTGACGCCGCGTGAGTAAGCATAGAGGTCATAATAAACGTACTGACAACGACCATGCTGACTTGTTTAAGCAATCTGTTCATTGATTGGTCTCCTTAAGACGTATCAAATTCATTACAGTGCCAGGTGAAGACGATTAGACGCTTACGGGGCAAATACCAAAGGCACTTGTTCACCCTCAAGCGATTCAATTCTTAAAATTTTTGGATAATAATCCAGATTATTCATTTCTTGTTTGGATTTTTTTCTGGCCAACAATAAGCCACCAGCAAAACCGATAATAGAAAGCATCACAGCAATACCAGACTCGCCACCCCAGATAGAAGGCAAAACAGCGCCGCCGACCAACCCAAGAAGAGGAATGAGGTACATCCAAACAGACGCTTGCAGCAAGGTATCTTCGGGAATGCCAACCACGACGCTCTGGCCGACTTCAACCGTCAGAGGATCAATAGCGCGCATGCGCATTCGATTCGCAGCAGACACTTGAGCAATAGCATGATGACCACAACCATGACGGGCACGACAAGAAGTACAGGTGCTTGTACGAATGGTTTCAACCTCCGCAAAGCCCGCTTCAACAGACAGTACTTTTCCCGTTTCTTCAATCATGATCAGACCTTGGCATAAAGACACTCATCAATTTTTCTATCGTCACTTCCGGTACTTCGCCGACCATGGTTAGTAGGTACAGCTGATCTTTCACTTTAATACTGCGCTCTCCCGCCATGGTTGCACCCATGCTTAAAATCGACATCGCTTTCGGCTTCAAAGTTGGCTCGACAAACACAGATACCGTTGTCATACCGTCAGACAAAAGCAACATACTTGTGCCGTGATTCAAAGATCGTGCTTCAGGCCAAACAAGCGAAAAACCGTCGGGCAACCAATCAAACTGCCAAAGATTTTTAACGCGTCTAGGCTGAACTTCTACGACCGGCTCCGAGTAACTACCCTCTTTTGGGACAAAGTCTTCGTGTTTCAAGTCGGGCAAAAAATTGACCGAGGTAAATTGAATTCTTTCCAGCAGCTGCCCGTCCATTTTCATCATGTCGTGCTTGAGAAGAAAGTGGTTTTCTTTGTCGATCCAGAATTGATGACCATAACGATACTGGTCTTTTGGAACCAGTTTTACTGACTCCACATTGCGACCCGCAATCCTTGTCACATCGGTGCCCACAACCATCTCGTAGCCTTTTATGAGTCGGTTACTTTCAACATTTTTAAAACGCTTAAAAGGGGGGATTCGTGGCGTACGCATATTCGCAATATGGGCATTGGGATAGACACAAATAATTTTGTCATCAATGCGTAAAACTTCCACTTTGTCGCCGTCTAGGTCAACCAAGCTTTCATATTCGACGCCAGACATCAAATCATGACGAACACGCATGCTGTTCATATTCATGGCTTCAGAATGCACAAACACACCATCATAACTCAGCGTTGAAAAGGACTGGGTCATACTTCTCAATAGGTTCAATGCATCCGATGAGGTAGACGCACTTGCCATGACAAGGCCAGTTGAGACCAAACAAAACGCCATGAAGATAATACGTAATGAATAAAACACTCTCATAAACTACTCTTTTATGGGGTAACTAACGACCCGAGCCATCGGTATCATACCTTGCCCTACGGTCATCGCCGCTTGTTCAGCGTGCTGTCGAAGGTAATTTTGCAGTCGAACGTTATCCACTAATAACGCGTCTTTGTTTAGCTCCGCCAGAGGCGTCACCACCAAATTATCGACCGGTGAATGCACATTCGCCATGAGGTTCGGCGCGATGGCGTCTGGCGCCAGCAAGACATTGCCACCAAATATAACCACAAAGGTAACACTGGCCGCGACCGCTACACTAGACAACATGACCTGCCAAATAGGACGGCGGTTTTTATTTTTTTCTGGCAACAGAAATGGCAGAGGCGCATTTTTAAGTGTGCCCTGCTCTCGGTCGAGCGCTGCGTCCTCGGCATCTATTTTGGTTCGAATACGGGAGACCAAATCGCCCTGCAAACCAACAGCCACATTAGAATCTTTGTGAAGCGTTTGCTGCACCAAATGGAAGCTTTCTAATTGATGACTCAGCGCTGCTTGATCGGCCTTTAATAGACGTTCAATATCTTGACCTGACGCTTCACCATCAAACATAGCCGACAGACTAGAAAACATTTCTGGGGAATTATTTTTAAAATCTGCCATGGCTACTCTCCTCCATCCATTAACGGACGTATGTGTTTTTCTACCGCTTCACGGGCACGAAAAATTCGTGACCGAACCGTTCCAACGGGACACTCCATGATCAACGAAATATCTTCGTAACTCAGACCATCAAATTCTCGTAAGGTTAATGCGCTACGCAATTCTTCTGGCAAATGTTGAATGGCGTAATTAATTGACGCTTCAAGTCGCTCGCTGTTTAGCTTTGCTTCAGGTGTGTCAATATCGGCTAAGGCTTCATAGACACTGAAAACCTCTTCATTATCCAGCTCAACATCTGACTCTGGAGGGCGACGCGAACGGCTCACAAGGTAGTTTTTGGCCGTATTAACGGCAATTCGATAGAGCCAAGTATAAAAAGCACTTTCCCCTCGAAAACTTCCAATGGCACGATACGCTTTAATAAAGCTGTCTTGGGCTACATCCAGTACTTCACTTCTATCTTGAACATAACGTCCAATGAGGCCAATGACCTTGTATTGATATTTGACGACTAACAGATCAAACGCCCGTTTATCGCCCTGCTGTACTTTCTCAACCAACGCCTGATCGGAAGACGTTTCGTGCGGCATAGGCACCTCTTACTAAAACCGTATTTATCTGCGCCCTTGCTTGTTACAAGAGAAGACAACAATTAACCAAGTGAGTTCCCATCTTAGCGATCAAACCACACGGGCAATAAATGCACGTGGTTATGCATCAAAAAGTATGGCGAATATTCGAAATGGAATCTCAGAAAGTATTCACTATTTACTATCAACAATAGTAACATTAATTTTTTAGTCATAATTAGATCAATACAATGAGTCGACACTATAAACACGACATCGTCATTATTGGCGCAGGCGCTGCAGGGCTGACACTTGCCCTTGAGCTTGCCGATCACCATCGCGTCGCTATTTTGACAAAAGCAGACATTCGCGAAGGATCGACACTCTACGCTCAAGGCGGAGTCGCCGCTGTGTTGTCCGACAAAGACACCATTGACTCGCATATTAATGACACCATTGATGCCGGTGTTGAATTAGGCGATCCAGAGGCCATTCGTTTTACCGTCGAACACTCAAAAGAAAGTATTGATTGGCTCATCGAGCAAGGCGTGCCTTTCACGCGTTATGGTGAAGGCGAGGAATATCATTTAACCAAAGAAGGCGGACACAGCCACAGACGAATTATTCACAGTGCCGATGCGACTGGGCTCGCCATTTCCAAAACATTGATTAAAAACGCCAGCAACCACCCTAATATTGAATTTTTTCCAGATCGTGTCGCCATCGACGTTGTCACCACAAAAAAGCTGGGGATTGCGGGTCCAAATCGTGCCGTCGGCGTATATGCTCTGAATTCTGACGACGATGTCATCGAAGTTTTTCATGGGCGTTTCGTATCACTGGCTTGCGGGGGCAGCAGTAAGGTTTACCTTTACACCAGCAATCCAGATACCGCATCGGGCGACGGCATTGCGATGGCGTGGCGCGCAGGTTGTCGAGTGGCCAATATGGAGTTCAATCAATTCCACCCGACCTGCTTATACGATGCCAAAGCCAAGACATTTTTAATTTCTGAAGCAGTACGCGGCGAAGGCGGCAAGCTCTTATTGCCAGACGGTACACGCTTTATGGCGAAATTCGATAAAAGGGAAGAACTCGCGCCCCGAGACATTGTCGCGCGCGCAATCGATCATGAAATGAAGCGCCTCGGCGTACATCACGTATTGCTGGACATTTCCCATAAAGACCCTGAATTCATTAAAGAACATTTCCCCACCATTTATAAACGCTGCTTAGAATACGGTCACGACATGACCAAGGGGCCAATTCCTGTGGTGCCAGCAGCACATTATACTTGCGGTGGCGTGGTGGTTAACCGACACAGTGCGACCGACATTGAAAATTTGTATGCCATTGGTGAAACGGCTTACACAGGACTTCATGGCGCGAACCGTCTTGCGAGTAATTCTTTATTGGAATGCATCGTCTTTGCGCGCTCAGCGGCGCATCATATTTCTGAAAACCATGCCCTAACCAACGACATTTCCATTCCTGATTGGGATGAAAGTAAAGTAACGGATTCAGACGAAGACGTGGTTATCACTCATAACTGGCAAGAATTGCGTCGCTTTATGTGGGATTACGTTGGCATCGTCCGAACCGATAAACGATTGCTCAGAGCCAAGCATCGGGTGGATTTATTACTGTCTGAGATTCAAGAATTTTATACGAACTACAAAATCTCTAATGATTTACTCGAGCTGCGTAATTTAGCCATGGTGGCGGATTTGATCATACGCTCGGCCATGTCGCGCAAAGAGAGTCGCGGACTGCATTTCACATTGGACTACCCGAATAAACAAACCACCAGTTCACCAACCATATTAACGCCGAAAAACACGGATTAGTCGGCCCGCCTGATTGTACGTTTTCTTGCTTCTTCGCTGCGACCTAGCAACATTTGTTGCGCAGCAAAGGAGCGAAGCGTTCGGTATGAATGTTCATTAAGGCTGTCACGATAAACAACGTAATGTGTAGGCCAAAACCTATCATAAAAACTCGTCGACGTTGCTTCTTTTGCGATCAATTGCACGGCATTAACTCGTATAAAAACAAGCCTTATATAGTGCTCACGCGCTAGTAAAAATGCGCCCTGCTCATCGATACCAATCTTTCGCTTAGGTTGTCGAATTGACCGCAGCAACAACCCAACACCAACAAAGCCGATGCATAAAAACAACAATGCCCGCCACCAGGCAGGCATCCAATACAGTTGAAGCAGAGCCACATAGATTAAGGCGATAATCCCCCCTAATCCAATGCCCACCCATGAGCGTTTAAGCTCGGTGGCTTTCAGGCTGAACACGGGTCACGATGATATTAACAATACGGGCAAGATCCTGATCTTCAGGTACTTCTTTTTGCATAAACCACGGAAAGAGTTCTTGGTCTTCGCATTCCAGCAATTTCAGAAAGCGCAGCTTGTCTTCCTCTTCTAAGGTTAAATAAACCTCATCAAGAAATGGCTCTAGAAGTACATCCAATTCCAACATGCCACGACGACATTGCCATTTTAGACGCTTAAAACGCACTGAATCCGATGTCTCATTCATGAAATTACCCTTTAAAGAAAATTTCGTCATTATAGCCATTTAAACAAAAAAAACGAAAACGGCTTAGTGCAATTATCTGATATTTGTCACACAAAACCTTATTATACAAGGAGATACTGCAAAGAAAGCAAAGTCAAAAGAGTATTATATTGACTCATTTTCCATCAAGAACAGGAAAATGGAACAGAATAGTACTAGTATTGGCAATTTATGTATTAACGGGTCAATTATCACATGGCCTATATTTACATTCGCTTGATAAGTAATTATTAAGAATTAGGTACGACTATAAAAACAAAGAAACTCCACAATGGGGAAAACCTATGAAACGCCTTACTAAGAACACTCTAGCGTACGCAGTATCCATTACTGCTGCTATGTCAGCCGCTAGCTCTTTCGCAGAAACTCAAATCACCGTGGCCACCGTGAACAACGGTCACATGATCGAAATGCAAAAACTCACACCACAATTTGAAAAAGCCAACCCAGGCATCAAAGTAAAATGGGTGACTTTGGAAGAAGGTGTATTGCGCCAAAACGTGACTCAAGACATCGCTAATAAAAGTGGTCTTTATGATGTCATGACCATCGGTATGTACGAAGCGCCTATCTGGGGCGAACGTGGCTGGTTGCAAGCTGTTGATACAAGCGGTAACTACGACGCAAATGACATTCTTCCATCCATTCGTGGTGGTCTTTCTTATAAAGGTACTATGTACGCAGCACCATTCTACGGCGAAAGCTCTATGGTTATGTATCGCAAAGACCTTGTAAAAGCCGCTGGTATGGAAATCAACGACCGTGATAGTTGGGAACACATCCGTGATGTGGCCGCTGCGGTTAATGATCCAAGCAAAGGCATCTACGGTATTTGTTTACGTGGTAAAGCCGGTTGGGGCGACAACATGGCGTTTATGACAGCCATGGCGAACTCTTTTGGTGCTCGTTGGTTTGATGAAAACTGGAAACCTCAGTTGGAAACAAAAGAATGGAAAGACGCGGTTACTTTCTACGTTGATTTGCTAACTAAATACGGTCCTCCAGGTTCAAGCAGCAACAGCTTTAACGAAAGCCTAGCATTATTTAACGAAGGCAAATGTGGTATGTGGATTGACGCCACTATCGCGGCGTCTTTCGTAACCGATCCTAAGCAAAGTAAAGTCGCTGACCAAGTAGGTTTCGCTCAATCTCCTATTTCTGTTACAGAAAAAGGCGCGAACTGGCTTTGGGCTTGGGCACTAGGCATTCCAGCCGCAACGAAAAACGCCGATGCGGCGCAAAAATTCGTTCGCTGGGCGACGTCTAAAGAGTACATTCAGCTAGTGGGTAACACGAACGGCTGGGCTGCAGTACCAACAGGTACTCGTGCTAGTACGTATCAAAATCCTAAGTTCCAAAAAGCGGCCGTTTTTGCTGAAGCTGAGCTAAAAGCAATCAACTCTGCCAATCCAAACGACAGCACACTAAAACCATCGCCTTATGTTGGTGTTCAGTTTGCTGCGATTCCTGAGTTCCAAGCAATTGGTACAACGGCTGGTCAAATGATTTCCGGTGCACTTGCTGGGTCAATGACAGTGGATCAAGCGTTGAAATCTGCGAACAAATCTGCAGATCGTCAAATGCGTCAAGCGGGTTATTACTAACCCCAGCTGACAAAGAAATAGGGCATTTGCCCTATTTCTTATTTCTAACTCGCCCATTTAAGGGCGAACACTCCTGCTTATAATAAGAGACACAAAACATGAAGCGCTCAATCACTCGCTTATTAATGGCGCCGTCTGTCATCCTGCTCCTGGTTTGGATGATCATCCCTTTGTCCATGACCATTTACTTTTCTACAATACGCTACAACCTATTGTATCCAGGTCAGAATAACTTCGTCGGTCTGATGAACTTTGAGTTCTTCATCACCGATCCCGGCTTTATTCCCGCGGTGGCGAACACATTAATACTGTTACTTTCAGTACTGATCATCACCGTGGTTATTGGTGTCGTTTTATCCGCCTTGATTGACAAGCCTTTCTTCGGACAAGGCATCGTCCGTGTATTGTTAATCTCTCCATTTTTCATCATGCCTACCGTGAACGCCTTAATCTGGAAGAACATGATGATGAATCCGGTTTACGGTATTTTTGCGTGGATCTCGCAATCTCTGGGGCTCGAACCCATTGACTGGTTGTCGTCGTATCCTCTGATGTCCGTGATTATCATGGTGAGCTGGCAGTGGCTTCCGTTTGCTATTTTGGTCTTTGTGACCGCGCTGCAATCCCAAGACACGGAACAAAAAGAAGCGGCTCAAATGGATGGCGCAACGGGCCTTCACATCTTCCGCTACCTAACCATTCCTCACTTAGCGCGCCCAATAGCCGTTGTGGTGATGATCGAAACCATTTTCCTATTGGCCGTGTTTGCCGAAATCTTCGTTTCGACCGGTGGTGGCCCAGGGTACGACAGCACCAACTTGGCGTACTTAATTTACAACCAAGCGCTTCTTCAATATGACGTTGGTGTGGCTTCTGCGGGTGGTTTGTTCGCTGTATTGCTGGCCAATATCGTCGCCTTTTTCTTAATTCGTGCCGTTGGCAAAAACCTAACGGTGTGAGGTAAATACGATGACTCTTAATCAACAACGAAAACTCAAAACCATTCTGACCGGCTTGTTCGCTTGGACCATTGCCTTGGTGTTATTTTTCCCTATCTTTTGGATGTTTATTACGTCGTTCAAGACAGAGCTGCAGGCCATTTCCATTCCGCCCACGCTGTTTTTTGAACCAACGTTGGAGAACTTTGAAATCGTTCAAGAGCGCAGTGATTACATTCATCACGCTTGGAACTCGGTCGTTACCTCATTTGGCGCCACCATTTTGGCATTGATCATCGCCATTCCTGCGGCGTACTCCATGGCATTCTTTCCTGGCAAACGCACGAAAGACATTTTGCTTTGGATGCTCTCCACCAAAATGCTGCCTGCTGTGGGCGTATTGGTACCAATCTACATTTTGTGCCGAGACTACGGATTACTCGATTCTCGCACAGCGTTGGTCATCATTTTCACTCTGATGAACTTGCCTATTGTGGTCTGGATGCTGTTCTCCTACTTCAAAGATTTGCCAAAAGAGATTCTTGAAGCCGCGCGAATGGACGGCGCAACCCCGTGGGACGAAGTTGTGAAAGTCGTTATGCCATTGTCCGTTGGCGCGATCTCTTCTACTGCTTTGTTGTCGATCGTTCTTTGTTGGAACGAAGCCTTTTGGTCTCTTAACTTAACCGCGTCAGAAGCCGCACCGCTTACCGCCATGATTGCGTCCTACTCAAGCCCTGAAGGTTTGTTCTGGGCAAAACTGTCTGCTGCATCAACATTAGCGTGTGCTCCAATCGTCATTTTTGGTTGGTTCTGTCAAAAACAATTAGTCCAAGGCCTTACATTCGGCGCCGTAAAATAATTATTAGGAAGCTTTCACATGTCATATTTAACGATTACAGATTTACAAAAACACTACGACAACTACCACGCGCTACGCGGTATTAACCTGTCCATTACTGAAGGCGAGTTTTTGGTGTTCGTTGGACCATCAGGTTGTGGTAAATCCACTCTACTTCGAACCATTGCCGGTCTTGAAACTAGCACGGGCGGCAGCATTGAACTAGACGGCCGAGATATTACTGAGCTGGCATCATCGAAACGTGATTTGGCTATGGTGTTTCAATCTTATGCCTTGTACCCACACATGACCGTGGCAGACAACCTATCGTTCGCGCTTCGTCTTGCGAAAGTACCAGACGCAGAAATCCAAGAAAAAGTCCGCTCAGTCTCTGCATCTTTGCAGCTTGATCCATTGTTGGAACGCAAACCTAAAGAATTGTCCGGTGGTCAACGTCAACGTGTTGCCATTGGCCGCGCCATTGTGCGTCAACCAAAAGTCTTCTTGTTTGATGAACCACTTTCCAACCTAGACGCTGCGCTTCGTGTGCAAATGCGCTTGGAATTGGCACGCCTGCACAAAAAACTGGGCACCACCATGATCTACGTAACCCATGACCAAGTGGAAGCGATGACACTGGCCGATCGCGTGGTGATCTTAAACGCGGGTCAAATCGAACAAGTGGGCACGCCATTGGAACTGTACCGCAAGCCAAACAGCCGCTTTGTGGCCGAGTTCATTGGCACACCGAAGATGAACCTTATTCCTGCGGACAAAATCACACACAAAGAAGACGAACTTGTCTTTGATCTATTTGGACACACCATTCATTTCCCTGCGAACCGCTTGAAAGGCGCACAGCCTGATACTGCAATTGTGGGCATTCGTCCTGAGCATTTGAGTTTAGTGTCGGAAGGTGGCGATTTAACTGGTCGCATTGAATTGGTTGAACACCTAGGGTCAGAAGCTTACGCGCACATTCAATTGCAAAACGATCAAACCATCATCGTCAAAGCGGGCGCACGTACCGAACTGAAAGATGGTCAAGAAGTCAGCATCAAAGTCGATGTTCAAGAAATCATTTTATTCAACGACCAAGATCAAGTTATTTCTGTGATCCCAGAGGAAGCGTAACATGGCAAACCATCTACAAGCTTCGCTGAATAATGAACAGCTTGCTGTTCAAGGCTACCAAAAAGACGCCATTCAAGCGGGTGTTTTACACCTCGGCGTGGGCGCGTTTCATCGCGCTCACCAAGCCGTGTATTTTGACCGTTTGCTCGCTCAAGCCGGCGAACAAAACTGGGGCATTATTGGCGTTAATATTCGCCCACAAGACAGCCAAGTATTCTCCCGCTTCATCGAGCAAAAGGGCGAATATGTGTTGAAAACCATGGCCGCCGATGGCGCCACCAAGTACGAACACATACGCTCTATTGTTCAGCAAATTGACGGCGCACAAGCACCACAAGCCGTGGACTCAGCGCTGGCGGATGCCAACATACAATTGGTGACATCCACCGTGACCGAAGGTGGCTATTACCTCGATGAAAACCGCGCCTTGATGTTGGATCACCCTGCCATCAAAGCCGACATCGAAGGCGCTCGAAACACCTTGTACGCCTTCCTTTATGCAGGATTAAAACAACGCAGTGAAACATCAAAAGCGAAAATCACGCTGTTGTGCTGCGATAACCTTCGCCACAACGGGGAATTGCTTGAAACCGGTTTATTGCAGTTCATTGCCGCCAAACAAGACCCTGAGTTGGCAGAATGGCTAAAAGAAAATGCGTCTTTTCCTTGCTCCATGGTCGACCGCATCACACCGAAACCAAGCCAAAAACACGTCGATGACGTGCAAACTCGATTCGGCGTTGACGATGACATGACTGTCATGGGTGAAGATTTCATTCAATGGGTTGTGGAAGACAACTTTGCGGGCCAAAAACCTGCGTTGGATCTTGTTGGCGTGCAGTTTGTGAAAGACGTTGTGCCATTTGAAGAAGCCAAGATTCGCATCTTAAATGCAGGCCATACTTGCGTGACGTATCAAGCGGCGTTGAAAGGCTTAACGTATTTCGACGAAGCCATGCGCGATGCTGAGTTAAAGCAGTACTTTGCTGACTTTATTTTACAAGACTCTATTCCAGCCATTGGTGACTCTGTGGTCGATTTGCCTGCGTATTTCGACATCATTGCGCAACGCTTTAGCAACGCAAACATTGGCGATACGGTAGAACGAATTTGTACGGATGGTTATGCAAAATTTCCGATTTTCGTTTTCCCTACATTGGAAGGCGCTTACCGAAAGGGCCGCACTCCAACGAAAACGATTCAAGGTATTGCAAGCTGGTTCACCTTCATTCAACTGTCGAATGAAGCGAAACTGAGTACGCCTTACCATGAGCCAAATAAAGCCGCGCTTGCTTCCTTCACGAACGACGATGCAGGCATCAAAGCTTTTGCCAATGATCGCTTTTTATGGGGTAATATACCGACTGAATTCCCTGCTTTCGTGGATCAACTGACACAAGAAATTCAGGCGAACATGAAACGATATACTTAGATAACGGCAATCTGGTTCGAGAAGAAAGACAATCCGGCCGTTTGCCTTTTTTCTTGAACCTGTTTTATAAATAAATGAAGCATCAGATCGCAACTATCAACACTGTACTGCCCTCTGCGCTTCCGTGAGAAAGACTATGCCTAATACCGCCAAACGTATCACGCCTGAATACGAGATCGTTGAAGACAACGAAACCATTCGATATTTAGAGCACGGCTATCCAAGTGATTTGATTCGCTGGCACGCCCATGATGACTATGAGTTGCATTTTATAGAAGCGACTTCTGGTAAGGTATTTGTAGGCGACTACATTGGTAACTATTCTCCAGGTCAGCTTATTTTAACCGGACCAAGGCTGCCTCATAATTGGATCTGTCAAAATGACCAAGAAGACGTTCTCCTTCGTGATATGGTGATTCGCTTTGATCATGAATCGTTTTCAAATGGCATGAAAATCATCCCTGAATTGGCTGAGATTCTTCCCATGCTCGCCAGAGCAAAATCCGGCATTGAGTTCTTCGACCTAGACCATCAATACCTCAAAGAAGTGTTTCAAAAAGTACGCGACTCAAGCGGTTTATCTAGATTGATTCTTTCGCTCCCTCTCTTGCAAACGCTTGCCAAAAGCCGTAGTTACCGCTTACTTTCAACCGTTCAGATTGACTTGAAATCCAGTGAAACATTGCAGAGAAAGATCAACACTGTCGTGGATTATGTGTCACAAAACTACAGCCAAGACATTACACTTTCAGGCGTTGCAGGCTTAATTGGTATGTCGGACAGTCACTTTTCGCGCTTTTTTAAGAAAGCCACAGGAAACCGATTCATTGAGTTTGTAAATCGCGTTCGAATCAGCCGTGCTTGCAGCCTGCTAACGGAAACCGATCAACAAATTGCGACCATTTGCTTTCAGGTTGGCTTTAATAATGTGGCCAATTTCAACCGCCGTTTTCATGAATTAAAAGGCGTTACACCCAGAGACTTTCGCACGCAAAGCAACATTCATATTGAAGGCGTGATGCCACTGTCTTAATGCTCCCTCCTCCTTAGAACCAAAAAAAACGCCGCGGACATTTTTTTGTTCGCGGCGTTTTTATATAAGAAAAGTGCGTAGTTCAGAAAACCGTTTTCTATTAAGAGGACAGTTGAGCCAATCGGTCGTTTAGGTTTTTGGTCGCTTGATAAAGCGTCTGGTACAAGGCGTATTTTTCTTGATAGTAAGCCCTAACTGACGCGTCGGGTTGATGCTCAGCCAATACGTCTGGCAAGGTGCAATATTCTGTAATCAACAGTTCGATGTCTTTTCCTTGGCTTTGCTGCTCGCCCAACAACGCCAAACGTGCAGCTCCCAGACCGGGACCGACATCGCCACCATCGCGATACGTAAGACGCTTATCCAAAACGTTAGCAATAATCTGACGCCACATCGCGTTACGTGCTCCACCGCCAATCAGTGATAACTCATCGGCCACACTGCCTGCACTGTCCAATGCGTTTTGACAATCCAATAAAGAAAACGCGACACCCTCAAGCACAGCCAATGTCATCGAGTCTACGTTTGTTGTATTCGTCAGCCCGACAAATTGACCATTTGCTAATGGGTCATTGTGTGGTGTCCGTTCGCCACTCAGATACGGTAAGAATAGAACGCTGGTGCGCTTAAGGCCTGAATCTTCTAGCCCGTCCAATAATTCAGGAACGGTTTTTCCCACCAGCTTCGCAAACCAAGAAAGAGAATTTGCAGCGCTTAATGTCACGCCCATTTGGTGCCAACGGTTCGGCAATGCGTGACAAAACGCATGCACGGTATTTTCTGGATTCGCTTTGTGAGATTCACTGACGGTGAAGTACACACCAGATGTGCCCAACGAAATAAAACCTTGGCCCGGATTGGTTACACCCATGCCCACCGCGCCAGCGGCATTGTCGCCAGCGCCCGCGACGACAGGTAGTTGAGGCAGTTTAAGCTGTTGAGCAACGCCTTCTGATAACACGCCCACAAGATCACAGCCTTCATACACGGTCGGCATATTGGCTTGCGTTAAGCCTGTCGCAGCCAATAAAGCATCGTCCCATTGACGTGTTTCAGGATTCAGCCATAAGGTGCCTGCAGCATCCGAGCAATCTGAGGACATCTCGCCTGTTAAACGATACGCCAGATAATCTTTAGGCAAGAGCACAAACGCAAGTTTTTCAAAAATGGCTGGTTCATTTTCTTGAACCCAGCGTATTTTAGGCGCAGTAAAGCCCGGCATGGCAAGGTTGCCTGAGCGTTTAATTAAATCTGGAAATTCGGCCATCAAAGCTTGGCATTGCGCTTGGCTACGTCCATCATTCCATAATATACAAGGTCGCAAAATATCGCCTTGCCGATCCAGCAAGGTCGCGCCATGCATTTGCCCTGATAATCCAATGGCTTTTAGCTTGCTCAAGTCTAAACGTGATTGCAGTTGCCCGATAACGTCAACACAAGCCTGCCACCAAGACAAAGGGTCTTGCTCAGACCACGTCGCCTGTGGACTACTGACTGACAAAGAAATCGACTCCTGCGCCAATACTTGCCCTTTGTCGTCAATAACGACACCTTTTAAACCCGATGTTCCAAGATCAAGACCTAAATACATTTTGTTACTCATTCTATTAAAATTTCTTATTGGTTTTGTTTTTGAGTATGGCATTCTATGCACATATTATTATTAATCTTTCCATACTCGAAAGAATGGGAAACAGAGTCAACGAAATACGCTACATTGGCCTTTTTCGTACCGTTAGATCATAAAAAAAGTTAGTTTTTCCCTTTAAAAGAGAAAGTGTAAACGAACTTTAATTGGCCACTGTAAACAAAAACACGCTGGTAAAACACCATTTTTCAACTAAGAAAACAACATAGGTAATACGTAATTTAATGCAATGGCTTCATAATTTTTTTGTCACACAAGTAGATCAAAGTAACCTAATGATAAGCGACTACAACTACTGGCTTGTGGCTCTCTCTATCGCATTGGCGGCCATGGCGTCTTTCTTCGCTCTGCATTTCGCCTCAGTGGCACAACATATCGTGATTGAAAAGTACAAATCAATTGCTCTTGTATCTGGTTCTTTCATTATGGCTGGCGGAATTTGGAGTATGCACTTTGTTGGCATGCTTGCATTCGATATGGGCCATACAGTGTCTTATGACCCTTACCTAACGGTCTTGTCATTAATACCCAGTATTTTAGCGTCGTACATCACATTAAAGCGATTAATCAAGCCGAATCTAAGCATCTGGCAATTACTCCTTAATGGTGTGTTGGTAGGCGGCGGCATTGGTGCGATGCATTATATCGGCATGGAAGCAATGGAGATGCATGTTGAACTTCGATATGACCCAGCTTGGTTTATTTTTTCTATTGTCATTGCGGTTGTGCTTGCCTTTATTGCCATATCAACACAGTACTATGTTGGGAAGATTTGGACAGGGCTGAGTCAGAAGTGGGTCAGTTGTATCAGTGCTTTGATTATGGGCGCTGCCATTTCTGGAATGCACTATGCGGGCATGGCGGGAGCGCGTTTTATTTCAATTGGCGGTTCAGACATGTCACATATGTCTACCGCATCCAACAGTTACCTCTCTTTTGTCGTCGCAACCATTACGTTATTGCTTTCGATTTTGGCAAGCAACATTGCCTCACAGTTACGCTACCGCCAGTTATTACTGGAAAAAACTGCGAGTGAAGTCCGTTTGAAGACCACTTTAGACACCGCTGTTGATGGCATCATCACTATAGACAGCCATGGCATCATAAAAGAGTTCAATAAAGCCGCATCTAGTATTTTTGGTTGGCAAGAAAAAGATATCATCAATCAGCCCTTCGATCGCTTATTCCTTAAAAAGCACACAGAGGAGTTTCATGCATTTTTAGGTATATTTCGAGACACAGGTGAAACGAATATTTCGGGTACCGAACGCGAAATTTGCGCACTAAACAACGATGGCCAGACGTTTCCAATAAGAATAGGCGTCGGTCGTGTTGATATTATTGGTGACGAGACGCTCTTTGTCGCCTTTATCAGTGATATCTCCACCAGAAAAGCGATGGAAGAAACCATCAGAAAAAGTGAAAAGCAGTTCAGCTCTTTGATTAAAAATATTCCAGGTGCGTCCTTCCGATGTTTAATGGATGAACATTGGACTGCGCTTTTTGTGAGTGACGCAATCTACGATGTGGCCGGTTGGATGCCATCGGACTTTTACGACAACACCACGTCTTTTTCTCAATTGATTCATCCAGACGATCTAAAGTTCATGCTGGATCCCGAGAATGAATCCTCTAAAAACAAAACATACAGCGTTGAGTATCGTTTAAAACACAAAGATGGGGATTATGTTTGGGTATTAGAGAATGGTTCAATTATCCATAACGATGCTGGTGAAGCAGAATGGATAGATGGCGTTATTTTAGACATTTCACAACGCATTGAGATGGAAAATGAACTTCGTCTAGCGAAGCAAAAAGCGGAAGAATCGGCAGAGAGTAAAGCCTCATTTTTAGCCAACATGAGCCATGAAATACGCACTCCGATGAACGCTATTATTGGTTTTTCCGATATTTTATTAGACTCTGATGTATCAGGTGACAATAAAAAGCACCTCGCCACCATCAGTAAATCAGCCAGATCGTTGTTGCACCTTCTTAACGATATATTAGACAGTGCCAAATTAGAAAAAAATAAGCTCGAACTTGATATCCAAGTATTCGTACTGGCAAACATGGTGGATACCGTGATATCAACGCTGTGGCTACAAGCAAGAAACAAAGGTTTGGCGTTAAATTTTGAAATTGAAACAGAGGTTGAGCAAGCCTTTCTCGGTGCAGAGGATCGCATCCGACAAGTCCTAATGAATATTTTAGGCAACGCCATTAAATTCACTGAAAAAGGCTACGTCACACTAACGGTTTCAAAAAACAGCAACCACAGCCTGCGCTTCAGCGTTCAAGACTCAGGTATTGGCATTCCAGCGGAGCGTATGAAAAGTATCTTTGACCCATTTACACAAGCAGACGCATCGATGAGCCGACGCTTTGGCGGCACAGGATTAGGCACCAGCATATCAAAACAACTGATAACACTAATGGGTGGCGAGCTTCATGCTGAAAGCGTTTTAGGTGTTGGCAGTTGTTTCTATTTTGATTTGCCTCTAGAAGTGTCCGAAGCACCTCCTGAAGCCACCCTGTCTCAGTTACCGGTAATCAAAGAACAAAAAATATTAATCGCGGATGATATAGAGCAAAACCTAACCTTGCTTACCTTGTTATTAAAACGTCAAGGACACACTGTCTTCTTAGCAAAAGACGGTATTGAAGCCATTGAACAGTTTAAAACCATAAAGCCAGATCTCATCTTAATGGACATTCAAATGCCAAATATGGATGGTTTAATGGCCACCCAAATTATCAGACAGTACGAGAAGGAAAACCAACGACCTCACACTCCTGTAATAGCCTTAACAGCAAACGTATTGGTTGAAGACAAATTAGAAGCTCAACAATCAGGGATGGATGGATTCGCTAACAAACCCATTGACATTCACGCTCTAGTCGCTGAAATGGCCAGAGTCTTAAAAGAGCCCCTCGTTCCTGCTCATCAGGAAAAGGGCGCCGATATTCAAACAACTGGCGTCAAAAATACGCAGATAAATATCAGTAAAGGCTTGTCATTATGGCTCGAAATGCCCCTCTATATTACTGAGCTTTCTACGTTTTCTTCGCTCAACTCAGACTTACCCAAAAGACTATCTGACTACTTATCGATCCAAGCGTACGATGACATTCATGCGTTAGCACATGCTGTGAAAGGAACCTCGGGGAACCTTGCATTACTGAACATATCAAACGTAATGGCAACCATAGAACGTGCCGCACAAAAAAAGAACCGCAAGCAATGTGAAAAAGGCATTCAGTGGCTGACATCGTCACTGACAGAATTTTTTACTGAATTAAGCCAATTGGCGGATAAGTCCTCTTCCGATGAGCAAAGTCAACCCGTTGACTACAGAGTTACCCTATCAAAAACAGGATTACTCTCTTTATTGAATGCTCTTATGCTGTCGGCAAACTCAGGTGAAATTGACGACGAAAAAATAGAGTTGCTCATTCGTAACGTGCCACAATCTATGAAAATACACGCCATTGAGATAAGTAAAGCGATCGCTAATTTTGATTTCGACAGCGCCGTTACAACATTGACACAATTAAAAGTGCAAATAGCAAAGGAAGCCGATAAATGAGAATAGGCAGCAAACAAGCCCCTAGAATCCTATTGGTAGACGACGAGCCTACAAATTTACGCGTTTTAAAGCAGGTTCTACAACCCGCTCGTTACCGTTTATCGTTTGCACGTTCAGGACAAGATGCCCTTAAACTGGTTGAAAAAGAATCAGTTGATCTCATACTACTCGACATTATGATGCCTGAAATGACAGGATTAGAAGTATGCAAGCGACTAAAGCAGAATCCCGCTACTGCTCATATTCCCGTCATTTTTGTCACAGCATTAAAAGACAGTATTGATGAAGAAAAAGGCTTTGAGATTGGCGCGGTGGATTACATAGTCAAACCCGTCGTACCTGCCATTGTTCTCGCGCGAGTAAAAACGCATCTCTCTTTAATCAGAGCTGATGAACTTCTCGAAACTCACGTCGACTTAATCCATCGGTTGGGTCGAGCCGCAGAATACAAAGACAATGAAACCGGTATGCACGTCCAACGCATGAGTCGCTTCGCAAGAGTGATAGCCAAAGCCTACGGCTTTTGTGATGAATCCGCAGACGACTTAATGATGGCTGCCCCCATGCACGACATAGGCAAAATAGGCATTGCGGACAATATTTTATTGAAACCCGGAAAGCTAACTGAAGAAGAATACGAAATAATGAAAACCCACGCTCAGATTGGAGGAGAGATTCTATCAAATCCAAGCTCACATCTGATCGAACTGGCTCACTCTGTTGCAATGACACACCATGAGAAATGGGACGGTTCTGGTTACCCTAATGGCCTTGCAGGTGAAGATATCCCAATTGAAGGACGAATCGTTGCCTTAGTTGATGTGTTTGATGCTCTAACCAGTCAGCGGCCTTATAAAAAAGCATGGTCGACAGAAGAAGCCATTCATTATATTCAAGAGCAAAGCGGCAAGCACTTTGATCCAGCTCTGCCTCCGCTGCTTGAACAAGAGCTCCCTAAGTTACTTGAGATTCAGCTTCAGTTTGCCGAACAGACAGTAAATTAAAATCTTTACGTACTCACCATTGAAAATAAAAGAAAGAGCATTACTGATAGGCTATTCATGCAGAACAACTGCGACGTAACCTCATGCCCTCTATTTTTATGGAAAGTTTTATGACCTCACTTGAAGACATAATTGATTCAACACTACAGAACAAAGACGTCGTCGTGAGACTGCAAAACATAGGTGTTTTGCGTATTACTGGCTTAGATGCTCGAAAGTTCCTACAAGGCCAAATAACCTGCGACATTAATAAACTGTCTGCTGAACATGGTCTGTACGGTGCTATTTGCAGTGTTAAAGGTCGCATCATCACGAACTTCTACCTTGCCCAAAAAGGCGAGGACATCCTCATGTTGATGAGCAAAGACTTAGTAGAAAAAACCTTACTGCACTTAAAAAAATACGCGGTGTTTTTCAAGGCTGAACTCATAAACGACAGCGACTCATTTGTTATTCACTCGAAATTGACGCCGTCACAAAGCGGCAGCACAGAAAATGCACAGCCTGAGCTTTTTAACACGCGACATGACGATGACACTATTACACTGACACTTTGTCATAATCCACTGACAATACAGTGGTTTATTACGCAAACAGGTCAGGCCATGATTGAAGAAAAACATACTGAACTGGATGCTTTGACATTGCTATCCGCTCGCCCTCTTATAACCTTAGAACAAAGCGAAAACATCTTGCCACAATGGCTGAACATGCAAAGCATCGGCGGCATCAGCTTTACCAAAGGTTGTTACACCGGACAGGAAATTGTTGCGCGAATGCAGTATCGAGGTAAGTCTAAGAAACAGCTTATTTTGGCCACATGGGACGGACATAGAGAAACCTCATTGGATATCACAGACAAACAAGGCAAAAATATTGGCCACGTATTTGCTGTAGCGAATATCGAAGAAACTCACTTTGCCCAAATCATTTTGAATGTTGAACCAAACGAAGTGGATAACATTTTATTGGATAATCAAGAGGTCACGTTGTTGCCACTCCCTTATCCGTTAGACATGAAGAAATAAACACCGTGTATAAAATAAAATGGCGTCTCATTAGACGCCATTTTTTATCGACAACACCTCAGAATGGCAAGGTTATTTGGCCGCTACTTTTTGGCTCTGTACCTTCATGCTTAGCACCGTCATAATTAGAGTCTCCATCAATCGGATCCAATTCCCATTTTATGGGCGTTTTATGATGGCGGTTTAAGTAGCTATTTGCTTTGGAGAAGTGCTGGCACCCAAGAAATCCACGGTAAGCGGACAAGGGCGAAGGATGAACGTTTTCTAGTACACAATGTTTTTCACGATCAATATGCCGTCCCTTTTTTTGAGCGTAAGCCCCCCATAACATAAAGACAACACCTTGGTGACCAGCATTAATGCATTCGATTATTTTATCTGTAAACGTTTCCCAACCTTTATTTTGATGCGAGCCTGCTTTGCTCGCCTCTACCGTCAAGACGCTGTTAAGCAATAAAACACCTTGTTCGGCCCATGACTGTAAAAAGCCATGACCCGCCGGTGGAATACCTAAGTCAATTTCCAGCTCTTTATACATATTCATCAAGGATGGTGGAACTTTTACCCCCGGTTTGACAGAAAAAGACAAACCGTGTGCCTGCCCCTCTCCGTGATAAGGGTCTTGCCCCAGTATCACCACTTTCACGTCACGAAAAGGCGTAACATTCAGCGCTGCAAAATAATCAGACTCATCAGGGTATATCGTTTTTTCTTTTCTCTCTGATTGTAAGAATTTCTGTAAAGACTGCATGTAGTCTTTTTCAAATTCATCCGCTAAGCATTCTTTCCAATCATTGGTAATGTTCATTATTTCGCTCTCTTTTATGCGCCTAGTCTGATCTTACGCAAACGGGTTAAGCGTTGGTGTGGCTTTAAATTCATAATAATACGACAACGACAGCGTGTCTTCAGGCGTAATCACATGCTTGAGTAACAACCACGCCATTTCCCTTAATCCATAGGCTTTCACATATTCTTGAATCGCGTTTAGCGACGCTTGCTCAGGCAAGTCAGGAGAATACGTATTCAATAACAACCGAGTTTGCCTGGCGTCCAAATTATGAGACTTTGCAACAACCGCGAGATCAAAAAGAGGATCGCCAACGCCTGAATACTCCCAGTCGATCAACCAAAGCTGTTCGCTATCGATGAGTGTATTTTTAGGGTTTAAGTCATTATGGCAAAGAACGGGCGGTACAATTTCTTTCGGCGGCGTTAGTTGTTTAAAAAGAGAAAGGAGGTAATCGTATTCACGCTCAAACTCCACATTGCCTTTCCCATAAGCATTGATGCCATCAAGGTAATGTGTAATCACTTTAAATATCGAGTACTCATGATTGCCTTTTGGCAGTTGATGGGTCTTCTTTAACGCACCAGCAATTCGCTCAACCTCGTTATCTTGGTGAACAACCGCCCAATCAAGAGAAGGTTGATGCACAAACTCGCAAGCAAAACCGCCTTCGTCATCGTTCCACACAACCTTGGGGGATAATCCAATTGCCGCTGCACTCTTTAAAACATGCATTTCTTCATTTCGATTGATGTAAAACGCCTCACTATCAATATAAGGAATACGCAATACATAACGAGAAACGCCACTCCAATGAACCAAATACACTTTATTTGAAAAACCTTCTTCAAATAAAGTGGTTTCAACGTCCGTAATGGATGGCAATATGTCCGCCATTTTTACGAAATACTCAGATAGTCTCGTCATTTTTAATCATTTTATTGCCAGAATTGTAAGTGGCTGTCAGAATGGACAACTGAACCATCCGAGTCAATAGACAACTTGAAGCAGATCAATGAATAAACACGAAGACATTATTCGTAAAATACAAGAACGACTGAGCACCTTGAGCAAATCCGAACGAAAAGTTGCGGAAGCCATTCTTGCCGACCCAAAAACAACCATCCACTCAAGTATCGCAAAACTTGCCGCCAGAGCGGAAGTGAGTGAACCAACAGTGAACCGTTTTTGTCGCAGCCTTATTGGCAGTGGTTTCCCTGATTTTAAAGTGTCACTTGCCCAAAGCCTCGCCACAGGAACACCTTACGTTAACTTAAACGTAGAACCTGACGATGCACCAGGTGCTGTCACCGCGAAAATTTTCGAAGCCGCTAAAAACAATCTAACGCGCGCACAAGATATTCTACCTGAAGCTCTCATTAGCCGAGCGGTTGATGTGTTGGCGCAAGCTCGTCGAATTGAGTTTTATGGCTTAGGTGCATCAGGCCCTGTTGCCAAAGATGCTCATCATAAATTCTTCCGTTTGAATATGCCTGTGGTTGCTTATACCGATATTTTGGTACAACGCATGGCGGCGGCAGGAACGCATCCCGGTGATGCAGTAGTGATCATATCTTATACAGGACGCACATTGCCGTTGATAGAAACCGCACGCGTCGCTCGTGAAGCGGGTGCTGCTGTCATCGGAATCACCAACCCTGGCTCACCCTTAACGGAACATTGCTCCATTGTATTGCCAATCGAAGAAACGGAAGATACCGACATTTATACGCCGATGAGTTCTCGTATTGTCTATCTGACCTTGATCGACGCCTTGGCAACGGGTGTTCTTCTGAAGCGTGGCCCAGAGTTTAATGCGCATCTAAAAAAACTTAAGCAAAGCGTGCAAGACACTCGTTTGCCTAAAGTAGAAAAGAAATAGCATCTCGACAGAAGGAAGGCCTTAGGTATTCGTCTTCCTTCTTTCCACCCCCACTGAAAGAAAACTTAATCAACCAATCCGCTACGTTTTGTAAGAGCATCAGATTTTTTTGTAATTTTGTAAGAGTATTTTGAAAGATTATCCCACCTTAGCCACTTAGAATCGGATCAAGTCTTGAAATAAGTCAAATAAGATTCATTCTCTTTACGACTATGTGTTTTTTCACACCTAAACTCTAAGACCTTCACAGTAAAAATTTAATAAATACAAATACGTTCGGATACGAACTAACCGCCACTTTATTTAAGCGCTGTTTTTAAGTCTATCGATAGGATCGCTCCAGCAATCTGTTGGAGAAACATCCATCGAAACTGAACTCCTGCTGACTTTAAGGCCACGGTTACTTCATCCAGATTTTTCAACGAGAGGACAATAATAATGATAGAAAGCAGTTACGCGATTAGCTTTACGTTCCTAGCCTACTTAGTAGTGATGCTAGGAATTGGTCTATACGCTTACAAAAACACATCAAGTTCAGAAGATTATTTCTTAGGCGGACGCTCTTTAGGCCCTTGGCCTACTGCATTATCAGCAGGCGCTTCCGATATGAGCGGCTGGTTGCTACTTGGTCTTCCTGGTTATGCTTTTGCCGCAGGCCTTGAATCGATTTGGTTGGCTGGTGGCCTGCTTGTTGGTACCTGGTTGAACTGGCTGATTTGCGCAAAACGTTTGCGTACTTATAGCATCAAAGCCAACAACTCCCTGACGTTACCGGGCTTCCTTTCTGCTCGCTTTAACGACAACTCCAAACTTATTCAAACGATTGCGGCTTTGTTCATCTTGCTGTTCTTCTTGTTCTACACAAGCTCTGGTTTAGTGGCTGGCGGTAAATTGTTTGAAACCGTTTTCGGTTTGGATTACACCTACGCGGTCATCATTGGTACCGTTTGTGTTGTGTCTTACACCTTGTTTGGTGGCTTCCTTGCGGTTGCTTGGACGGATTTAATTCAAGGCTTGATGATGTCAGCGGCATTGATCATTGTTCCTTTGGTAGCAATGGACGGTGGCTGGTCTCAACTTTCAGACACATTAGCGGCAAAGAACCCTGAACTACTGACCATTTGGAATGATGTAAAAGGCCAACCATTAAGCACAATTGGTATTATCTCTTTAGTGGCATGGGGCTTGGGTTATTTTGGTCAGCCTCATATATTGGCGCGTTTCAAAGCATCTCGCTCAAACAAAGACATCACAACGGCTCGCCGCATCGCAGTTGCATGGACTTTCATTTCGATGACGGGCGCATTGCTAATTGGTTTAGTCGGTATTGTTTATGTTGATAACAACCTGGCTGGAAACCTAGCCGACGGTGAAAAAATCTTCATGGTTCTTGTAAACGCCATCTTCCACCCTGTGGTTGCCGGCATTCTACTTGCGGCTATTCTTGCGGCGATTATGAGTACAGCAGATTCTCAACTGCTTGTTTCATCCTCTGCTCTAGCGGAAGATTTTTACAAAACGTTATTCAACAAAGAAGCGACTCAAAAACAAATCGTTAACGTTGGTCGTTTCGCGGTTGTTGCTATCTCTATCCTTGCGTTGATTCTCGCACTGAACCCAAAAAGCTCTGTACTTGGCCTAGTGTCTTACGCTTGGGCTGGTTTTGGCGCGGCATTCGGACCGGCTATTCTACTTAGCTTGTTCTGGCGTAACATGAATCGAAACGGTGCCCTTGCAGGTATCATTGTCGGTGGTGTAACGGTTGTCATCTGGAAACAACTCAGTGGTGGGTGGTTCGATGTTTATGAAATCGTACCTGGTTTCATTCTTGCGACTATCTCAATCATTGTTGTCAGTATTGCTTCTGGCGCACCAGAAGACGCAGTGACAGAATCATTTGATGAATACGAGAAAGCCCTAGATACCATGGATTAATAATCCCTTGTATCTTATGTACTCGGTGTAAACACATCGAATGCATCACTAAAAAAGCCGGAATCTTGCAATAGATTCCGGCTTTTTTATGTCCATAAAAACAAATTTCAGGCAAAAAAATGGGGCTTGAAACAAGCCCCCAAACACCATTTACTAACAAACGTTAGTAGTCAGAGGAAAGGTTTAATCATTGAACAAACTGCAAGCACCTTGCTCGGCGCCACTTACTAAAATACGTTGAGCACTAAACAGCTCGCGCCCCATACCTTGGTGGGAATCTGTTAAATCGTGCTGTGCTGCTTCGCGACTGTTTAACTCTTCATCAGAAATAAGCGCAGACAACGTGCCTTCAACCGCATCAAGCCGAACCATATCACCGTCTTTCAATTTGGCAATCAAACCGCCAGCCAACGCTTCCGGAGTAAGATGAATCGCCGCAGGCACTTTACCTGACGCTCCAGACATACGGCCATCGGTTACCAATGCCACTTTATAACCCTGATCCTGTAAATTAATCAGGTACGGGGTCAATTTATGCAGTTCTGGCATACCTAACGCTTTTGGACCTTGAAAACGTACGACCGCAACACAATCTCGCTTAAGTTCACCGCTCGCAATCGCTTCAGCTAGAGCGTTCTGGCTGTGGAAAATAACCGCTGGCGCTTCTACAATACGATTCTCTTCGGCTACCGCAGAAACTTTAATAACAGAACGACCAAGATTGCCTTTCAATAAAGACAGGCCGCCTTCTTTACTGAAAGGGTTTTCAATTGGACGTACAACATCCAAATCCAGGCTTTCTTCCGGACCATCACGCCAAATCAATGTATCGCCATCTAGAAAAGGTTCTTTCGTGTAATGAGACAAGCCTTTGCCGACAATTGTATTTACGTCTTCATGCAGCAAACCGCCTTTCAGCAGCTGCTTAACCAAAAATGTCATACCGCCAGCGGCATGAAAGTGGTTAATATCTGCTTGCCCGTTAGGGTAGATACGCGTCATTGAAGGCACTACTTTCGATAGCGCAGAAAAATCATCCCAATTGACAATAATTCCCGCCGCTCGTGCGTACGCGACAATATGCATCGTATGGTTCGTCGAACCACCTGTCGCCAACAAACCAACGATCGAGTTTACAATGCTTTTCTCATCGACAATCTCATAAAGAGGACGATAATCTCGACCCAATGCGGTGATTTTCGTCGATAACTGAGCCGCGTATTTTGTTAGTGCGTCACGCAATGGATCATCTGGGTTAACAAAGGACGAACCGGGCAATTGAAGACCCATTATCTCAACCAAAAGCTGATTTGAGTTGGCCGTTCCATAAAAAGTACAAGTACCTGCACTGTGATAAGAAGCAGACTCGGCTTCAAGCAATTCATCACGTGATGCTTTACCTTGAGCAAAACGTTGGCGAACAGCTGACTTTGCCGCATTCGTGATACCGGAACGCATAGGCCCTGCTGGAATAAACAAAGCAGGCAAATGGCCAAAGCGTAAAGCGGCAATCAATAACCCAGGCACTATCTTGTCACAAATTCCGAGATAGATAGCTGAGTCGAACATGTTATGGGAAAGAGCAATTGCGGCACCCTGTGCAATATTGTCACGACTGAACAAACTCAGTTCCATGCCATCTTGCCCTTGAGTAACGCCATCACACATCGCTGGCACACCGCCTGCGAATTGCGCAATGGAACCCATTTCTTGGACCGCCGCACGAATTTTATCTGGATAATGTTCGTATGGTTGATGCGCCGACAACATATCATTGTAAGAAGATACAATACCAATATTGGCCTCTTCCATCATTGTCAGCTTTTGTTTGTCTTGAGGTTTGCATGCCGCGAAGCCATGAGCCAAGTTACCACAAGACAATGTTCCCCTATGTGGACCTTGCTCTTGCGCTTTTTTCATATCTTTAAGGTATTGATCGCGCAACACTTTGCTTCGTTCAATTATGTCGTTCGTTACCTTAGCAACAATCGGGTTCATGCTTCTCTCCACTGCTTATTCGTTTTTTTATTCAGCTGCCTGACTGTGCAGTTGAATATAATAATTTATGTAATATTACTACATTTTTAATTTATTTCACGCTTAAAACGCAGGTAAAGTGATAAAAAACCGCTTTCTTGTAATTTTTTTACATAAAAGATTCGAAAGAGCCACTATTTCAGTTAAAATAATCGAACGTTTGTAACATATCTCTGTACAATATTAGACAACGATCATTATTTGATCAAAACTTAGCCATATTAAGATGGATTTGTTACTAATCCTTGCTTAGAAATTTACTTATGTAGTATTTTTACATCAAAGAACATTATTGAACGCAAAGTGTTCGAATTCGAACACTTTGTAATTCCCGCACTATTTTAGAGGTGAGTATGACGATTAAGGTAGCTATCAACGGTTATGGACGCATTGGACGCAACACACTTAGAGCGCTATACGAATCAGGTAAGCGCGACCAAATTCAAATAGTTGCAATTAATGATCTTGGCGACTCAAAAACCAATGCTCATTTAACAAAATACGATACGGTCCATGGTCGTTTTAACGAAGAAGTCACCTTTGATGATGAAGCGCTGTATATCAACAAAGATAAAATCCGCACATTCTCAGAACGTAACCCTGCTGACCTTCCTTGGGCAGAGCTAGGTGTAGATGTTGTTTACGAATGCACTGGCTTTTTCACTACAAAAGAAAAAGCCAGCGCACACATTACTGCGGGCGCTAAAAAAGTTATCATTTCAGCACCAGGTAAAGATGTTGATGCAACCGTTGTTTACGGTGTTAACCAAAATGTATTAACGTCTGCTATGACGGTTATTTCCAATGCATCTTGTACAACAAACTGCTTAGCGCCTGTTGCAAAACCATTGAGCGACAAATTGGGCATTGAAAGTGGCCTAATGACAACGATTCATGCTTACACAAACGACCAACGTCTGTCAGATGTATACCATGAAGACCTTTATCGTGCTCGTGCTGCTGCCATGAACATGATTCCAAGCAAAACCGGTGCCGCGGCCGCAGTTGGTTTAGTGGTTCCTGAGCTTCAAGGTAAGTTTGATGGTATGGCTGTTCGCGTACCAACGATCAACGTTTCTTTAGTCGATTTGACCTTCTTAGCACCGCGTGAAACAACGGCTGAAGAAGTAAACAAAATCATCGAAGACGCCATTAAAGCAGACCCAATTCTTGCTGAAGTGTTGCACGTTAATCACGAGCCTTTAGTGTCTTCTGATTTCAACCACAGCGCTTTCACTTCAAACTTTGACGCTACGCAAACTCGTGTTCAGGGCAAACTAGTGAAAATTATGGCTTGGTATGACAACGAATGGGGATTCTCAAACCGAATGCTCGACAATACTATCGCATTAATGACTGCTAAATAGTCAAAATACACGAAGGCTGCTGACGCAGCCTTCGTCGTCTCTTATACTTCACTTCAAGCTTTCTAATCTTTGGTAAATAAAATGACTCGTAGAACTAAAATTGTTGCTACTTTAGGCCCCGCTTCTAGCACTCCAGAAATGATTGAAAAATTGATTCTGGCTGGCGCCAATGTCTTTCGATTAAATTTCTCTCATGGTCAACCAGAAGACCACATTAATCGAGCAGAAGTTGTTCGAGCGATGGCGAAAAAGAACAACCGCCATGTCGCTATTCTTGGCGACCTGCAAGGCCCTAAGATACGAATTGCTCGTTTTAAAGAGACGAAAGTTGAACTTCAAGATGGCGCGACATTTATCCTAGATGTGGGCTTTGATAAAAACGCAGGTGACGAAAGTCGCGTTGGTATTGATTACCCTCAACTAGCATCAGACTCTCAACCTGGAAACGTACTACTTCTAGATGACGGTCGTGTGGTTCTTGAAGTCCTTGAAGTAAAAGGCACAGAAGTCATTACCAAAGTCCTTGTTGGTGGCCCGCTGTCGAATAACAAAGGCATCAACCGCCAAGGCGGTGGACTTTCTGCTGCAGCATTGACAGAAAAAGACAAAGAAGACATCAAAACAGCGGCAGCATTAAAAGCCGATTACCTTGCTGTTTCGTTTCCTCGCAGTGCCGCAGATCTCCATGAAGCTCGCGCTTTAGCGGAAGCCGCTGGCCTTAAAGCTGGAATCGTTTCTAAAGTAGAACGTGCCGAAGCTGTTGCCGACAACGAAACACTGGATGCGATCATTCTTGCCTCCGATGCAGTCATGGTTGCTCGTGGTGATTTGGGCGTTGAAATTGGTGACGCAGAATTGATTGGCGTTCAAAAGCACATGATCAAGCGCTGCCGCCAGTTGAACCGTCCGGTTATCACGGCAACACAAATGATGGAAACCATGATTACCAGTGCAATGCCAACGCGCGCAGAAGTGTTTGACGTCGCCAATGCAGTTCTTGATGGCACCGATGCGGTTATGTTGTCTGCTGAAACGGCGGCCGGAAAATACCCTGAAGAAGTTATCCATACGATGAATCGAGTTTGTTTGGGCGCTGAAAAGCAACCTGCAATCAATCGTTCAAAACACCGTATCGACGTTACTTTCACCAGTGTAGACGAAACCATTGCCATGTCTGCAATGTATGCAGCGAACCATTTAGAAGGCGTAAAAGCGATCATCAGTTTGACAGAGTCTGGCACAACACCGCTTCTAATGTCTCGTATTAGCTCTGGTTTGCCGATTTATGCATTGTCTCCAAATCAAGCAACGCTAAACAAAGTAAATCTTTACCGCGGCGTAACACCAGTGGCTTTCTCTTCACAAGAATTCAATGTGGACACCATTGTTACTGGTTTGGTTGAACACGTTAAATCACTTGGCCTAATCAATAATGGCGACCTTGTCATTGTGACGAAAGGCGATCATTTAGTGAGCTACGGCACAACCAACATGATGAAGGTTGTAAAAGTCGGCGCTGCCGAGGAATAAGCCCAGTGAAGAGTAAAACGTTGCAGCAAAAGACCATCACGACTCCAGAGCGTAAAAACGTCGCTCTGGTAGCGCACGATAACATGAAACCAGCGCTGATAGATTGGGCAGAGAAGCACAAAGAAAAGCTTATCAAACACAATCTAATGGCGACCGGGACAACTGGCCATTTAATGCAGAAGCAATTAAATGTGCCTGTAAAGTCGCTTATCAGTGGTCCGCTTGGTGGCGATCAACAATTAGGTGGGTTAATCGCAGAAGGAAAAATAGATGTCTTGATCTTTTTCTGGGATCCCTTTGAACCTATGCCACATGATCCAGATATTAAAGCATTACTTCGTGTTGCGGCCGTCTGGAACATCCCTATCGCTTGCAGCGTTTCCTCTGCGAATTTTCTCGTCTCGTCTCCTCTTTTTGAGACAGAGTTTGAAAGACAAATTCCTGATTATGAAAAATATCTTCAAGAGCGACTTTAGTCGCTCTTCTTTTATCTCACTATTACGCATTCAACCCTGCTCAAATCACCTGAACACTCGCTGTTTTCTTCAAAATCGGCTATATTAGCGCCCATTATCTCTCTGGCATCACTGTGTTAGGCCTCAGTTATTCCAGACGAATTACTTATCTACTCAACGTATTATGCCCCTTAGCACCACGTTGATTGCCACCGACAGGAGAAATGTTTTGCAAGCAGAAGTTGCCCTAATAATGGGTTCAAAAAGTGACTGGGCTACAATGGAAGGCGCCGCTGAAATCATGGACGCTCTAGGCGTCAGCTATCATGTAGAAGTGGTTTCTGCTCATAGAACTCCCGTCAAACTTGCAGAGTTTGCAGAAAGCGCCGTAGATAAAGGCTTCAAAGTCATTATTGGTGGCGCTGGCGGTGCAGCACACTTACCAGGTATGGTGGCCGCACATACACGTCTACCTGTTCTTGGTGTGCCAGTACAAAGTAAGGCGCTAAATGGTATGGATAGTTTGCTGTCTATTGCTCAAATGCCAAAAGGCGTTGCGGTAGGTACATTAGCAATTGGTACCGCTGGTGCGTTCAATGCGGGTCTCCTAGCATGCCAAATCTTAGCCATTACCAATGCGGAACTGGCAAACAAAATTGAAGCGTTTAGAGCAAAACAGACAGAAACGGTTTTAGCGAACCCAGACCCTAGAGAGGCTTAATCTATGTCAGTCTTATGGGTATTAGGTGCAGGACAACTTGGCGCAATGCTTAAACAAGCAGGTACACCTCTTGGCATTGATGTTCGCCCTGTTGATATAGAGTCAACAGAGACGTTACCACTAAAGCCAACCGATGTTGTTACAGCAGAAAGAGAAGAGTGGCCAGAAACGGTCGCGACCAAACAGCTCGCAACACACAATAATTTCGTTAATTTAGGCACCTTCCCCCAACTTGCAGATCGCCTAACTCAAAAACAATGGATTGATCGCCTTGAGCTATCAACGGCACCATGGTTTCCAGTAGAAAGTGACTCAAGTGCTCAGCAGGCTTATCAAGCACTGGGCGAACGTGTACTAATGAAACGTCGTCGTGGTGGCTACGATGGCAAAGGCCAATATTGGTTGAAGCAATCAGAAGCAACACAAATTCCTGATGACTGGAAAGGCTATGCGATTGCGGAACAAGCCATCAACTTCGATGAAGAAGTCTCATTAGTTGGTGTGCGAGGAAAAAATGGCGAAACGCATTTTTACCCTTTGACGCTTAACCTGCATATTAATGGTATCTTATATGCTTCCATTTCGCCCTTAGATCGCCTTAAGCCCTTACAAAGCAAAGCAGAATCGATGCTCAGCAAACTTATGGGCGCTTTAGACTATGTTGGTGTTATGGCGATGGAATGCTTTAGAATCGGCGATGACCTACTTATCAATGAGCTTGCTCCCCGTGTCCATAACAGTGGTCATTGGACTCAAGCCGGCGCAAGCGTTTGCCAATTCCAAAACCACGTTCGTGCCGTTACAGGCTTACCATTAGCCGCTGCAGAGGTTAAAAACCAAAGCATGATGATTAACCTAATCGGTGTCGACCTAGACTACCAATGGCTTAGCATCAAAGGTTTAGAACTTTATTGGTATAAAAAAGAAGTACGACCTGGAAGAAAAGTTGGTCACTTGAATTTTTGCTCTGGAGAGATTGATGTATTGCAAAATGCCTTAACTGAGATAACGTTGCCTCAACCTTACCCAGAAGCATTGGCATGGTTAGCTAAAAACCTACCTAAGTAATCAGCACCGCGTCGAATATCAAGCACCAATTAAATGCCGCTATCTGCAATGATTAGCGGCATTTTTTATATGTGCCGTATCCATTTCAATTAATTTCATAAAAACAGACAATAAATAACCAATCATGCAAAAAAATGTCTAGAAATTAGCAAAAACCATGTTTTTGAACTTGTTTACTTTATAAAACTCCTTATTCTAAATGCTCAAGTTGAAAACAGCTTAATTACTATAAAAAAAGCAGTACATATAAGATACTGACAAGGAACCTTGAATGAACAATATCGAACTAGACAGCTATGATTGGCGTTTACTCAAAGCGCTTCAAACGAACGCAAGGCTGACCAACGTCGCATTATCCGAACAAGTAAACCTATCACCATCTCAATGCTCAAGACGCCTACAAAGATTAGAACAAAACAATTTAATTGAAGCGTATTTCACACAACTCAATGCTAATGAATTAGGCTATCAAATCACCGCTTTTGTTAGCATCACCCTCGATAAAACCATCAAAAATTCTGAAAAACAATTCAAAGAAGCCATAGAAGCCATTCCTCAGATTTTAGAATGTTATTCCGTAAGCGGAGACGCAGACTACTGGTTACGAGTCATCAGCGAAAACTTACCGTCTTTATCTACTTTTCTAGGTGAATCACTTGCCAGTCTTCCTTGTGTACGAGACCTCACTTCTACCGTCGTTTTAAACCGTGTAAAACACGCGCCATCAATACCTCTTCCTAACTAACCTAAAATCGCGGCACCGAGCGTCCTCGTCGATTGTGTCGCCTCTGATCACACCTCTGGTAAACGAACAACCATCACAACGCCAATCACAGTAATTATCGAAAATATTAGAACAAGAAGCTCAAAGGAAATCGCATAAGTCAGTAAACCAATACTACTCATGCCCAATAGAATAAAGCCAATAATCGTGTTACTAACCGAAACATAACTCGTACGTTGATTCCCTTCTCCTAAATTAACCAGATACGTCTTACGACCAATCCTCATCCCTTGATGAGCAATGCTAAGTAAAAAATACAAAATAGGAATAAGCCACAGGCTAAAAAGATCGTCAGAGAGAAATGTCACACTAAGAAATAAAGCGCACCCAACCAACGCACTCAACAATGAGGACACCATCATGACCTTTCGACTAGAGTAATCGGAAAACAAGCCCCAAAATGGTGATGAGAGCAAAGAAGCCAAACCACTTGCCAATACAAATACACCTAAAACCCAAATACGGTTATCGAATTTATGCTGTGCAATAACAACATAATAGGGCGCACTCAATGCAGCACACAAAAATAATGACCGAGCTATAACAAAGTTGCGGAATACAGAATCTGTTTGCAGGAGAGCCAATTCGTTAAACACACCCAGAAAAGGTGCACTCTTATCCCTAACTTCGCTTAAAGGTTCTTTTATCAAAGAGTATATGCCAGCGGCAAACAACCAAATTAACGCCGCTCCAACAACACCCCAAACATAGAAATAGCTTTGACCAGAAAGGTCTGTATTGGAAGACAACACCACAACAGCAATACCAATCGTGATGAAGCCAGCCATACTTGAAGACCAACCGGCAACTCGGCCGCGCTGTGATTTAACAACGGTTTTACCTAAAACATCTTTCGAAGCTACCGAATTAAATCCTCTCGCCACACTAAAGAAAATTAAAGCTGCAATGATTACCCAGCCAGCATTCGCACCCTTCAGAAATAAAGCTGCATAGCCAATAACCACGACACAAAAAGACTGAAAAATACTTCCTGCAACCCAAACCCATTTTCTGGTTTTTATCTTATAAATAAAATGAGCAATTATTAATTGAGGAAGCAGCGACCCCGACTCCCGAATTGGAACCAACCACCCTAATAGATAAAGAGGCGCACCCACGCTTTGCATAATCCATGGCAACGTTACTTTTGGATTAATCAAAGCATCACCTAAATTGATGAAGAATTGAGAGATAACTAACTTAAGAATATTGGTTTTATCTACCTCAGATTGATCTTCTTTCTTCAACGTATCCGCATTGTCTTTATACATTCAAACATCCAAAATACCAGCTAGGCCTACAAATCAAAATAGTACAATCATACACAAGGAAACCAAGCCTTTGATAATCTATTGATCAATTTACTTTCATGCCACATATACCGACCTTCATAGCCCTAAAACAAAAAAACCTTGATGGCTGTGCCATCAAGGTTTCTCATATTTCGTTTGGATAAACTATAAAAACTGGGCCAATACCTCATTCAATTCGTCATAAGTGCTTATGGATCTTTTCTGATCCAGCTTTCAGACCCTTATTTCAGACGTAAAAAAGCCCTGACA
>NZ_AYOZ01000055.1 GCF_000508165.1 Marinomonas profundimaris | reverse complement strand
GTTGCACGTGTGTCAAATGGGTACTTTTCAGGAATCAGTGAAGTAGTTGTCATCAAGATAGACGCAATATAACTGGTCTTTGGTACTGAAATCCGCAATGAGATATGTGAAAGCCCTTACCTCAACATGTTGCATGTTCAAGTGATGGTCTGTTTTTTGTGCTTCATGCGCCAAAATCGAAGTCGCGTTGAATGATGTAGTCACTGAATGAGGCGGTGGCTGGTGGAGCTCGAAGTGGCGGCATTAGAGAATCGTTTTTTGCTTCAAGAAGAGTCTGCTTGTCAAGGTGCGCCAAAATCTTATGGATAACAGCCGGATCCGTAATACAAGTAATAATTTTGACGTTGGTTTTTTCACAAGCCTCACAGACTGTGATGTCAATATTGAATACTCTTTTTAACCTTTGTGCCCACGACATGCTTCGCGCATGGTATGGTTTATCTGAATCTTTCAGATGCTCTGCTAAGCGAGGGCTATTCTTACCGCGTTGTGAAGCCGTTACCTCGGCACGCACCTTAGCATTGGGAGCA
>NZ_AYOZ01000054.1 GCF_000508165.1 Marinomonas profundimaris | reverse complement strand
TAATTAATGTGATGGATTTAGGAGCATTCATTATTTGTACTTTGCTGTTCGTTGCATTGTGGTTTGAAGAATCAGAAGAAGCCGGCTATTAAGTCGGCTTCTTCTTTACACGCTTGACGGAAATCGAGAGATTTTAGCACGCACACAGGGGTGTGTATAAGTGCGCCATTTTCATGGATGTCCTATTTCCAAAATTGCCACCACTTTTTTTGTTGAGCAGCAGCAATCATTTTTTTTGTTTCAATGGATTCTTTCAAAGCGAGCATGAGATTTTCATCTCGCTTTTTTTGTTGTTCTTCAAATTGTTCGAGTCGTTTTAGGATGGCCCGATTGAATTCCTCTTGTCTTTGAATGAGATCGGCGACATTGATATCTTGTAGCGGTGTAGCGGTATCCGATATGGACAAGTTTGACCGATACAAGGTCGCTACAAGTTTGGCTACTTCTTCTAGTGATTTACCACTCAATTTAGAGTGTGTGTATATATACTCCATAGCGGATAAATCGGACTCATTATACTGACGCCATCCCTTAGTGTCTCTGGCGAAAT
>NZ_AYOZ01000053.1 GCF_000508165.1 Marinomonas profundimaris | reverse complement strand
TTTGTAGGTCGCGCCTTTAGGCCGTCAAGAAATCACATTAAAAAGGAGGCTTTATGTCATGGAATGACCTAAGGAAAGGAAGGCGTTCAGAACCCAACCGCGAATATTTTATTACGTTTAATACTCTTGATAGAATTCCACATTTCAATGATTTTTCTGTTGCTCGTTTATTTTGCCAACAGATAGAAGCAAACCAAAAACATCATAAATGCGCATGGCTAACATGGGTTCTAATGCCGGATCACTTCCACGGCCTAGTGAAGCTAAACAATCATAGCTCAACATTACCGACTATAATTGGTAATTTGAAAGGCACCAGCGCTTTTGAAATAAATAAACATCTGAAAAAAAATGGCTCCTTATGGCAATCTTCCTTTTATGACCGCGCATTGCGGGCTGAAGACGATCGTCTTAATATTGCTCGATATATTATTGCAAACCCATTACGAAGAGGGTTAGTCAAAAACGTAAAAGACTACCCTTTTTGGGATTCAGTTTATTTATAGATTGCAGCATTATTAATTTTATGGTCGTGCTTTAGCGCGACAAGGAAGCTATTTTGTCGGCCTGAAGGCCGA
>NZ_AYOZ01000052.1 GCF_000508165.1 Marinomonas profundimaris | reverse complement strand
CCAACGCAACTTTGTAGACTTCTAAGCGGCAAGCAACTAAAGCCCCGACGTGGGCTTTAGTTGTTGTTTGGGCTGGTAGGGAACGAGAAAGTCTTTTAGTATCAATGAATGTGTAAATGTGTGAGCGGACCTTTAAGGGGTTAGAAATTAATTTATGGAAGAAATTAAATTTAAAGATGGAAGGGAGTCAAGTTGGTGGGGATACGGAGATTATTTCTGCACTTCACCTGCTTGTGAGATAAAGATACTTCTTCCGTATAAAAGTGAGCCTCCGCATGGGGATTCTTACCATAACCTCATTATAAACTCTAAAACTATAAGAGGTTATATTTGGAGCGGGTATTTTTTATGGTCGAAGTGCGGGAACTATTTCACTTGTCATTGGTTAGAGGGGATGAAAGGCTACTTCGAAGGTAAGGTTTGGCATACGAGCCAGATACAAAGAGCAACAATTATTGTATCGCCTACAAAATTACAATATAGAATTGTAATTGAGCCTTCTTATAAGGAGTTAAATCTGCTCCGTAGAGAAGGGGCTGAAGACGAACTTTGGAATATTTTATTAGACCCCGATGGAAGCCCTTGTGTAGTGGTCAAGTAAAACTGGCCACCGC
>NZ_AYOZ01000051.1 GCF_000508165.1 Marinomonas profundimaris | reverse complement strand
GGCGTCGTGGTGAAGCTGTGAACTAACCCACGCTTTGCATCAACACCGATGTGAGCTTTCATGCCAAAGAACCATTGTTTTCCCTTTTGCGTTTGGTGCATTTCGGGATCGCGTGCATTAGATTTATTTTTGGTGGAACTTGCTGCCTCAATAATCGTCGCATCAACGATTGTCCCTTCTTTAAAGTAGGTGCCAGAATCAGACAGCCATTTGTTTACTTCTTTGAAGAGTTTACGACCCAGCTTATGCTTCTCAAGCAGGTGACGGAAATTCATGATGGTCGTGTGGTCTGGGATCGCACCTTCTAATGATAGGCCAGCAAACAGCCGCATAGAGGTGATCTCGTAAAGGGCATCTTCCATCGCTGGATCACTCATGTTGTACCAGTTCTGCATAAAGTGAATGCGCAGCATGGTAGCGAGAGGGTATGGACGCCGACCATTGCCAGCTTTTGGGTAAAACGGCTCAATCTGAGCTTCGAGCTGTAGCCATGGAATCAGCTCATTCATCCGACCAAGGAAGAGCTCTTTGCGAGTCTTGCGGCGTTTGCTGGTAAATTCGGTATCGGCGAAGGAAAGCTGATTCATGTCATTCGGTCTTGAGGTAATGGTCAGATCGGCATTGTCTCATATTGGGGACTTAATCGCAGTTTCC
>NZ_AYOZ01000050.1 GCF_000508165.1 Marinomonas profundimaris | reverse complement strand
AACACAAAACAAACACGAAACTTAATTCAAAGCTTTTGAACCCTTGTTGCTACTGATTTTTCTTTTCCGAAACAACACAAAACAAACACGAAACTTAATTCACCATTATTGACCCCTTGTTACGACTGATTTTTTTGCAAAACGCTCCCTTTCTTTGTGTGCAGGTGCGCTCCTTTTCGAACACAAAACGTTACCAAACTTTCGTGAAAAACCCCCGTTGGCTTTTCTAAAAACACGCACATTTTTTGGTGCGTATAACTGGGCACTTTGACAAGTGGTCGGCAACTGGCCGATCATTTTTCATCACTGATCCGACAGTGATCGGCTCGTTTTTCAGTAGTGATGGGAAAGTGATTACCTCAAAAATCGCCACTGCTGCAGGAGTGATTTACACCACTTCTTTGGGGTCATTTTTTTGCTAGGCTTTGCCTAGTTCCACACCATAAGTGGGGACAAAAACCCCTTATGCTCTTCTCGTTTTTCCTTTTTATGGTGTGGCAGTTTTGCCGTTTCTGACACATCCCCGCATTTTTCTCCTAAAAAAAGGTGTGTCAGTTTTTCATTTTTAGGCACATTCTCTTCAAAAATTGCAACCGCCACGAAACAAATCACCCTATGATTTCAAACATGAAATGGTTGCAGTTTTCCCTTATGCTCTTTTC
>NZ_AYOZ01000049.1 GCF_000508165.1 Marinomonas profundimaris | reverse complement strand
ATACCGTTCATATTAATTCGTCCCCTTTACTTTTAGCTTATTGTCCAATGCATCGAACGCTGAACCAAGCAAGGCTTGCGGATAGTCCAATAACCCCACCCTTGACTGCGTTCTTTCCAACGATTTTTATGATCTCAACAGCTAATTTATCCCATAGCTTTTTTTCGATCAGTTTTTGCATTCCACCTGTAATAAATCCAATTCCAGTGAAGTCAATGATCTTGTTGATCACACATGATTTCCATGATTTTGTAGAAATTTCTCCAGTTGATGGGTAAGGGACACCTTCTAAATCCTTTTCTTCCAGTTCTTCCCCATTTACCAGTTTAACAAATGCGACGATTGATGCAACATTCTCTTGTCCGAATTTATCAGCGACTAATGACTCATTTAAGACATATTTCCCGTTTTCTTGAACAGAAGCTGTCTCAAAAATGAATTGCATATCGGAAGCGATCTGTTGAGCTGCTTGTTCCTCTTCAGTAAGTTTTTGTGCACTTGCTAGTGGAGCGAAAGCAGTAATTGAAAGGACTAATGCACAAAATGCGGCCAAAATAGACTTCCAGTTTTTCTTTACAGAAACAGTCATCATACGTTTTCCTCCTCTGGGTTAATTGGAATACAAATACTAGGTTATATTATATTTTTTCCCAATTCAATGACTATATTACCATTTTTGAATTTTGTTATTTTGATTGCGGACACCGCAATCAATTTTTTTATTTTTCAGAGCTTCGTTTTGATGAAAATTTCTGTGATAGAATCCCTTCACTGTGGAGGTGAAGGGGATGACGATTATAATTAATGTGATGGATTTAGGAGCATTC
>NZ_AYOZ01000048.1 GCF_000508165.1 Marinomonas profundimaris | reverse complement strand
AGCTTGTTTGAGATGATCTCGATTGGGCTATTCTTTTGTAGCTCTAATTGAAACTCTACAATTTGATCTTCTGCAAGCAAACCATTATGCGATTGTGGCTTTAAATCGACTGATTTTTTATCATCTGAGATACCAAAAAAAGCTTTTAAGTGCTCTTCCAATGCATCATAACGATAGATATAGCCATAATCACCATCTACCTCTATTAATATTCCACTGATACTATTGGCGATGTACAAAATGCTTCCACTGAAACCTTGTTTAAAAGGTCGATCTGGATCTAAAGGCTTGATAGAGAGAAATTCATTAGCATCAATTCCCACTACGGTTATTGGAGTGCGAAGCGTACTTGCATCATCAAGCTTAGTCTGAAGTTCGCCATTACTTACAACAGTCAAAATAGTACTTAATTTATTTATCGGGGTATGGTTTTCAACACAAGGTGAAGGGCTAGATGTAACCTTAAGTAAAGATAAATCCACATCAAATTCGTGAAACTTTATGGCTGTATGTTTTTTTCTATCTGCTGTTAATAAAGTGACTTGTTGATTCCCACCTATAACATGTGACGGAGTCACAACATAGCATTCACTTTCATTCTTATATAGAAAACCCTGTCCTGTTGAACTTAAAGTTTTGATAAGAACATCAGAAGCTTGAGAAGTTAAAGGTATGAGCAATAGACAAGTAAATAAATAAAGTCTAACCATACTGAATCCTATAATATAAAATTTATTACTGACACTATAACAGGAGCCAATGAATAATTCTTTATAACAATAGCCGTTTCATTTGATCACTAAATTTTAAAAATAAGAACCCCATTTTGGGATGCCAATGAGAACAACAAAACTAGGGAAACTGCGATTAAGTCCCCAATATGAG
>NZ_AYOZ01000047.1 GCF_000508165.1 Marinomonas profundimaris | reverse complement strand
CTTGATCACTATGAAACATCACGCCTTGTGGTCGTCCACGACTTTCATAGGCCATTTTCAACGCATTACTTGTTAACTCACTATTTGGTGACAGAGACATCGCCCAGCCAACTGGCTTACGAGCGTAAAGATCAATCACCATGGCAAGATAGGCCCAACGTTTCCCTGTCCAAATGTAAGTCACATCGCCACACCACACGCTATCGGGTGATTCTACGTTGAACTGACGATCTAAATAGTTCGGTATATCAAGATGTTCATCTCCCGTTTTTTTATAGATGTGATTAGGTATTTGGCAGCTCACAAGCCCTAGCTTTTTCATTAAACGCCTGACTCTATAGCGGCTTAATGGCGTTTCTCGATCAACTGTCATATCGGAGATACTACGAGCGCCAGCTGAGCCTTCACTTTTGTCAAAAAGTTCTTTCACCAAGGCCGTTTCCGCTATTGTTTTAGCGTTAGCAGGTTGCTTAGAGCGCTGTTTCCAATATCGAAAGCTGCTCCGGTTTACATTGAACACGTCACACAGTTTTTTCACTGGGTAGCTCGTCTTGAGTTTTTCGATTATCGAGAACTGTTCAGGGAGTCGGACATCAAGAGAGCGGTAGCCTTTTTTAGAATGTCTTTTTCCATCTCGATATCTCGAATACGCTTTTCAAGCTCTCGTATCTTTAACTGTTCGGGCGTCATCGGAGTCGCCTTAGGGCTTTCCCCGTCTCGTTCTTGTCTCAGTTGACGCACCCACTTATCCATCGTTGAATGACCCACATTCATTGCTTCTGCGGCTTCTCGAACGGTGTAATGTTGGTCAAGGACTAGCTGTGCGGCTTCTAGTCGAAATTCAGGGCTAAAGTTACGTTTTGGTCTTTTACTCATGTTGTCACCTAATTGTTTATTGGTGCATTCTAGCACCTCTAATTAGATGGCCAAATTAACTATGCCACTACA
>NZ_AYOZ01000046.1 GCF_000508165.1 Marinomonas profundimaris | reverse complement strand
CAAGCCTATTTTTGTAAAGTGAGGTTATGTCCTATGTGTGCGTGGCGAAGGTCGCTAAAAATTGCTTGTCATAATAAATTGATCGTGGAAGAAGCGAACAGACAGTATAAGCCTGCGTGGATATTTCTCACATTGACAGTGAAAAACGTTGAAGGTGATGATCTGAAACAGACCATTTCGGACATGATGAAAGGTTTTAATAGACTGATGAAGTATAAAAAAGTGGACTCTTCCGTTCTTGGTTATTTCAGGGCTTTAGAGATTACGAAAAATCATGAACAGAATACATATCATCCACATTTCCATGTCTTAATTCCAGTGAAGCGAAGTTATTTCACAGGGAAAAGTTATATCAAGCAAGCAGAATGGACAAGCCTTTGGAAACGTGCAATGAAATTGGATTACACACCGATTGTGCATGTGCAGCGGGTCAAAGGAAAGAAGGGAATCGATGCGGAAGCGATTGAAAAAGAAGTCCGCGAAGCAATGGAAGAACAAAAGGCGATTCTTGAAATTTCAAAGTATCCAGTCAAGGACACTGATGTGATACGTGGGAACGAAGTGACCGAGGAAAATTTGGATACTGTTTATTATTTGGATGATGCATTGAATGCTAGGCGGTTGATCGGCTATGGCGGGATCTTGAAAGAGATTCATAAGGAACTGAATTTGACGGATGCGGAAGATGGAGATCTGATCAGGATTGAAGAAGATGATGACGAAGTAGCTAATGAAACGTTTGAAGTCATGGCGCATTGGCATGTTGGTATTAAGAATTACATAATCAATTAATGTAAAAAAGCAGACTATGCAGTCTGCTTTTTCTTGAATACTTTATCAATAATAAACATGAAAAGTGTGAACAGTAGAGACAGAACTAACATGTCTAGTATCGTGACATCTGGGCTCTTTTTGATTGCTAGGAACCACAGCAACTGTAGCACCAAAGATATTACAAAATAAGATATGTA
>NZ_AYOZ01000045.1 GCF_000508165.1 Marinomonas profundimaris | reverse complement strand
TTTATAAAAAAGGGGCTGTATGATGTTAACGAACTGGGAAATCGCGCAATTATTGACACGTTGGTTATTGTATTTTGGTATATCAAGCGTTGTAGGTGGGCTATTTGCATTTTGTTTGTTGCGTCATCAGTCTGCTTTATTGAGTAGTATAAAAAGGTACGTACGAGGAGGTGCGTTGATTGGTTTAGTGGCGACAATAGCTTATTTTTTTATCCTCGTTGGTGGGGCGATGGAAGAGGGTCTATCGCTCATGTTTGACCCTATGATGGTCTCTATCTATTGGGATTCGCCTGCGGGCAGTACCTTAATCGCTAATGTGATTGGTTATTGCTTGGTGATCATAGCGTCATTTACCCTTGGGTCGGATCGTGCCTTCAGTCTGTGGCCATTTTCACGCCTTGCATTAATGGTCGCTTCCTTGGGCATAGCCAGTTTGATTTATTCGTTTTCATTCACGGGTCATGCGACAGAGCAAGCTTGGTATTATCAAATTATATTCTTTACTCATATCTTGATTGCTGCTTGGTGGTTAGGGTTGCTATTCCCTTTGTGGTTGGTTGCGCGAAAATCCACGCACCAGGAATCTAATCGAATCTTAGAGCGTTTTGGCGAACTTGCAGCGGTTGCTGTTTTGATTTTGATTATCTGTGGAGCATGGATGAGCTATGTTCTGACAGGATGGCAAGACTTATTCTCGTCAGACTATGGTTTCTGGTTGTTGGTGAAACTTGCTTTGGTCGTTGTTATTCTGGTGATGGCGGCATACCATAAATTACATCTTGTGCCGTTAATACTGAAACGCGGTAATACATTTCTTATTCAAAAATCTATTTTAATGGAAAAAATGATCGCTTCTTCTATTTTGGTGGTCACGGCGATATTTACGACGTTTGTTGGTCCTCCAATGCATTAATTAGAGGTGTATTTAAAGTGATGTTGTTTGGGGTGAAAGTTGATTGGGGGAAGAATAATGAGACAAAATAAAATCGTTATCATTATATTTGTTTTGCTCGTGTTTGTTAGCCAGACAATGACTTCTGTGGCTGGTCCAATGGCATATCACTCAATGCAACTTACTGCTACTGCTACTTATGGCTCGATGGTCGATCATAAGGCTTCGTTGCACAACGCGTCTGTTGAAACACACACAGATCAGTATGTTCAAATATTGCCGGTCACGAATGCGTTAGATTGTTGCAAAGACAAAAGCTCGTGTCCGATGAGCGTTTGCATGTCGATGGCCGCGATCATTGATCGTCAGTGGATTTATTACGGCTCTCAACTGAGTCAGAGTAGTGCTCATCTAGTTCAACAAGAGCCACCGTTGAATAGCTCTTCTTTATATCGCCCTCCGATACTTTCTTAATCTTTGGATGAATCCGTCGTTTTGTCGGACGCTCCAAGGTCACTAACCGTTATTTTCTATTATTAACCTTTTATCCACTACAGGGATAATGCCTGTATTGGATCTTCTCAAGAACATTGTTGGAGACAATTATGTCTTTTATTCATTACATTATTTGGTTGCACCTGCAAACAGGTGTTGTGGGTTTAATTAGATTAAGGGAGTTCAGTTTATGACAGTATTCAAACCTTCACACGAAGAGCAGAACAAATCATCGAGCGGTACAGTGCTTAGCCGTCGTCAGTTTGTATTTGGTGCTTCTGCCATGCTGGCTTTAACTACCATTCCGTTTTCAAAAAATGCACTAGCAAGTGCCATTGGCCAATCTTTAACTCAGTTATCTGGGAAAGTTTTTGATTTAAGCATTGATTATAAAACCGTTAATTTTACGGGAACGCCTGCTAGAGCAACGGTCATTAATCAACTGTTTCCCGGACCCTTGTTACGCTGGAAAGAAGGTGAAACGGTCACGCTAAGAGTAAAAAACAATCTTGATCATGACAGCTCTTTGCACTGGCATGGGATGATTTTACCGACAGAAATGGATGGCGTTCCTGGCCTTAGTTTTGCGGGCATCAAACCGGGAGAAACATTCGAATATAAATTTCCAGTTAAGCAAAGTGGTACCTATTGGTATCACAGTCATTCAGGTTTTCAAGAACAAACGGGAGTGTATGGCGCGATTGTTATAGACCCTAAAGAAGCAGACCCTGTTGTGTTTGATCGGGAGCATGTCATCATGCTGTCGGACTGGTCGGATGAGGCGCCTGAAACGATATATGCGAATTTAAAGAAGCAATCAGACTATTACAATTACAGTGAAAGAACGATGTCTGATTTGTTTTCTGATATCAAAAAACAAGGGTTGGTGAACACATGGAGAGCTCGCTCCATGTGGAATCAGGAACGTATGAGTGACCGAGATATTTCTGATGTCACGGGCGCCACCTATACGTATTTAATGAATGGGAACCCACCGGCACAACCTTGGCAAGCACTCTTTAAACAAGGAGAAAAAGTTCGTCTTCGCTTTATTAATAGCTCTGCGATGACGATATTTGATGTGCGAATTCCAGGTTTAAAAATGACCGTGGTAGCGAGTGATGGACAAAATGTTCAGCCTGTTACCATCGATGAATTTCGAATTGGTGTTGCGGAAACGTACGATGTGATAGTCGAGCCGAAGATGGAGGATGCTTATTGTATTTTCGTTCAGAGCATTGACCGTTCTGGTTATACCGTTGGTAACTTCACGTCAGATGAAATGTTCACGGCCAAAATCCCTGATATGGACCCTATGCCGATCTTAGGGCATGGCGATATGGGCATGAATATGGAGGGCATGGACCACAGTAAAATGGCGATGGGTTCGGACTCTATGTCGGGCATGGAAGGCATGGACCACAGCAAAATGGCGATGGGTTCGGACGCTATGTAGGGCATGGAAGGCATGGTCCACAGTAAAATGGCGATGGGTTCGGCCTCTATGTCGGGCATGGAAGGCATGGAACACAGTAAAATGGCGATGGGTTCAGACTCTATGCCGGGCATGGAAGGCATGGACCACAGTAAAATGGCAATGGGTTCAGACTCTATGTCGGGCATGGAAGGCATGGACCACAGCAAAATGGCAATGGGCTCAGGCTCAATGGCTGGCATGGAAGGCATGGATCACAGCAAAATGGCAATGGGTTCAGGCTCAATGACTGGCATGGAAGGGATGGATCTCAGTCAGCCAAGTATGGTTATGCCTACTTTAGGTTTAGCAGGTTACGGCAGTGACAATGAGATTAAGCATCTAGATTCAGAAAATGGTCCTCAAGTAGACATGCAATCAGGCATGCCTCAAAGCGGCCTTAACGACCCAGGTATTGGCTTAAGGGATCATCAAGCGAACTATAACCGTAAAGTACTGACCTACGCAGACCTAAAAGGCTTGCATCCTACTCATGATAAACGTCAACCCACTCGAGAAATCCAGCTGCATCTAACGGGCAATATGAATCGTTATATGTGGTCAATTAATGGAATCAATTTTGCTGATTCCGCTCCACTTGAATTGGCGTATAACGAAAGAGTGCGAATTACCTTGGTGAACGACACCATGATGATTCATCCCATGCATCTACATGGTGTATGGAGCGAGTTAGAAACAGGAGACCCTGATTACATTCCACGTAAGCATACTGTGATGGTTCAGCCTGGTTCAAAAATCAGCTATTTAGTCACCGCAGACGCCTTGGGGCAATGGGCATATCACTGCCATTTGCTATATCACATGCCTGGCATGTTTAGAAAAGTGGTCATCAAATAAGGAGAGTAATAAATGAAAAACTTTAATTCACTAGGCTTTACATTAGTGATGGCAACGGCTTCTGTTATGAGCTCTTTGTCTTATGCAGGTGCGGAAGATGACCCTTTATTAAGTTATGTCGCCATCGACCAATTAGAAAAAGGCCTTGAGTCAGACGATCCAATCAGCTTTAGTTTTCAAGCATGGGTTGGTTATGATATGGATAAAATCTGGCTTAAAACGTCAGGTGAATACCAGAATAGTGACGACCAGGACCTAGAAGTACAGGCTCTATACAGTCATGCCGTAGCGCCGTATTGGGATATGCAGATGGGCGTAAGGCGAGATATTAAACCGTCCCCATCTCGTGATTGGTTGGTGCTTGGTTTCCAAGGTTTGGCTCCGTATTTTTTCGACATTGACGGTGCTTTCTTTGTTGGAGAAAAAGGGCAAACCTCCATTCGTTTAAGCATCGAACAGGAATGGTTAATCACTCAAAAACTGATATTAACGCCTGAATTTGAAATGAACGCCTATGGTAAGAGTGATGACGAGTTAAGCATGGGTGCTGGTCTTACTGATATCAATGCAGGCCTTCGACTAAAGTATGAAATAACACGTAAGTTTGCACCTTATATAGGTATAGACTGGAGTAAAAAGCTCGGTGCTACGGCTGATCTTGCTCGTGATAATGGAGATAGCATTAGCAACTCTCAGTTTGTCATTGGCGTAACGGCTTGGTTTTAAACTTTTTAACAAGAAATAAAAGGGGTGGTCGATGAGACGAAAGATAAAAGTCTCATTTGCATCACCATTAATTTCTACGATATAGAAAGAAAGGACAATACCATGATGAACGAAAGTATGTTTGGTAGCACTATGTGGGCAGGTCACTGGTTGTGGATGTTGGTTGTTGCTATTTTAGTTGTTGTACCTGTCTATCGAATATGCCAGCGAGCTGGATATTCTGGTTGGCTGGGGTTGCTGATACTGGTTCCAATGGTCAATCTGGTTTTGTTGTATTTTATTGCTTTTTCTGACTGGCCTGCGAGTAAAAAAGGAGCACAGGATGAGTGAGCATTCGAATCATCATGAACATAAAAGCCACGGTGTACATGACCCTGTGTGCAAAATGTCAGTGGATCCCCAAACTGCAGATTATAGCAGTCAGCATGCCGGAAAAACTTGGTATTTCTGTTCTTCCGGTTGTCAGTCGAAGTTCGATAATAATCCAGAAAAGTATCTCAGTGAAGAAAATGAGCAGACAGAGTCGGTTGCATCCGGAACCATGTTTACCTGTCCTATGCATCCAGAAATTCGTCAACAAGGCCCGGGTGAATGCCCAATTTGTGGCATGTCGCTTGAACCTGAGGCGGTAAGCCTCGACGACGGCCCTTCCGAAGAACTTGCTTACATGACTCGTCGATTCTGGATTGGTTTGGCCCTTGCTCTTCCGGTTTTTTTGATCGAAATGGGAGGTCATCTTTTTAATATTGACCACATTGTGTCGCCACAAACATCCAACTGGATTCAGTTAGTTTTAGCGACGCCAGTGGTCGTTTGGTGTGGTCTTCCATTCTTTGTACGTGGTTGGAAATCAGTACTCAGTCGCAATCTTAATATGTTCACACTTATTGCCATCGGTACGGGCGTCTCTCTGTTGTACAGTCTTGTCGCGACCTTGGCTCCGCAGATATTTCCTGACGCTTTTCACGCGGACGATGGCTCGGTCGCAGTGTACTTCGAGGCGTCCGCTGTCATTGTTGTACTAGTGTTGCTGGGACAGGTACTTGAACTCCAAGCTCGAGAAAAAACCTCTGGGGCTATCAAAGCCCTATTAGATCTGGCTCCAGCCACGGCAAGAAAACTGGACGATGACGGTAGTGAGTCTGATGTGTCGCTCGATCAAATAAAGGTTGGTGATCGATTGCGAGTTCGGCCAGGCGATAAGGTGCCTCTAGATGGCGAAGTGCTTGAGGGTAGTTCCAACGTTGATGAATCCATGGTCACTGGTGAACCCTTGGCTATTACTAAGAAAACTGGAGATCAGGTAATTGGTGGTAGCATAAATCAGCAAGGCAGTTTTATTTTACGAGCCGACAAAGTCGGACGAGACACAATGCTATCTCAGATCGTCCAGATGGTCGCCAGTGCGCAGCGAAGTCGTGCGCCTATTCAGGGAATGGCTGACAAAATGGCTGGTTGGTTCGTCCCAGTTGTTCTGCTGGTCTCTATCATTGCGTTCGGGGTCTGGTCTATCGTCGGTCCAACGCCGCCCATGGCCTTTGGTCTGATTGCCGCTGTGAGTGTGCTGATTATTGCATGTCCCTGTGCGCTTGGTCTGGCGACGCCTATGTCTATCATGGTCGGTGTCGGTCGTGGTGCTCAGGTTGGTGTCTTGATACGAGATGCCGAGGCGTTAGAGCGGATGGAGAAAGTAGACACAGTGGTAGTGGATAAAACCGGGACTTTAACAGAGGGTAAACCTCAGGTGACAAAGCTGGTCTCGGCAAATGGTTTCAGCGATGAGGACTTGATGCGTTATTCCGGTAGCCTTGAAAAGGGCAGCGAGCACCCTTTGGCACATGCTATTTTGGATAAAGCTAAAACAATGAACCTAACATTACCAGACGCCATAGATTTCGACTCTCCAAACGGCAAAGGCGTTACTGGTGAAGTCGATGGAAAAAGGGTTCTGCTTGGTAATCGATTGTTAATGCAGTCAGAAAATGTTGATACATCCGCCTTTGAGGAAGAAGCCAATCAACTTCGAGAGGACGGTGCAACAGTAATTTTTGCCGCAGTTGATGGAAAGGTTTGTGGTTTGCTGGCGATTGCAGACCCGATCAAGGACACCACTAAAGCGGCAATAGCCGCTCTGCAGAATGAAGGGATTCGTGTGGTGATGCTGACCGGAGATAATCGTACCTCTGCCGAAGCTGTAGCTCGAAAACTCCACATTGATGAAGTGAAGGCAGAAGTATTGCCGGAAGATAAAGGCAATGTTATTCAACAGCTTAAAAATGAGGGTCGTGTTGTTGTTATGGCTGGTGATGGTGTTAATGATGCGCCAGCCTTGGCAACCGCAGATGTAGGTATTGCCATGGGGACAGGAACCGACGTGGCTATCGAAAGTGCGGGTATTACTCTATTACGTGGCGATCTGATGGGCATCGTGGAGGCACGGCGATTATCCCTGGCAACCATGCGTAATATTCGACAGAATCTGTTCTTCGCATTCGTTTATAACATGGCAGGTGTACCGATTGCGGCAGGGGTACTTTATCCATTTACAGGTATTCTTTTATCGCCTATTTTTGCCGCTGTAGCTATGTCGCTCTCCTCGGTGAGTGTCATACTAAATGCTTTAAGGTTGCGTGCGGTAAAATTATCAGATAGCCAAATTAATAGTAAATAGCTAATTTTGAAAGAGGTGAAAATATGAAGGTATTCAATAAAATCATTGCAACTTCAATCTTAACGTTAGTAAGTGCTAGCGTGTTTGCACAACCTATAATAGATCTCTATAAGTCTCCGGCATGTGGTTGTTGTGTTAAATGGGGTGAGCTAATGGAGGCAGAAGGGTATACCGTTAATTATCATCACACAGAAGACTGGTCCTCTTTAAAGAAAGATGCGGGTCTGCCCATGCAACTACAATCGTGTCACACCGCTGTTATCGACGGTTACTTAATTGAAGGGCATGTGCCAGAACAAGATGTGGCACGTTTAATACTTGAGAAACCTGAAAATGTATCAGGGTTGGCTGTGTCTGGAATGCCAAGGTATTCTCCTGGCATGGCTGAAAAAGGTCAGCAATACAAAGATTTTAATGTGATTCAGTTTAGCCAAAAAGGAACGATGACAGTTTATCAACAATATTGATAAACGATAAATCCATCAAATCCAACAGGTTATCAAGCTGAAAGGAAAAAGCCGAGCTATGAAGTGACCCCCAATAGTTGGACTATCCAATTACTGGGGGTCTTTTTATGTCTAAGTACAATAGACGTTCAATTCTCATACTTCGGTATATATCCCTATCTATATGTCTATAAAGAATATGATTAATCTGGATTTATTAGACTTTGCTATACAGTATTAAACTCGAAAATCTTTATGAAGTTTCTGCCAATGCGCTTTTAGCTGTTGTTTGTGCTCTTCATTCATCGGTAGGTTTTTTAAAGCCTCAGGCCAAAGGCTTCTCGCTTTTTTCATCACATCATCCAGATGCGGTTTGATCGCTCGCCATGGAATATCTGATTTAGTAGCCCAATGTTCAAAGTGCTTATATGAGACATCGTACCAAGCTTTTGTCTTAGCTAGATTAAGGGCAAAGTGTTGCTCGCTTTTAATATAAACACTGGTGGTGACTATGTCGTAAGCGGGGGAAAGTCTGGGTGTGACTTGATCTGTATACAGTAAGCTCCAGTTTTTCAAATGGGCGTCGCCGTTTGCTAATAGGATGTTGGTGAGTATACGACGAGCAAGTTGCTGGACATCACTTAAACCATTACCAGAAAACTGATACAGGATTTTTGCTATTTGTTCGTAGTTGCCAGAACTGTATTTTTCATGTGGGTACTTCACAAGAACTTGAGCAAAGTCTTCCATGTGAATGCGTTGGTCGTCACGCCGATCAAACCGTTTTATGGCGAAAGCTAATTTTTCATCCGGAAGGTTGATTTGAGGAAGGTTGTCTAATTGGTCTATCTCGACCAATTTTATTTCAGGAATATCCACGCCAATGAGAGAAGCGAGAGTCATGGCAGTAAACTCATTGGCGGGCACTTCTTTGTGTTTAGTGGAGGGTGTTTTCACAATCCAATCGCCAAGCACATTGTCTTTCGACAAATTATATCGACCGTCTTTTTCCGTCATGGAAAACTTCATTTGAACACCAGCCAAGGAAAACTTGTTCTCTTGGCTTAGTTTGTCGAATTTAACCGCTTTTAGTTGGCCATGAGATGAGAATAAATGTAGAGGAACATCTTCAGGCTCCATCGGTTCAGCGACTAATGCGCCCGGTAAATCCATGCCCAGATAAGACAAAATATGAAACTCATTATCAACATGGGTTTTGAGTCCTTGAGCGATCAGCTCTCGCAAAGAACCTTCAGGCAATAGATTGGACAAAATAGGGTGCAGACGTTGGTTTGTCGCCCATGGCTCAGATAGCATTTTATCGGCACGTGGAAAATTTGGATGGGTGGTTAAGCTAAAAGTAGGGCGAGCTGTACTAGATTGAAAGCTTTCAGCAAAATGAAGAAGATTACGTCCATTCTTTGCCCCTGCCAAATACCCCACTAGATGGCCATGTAATGTCAACTTAAGAACACTAATTTCTGTTGTCATTTTCGTCTCCATCTTCTAATAACCCTTTCCATGGATCATCCGATAGTTTTTTTTGTTCATCAGAATGATCAGGCTGTTTGTGCGGGAAAGATGCGTTGTTACCACCACTTTCAAGAACAGCTAAAACAGCATTCAGCTTTTCTTTTGGAATCAGCATGACGTCGCTATTGAGACCCTTGGCAATCAGTTCAAGCGTATCGAGTCTTGGATTGCCTTTTGCTTCAAGCCGTTGGTACTGCTGCCTAGAAATGCCAACACGCATTAGCATGTCATTCTGCTTGAGTTTCAGTGCTAAACGGCGATGTTTGATTTGCTGTAGTAGGTTTATCATAAGGAAACTAATAAGTTGTTTTTTAATATATAGAAACATATTAGTTGCTATTTTTATTTAAGGCAACTTAAGAGTTTCTTTTTTCGGCGTTTAAAGTCCCATATCAAATTTCTTTGTCTGTAAATCAGGTTTGAGTATCAGGTCTGTCATGCTTTTAATTTCAAGTTGCACGTATTGCCAATATTCTGGGTTATCAATTGTTCGAGCTTTAATTTGGCTTGGAATGAAACGGCTCATTTCGTTGTTGAAGTCGGCTTTTACCTCTTCTTCGTTGAGTAATTTTTCGACCTGAAGGCTAAGCGATTCTATGAGGTGAGATTTTGTTTTTTCTCTTGCTGCAAGTTTTTTGCTGATCAGCTCTATGGATACGTCAATACCTCTTTGCTTGATCCAAAGAATATCCCAAACATCACGAGGTTTAATACGTCTGGAACGGTATGCTAGAGCAATGAATTTATCTGCCAAGGTTTCTTCTAACGACTGTACTGGGATCAAAAGTCCTTCTGTTGGAACGACGACATCGTAATGATTTATCAGTGGTCTTCTCTCAATGTCGAAAGAAGGGATAGCACAAATGTCGATATGCATTTTTTGACGTGGTAGATCAGGGCGGTTGGCTTCTTTTTCGATACTAATTTTCCAAGAAGATGTGTCTCCTTGTTTGTCTTGGTTCGGCTTATTTACCCAGACTTCTGTTTCATATTTTTTTTGTATGTACTTTTGAATCTCGACTTCCAGACCATCAAAATCATCAGGTTTAAAGTCATGCCCTCCATTAAAGTCTAAATCCTCAGACAATCGAGAGCTGTTGTGACATAAGCGAAGTGATGTGCCGCCAATAAAAGTCAGTGATTGCATAACCCCCTGTTTTACCATGACCGCCATAATATCATGGTGCAATATTTCTTTTTCTATAACAGGTGTTATCCCTGCATACTCAGGATTGGTGTTAACAATTTGCTTTATGACTTCTTTTAGCATGTTATGCCTCCAGCATGTGCAGATTTCGATTACAGTTTTTTAAATCAATAAGAGCTTGGGTTGTTTTGGCCCGATACATTTTTATATCTGAATCGAAATAAATATTAGGAGCGATTGTCTCGATCGTTTTTTTTGTATGTGTAAACTCAATGAGGCCATAAGGTGTCGGAAAAATACCACTTCTACCTTTTGTCATCACAGTGAGTCTGTCCATAACAATTTGTGAAATATCGCCTGTATAGCTAAGTTGGCTCTCTAGGCTGATATAGTTAAGTACGTCTCCTCTGAGCTTATTTACAACCTTGTAAATTGCCGTGGATCCATCTGGAGGAGTAATGGTACTTTCAAAAATACCCGCTGCAACTCTTCGTAACACACCTTTTCGTACGCAATCTGTAAGAAACTTTGTAAAAGCAGGTGTATGTTTTTCGCCTAGCATAAATGCTATCTCCGTAGCCGTATGAACACCTCCACCGGCTTTAGTAGCATGAGATAGTGCGGACAGTAATTTTTCTTTTTTTCTCATAATGGTCTACGAATTATTACTTTATTGGTGTTAAATTGTAGACCTAATGAGTTAAGTAGACAAGATTTAGGTCTACAAAACATTACGTTTAAGGTGTTTTTTTGTAGACCTCTTATGATGGGATAAGCTTTTAATGCTATAAAGCTCTATTTTACTTCGAATCAAAGTCAAAAAAATGTCCAAAAGTATGCTTTGATTCAAAGCAATTGAAATCATGTATTTATGGGGATTTTTGCTTTTAAGGTATAGGCTAATTTGAGATGCTTTGATTCGAAGTGTAGAGGTCATGGGCCAAGATGGGATCAAAATGGGCCAAAATCCCCTGATATAGAGTTTTATTGCCTTATATTGCTTTGATTCAAAGGATGTGAGTTTACTAAGGTATTGAATACGTTATATAAAGTCGTTGAACGCCATGTAAGAGAATATTCAGAGTAACCTTGACATGGTAGAGGTCAGCAGTTCGAATCTGCTTAGTCCTACCACTCTTTTTAAAACATAAAAGTTACACTTACTACTTTCCTGAATTAGAGAGCGTAAGTTACGAAAGCCGAACCCAGTGTTCGGCTTTTTTGTATCTGATTTTGGCTAATTTTTGTGTTTTTACTGTTTTTCGCGGCTTTTATTCATATTAAGTATTGTCTGATTTAAGGCTAAGAAGGGTTTGTTTTCTTGGCTGTTTTTTTCGAATTTAATGGTTTTTGTGTAAGTACTATTAAAGTGTATCGCGGATCTCCGCAACAAAGTCATAGGAATCTCCAGGAAACCACGAACGTGTAAATTCAACGTGTGTGCCTTCGTGATTAATTCCGGTTCGTTCTATGTATAATGCGGCGCTGAGTTGCGGAATGTCTAATAAATTGGCTCGTTGTTCGTCAATGCTCACGGCGCGAAGCCGCTGTAAGGCGCGAACAGGGCGACAACCTTGTTGCTCCAATAAATCGTAAAGAGAGCCTTCCATCGCGAAGGGATTGATAATATAGCAACTTGGAATAGTCGCTAACTCTAATGCCATGGGTTTGCCATCAGCAAAACGCAAACGGTAAAAACGCACCACTTCTTGGTCTGGTGCGAGTTTTAGTGCTTTGCATTCTTCTTCATGAGGCATGCCCAGCGAACGGTCTAACCACTTGGAGGTGATGGTCTTGCCGCGCGCTTCCATGACTTCGGTAAAGCTACGCAAATGGTTCAATGGTTGCTCAACACGCTCGCTCACAAAGGTTCCAGCGCCTTGGCGTTGGGTTAGCACTTCGTCTTTAATAAGTTCATCAATGGCACGTCGAACCGTGACTCGAGAGACATCCAAATAGGTTGCAAGATCGCGTTCTGGCGGTAAGGTGTCTCCGCCTGTAACACGGCCTTCCGCAATGGCCGATAGAATGGATTTCTTTACTTGTATGTAAAGTGGGATGCCTTTTTCTCGCAAGGTATCAGGCGCACCAAAAAGTGTATTAACCCGATTCTGACTCATTTTTTATCCTAAGGGGATGTTCCCCATGTCGTCTTAATCTTCTCCCCGCAGGGCGCTTTGCTGTTTATGAGCTGGCTGTAATCCTCGGTAAGGCGTCACCATCTTTAGCAAACAAATACAGGCGGTTTGGTTTTATGCCGAAGGTCACGTTGTCGCCGGCGTGATATTGGTTATCACCATCGACTTTAAGCACTAATTCACCTTCCTGCGGAATGTCGACATACAAATAAGATTGCTCGCCAAGGTGTTCAATTAACGTGATTTTGCCTTCTACGGTATTGGTGTCACAGCGTAACGATATGTGCTCAGGGCGCAATCCCAGTTGAACGGTTGCGCCTTTTTCGAATCCTGAAGTGTCTACGGCGACAGAAATTACGCGGCCGGATTCTAACACAATTTGTGTATTCTCCGTGCCTACTTCTGTGATTTTGGCGGAGAGAAAGTTCATTTTAGGTGAGCCAATAAAGCCGGCGACAAATTGCGTTTTAGGGTGATGATACAAATGCAAAGGCGAACCGACTTGTTCAACTCGACCCTTGTTCATGACGACGATTTTATCGCCCAATGTCATGGCTTCAACTTGGTCGTGGGTGACATAAATTACCGTGGCTTTGAGCTCTTGGTGCAGCTTGCCAAGTTCGACGCGCGTTTGTACACGAAGCGATGCATCAAGATTCGACAAGGGCTCATCAAATAAGAAAACTTTTGGGTCACGCACAATCGCACGACCAATGGCCACGCGTTGACGTTGACCACCCGATAATTCTCGAGGCAAACGCTCAAGCAAATGGTCTATTTTTAATTTTTTTGCGGCCTCAATGACTTTGTTTTTCACAAAGGCTTTGTCTTTACCGGCAATTTTCAACCCGAATGCCATGTTTTTAAACACGTTCATGTGCGGGTATAACGCGTAGGATTGAAACACCATGGCGATGCCGCGCTTCGCTGGCGAGCGGCCATTGACGCGTTCTTCATCGATGTATAAGTCGCCTTCTGTTATGTCTTCCAAGCCAGAAAGTAAACGTAATAAGGTGGATTTACCGCAGCCAGATTCACCGATCAGCACAACGAATTCACCGTCTTTGATGTCGAGATCAATACCATGCAATACATCCACATCGCCAAAACGTTTTTTAATGTTATTGAGTTTTACACTTGCCATTATTCAGTCCCCAAGGGTCGAAATACAAAAGTTAAATTTATTTGACCGCTCCGCTGGTTAAGCCGCGGATCAATTGTCTTGAGAAGATCGTGTAGAGAATCAGTACTGGCACAATGGCTAAAGTGAGCGCAGACAGTACTGAGTTCCAGTTCGTCACGTATTGGCCAACAAATTGCTGAACGCCTAAGGTAATGGTGCGAGTGTCTTCTCCCGGTGCCAGAATCAGCGGAAACCATAAATCATTCCAAATAGGAATCATGGTAAACACCGCCACAGTGGCCATGGCGGGTTTTAGAAGTGGCAAGATGATGCAGAAGAAAATTTTGTATTCGCTTACCGCATCGCATCGCGCGGCTTCCGTCAGCTCTTTCGGAATAGTGCGAACAAATTCCGACAATATGTACACAGCGAGTGGCAAACCTTGCGCGATATACACTAAAACCAAAGCGGTGAGTGTGTTGGCGAGGTTGAGCTCGACCATCAAGCTAAGAATGCTCACAGTACCGAGTCGAATTGGAATCATGATGCCCATGGCGAATAAGAAGGTGATAATGAAATTGCCGCGAAACTTGTATTCGGTTAATGCCCAAGCTGCCATGGCGCCCAGTAATAAAACCAACCCAACGGCAATCAGCGTGACCACTAAACTGTTCCATGAATACAAGCCAAAGTCAGAGCGTAGCAACACTTCTTGGAAACCCGCTAGGGTAAAAGAGTCGCTGTCAGGTAAGCCCAAAGGGTCTTTGAAAATGGCTTTTCGAGTTTTAAATGCATTGATGATCACGATGATTATGGGAAACAGCGCAATCACGGTATAAGCCAATAAAATCGCATGCACTGTGACACTTTTTGAAACATGGCGTGGCGATGAGGGTAAAAAGCCCTTTAGAAACGTCATCATGCCTCCTTAAAATTGGAATCGCTGAATGCGACGTTGAATAAAGAAAAGGAACAACATAACGCCCACTAAAATAATCAAAAACATCAGTGTGGCAACCGCGGCGCCCATGCTGGCACTGCCTTGTTGTAGCTGGAATCCAAAGAAGGTTCGGTAGAAGAAGGTTCCCATTAAATCCGTTGAAAAGTTTGGCCCTGCCAAGGCGCCTTTTACCGCGTAGATCAATTCGAATGCATTGAAGTTCGCCACAAAGGTCAATATCGATACCATGGCAATGGTTGGTAAGATCAATGGTAATTTAATGTACCAAAAAGTCTGTAAAGGGTTGGCGCCATCCACCACGCCTGCGTCGACAATGTCGTCAGGTATGTTCAGTAAAGTGGCGTAAATCAACATCATTGGGATGCCCACAAACTGCCAAACTGAAATAAAGCTGAGAGTAATTAAGGCGCTGCCTTCCTTGCCTAACCACGCATCAAAGTAATGGCCAAGGCCAATGCTATAGAGGAAGTTTTCCGAAATACCCCAAATAGGGCTGAGAAGTAGTTGCCAAACAAAGCCAATGATCACCACAGATAACATGGTAGGCATGAAAATTAAGGTGCGATACGTGCCAGACAAGCGCAGTTTTGGTGAGCTCAATAAGACGGCAAGCAAGAGCCCAATAGGGTTCTGGATCAGCATATGAATGGCGAAAAACTTAAAATTGTTAATCAAGGCATTCCAAAAAGCCTGAGACCAATTGTCGTCTGTGACTAGGGTGATGAAGTTCTGCAACCCAACAAAGGTGCTTTGTCCTTGTTGAGTACCAAACAAGCTTAAAAATAGCGTGTCGAGCAAAGGATAAACGCTAAACGTGCCGTAAATCAGCAGTGCTGGCGTCAGAAAAACAATAAGGTGCCAAGGAAAAGGCTTTTTTTCATCTTGGTGTTTGGGTTGGATCATAACGCTGTCTCGAATAATCGTACGGTATCAATAGTAGTCACGTCTTGAATCATCAAAGTAGGGAGGACGTGCGTCCTCCCTCGTATTACTCATTTTATTGTTGCGGTGCGTACCATTGCTCTAAGCCTTTTTGAGTTTCTTCGGCAGCCGCTTTGGGTGTCATGGTGCCGTTGATTACTTGTGCGCTGACATTCCAAAGTTGATTTTCTAAATTAGGCGTACCGCGAGAAAGGATCTGGTAGGAATTACGAATCGTCGATTCGCAATCGTCACGCCAGCTAATGAATTCTTGAGCGACAGGGTCTTTGATCGAAATTTTGTGATTAGACAAAGGGAAGAAGCCCGGTACAGCATTCGCGAATAATTCTGCAAACTCTTGGCTCGCCATCCAGTTGAGTAATTCACGTGCGGCGGCTTTGTTTTTTGAGCTGGCATTGATGCCAATCCCAATGTCCGTGTGATCGCTGATATAACAAGTGTCACCAGATTTTGCGACCAGTGGTGGGAAAGCCCCAAATTCAAAGTCGGCTTGGTTGTTGAAGGTTTGAATGTCCCACGAACCCGCTGGATATATCGCTCCACGACCTAGTGTGAAGAGGTTTTGGGAATCGGAGTATTTTTGTGCTTCAAAACCACGGCCAAGATACGGCTTCCATTTCGCCAGCTCTTTCCAAGTATCGACATACGGCTTGTCGGTCAGTTTGGCTTTGCCTTCAAGTAATGCTTTACGACCCGCTTCGCCTTTCCAATAATTTGGTCCAATGTTTTGAAAGCCCATGGTTGCGCTTTCCCATTGGTCGGCGGTGCCCATAACCAATGGCGTGTAGCGGCTTTCAGATTTGATGGTGTCGAGCACTTTAAAGAATTCACCTTGGGTTTTCGGCACCGAAAGATTCAGCTCTTTAAAGATTTCTTTGTTGTAAATGAAGCCGTGAATAACAGATGCCATCGGTAAGCAGAATTGATTTTTACCGTCGTCGGTTACCCAAGCGCTTTTTGCTACGCTCGAAAACTCACTGAGACCTTTTAGGTCATTGAGCTTGTCTAGGTAACCATTGGAATACAGGGTTAATGAAGTATCAAAAGGGCGGCAAGTAATTAAATCTCCCGCAGTGCCAGCTTGCAGTTTGGCTTGTAATGCAGAGTTATATTGCGTTGGTGGAGTGGGGGTGAAATTTACTTTTGTGTCGGGGTGACTTTTATTGAAAGCGGGGATGATGACGTCAGACCAGATATTTGCGTCGTCACTGCGCCAACTTTCTATATTTAGCGTTCCTGCCGCATGGGTCATGCTTGCACTGCCTAAAACAACGGCAGTCGCGAGGGCATACTTTGATACGGACAAGATAGAATGTGCATTCAACATGGTTGTTCTCCGTTTGTGTATTTGTGATGTGACTTGGTTTTTATTATTCAATAACTAAAATTGGTATTTTTTAGGTATTGTTTATTTTTAGAAATTAGCACCAATTATGCACTCAGGCAAACGGTTAAGTGAAATTTAAGGAAAATATTTTGACCTGATTGGTTTAAAGGTTCTATATTGGTATTATTATTTTGTTTTTATGGTAACGCTTCAAAGGGTCAATATTTATGCAGGTTATTATACTTCCGACGCCTAAAGACGTGGCTTTGTACGCGGCGAATCGTGTGGTAGAGGTGGTGACAAAAAATACCAATCCAGTGCTGGGACTGGCAACGGGGTCAACACCGATTGCGCTTTATAATGAATTGGTCAGTCGACATCGAGCGGGTGAGTTTTCTTTTCAAAATACAAAAACCTTTAATTTGGATGAGTATATCGGCATTGCTGAAAGTCACCCACAGAGTTATCGAACCTTTATGAATCGGCATTTATTTGACCTTGTCGACATAGACCTTAGTAATACCTATGTGCCTTTGGCCGACAGTTTGGACCCAGATGTACTGGCGCGTAATGCAGAGTGTTATGAGTCAGAAATCCTTTGGACGGGCGGTGTCGACCTACAAATTTTGGGCATTGGTGTGAATGGACATATTGGCTTTAATGAGCCTACGTCGAGTTTTGCTTCTCGAACACGAATTAAGACCTTGTCAAAATCCACCGTGGAAGCCAACAAACGCTTTTTTGCGGAAGGCGAGTTTCAACCGCATTTGGCCATTACGATGGGCATTGGTACTATTTTGTCGAGCAAATCAATCGTGCTAATGGCCACAGGAAAGGGCAAAGCGCAAGCGGTAAAAGACATGATAGAAGGGCCACTAACGTCCATGTGTCCAGCGTCTGTTTTACAGCAACATGAAAAAGCCATTGTAATATTGGATGAAGAGGCAGCCAGTTTATTGGCTTTACATGAGTACTATGTGTGGTGCGAAGAAAAACGTCTTCAGTTGCAAGAAGGAAAGTTAATATGACAGGGCTGTTTATTGGCGTTGACGGTGGCGGAACCTTTTGTCGCGCTCGACTGGTTGACGGCGAGGGAAACACACTTGGAGAAGCGGTTGCCGGATCTGGAAACCCACGAATTGGTATCGACGCCGCGTGGCAAAACATCATGAATGCGTGTTTAGAGGCGTGTCATCAAGGCAATATTGATGCAAAAGACTACGCCAAAATCACACTCGGGCTTGGGCTTGCTGGGGCGAATCAACCGCTTGAGCAAGATTTGGTCATGTCCCAATCATCGTTATTTGGTCGGCGTTATTTATTAACGGACGCGCATTCTGCCTGTTTGGGGGCGTTTGATGGTCAGGATGGCGCCTTGCTTATTTTAGGAACAGGCAGTTGTGGCGTTTTCTATCAGCAAGAGCAATTTCATATTGTTGGTGGTTGGGGGTTCCCCTTGTCAGATCAGGGCAGCGGTGCTCGTATTGGCTTGTCTGCGTTGGAATATTCTTTAGCCGCGCTGGATGGTATTTCCCCCGCGTCACCCATGACAGACAGCATTAATGCTGAGTTTTCTTTGTCGCCCGAACAGTATGTGTTGTTTCAAAACCGCCAACCCTTACCTAAAGAATTCGGCGCTTTTGCCATTCAGGTGTTTGAATTTGCACAACAAAAAGACCCTGTTGCGCTGAAAATTGTCGCTGAGCAGGTGCACTGGGTCAGTCAATATTTGGATTGTTTAATCGCCAAAGGCGCAGAAAAAATTGTGTTGGTTGGCGGTGTGTCAGAGGTTATTCGGCCTTATTTACCGGAACGTTTTTGTCGGTATTTATGTGAGCCAAAAGGCGACGCGATGGCAGGCGCGATTTTAATGGCCAAACAACAAATAGGAAGAATGGCGATATGACAACGATATTTGCAAAACGCCTATTTGATGGCGAGCATTGGTTGAGTAATCAAGAAGTTACCTTTGATGGCGATCGAATTGTTTCTGTTCTTGATGCAGAAATACCTGAAGATACCGAGAAGGATGTCGTCGACATTCTTGCGCCCGGTTTTATTGATGTGCATGTTAATGGCGGTGGCGGCACCTTGTTTAACCACACGCCGACGTTATCGGCATTGAAAAACATCGTTCAGATTCACGCCCAATTTGGCACGGTAGCGATGATGCCAACCCTCATTTCTGATGATTACGAGATTATGTCTCAGGCGCATCATGCGGTTTGTGATGCACTCAAGCAAAATATGGGCGGCATTTTAGGCTTGCATTATGAAGGGCCATATCTCAACCCTGTGCGCAAAGGCGTGCATAATGAATTCCAACTTCGTCAGCCCAATGAAGGCATTTTAGCGACCTTGTTGGATATGAGTCGGCGCGGAAAACTGATGGTGACGTTAGCCCCAGAACAGGTTAGAGAAGGTTTTATCGAATGGCTGGTGGCGGAAAAAGCCATTGTTTGCATTGGTCATTCAGCAGCCACCTATGACGAAGCGATGAAGGCCGTCGACAGTGGCGCGCGTGGTTTTACTCACTTGTATAACGCCATGACACCGTTAGCGAGCCGTGAACCTGGTGTGGTTGGGGCCGCATTGCAAACCAAGACACCGACATGGTGTGGTCTGATTGCCGATGGCCATCATGTTCATCCTGCTTCCATGCGCATCGCCATTGCCGCAAAAGGCTGTGAACACATGATGTTGGTGACTGACGCGATTCAAAGTGTTGGCTCGAGTGAAAACGAGATGGCATTTTTAGGGAAAAAAGTACGGCGCAGCGAAGGCAAGGTGACCACCGAAGATGGCACCTTGGCGGGATCCGATTTGGACATGGCCACCGCCGTTCGCAACACGATTTTTCTGATTGGACGAACACCAGCGGAAGCCTTTCAAATGGCATCGTTAAGGCCGGCCGAATTTCTAAGCATTGACGACGAATTTGGGCGTATCAAAGCACACTATCGAGCCAGTTTGGTCGCACTGAATGACGATTACCGCGTGACCAAAACGTGGATCGATGGCAAGGTCGTGTGGGGCTAATCTTCGATATTTTTCACTATCTCTGTAAACGCTTGATACTGGGATAAATACACGCGGCCACTTAGGTGTTGCAGAAAACCACTGCATTCTAAGTGGTCCATGACTGGGCCTTTTACCTCAGACAGTGACAGTCTGATGCCGAGCGCAATTAACTGGCTATTTAGCGATTCGAGCATTTCTAAGGCGCTAAAATCAATTTCATTCACCGCGCTGCATTGGATGACCACATTGGTGATTTCTCGACGACGATTGATGTTGTCCAGTATGCAGTCTTCAAGAAACGCCGCATTCACAAAGAACAAACTTTCGTCTGGGCGTAAACACAATAAATGCGGCGATGTTTTTACGTCGTAGCGTTTTACATTGCGAAAATGCTCAGTGCCTTCAATCAAGCCAACTTCTGCGACGTGCGGACGTGAAGTGCGCGATAAATGCAGCAAGATAGAAAGTCCCACGCCAGACGCCACGCCAACTTCCACGCCCAACAATAACGTTACGATAATCGTCGCTAAGACGGCGTAAAAATCCCCACGGGAAAATACCCACGTTTTTTTCAGAATAGAGAAGTCGATCAAGGTGGTTACCGCCACAATAATGGTCGCCGCTAGTGTCGCTTTAGGGAGAAAGAACAGAACCGGTGTTAAAACGAGGGAGGCGATCATAATGCCAATGGCGGTCATTACACCGGCAAGTTGAGTCACTGCGCCAGCATCAAAGTTAACAACAGAACGGGAGAATCCGCCTGTCACAGGAAAACCACCAGACACACCAGAAGCAATGTTGGCCGCGCCTAAACCGATGAGTTCTTGATTGGGTTTGACTTTTTCTCGGCGTTTGGCGCCTAAGGTTTTACCCACAGAAATGGACTCCACATAGCCAATAATAGAAATCATCAGCGCTGGCAGTGCCAAGCTTTTCACCAGTTCAAACGACGGTAGCGACAAACCGAAATGCGGTAAGCCAGCTGGAACAGTGCCGGTAATGGCGACACCATGCGCCTGTAGGTCAAAAGCGTAAACGATTGCTAAACTGGAGAGCACACCAATAATTGGGGCGGTTTTCGCCAAAGACGACGCGGTGGCATCGGGTAGTTTTAAGCTGAGAAAGAACGCCTTGGCATAGCGTCTGGCAAGCAGTAAAAAAGCCAAGACAGAGAGTCCCACTAAGAAGGTGACGGGTTTGAAATCACTCATGCTGTCAAACATACTGACAAATTGCGTAATCACATTATCGCCGTGAGCCTGAATGCCAAAAATATGTTTGAGTTGGCTAAGGGCAATAATAATACCGGAGGCAGAAATAAAGCCGGAAATCACCGAATGCGACAAAAGATTGGTGATCATACCAAGCTTCATGGCTCCCATAATGACCAGCATGGCGCCAGAAAGTAATGCCAATGTCACCGCACCAGTTAAGTAACTCGCGGTGCCTTGTTCCGCAATGGCCGCCAGCGACGTCGCAGTCATTAATGATGCGACCGCAACGGGGCCAACGGACAAAGACGTACTTGTCCCAAATAGAGCGTACAGCACCAAAGGCAAAATGCTTGAATACAATCCGACTTCTGGCGGAACACCAGCCAACATGGCATACGCCAAAGACTGAGGGATCAGCAGCATAGTGACAATAAAGGCGGCGGTGGCGTCTTGGCCAAATTGCACACGGTTATAGCTTTTCAGCCAAGTCAGTGCGGGGAATAAGCGTTCAAGCATCATGTTTAGACTCTCGTTATTTGCGCATTTTAGGTTTTACAAACCATTCATAGCCTTTTAGCATGCCGTGCCAATAGAAAGGAGGCAGCAGATCTTCTTTTAATATCCAAGCCAATCGTGTGGCTTTCGTACCGTCATTGAGCCAATTTGGGAAAGTGGGCATTAACGTGCCGCCGTAGCCAAATTCGGCTAAGACAATTTTTCCTTTTTCAACGGTCAGAGGGCATGAACCATAGCCATCGTACATCGCCCTAATGCTTCGGCCTTCGAATGCATCGACAATGTTTTGAGCGACAACGGGGGCCTGTTTGCGTGCGGCGGCCATGGTTTTGGCGTTCGGGGTATTGGACACGTCGCCAAGTGACCAAATATTACCAAATGACTTGTGCTGCAATGTTTCGTTGTCGACATCGACCCAGCCGGCTTCATCGACCAGCGGGCTGTTCCGAATAAAATCTGGTGCACTTTGCGGTGGGCAAACGTGCAACATATCGAACGTAGTTTCGACGATGATGGGCTGTTCGTTTTCATCTTTCGTGGCGAAATAGGCGCGTTTGTTTGGGCCATCTACTTTGACAAGGTTATGGCTGAAGCGTGTTTCGATCTGATATTTTTCAATGTAGCTTTCAAGCGCGGGAACATAGTTGGGTACGCCAAATAAAACGCCGCCAGCATTGTAAAAAGAGACATTGATTTCGTATAATTTGTCGTGTTTGAACCAGTGGTCACAGGATAAATACATGGCTTTTTGTGGTGCGCCAGCGCATTTAATTGGCATGGGGGGTTGAGTGAAAATCGCTTTGCCGCCTTTTAAATTTTGTGCTAATTCCCAAGTATAAGGGGCCAAATCGTAACGATAATTCGACGTGACGCCATTGCGCCCTAAGGTCTCCGACAATCCTTCTATGGCGTCCCAGTTGAGTTTAATTCCCGCGGCAACCACCAAATATTGATAGGCGATTTGTTTGCCGTTTTCTAGCGTGACTTTGTTGTCATTGGGATGAAATGTTTTGACCGAGTTTTTGATCCATTCAGTGTTTTTTGGGATCACATCTGACATGTTTCTTCGAGTGCTTTCTGCTTTAAAAACGCCGCCGCCGACGAGCGTCCAACCCGGTTGGTAGAAATGATTGGTCGCTGGGTCTATGAGGCAAATCTTCATGTTGGGTTTGCGTTTCAATAAGCTGGCGGCAGTGGAAATACCCGCTGTGCCCGCGCCAACAATGACCACATCAAACGCCATGTCTGATGGCGTTTCTGCTGATACTTCATTGGCCGCGTCCCAGATGACGCTAGAGCGGTTACCTGTTCGGCAGTAAGCATGAATTTTATCATTGCCCTTGATGGCGCTTTTGAAGGCGTCCACATCCGCTGGCTGCAGTTGTCCACCCACGAACGGAATGTGCACCGCGTTCATGTTTTTTGCTTTGGCGGCGGCTTCAATTTCCGCAAAAGGCAGTTGGCCTTCTTCTTCATTGTCAGGTCGATTACACACAATAAGCGTGACACCTGACTGCGATAAGGTTTCTACGTCGTCCAAGTTGATTTGCTCAGACACCGAATAATGATCTGTTATGTGTTTGCGTAACATGTTGTTCTCTCTATTTTTATTGTTCGCTTTATGTCATGACTTCGGTTGAGTTATTTGAAAGCATTCAATGGGATTTTTAAGTACGCCAAGCCGTTCTCTTCCGCTTCTGGCATGTGTCCTGCTCGCATATTGATCTGCAGCGAAGGCAAAATAAGTCGTGGCATCCCCAGTGTTTTGTCGCGCGTTTCACGTAACTCGACAAAGACCGATTTAGTCATGTCGCTCTTAACGTGAATGTTGCCTTCGCGTTGTGCTTTTACTGTCGTTTGAAACTCTAACGCACGGCCATTTGGGCAATAGTCATGACACATGAAAATACGATGATCATCGGGCAGTGCTAAGATTTTTTGAATCGAATCGAACAGTGTTCCAGCGTTGCCGCCGGGGAAATCCGCGCGAGCGGTGCCGGCATCTGGCATGAATAGCGTGTCGCCAACAAATACCGCGTCACCTAATGTGTGTGTGAAGCACGCAGGCGTATGGCCGGGTGTATGCATGGCTGTGCATTGCAGTGAACCCACTTTGTATGCTTCGCCATCACTGAATAAATGATCAAACTGAGAGCCGTCATGCTTAAAGTTGTCTCCTTCATGGAAGACGGTTGCAAAGGTGTCTTGTACGGTGGTGATGTGTTTGCCTATGCCGATTTGGCCGCCCAGCTTTTCTTGCAAATAAGGCGCGGCGGAAATGTGATCGGCGTGAACGTGGGTTTCAATCAGCCACTCTACATTCAATTGGTGCGATTTGACGTAGTCAATAATTTCGTCTGCACTGGTGTGAGAGGTGCTGCCTGAGGCGTAGTCAAAGTCCAATACGCTATCAATGATGGCGCAGCTCGAAGAGTCTGGATCTTTAACCACGTAAGAAAATGTATTGGAATCTTTATCAAAAAAAGCCGCTACAGTGGGTTTTGCAATTGTATTCGTCATTATGTTTCCCCTCGTTATCGCTTTTAAATAATGGATAACCGTTAAATGGTTTCATTACTTTGATAGAGCAGAATACGTGCCAATCTATTTTATTTATTTTAACTCTTTGAATTTTATGAATTTATAGTGTTTATGGCGTTTTTTTCATTAAATTAACTTTGACTAATATAGTGATGATTGCCATATTTGGCTTTATGTTTTGTCAAAAATGACAATATTTGTGGGGATGTCTATGGATATGATTGTGTCGGACTCGGTGTCACACAGCGGGTTAGCGAGTATGTTAGAGGGTTATGATTGCCCTGCGATTTTGGTGTCTGTTGATTATCAAATTTTAGCGATCAATCAGCATTATCGGAATGAGTTCGGCGAAGTTCCTGTGGCGAATCAATCCCGCTGTTACGAAGTGTCTCATGGTTACACTGTGCCGTGTGATGAAGCGGGGGAAGACTGCCCTTTGTCTTCCGTCCTCCAAAGTGGCCATAAAGAACGTGTGCTTCATATACATCAAACACCGCGTGGGAAAGAGCACGTCGATGTAGAAATGTTGCCGATACACGATGATCAAGGTCAGTTGCTTTTCTTTGTCGAACTGCTGCGTAGTATTTCCGTTGCCAGTGCTGAAAACATGAGTAACAAGTTGGTGGGCGCAAGCAAACGCTTCAATCAGATGTTGGAAAAAGTCACTCGGGTGAGCCGAAGCGATGCGTCTGTACTTTTGCTGGGAGAATCTGGCAGCGGTAAAGAGCTCGTGGCGACAGCGGTTCATCAGGGAAGCCAGCGAGCAAACCATTCCTTAGTAACATTAGAGTGTTCGGGCCTGACCGATTCATTGATAGAAAGCGAATTGTTTGGCCATGTGAAGGGGTCTTTTACCGGAGCGCATAATAATCGCACCGGTTTGGTCGAGTTGGCCAATGGTGGCACCTTGTTTCTGGATGAAATCGGCGACGTGCCGCTTTCCATGCAAGTAAAACTGCTGCGCTTGATTGAAACTGGGTCTTTTCGCCCCGTGGGTTCATCTGCCATCAAGCACAGTGATTTCCGTTTGATTTGTGCAACACACAAAAACTTGGCTCAAATGGTCAAAACAGGCGAATTTCGTCAGGATCTGTATTATCGAATTAATGTTTTTCCTATTTATGTGCCTTCCTTACGAGAGCGACAAGACGACTTGCCCCTAATGATCGCCACCTTGCTGAAACGCATTAGCAAACGAAAAGAATATCATCTGACCGATTCCGCCTTACAGACACTAAAACGATACGATTTCCCCGGTAACATTCGAGAGCTGAGCAACATCCTCAATCGCGCGGTTATTTTGACAGACACTAATTTGATTGAGCGAAGCACTATTCAGGAGTGTTTGAATATCGACAATGAACTCAGCCAACAGAGTGACAGCGGGTCAGCGCTTCATTTGGATTCGAGGACAGATGTCAGGGGGGCAGACGATGAAACTTGGGTGGATTTAAAAACAGTGGAAAGCCGTTATTTATCAGACTTGATGGCATTTCATGGTAATGACAAGGAAAAAGTGGCGGAAATGGCGGGAATAAGCCTTCGCTCTTTGTATCGAAAATTAGAGGCGTTACGATTTAATGAGTAAGTGATAATTATTCTTATATATCTGATGTAGGTCATTGTTTGTACTCTCGTCATTAGGGTAGTGTGGTAAGCATAGGAAAAAATACCGCGTACCAGTGGTTGAATACAGCGAGGGAATGTTAGGTATTCGGCATTGCTGATGAGATGTAAATAAAGGGATAAGTCATGACAGACTTGCAGGTTAGTGTAGACGAAGCAAAAGACATGACATCAGACAACACGGTACTAAATATAGGTACCGTCGTTTCAATACGTGGAAGTGTTGTAGATGTTCGCTTTGATCATCAGTTGCCGCCAATACGATCTTTATTACAAACAGGCGCCAATAATCAGATTTCCATTGAAGTTTTTTCCCAATTAGACGCCCATCGAATTCGCGGTATTGCGCTCACGCCAACCCAAGGTCTCGCCCGCGGCATGCCAGTGAAAGACACTGGTAAACCATTACAAATCCCTGTTGGAAAAGACATTTTATCGCGTATGTTTGATGTGTTTGGCAACGCGATTGATCAGAAATCCGCGCCGAAAGACGTTCAATGGCGCTCCGTTCACAATGAACCTCCTGCCCTCGAAAGACGTTCCACCAAGACTCAAGTGTTTGAAACCGGCATCAAGGTCATTGATGTGCTCATGCCGCTGGAAAGAGGTGGAAAAGCGGGTTTATTTGGCGGTGCGGGTGTGGGGAAAACCGTGTTGCTGACAGAAATGATCCATAACATGGTTGGCCAGCATGCGGGCGTGAGTATCTTTTGTGGTATTGGCGAGCGTTGTCGTGAAGGCGAAGAGCTGTATCGAGAAATGAGAGACGCGGGCGTGCTGGATAACATGGTCATGATGTTCGGCCAAATGAATGAACCACCCGGCGCACGTTTTCGAATTGGCCATGCGGCGTTGACCATGGCGGAATATTTTCGCGATGACGAACACCGTGATGTGCTGTTATTGGTCGATAATATTTTTCGGTTTATTCAGGCTGGCATGGAAGTGTCCGGTTTAATGGGGCAGATGCCAGCTCGACTTGGCTATCAACCCACCATGGGGACCGAACTGTCTCAATTAGAAGAACGCATTGCCAATACTGGTAGTGGTGCGATTACCTCGATTCAAGCCGTGTATGTGCCCGCCGATGATTTTACTGACCCGGCGGCGGTACACACCTTTTCTCACCTTTCTGCTTCTATTGTGCTGTCTCGAAAACGCGCCAGTGAAGGGCTTTATCCGGCCATCGATCCATTGCAGTCCAGTTCTAAAATGGCGACGCCGAGCATTATTGGTCGACGCCACTATGATCTGGCGCAAGATATTCGTCGTACGTTGGCACAATACGGCGAACTCAAAGACATCATCGCCATGTTGGGCATGGAGCAATTGTCACAAGAAGATCACAAGGTGGTTGGGCGTGCGCGACGACTAGAGCGCTTTTTAACACAGCCTTTTTTCACGACCGAGCAGTTTACTGGTTTATCAGGCAAGTTAGTCAGCCTTGAGGATGCATTAGACGGTTGTGAGCGCATCTTGAAAGATGAATTTGAAGATTACCCAGAAAACGCACTGTATATGATTGGTGCCATCGACGAAGCACATGCGAAGCACAAACAGCCCAGTGCCGAGGAAAAATAGACATGTCAGATGCGCAGATGACATTGAAGGTTTTGTTGCCTTATAAAGTGTTTGCTGAGGCGCAAAACGTCGTACGCATTGTGGCGATGACGCATCAAGGTGCGTTTGGTATTTTGCCTCATCGCTTGGACTGCGTTGCGTCGTTGTCTGCGGGAATTCTGGTATTTGAAACCGAAGGCAAAGACGAAGTGTATCTGGCCGTCGATGAAGGTGTTTTAGTGAAAACAGGGTTGGATGTTCGAGTGTCTGTGCGTAATGCCATGAGCGGCATGGGATTGGATGAATTACGTGTGGCGGTCGAAGAAGAATTTATGCAGCTTAACGAACAAGAACAAAAATTGCGCTCGGTATTAACCAAGATGGAAGGCGGTTTTGTGCAGCGTTTGGCGGCGTTTAAACAGGACACAACCTTGTTATGAAAGATGAGCCAAGCACGGACAAAAAGTCGACACAAAAACCGTCTGCGAGCGACAGTCAACAGAACTACAGCCAACACGTCGGTGATATGGCGCAACGAAAACTCAAAGCGCAACGTCATGTGACAAAAACCGTGTGGTCGGGTTTGGGTATGATGGGATTGGTTGGTTGGTCCGTAGCAATCCCCACGTTGCTCGGCGCCGCACTGGGCATTTGGTTGGATGATGAATATCCGGGTGGCCGTTCGTGGACATTGGCGCTGCTGGTTGTTGGTCTTTGCCTTGGTTGTTTTAACGCGTGGCATTGGGTCGAAAAAGAAGACAAAGACATTCACCAAGATGAGGATGAAAGCGATGTTAATTAACTTTGGTGACAACGTGTGGGCGAGTGGGGCGTTTGCTGCATTTATTGGTGTGTTGCTGGGGGCTTTTTATTTTACTGGGCTTTGGTGGACGGTACGTCAGTTGGATTCTCGTCGAAATGTGGCCCCCTTATTTTTACTCAGTCTGTTGCTTAGAATGGGGGTAGTCGTCGCCGGTTTTTATGTTTTTTTAAGCAACGATTGGCGTCAATTATTACTGGGGCTGTTTGGGTTTATGGTGATGCGAGTGTTTGTGACGCGTTACATTAAATCAAAAGAAGATACGGTGTTAATCCTGCCTGCGCTGGTTGGAAAAGACAGCCCGATTCAAACAGAGGAGCAGGAATGAACCTTAGTCCCGATCAACTTATTTATTGGCAAATGGGCTTTATCAAACTCAATGCTACCATCGTATTTACCTGGTTGGTGATGTTGGTTCTGGTGTTGAGTTCAATCTTGATTACTCGAAAATTGTCGACCCATTTGCAGCGCTCCCGCTGGCAGAATTTGTTGGAAGTGGTGGTGATCACTATTAATCAACAAATCGAAGAAGTGGGACTGAATCAACCTCACAAGTACCTCGGCTTTTTAGGTTCGCTGTTTTTGTTTATCGCGCTTTCTGCGCTCGGTACGATCATCCCCGGCTTTGAACCGCCAACGGGGTCGCTTTCTACGACAGCGGTGTTGGCGTTATGTGTGTTGGTGGCTGTGCCGATGTTTGGTATTCAAGATCAAGGGCTGGCGCGTTACCTTTCTACCTACACGAAGCCGACCATTATTATGTTGCCGTTTAATATTATCAGTGAGATATCTCGTACCTTGGCCCTCGCTGTGCGTTTGTTTGGCAACATGATGAGTGGCGCCATGATCATCGCCATATTGCTCACCATTACACCGTTTTTATTTCCTATTGTGATGACCTTGCTGGGGTTGCTCACCGGCATAGTGCAAGCCTATATCTTTTTCGTTTTGGCAACCGTGTACATCGCAGCGGCCACGAGTACGCAAAAAACATCGGCCGCTTCGGTCAATTAATCCTAATCACGATTTAACTATATGAACATTTAACTATATGAACATTTATGGAGTAACTATGGACAGCATGACAATTATTGCAGTGGTATCGATTATTACAGCGGGACTGACCATTGCCATTGGCGTTATTGGCCCATCGTTGGGTGAAGGTAAAGCCGTGGCGGTCGCCTTGTCTTCTTTGGCTCAGCAACCCGATGCATCTGCGACAATTACACGAACCTTGTTTGTGGGCTTGGCGATGATTGAGTCCACCGCGATTTACTGTTTTGTGGTGTCGATGATTTTGCTGTTTGCTAACCCTTTTTGGAATTACGGTATTGCCCAAGCGACAGGCCAATAAATTATGTTGATTGATTGGTTTACCGTCATAGCACAACTCATCAACTTTCTGGTTCTCGTTTGGTTGCTGAAGCGTTTTTTGTATCATCCTATTTTGGATGCAATCGATGCTCGTGAAAAACGCATTGCGGATGAACTGGCGGACGCGTATGAAAAAAGAGCCGAGGCAGAAAAGCAGCGTGAGGCATTTCAGCAAAAAAATGCAGACTTCATTGCGCACCGAGCAACCAGCATGGCAAATGTCACGGCAGAAGCGAAAGCAGAAAAAATACGCTTGCTTGATCTTGTTCGACAAGAATCCGATGCGTTGCGAAGCAAGCTGTCCTTGGCGCTTAAAAGTGAGCAACTTACTTTGCAGGATTCGCTGACTCAGAAAACGCAAGAGGAAGTGTTTTTGATCGTTCGTAAGGCGCTGAAAGATCTTGCTGAAACCAGTTTGGAGTCGAGCATGGCACGTGTTTTTATCGCACGATTAGCGGCCCTAAAAGACGAAGACAAAGTCAGCTTAACATCGACCTTTGAAAGCGCAAGTCAGCCTTTAATAGTTCATACCGCGTTTGATTTTCCAGAAGCGGAACGTTCGCTGATAAAAGCCGCGTTACAAGACATGTTAGGGGCATCTGCAGACATAGATTTTGCGAGTGATCCCAATGTAATAAGCGGCATAGAAGTGAATGTCGGCGGTCAAAAAATCGCATGGAGTATTGCCGATTATCTGGCGATACTGACAAAACATGTCAACCAAGTGATGCAGCTTCATGATGAAAGCCGCGACAAGGATCAAGCCATTGACGGCGAAGGGCAGGGTGGCCATGAAATCCATGTTTGATGAAATGTTCTCAGGTCTTTCGCAAGCGCGAGAATCCTTTGAAGCGGAATTGAAGCCACGAGAAGTGGGCATTATTACCAGTATTGCTACGGGTATTGCCAAAGTATCTGGCTTGCCGGGTGTTGGCTATGAAGAGTTGTTGAAGTTTCCCGGTGACATTTATGGCATTGCCTTTAATGTAGACGAAAATGAAATCGGCGTTGTGCTACTGGGTGATTATTGGCATCTTCAAGCAGGAGACGAGGTTGAACGCCTCGGTCACGTAGTGGATGTCCCAGTGGGAGACAGCCTGATGGGGCGAATTATCAACCCAATTGGTGAGCCGTTGGACGGAAAAGGCGCCATTGTTACCACCGAGCGTCGCCCAGTGGAACGTCCATCGCCTGCTATCATGGATCGTTCTGCCGTTAGTGTGCCTTTGCAAACGGGTATAAAAGTCATTGATGCTTTGATTCCAGTTGGTTTAGGGCAGCGAGAATTGATACTGGGTGATCGACAAACGGGCAAGACAGCCATTGCTCTTGATACGATATTAAACCAACGTGGCAAAGACGTTATTTGTGTTTATTGTGCCATTGGTCAGCGTGCTTCTGGTGTCGCCAAAGTGGTGGCAACATTGCAAGAACAAGGCGCATTGGAATACACCATTGTGGTGGTAACGGAAGGGAATGATCCGCCGGGATTAGCGTACGTTGCGCCGTATGCGGCCACCAGTATCGCTGAGTTTTTCATGGAGAAAGGTCGAGATGTTTTAATCGTCTATGATGACCTGACGCACCATGCTCGCGCGTATCGTGAATTGTCGTTATTGCTGCGTCGACCACCGGGTCGAGAAGCCTTTCCTGGCGATATTTTTTATATTCACTCGCGGCTTTTAGAACGAGCAACTCATCTGAGTGCCGCGCTGGGTGGCGGTTCTTTGACGGCACTGCCGATTATTGAAACCGAGGCGCAAGACATCTCCGCGTACATTCCGACCAACCTGATTTCCATCACCGATGGCCAAATTTACCTTTCACCAGCGTTGTTTGAGTTGGGCGTTTTGCCCGCTGTCGATGTGGGTAAATCCGTTTCTCGTGTGGGTGGTAAAGCACAGCGTGCGGCCTATCGAGGCGTAACGGTGGACTTGAAATTGGCCTATGCTCAGTTTGAAGAACTAGAAACCTTTGCGCGTTTTGGAGCAAGGTTAGACGACACAACACTTAAATCGATTGAGCATGGTCGACGCATTCGAGCGTGCTTAATGCAGCCTGAATTCGCCCCTGTATCAATGGCGGAGCAAATCATTGTATTGGTGGCGTTGACGGCGGACTTGTTTGATGACGTTTCTTTAGAAAACATGCCCGAGGCGGAGCAAGTGGTTCGCAAGGCGGCGGTCAACCTTTCAGATGATCTGATTGAGCGGTTGAACAGCGCAAAGAAATTAAGTGATGAAGATAAGAGTGTCATTCTTACGCTTGCTCGTGGCGCGCTACATGGTTTTTTTACCACGGTTAAGGGGAAAGAGTCTGAGTCGAGTGAGCATTCATGAGAGACAGCATTGCCAGCTTACGTCATAAAATCTCGAGTGCTCAAGACCTTCAATCGGTCGTTCGCAGTATGAAAACCATTGCGTCCTCGAGTATTGGGCAATACGAAAAAGCCGTGCATTCGCTGGACGATTATTATCAAACTGTCCAGTTAGGATTGGTGGCCTGTTTGTCGGCCAGTGGTAAGCAAGCGAAGGCGCCAGCGTTGGATTTGCCACCTGTGGCGATAAATCGATCACAAACAAAGGCACCTTCCGTGGGGGTCATTGTTTTCGGGTCAGATCAAGGGTTAGTTGGGCAATTCAATGACGTCATGGTTGAGTTTCTTGAGGCATCATTGGCCAGTATCTCAGGTGAAAAAATTGTCTGGGCGGTTGGCGAACGAATCCAATCACGTTTACTCGATACCTCTCTTAAAACTGGAAAAAGCTTCTCGCTGCCCGGTTCGATCCATACCATTTCAGAGCTGGTGGGAAAAGTGTTGACCGAGGTAGAAGCACAGCGGGAACAAGGTGTCGTGGATAAAGTGTACCTGTTTTATCATCGGCCTGAGCAAGGTTCTGTTTATCGTCCAGTGAGCCATCAGTTGTTGCCCTTGGATGCGGCTTGGCAAAACAATCTTGCCGATTTTCATTGGCCGACGAATAACCTTGCTGAAGTGATGCCTGACCAAGATAAAACATTGCGTGCGTTTGTACGTGAATACCTTTTTGTGAGCCTTTTTAGAGCGTGTGCAGAATCATTGGCCAGCGAAAATGCCAGCCGATTAGCCGCCATGCAACGGGCTGAAAAAAACATCGATGAGTTACAAGAAGACTTAAACCGTACATTTCACCGTTTGCGCCAAAGTGGCATCGATGCCGAATTGTTTGACGTCTTGTCAGGTTTTGAAATTCTCGACTAAATCCTCCTTTCTTTTCCTCTTACCGTTTACCTCAGTGCCATCAATATTTCAAATGCGTTCTCATCCTCTTACTTCCCCATGAAAGATTGATTTGGCGCAATGTTAACCAAAACCTGATGATGCATGATGAAACCCTATTAAATATTTAACAAAAATATTTAACGCGTTTTTTATTTTATTCTTTCACTTTGTTTTCGATGGTCACGAAGCTGTTTCGGCGCTACCACTTATGGAAATAAACGATGAATAGATGTTTTTTAAAAACAAAAATAAAAACCTCTCTATTTGGAAAGGGCGTTCATTATGACTTTTAAATTTCCAACCGCGTACACCATTCTTTTTTTGCTCATTGCTTTAGTCGCCGCCGGTACTTGGCTGGTTCCTGCTGGGCAATATGACCGTATTCAAAGCGAGGCATTAGGAAAGGAAATCCCAGTCCCTGGCACGTATCAGCAAGTTGATTCGAACCCTCAAGGCGTTGTGGATGTGTTTCTCGCGCCCATCGCTGGCTTTTATGATCCTGATAGTTATGAAGCTGCTGCGATAGATGTCGCTTTGTTTGTCATCATTATTGGCGGTTTTTTGGGTGTGGTGAAAAAAACCGGGGCGATTGATACCGCCATATCCCGTGAAATGGTGACACTGAAAGGCCATGAAAAATGGATGATACCGATTCTGATGGCACTCTTTGCCGTTGGCGGAACGACTTATGGCATGGCAGAGGAGTCACTGGCTTTTTATGCTTTGCTTATTCCCGTTATGATTGCCGTCGGTTACGACGCGGTGGTGGTGGTCGGCATCATTCTATTAGGTGCGGGAATCGGTACGCTCGGTTCAACCATTAATCCTTTTGCAACGGTTATTGCGGCCAACGCTGCAGATATTCCGTTTACCCAAGGGATTGGTTTGCGCTTTTTCATTTTGTTTAGCGGTTGGTTGGCGTGCGTTATTTATGTGATGCGTTATGCGGCGAAGGTCCGAGCGAACCCTGAACTGTCTATTGTTGCCGATCATCGTGCGGACATTGAAGCGCAATTTGGTAAAAAAACAGACGCTGAAAGTGTCGAAAAACTGACGATTGCCCAGAAGATTGTGCTGGTTATTTTTGCTTTGACGTTTGCTGTGATGATCTGGGGGGTATCCAGCCAAGGCTGGTGGATGGCGAAAATGGGCGCACTCTTTATTGCATCGGCCATTTTGATTGGTTTTGTCACTCGAATGGGAGAGAAGACCTTTACTGAAGTCTTTATCGATGGTGCACGCGACCTATTGGGCGTGGCCATTATTATCGGTATTGCGCGCGGTATTGTTGTGATTATGGACGCCGGTCATATGACAGACACCATTCTGCATTTGGGTGAAGACACACTGAGTGGCTTGTCCTCTGTCGTCTTTATCAATGCAATGTTTGGCATTGAAATTCTTATGTCGTTCTTTGTTCCTTCTTCCTCCGGTTTGGCCGTATTAAGCATGCCTATTATGGCGCCGTTGGCGGACTTTTCTGGTGTAGGCCGAGAGTTGGTGGTAACGGCGTTTCAGTCTGCCAATGGTTTGGTGAATTTGTTTAATCCTACGTTTGCGGTGGTGATGGGTGGATTAGCCATTGCCAAGGTGCCGTATGAACGCTGGTTGCGTTTTGTTTGGCCACTGCTGTTGATCCTTTGCGTCATCATTATGGGCGGGCTGAGTGTGGTCGCGTTGAGCGCTTAAGTCATGATATTGGCGTCTTTTTTCGCTAGGCCTTTATGAGTCGAAATTTTGTCTAGCCATGTGTTTTTTACCTACTTTATAGGACAAGAAAATGATCGAATTTGGTGTTCATTCTGAAATTGGTAAGTTACGTAAAGTGATTGTGTGTCAGCCGGGCCTTGCCCATTCACGACTGACTCCGGCCAACGCCGCAGAACTACTGTACGACGATGTTTTATGGGTTCAGCAGGCACGAACAGACCACATGGACTTCTGCATGAAAATGGAAAGTCGTGGTGTACAAGTGCTTGAGTTTGGTCAGCTATTAAAAGAAACCGTGCGCAATAAAAAAGCCAAGGCGTGGATTCTTGATCGTCGCATTAACGAAAACCAAGTCGGCGTTGGCATGCTAAACGAATTACGCAGCTGGCTTGATGGTATGCCGGCCGAACAGTTAGCCATGTATTTGATTGGCGGTATTGCGTCGCATGAATTGCCCTTTAAGCCTCATGGCATGTTTGGCAATTATTTAGGCGAAGACGGTTTTGTGATTCCTCCGTTACCGAATACGCAATTCACTCGCGATAACAGCAGTTGGATTTACAACGGCGTCACGGTGAATCCGATGTATTGGCCAGCGCGCCGACCTGAAACCTTATTAGTTACCGCAATTTATCGGTTTCATCCGGCTTTTACGCCTGCATTTAATAATGGCGATTTCAAAATTTGGTGGGGCGACCCAGACAAAGACCACGGACCAGCAACCGTGGAAGGCGGTGATGTGATGGCGTGGGGCAATGGCAGTGTATTGATCGGAATGGGCGAGCGCACCTCGCCACAAGCCGTAGGGCAGATTGCCCAAAGACTGTTTGATGAAGGCGCAGCGACTCGCGTCGTGGCGTGCCAAATGCCACGATCCCGTTCCGCGATGCATTTAGACACGGTGTTTAGTCATTGTGATCGCGACGTGGTCACGGCCTTTGTCGACGTGTGTGATGAGATTCAATGTTACAGCCTGAGACCAGGTGATAACGCTGAAAAAATCGATTTCCGTAAAGAAAAGAAACACCTGTTTGATATCGCGGCGGAATGTTTAGACATTAAAAAACTCAACGTAGTGCAAACCGGCGGAGACAGTTATCAGAAAGAGCGCGAACAATGGGACGACGGCAATAACGTGGTGGCGTTGGAACCCGGCGTGGTTGTCGCTTATGACCGTAATACTTATACCAATACCTTGTTGAGAAAAGCCGGCGTGGAAGTGATTACCGTCAGCGGTGCTGAATTGGGTCGAGGTCGTGGCGGCGGTCATTGTATGACGTGTCCTGTGTGGCGCGATCCTGTGGATTATTAATCGTATTGCGGTGCTCGCTACATTGAGCAAACGTTTGAATTTATAAAGGAATGCAACCATGTCATTTAATTTACGTAATAGAAATTTTCTTAAGTTATTGGATTTTACGCAACGCGACGTGAACTTTTTATTGGATTTATCTCGTGACCTTAAGCGAGCGAAATACACCGGAATGGAACAGCAGGGATTAAAGGGCAAAAACATTTGTCTGATTTTTGAAAAATCCTCAACTCGTACTATGTGTGCGTTCGAAGTCGCTTCATTTGACCAGGGCGCGCAAGTGACTTATCTAGGGCCTTCTGGTTCTCAAATTGGTAAGAAAGAATCGATGAAAGACACCGCTCGTGTATTGGGGCGAATGTTCGATGCAATTGAATACCGTGGTTTTGGTCAGAAGGTGGTAGAAGAACTGGCTCAATACGCAGGCGTGCCTGTTTATAACGGCTTAACGGATGAATTTCACCCGACACAAATGCTGGCTGATTTATTAACCATGCGCGAGAACTGTGGCAAACCATTGAGTGAAATACGTTACGCCTATGTGGGAGACGCTCATTCCAATATGGGGCATTCATTGATGATTGCTGGGTGTTTAATGGGAATGGATGTGCGCATTGCGGCGCCTAAGTCCTTATGGCCAAGTGACGAATTCTTAAAACCAGCACGGGAATTAGAAAAACGCTACGGCGGCAAATTGACCATCACGGAAGACCCAAAAGAAGCGGTTAAGGATTGTGACTTTATTCATACCGATGTGTGGGTTTCTATGGGCGAGCCAGATTCTGTTTGGGAAGAGCGAATCAAGTTACTCACGCCTTATCGCGTCGACCAAGCCTTGATGGACGCAACAGGCAACAGCGCAACCAAATTCATGCATTGTTTGCCCGCGTTCCATAATCGCGACACGCATGTTGGCGAAGAGATTTATCAGAAGTTTGGTATCAGCGAAATGGAAGTGTCCGATGAGGTGTTTGAATCCGTTGCGGGCATTCAATTTGATCAGGCAGAAAATCGGTTGCACACCATCAAAGCCATGTTGGTGGCGACACTTGGAAGCTAGCCAAAATAGACGCTGGCCCATTCACTCACCTTGGTAGAAGGAATAACTAAATGCGAATATTAGTTGCTCTCGGTGGCAACGCCTTACTTAGGCGAGGCCAGCCCTTAACCGCTCAAGCGCAGCGAGAAAATATTAAAATTGCTGCGAAAGCACTGGCAAAAATTGCCATGAATAATGAGTTGATTATTACTCATGGTAATGGTCCGCAAGTCGGCTTGCTGTCATTGCAAGGCAATGCTTATAAGCCCGATGAATTGTACCCTTTGGATGTGCTCGGCGCAGAAACAGAGGGCATGATTGGTTACATGATCGAGCAAGAGATGGGCAACCTGGTGCCATTTGAACGACCATTGGCCACCTTGTTGACCATGGTGGAAGTGGATCCAAAAGACCCTGCGTTTAAGGATCCATCTAAGTTCATTGGCCCTGTATATGAGGAAGCAGAAGCCAAAAAACTGGCCAAAGAGAACAACTGGAGCATTAAACCTGACGGTCAGAAATGGCGTCGAGTGGTGCCTTCGCCTCTGCCAAAACGTATTTTTGAAATACGTCCGATTCGTTGGTTACTGGAAAAAAATACCATAGTGATCGCCAGCGGCGGTGGTGGTATTCCGACCATGTACGACGCGGATAATTATCTTTTAGGCGTCGAAGCAGTGATTGATAAAGACTTGTCGAGCGAATTACTGGCGCGTGAGTTGGGGGCGGACTTATATATTATGGCGACCGACGCCGAAGCCGTGTTTTTGGACTGGAGCACACCGGAACAAAGAGGCATTAAATCGGTGAATCCGGCAGCTTTAGCCGAATACGCCTTTGCCGCAGGTTCCATGGGGCCAAAGGTCAATGCCGCCCGTCAATTCGCTGAGAAGACCGGTAAAGTCGCCGCGATCGGAGCTCTGACGGATTTAGAACACATCGTTGCTGGGACGGCGGGAACAAGGGTCAGTAAACACGTTGCGCAATTGGAGTGTTATTAATAGTATCTCCGTAGATGTTTTTCTCATAAAGAACCTTCTTGGGCCGATTATGAGTTCATTACGGAGTAATTATGACAACTGACGACAGCGTTTTAGGTTCATCAACCGATAAAAGTAACAATGCTGCGAATGATCGAGCCGTAGGGGTGGAGATAGGCACCGTAGGAAACAGTGCAAATTTGCTGGGCTCGACGTTGGGTTTATCGGGCGCTAGGCAAAGTACGCCTTATCGTGTCACACCTGGCGAATTAGCGGGTATCGATCATCTTGCTGATGCGTCTGTCCCGCCTAATCCCGGCAGTGTGAGCGTGAGTTATATTGATTACTCGGCGACAAAAATTGAAATGGGCGAGGTGACTGATCTTGCTGAATTTCTTGCTAAACCAGTGCCGGAATGGGTGAACTCAAGGTGGTTTAACGTCAGTCATCCTCATCCATATGTGATCAATCAATTTCGTCATCATTTTGATTACCATACGTTAACAGCAGAAGACGTCATGCATGTTCCTCAGCGACCCCGCGTGGAGTTCTTTGATGATCATGTGTTTGTCGTACTGCGCATGCTGAAGTTGGTTGCGACCACAGACAATTCGTCGGTGAGTGGTTTATTGGATGCGGAACAAGTGAGCCTCTTACTTTACGATAAAGTGCTTATTACTTTCCAAGAGAAGCCGGGTGATGTCTGGCAACCCATTTTAGAACGGCTGCAAAAAGACAATGTGCGAATTAGGAAAAATGGCGCGGATTATTTGCTCTACGCCTTGCTCGATGCCATGGTTGACCATTGCTTTCCTGTCTTAGAACAATATGGCGACCTTCTAGAAGAGCTTGAAGTCGTTACGTTAGAAAAACCCACACCTGCCGTTTTACATCGAATTCATGCGGTTAAGCGCGAGCTGTCGTTGTTGCGACGTATTGTTTGGCCAATGCGAGAAGTGATTGATCAGCTTTACCGTGAAGAAGAAGGTCGCATGGGCGAAGCAACGAAACCTTACCTTCGTGATGTCTATGAACATACAATCCAAATTGTTGAAATCATTGAATCTTATCGAGAAATGATCAGTGGCCTGACGGACCTTTACATGTCCGCGGTGTCTGTTCGCACGAACGAAATCATGAAAGTGTTAACGATCATGTCATCAGTATTTATTCCTTTAACCTTTATTGCGGGTGTTTACGGGATGAACTTTGAGTACATGCCAGAGCTCACCAAGCGTTGGGCGTATCCTGCTATTTGGTGTGTTTTCGTTGGTATTACCTTAGGAATGGTGTTCTTTTTTAGACGGCGTGGGTGGTTGGGCGGTGGCCAGTAATTTTTTTCATTTTTAAAAGTACAAGCGCTTTTTATTGTTTGTATAGCAGACACCAAAAGGTTATTTATTCTTAAAAGTGTATTCACCGTTGGTGTCTGAGTTACATGCCTGCTTTAGCTTACTACAATTAATACTTTTTCAAAAAAGTCGACTATGCCTTGGTGATCATTGAGCGGCAACACCTCCGCGACGTATTGATCAGGTCGAACAATAAGGATGCCGCCTTGGTCTTTATTGATACCACGTTTTTCATAGAAACAGCCGTCTGCAGACAGTGCGCTGTAGACTTTTTCATAGTCTCGTAGCCCGTAGCGGCCTTTTGCAGGCTGCAAAAGCGAATGAACGTCGGTCATTTCCACCTCGCGATGAGAGACTTGAAAAACAGCTTGTAGATTGATGATCGCATCGATGTCTGCGTCTTTTGGCGTAAAGCGAGCGATGGGTGATGCCATGTCATTCTGCAAAAAGTCACATAGGGCGTTTACTTGGCAATCATCTCCCATAAAAGGGTGTTTTCCTGCAAAGGCGAGAATGTGCCAGCGACCATCGGCTTTCATGCTGTGACCAAGGTGGACGGGTTTGGCGTCGGCAAGGCGAGTGACTTTCGCGGAATGAAAACGCATGCCGATGGTTTGTCCGGTGGCGAGAAATTGGTGCTGACCAGATTTCACTAAGTCGGATTCAGGGTAATGAATGGCTGTGCCCGCAGTGAAACGACCAAATTGCACAAAATATTGTTGGAAAGCGGCCGGGTCGACACCGTCTGGATTGCTGATAGATTTGGGTTTGGCGCTGAACATCTTGGAAAATTCACGATCAAAATCGATGAGTTGCTGCGCCACGGTTTGTCGTTCAAAAGAATAGCTTTGCAGCAGTTCGGCGTTCGCTCTTCCGGTTAAAACGTGAGCCAATTTCCAGCCTAAATTCCAGGTGTCGTTCACCGAAGTGTTCAGCCCTTGTCCGGCTTTTGGGCTGTGAGTGTGGCACGCATCACCCGCGAGAAACACATGGGGCAATCGGCCTTCTTCGGCGTCATCAAAAGCGGTTGTTAAGCGCTGGCCGATTTCATAAACACTCCACCACGCCACTTCTTTCACGTCTATGGAGTAAGGCTGCATGATGCGGTTCGCCGCCGCGATTAAATAGTCGGTCGTGATTGACTGCTTCGTCAGCCGTTCATTGTCTTTGAGTTTGTCCAATTCGATGTACAAACGCACCATGTAACCGCCTTCACGCGGGATAATCAGCATGTTGCCTTCGTGAGTCGAATGAATGGCTGACTTCAGACGAATATCAGGAAAGTTGGTTGTCGCGAGTACATCCATGACCCCCCACGCTTGGTTGATCGAATCGCCGACCAATTCTCGGCCGATGGATTGTCGCACTGTACTGCGGGCGCCATCACAGCCGACCACGTATTTGGCTTCCACCGTTTCAATGACACCAAGGTGCTGGGAATCCAAACGTTCAAACGTCAGCGTCACTGGGTAGTCTGTTTTCTCTGGGCTTACTTCAAGATTCAGCAGCTTACGCGAATAATGTGGGACGATTTTTCCCGCGCCATGACGCATGACATCCAGAAACGCATCGTGAACGCGTGCTTGGTTAATGATGACGTGGGGCATTTCAGACAAATCGTCTTCTACGTCTTGAATGCGTCCACTACGTGCAATGTGTTGTGGTTGTTTTCCGTCGGGTTTCCAAAAAGCGGTTTCGTTAACCCAATAAGCTTCTTGTTTGATTTGGTCCGCAAAGTCGTAAGCTTCAAACATTTCCATGGTTCGACAAGCGATGCCATCGGCTTGGCCAACGAGTAAACGGTCGTCTTTTTGCTCGACAATACAGGTGGAAATAGAGGCGAATTTTGATAATTGCGCCGCAAGGTTTAACCCAGCGGGGCCGCAACCGACGATCATCACATCGACTTGGGTTGGCAAAGGATGCTTGAGCGGTGGCGCGATGACGCGGTCCGCTGGGTCGGTAATTCTTGGGTCGCCTGGGTGAAAGCCTTGATTATAAAACTGCATGGTTCATCCTCTTATTTTTGTTAGTGATGTCTGTCTGGTTTGAAAGCAATTTGCTGTCTGGAATAGAAATGACTTTAATGCATTCAAGGTATGAGTAAAAATAGATTTTTAATGGCAGACTAATAGAAAACGCATAGATGAATCCTAACGTATTGAAGCAATTGGCCATCGTCGTCAAACAAGGTTCCCTGAGTCGCGCCTGTGAGCAGTTGTTCATCACACAGCCGACATTAACGCGCAGCATTCAGCAACTGGAAATGAAGGTTGGCGCGCCCGTGTTGGTTCGTCATCGTTATGGTGTCGAAGCCACAGAAATTGGCGCTCGCTTAGCGCAAATTGGCGAACGAATTTTGGCGGAAACAGAGCAGGGGGAAGAAGTGATTCGCCAGTTCCACAGCGGTTATCACAATGAGTTTGTGATTGGCATTGATCCGCTTTGGGAGTTCGCCACGGTGGAACAAATGACGGCGTATTTTATGCAAGAAAAGCGCTACGTTTTTCATTTTAGAACGGGGTCGGCGGCGGCTCAGATTGCGCTATTGCAAAAAGGCGAACTGGACTTTCTCTTGGCGCCCGCGCATTTGTCGGTAAAACAAGGTTCATTGGATCGTCAATTGTTGTTCCGTGATCGATCTGGTGTGTTTGTCGGTAAAAAGTCCGCGCTTTTGGGAGCGGATAAACCGATTTCGAAAACCGTCCTAGAAAAACAAAATTGGATGGTGGCGGGCGCGAACGCGGGTTTCTTAGATCGCCCTAGTGAATTGATCGGCTTGAAAGCCGCCAGCATGGCGTTTACGGGCAGTATTCGTTCGGTTCTGCATCTATTAAACACCACCGATATGTTGGTTCGATTACCCGCGCGCATGACGTTAATGACGGGGGAAATCGACGTCGAACAAAGGATTCAGGTGGACGGTCAAAACGGGCCAAGACGAGACATTGCGCTTTGGTCAAAAATCGATAATTTGGAACGACTTGAATACATGAAAGTTCATGCATTTATTCATGATTTTATGCAGACACTGGATGAAACTGTGCCTACTTTTGACTTGGAATTATGATGGCTGGCCATGATAAAAAGGCGCAATGAAAAGCACACGTTGCATCAAACTAAGACGGATCTTGTCGGTAAAACTGACTGAGTAACCGATAAATCTGGGGCATTTCTCGCTTCATCATTTTAGGCGCTTCAAAAAAGGTTTCACTGCATACTGCGAAAAATTCGGCGGGATTGGTGAGCGCGTATTCATCCAGCGGAAGGTGTTTGTGATGTTGCCAGTCGTTTTCAAGGCGAAGAAAGGTGTCGGTGAAAACGTCATGCCATTCTCCGGGTTTCATATCAGGGTGAATGGGTGGCGCGCCATTGGCGCCATCACGCAACATGTCTAATTTATGGGCGAATTCATGGATGACCACGTTACTGGCTTTGCCATGACGCGCATGAGCGCCAGTTGCTAGTATGGATTCCCACGACAAGATCAACGGACCACGTTGCCATGCTTCCCCGCTTAAACCTCGGCCGCCAGCATGAACGACACCGTCTTCACTCTGATATGGGTGATCGGCGATGAAATCCCCTTCGTATAGAATAATGGTCTGACAATGGTCGTACCAATCTAAACCAAGGTGCAAAATAGGCACGCACGCCATGGTCGCAAGCTTTAGACACATGGCATTGGTAAATTCAAATTCTGCGCCTGGGGCGATCCCTTTTCGAGCAATAAAACGAAAACTCATGTCACGTAATGCATCGCGTTCAATGCCTTGAAAGCGTTCCATAACCGACCAATCGGCCACCGCCGATTCCCATTGTTCTACCGTGAACCCCATGCTCTTGATGCGTCGATTTTCTAGCCAGTTATCAAGTATTTTGAACATATTATCTATCTCGATTTAAAACGTAGATTTTATAGAGGTTGTGCGATATAAAGCGCGTAACACGGTATGTCATCGTATACGTTGAGGAGAAATGGCGATAGGGAGAGCAAAAATAAAGGCAGCGTTTCTTTAAAGACAATCTCTCCTTAATGTTTGTGAATTCCTCCAACTTTCCTGCCTTAATCTCATTTTTGATTGGCTTTATGATATACCATACGCGGCCACATTATGGCGCCATTCATATGATGACACTCAGCTGAGACTAATTGAGCTACAAGAGAATTCTTTTTGAAATTATTACCTATTTTCCGATTACACATTCGTTCACAGTCATTTTTATTGATCAAATTATCGGTATTGGCTTCCGTCTTGATGAGTTCCACGAGTCATGGTGCTGATGCCGATGTGGCAATTGACAATACCTCGCAAGAAACGCCACCAGTGGTAGAAGAAGCCGCACAGAATTTGACAGAGAAAGGGTATGTATTTTCCCATCAAACCGTAATAGACCTAGCGAAAACATTGGCTCAGTCACCAATGCAACCCGCTGAAAAAGCGCCGAAGGCGTTAATCGATATGGATTATTCCATGTATCGACAAATCAATTATCAGCAAAACCAAGCGGTTTGGGGAAACACCCCGACTAAATTTTCTGTGCAATTGTTTGCGCCCGGTTTTTTATTCAAAGATTTAGTGACCATTGATGTGGTCGAAAGTGGTCGAGCGTATCCGCTTAATGTCTCTGCCGACTCTTTTAAGACGCCAAACGCTGACATTGCCGAGCTGATCGCGAAAGTTGGGAAATACGCCGGATTGCGTTTGCATTACCCAATCAATCGAGCCGATCACAGTGATGAGTTTGTTGTTTTTCAAGGCGCGAGCTATTTCCGCGCTGTCTCGAAAGGTCAGACCTATGGCTTGTCAGCACGAGGTTTAGCTGTTGATGTGGCACAGCCAAAAGGCGAAGAGTTTCCTATGTTCAAGCAATTCTGGATTGAACGACCTTCTTCAAGCCAAGATGCCATTGTTGTTCATGCCTTGTTGGACAGTAAAAGCATCACGGGCGCGTATCGTTTTGGCATTTATCCGGGTAAACCAACTCGTATTGATGTTAAAGAAACACTGTTCCCCCGAGTCGATTTAAAACACGTTGGTATCGCGCCACTGACGTCCATGTTTATGCACAACCGTTCGCTGGATGCGTCTGACTTTCCTGATTATCGGCCAGCGGTTCATGATTCGGATGGTTTGCAAATACTGACGGGTCAGGACGAAATGATTTGGCGTCCTTTGAATAACCCAAAAACCTTACAAGTCAGTGCATTCAGCGACAATTATCCAAAAGGCTTCGGTTTGATTCAGCGTCATCGTAATTTTGAAGATTATCAGGATTTGGAAGCGAACTACCATACGCGTCCATCGGCTTGGATTAAACCATTGAATGATTGGGGGGAAGGGCATGTCGAGTTGGTCGAGATTCCTTCTGATTCAGAAACCAACGACAACATTGTCACGTTTTGGCAGCCAAAAGAGGGTCTGAAAAAAGACCAATCTTATACCTATCAATATTTGATGACGTGGTCGAATAACACACCAGTTTCGATGGATTTACCGCGTACTGTTCGCAGCGCTAAAGGGCTGAAGTTGTTTACCGATCGCCCTGAAGTGGTGATCGATTACAATAAAATGTCAGGCGTGAATGTGGATGACTTGACGGTCGATGCGAGTATTAGCAAAGGTAAAATACTGGAAACCTTGGCGGTGAAGAACCCACACAATAACGGTGTGCGTGTTTACGTGACGTTTGACCCACAAGACGCGAATTTGGCCGAATTAAGAGTGCAACTTAAACAAGGTGAAAGCTCGGTCGCGCCGACATGGTTGTACCGCTGGATAAAGGAATAATCATGTTAAGTGAAGACATTGTCGCAAAACGTGCGCTCCCCATCACGTCGCCCTTGGATATGCCAAGACATGCGGTGAATGAAGCCTCTCGCCCGAACAAAGCCAAATTAATCCCTAAAGATTTTGTCACATGGTTGGCGCGAGTGTTTGTTTTGGTCTGCACCGGCGGTTTGTCTTGGTATGGCGCTACAGAAATGTACAGCGTACTAAGCACCAATGCGATCGCAGGCTTACAGTGGCTGTTTCTGGTTTTATTCTGCATCAACTTCACGTGGATTTCGTTTGCTTTTTCACAAGCGACGCTTGGCTTGCTGTATCAGTTATGGCCATTTTCTGGCCGACGAAAAGAACGAGACGTCGAGGGCGTTACGGCGATCTTATTGCCCGTTTACAACGAAGACCCAGCGCGGATTCGAGCCAATATCCAAGCCATGCACGCAGACATCGTGAAGCAAGCGGCAGGCAAGTTCGCCTTTTTTATTCTGAGCGATACCAATAAAGCCGACGCTTGGATTGCCGAGGAGCAAGCTTTCCTTTCCTTGCTGAACGATGAGGCGAACGCGTGTCCTATTTTTTATCGTCGACGTTATGACAATGTCGAGCGCAAAGCCGGAAACATAGCCGAATGGGTAACGAACTTTGGTGGTGATTACGAGTGCATGATTGTGCTGGATGCCGACAGCCTAATGGGCGCAGAGTGTTTGGTGTCACTGACGCGTCGAATGAGCGCCGATTCAAGCCTTGGCTTGATCCAAACGTTACCGACCATTATCCGTGCAGATACCTTGTACAGTCGCATTCAGCAATTTGCGAATCATTGTTTTGGTCCTATTTATGCGTCTGGATTGGCGGCGTGGCATGGGAGCGCTTCCAACTTCTGGGGGCACAACGCCATTATTCGTACCAAGGCTTTTGCACAAGCCTGTGGTTTGCCAGTATTAGAGGGCAAAGCGCCGTTCGGTGGCCATGTCATGAGCCATGACTTTATGGAAGCCGCGTTACTGCGTCGTGCCGGTTGGGGAGTGCGCTTTGATACGGATTTAAAAGCGTCATATGAAGAAGCGCCACCGTCGCTGGTGGATGTAATTGTCCGAGATCGTCGTTGGTGTCAGGGAAACCTACAGCATAAAGCGTTCGTATTTGCCAAAGGTTTTCACTTTGCGACGCGTCTGCATTTGTTTTCCGGCATCATGTCGTATTTGAGTGCGGTCTTCTGGTTGATGCTGATTGTGGTGGGTTTTGCTTTGGCGGTTCAGGCGTATTTTGTTCGTCCTGAGTATTTTTCTAACCCGTCGTTGTTTCCGACATGGCCGGTGTTTGATTTTGAAAAAGCGCGAGCCTTGTTTATTTTATCCATGATACTTGTGTTGGCACCGAAAGCGTATGGTTGGCTCGCGGCAATGTTGAACATTCGTCGTTGCATGCAATTTGGCGGCCCGATTTTGCTTACGTTGAGCATTTTGATGGAAACCTTGCTGTCGGCTTTGTACGCGCCCATTTTGATGTTGTCACAGTTTCAAGTGGTGTACAGCGTTTTTAAAGGCGCCGACAGCGGCTGGAAACCTCAGTCCCGTGACGATGGTGCAACACCATGGAAAGTGGCAGCACGAGCGCATTTTAGCCACACGGTGTTTGGTGTCGCTCTTGCGGGCGGCGCGCTCTTTCTAAGTCCACAATTATTTTACTGGTCATTGCCCATTAGCTTTGGTTTGGTCTTGTCTATTCCGCTGTCTTGGCTGAGTGGCGGCACAAAGCGCGGCAACGTGATTCATCATTTTGGCCTTTTACGTGCGCCAGAAGAAAAGCGTCCACATGAGATTGTGGCCTTGCAACATCGTTACAGTACGGACACGAATCAACCTCGCTTTGATGCCGCGTTGCCCTCTTTAATTCGGTTAATCGCGGATCCCGCTTTGTTTTATTGGCACCTTGCTCAAATGCCAGAGCCTCAGTCGGATAAAGAATTTTGTCGGGCGTGGATCTGTGCTGAATGGCAAATTCTAAACAGTGAGAGCATAGAGGGATTACTGAGTCATCTTCGTGAAGACGAATGCATTGCGATTTTGCAGCATCGAACACTCATGGTGGCCATGCAGAAATATTTACCGGAAGATGAGCGGGTGAATACAGAATCCGAGGCTTTCGCGTTGGTTTAGATTGCTCTTGTATTGGGCTTGAATTGTATAGAGTTTGAATTGAATAGAGCTTGAATTGAATAGAGCTTGAATTGAATAAAGCTTGAATTGAATAGAGCTTGATTGTGGCGCAATAAGAAACGGTTACATGCTTCTTGTTGCGCCCACGAATTTCGTTTCAGTCAGACATCGCTACCTTCTGGAATAGCCGTCAGATTTTCCGTTGCCATATCTTTTCGTCTTACCATGTTCCGCGGCTTTCTGGGCCTGCTTTTCTCGCACGCGTTCAGCGTCTTCGAAACTTAGCTCTACTGGTTCGCGGGGTGTTTGACCTTCAGGAACAATCCGCTTTCTGGGAGGCAGTTCAAACTGCTCAGAGGAAACGCGCGGCAGGTTCTTAAATTTATACAGATAGAAAACCTCCACTTTTTCCCGAGCCCACTCCGTTTTCTTAAGAAATTTCACACTGGATTCAATGCTCGGATTCGTCTTGAAACAGTTGATGTTTAAGTAGGCGTAGAGAAGCTCAAAACCGTAATGATCAACTATCTGGGTGAGTAGCTCTTGTAAGCCCAGACCGTGTAGGGGATTGTTTGTGTAGTTGATCTCGTCGTTCATAAAAATGTCCGGTAAATAAGTCGAAAAGTTGAAAAGGTCTCTGAATGCGTCATCATACCTGTGATGTATTTAAAGTAAACGAGATCTCACCGTACAGCGGTTAACATCGGTTGTTTCTAATGACGGCATTCCTTATAAAGTAGAGAGATAAAGCCAAAAAAACAAAGGTAGGAAGATGATGGAGCACATTCGGAAGCAATATCCCCCATTTCTTTTGACGGCAAACGAAATGGGCAAAGCGGATCAAGCCGCAGTGGTTGCAGGTGTACCGGCGATGGATTTGATGGCGGCGGCGGGCAAAGCAGTCGCTGATGCGGTGGTGGAACGCTGGTCAGAACGACCTACCTTGGTGTTGTGCGGTCCGGGCAATAATGGCGGCGATGGTTTTGTCGTCGCTCAGCATTTGCGTTCAATGGATTGGCCAGTTCGTCTCGCTTTTTTAGGTTCTGTTGATGGGCTATCAACAGAGGCGGCGCATTTTTATCGGGCTTGGCAGGGCGACATTGAACCCTTTTCAACAGACTTACTCGATCAAACAAAATTGGTCATCGATGCCATGTTCGGCGCTGGTTTGGCTCGTCCTTTGGAAGGCAACGCTCGCGACATGGTGGACGCCATGATTACTCGCAATATCACTGTGTGTGCCATTGATGTGCCGAGTGGTGTCGATGGCACAACGGGCGCAGCACTAGGAAAAGTGGCGCCAGCGGAATTGACCGTGACGTTCTTTCGTAAAAAACCGGGGCATTTATTATTCCCCGGTCGAGGCTTGTGCGGTCACTTGGTCGTTGCAGACATCGGTATTCCAGAGTCGGTGCTGGACGAGTTAACACTTCAAACATGGGAAAACCGTCCTGAACTTTGGTGTCAATATTATCCTTGGCCGCGACTGGATGGACACAAATATCATCGTGGGCATGCCGTGGTATACGGTGGCGAAACGATGACAGGCGCGAGCCGATTAACCGCCCGTGGTGCAATGCGGGTCGGTGCAGGATTGGTTACTTTGGCGGCTCCTATTAAGGCTTGGGCTGTGTATGCTACGGCATTGACTGGCGTGATGGTGGCGAAGTTAGAAGTTAGCCAAGAGTCAGAAGATTTTGACGTGTTGTTATTAGACCCTCGTCACAATGCCATTGTAGTGGGGCCAGGCGCGGGTTTGGCAGGTTTTGAACGTATTCGCACCCGTAAGATTGTTCTTAAAGCACTGGCAACCGGTCGAGCAACGGTATTGGATGCGGATGCGCTCAGCGCGTTTTCGGACGACCCTCAAATACTTTTTGATGCGATTAATGGGCCTTGTGTGATGACGCCTCACGATGGCGAGTTTGCGCGTCTGTTTCCAGAGATTAATAAAAGCCCAGAAATCAATAAAAGCCACCTTGATGACAAATTAACGCGTGCTCGGCTCGCTGCCAAACAAAGTGGTGCTGTTGTGGTGCTAAAAGGCGCGGATACCGTGATTGCGTCTCCCGATGGCCGAGCCATCATCAATTCAAATGCCCCAGCGGATTTGGCAACCGGTGGTTCGGGTGATGTGTTGGCAGGGTTTATTGTCGGTCTGCTCGCGCAAGGTATGGCACCATTTGATGCGGCATCAGCCGCTGTTTGGATGCATGGTGAAGTGGGAAATGAGATTGGTTCGGGTCTGATTGCCGAAGATTTGCCAGATCATCTACCTAAGGTGTTGTCGGCATTTAAGGCGCAATATTTTTCATCACATCAGTAAAATAAATAAAAGACCTTGTCTTGCTAACGGAATTTTAAGCGTTCGCGGGGCAAGGTCTTTTTTTGTCTAGTTATTCAGCTTTTTGATTTATCAACTCACCATTTTGTGTGGATCGATAACGAACTTCTTCGCCGCGCCGCCATCGAAATCTGCATAACCTTGTGGCGCTTCATCCAATGAAATCATCTGTACGTTGACCGCTTTGGCGATGTCGATTTTATCAAACAAAATGGCTTGCATGAGTTGTCTGTGGTATTTCATCACTGGACATTGGCCGGTGTGAAGCGAGTGTGATTTCGCCCAACCAAGGCCAAAGCGCATGCTTAGGCTGCCTTGTTTTGCTGCCTCATCGGTTGCACCAGGATCTTCAGTTACATACAAACCAGGAATACCAATTTGTCCGCCCGCTCGTGTCATTTGCATGGCTGAGTTTAAAACCACTGCAGGGGATTCTTGATGATGATTGCAGCCGCATGCATGGGCTTCAAAACCTACGCAATCCACAAACGCATCGACTTCTCGATCGCCCAAAATGGCTTCGATTTTGTCTTGAATGTCACCGTCTTGTGTTAAATCGATGGTTTCGCAGCCGAAAGAGCGTGCTTGATCAAGTCGATCTTGGACCATATCGCCAACGATGACACAGGCGGCGCCAAGCAAATGCGCAGACGCCGCGGCGGCCAAACCAACAGGGCCAGCGCCCGCGATGTAAACGGTAGAACCCGGCCCAACGCCCGCGGTTACGCAGCCGTGGAAACCGGTGGGGAAAATATCAGACAGCAGCGTGAGGCTTTGGATTTTTTCACGGGCTTGGTCGGCGTCGGGGAATTTCAATAAGTTAAAATCAGCGTAAGGCACCATAACGTAATCGGCTTGTCCGCCAACCCAACCGCCCATGTCCACGTAGCCATACGCCGCGCCGGGACGAGCAGGGTTTACGTTTAAACAAATGCCGGTTTTGCCTTCTTTACAATTACGGCAACGGCCGCAAGCAATGTTAAAAGGCACAGACACCAAATCGCCAACCTTAATAAATTCCACATCGCGGCCGCATTCAATGACTTCGCCCGTGATTTCATGACCGAGCACCAAGCCGCTTGGAGCTGTCGTTCGACCACGCACCATGTGTTGATCACTGCCACAAATATTTGTTGTGACAACTTTCAGAATAACGCCGTGGTCGCATCGGCGTTTGCCAATGGCCAACTCAGGAAAGGCAATGGCTTCGACTTTTACCGTGCCATTGCCTTGGTAAATAACACCGCGATTTGCATGATTACTCATAACGACATCCTTTTTATTGCAATTGTTGTTTTTGTTATTGCGTCTGACTGGTTATTTTGTCACCAGTAATAAAAAGGATAAGTCTTGGTACGACAGAAATAGGGGCTGAAAACGACTTATATGAATAAATTATTTAAGTTCTGAAAAGTGTTATTTTTTAAACAAAGGTATTGGAGGAATTCTCCAAAGGATGAATAGAGCGATCAGGCAGATACCAGCAGAAGCCAAAAGCCCTAAACTCAAGGTGTCTAATAAAACCTGTTGTGCCAGACCTATTGGTAATTCATTTGACGCTGAGTGACTTGTTTGTATCAGAATATTTGGGTTGCTTAACTCAGTGATATATTGCTGTTGATCTACATTTATTAGCGTTTTTTCTAAGTTCTGCTTATAGAGAAAATTAATAAATGATCCAGTGACTGCTGTGCCCAACATACCACCAACCAAGCGAAGAGATTGCAGCAGGGCTGTCGCAATGCCTAAGTGGTTTTTTGTGACGGAATTCTGGGTAAACAGCGTCAAATTAATGAGAATGAACCCCAACCCGCAGCCAGACAGCAGCATAAAAAACAACAGTAGGTAAAAGTGGGTATGTAGCGTACTACAAGCTAGGCAAAAACACGCGATGGCCAGCAGTAGGAAACCGCACCTCGGCAACCAGTTTGGGTTATCTAAGTGTCTGATTACCTTACTGTTTATAATCGCGCCCAAGGTAATGCTGAGTACCATGGGAGTAATTAGAATGCCAGCTTGTTGCGAAGAAAACCCTAGCGCCCCTTGGAACATAAGTGGTGTGTAATAGAGCAGAGAAAACATCACAGAGCCCGCTAGAGTAGAAAGCAAAAAGAACGTTCTGACGGTACCGGCAACAAACAGGGCTGGTGGTAGCAGAGGGTGCTTGATTTTTCGCTCTCGGTAAATCAAGAAGACAATGGCACCCATTAGTATAGAGGCCAACCAAATTACCCATGAACTCAAGCCGTCTTTTGGAAATTGCTCAACAAAGAGTTGAAAAGAAGACAGTGCCAAGGCGATAAGCAGTGCGCCGATCCAATCTAGTGAGACATCATTCGATTGCGTATGTCGAACCCAAGGAATGTATTTCCAAGCACAGAAGACTGCTAAACAACCAAGTGGCAAATTTAAGTAGAAGATGGAACGCCAACCAAAAGCGTCGGTTAAAAAACCACCCAAAGGGGCGCCCAATGCATTCACAATACTGAAGGCGGTACTCAGAAAAATCTGCCATTTCAAGCGTTCTTTGTTATCAGGGAATAAGTCAGGAATGCTGGCAAACGCTGTCCCAATTAACATGCCGCCACCCAGCCCTTGCAGTGCTCTACCAATAATTAAGACATAGATGTTCGAGGCGAGAGCACAGCCTAAAGAAGCAAGGGTGAAAATGGCACAAGCCGCGACAATGAATGGCTTGCGGCCATAATAATCCCCCAACCGTCCAAAAATGGGAATGGTGACGATCGACATTAAAAGGTAGCCAGTGGCAATCCAAGCATAAAGATTAAAACCACCCAAATCAGCGACAATGCTGGGTAACGCATTGCCGATGACCGTCTGGTCTAGTGCGGACAGCATCAGACCAGCTGAAATGCCGATCATGGCAAGGATGGCTTGTTTGGTGGTTAACCCTTGTGGGTTTTGGACAGGGTCCATATTGATTGATGTCTCTTAATGATCGATTGAAGAAAAGTTAGCCCTGTTTTAATTTTGCTAGTGCGGTCGTAATACGTTCACAGGCGGTATGTAATTGTGTTTGTGACGTCGCAATCGACATGCGGAAGTAAGGCGACAAACCATACGCGCTGCCAGCAACCACGGCGACATTGGCTTTTTCCAATAGATAAAGTACAAGGTCGTTGTCTGTTTCAAGGACAGTGCCGTCTTCCGTTTGCATGCCAATCAATTTTTCACAGCCAACATAAAGATAAAAAGCGCCGTCTGGTGGCGAGCAATGTAGACCGTCAATGTTGTTGATGAGAGCGAGGGTGTCGTTACGACGCTGTTGATAAACTGCTTGGCTCGTTTTGACGAAAGATTGGTCTCCGTTATAGGCTTCAATCGCCGCGGCTTGGCTGACTGAACAAGCATTACCAGCGGATTGGGACTGTAATTTTTGGAAGGCATCAATAAGATAAAACGGACCCACTGCAAAACCAATTCGCCACCCCGTCATGGCATAGGTTTTAGAGACGCCATTAATCAGTACAGTTTGATCTTTCAATTGAGGAGCGGCATTTAGCAAATGGACGTTTTCCTGATTGTCGTAACGGATATGCTCGTAAATGTCATCGGTCATAATCAATACATCAGGGTAATCGGCTAACACCTCAGCTAAGGCAACATAGTCGTCATGGTGGTAACTTGCTCCTGTTGGATTGCTAGGAGAATTGATGATTAACCAGCGGGTTTTATCGGTAAGAACAGAGCGCAATCGCTCAGCGGTTAATTTGAACCCCTCTGCTTCAGAACATTGTGCAATCACTGGTGTGCCTTCACAAGCAATCACCATATCAGGATAGGAAACCCAGTAAGGTGCTGGTATAACCACTTCGTCACCGGCTTCAATGGTGGCTAAAAAGGCGGTGAAAATAGCGGCTTTAGCTCCATTGGTGACAACGATTTCGTTCTCGTTATAGTGCAAATTGTTTTCGCGCTCTAGCTTCGATTTAATGGCTTGGCGCATGGCTTGGCTGCCGCTGTTGGCGGTGTAGCGTGTTTCGCCTCGTTGAATGGCTTCCCAAGCGGCTTTACCAACATTAGATGGCGTATCGAAGTCGGGTTCCCCAACCACGAGACTGATAATGTCTCGACCCTGTTGGCGAAGTTCATTGGCTCGATCTGCCGCGCTGCTGCTAGGGGATGGTTTTATGTTAGCTACGCGAGAGGCAATTCTTTGTGTTTGCATGAAGGGTCACCATTATAAATTGGTACTGAGTTAAAGAGACATTAAGTAAATAGTGTCAAAGTAGAGCTAGCCTAACGGTGATCAGAAAAGAAGAACAAAACGACTTTGTTCTGGTTATATAAGCAAGCCTTATGCGTTGTGTGAATGATGATTGTAAAATCAATTTACTGGTGTGTTTTGTCCCTTTTCAGTGCATTTTTTCTTATTTTTGTAAGTTGCTATCACTTTTTCTTATGTTGGTTGTTACGTAAAAGGCTGCATGAATCCTGTGGTTTTGTAGCGTTGTGTGAGATTTTAGATTTAATTTTGGTGCTTTGGTACGAATTGTGCGTATTGGTGGTGATGTGTCATAACAAACGATAGGTCAAACCAATGAATCTGACTCGATTAAAATACTTTGTAAAAATTGTCGATATCGGCAGTCTGACTCAAGCCGCTGAAGTGCTCTTTATCGCTCAACCAGCGTTAAGCCAGCAATTGGCCACGTTAGAAGGTGAATTAAAACAGCAACTGTTGATTCGCACGAAACGAGGCGTGACACCGACGGAAGCGGGCAAAATCTTGTATGCCCATGCTCAGGTGATTTTGCGTCAATGCGAGCAAGCTATGGGCGATGTGTTGGCCTCTAGCAAAGCTTTGACCGGTAATGTGTCTGTTGGCCTTGCACCGGGTACCGCTGCCTCAACTTTGTCTTGGCCCTTGTTAAAACGTGTAAGAGAAAAGCATCCCGGCATTATTTTGTATCTTAATGAAAATTTCGGCACCACCTTGAGTGAGCTGATCATGAGCGGTCGTATGGATATGGGGGTTTTATACGGTGATAAGGTGATTCATGGATTGAGTTTTGTGCCTTTAGTTAAAGAGCCCTTGTATCTAGTGAGTTCTCCTAACCGAGATTTACCTCACTCCGACGTGCCTTTAAAAGAGGTAGCGCAATGGAATTTATTAATGCCAAGAAAGTACAACGTGGTGCGTAAATTGGTGGATCAGGCGTGCCTCAGTATTGGTGTGACCCCTAATATTATTGCCGAGATTGAATCCACCACCACATTGACGGCGGCGATCGAAAATGATCTTGGGGTAACGATTTTACCTGAGTCGGCCGCGATTGCTTTGTCGGATCAAACAGAGGCGAAATTGTGTCGAATTATATCACCAATAGTCGAAGCGCCACTGGCGTTGTGTCTTTCTGATCATTTGCCTCTTTCTATTCCTGCACAAGCGGTAAAAGATATTTTATTGGAATTAGTTGGCGAGTTGTTAGCGGGGGACGTGTTAACCGATAAAACGGCGCTTGCTTCGTAACCATAAGAGTCTCTTATCTCACCAATCAAAAACCCTCTTAGTCATCGTCAAATTAGGTGTTTAGAGTAGTTGCTAACGCATTTAGACAATGTTTTAGCGACTGGAAGCACGCCTATGGATTCTCAAAAAATTACGTCATTAGTAGAGCTTATGAGCTCATCGGGATTGTCAGAACTGACTTACCAAGAGGGTGAGGTCAGTTTGACATTGCATCGCAGTAAACAAAATACCGCTGGGGTGACCTCTTCAAGCAATTTCTCTTTGCCATCGGACACGGTTAGTGAACCGACTGACGTATCCGAGTCTGACCATCATCTACCTCAAGCTGAAATCGTTTTATCAACTCATGACAATAGCGATGTATCAGTGCAATCACCGCTTTATGGTGTGGTGTATTTGTCACCATCAGAAGATGAAAAAGCTTATGTATCGGTCGGTGATTCTGTTATCGAAGGTCAAACTTTGTGTTTGTTAGAAGCGATGAAGATGTTTCACCCTATTGAAGCGGAAGCGTCCGGTACCGTGCGAGAGATTCGTGTGGCATCAGGTGATGAAGTGGAATCCGGTCAAGTGCTATTTGTGATTGGTTAGGTCGATATTTTTAAGGGGGTTATATGTTTAACAAAGTGCTAATAGCGAACCGAGGCGAGATTGCGTTAAGGGTTTTGCGGGCTTGTAAGGCGCTCGATCTAGCCACGGTGGTTGTGTATTCAACGGCCGATAAAGACGCCAGTTACGTGGCGTTGGCAGATGAAGCTTATTGTATTGGTCCTGCGAATTCGACCAAGAGTTACATGAATCAAGCGGCTTTATTGGGTGTTGCCAAGGTTTCTGGCGCGCAAGCAATTCATCCTGGTTATGGTTTTTTGTCCGAAAATGCAGGGTTCGCAGAAAAAGTGATGCAAGCCGGACTGATTTTTATTGGTCCTTCGCCAGAAAATATCCGTGTTATGGGTGACAAAATTGCCGCACGTAATGCCATGTTGGCGAGCAACGTTCCCTGTGTACCCGGTTCAAAAGGTGCACTAGGCTCAGACGAATCGAGTTTACAGACAATCGCAGAAAACATCGGCTTTCCTGTCATTATAAAAGCCTCCGCAGGTGGTGGTGGCCGTGGTATGCGAATCGTTCATGACTCTAGTGAATTGCTGTCAGCGGTGAAGCTCACACAAGAAGAAGCCCGTAAAACCTTCGGTAATCCGGAAGTGTATCTGGAAAAGTTCTTACAACACCCAAGGCACATCGAAATTCAGGTAGTGAGTGATTCTCATGGCAACGCCATTTGGCTTGGAAGTCGTGATTGTTCATTACAGCGTCGTCATCAAAAGGTGTTAGAAGAAGCGCCTGCTCCGAATGTAGACAGTGAACTGTTAGCAAGAGTAGGTGACCGATGTGCACAGGCTTGTATGGCAATCGGTTATCAAGGTGCGGGAACCTTTGAATTTCTTTATGAAGATGACGAGTTCTATTTCATCGAAATGAATACCCGTATACAGGTTGAACATCCGGTGACGGAAATGACCACAGGACTAGACATTGTCCAATTACAAATTCAAATCGCTCAAGGTGAAAAACTGCCATTAGAGCAAGCCGATGTTGAATGCAAAGGTCACTCGCTGGAGTGTCGAATCAACGCCGAAGATCCCGATTCCTTTGTGCCAACACCTGGCAAGATTACGGGTTGGGAGGCGCCGGGTGGTTTGGGTGTGCGGGTTGATACACACATTCATAGCGGTGCAGTGATTTCACCTTATTACGATTCTATGGTGGCGAAAATCATTACCCATGGCAAAGACCGTGACGAGGCGTTTGCCAAAATGCGCTTAGCATTAAGAGAAACACACTTAAGTGGCATTCTATCCAATATTCCGTTGCACCAAACATTGTTGGATGACCCTTCGATACGGTCGAGTAGTGTGGATATCCATTATTTAGAAAAACTTTTGAGCCCATCGGGTGATGCCAAGGAGGTCACATCATGATTGCCAATGAAGAACAGCCTTTCATTAGCTTGTTAGGAACGTCTGGCATTTTGCTGCAAGCCCCTGCGCCATTGCAGCTTGAAACCCAGCAAAAAATCTGGGGGTTAGCGGAGCAAGTCGAAAGTTGGCCGAATGTATTAGAAGCGATTCCCGGTATGAACAACATCATGATTACCTATCTTGAATTGCCAGAGGACATTGAACCGATAAAAGCCAAATTGCTTGACGCTTGGCGTCATGTGGAAGGCATTCAAAAAGATGGCAAGGTAATTGATTTGCCGGTGATTTATGGCGGAACTGAGTGTGGGCCACACATGCAAGATGTGGTGACGCATACCGGTTTATCGATAGAAGAAATTGTGCGTCGTCATACCGCTCCGTTATACCCAGTTTATGCGTTAGGGAGTCACCCCGGCTTTTGTTATCTCGGTGGGATGGACTCAACCTTGGCCACGCCAAGAAGGCAAGTACCGATTACTGATCTTCCTGGTGGGGCTGTGTCTATCGGTGGTGTACAGACCGGGGTTTCCGCGTCACAAGGGCCAAGTGGTTGGAACACCATAGGTCGTACCAAAATGCAGTTTTTTGATGTCAATAAAATGCCGCCTGCTTTATGCCGTCCTGGTGACTATATCCGTTTTTGTGTCGAGGAGATCATTCAATGATTGAAATTATGTCTTCTGCCGCACTCTGTACTGTGCAAGATTTTGGGCGCTTAACGTCGCGCCAGTATGGCGTGGGTACGGCTGGTGCGATGGATCAGCTTTCCTTAGCCGCCGCTAATATCATGTTGGGGAATCCTGAAAATTCAGCGAGCATTGAAATTCCTATTTTTCCTTTTAAAGTGCGTTTTACGCAGGACTGCGACTTTTCCGTTACAGGAACAGAAGGAGAGGTTTCTCTAGATAACAGTAGGTTACCGACTTGGTGGGCGTACTCTGCTAAGGCCGGACAAGTGCTCACCATTCATCAACCAAAAAAAGGGTGTCGAGCCTATTTGGCATTAGGTGGCGGGATTGATGTACCTATTGTTTTAGGTTCCAGAAGCACGCAGTTACGTGGTGAATTTGGTGGATTGGAAGGGCGTATGTTGCAAAAAGGTGATTGCTTACCCGCCATCCAAGCAACGGATAATCGCCCATTAGATTTTGGTATGACATCTCCGTTATCCGCGCTGGCTTTTGAACAGGAAAATACCATCGAGCTGCGTGTTGTTACTGCAGCAGAATACGACGAATACGCTACGGAAGCGAAAGAACTCTTTTGGAACAATCGTTGGAAGGTTACGCCGCAGAGCAACCGCTATGGCTATCGTCTTCACGGCACGGAAATTCGTCCTGAGAAGCCGATTGAAACCCTTTCTCACGGTATCGTTCCGGGGGTGATTCAGATTCCGCCGGGAGGCCAGCCTATTATTCAGCTGCGTGATGCTCAACCTTCAGGCGGCTATCCGAAGTTTGGCACGGTAATTGAAGCTGATCTTTGGCGAATAGGGCAAGCAGCGATAGGGAAACATATTGTTTTTAAAGAGGTTTCGCTTAAAGACGCGGCGGCAGCCATGCAACAAAACAAACGATATCTTGATGATGTTAAGCAGATGATTTCACTACAGGAGGCATTCGTATGATGGATAAAAATACCTCGGAACTTGATGTCGAATTCATCACAACCTTGAGTTCATTATTAAACCGCTCTGATCTGACTGAGTTGCGGCTAGAGAATGGTTTAACGTCCATTCATTTAAAACGTGATCAGAACGAACGTATGGCTGCAGAAAAAACACTGCCAGCCGAGTTGCAAATGTCCGTTTTTGAGCAAGATAACCTCCTTAAATCCCAACGTGCTAAAGAGACCATCGTGTCGCCAACCGTTGGGATACTGCACTTTTTTAATAGCGAGTTAGGCTTCCCCAGACAAGTTGAAGCAGAAGAATTATTGGCCACGATTCATGTTGGTTTACTGCAGTTACCGGTACGTGCGGTTAATAAATCGGTCATTGAATTGGCAGAAATCCAAGACGGTCAAGTTGTGGAATACGGCACGGAACTTTTTCAATACGACTCTCAAAATTTAGGTTTTATGTTATGAAAATTGATTTAAATGCAGACCTAGGGGAGGGCTTTGGCTCTTATACCATGGGCGATGACGCGGCACTTATCCCCATTTTGTCATCCGCTAATCTGGCTTGTGGGTTCCATGCTGGAGATCCATTAATCATGCGTAATACTGTCAGATCAACAAAAGTATCTGGCGTAGATTTAGGTGCACATGTTGGGTTTGATGATGTTCAGGGTTTTGGTCGCAATAAAATAGCATTGCCGCTTGAGGTATTAGAGAGTCTGGTGATTTACCAGCTTGGCGCACTCGCGGGTTTTGCTCGGACGGAGGGTCATAAGCTGACGCATATGAGTTTTCATGGTGCGTTGGGAAATCAAGTCGCCTCCGATCATGAACTGGCCGATGCGCTTCTTAAAATCGTCGCAAAATTTGATTCTGAGTTGATTATTAGTTCTTCCTCTAGTGTGGCAATGGAGCGTGCCGCTCAGCGTCATAACCTTAGAATTGAAACTACTTTTTTAGCGGATCGAGCTTATGAGGCATCGGGCTTATTAGTGCCAAGGAGCAAGCCGAACTCGGTTATTAAGGATGAAAAACAGGTCCTGCAACGAATTGATCAGCTACTCAACGACGGTACAGTCACTTGCTATGACGGTGAAATAGTCGTCATGCCAGCACGATCTATTTTGGTGCATGGTGATACGGATGGTGCCGTCAATTTAGCCGGAAAAATACGCCATTATATTGAAGAAAATGGTGGGGTGATTACGCCATTATCGAAATTAGGAATTTGATTTATAAGGTGTTTTTTAAACATAAGGCAACCTTATTGCTAGACACGCAATTCATCTTATCCATTTTTTTGAATTACCTATAAATTGAATTTAACAAGAGCGGATTATGGGCTATTCATCCTAAATCAGCCAACTCATACTTTATTTTAAAAGGAACATTTCATGCCATTTTCAACTTACAAAAAAGCCTTAATTACTGGTGCATCTTCGGGCATTGGTGCTGCTACCGTTGAGCGTTTAACTCAGGAAGGAATCGAAGTGCATGCGCTTGCTCGTAGTGCAGAGAAGCTTGCGGAATTATCAAAAAAAACCGGCTGTATTGCTCATGCTTTTGATGTGACGGATTTAGAGAAGTTAACGGCACTTTGTCTTGAACACGAGTTTGATATTTTGGTTAACAGTGCTGGTGTGGATCGCCCTGGTTCTATCTTAAAAGCCGATGCGGAGGGAATTGATGCTCTGATTGATGTGAACCTGCGCGCTGTTTTACAGCTTTGTCGATTAACCCTACCAGGTATGGTTGCCCGCGATTGTGGCCATATTATTAACATCAGCTCTATCGCAGGCGCTTATAACTTTGGCGGCAACTCGACTTACCATGCGACGAAATCCGCTGTGAGCATGCTTTCTCGCCAACTACGAATTGACGCATTTGGTAAACGAGTGCGGGTGACAGAAATCTGTCCAGGACGGGTGGCAACCGATATTTTTGCTCACGTTCATGGTGATTCAGAAGCCACCTATAAAAACTACATTGAAGGCTATGAATTGCCTGTTGCGAAAGACATCGCCGATGCGATTGCTTTTGCGATTGATGCTCCCATTGCCGTTAACGTCGGTCATATGGAAATTACGCCGACCATGCAGGTACCTGGCGGGTTGCAAACGACGCGACCAACCGATGTTTAATTAATTCTGAAGTCGCTGCTTTTAAACGCTGAGTAAAGAGGTTTAGAAGCAGCAGAATGATAAACATAATTAGGGATTCTACATGAGTCAGTTTACACAAGGTCTCGAAAAAGTTCTTCAAGGTGATTACCTAGATATCATTATTCGCGGCATCAAGATGACACTCGAACTTGCCGCTTTATCTTGGGTACTGGCAATGGTCATAGCATTAAGTTTGGTGGTTATCAGGTTAACCAATAATAAAGTGGCGGTTGCTTTGGTGGCAGCCTATGTGTCTTACCACCGAAATATTCCAACGCTTGTGCAATTGATGCTGTGGTACTTCGGTATCTCATCATTGTTCCCTTTTGAACTACAGATGTGGCTGGTTGATCAAAATGCGGAATTTATTTTTGCCGCTGTTGCACTAGGGTTGTGTCAAGCGGCGTACTTTTCAGAAGACATTCGTAGTGGTATGCGTGCCATATCCAGTGGTCAGACAGAAGCATCTAGGGCACTAGGGTTTGGTTACTTACGCTCTATGTATTACATCATATTGCCGCAAGGAATTCGTAATTCGCTGCCTTCTCTGATTAATCACACTGTGTTGTTGTTCAAAAATACCAGTTTGGCAATGGCTATTGGAGTAGTTGAGCTCACGTATGCGACGAGAGAAGTCGAAAATTATACTTTTCTCACATTTCAGTCCTATTTAGTGGCTACTTTGGTTTACCTGTTTTTCTCGCTGTTGCTTATGTTTGCAGGGGCTCTTTTTGCGAAGAAACTAAATAAAGTTTATGCGAGGTAATCCACTATGTTTGCAAATGTAATTGATATTTTAAGTCAATATTGGGAGCTGTTCCTGATTGGTCAATACCCGCATGGTCCTTTAGGTGGGTTAGTTAACACCTTAATTTTGGCTTCTTTGGCGTTAATTATTGCCTTTCCATTGAGTGTACTGTTAGCGATTGCACGAACGTCTCCCTTTGGCATATTTCGTCATCCCGTTACGGTTTGGGTGTATGTGATGCGTGGTATTCCGCTGATCATGATTATCTTTTGGACGTATTTTTTAGTGCCATCGTTAATTGGCCGAAATATTGGTGGTTTTACCACTATGTTATGCACTTTAGTGCTTTATCAAAGCGCGTATTTATGTGAAATCGTTAGAGGCGGCTTGCAATCTTTGCCAGCTGGCCAAGTGGAGGCTTCCAGAGCGTTGGGTTTGGGTTACTTCCGAACCATGTTTTTTATCTTGTTGCCTCAGGCTTTGTATAACTCGATACCTAGTTTAATCAGTCAATTCATTTCGATTATTAAAGAAACCTCGCTTGGTTACATTATTAATGCTCAAGAAATGACCTTTGCTGCGAATCAAGTCAATAACCAGCTATTAGTAAAACCCTTTGAAGTGTATTTCATTTTGGCGGTGACCTATTACATCTTGTGTTTTGGTCTGACTCAGTTAGCTCAGTGGTTTGAACGTCGTATCGAAAAGAAACGGCAAGGCAGTGATTTGCTGGCAACCTAAGATGAATCACTTTCTTTCTAACGACTTCTTAACATTAATAGACATTGGTGAACGATATGATTGTTTTTTCAAAAGTAAATAAATGGTACGGCGAATACCAAGCGTTGGCAGATGTAAACGCTGAGGTGAAAAAGGGCGAAGTAGTGGTTGTTTGTGGTCCATCAGGCTCAGGTAAATCGACGTTAATTAGAACCGTAAATCGGTTGGAAGAAATTCAAGGTGGGCAAATTCTATACAATGGCCATGATGTTTATGGTGTTGATGCAAACTTGAATAGCTTGCGTAGTCGAGTGGGTTTTGTCTTTCAGAATTTTAATTTATTCCCGCACATGTCGGTGTTGGACAACATCATGTTAGCGCCACTGAAATTAAAAGGCTTAAACACCTCTTATGTTAAAAACAAAGCCCTTGAGCTATTAGACATGGTGGGTATGTCTCACAAGGCCAATGCCTACCCGAATCAACTATCAGGCGGCCAACAACAGCGTGTGGCGATTGCGAGAGCGCTGGCTATGGAGCCGCCTGCGATGTTGTTCGATGAACCAACCAGTGCACTTGATCCAGAAATGGTCGGTGAAGTATTGAGTGTCATGAAGTCGCTAGCAAAAGAAGGCATGACCATGATGTGCGTCACCCATGAGATGAACTTCGCTCGTGAAGTGGCCGATAAAGTTTGGTTTATGGATGCAGGGAAAATATTGGAAACCTCTGATCCAGAAACTTTTTTCCAAAACCCTACGCACCCTAGAGCGCAGAGTTTTATTCGTGATATTCGCGGTTAGTAAAGCAAGAGTAGTTTGTAAGTGAAGTATTGAAAACGATGTAATTAAACCAACTAAAAAAGGAACATAACGATGATAATTAAATCAATTACAGCAACCTTGGCCCTAAGTACGCTTGCCATTTCAGCGGCTCATGCCGATCAATGGTCAGATATTCAAAGTAAAGGCAAATTTGTGTGTGGTGTCTTTGCCGATGTGCCACCGTTTTCATCTCCAGATCCTGAGACTCGTCAATTAGTCGGTATGGATACGGATTTGTGCAAAGGTCTTGCTGACAAATTAGGTGTGCCAGTAGAACTCAAGCCTCTTTCTGTTGAAGCGCGTATTCCTGAACTTCGCCAAGGTCGAGTTGATGTGGTTATCGCGAATCTAGCCTACACAAAAACACGTGCTGAGCAGATTCAATTTAGTGACCCTTATTACATCGCCCGTGAGCGCCTTGTTGTTAAAGCGCCATTGGCAAACAAATCCAAAGACTACTTTAACGGTAAAAAACTCAGCTCGACGAAAGGCTCAACATCGGAGCAATCCATTCGCTTAGCGGGTGCGACTCCGGTAACTTTCCAAGATACGGGCTCTGCGTACCTAGCGGTTTTACAAAATAAATCCTTGGGTGTTGTGACCAATGGAATGACCGCTCGTAGTTTAATCCGCAGCGCGAAAGAAAGCGGCGTTGAGTTGGCCATGATTGACGATGCCATGGCATTAGAGCCAGTAGGAGTTGGCATGCGCCAAGGTGAAGCCGCGTTTTATACAAAAGTGAATACCGCTTTAATGGCCATGGAAAATGATGGCACCATAGATAAAATTTGGGACACATGGATTGGTGTGGATACGGTTTATGGCATTAAACGTGTCGATAAAGTGCAAAAAATCGCAGATTTGGATTTTGAACCACTGAACTAATATGAAATGGCTCACTTAAACCAACTAAAAAATAGTCAGTTTAAGTGTGCAAGTGTTTGATTGAGACCTAGTTAACCTCTTTAAGCGGGAACTTAAAGAGGTTTTTTTTGAGCTCGTACAATACTGTACATGATTGAGTCTAATAGAAGATTCTCTGGATAGGAATGCAATTTTCTTAATATAACTTAAGTAGCAAGAATAATGTTCAAGCATAGGTATTGATCAGCACATCCAGCATGGCGGCGGCGGCAATAGAAAGGTTGGACCTTGGCTGACAAATAACACCAACGCGACAATGGATTTCAGGTTGGATGACAGGGCGAATAATTGCGCCTTGTTCGTTGGCTTGTTGACGACAGATTGACGGCACAACGGCCACGCCCATGCCTTCGCTGACCATACGTCCTACCGTAGCAAGTTGGTGAGCATCGAAGGCCACACTCAGCTCGATTCCTGCGTCATTCAGTGTGCTTTCTATCATGGCGCGAACACTGGAAGGGCGCTGTAAGGTAATAAAGTCGTACTCCAAAAGAGCAGGCCAAGAAATGGTGTCTTGTTTTTCTAACGGGTGATCTTTGGGCAGAATGGCGATAAACGTGTCGTCATACAGTGGGTAAAAAGACAAATCCAACAGGTTGTTCGGCTCAAACGAAATACCTAATTCCACTTGGTTATTTCGCACCATTTCCACCACCACATCCGACAGCACATCGTCGATCGCCACCTGAATGTTTGGGTAAGATTCGTGGTAATTACGAATCGCTTTTGGCAATAATGACGCCGCAAAAGAAGGCATGGACGCAATAGCGATCTTACCAAGTTGCAAGGCAAAGCGTTGCTTCATCTCGTCTTCGGCATTTTCCCATTGGGCTAATAATCGCCTCGCGATAGGCAGGAGCGCTTCGCCTTCTGGGGTTAAGGCAATGTGTCGAGTGGTTCGAGTCAGCAACTTGCCGCCTAAATTTTCTTCTAGGCTTTTGATCGATAAGCTCAGCGCAGGTTGAGACAAATGCAGCTGTGTGGCGGCGCTGGCAAAGCTCATGGATTGGGCGACGGCCAAGAAAGCTTTCACTTGTTTGATGTTCATAGATACCTTTGCACAATGGCTGTGCTTGCTAATGCGTCATCCGAAACGCTTTTTTATTATGGTGCTTTCGCTGCCAAATATATTTGGAAAACTTATTAATAAATAGAAAAAACAAATTTAATTAATTTATCGCCTTGAGTCAAACTGGTCAACAATCAAAAATAATAATGAGGAAATGACGATGGCAGGTTTTGACAAAGTGGTCACTTCTTACGAAGACGCCATGATTGGGCTAGAAGACGGTATGACGGTTCTTGCCGGTGGCTTTGGATTGTGCGGTATTCCTGAAAACCTGATTGCAGAGATAAAACGCAAAGGCACGACAGGGTTAACGGTTGTGTCGAACAACTGTGGTGTCGATGGATTTGGTTTGGGCATTTTGCTCGAAGACAAACAGATCCGCAAAATGGTGTCGTCGTATGTTGGTGAAAATGCCTTATTTGAAAAACAATTGTTAGACGGTGAGCTTGAGGTGGAATTGACTCCTCAAGGCACATTGGCTGAAAAAATGCGTGCGGGTGGCGCGGGTATTCCTGCTTTTTATACCGCGACGGGCGTTGGCACGCCGGTGGCTGAAGGCAAAGAAACCAAGGTATTTGATGGTCGTGAATACTTGATGGAAGAAGCCATTGTTGGTGATTTCGCGATTGTAAAAGGCTGGAAAGCCGACCGTTATGGCAATGTGGTTTATCGTCATACGGCACAAAACTTTAATCCTCTTGCGGCGACCGCTGGCAAGATCACCGTTGTGGAAGTGGAAGAGATTGTTGAGGTTGGCGAATTAGACCCAGCGCACATTCACACGCCTGGTATTTATGTGGATCGAGTCGTGCTCGGCACGTTTGAAAAACGCATCGAACAAAGAACCATTAAGACGGTTGCATAAGACAAAAAAATAAAAAAAAGAGGTTTGAAATGGCACTGACAAGAGAGCAAATGGCGCAGCGTGTCGCCCAAGAATTACAAGACGGTTTTTACGTCAATTTAGGCATTGGTATTCCCACTTTAGTCGCCAATTACGTCCCTCAAAACATGGATGTCATGCTGCAATCTGAAAACGGTTTGCTTGGCATGGGCGAATTTCCGACGGAAGAAACCATCGACGCCGACATGATCAACGCAGGCAAACAAACGGTGACGACGGTCAAAGGCGCGTCTATTTTTTCATCGGCGGAATCGTTCGCGATGATCCGCGGCGGTCATGTGGATTTAACTGTGTTGGGTGCGTTCGAAGTGGATGTAAATGGCAACATTGCGTCGTGGATGATTCCCAATAAGTTGGTGAAAGGCATGGGCGGTGCGATGGATTTGGTTGCGGGTGCAGACAATATTATTGTCACCATGACGCACGCGTCGAAAACGGGTGAGTCTAAATTGTTATCCAATTGCAGTTTGCCGCTGACGGGCAAGGGCTGTATTAAGAAAGTGCTGACAGATTTGGCGTGGCTAGAAATAGAAGACGGCGCATTTGTGCTAAAAGAAAGAGCACCGGGCGTGTCCATCGAAGAGATCATTGAGAAAACCCAAGGCAAGCTGGTTGTACCAGATCATGTGCCTGAAATGGTTTTCGCTTAATCTACATTAGAATAATACATTGATTTAAAAATCGAGGAGCCGATCGAATGAAAGCTGTCATTGTTGCTGCTGCAAGAACGCCCATTGGTACCTTTAACGGTGCTTTGTCTTCCCTGAGTGCGGTGCAATTGGGTACTCAATTATTGTCTGGCATCTTGGCTAAACAACCGTTATTGAAAGACCAGATTGATGAAGTGATTTTAGGCCAAGTGCTGGCGGCGGGTTGTGGCCAGAACCCTGCACGTCAAACGGCGATTCATTCTGGATTACCGAAAAAAGTGTCGGCGATGACCATCAATAAAGTGTGTGGTTCGGGTTTGAAAGCCGTGCAGTTGGCGGCGCAAGCCGTGCTGAACGGTGATGCCAATATGGTTGTGGCTGGCGGGCAAGAAAGCATGAGTCAAGCCGCTCATGTGTTACCGAACAGTCGTTCTGGCAAGAAAATGGGCAACTGGGAATTATTGGATTCTATGGTAACCGATGGCTTGTGGGATGCGTTTAACGATTATCACATGGGTCAAACGGCGGAAAATATTGCGTCTCGTTGGGACATTAGTCGCCAAGAACAAGATATTTTTGCGGCGAACTCGCAGCAAAAGGCTACGCAAGCACAGTCGGCGGGTCGTTTTGTTGAAGAGATTCTTCCTATTGCCGTTCCTCAGCGCAAAGGCGACCCAGTGATCGTGGTGGCGGATGAGCAAATTCGCCCTAATACCAGTGCGGAATCCCTTTCGAAATTGCGCCCAGCGTTTGCAAAAGAAGGCACGGTGACAGCAGGCAACGCATCGACGTTAAACGATGGTGCCGCGATGGTGATTGTGACATCTGATGTGGAGGCGAAGCGTTTAGGTTTGCCTATTTTGGCGGTCATTGAAGCGGCGAGTGCGGCGGGGGTTGATCCAGAAATTATGGGTACGGGTCCTATTTCAGCGACACAAAAAGCGCTTAAGAAAGTCAATTGGCAAGTGGATGATTTAGACCTTATTGAAGCCAATGAAGCGTTTGCGGTTCAGGCTTTGTGTGTAAACAAAGAGCTCGGTTTGGACAGCAGTAAAGTCAATGTGAATGGTGGTGCGGTGGCGCTTGGTCATCCTATCGGCGCATCGGGTTGTCGTATTTTGGTGACTTTGCTTCATGAAATGCAACGACAAGACGTGAAAAAAGGCTTGGCGACGCTGTGTATTGGCGGCGGAATGGGCGTGGCGATGTTGGTGTCTCGTTAACGCTGGTCATAAGACAAAGGTACGGTAAAAAAGCGTTCTAGCTGAAGGGACTTTTCTAAGGTCATCTTCAGCTTTTTCATGTAATAAAAAGATAAAAAGCACTAATAAAATATAAATATAATAATAGGATAAATTGATGAACACTCTCGAACAAAAGCAAACCGGTTTACAAAAAATAAGCCAATTCTTCGTGGCGCTGTTACAGCGTTACCTCCCTGATCCATTCATATTTGCAATCATTTTAACCTTTGTGGTGTTCTTGTTTGTTATGCCTAGCACCGGTCAAGGGCCAATGCAGGTTGTAAATGCATGGGCTGGTGGTTTTTGGAAATTGCTCAGCTTTTCGATGCAGATGGCAATGGTGGTTGTGACGGGCCATGCTATGGCGAGTGCACCGGCGTTTAAAAGTAAATTGGCTATGTTGGCCGGTGTGGCAAAAACACCAGGCCAAGCCATTATTTTGGTGACTGTTATCAGCGCGATGGCGTGTTGGGTTAACTGGGGTTTTGGTTTGGTTGTAGGCGCTATTTTTGCTCGTGAAATTGCGGCGCGTGTACAAGGTGTGGATTACCGCTTATTGATCGCATCAGCTTACAGTGGTTTCTTATTTTGGCATGGTGGCCTTTCAGGCTCTATTCCGTTGTCTATTGCAGGCGGTAAGAATATTGAAGTCGTGACAAACGGCGCTGTCACGGCGGCGATTCCTACGTCAGAAACGATTTTCTCACCAATGAACTTGACGATTCTTGCGGTGATGTTAGTCGCGATTCCGTTATTGAATCGTTTGATGCATCCTGCTCCGCAAGACACCATCACGATTGACGCGTCATTGCTGGAAGAGAGTGTTGTCGAAACGCCTAACAAAGCCGATATGACACCAGCAGAACGTCTTGAAAATAGCCGTACTTTGTCGTTGGCATTGGGTGTGATGGGCTTTGCATACATCATTTATTACTTTGTGACGAATGGCTTCGCGCTAAACTTGAATATTGTTAACTTCACATTCTTGTTCTCGGCTATTTTGCTACACGGAACACCAAAGAGCCTGTTGAATTCGATTTCTCAAGGCGCGCGTAACTGTTCTGGCATTTTGCTTCAATTCCCGTTTTATGCAGGAATCATGGGCATGATGACGGCAACAGGCGATTCTGGTGCGTCGCTTGCAGGAGTGATTTCTCAAGCGTTTGTGTCTATTTCAAACGAAACAACATTCCCTATCTTTACTTTTTTGAGTGCGGGTATTGTTAACTTCTTCGTGCCTTCTGGTGGTGGTCAATGGGCGGTTCAAGCGCCAATCATGATGCCTGCTGGTGCTGCGCTTGGTGTGGATGCGGCGAAAACTGCCATGGCCATTGCATGGGGCGACGCGTGGACGAACATGATTCAACCTTTCTGGGCATTGCCAGCGCTTGCGATTGCAGGACTGGGTGCGAAAGACGTGATGGGCTATTGCTTGATGGCGTTGATCGGTTCAGGCGTGATCATTTCATTGGGCTTTTTGATCTTCTAATACCGGTATGAAGTGACCATCAAATGGTGGCTTATTACTAGAAAAACCACTGCACGAGCCTGCTCTGTAGTGGTTTTTTTATGTCTTGTTTTTGGCATGAAGAACGAATGAGTTTTTTTTGCACAAAACTGGCTGCAGCGTAGAACTTTTTCCATAAAGTGCCATCAAATTCACCTAGGTTATATATGTTATGTACTTCATGTTTTAAGAGGCGACTACTTTATAATGGCGGCAGCTATTTGCTGTTCAAATAGGTAGATAAGACAAAAGGTTGAAGATGACGCAAGTTAACAAAGGTTGGAAATTCAGAGCAACGGGGTTGAATAAATACGCATTTGTGCTGCTTGTATTGTTTACGGGCACTGTGTTTGCCGAAGATCAATGGATGTCCGCCACGTTAGATAATGACTTCTTTGTGAATGAAGATAATGGCTATACCAATGGCATTAATGTTTCTATTTATAGCATCGATGACACGCCCAGTTTTGAGCCAGACCCTGATGTTTGGGTAAAACCTTTTATGTGGAGCATGCCGGATACACCTGCGCTTGTGACCATTAAGGTGAATAGCATTGGTCAATCTTTGATGACACCCAGTGATTTGACGGTGTCCCATCCGCCTGAGGGCTCTCTTCCTTACGCAGGACTATTAAGCTATACCAATACTTATATTTCGATTGGCCCGGATCATGCCGATAGATTAAGTACCACGCTGGGAATGGTTGGACCTTGGGCTTTAGGTAAACAAACACAAAAAACCATTCATAAAATTATTGGTGCTCAAGACCCAAAAGGTTGGGACACACAATTAAAAAATGAACCTGTTTTTATGATTTCCCGCAGTAGAACATGGCGCTCTTGGGTCTCTGATAGCGAGCGAATGGATCTATTACTGGGTGCAAGTGTGGATGTCGGCACGATCAAAAGTGGTGTGAATGCAGGGGCTGTTTTACGTTATGGTCAGCGGATGGAAAACTCTTACGCCAGTGTATTGTTGTCTGGCTCGCGCATTTCGAATCCCATTGCAATCGATCATGGTTGGTTTGTGTTTGCAGGGGTTTTGTTTAATTACGACTTCAACCAAATTTTCATGGATGGTAATACATTCCGCAACAGTCAATCAGTCGATTATGACCGCAGTCATAATATGTTCTCTTCCGGCTTGAGCTATTCGTGGGGCGAATCGTCTCTTGCGTTTGCGATTAATTCTCCCTTTAGCATTAATGGCGACGAACGTGACCGTGAAATAGACAAGTTTACACGCTACGGCACGTTAACCTTTGCGTGGGCGTTGTAATTGAATCTGACTTTATAACCCCAGTGTTGGTTGTCCAACGGCTGGGGTGTCATAACCTATAGCGTCTTAAGTTTAATCAAGGCAGCTAAATCAAAGAAGTTAAATCAAAGAAGTTAAATGCGCCTTCCATTCAATCGGCTTGCCGTAGTAAGTACTGTGAGGTAAGCGGATTAACTGGCCATCTTTTTCCATGATCAGCGTTGGAAAACCGTTTACTTGTAACTGATCCATTAACGTCTGGCTGTCTTCTATTACTTTCATCATGGCAGGTTCAGCACCTGCCATTTTTTCTGTCCATGTTGCTTCATCAAGACCTAACGAAACAGCCAATGCTTTTAACGCTTCTGGTTTATCCAGTGCTTTACCGTCTTGGTAATGCGCCAATTGAATGGCTTTTAGCATGACATGTGGTTCGATCCCCATCTCAATACCCACCATAAATGCTTGAGTTGGTAAGTAAGAATCGATAACAAACTCACCGCTGCTTGCCACTCTGGCTTTATACACCTCGCCAAACTTGGCCTTTGTCATCGTGGCAATTTGACTGTCAGCCTGCAAAATATGCTGTCTGAAAGACGGATCAATCGCCCGTTTTGGAATCATGCCACCAGGGTGATAAGTCATCTCGAATCCAGGCATTTCAGCCAGAGTTTTAATTAAAGACGATGCACCATAACACCAGCCACACATAGGGTCGAAGAAATAATGGACCTTTACCATGCCATTTCACCTTTATGGACTTTCGCTGCGATGTTTAGGTTCAAAGCACCTTGTGCATTTGGGTATTTCGCCGTCATTGTTTTAATAAATTCTGCGCTGTTTTTGCTGTTCGTTTTTGCTTGTTGGAAAGCTTTGATGTAATCAAGTGAGAACGCAATATTGTCTGCGGTTAACGCTGTACCTTGTGTCATATGACCAGGAACAACCGTGGTTGGTTTAAGGTCGAGCATTTCTTGCAACTGTGTTTTCCAAGCTTCTTGAGACTCATCAGACTGCGCATCGGCCATCCACAAATGCATATTACCGAATACAGCCACGTTCCCTAAAATCGCTTTGTTTGATGGAATCCAAAGGTAAGGACGGTGCGCCAAAATACCTTCAGTGCCGCGAATCTCAATCGTCTGACCATCAACCATTAAAGTGGACTTAGTATAAGCCGTTGGAACGATAGGGCTTACAGGTGCATTAGCACCCATTTGAGGGCCCCAAAATCCGACTTTGCCCGCCATTTTCTTTTCAATCACTTTTTGAACCGCCGGTGTGGTTATGATCTCCGCTTTTGGGAAGAGTTCATGCAAAGTTTCGGCACCAAAGTAATAGTCAGGATCCGCTTGGCTAATAAAGATCGTTTTTAGTTCTTTTTTAGAATCCAATACTTTAGCGGCAATGCGCAGTGCATCGGCTTTGGTAAATCCTGCATCAACAACCATGGCTTCTGTTTCACCATAAACCAAAGTAGAAGTAACACCAAAGCTACCAGACGCTGCGTTGTATACATCTAGCGTCAAAGGTTTAGTGTCTGCTGCAAAAGCAGAATGAGCAATAAGAGCGGAAGCTGCTAAGGTAATCAGTTTTTTCATTATATTCTCCTAGAGTGAATGTTGTGTTGATGTGGCCATAATAGAGAATTGACGTGCTCGGAAAAATACACAAAAATGAGCATGATTGTTTCTTATATCGTGCAAGTTGATGGGTGAAATTATGGACAGAGTGACGGCGGCCAAGGTGTTTATTGATGTTGTGCAATCGCGTAGTTTTTCTCGAACTGCGGATCGTTTGAATATGTCACGACCAATGGTGACGCGTTATATAGAAACAATGGAGGATTGGTTAAAGATTCGTTTGTTGCATCGCACAACACGAAAAATATCACTGACCAGCGCGGGTGAAGCCTGCTTAAAAGACGTCGAACTTTGGTTGGAGCAAGCCGATGATTTTATATCTTTGGTCAATACCAGTGATGAATTGTCTGGTGTGGTTCGAATCACGTCCAGCATGTCGTTTGGTTTTTCCCAACTCATGCCCGCCATTCAGGACTTTATGGATCAACATCCTAACGTTCATATCGATATAGATTTAGAAGACAGTGCCGCCGATTTAACCGAAAAAAGCATCGACCTTGCGATACGAATTGCCTCGAATCCCGATCCTTCCTTAATCGGTAAGCCCATCGCAGTTTGTGAATCCGTGTTGGTAGCGTCTCCGATTTACCTTGAAAAAGTACGACAAACGATCGGTGATATTCAGCATCCGCAAGACCTAATAAACCACGATTGCTTGGGCTATAAAAACTTGGCGCGTCACATCTGGCATCTATCTCAGCATGACCAGTTTGAATCGGTCTCTTTGGACTGTCGCTTAAGTATTAACGAAGCGACGGCGCTTTTGCATGCTACATTGAATGGCATGGGTGTGTGCTTACAACCCACGTATTTAGCCAATCGTTACATTAAGGATGGCAGCCTGTGCCATGTCTTGCCAGAGTGGAAACCCAAAGACCTAACAATCTACGCTTTGTATTCGTCCAGAAAGCATCTATCACCCAATGTACGCGCCTTGATTGATCATCTAGACAGCTACTTTGCTAAGCATCCTTGGTAATAATTCACCCAATAACAATGAAAGGATTCCGCAATTCGAATTGTCAGGGTAAACTGACAATTCAAGATGATGACATTCAGCGGAAAAAGGACTTTAGAACGCAATGACCACCACTCAATCTAACTTTGCTTTTCTACAAGGTCATAACGATTTTCTTTTCTCCATTGCTCAAGCGACCAGAAAAATTACCCTGATGAACTATTCAAACGCATCGCTGCCGCTCGTGCGGAAAGTGAAGTCCTTGCCAAAGCCGCGAAGAAGGTTAGCAAGAAAAAGTAAAAAGACAGAGAAGAGCTAACCCCCTCCCAGCCTCCCCCTTAGCAGGGGGAGGAGTAGGCTGGTTTGTTTTTCTGGAGGTGATTGTTTTGTTCCCTCCCCTTGTGTCTTTGAAGGGGAGGGTTAGGGTGGGGTTAAATGGGTTGCAGAGCTGACCCCCTCCCAGCCTCCCCCTTAGCAGGGGGAGGAGCTAAAGTTCATTACTCCTTAAACCAATCCGCCAGCGCTTGCCATTGTTGATCTGACTGAGCGGCGAGCATTTCGCCGTCTAGCATGGTTGGGCTGTATTCTTGGCCGTCGAGTGTTCGACAAACTCCACCCGCTTCGGTGTGAACTAATACGCCGGCGGCGTGATCCCACGGGAGCAGTTTGTAGGTTAGGCTGAAGTTGAAGTGGCCTTGGGCAATTTGTCGGTAAGCAGGACAAGACGGTAAGTTGTTGATGCGAACAAAGCGAGACGCTTTCAGTGCAAAGTCTTGTTTTTTCTGCCCCTTGTATGAGTTTACCGACATGATGCCAGTGAGCTTGTCTAATTCTGGTTCTGCGGTGATGTGCAGAGGCAAGGGCGCTTGGTTTGGTGTTTGGTGTTGGCCTTTTTCGTTCATGGCGGTGCGCTGGAAAAACGCGCCTTCACCTAGATTGGCGTAAACCCAGTCATCATTAACGGGATCGTAAAGTAAACCAAATCGAGTAATGCCTTCGACGACAACGGCAAGAATAATTCCAAAATCTGATAAGCCATGTGCGAAGTTCCACGTACCATCGATCGGATCGATAATCACACATGTTTGTGCGGTGGCGATTTTATCCGTGGTCGATGGGTCTTCGGCGACGGCTTCTTCTCCCACGATCTCCCAGTCTGGAAACGCTCGCTGAATTTCGCCAGTGATAAAGGCCTCGCTGGCTTTGTCGGCAATGGTGACAAGGTCGGTTAGGCTGCTTTTTGTTTCGACCTCTCCTGAGTTTAATTGACGAAAGCTTGGCATGACGATGTCTTGTCCTGCTCTACGGACAATGCTGATGAGTTGGTCTTGAGATGGTTTGTCGAGATTCATGTGCTGGCATTCCTTCTCTTTTATAAATATGGACAAATTATACTCGATGAGTGTGACCATTTGTGGATTGTTAGATAGGGTTTTTCAAGAAGTGAGACGAGTCTAAAACCTCATTCGCTGGGGCAATAAACTCGTCTTAAGGGATGAAATGGTATTTCTACGCCAGCTGTCTCGCGTAACTTTCTTCATTCTGATGGTGCAGTAAATTGTCGACAGTGGTTGCCGCAATGTGGTTTAACGCTTCGTCGGTAAAGTAGCCTTGGTGGCCTGTTACGACGACGTTGGGGAAGGTGAGCATCAGCTGGAAGACACTGTCTTGGATGATGTGGGATGACATATCTTCGAAGAAAATCTTATTTTCTTGTTCGTAAACATCCAACCCTAAATAACCGATTTTTCCGCTATAGAGTGCATCAATGGCTTTTTGAGCATGAACCAATGCGCCACGACTGGTGTTGATGATCATCACGCCGTCTTTCATTTTTTCTAAGCTGTCTGTGTTTATCAAATGATGAGTTGATGCATTGAGCGGGCAATGCAAGCTGATGATATCGCTTTTTTGGTAGAGCTCATCCAGTGAAATATATTCGCAGCCTTGATCGATTAGGGTTTGGGATGGATAAAGGTCATAACATAAAACATGGCAGCCGAAGCCTTTCATGATTCGACAAAAAGCCGCCCCAATTCGCCCTGTTCCAATACAGCCAACCGTTTTGCCTTCTAAGTTAAAACCGAGTAAACCTTCCAATGCAAAGTTGCCTTCTTTTACTCTGTGATAAGCGCGATGCGTTTTCCTGTTCAACGTCATGATGAGCGCCACAGCGTGTTCCGCGACGGATGTTGGGCTGTAATCGGGAACATGAAATATTTTAATGCCTTCTGCTTTTGCAGCGTCTAAATCCACATTGTTAAACCCAGCGCAACGCAAAGCGATGGTGCTCACACCTTGTTGCTTTAAAAGATGGATGACATCGGCATTTACATCATCGTTTACAAAACAAGAGACGGCATCAAAACCTTTGACTAGACTGATAGTTTCCATGCTTAGACGACTTTCAAAGTAGGTCATGGACAGCGAGGTGTTGTCTGAGTGTGAGCTTAGTGTTCTTTTGTCGTAGGGTTTGCATGAGAAAACGGCCACTTTCATAACATGTAATCCTGTCGTTTTGTGTGGGAAATGTAAGTGTATTTATAGCGTAAAACACACGTTATTGCTTGGTTTGTATGGTGGAAATTGATTTAAGGCAAAGGAAGTTTGAGAAAAAATCATGCGGTTCATTTCGTCTGTTTATAAAACTGGGTTAGGTTGCGTAATAAATTGTAGCTTTGTGTGATTTTCGAGATTGGATATTTTATCAAAGACCATGAATTAGACTACAATTACAACAAAATCAATCTGATAGGCAGTTTTAAGACATTTATGAATTCGGTATTGGGATCGACATTTGCCAGGAGGCAAAAGTGAAGAAAATATCCTTCGATAATTTTTATAACCGCTATGTGATCTTAGTATTGCTGTTTGGTATGTTAGTCACGTTGGCTGTGACGTATCGAGTTCAGGACAGCAATAAAGAAAGAATCGCAGACGCCATTTTCCAATCTTCACATCATGTCATGGAAGAAGTGTTGTATCGCATCCAAATCTATCAATATGGACTTCGCGGTGCCCGAGGCGTTTTATTAACGGCGGGTGAAAATGAAATCACCCAAGACATGTTCCACCAGTACAGTCTGACACGTGATTTAGAAACAGAGTTTCCCGGTGCGCTGGGCTTTGGGTTTATTCGTCGTGTTTCTCAAAACAAGGTCGATCATTTTATTCAATCTGCGCGTCAACATGGCTGGCCAGATTTTCAAATCAAAGAACTCACTTCTAATTTTGGTGATCGATTCATTATTCAATTTGTGGAGCCCGTTGAAAGAAACTTGCCAGCAATAGGATTGGACATTGCGTCTGAAAAAAATCGCCGCGAAGCCGCCAGTTCGGCGCTTTACAGTGGTGGTGTCAGAATGACAGGGCCGATTACCTTAGTGCAAGCGTCAGGAAAGGCACAGCAGTCTGTGTTGATTCTCATGCCGATTTATCGAGGGGGAAAAGTCCCCAGCACATTAGAGGAACGAAAAGAAAAAGGCTTTGGTTGGAGCTATGCGCCTTTGATCATTGAAGATGTTTTAAAAGATCTTCAAATTGATTTGGAGAAAGTGCATTACGAACTCTTTGATATCACAGATGTAGATAACAAAGTGCGTTTTTACGACAGCGGTGATTTAAAAGATGACCGACATAAAGTATTCCAATCACAATCCATCTACGGTCGACAATGGGAAAGCTGTTTTAGCGTTTCTTCGGCTTTTATTGCTGATTTACATTTGCCCAACCCTTTCTCTGTTTTGGTCATTGGGGGCTTTATAAGCGCCCTTGTTGCTCTGCTGGTGGCGATGGTACGGGCTAATGTCGCGCATAAATCACGCATTGCGGCGATAGTGGAAAGCTCAGCAGATGGCATTATCAGTAAAAGTTTAAGCAATGAAATAGTCAGCTGGAATAAGGGAGCAGAGCAGATTTTTGGTTATACACAAGAAGAAGTTATGGGGAAATCGTCTCTTGAGTTGTTGGTACCGACGGATCTGCAATACGAAGACAAACTGATTCTTTCATCGGTTATTGAAAGCAAAGAGTCGTTTTTGGTGGAAACGCGAAGAAAGACGAAGTCCGGTTCTGATGTTCCTGTGGCATTGACGGTGTCGCCCATATTTGATTCTAACCATATTGTGGTTGGGGTATCGAACAGTGTCCGAGATATTTCCGAGCGTAAAAAAGCAGAAGCCAAAATTCGTGATTTAAACACCAATTTAGAAAGTCAGGTAAAGGCGCGGACCTTAGAATTACAAGAAATCAATTTGCTGTTGAACGATGTATTGAACGCCTCTTCTGAAATCTCAATCATAGCGACGGATAAGAAAGGGGTGATTAATCTTTTTAACAGCGGTGCGCAAAGAATGTTGGGGTATTCCGCTGAGGAAGCGGTCAATAAAATGACGTCCTTAGACTTCCATGATCATAATGAAATCGAGCAAGCGCAGAAGGCGATTCTTGAAACAAGCGGAACCTATGTTTCAGACTTAATGGATGTGCTGATATTTAAAGCATTCCACGATGATTATGATAGAAATGAATGGACCTATATTGATAAATTTGGGAATAGAAAACCCGTGTCTTTGGTGATCACACCAATGAAAAACGCAGACAATCAAATTGTCGGTTTTTTGGGCATGGCAATGGACATTACCGAACAGAAAGAAAGCCAGTTGGCGTTGGTGTCGGCTCGTGATCAGTTGTTGGTAGCGACAGAGGCGGCACGTCTTGGTGTGTGGCGTTGGGATGTTGAACTGGGAGTACTGGAATGGAATGATATTATGTTTGATATCTACCAACTACCACGTCTAAAAAATGATGAAACGCCTGTGGTTTTTGACACATGGCTGGAAAAAGTTCACCCAGAAGATAGAGTGTGGACATCGACTTTTTTACAGGAAATACTCGCGACTGAAGGGACATACAGTATTGATTTTCGGATTGTCTTACCCGATGGCAGTGTTCGTTATATCAAGTCAGATGCTTATGTCGATAAAACCAACAACGGAAACACCATCAATGTTATTGGTGTGAATCAAGATATTACATCGGAAAGAGAGCTTGAAACTCGCCTGCGCAACGCAAAAAATGAAGCGGATGCGGCCAGCGCAGCCAAATCCAGCTTCCTAGCGAATATGAGCCACGAAATTCGCACGCCCATGAACGCCATTTTAGGTATGTTGCAGTTAGTAAAACGAACCTCTTTAACGCATCAGCAAGAAGATTATATTTCCAAGGCCCATATTTCAGCGAAATCATTACTGGGTTTGATTAATGATGTGTTGGACTTTTCCAAAGTAGACGCTGGAAAATTAGAACTGGAAAGCGTTCCTTTTGATGTCGAAAAATTACTTTATGAGTTATCTACGGTGTTGTCTGGTGGTACGTTAAAAGACAATGTTGAGCTTATTTTTGATATAGATAAAGACATACCTCCCTCTCTTGTGGGCGACAAACTGCGTTTGTTACAAGTTCTCATCAATCTATTAAGTAACGCGATTAAATTCACCTTAGAAGGCAGTGTCACTTTAGAAATTAAACATACGAATGCAGCGGAAGGTGTGTCACGACTGACGGTTTCAGTTAAAGATACAGGAATTGGTATCTCAGACGATAAAATAGAGTCCATCTTTGAAGTGTTTTCTCAGGCGGAATCTTCAACCACTCGACGTTTTGGAGGCTCAGGTTTGGGCTTGGTAATTTGCCGTCGTTTTGTCGAATTAATGGGTGGAACATTAAGTGTGAAGAGTACGTTAGGTGAAGGCAGTCTTTTCTATTTCACCATTGACCTGCCTATTGCAGACTCTCCAGACTCAAGCTTAATGATGATTCAAAAAAGTGCACCCGTACGTATTCTTATCGTAGACAATAACATTGCCTCGCAAACCATATTAACGCGCATGGCGAATAATCTAGGTTGGTCTCATGAGCAAGCCGACACGATTGAAGCGGTAATTCATTGGGTAAATGAGGCCATTCAATGTAACAATCCGTTTGATATTGTGCTGCTAGATGTGAAAACGTCAGACTTTGTTGGACGTGACAGTTTGTTAAAAATGCGAGGACAATTTGACCTAGTATCTCGTCAACCAAAAATTATTTTACTGGCCAACATGTCGAATGAAACGCTTGAACGCTCCATTGATTTGGCGACGGATTATTTGATAAAGCCCACGACACAAAGTCAGTTATCTGAAACGATTATCAAAGCGTTATCGGGCAATCGTACAGCAATAAAAAGCCGTACGGAGAAACAAGATATTCAAACCAAAGGGCATTTGGAGGGTATTAAACTTTTATTAGTGGAAGACAATGCCTTTAACCGACAAGTAGCAACAGAGTTGCTGGCTGCCGAAGGCGCGATTGTTACCGTGGCAGAAGGTGGGCGAGAAGGTGTTGAAACAGTATTAGAACAAGACGCAGATTTTTTTGACCTTGTCCTTATGGACATGCAAATGCCAGGTGTGGATGGGTTGGAAGCCACGAGGTTGATTCGTCAAAATACGTTGTTTGCGTCATTGCCCATTGTTGCGATGACTGCGAATGTGTCTGAATCTGATCGTCGAGCGTGTCTTGATGCGGGAATGAATGATCATCTTGGTAAGCCATTAGATGTTGATTTGATGATTGCGTGTATTTTGCGCTACGTCGATAAAAAGCCGTTATTAAATGTGAATATTGAAGCTGAGACCATAATAGAAAAAGAAGATAATGCATCGAAGGAATACGAAGATATTGAATCTGTTTTAAATCGCTTCGGTGGCAGTGCGGATTTATTCAAAAGCGTTGTGGAAAGCTTTGTCATTGAATCCAACGATTTATTAGAAAAAATTCAACAAGGCGTGAAGGAGCGTGATCCAGTTCGCACGCGAGAATATATTCATTCATTAAAGGGATCTGCTTTGACGATGGGCTTGTTGCAACTTTCGAGTCAGCTGTCACATTTTGAGCAGGTTTTAAAAGCGACGGAAGATAAAGACGAATTAGAGGTTTGTTTTTCTTCTATTCAAGTGTCTGATCTTCGCTCACAATTACATCAAGTACTCGATACCATTGTGAGCGAAGTGAATGGTTTTACGTGATTTTTTAGCAATCTGAACTACGCTATATTACAGATGCTTTAATGAAAAATTCTGGTTATAGAAAATGTCTACAGAGTGTTTTTTAGATTTTAGTTTACGGACTTTGTTGTTTTGATTTTTTATTGATTTGGTATGTGAGGGGAAAGGAATGTTTAATAATAGTTTGAAGAATGAACTTAAGACTTTGAAGGAAGAGCTGTTTTCGCTTAATCAAGTCAAAGAAAGTTTAGAGCAAGAAATGCTGGTTATCATGGCAACGCCAGACGGCATTGTAACCACGGTAAACAAAAAATTCGCGGATGAATTAGGCATTGCTAAAGAACACATCGTAGGCAAAAAGATTTCTGAATTAGCGCCAAGCTACGCTCGTAACACAGTGCATTATAAAGCCTTGATGAATGCTATAAAAGAAGGGGAACACTGGGTTGGTGCCTTGGAAATTGAAAAAAACAACAAAGAAGAAGTGTGGCTTCGAGCCATTTTTCAACCCATGGTGGATGGCGACGGCACAACAAAAATACTCACCTTACATTGTAACGACTTAACTCGAACGATTGTTAAATCTCGAGAAGATGAAAATATTATAGCCGCACTTCAGCGTTCTACCGCGGTCATTGAATTTGATATGACGGGCCATATTCTGAAAGCAAATGACCTTTTCCTAAAAGGGATGGGGTATGAAATGGCGCAGATTAAGGGCAAACATCATAAAATGTTTTGTACTGAAGAAGAATCTAAGTCTGCCGAATATACGGAGTTTTGGGGTAAGTTAAATAAGGGCATTTTCTTTGCCGAGCGTTTTAAACGTATTGATAGCCGAGGCAACACTGTCTGGTTAGAAGCGTCTTATAACCCAATTTCTGATATTCATGGTCGCCTTTATAAAGTGGTTAAATTTGCAACGGTGATTACCGATCAGGTTAATCGTGAAATCGCCGTGTCCGAAGCCGCGGATATTGCGTTTAGTACGTCTAAGCAAACTGATGAAAGCGCTAAAAAAGGCAGCCAAGTGGTTAAAGACACGGTGAAAGTGATGCACCAGCTATCGGACCAAATGGCCGAAGCGGCAGAAGGCATTTCTGAGCTAGATAAACAATCGCAGTTAGTGGGTTCGATTATCCAGAGTATCCGAGGCATCGCAGACCAAACAAACCTCTTAGCTCTAAATGCAGCGATCGAAGCGGCGAGAGCTGGCGAACAAGGTCGCGGCTTTGCGGTAGTTGCGGACGAAGTTCGTCAGCTTGCATCAAGAACAAGTTCGGCAACAGAAGAAATCGTTGGCGTGGTTGAACAGAATCAGTTACTTGCTGAAAAAGCGGTGGCTTTGATTAATAAAGGCAAAGAACAAGCAGAGCAAGGTTTGGCGTTATCGAATGAAGCAGGTGAAGTGATTGTTGAAATTCAAGACGGTGCTAAGCGTGTTGTGGGTGCGGTTGGACAATTTGCGAATCAGTTTACGAACTAAATGTTAAGAGTAATGGCTGACTTTTTACGGTCAGCCATTACTCAGCGTTAGTTCTTCGATAGGATGTCGAGCGTTTTCAGTAGCCAATCAAGTTCTTTGTCATCTTTTAAGCGCGCCGCCATACTTTGTTCATGTTCCATCACGCGTGTTGATAATGTCTTAAAAAATGTTTGCCCGTGTTTGGTCATAAACAACGCATAAGAGCGACGATCGTTTTTAGCAGGACGTCTTTCAATAATATCCATCTGCTCTAACTTATCGACTGCAGCGACCATGGCGGAACGGTCATTCCCCAGCGCTTGAGCCACTGCGGTTTGGGTTAGTCCTGGGTTTCGTTCAACAATGGCAATGATGGCAAATAAGCCTGGACTGATGCCCAAGTCTGAACACAAATCGGAAAATTTGCTGAAAAAATTCATTTGAGCACGGCGTAAGCGATAACCCATTAGGCTATTGAGTATGCCAAAATCCACGGATGGGTCTGTTTTTTTTGTATCGTCAGCCATTTAGATCTCATTTCTTATTAAATAATTGGGCATTGTAATATAAAAACACTATTTCGGTGTAATGCAAAACATGGATCATAAAAAACGGCGTTGATTCAATTTCAACGCCGTTTTTTTATGAATTATCCGATCAAGTGAACTAACCCAAGCGTGATGCTAGGGAAGATTATTAGTAACGCAACGCGCACAAAGTCAGACAGTAAAAATGGAATGACCCCCTTAAAACACTCTTTTAATTTAAGGCTATCATCAAAGGATTTAATGATAAAAACGTTCATGCCCACGGGTGGTGTGATGAGTCCGACTTCGACGACGATCAGTGCCAATATGCCAAACCAAATACCGACATCTGCCGTTGGAATGCCAAAATCCATGGCCATAATCATTGGGAAGTAAATCGGAATGGTGAGCAAAATCATCGCCAAGCTGTCTAAGAAACACCCCATCACTAAATAGGTTAATAGCATCAACACTAGAATAGTGTAGGCCGACAGGCCAGAGTTCTGAATAAGCTCAACACCTAGATCAGGTAACCTAGAAAGCGCGATAAACACACTGAATAAATCCGCACCTAGCACGATGAAAAAGATCATCGCAGCAGATACCGCCGTACGCATCAGACAAACCAATAGACCATCAAGACGCATTTTTCCATGAGTCACGGCTAGAATGGCGGTCAAAATAACACCGACAGATGCCGCTTCTGTTGGGGTGAAAATCCCCATGTAAATGCCGCCTAATACGATTAAAAAGATCGTCGTAATATGCCATACGTCTTTCGTCGATTTTATTTTCTGTGCCAGCGTGGTTTTTTCTCCACGTGGTCCCGCATTTGGGTAAATCCTTACGTAAATTGCGATAGCAAGAATGTAACCGCCCGCGGCGAGAAAGCCAGGAATAAAGGCCGCAATGAACATTTTGGAAATATTTTGTTCGGTCAGAACCGCAAAAATGATCAGCACCATGGAAGGAGGAATCAAAATGCCCAATGTGCCACCAGCGGCTAACGCGCCCGCCGCCAAACTACCAGAATAGTTAAGGCGTTTCATTTCAGGTAACGCGACTTTTCCCATTGTGGACGCGGTTGCCAAGGATGAGCCACAAATCGCCCCGAATGCCGCGCAACCCGCTACGGCCGCCATAGCAATACCGCCGCGTTGACGTCCAATCCACGTATTGCAGGTTTTAAATAACTCGGCCGTAATACCAGATCGTGTCGCAAGCTCGCCCATTAAAAGAAATAAAGGGACAACGGATAAGTCATAAGTGGAAAATTTAGAGACGGGTGCGGTTCCTAAATATTCTAATAACGCCGGTACGCCGCCAATCATGGAGTAGCCCGCCGCGCCACACGCTAACATGGCCAACGCGATTGGAATACGAATGCTCATTAAAACAAGCAACGCAGCCATCATTAAAAATGCCAGCTCAATATTACTCATTCGCACCTCCTAGAAACGCGGCAAACAGTTTGTAAAGGCCACATAGTCCACACAGCGTCATGGACGTGACGCCGACAATGAATGTCCACCAAGTAGGAAGTTCAAGCAGCATGCTTTGTTCAAGGTAGTCTTTTGCCTCAAGCCCACTAAGGCTCATTTGATAGGCAAAGACAAACGCGGTTACGGTAAACACGATGTCCGCCGTGATATCCAATGTTTGTAACGTGCTTTTTTTACAATGTGCGGTAAAGAGGTCAACAATCACGTGACCATTACGCACATAACATACGGGCAAAAAGAGAAACACCGCCATGGCCAGACCCATTTCAGTGATTTCATAATCACCCTCAATTGATTGTCCAATGGTGGTTCGACCTATTATGCTCGCAACGGTGACGGCGGCTATGCCAAGCATGACAAAGCCGCCCGTGAGTGCAAAAATATTTGATAAGCGACCCAGAAAGGATCGCTGTATATCGGCAGAAAATACTGTCATTTAAAATCATCCAACAACGTGGCTTAAAGTGCTTCGTATTTTTTGATAAGTGCTTTGGTTTTGTCTAACAAACGCTGTCCGTCGTAGTCGTCATCGTTCATGTCTTCAACCCATTGGCTGGTAATCGGTGCCATGGCCTTTTCCCAGCGAGCGTGTTCTGCGCCTTCAATATAATCAAAGCTATTGCCTTGATCCACTGCGTACTTACGCGCAAACACTTCGTAGTTATCAAACAAATCCCCGATGTGCCCTGCTAACGCAACACCCGAATTGTTATCAATCACTTTTTGTAGGTCGGCAGGCATGCTGTCATAGACTTTGTTGTTCATTGAAAAAACGAATGTGTTTGTATAAAGACCTGCGCCTTTAAATTCTGTGTGGTGTTTTACCAACTCGTATATTTTCATTGGCAATACCACTTCGAAAGGCAATACCGCTACATCAATAACGCCTTTTGATAGAGCACTTGGCATTTCTGTAACCGGCAAAAAGACGGTATTAGCGCCCACACTTTTAAAGGCTTCTGACATGACTTTGTTGGGGGCGCGAACCTTCATGCCTTCCAAGTCTTCTAGTTTTTTAATGGCCTTGTCTCGTGAGTGAAAAGAGCCGGGAGTGTGTGTGTGCAATGCGATGACGTGGACATCTTTCATTTCATCTTGCATTTCAGTTTCTGAGTAATCTTGCAGCGCCATGCTGGTTGCTTTTGCTGAACCTGGAATGAAAGGCAGTTCAAACGACGTCATTTTGGGAAAACGTCCAGGTGTGTAGCCAGCCACTGTCCAAGACAAGTCCACAATGCCTTTGCGAGTTTGATCAAATAACTGAGGCGGCTTTCCGCCCAATTGCATGGCTGGGTAAATGTCTATTTTGATTCGACCATTCGATTCTGTTTCGACTTTTTCTGCCCAAGGTACAAGAAACTGAGAATGTGCCATCGACATTGGCGGAAGCATATGATGCAGCTTTAATGTGTATTCAGCCTCGGCTGATAGGGCATTGATTGACAGCATTGAGCCTGCGACAAGAGCTAGGCCCTGTAGTTTTATCTTCTTCATTTTAATCACCTTAATTGTTTTTGTTATTAAGTGTTTTAATCCGAACGCTAATTCACCAAGGTTAATCCATTATTAAAGGTAAAGGGACTGAGAAAAAACAGTGTATTTTTGTTATTTTCAGAGCCGATAAATCTATTTGTGACACAGATAGTTTAGCTTTTCAACAATCTTATTTATAAAATTTTTGCTCTGCATATTCAAAAAAAGCAAGCCTTCATAAAACGTTTGATATAAAAATAGTTGTGGTGTACAACATAAATTCTATACCCCAAAACAAACCAATAAAAATAGACATGTGAGGGCATAAAATGAGTAAGGTTATTTCTTTGGAGCACGCAGCGGGTCTTATAAAAGATGGCGACTCTGTTGCATGGTCAACCGTTGGCATGTCTTTTTTTGCCGAAGCGGTGGCCAAAGCCGTCGAGCAGCGATTTCTCAGCACAGGGCATCCGCAACAGTTAACCTTGATCCATGATTGTGGCTGCGGTGACGGAAAAGACGCAGGCATGTCGCACATGGCGTATCCTAATCTCGTTAAGCGCCTTATCTCTGGTCATACTGGACAAGCGCCTAAAATGGCGCAAATGATCACTGACGACGCCATTGAAGCCTATTTGCTCCCTCAAGGCGTTTTGACCACTATGTGGCGTCAGATTGCAGGAAACAAACCTGGCGTAATCACTAAAATCGGCATGGGAACGTATGTCGATCCTCTCGTTAGTGGCGGTAAAGTCACTTCCATCACCACGCAAGACCTCGTTAAACGCATCGATATCGAGGATGAAGAGTGGCTGCTGTATAAAAAGTTTCCTCTCAATGTCGTGGTGATTCGTGCAACTACTGCCGATGAAGACGGTAACTTGTCTGTCGAAGAAGAAGCCATGTTGGCCGAAATTCTTCCTATGGCGCAGGCGGCCAAAAACAGCGGTGGTATTGTCATCGCTCAGGTGAAGTACCTCGCCGAACGTCATTCTATTCATCCTAAAGACGTCAAAGTCCCCGGCGTTTTGGTCGACTACATCACTGTTGCGCCCGCGGAAGATCACAAACAAACCATCACGACGACTTACAACCCCGGATTAGCAGGCAATTCAAGGGTGCCATTAAGTGCGCTTCCTCCTATGCCTTTTAGCGATCGAAAAGTGATTGCGCGTCGCGCGGCGATGGAGCTAAAAGCCAATGTCATGGTGAATCTAGGAATCGGCATGCCAGATGGCGTGGCGGCCATCGCGGCGGAAGAAAAAGTCTCGCACTTGTTTACCTTAACCACCGAGCTGGGTACATACGGCGGCATTCCTGCTTCGGGTGGTGACTTTGGCGCTGCGTGGAATGCCGATGCGATTATTGAGCATGAAGCGCAATTCGATTTTTACGACGGCGGCGGTTTGGATATTGCCTTTTTGGGGTTGGCGCAAGCCGATATTAAAGGCAATTTAAACGTCAGCAAATTTGGTCCGAAAGTGGTCGGGCCGGGTGGTTTTATTAATATTTCCCAGAGCGCGAAGAAAGTCGTTTTTTGTGGCACCTTGGTGAACGGCGCGAAATTGACGTATGACAATGGCAAGGTCTCTGTGCTGCAAGAAGGCAAGGTGCAAAAGTTTGTTAACACCGTTGACCACATTACTTTCAGTGGGGATTTGGCGCGAAAAAATAAGAAACCTGTGCTGTTTATTACGGAGCGCTGCGTGTTGGAACTGCGTCCTGAAGGCATGGTGCTCACCGAAATCGCACCGGGTTTGGATTTGGAAAAAGACGTGCTGAGCGCGATGGCGTTTCGCCCGATGATAGCCGATGACCTTAAAACCATGCCCACCGCTATTTTTGCGGAGCAGTGGGGCGGTTTAGGCGACATCATGGCATCGGCCGATCAGCAATAAAAAATAAGAATAAAAGAAAGAGGAAAGGCTATGTCTATTAAGAATGTCGAAATCCCTTACGGTGCTTATTGGAGTACGCCGTTTACCAAATGGCAGGGCTCGTTACAGCATTTGCATTCGATGAAGTTCGCAGCGCATGTGGCAAAAGACGAATTGGCGAAGCGTAATATTGACCCGCTTGTGTTTGATTCCGGCGTGTTGGGCATGACGATCAACCAGTATCAGTCATTCAACGGGGCGCCTTGGCCTTTATATGAGATTGGTGCGGTGAATACTGCCGGTCATGCGGTCAACCAAGTCTGTGCGACGAGCGCGCGGGGTTTGTTTGCCGCCGCGTCGGAAATTGTTTGTGGTATGGCGAATGTGTCGTTCTTGATGACGGCCGATCGTTGCTCTAACGGGCCGCACATATATTATCCGAATGCCAAAGGGCCAGCGGGTTCGTCAGAAGACCAAGTCACATATAACATGATGAACGACTGCATTGGCGGTCATTCGATGATGCAAACTGGTGAAAACGTAGCGAAGCGTTTTAACATCACCCGTGAAGAACTAGACACCGTAACGTATCGACGTTACGAGCAATATCAAGACGCCTTAAAAGACGATCAAGCTTTCCAAAAACGTTTCATGACCTTGCCCTTGTCTGTGCCAACGGCGAACTTCAAAAAAGTAGACACGGTTATTACCGGCGACGAAGGGGTGTTTGCCACGACGCCGGAAGGCTTGGCGAAATTAAAACCGATTCAAGAAGGTGGTGTTATTACTTTTGGCAATCAAACGCACCCTGCGGACGGCAATGCGTCAGTGGTGCTTTGCCGCTCTGAAGACGTTGCTTCGTTGACGAGCAAACCTGAAATCAAAATTGAAGTGCTGGGTTTTGGTCAAGCCAGAGACGATTTAGCCTACATGCCAGCCGCGCCGATTGAGGCTGCAAAGCGTGCACTTGCCGTCGCAGGCGTGGACATTAAACAGATCAAAGCGATCAAAACCCACAACCCCTTTGCTGTCAATGACGTGGCATTTGCAAAAGCGATGAACGTCGATGTGATGACAATGAACAATTATGGCTGTTCGCTTATTTGGGGCCATCCGCAAGGACCAACCGGTTTGCGAGCGATCATTGAACTGATTGAAGAGCTGGCATTAACTGGCGGTGGTTACGGCCTGTTTACAGGGTGTGCGGCAGGTGACACTGGCATGGCCGTGGTGATCAAGGTTTCAGGTCGATAAGTAGGGTGTTTAGCATCGCTCGTAAGCCGTGTATTTTCTCGTAAGCCGCGTATTTACTCGTCGCGTTGTGTAAAGGCTCAATAAAATTTTTAAAGGTAACCCAAGATGACGTATCAATTTATTCATTATTCCGTAGAAAATGGTGTGGCGCATTTGCAACTGAATCGCCCAGAAAAGAAAAATGCCATCAATGACAGTTTGTGTCTTGAGATCGAGCATGTCTTTTTAAATTTAACCGATGACGTGAATGTCATTGTTCTTTCTGGCGCTGGCCCTGAGTTCTGTTCCGGTTTGGATTTACGCGAGCACAAAGCCCGTGAACCGTTTCAAGTGGTGAAGCATTCTCAAATGTGGCATCGCGTTTTTGGTCATATTCGTGAGTCGGGTATTCCCGTGGTGGCCGCCATGCATGGCGCGGTGATTGGTGGCGGTTTAGAGCTGGCGATTTGTGCTCATGTTCGTGTTACGGAAGAAGGTACGTATTACCGCTTACCGGAAGGCAAACACGGTATTTTTGTGGGTGGCGGTGCGTCGGTGAATGTGTCGAACGTGATTGGTGTAAGCCGCATGACGGAAATGATGCTAACAGGTCGAGATGTGAATGCCGAAGAAGGTTTGCGCATTGGGCTGGCGCATTATGTGGTTGGTAATGGTGACGCCTTGGCAAAAGCCTTTGAGTTGGCTGAGGGCATTGGCAAAAACTCCAAATACTCTAACTGGGCGATGACCACAGGGCTGAGTCGTATCAGCAATATGTCGGCACAAGAAGGCATGTACACAGAGTCATTAATTTGCGGCATCACGCAAACCAGCGAAGAAGTCAAAGCGCGTATTGACGCGTTTCTTAACCGTAAAAAATCTTAATTCTGTGCCTGAATAGGAGTGGTTGATATGCAAATCCAAGACAAACATTTTATTGTCACCGGTGCCGCGTCTGGCATTGGTGAAGCGGTTGCGCGACGTTTACATGGTTTAGGTGCCAAGGTCACATTGGCCGATGTGAATGAAAAAGGATTAGAGCGCGTTCAAGCTGAATTAGGCGATCGCGCCTTGGCGTGCGTGACAGACATTGTCAGTGAAGAATCGGCGCAACATTCCGTAAACAAAGCGGTTGAAACGTTTGGTGCGATTAGCGGATTGATCAACTGCGCCGGCATTCCGGGCGCAGAACGTGTTGTCGGACGTGAAGGACCGCATCGGTTGGCGTCTTTTCAGCGAGCGATCTCGGTCAATTTAGTTGGCACGTTTAACATGCTTCGCCTTGTCGCGGATCAAATGCAAAACAATGAGCAAGAAGCAAACCTTGAACGCGGCGTGATTATTAATACAGCGTCTGCGGCGGCGTTTGATGGTCAAATCGGTCAAGCTGGGTATTCAGCATCAAAAGGCGGTGTGGTGGCGATGACGTTACCCATCGCTCGGGAATTGGCGCGTTTTGGTATTCGCGTTATGACCATTGCTCCGGGTTTGTTCAAAACGCCGATGATGGATGTGTTGCCAGAAGAAGTGCAAAAATCCTTGGGCGAATCCGTGCCATTTCCACCTCGTCTTGGTGACCCAGACGAATTCGCTGCACTGGCTCAGCACATTATGGAAAACAGCATGTTGAACGGCGAAGTCATTCGTCTGGATGGCGCCATTCGAATGGCGGCGAAGTAAGGGATTTTATGATGACGTACCAAGCGCCTTACCAAGACATGCAACGGCTGGTGGCACAAGCGTATAAGCAGCAAGGACTCGACACGTTGGCGCCGTTTGACGACTTTGATCTTGAGCTGGCGAATGCGGTGATGGAAGAAGCGGCGAAGTTTGCTTCTGGTGTGCTGGCGCCGTTAAACCAAGTGGGTGATGTTCAAGGCTGTCGATTCGAAGAGGGCAATGCTCAAAAAGACGATGATCAAAAGACAAAAGTGATCACGCCCGCTGGCTGGAAAAGTGCGTATCAGCAATTTGCCGCATCGGGGTGGATTGGTTTGGCGTTGCCAGAGGCGTTTGGTGGACAAGGTTTGCCGAAATACATTGCGCAGCCGGTGAATGAAATGTGGCAGTCGGCCAATTTGGCGTTTGTCATGTTTCAGGCGCTGGCTCAAGGTGGCTCGGAGATTCTCTTGAAATTTGCGAGTGAATCTCTACAGGCTCGTTATTTACCTAATATCGTTTCCGGTGAATGGACGGTGGCGATGGCGCTGACCGAACCCAGCGCAGGATCGGATTTGGGGGCGTTAACGACCAAGGCAATTCCTCAAGACGACGGGACTTATCAGATCAAAGGCCAGAAGATTTTCATTACTTATGGCGATCATGACCTGACCGAGAATATTGCTCATCTAGTATTGGCAAGAACGCCCGATGCGCCCGCAGGCAGTCGCGGTATTTCGTTGTTTATTGTGCCGAAATATCGTGTGAACCCAGACGGTTCAATGGGCAAGTTTAACGATGTGCGTTGTACGGGCATCGAGCACAAAATGGGCCTGCACGGCAGCCCAACGTGTTCAATCAGTTATGGTGAACAAGATGCTTGTATTGGGGAATTGATCGGCGAACGAAATCAAGGTCTGATGGCCATGTTCGTTTTGATGAACGAAGCGCGTTTAAGTTGTGGATTACAAGGCGTGGCGCTTGGCGAGTTGGGTTATCAATCAGCATTGGAGTACGCCAAAGAGCGCACGCAAGGCTCGAATGGAAAAGGCGAGCGTGTCGCGATAATTGAGCACCCAGATGTTAAGCGAATGCTATTGGACATGCGCTCGGAGACCTTTGCATTGCGCTCGTTAGGTTATCAAATTGCGGCGCAAATTGACCGTGCTGACACAACAAACGATAACGCGCTGCAAGCTAGGATAGCCTTACTTACTCCCATCTTTAAAGCCTTTTCGACCGAGCGTGCTAATGTCATGGCTGGCCAAGTGGTGCAGGTGTTTGGCGGCATGGGTTTTATTGAAGAAACGGGCGTTGCGCAGATTATGCGAGACGCGCGAATCACGACGATTTACGAAGGCACAACCGGTATTCAGGCGCGGGATTTACTCATGCGCAAAGTCCGTGGTGATCAAGGGTTGGCACTGAAGGCCTTGCTCTGTGAGATTGATGATCAAGCCGCGAAAGTGGAAGCCAATTCTGCTTTGTCAAAAACCGCAGAGGAAATACGCCTCGTCGTTGTGACAATTCGTTCTTTGCTTGATAAGGCGCTACTTGGTCAAGAAGAAGATTCTTTGCTTGGTGTGTCTGTGCCGTTTTTAGACGCGATGGGAACATTGTGTTGTGCTTGGCAATTGATGAACGCCGTGGTGCTGGCGGGCGACGACATTGACGACGGTTATTATCAAAATCTGATTGCTATGGTGCAGTTTTATGGTGCCTTTCGTTTGCCTACAGCAAAGGCGGCCTTGCAAACAGTGGAGTCGAAATCGTTAGGCTTACAAGAATATGTTTTTTAAAGGCAATAAATTCGCCGAATGAAATGGCTAGGCGTCATGAAATGGCTAGACGTCATGAAATACAGCGCAGTATTTCAATGTGAGAATAAAAATAATATCGCTGGTGGTGTTTGTCCATCGGCCACAATCACAACACTAACCGCACAACAATAATTATGGCGGTTTGAGGAGTAGAAAATGAACGCAGGATTTCACCCTATAAAAGTGGTCGCTCATCCCATTGAAGTAATAAAACATGACTCGGGTGTGCAGATTATAAACAGTCGGAAGCCGCTTGATGATTTTGCACGTTGTTGGACAGACCGGCTGGAATACTGGGCGAAAGAAGCGCCAGAGCGTGTGTTTGTCGCACAGCGTGATGCAAACGGAGAATGGGACAATATTACCTATTCTGACGCGGTGGTTCGTGTTCGTCACATTGCGTCTTGGCTTTTGACACAGCCTGTGTCGGCGGAGCGTCCTATTGTGTTTCTTTGCGGCAACAGTATTGAGCATCTTATGTTGGCGTTGGCTGGCATGTACGTTGGCATTGCACATTCGCCATTGTCGCCTGCTTATTCTTTGATCGCGACGGATTATGCCAAGCTGCAAGGCATCTTTGATGTGTTAACGCCGGGCTTGATTGTGGTGGACGAATTAGCGCCATATGAAAAGGCGATCAATGCCGTTTGTCATGATACGGACATTCCAGTTGTGGTGATTAAAGGCGATACGACACCGCAGATAATTTCCAACCCAACCATGTCGTTTCAATCCTCTTTAAACCACCCCATGTCGACACAAGTGGATATTGAAAACGCCAAGGTCGACGGTGATACCGTTGCTAAGATTCTGTTCACGTCTGGTACCACTGGCATGCCAAAAGGGGTGATTAACACCCAGCGCATGATTTGTGCGAACCAAGTGATGATTCATCAGGTGATGCAGTTTTTGAAAGATCAGCCACCAATTATGGTGGATTGGCTTCCTTGGAACCATACCTTTGGTGGTAATCATAATATTGGCATCGCGTTGTACAACGGCGGCAGCTTGTATTTAGACGATGGCAAACCTACTGAAAAACTGTTTGATAAAACCCTGCAAAATCTTGCTGAAATTTCGCCTACTGTGTATTTCAATGTGCCAAAAGGGTTTGAATTATTGGTTAAGAGTTTAAGAGTGGATCACGAGTTGGCCACGAAGTTCTTCTCTCGTTTGCAATTTACCTTTTTTGCGGCGGCAGGCTTGGCGCAACATATTTGGGATGATCTTGATGCGTTGGCGATTCAATATACGGGGAAGAAGATTCCCATGCTGACGGGGCTTGGTTGCACTGAAACCGCGCCGTCGGCGACTTTTGCGTCGGTGGAAGAATCCACATCGGGAGTGATTGGCGTGCCAGCGCCAGGTGTGTCCATCAAGCTGGTGCCAAACGAAGGCAAGTTGGAAGCGCGAGTCAAAGCCGTCACGGTGATGCCGGGTTATTGGCGACAACCAGAGTTGTCTGCAAAAGCGTTTGATGACGAGGGGTATTATTGCCTTGGGGATGCGTTTGCGTATTTGGATGAAAAAGCACCGCAGCGAGGCTTTCGTTTTGATGGCCGTGTGTCGGAAGACTTTAAATTAGACAGTGGTACGTGGGTCAGCGCAGGGACCTTGCGAGCGAAGTTTATCAGTGCGTTTGCGCCTTTCGTACAAGACGCGGTGTTGTGTGGCACGAACCGTGGCTACATTACGGCGATGGTGTTTCCTGATTGGGCGCATTGCCGAGCCATTTTGCCTCATGATCTTGATATCACGAATGAAGCGCTGGTCGAGCACCCTGCGGTGATAGAAGCGTTCAGACAGAAGTTGGCCGATTTTAATCAACAAAGCACAGGCGGTTCAACGGTGGTGTCGCGGATTGCATTGCAAGCAACGCCGCCAAGCATTAATCATCATGAAGTGACCGATAAAGGCTCGTTGAACCAACGTGCGGTGCAAGATCATCGAGAAGACCAAGTGGCGTTGCTGTATCAAGAACCGATTGCGAAATCTGTGATTGCGTTATAACGGAGGGTTTTTGTATGTTTAGCAACGAACGGCATCAAAGAATTGAGTGGGGCGATTGTGACCCTGCGGACATTGTTTTTTACCCACGGTATTTCGCTTTCTTTGATGTTTCAACGGGGGCGTTATTCGAAGCAATGGGTTTCACTCTTCGGTATATTCGAGATGAACTAAAAGGCGTGGGCTTTCCCATGGTGGACACACGCTCTCAGTTTTTTAAACCGTCTAAATATGGTGATAACGTCGTCATTAAAAGCGAAGTAATAGAAGTAGGGCGCGCGAGTTTTAGCATTCGTCATCGATTGTTTAACGACGGTGACTTAGCGGTTGAGTGTTGGGAGAAGCGAGTCTGGGCGTGTGTGAATGAATCTGGCAGTCTTGCATCGGAACGGATTCCAGATCAAATTAGGTTGAAAATGCGGAATTCTCAAGAAGCTTAGACATTGGTAATGCAGAATATAAAAGGAATAGAACCGAGCATTTGCTCGGTTTTTTTTATGCGTTATTTGTTTGAGTTTGTTGCTGAGCAAAGTTCAATGACGCGCTTTCCACTGATAACCAAAAAGCAAATTACAGTAATGGCAACCGCAGTTAGATGAAAAAAATCGATGATGAATGCGTTTTCCATATTGAGTCCTCTGGTGAATATTTTATTATTCTTTTGCTTAATAAAAGCACAGCAAACCTGATTCGTCCACACTATTTGCTAATTTCAATAGTTCGCAGACATTAACTTTGCCGTTAAGGAGCGTCTCAATTATAGAGTAAATGACACTAACGACTTACGTCACTGAGTCTATTTATCGCAATGAAAAACAGACTCAGTGGCTCTGTGTTAAAGCGAGGAAACCGCGATGCCGTTGCTTTCTTCTTCGTAGGCTTCCAGTTCGATGGCAATACTTTTAGACGTGGGTGTGTTGCTGAACTCACCATGGCTGTCTAAAGGTACTAAAGGATTGGTTTCTGGATAATACGACGCGATGTTGCCCGCCGGAATGCTATAAGGAACCAGCTTGAAACCGCTAACTTTGCGTTCTACGCCATCATCCCATAGTGAGCGTAGAGTGACGCTTTGACCTTCTACAAACCCCAAACGTTGTATGTCTGCTGGGTTGATAAAGACTACTTTACGTTCGCCTTTAATACCACGATAACGATCGTTCATACCGTAAATTGTGGTGTTATATTGATCGTGTGAACGTAGGGTTTGCATGATCAAAGTTTTGTCCGATAACAAGTCTTGTGCACGCTTTGGCAATATTGATTCAGGCAATATGTGCGTGTGCAAAATCACCTTGTTTGCCGGTGTTTTCCAATGTCTTTCTCTCGCGCTGTTGCCGAGATAAAAGCCACCGTCTTGCAATATGCGTTGGTTGAAATCATTGAAGCCGGGCACAACGGCCGCGATGTGTTCACGGATAATGTCATAATCGCCAACGGCTTCCATCCAATCGATTGGGAAGTTCCCTAACGTTGCAGCGGCCAATCCTGCGACGATAGCAGGCTCGGATTTTTGTTCTTTACTCAAGGGTTCTAATACGCCGCCAGAGGCGTGAATCATACTGAACGAATCTTCCACGGTGACTTTTTGTTGGCCTTTTTCTTGATGGTCAATGTCGGTTCGACCAAGGCAAGGCAAGATGATGGCTTCTGTACCTGTTACAAGGTGAGAGCGGTTCAGTTTCGTGCTGATTTGAACCGTAAGCTGACATTGTGTTAATGCGTGCATTGTGGCTTGAGTGTCTGGGGTGGCCGCCGCGAAGTTTCCACCCAGTGCGATAAAAACACCCACTTTGCCATCGCGCATCGCGCGAATGGTGTCGACAACCGCTAAGCCGTGTTCTTGTGGTGGCGTGAAATCAAAACGTTTTTCCAGAGCATCCAGAAAAGCCTGAGAAGGGCGTTCATTAATGCCCATGGTTCGATCGCCTTGAACATTACTGTGACCACGAACAGGACAAACGCCAGCGCCCGGTTTGCCTAAATTGCCGCGCAAGGCCATTAGGTTGACCATTTCATGAATAGTTGCCACGGAATGATGATGCTGAGTAATGCCCATTGCCCAGGTAATAATCACGCTGTTGGCGTTGGCATACACGGTTGCAGTGTAGGTGATTTCTTCTTTTGTCAGGCCCGACTGTTGGAGAATTTCAGCCCATGGCGTTTGTTTTACTTGCTCAAGATAGGCGTCTAAACCTTGAGTGTGTTCATTAATAAAGTCGTGATCAAAAACCGCGTCCCCTTCTTTCTGTGCCTCGGCTTCTAAATCGATGAGGACTTTAACCATACCGCGAACGACGGCCATGTCACCGCCAATTTTTGGACAAAAATAACCGGTGTTGGTGGGCTTTGAACCGTTGGTGAGCATTTCAATGGGATTTTGTGGGTTTTGAAAGCGCTCTAACCCACGTTCGTGCAAGGTATTGAAACTGAACAAGTGCGCGCCACGTTGCACGACTTCTTTTAATGTTTCTAACATGCGTGGATGGTTTGTTCCCGGATTTTGACCGAAAACAAAGACCGCGTCAGCGCGTTCAAAATCGTCAATTTCTACCGTGCCTTTGCCAATGCCGATGCTGCTGGTGAGCGCATAACCGCTGGCTTCGTGACACATATTGGAACAATCTGGAAAGTTATTGGTGCCATAAGCGCGAGCAAATAATTGATAAAGAAACGCCGCTTCATTACTGGCTCGACCGGACGTGTAAAACGCGACGTTGTCTGGATTTGATTGGGCTTTTAGTGTGTCGGCAATGTGTTGATAAGCTTGCTCCCAAGAAATCGCTTCGTAGTGATCGGTTTCTCGGTTGTAACGCATGGGTTCGGTGAGCCGACCTTGGTATTCAAGGAAGTAATCGCTCTGAGTATTTAGCCAACTTACGCTGTGCTCTGCCATAAAAGCGGCGTCTACTTTACGTGATGTGGCTTCCCAGTTAACGGCTTTCGCACCGTTTTCACAAAAGCGTATTTTGGCCGGATCGTGTTTTTCACCCCAAGCACAACCTGGGCAATCAAAGCCATGTGGCTGGTTGGTTTTGAGTAAGGTGTTGATGTTTCGGACGGCATTGTCGCTTTGTAGCCAATGTTTGGTTGTGCTTTGTAAGGCTCCCCATCCGCCAGCCGGTCCTTTGTATGGCGTGTAAAAATCGGTTTTTTTACTCATCGTCTGTTCCCTCTAACTTGAATGAAGAAGCGAATACTCGAGGCGCATCCTGCTTTGGTAAATGTATCAGTGTCAGTCCGTAATGTTGAGCGAGCTTCACGGCAAGCGTACTAGGTGACGCTAAGTGTATCAGTCTGGAAAGCCCGACACGAACGGCTTTCTGAACCAGCTCTGTGCTGCATCGGCTTGTCATTAATACGCTGTGGTTGTGTAAGTTTATATCGTGCTGAAGGGCATAACCAATGACTTTATCCAGTGCATTGTGTCGTCCGATGTCTTCCATGCACATCATAGGTTCTCCTTCTGGCGATAATAGCAATGCCGCATGAACCGCACCGGTTTTGTTACCCAGTATTTGGTGTGCCGCTAAGCGCGGTCGTAATGAGAGCAAGGTGGTTTCTTGAACGGAGTGGCTTGGCGGCAGTGTCGGCAGTATCGGAATCGCTTGGGCCAAAGACTCTATGCCACATAAGCCACATCCGGTTGCGCCAAGGTGTGTTTGCTTTTTTTGTTTAAATTGAGCGAGGCGACGCGGGCTTAGTTCTAGGTTGATCGCGATGCTGTCAATGTTTGGTGATGTTTGGGTGTGTTGTGTTTCGATGTCTCGTATTTCATTGAGGTGCTCAATGATGCCTTCACTGCGAGAAAAGCCGATGACAAATGCGTCTAAATGCACAGGTGTGACCATCATGACGGCGTATGCAATGTCGTTAATGCTAATGGCCAAAGGAACTTCTTCAACAAGGTCGGCCGATTCTAAACGCGCTGAGGTGTTTTGTGGTGTGTCGCAACGGCCAAAAGTAGTCGGTCGGTAATGGGTAAAAGAAAGAGGCGACTCTGACATAAGCTTGAATCTAATCCGTGAAAAAAGACGAGCTTTATATTACGTAGCGCAACTATGAGCGTCCAATGATTTTACGCTTGTTTGATTAAGATCATCACGCGGATTTGAGGGTGGAACGATATGATTAAAAAATAAGCAAGATTAGCCATGGTTTCAAAGGCTTAAGTATTTCTTTAGGGGGTAAAATGCCGTATTCTACGCCAAAAAATACGCTATAGATGCCTGTTTCGTATTGATTGTGTAAAACAATCGCTGAAATGGGTACGGACTGTGATTATTCGCACTCCAACAGTGGCAAGGAAAAAACACATGTTACAAAGTGTGGGACTGTTTTTGTCATAAATCGAGAACGTGTGCGACCAGAACGTTAGCACGCAGTCAGGTTCTCTGTGAGCCACTTTTTGTTTAATGAGTTTTATATTTATGCAGTTTATTACCCGCCTTTCGCGTTGGGCTTTGTCAGGCCCGCGAGCTTGGTTATCGATCATTGGTCTTGTTTTTGTTGTTTTGTTGTTTGTTTATAGAGCGCTTGTATCGCCCACTGAAAATCCAGATGACTACGTAATACCAAGTGCCAACAATAGCAAAAGCACAACAGCGCCGAGCAAAGTAGCGCCGAGTCTAAATACGGACGAAGACAATAATTACGATTCGCTAATTACCACTGACCCTCTGCAGAACGTAGAAAAAGTCATCGCACCTATCCCTTCCATAGAATACGTCATTAAATCCGGCGATACCTTGGCGCGTATTTTTGCGAGTTTAGGGCTGTCGAGTGAGTCTATGTATGCGGTGCTTGAAGCCGATCAAGAATTTTTGGTACTTGAACCATTAAGACCCAATGATGCGTTTTCTTTTGAGTTGGACGAAGACGGTGAATTGACGAAGCTGACTCGTCGAATCGACATCAGTAAAAGTGTGTCTTATGTTCGTCATGAGAATGGTGGCTTTAGCTACGAAGAGCACATTACCCCTATAACGTACACTCATAACGCCGTACACAGTGAGATTGTAGGCAATTTTTACTTGTCTGCTAAAAAAGTAGGTTTGTCAGATACGAATATTTTACTCATTCACGATGTTCTCAAAGGGCGGGTGAATTTTCGTAAAGACCTGCGAGTCCACGATGCTTTTAGCGTCATTATCAAAAGTGGCAGCATTGACGGCGTTAAAGTGGGAGAAGATCAGTTAGAGGCGTTAGAGATAACGGTGAAAGGACAAACTTACAGTGCGTTCTTGCATTCTGATGGTCGATTTTATGATCGAGATGGCAACAGTTTAACGCCGTCGTTATTACGTTGGCCAACGCACAAACAGTATCGTATTAGCTCGCCGTTTAACGCGCACCGTTTACACCCCATTACCGGCCATCCCGCGCCACATAATGGGGTCGATTTGGCAACGCCGTCTGGCACTGAGGTTTTGGCAACAGGAGACGGCGTGGTCACTCGTGTTGCGACACACAAATACGCAGGCAAATACGTCGTTATTGATTACACCGGACCTTATAGTTCACGCTTTCTTCACTTGAGTAAAATCTTGGTTAAAAAGGGGCAGAAGATCAAACGAGGTCAAGTGATTGCGTTGTCTGGCAACACTGGTCGAACAACGGGCGCGCATTTGCATTATGAACTGCACATAAGAGGTCGTCCTGTTAATCCAATGACCACTGATATTCCAACGACCCAGTCTATTCCGGCTGACAAACGGGCCGAATACAATGCGAATGTTCAATACTGGCAAGGCATGATGGAAGGCGCTCAAGACGATGTTCAGGTCGCTGAGGATGGTTCGGATCAAGGGGCCGATTCTGAGCTAGATTAACCTTGTCATAGTGTGCAAACGCTAACCATAAAAAAGGGCATTTCTTCATAAGAAGAGATGCCCTTTTTTTTGATTCGAAGTGACTTGCTTACATGTTCTTTTTGTACGATTTATTACCGATAACAAACAACACTAGGAAAATGGCCAGACCAATGCATTGAATCCAAAGAGCGAGGTTTGGCCACAACATCATGGCGGATGCCGCCAAGGCGATCACTCGAGTCACAATAGACAGCTTGTCTTCCAAATAGCCTTCCATCGCTGCGACCAGTGCGTACATTCCAAAGATGCCGAAGAAAGTAAGGTGTAGAAGCGTTTGGGTATCACCACCGATCAGTGGCGTATACGCCATAAGAAGCGGAATAATATAAAGCCCTTTTGCCAACTTCCAAGCGGTCATGCCCGTTAACATCGGCGGTGTTTTCGCAATGGCGGCCGCGGCAAACGCGGTTAAACAGACAGGCGGTGTTACGTTACTGTCTTGAGACAACCAGAAGATGATCATGTGAGCGGTGACTAAAATCATTGCAACGCTCTGCGCACCTAACGCTTGATCCATTAACATGCCTTTAAAGTCGGCTGGCACTTGCGCTAACAAAGCCTGCGCTTGTTCCATTGGCATGCCTTGCGCTAACGTCGCGATAGCAGAAGGATTGACCAGCATGAATATCGCGCTTGCGGCTTCCGGTAAGCTTCCAGCAGACATCATATCCAGCAGTTGCCCTTCCGCGATCAGATTGAACAAGGCTGGCGCAGAAAGCGTACCCAAAACAATATAAGACGCTGTTACAGGCAACCCCATGCCGAGAATCAAAGACGCAATTGCAACAAGGATGATGGTGAAGAAAAGGCTCCCCCCCGCCCAGTTCGTGATCAACAGTGAGAAGGTGTTACCAACGCCTGTCGTACTGATTACGTTAACCACCAAGCCAATACCGACGAGCAAAACCGCGGTGGTCGACATGTTTTTAGCGCCTTGTGCCATGGCATCAAGTACGGCCGCTGGGCCCATTCTGTGTTTGCTAGACAAAAACGACGCGGCAATAACAGCAAGAATACTAATTCCTGCTGCGTAAGTTGGTGTGAAGCCTTGAACCAATAATGTGACGAGAACCGCCAATGGCACGATGTGATGCCAGCCATTCTTTAGTACTTGTGACATGTTAACGGCGTCATCGCTTTCTGTTGCAATTACCTTGCTGCGTTTGGCTTCAACCCGTACAAAGAAACCAACTGAAAGGAAATACAACAAGGCTGGAATGGCCGCGACACTGATAATGGTGACGTAGGACACTTGGGTATACGACGCCATGATAAACGCCCCAGCACCCATCACTGGTGGCATCAATTGCCCACCGGTTGACGCCGCGGCTTCTACACCAGCAGCGAATCGAGCGGGAAAGCCAGCTTTTCGCATCAGAGGAATCGTAATAACCCCTGTGGAGACGGTATTGGCAACAGAGGAGCCTGAAACCGAACCCATCAAGCCAGAACCCAGAACGGCTACGAAACCGGGTCCGCCAATCATCTTACTGGCAAGTGATCGAGACAGGTCAATAATAAAGTCGCCAGCACCGGATTTCACTAAAAAGGCGCCGAATAAAATAAACATGAAGACAAAGCTCCATGAGATTCGAGAGATGGAACCAAACATACCGTCGGTGCTAAAAAAGCTTCTGTACAGTAAGGTTTCTACACTCAATCCAGGAAAGGTAAACATGCCGCCAAGCCATTGCCCCCAAAGCACGACGTAAGTAAGTGCAATGATGATAAGGAAAGGAATAAACCAACCACTTGTGCGGCGAATGAGTTCAAGCGCGAGAAGAACGGTCACGCTGGAGACGATCCAATCGGCATTGTTAAATGTCACGCCTCTGGCGTAGAGGGCGTCTTCAAAGAAAATGATGTAAAGCACCATCCCGATTAAGGCGAGCACAATGGCACCGTCGCATAACATGGCGATTTTGCTTTCGCGCCATTTCGGATTGGCTGGAATGAGTAAGGCACATAAGGTACCAAAGCCCGCGAAATGAAAGGCTGAAACCCAAAGTTCTGGTAATGTAGCGATGGTATTGATGTAGATATGAGCAACCGCTAGGAAAATGGAGAGCGTAAAAACAAAGCGATTTAACCAAGGCCCAGAGCGGTGTTTGGTTTCAAATTCCTCAAGATTGATTTCTTGAGGTGCGGCTGGTTGCGATGAAGCAGTCATAGACAAGCTACCTTTATGTGTGCAAAAAACAAATAACGCAAAGAAGCGCCGTACAGAAGTACGGCGCGATAACAAGAGTGACTATATTACTCTGCGATTAGGCGAGCAGGAATGTTAATGCCGCGTTCACGGTAGTAACGCGCTGCGCCTGGGTGAAGTGGTACTGGAAGGCCTGAAATAGCTTTCTCAATAGACATAACGGATGTCGCTTTATGAATCGCACTTAAGTAAGGTAAGTTTTCATAAAGAGATTTGGTCAATTGATACACATCATCTTCAGACAAATCCGCACGAGCGGCTAAGAAGTTAGGCTGAGCGACAGTATTGATGTCTTTAGTCTGGCCTGGGTAAGTGTTTGCTGGAATGACATAACGCGTCCACAGCTCGTAGTTACCGTTTGCTTCTTTGATTTGTTCGTCAGTGAAATCCAGTACTTTGACCTTATCGCCCATGGACGCATAAAGACGCGTTACCGCACTAACAGGCACGCCTGCAGGTGTGTTCATGCCTTCAATATTGCCGTTTTGCATGGCGTCGGCGCTGGCACCGTAACCCATATAAGCAAGACTGAATTTGTCAGGGTCGATGTTTAAGCCTTTAAGCTGCTGACGACCAGAGCCTTCTGTTCCTGAGTTCTTTTTGCCAATAGAGAACTTATTGTTGGTGCCTTCAAGGCTTTTTAGATCGGCAACCGTACCTGTTTTCGCAAGATCAGACTTAAGAACAAAGTGTTCTACGTTTTGCCAGAGCATAGAAACAGAGCGTAACTCAGTTTGTTTGCCAGAGCTTTTAAATGGACCTTCGCCGTCCCAAGCCCATGCGCCATAAAGACCTTGTAGAATCGCGAATTGCGCTTGGTCTTCTCGTAATAGTTTGATGTTTTCACCTGAGCCAGCAGAGCTGATTGCAGAGACAGAAAGGCCGAATTTAGGCTCTAACTTCACTTTGCTTAAGGTCGCAATGGCAACACCAACAGGGTAATAAGTACCACCAGTGGATGCTGTTGCTAAGATATAATTGCGGCTGTCTGCGGCGGATACGCCAGTAGCAGAAAGTGCGATAGCGGCTGCTGTCGCGCTTGTAAGAATAGTTTTTGTAACAAATCCCAATTTCATATTATTTTTCTCCGTTAGTGGGGTTGGTTCCATTAGCTTATAGCGATTATCGTGCCAAAAGCATAATGGTTTGATATATAAGGTTTTTTTCTTTCTCTGTAAGCGTACTTCCTTTTTTTATTCACATATTGGCGGTTTATTGCTTATGGTTGGCCTTTCTAGATAAGCAAAAAATTGCTTATGATGTAAGTGAGTAAATATAGCCATTAACGGGTCTTTTTGCATGATAGTGTTTTTTTCATGAGCAAAAAATTGCCGATGAGTCAGGAAAAAGAAATTATGGAACAAGATCGTCATATTCGTGTTGTACTGTTTGACTTAGGGAATGTCTTGGTCGATTTAGGCGACGTGTCTGAAATGCATGTTATGTTGAATACGCAAGGTGAAGAGTCTGATGTGTGGCTGAAATGGTTACAGTCACCAACGGTCGCAGCGTTTGATTCTGGTCAAATCACATTTGACCGCTTTGCTGAAAATTTACTACAAGAAGTGGGCAGTGCAACGAATAAAGATGTTTTTAAGGCGTCTTTTAAAGCGTGGCCAAAAGGATTGTTTTCGGGTGCTTTAGACTTGGTAGCATCGGTGAAACCTGAATATCATCGTGCTATTTTATCCAATACAAATGCGGCCCATTGGCCGAGATTAATGGATGAAATGGGGCTTGCTGGTAAATTTCACAGCTATTATGCTTCTCACATGGTTGGCTTTGTGAAACCGGATAAAGCCATTTACCAGCATGTGATCGACAGCTTGCAAGTTATACCACAAAGCATTTTATTTATTGATGATAATCAAGTGAATATCGATACCGCAAACGCACTGGGAATGCAGGCATTTAGAGTTAAGGGAATAGAAGAAGCACGTCGAGTGCTTGATCAACACGGCGTGTTATCTCATTAGTCAATTTGATGAGTTGACTGCATTGGAATTGCTTGAAGCCTTAATGGCGTTGTTCAGGTATTAATGTCATTTAGTTCAGGGGTTTTATGCGTACTTTTGATGGAAAAACGTCGACAATTTATTCGAAAACACGACCGATGTATCCGGCCGAATTGTATTACTGGTTATCCCAGCAAGTCGATTCGACCGGAGTGGTATGGGATTGCGCTTGTGGTACCGGGCAGGCTTCAGTTGACCTTGCGGCTTATTTTGAACGAGTGGAAGCATCGGACATCAGTGAATCTCAGGTGACGGGCGCGACGCCTCACCGTAAGGTGAACTATCAAGTTTGTCCCGCGGAAAAAACGGACTACCCTGACGACTATTTTGATGTTGTTTGTGTGGCGCATGCGTTGCATTGGTTTGATTTAGAGGCCTTTTGGAAGGAAGTTCGTCGCGTTCTAAAGCCAGGTGGGATTTTTGTTTGTTGGGGATACAACTGGCTGCAGATAGGAAAAGTGGAAGACAGAGTGGTTGCGGAAGAGGTGTTGCCGTATTTGGAACCCTATTGGCCTCCTCAAAGTAGACTGCTGTGGAATCAGTATCGTGATATTGAATTTCCTTTTGAGGTGATTGATGTCCCGAGCTTTGAATTGCGTTGCCATTGGTCTGTCACTCAAACACTGGATTTTATTCGAAGCTGGTCTTCTTCTCAGTTACGAATAAAAGAAAGCGGTGATGACTTTTTATTAAAAGCGTCTCCTATTCTTAGAGATGCATGGTCCAAGCCCAATCAAAAACAAGAAGTTTGCTTGCCGTTTTTTGTTAAGGCAGGAAGGTTGGTGTAAGTGTTTGTTTTCATAATAAGACTAAAGTGGAATAGATTGGTCTGTCTAGCGAGTTATAGTAGTTCAGCATCCGAATAACAAATTTAACAATGGAGCGGGTTATGAAGTCATTATATAGCGCAACCTCAAATGAGGCGGCAAAAAATGCCAATGTGAGTCAAGCAGAATTTGAAAAACGCTATCAAGAATCGATTGAAAACCCTGACGCATTTTGGGGAAAAGAAGGGGAGCGTTTAGATTGGATTACGCCCTATACCAAAGTGAAAAACACGTCATTTCAACGCGGTCATGTCAATATTAAATGGTTTGAAGACGGTGAGCTCAATGTGGCTTATAACTGTATCGATCGCCATTTAGCCACATCAGCAAACAAAGTTGCTTATTACTGTGAAGGGGATACCGAAAGCAGTGATAAAGTCGCGATTACTTATCAAACCTTGCACGACGAAGTCGGTCGTTTAGCGAATCTATTAAAGCGCAAAGGTGTTAAAAAAGGCGACCGAGTCGCTATTTATATGCCGATGATTCCTCAAGCGGTTTACGCCATGTTGGCGTGTGCCAGAATCGGTGCGATTCACTCCGTTATTTTCGGTGGTTTTTCTGCTCATGCGATAGCCGATCGTCTTAATGATTGTGAAGTGAAGTTAGTGATTACCGCCGATGAAGGTCGTCGAGCAGGTAACACGATTCCGCTTAAACACAATGTTGATATGGCGTTGGAAAATAACGCCTGTCCTTCTGTCGAAACCGTTCTGGTTTACCGCTACACCAAAAAAGAAACACCATGGTTTGATGGCCGAGACTTGGATTGGGCTGATGCGGTTGCTAATGAAAGTACCGATTGCTCAGCGGAACGAATGAACGCAGAAGACCCTCTTTTTATACTTTACACGTCTGGTTCAACGGGCAAGCCAAAGGGGGTTGTTCATACGACTGGCGGTTATCTCGTGTATGCTGCAATGACGCATGAATTGGTGTTTGATCTTAAACCTGATGATGTGTATTGGTGTGCGGCGGACGTTGGTTGGATCACAGGCCACAGCTATATGGTCTATGGGCCTTTAGCCAATTGCGCGACCAGTATTTTATTTGAAGGTGTACCAACTTACCCAGATTCTGGTCGAATTGGTCGAGTCGTCGATAAATTTGGCGTGACCATTTTATATACCGCACCGACTGCGATTCGCGCTTTGATGTCGAAAGGCGATGAAGCGACGCGTACCAGTAAGCGAGACTCTTTGCGTATTTTGGGCAGCGTCGGTGAGCCAATTAATCCAGAAGCATGGTCTTGGTATTACGCGGAAATCGGCAATGGTTCTTGTCCGGTTGTGGACACATGGTGGCAAACTGAAACAGGCGGCATGATGATGACGCCACGTATTGTGCAAGGCGATATTAAGCCGGGTTCTTGTACTGGGCCTTTGTTCGGTGTGCAACCTGCGCTGGTGGATGCTCAAGGCGTGTTGCTTGATGCACAAGGCGTTCAGGTTGATGGCGGTTTGGTGATCACTGATTCTTGGCCGGGTCAGGCTCGAACCGTTTATGGTGATCATGAGCGTTTTGAACAAACTTATTTTAGTACCTTTGATGGTATGTATTTCACGGGTGATGGGGCGTCAAGAGACGCAGATGGTCACTATTGGATTACGGGCCGTATGGATGACGTTCTGAATGTTTCTGGGCATCGTCTTGGTACAGCAGAAATTGAAAGTGCTTTGGTGGCTCATCCTTCTGTCGCAGAAGCCGCAATCGTTGGTTATCCTCATGATATCAAAGGGCAAGGTATTTATGTTTATGTCAGTGCGATTGCTGGCGTGACGCCCGATGAAGAACTGACAAAATCGTTGAAGCAGTTTGTTCGTCAGGAAATTGGCCCGATTGCTACGCCGGATTTGATCCAGTGGGCTAGTAAAGGCTTACCAAAAACGCGTTCAGGTAAAATCATGCGTCGAATTTTAAGGAAGATTGCGGCGAACGAACATGATCAGCTTGGCGACACGAGTACATTGGCTGATCCAAGTGTGGTTGATGATTTAATCGAAAACCGTTTAAATGTGTGAGCGTTTACACATTTAAAAAGGATAGACAGTGATTACACTTGTTATCGCAGATGATCATCCTCTGTTCCGTAGCGCGCTGAGTGGTGCGCTACGGGCAGAAATGCAAGAGGTTGTGATTGTTGAGTCTCATGATTTGGATTCAACCTTACAATGCTTAGAAAACCAAACCGAGCTTGATTTACTGCTGCTGGATTTAAATATGCCTGGCAGTGGTGAATTGTATGGGCTTATTCGGATTCGTAAAGATTTCCCTGATGTGCCTGTTGCTGTTATTTCTGGCAGCGAAGACAGTGTTATGGTGGCGAAGGTGATTGACGCTGGTGCATTGGGATTTATTCCAAAAACCAGTGAGCCTGCAACATACGTGCAAGCCATTCATGCCATTTTAGCGGGAGATATCTGGCTTCCAGAATACCTCAAGCTAAAAGTGGCGAATCAACCTAAGCCTGATTTATCTATGCAAAATAGAGTCGCGGAACTGACTCCTCAGCAATATAAAGTGCTGTGTTATTTACACGAAGGGTTGTTAAATAAGCAAATTGCTTATGAATTATCGATATCCGAAGCCACCGTGAAAGCGCATATCACGGCTATCTTTCGAAAATTGGAAATCAATAATAGGACGCAAGCGGTATTGGTTGCCAGTGAGTTAAAATTACAGATGACGACGATCAATAATTAGTTGTCTGTTTTGTCTTCTTTACAATGGCATGGAGGCACAGGATCCATGCCTCCTTCATGCCACGGATGACATTTAGACAGTCTTTTCACGCCGAGATAAACTCCTTTTATAACGCCGAATCGCTCAATCGCCTGAATCATATATTGTGAGCAGCTGGGATAGAACCGGCAGTTATTCCCTAAAAGAGGGCTAATTAAAAACTGGTAGCCTTTTACCAATAAGATAAATATTTTCTTTAGCATAAAGTGGTTGATTCAATTAGTGGTTATTGGTGCGCTGGGAATTGTCATTTTTGTGTATATAACAACGGCTATTTGTTACTGTAAAAGAAATATATCACAGAACCTATTCCACTATGCCAGAACAACATCTTACGCTGGATGCAATGCAGGTCGTTGCTTACCAAGGCGAGCCTGGAGCGTATTCGCACCTTGCTTGTAAACATACTTTCCCTGATTGGACGAGCATTCACTGTGCCACCTTTTTTGATGCCTTACAAATGGTGGAACGAGGCGACGCATATTACGCGATGATTCCGGTTGAAAACTCGACAGCGGGTCGAGTAGAAGAAATTTATAGAGAGCTAAAGCGCACTCAACTTTATGTTGTGAAAGAGCATTTTGAGCCAGTAAACCATTGTTTGATTGCTCGCCATGGCATGACGTTAGATCAAATCACTCGAATTGGTAGTCACCCACAAGCGTTGGCACAATGCGATACGAATATCAAAACGCTGGGAGCAAAAAGTCAGGCCATGTACGATACCGCGGGTGCCGCGAAGCACATTGCAGAATTTGAAGAGCCTGGGTTAGCGGTGATTTCATCGGAACTAGCGGCCGAACTGTACGGTCTGAATGTCCTTAAAACCTACTTTAATGACACGGTGGGAAATACCACCCGATTCTTAGTTTTTTCACGTCAGCAAAAAATGCCCGTTTACGAAGATGAGCGAACGTACATTACGTCGTTTATGTTTCGCGTTCGTAATATCCCCGCTGCGCTGTATAAAGCCATGGGTGGTTTTGCCACTCAGGGCATTAATATGCTGAAGTTAGAAAGCTATATGGTGAACGGAAATTTCACGGCAACTCAGTTTTATGTGGATGTCGAAGCGCATTTTCAATCTTCTGAAATGCAGGCAGCGCTTGAAGAGTTGCGCTTCTTTTCTGAAGAGGTGCGTATATTGGGAACGTATCTAGCTGATGGTTATAGGTTGAAGTAGTTATATGATGATGCGTTGGTTTTGTTTTGTTTTTTGTATGTTGTTTGGATTGAATGCGTGGGCGGAGTTGGAAAATCTATCTTTCGATTTGGGTGTGTTGGATTCCAGTTTCGATGATGATTTCTTCAATAGTATTCCGGTTGTGGTGACCCCGTCCAAAATCGCTCAACCAAGGGTAGATGTCTCTTCTTCTTTGTCTGTATTAGATGGTGATTTTATCCGCCGTATTAATATGCAATACGTTGAAGACCTGTTGCAATTTGTACCAGGTTTTGCCGTTTTTCCATATAAGGCGTCCAGCCAGAAAATTGTTTCCTATCATGGTACTCAGTTAGAGGAGTACCGACGAATTCAAGTATTGGTCAATGGCCGATCGGTTTACAGTGCTGGTAAGGCTCGAGTTGAATGGGCAACGTTACCTCTGAATATTGAGGATGTAGCACGCGTAGAAGTGAACCGCGGTCCAAATGCCGCGAGTTACGGCATCAATTCTTTTTTCGCTGTGGTGAATATCATTACTCGTTCTCCGCTAGAAACGTTGGGCGATAGCATTTCTGCGTATTCTAGCGCGCGTGGCGATTATCGATTATATGGCCAGCACAGCGGTTTGAATGGTGATTGGAGTTATCGTGCTTCCGTCTCCACTAATAATGTTGATGGGTTTGATACGGATAATGATGGTGAAGAACGTCATGATGGACATGGGTCTAATGTGGGAAATGTCTTTATTCAGAAAGAAACGGCGACCAGTTTTTTTGATTTAGATGTTGGAGCAAGTAGTTTAAAGGCCAATATCGATCCATCCGAATACGCAGCAGGATCATATGACATTAATGATCCAGTGCGTCAGACAGATCGCGAACACATAAAGCTGAGTTACAGTAAGCAAGTGACTTCAAATCACGAGATTAAGGTGCAATATTACTATGATCGAGCGGATCAAAATGAATACCATTCTGTTGTATTGACCCCCGGCTTTTATGCCGCTTTTTTTGGTGGAAGCAGCGTTACCAATGTATATGATTCGTATGTAGTGGATTTAGTCGAAACGCGTCAAGACATTGAGTTACAGAGCACTTGGGAAGTATCGGATAATTTGCGTGTCATCTCGGCGGCTGGCTATCGTTTAGACGAAGCGAACTCTGAGCATTACTTTTCTGGGAAGGTGAGCGATGAAGTGTTTCGTTTATCTTCTAATATGGAATACCGAATGGGTAATAGCTGGGTAATAAATACCGGTGCCATGCTAGAAAATACGCAAATGGGTGGGACGTTTTTATCTCCAAAATTTGGGGTCACTTATAAAATATCTGAACAAGAGGCGGTTAGATTCAATGTATCAAAAGCCATCCGAACGCCTGATTTATCAGATCAGTATTTTAAATGGCATTATGTTTTGTCTAATGGTGAAAGTTCTTACACAACTTACGCTGATCAGGGGGAAGACGCTGAAAAAATCACCTCTTATGAAATTGGCTATTACCATTACTGGCCAGGCCAAGGTTTATCTATAGACGCTAAACTTTACCATGATGAAATTAAGGACATGGTACTTAGTCGAAAATACTTCTCTCAAGGTGGCGTCGATGCAGCCCTTGAAGAGGGCGTAGTGGAAAATATTGACATTAACGGCGTAGAGTTTGAATTGGACTGGCGTTTTCGTTCTGGCGCAATGACGCGTTTCACCTATGCTTATCAAGACACACAAACGGATAATAAAAGAATACTGGATTCAACATCTCCTGTGATGATGTCTTTTTTCGGCAGCCAGCCATTAACGGAGCAATGGTTTTTAAATGGTTATTATTGGTATGGCGAAAAATTAAATGGAAAAGATTATGAGTATCTCAACACTTGGCTATCTTACAAGTTATCGTTAGGTGGATACTCTAAAGCGACAATGGGATTTGGGATGGAAGCGCGCTTGGATGGTAATGCATTGGTTTCCAGACACAATAATTTAGATAAAGACACATTTTATTATGTCTTTAGTAATGTCACTTTCTAATTAGGATTAATAGAAACGTGCAAAGGTTTTTTCTTCTTATATTTTTGCTGCTGGCTTCATTGAAGGTGCCTGCAGCAATTTATGTTATACACGATACCGAAGAAAGTTCAGTACGTTCTCTGACATTCCAACTGTCTAAGCTATTAACGATAAAAAAACCATTAATTCCTGTTCGCAGCACGTTGTTTGTTCAAAATATTAACGTCCTTAAGCATGATGATGTGATGGTTACCGTGGGAGCTGAAAGCTTCCGAAAGGTGTGCTCAGTCGCTGCTGTTGGGGCGGTTATGGCGGTTTTCATTGGGCAAGAAGAGTATCTTAAAATAAAGCCGCAATGCGCAATGCCTGTTAGTGGTGTTTTTTCTGGCGCGCCGCTGGCAACCCGATTGAATTTACTGCAAGCCGTGTGGTTTGATCGCAAACCGCTTGCGGTGATTTATAGTGATCATCTGTTTGTTAATGAAGAAGACATGATGGCCCAAGCGGATCAATATGGTTTTGTTTTCCAATTTATAAAAACACAGACGGATCGGCTGTCTGTGTTGAGGTCGATAAACTTTATTCTAGAAGACTCGGCGTTGATTGTTTCGTTAGTGGATTCAGAGCTGTATAAAAATGGCAATGCGCAGGATATTTTGAGGTTACTGTTTCACAAACAACAAGTGATGATCGGGCCTTCTTTGGCTTTCGTGCGTTCAGGCTCATTGTTTGCTATTTATTCGGATAATGACGCTAAGTTACAGTCGCTGGCAGAACGACTGACCGCCTGGGAAACAAAAGGGATACTGCTCGATGCCGTATACCCCGATCGATTGCGGGTCAGCTTTAACCCTTATCTGATTAAATCCCATGGCATTGTATTACCTTCTTCTTCCTATTTGAAAGACCGTTTTGGTCTTTGTTCCGACACAATATGCGATTAATTATTGTAAAAAACGTTTCACTAAACTGGTAAAGGGGACGGGTTTTTCCGCGTGAAGCCAGTGTCCTGCGCCCGATATCACTTTAAAACTCGCGTTTGAAAAACGGTCTGTAATGGCCTTTTGATGCTCAGCGACAATGTAATCTGAGTGTTCACCTTTGATAAACAGCGTTGGTGTGGTGACCGCTGTTTCAATGGTGGGTTTTTTTAGAATCGTCGCGTAGCTGTTCGCAATATTGTCGACCGACAAAGAAAGTTTAAAGCCTTGCTCACTTTTCATTAGATTTTTTAATAAAAACTGTCTGACGGCAAGGTTGGGTTCGTATTGGCTTAAGAGTGCGTCCGCTTCTTTTCGCGAGTGAATGTCACCGTTATTGATGGCCTTCAAACCGTCTAAAATTCGAGTGTGGCTGGCTTGGTAATCCACTGGTGCAATGTCCACCACAATCAATTTTTTTATTTGCTCCGGAAGAGCCATTGCCGACATTTGCATCGCCACTTTTCCGCCCATTGAATGCCCCAATAAATAAAACGAATCAACATGGTTGGCCTTTGCCCAATCGAGTATCTCATCGGCCATTTTCGGGTAAGTCGCGTCCATCATGTTGTCCGATTTACCGTGATTAGGCAGGTCAACACAATACACAGTAAACTGTTCCGCTAAAGCTTGTGCTATGGAGTGCCAATTGTCTGCGTTGCCAAATAAACCGTGAATGACAATAAGATTAGGGCCAGAGGAACCATATTGCTTGGCGTGAATCATAGTTACCTTATTATGTTAAATAGTGAGTCAATGGATGGTGAGAGTGACACCTGTTGGCTTATATTGTATCAAGTCTTTGAAAGCTTCGTCCCTATGGAATCAAGGTTGTTTTGAATGTTAGACACGTTTTTTATTAAGTCTTTGAAAACCCCGTTACGTCTTATGGCCATGGGGTTGAATAAGGTTGGCGTGAAGGCCAATTGGATTACCCTGTTGGGATTTTTTATCGGCATTCTGGTGCTGCCTGCGTTGTACTTTGGCAATACAGTATTGGCGTTGGTTTTTATTGTCATTAATCGGGTACTGGATGGGCTGGATGGCGCCGTCGCGAGGGTGCAGGGGCCCACCGACTTAGGTGGATATTTGGACATTACGTTAGATTTTATTTTTTATTCAGCCGTGATTTTCGGTTTCGCTCTGATGAATCCGATAGAGAATGCGCTAGCGGCAAGCTTTTTGATTTTTTCCTTTATGGGAACGGGAAGCAGCTTTTTAGCGTTTGCTATTATGGCAGAAAAACGAAAAATTGAGCGTTTGGAATACGGCAATAAATCTTTGTATTTCTTAGGTGGTTTGGCGGAAGGGGCAGAAACCATCGCGTTTTTAGTGTTGATTTGTTTATTGCCAGCGCATTTTTCCTTGTTGGCGTATGTGTTTGGTGGGATTTGTTGGATAACCACAGCAACTCGAATTTACGCGGGTTATCGCACATTGGGCTAAGGGAAGTCGAAAAACGGATTGGACGGGGGTTAATCGAAAAAAGCGATTTCGATATCGCTTTTCACGATCGCACAACAGGCTAACATATAACCGCTTTGCACCCACGCTAAAGGCTCAAATGGGTAACTGACGTGTCCCCATAAGAGCTTCACAGAGCAAGAAGAGCAATACCCTTCGCGACATTGATATTCTATATGAATGCCTGCACGTTCAAGCTGAACCAATAACGGTTCCTCTTCTGTGACAAGAATTTGCTTCTTACCAATGAGTACACGATGTACCTGATCTTTCGTTTCGGGTAATGCGTGCTTAGAGATCGAAGTCATCGAAGTCTGAGTCATCTAAACTATTGTCCGTTTGTCCAACCAAGTAAGAGCTTATTTCGGCTTCTTGTGGTGCAACTTGTACGTTATCGCTTACTAGCCAAGCATTGATCCAAGGAATTGGGTTGTGCTTGGTTGGGAAGTACGTTTCAAGACCAACGGCTTGCATGCGTACGTTTGTAATGTATTCAACATATTGACCTAAGATTTGAGCGTTTAGACCGATCATGGAGCCATCTTTGAAAAGATACGTTGCCCAATCTTTTTCTTGCTCGGCGGCTTCTACAAAGATATTACGCATTTCCTCTTTGCACTCTTCAGCAATAATGGCCATTTCTGGGTCATCTTTACCGGATGCCATTAGGTTAAGCATATGCTGTGTGCCAGTGAGGTGAAGGGCTTCATCACGCGCGATTAACTTGATGATTTTCGCATTGCCTTCCATTAGTGTTCGTTCAGCAAAACCAAAGCTGCAAGCAAAGCTCACATAAAAACGCACGGCTTCCAACACATTCACTGAGGCAACGGTTAGGTAAAGTGCCTTCTTCAGTTTAGGCATAGAGATTTCAATATCGCCTTTTCCTGGGATATTAAATGTGCCCATGCCCATAGTGTTGTAAATACTCACCATTTCAATGAGACGGTCATAGTATTTTGAAACACTGTCTGCTCGTTTGGTGATTTCTTCATTGGTTACAATGTCGTCAAAAATTTTGGTCGGATCGTTGACGATATTACGAATAATGTGAGTATAAGAGCGACTATGAATGGTTTCACTGAACGACCAGGTTTCGATCCAGGTTTCTAATTCTGGCAAAGAAACGATGGGTAATAAGGCAACATTTGGTGATCGACCTTGCACACTGTCTAAAAGTGTTTGGTATTTTAAATTGCTTAAAAATATATGTTGTTCGTGTTCTTCTAGTCTTTGAAAATCTTTGCGGTCTGTCGAAAGATCCACTTCTTCTGGACGCCAAAAGAAAGACAACTGTTTCTCTATTAGCTTTTCAAAAATAGGGTGCTTTTGCTGATCATAGCGAGCAACGTTGACATTTTCACCAAAGAACATAGGTTCTTTTGTACTATCGAAGTGCTTACGGTTGAAAGTCGAGTAACTCATGTCTCAGGGTATTCCTCAAAAGCGTAAGACATGTTCGGTTGTGAAGATGTCTTAGTTATTAATAGATGTTGATAGTTGTATTTACGCGGTAAACGTAGCAAAGCCTCATTGGGATGAGGCTTTGCTGTATCAGACAATTACTGGCTTAGATTTTACAAGCGCCGCCAGCGCAATCGTCCATGTCTTCCTGTTTGTCGTCAGCACCATCACGGGTGTTGTGGTAGTAGAGTGTCTTCACGCCCAATTTGTATGCGGTCAACAAGTCTTTCAGAATGACCTTCATCGGTACTTTTTGAGACTCAAATTTTTGTGGATCGTAGTTTGTATTTGCCGAAATGGCTTGGTCAACAAACTTCTGCATGATACCAACTAATTGCAGATAGCCATCGTTAGATGGAATGGTCCACAACAATTCATAGTTGTCTTTTAGACGTTCAAACTCAGGAACAACTTGCTTAAGAATACCGTCTTTACTGGCTTTCACAGAAACAAAACCACGTGGTGGCTCAATGCCGTTGGTGGCATTACTGATCTGAGAGGATGTTTCAGATGGCATTAATGCGGTCAGCGTTGAGTTACGCAAGCCGTGCTCTACGATATCACTGCGTAAGGTTTCCCAATCATAGAACAATTCTGGAGAACAAATGGCATCGATTTCTTTTTTGTAGCTATCGATTGGCAAAATGCCTTTTGAATACGTTGTTTCATTGAAGGCCAAGCAAGGACCAAACTCTTTTGACAGCTTGTTCGATGCTTTTAATAGAAAGTACTGAATGGCTTCAAAGGTTTTGTGCGTTAATTCGTTGGCAGAACCATCGGAATATTTAACGCCATTTTTCGCTAGGTAATACGCGTAGTTGATAACGCCAACACCTAATGTACGACGCAATTCTGTTGCACGTTGTGCGGCTGGAATTGGGTAGTTTTGGTAATCCAACAAGCTGTCTAGCGCGCGAACGATCAGTTCTGCTAGTTCTTCTAGTTCGTCGAGATTCTCAAGTGCGCCTAGGTTGAAGGCAGACAAAGTGCAAAGTGCAATCTCGCCTTCTGGGTCATCGATGCTGTTTAACGGTTTAGTCGGTAACGCAATTTCTAAGCACAAGTTACTTTGCTTGACTGGCGCAACGGCCGGATCAAACGGACTGTGTGTATTACAGTGATCCACGTTTTGCAAATAGATACGGCCTGTACTGGCACGCTCTGAAGCAAACAAGGTAAACAATTCGCTTGCCTTCATGGTTTGTTTGCGAATCGCAGGATCTTGTTCGTACATGGTGTATAGGCGATCGAATTCTTCTTGGTCTGCGAAGAACGCATCGTATAAACCAGGCACATCGGATGGACTGAATAAGGTGATGTTGCCACCTTTAATCAAGCGTTGGTACATCAAACGGTTGAATTGAACGCCGTAATCTAGGTGGCGAACACGGTTTTCTTCAACACCGCGGTTGTTTTTTAGAACCAATAGACTTTCGACTTCTAAATGCCAAATTGGGTAGAAAACCGTCGCCGCGCCGCCACGAACACCACCTTGAGAACAGCTTTTAACCGCTGTTTGGAAATGTTTGTAGAATGGTATGCATCCTGTGTGGAATGCTTCGCCGCCACGGATTGGGCTGCCTAGTGCACGAATAGCGCCCGCGTTCACGCCGATGCCGGCACGCTGGCTCACGTATTTCACAATGGCGCTTGATGTGGCATTGATGGAATCAAGCGAGTCGCCACATTCAATCAACACACAGCTACTAAATTGACGAGTAGGTGTACGGATGCCGGACATAATCGGTGTTGGCAGCGAAATTTTGAATTTAGACACGGCGTCATAGAAACGGCGGATCAAAGTCAATCGCTCTGTCTTATCGTATTTCGCGAATAAACAAGCCGCGACAAGGATGTAGATAAACTGAGGGCTTTCGTAAATTTCGCCCGTCACGCGGTTTTGAACTAAATATTTGCCTTCAAGTTGTTTTACAGCCGCATAAGAAAAGTCCATGTCACGAGAGTGATCCATGAATGCATTCAGCTCGTTGAAGTCTTCTTCAGTGTAATCTTCTAATAAATGGGAGTCATAACGCTGTTGCTGCACGAGGTTTTTGACGTGCGCATAAAGATGTGGTGGCTCAAAGTCACCAAAGGCTTTTTTACGCAAATGGAAGATGGCTAGGCGTGCAGCTAGGTATTGGTAGTCTGGTGTGTTTTCTGAAATCAAATCAGCAGCAGACTTGATGAGAGTTTCGTGGATATCGGTTGTGCGAATACCCTCAAAAAACTGTATTTGTGCTTTTAATTCCACTTGGGAAACAGATACGTTGTCTAATCCTTCAGCGGCCCACGTTATCACTTTATGAATCTTTTCAAGATTGATGTTTTCGGTGGTCCCGTTACGCTTAGTAACTGTGAGAGTGCTCATGCCTTAACTTCCCATTAGTGCATTATAAAAAGAGGTGATGTACTCTATATAGTGTGTTCTTTTCGACCAACACACTATATGTAGTGCTTCATTGATAATCTGTAACGAACAATAGTGCTCATTCAATGTAAAATCAAGGCTTGAAAAAAACTCGAAAATGAGAAATAAAGAATGCCTAAGTGGTCACTTACTTTACTTGCCTCAAGAAGCGTAAAGTTAGCAATTGGCAAGGCCAGAAAGGCTATTTTTTTCTATTTTTGCATGAAAAAAACTAACCTTATCGAGCGCACGAAAACTGATCAAGAAATGAAGGTGAGCACCATTTTGAACGTAGCAACGAGTGCAAACAGAACAAGCTGATGGGTAAGATAAATTGGTAACGCATAACGACCCATAAAAGCGAATACCGTCAATACAGTATGTTGTGGTGTAGGGATTTTGTGCCAGTTTAAATAGCCTAGCAGTGGTCCTATCAACACGACACCAACCCAAGGGAATGGGAAAACGATATCAAGCGTCCTTTGTGGCAGTGCAATGTAATGGGTTATGGTTGAGAAGGCGTTAGGGAAAAGCAACCAGTCTGTTGAATGGTAAATAATGATAATCGCGGCACCAAAGATAGCGCAATGTATTGGCCAGCGAGCAATTGGTCTAATAGCGAGAGACGCGATAAAGATAAAATGCAGAATACCAAAATAGATCCATTGGTTTGGCACAGCAAGATAGGTCGCTAGGGAAATCGCCGCGGCAGAAAGGAAGAGCTTGATATCTCGCTTCCAAAAAGAAGCTGACTTGTCTTTCTTTAATACGATGAATGTCGACCAGCCAATTGCGGAAAGAAATAGCGTCAGGATAAGGCTTCTAAAGTGTACCCAAAAAGGGTCGTAAATAGAGAACTCCATAAAACCAAAATTGAGCAAGTCCCAGCAAAAATGAAAAATCATCATTAACAGTACGGCAGAGCCGCGGTAAATGTCTAAAAACGCACTGCGTTTTGCGGGCTCATATACTGGAGAGGTTTGCATGGAAATCCAAAGTGAATAGTTTAATGGAAGCTCGGCCATCATACCGATACTCATTTTCTAGCTCAAGTTCGCAGGCGCTTTTACCTCGTCTGAAGGACGGTTTGTTGTGGGAAAGAGAAAGTCTATCGATGTTTGGGCGAGATGTGCTCGTGCCAAGGTTGGTGGCGTTCGTCGCAGACCACGGTTTGCATTATCGCTATTCTGGTAAAGACCATATTGGCGCAGGTTGGCCTGAATGGTTGTTGTCAGTTAAAGCGGAGGCGGAAGCACAAGCTGGACAAGCTTTTAACGCGGTGCTGTTGAACTGGTATCAAAATGGTGAAGATTATATGGGGTGGCACTCGGACGATGAAAAAACATTGGGGCCAGCGCCAGTAGTGGCGATGTTGAGTCTGGGAGTAGCACGACCCTTTCTGTTTCGTTCAAAGGTTAATCATAAAATTAAACACAGCCAGATGTTAGAAAATGGAAGTTGGTTGACTATGTCGGCTTCGACTCAGGTGTTGTGGCAGCATTCTTTGCCAATCAGGAAGAGAATCAAAGAGGAGAGAATGAGTTTGACCTTTCGTCTCCTGCTTTGATCGCCAAATAAACGATGTCCACTAAAGCGTAACGATGGCGCGGTTACGGCGCTTTACGAGTTCTCAGCCAATTTTTTTCGTTTGCGGTAAAGCAGATCCGATCATGGAGGCGACTCGGTCGTCCTTGCCAAAACTCAATGAATGTGGGTTTCAGAACATAACCGCCCCAGTTTTCCGGACAAGGTACGTCTTGGTCATTGAACGCTTGTTCTTCTTTATTGAAGGCTTGCTGTAAGGCTTCTCGGCTTTCAATGACCGTGCTTTGTTTCGAGGTTCGAGCCGCGAGTTGGCTACCGCGAGGTCGACTGGCAAAGTAGGTTTCAGAAATATCCCGAGAGACTTTTTCAATCGTGCCTTCAACGCGAATCTGGCGAGAAAGGGCGGGCCAGAAAAAGGTCATGCTGGCTTTGTTGTTGTTTGCCAGCTGCTGCGCTTTTTCGCTGTCATAATTGGTAAAAAATGAAAAGCCGGATTCGTTACGTTGTTTTAGTAACACCACGCGAGAGTGAGGCCAGCCGTCTGAATCCACTGTGCTGAGTACCATGGCGGTCGGGTCGTCTGGGCAGCTATCTATCGCTTTTTCAAGCCAAGCATCAAACAGAGCAAGAGGGTCGTGTCCGGATTGCTCTTCCAAAAGGTCGTCGAATTGGTAGTCACGACGAATAGAATGAAGGTCTCTGTTCATGATTAAACTCGGTAAGTGGTTGTGGTCATGACTTTGGATACTTGAGTCATGATGGCCATAATGGGTTTTGGAAACGCGTAACCACCAGCGTCTAATGCCATGGCTTTGTGTTTTGCTTCATCTATGTGCATTTGTGTTAATACAGCTCTGCTTTTTTCATCCTGTGATGGCAATGTCGCCATGTGTTTTTTTAGATGAACACAGACTTGATCTTCCGTCGCCGCAACAAAACCTAAGCTTAGTTTATCGCTGATGAGTCCTGCGCCTGCGCCAATGACAAAAGAAGCGCCATAAAATAGCGGATTTAAAATACTGGGTTTACTGCCAAGATCGTAAAGGCGTTGTTCGCACCAGACGAGGTGGTCTATCTCTTCGTCAGCCGCGTGTTCCATTTCTTGGCGCACTTCCGCCAGTTTTGCCGTAGTGGCTTGCCCCGCATAAAGTGCTTGGGCGCAGACTTCACCAGTATGGTTGATTCGCATGAGCCCAGACGAGTGCTTGAGTTCGTCTTGATCTAACTCGGCTTCACTTAATGGATCCGCAGGTGAAGGGCGAGAAGCGGTCGCCGCATGCGGAACCAGTGTTTGCAAAGCACGATCAAATTGTAATACGGCTTTATCTAGAAAAGAGATCATCTTACTTCCTCTTAATTAACCCGGTGGCCATGTCATCGCACGGCCGCCCAATACATGCATGTGAATGTGGTAGACGGTTTGTCCACCCATTTCGTTGCAGTTCATTGCAACACGATACCCTGCGTCGCTAATGCCTTTTTGTTTTGCAATTTTTGCGGCGGTGATTTGGAGCTTGCCAACCATTGGGGCATCGTCATCTGTTAAATCATTGAGTGTGCTGATATGACGTTTAGGGATAACAAGAAAATGCGTTGGTGCCTGCGGCATAATGTCTTCGAAGGCAATCACATCGTCGTCTTCGTATAGGACGGTTGCCGGAATGTCGCCATTCACTATTTTGCAAAATAAACAGTCCATATCATCTCCATTCGTTTGTATTATTCAAGGTTAGTGGTTTTGCTTCAAGGCGTTTTACGCAAAGGATTGATCCGTGACAAAGATGCGTTCTTTAGCCTGTCTCCCTTTTGTATGAGACGAGACATCATGTGCTCCAGTTGGCTATCGAGTTCAGAACAGGCGAGCAACTCATCAAACCCCAGTTTTTTCGCATAATCGAGCGACATTTTAACATTGTTGCTAATCAGTAAGCACTGGTCTTCATTGCGCATTAAAGGCAAAAGCCGTTGCTGGGTAATGTGTGGAATATGGCCGCCGTTATCAAACACTAAGATAATAGAGCCCGTTTTGCGCTTTTCAGGCAGATCTAAATAATCCAATAGGCTTTCTAGTGTCGTGAAATGCTCTATTTTATTGGCTCGAGCCTGAAGAACTGAGAGGGCTTTTTGAAGGTCGTTGTCTTCTTGTCCGAAGAGAATGATATCAAGAGGGTTTGGCGGAATAAGGTCGTTATTGAGTGGACGAATGTGTACTCGAATGGGCAATTGGATGTTCATGCTGCGAGTGTGACCATTTTCGGAGAGGTGCCATTCCCCTTTCAAATATTGTATGAGGTGTGTGATGTAATGCATGCCAAGGTCAAAATTGGCGTTGTTCTCATGAATTCGTGTAGGAAGCGGGTAGCAAGTGAGCTCTAAGATCGTGATGCCATCTCGGTTTGTGTCATGACGCGTAATGTTAAGTGTAAGGGGCTGATCCGTGAAATGTTTGAACTCTTGAGCAAGGCTTTCAATAAGATGCTGCAAAATGGCGGCATTTTGTAAAATTTCCACTTGATGGGTTTTGTAGGTGTTTAGCTCGATCAGGGTGTTGTCTTGATCTAGGCGTTGGGCATTACTGTAAGCGGTGTCTATTAGCTGATCTAACGTCAGGGGATGGGCTTGCTCCGTTAGCGAGTTTTCTTTTATATCGTTTAATAGCTCAATGCGTTCAATTAGATTTTTTAGGTTGTTGTTTGCCGTCATGCTGCTCGTAATGAAAAGCTTTGTGTCATTCGAGGTGGCGGCTTGCTCTAAATGAGAGAGCCCACCGCCAATGATGTTAATTTGACGACGCAATCGACTGGACAGATCGGATAAAAGGTCGGTCATATCATTTTGAGGTAGCTTGGATTTCTCTGATCGTCTCTGTAATAGCGGGGTTGTTTGCGCCATCATGCCGGTGAAATGAATCATGGCTTCAATAATAATGGTGACCGTTAGTCCCCATTCAAATAAGGTAGCGCTGGGTATAATGCCGTAGATTGACATGAGCCAGGCGAAGTGACCGCAGAACAGGGTGAGCCGTGCGACCAAATAATATCCGGAAAAAGGGACGCTGTTAATGAAGGCGATGATGGCATGCACGGTTAATAAAATAAGAGTGAAAACGACCATAAAAGATAGGGCGAGAATGTTTACTTGCTCCGGGGCAATGACAAAAACAATGGCCAGTAGCGCATCGATAGTGCCAATGGCAATAAGCACCTTGTCCATTCTGGGCATATGTTCTTTGGTGTCTAAATAAAGTCTAGAAAAGAACACAATCGCACATAAACAGGATAGAGCCGCTAGGTTGTATATGCGTTCTTGAATGTTGGTTTGATTGGGGAACAGTTGCGACACTTGGTCATGAAGGGTGAGGTGTAAAATTGCGATACCAATTAACAGGGCGCCGTATATTAAATACATTGGGTGTGATGTTTTTATAAAAAAGAACACATTGCAAACAAACAGCGTCAGTAAAATTCCAATCAAAATACCCGTAAACGTCAGGTCTTTCTGCGCATCAATGCTCATTTTAGAGAGTGTTTTGAGTTCGATTTCGGCATTGATCGGCAAATGGGATGACAGTCTTAAATACAGCGTAAACACGGGAGGCGTGTTTGTTGGAATGGAAAAGACATAGTTTGGTGTTTGGATTTTTCTATTGCTATAAGGGCGGGCACCACCCAGTTCGGCTTGAACTTGATTTTCATACAAATTGGGCAAATAAATGTCTAGATATTGCAGGCGAGGATAATGAATTTCCAGCAAAATGGGTGTTTTTCTGGTGGTTCGTATGGCAACATCGGTACGAATCCAAACATTGCCTTTTACCATGCCAAATTGCAGGTAATCTCGATTCAGTGGGCGAAAGCGCTTTGCGTACTTGTCAGACGCTATATTATCAAATGAAAGCGTTTGATCCACATCGATAAAATAGGAGCCACTCTCACCAATATTGAATGCATTATTGCTGTCATCAATGATAGCAATGGTGCTTGCGCTCCATACTGTATTGGAGATGCTGAGTAAAAATAGTAAAATTAATCGATAAAACAAAACACTAGCCCAAGCTTATTTTATAAAGGCTATCATTATTAACTAGATAGGGGATCGAATGCTATATCCAATTTTGGTGGAATATTATGTTTGGTTTGGCTTGCTGCTTTTAGGGATCACTTGGTTTGCAAGACAAGCGAAGCCGACGACTCGTACGAATCTTATGTATGGCTATGGAATGGTTGCGGTGCTGGGCTTTTTATTAGGGTTAGATTGGGTTGCGGGCATTATTTTTGGATTGATAGTGTTAGAGGCAGGACGCGTGTTTAAGGCGTGGCTGGACAAAAAAGAATCCCAATTGAAAAAATAACTCGAATAAAAGCATTAGAAATAACAGCGTTAGATGAAAAAAGGCCTCAATAGAGGCCTTTTTTATGTCAGACAGCAGTAACCTGAGTCTGAATTATTTCTGCTCACGAGCAATGGCGCGGTGGCCAATGTCGGTGCGGAAATACACCTTGTCCCAAGAAATCTTGTTAACAACGTCGTATGCACCCGCTTGCGCTTCTGCAACGGTGTCGCCAAGTGAAACAGCGCAAAGTACACGGCCGCCATTTGTTACGACCTTGCCGTCTTTCATAGCTGTACCTGCTTGAAACACTTTCTGATGGGCCGGTAGCGCAGCATCATAACCTGTGATGACGTCGCCTTTTGGGTAATCAGCTGGGTAGCCCCCAGCAGCAAGAACGACGCCTAAGCTTGCACGAGGGTCCCAATCGGCTTCGACGGAGTCTAGCTTGCCATTGATCGCCGCCAAACACATTTGAGCCAAATCAGAACGCAAACGCATCATGATAGGCTGTGTTTCTGGATCACCAAAACGACAGTTGTATTCCAATGTCTTTGGTGTGCCGTCGGCCGCAATCATTACGCCAGCGTATAAGAATCCACGGTAGCGGTTGCCTTCCGCGTTCATGCCTTTTACCGTTGGCATAATCACTTCGTTCATGATGCGATCATGAATTTCTGGTGTCACAACCGGAGCAGGTGAATAAGCACCCATGCCGCCCGTGTTTGGTCCTAAATCGCCATTATCGCGCGCTTTATGGTCTTGGCTGGTGGCCATTGGTAGCACGGTTTCGCCATCCACCATGCAAATGAAGCTGGCTTCTTCGCCCGTTAAAAATTCTTCGATAACCACGCGGCTGCCCGCATCGCCAAAGGCATTGCCTTGTAGCATGTCTTCAACGGCTTCGATCGCTTCGGCTTCTGTTTGCGCCAAAATTACGCCTTTACCGGCGGCTAGGCCATCGGCTTTAACAACGATTGGCGCGCCTTGCTGTTTGATGTAAGCCACAGCAGGTGCAATTTCAGTGAAGTTGCCATACGCCGCTGTTGGGATGTTATGACGCGCTAAAAAATCTTTCGTAAAGGCTTTAGAGCCTTCCAATTGTGCTGCGGCAGCGGTTGGGCCAAAGATAGCCAAACCTTCTTTTTCAAATGCATCAACAACACCGATTACTAGCGGTGCTTCAGGGCCAACGATGGTGAGATCGATGGCTTCTTTTTTAGCAAATGCCACGAGCGCATTAATGTCGGTCACACCAATATTGACGTTCTCTACTTTGTTTTCCATTGCTGAGCCGGCATTGCCTGGCGCAACAAAAATCTTTTCTACTTGGCTTGATTCTGCCGTCTTCCATGCTAAAGCATGTTCACGACCGCCATTACCAATAATAAGAACTTTCATTCTGTTCATCCTTTATTGTCAATATTTTAGACGTTATCAATAACGACGATTAGTGACGGAAATGACGCATGCCAGTGAAGACCATCGCCATGCCTGCTTCGTCAGCGGCAGCAATAACTTCAGCGTCACGCATAGAGCCACCAGGCTGGATAACAGCCGTAATACCGGCTGCTGCCGCCGCGTCGATGCCGTCGCGGAATGGGAAGAATGCATCAGAGGCCATCACAGAGCCAACCACTTCTAGGTTCTCGTCCGCGGCTTTAATACCTGCGATTTTTGCACTGTAAACACGGCTCATTTGGCCTGCGCCAACGCCGATAGTTTGCTCAGCTTTGGCGTAAACAATCGCATTGGATTTAACGAATTTAGCGACTTTCCAAGCGAACAGAAGATCTTTAAGTTCTTCTTCGCTAGGCTGGCGTTTAGAGACAATTTTAAGATCGTCTAGAGTAATCACGCCGTCGTCACGGTCTTGAACCAACAAACCACCATTAACACGCTTGTAATCCAGCGCAGTTGGCTTGTTTGCAGACCATTGGCCGCACTCAAGTAGGCGTACGTTTTGTTTCGCGGCCACGATGTCTGCGGCCTCTTTGCTCACGCTTGGCGCAATGATGACTTCAACGAATTGACGATCAACAATGGCTTGCGCTGTTTTTGCATCCAATTCCTGGTTGAAGGCAATGATGCCGCCAAAGGCAGACGTTGGGTCTGTTTGGAAAGCAAGATCGTAGGCTTCAAGCTGAGACGTGGCCGTTGCAACACCGCATGGGTTAGCGTGTTTAACGATCACGCACGCTGGCTTATCGAAGCTTTTTACGCATTCAAGTGCGGCGTCAGTATCGGCGATGTTGTTGTAAGAGAGTGCTTTGCCTTGAATTTGTTTTGCTGTGCTGATGGACGCTTCTTTGGGATTGGATTCCACATAGAAAGCGGCTTTCTGATGAGGATTTTCACCGTAGCGCATTTCTTCTTGTTTGTGGAATTGTAGGTTGAAGGTGCGAGCGAAATCTTCGCTACCGCCTTCTACTTTTTTGCCTAGGAAGTTAGCAATTGCGCCGTCGTAATGAGATGTGTGTTCGAAGGCCTGTACAGCAAGATCAAAGCGTTGGTCGTAAGTTAGACCGCCATCTGCTTTCAGTGACGCTAATAGGCTGTCATAACTCGATGGAGAAACGACGATCGCAACGTCTTTGTGATTTTTTGCCGCAGAGCGAACCATGGTTGGGCCGCCGATGTCGATGTTTTCAATCGCCATTGGTAGGTCGCAATCTGGGCGCTCAATGGTTGCTTCGAATGGGTAAAGGTTAACCACAACCATGTCGATTTCGTCGATGCCGTGTTCTTTCATGATGGCGCCGTCGATATCACGACGACCAAGTATGCCACCGTGCACTTTCGGGTGAAGTGTTTTAACACGGCCATCCATCATTTCTGGGAAGCCTGTGTAGTCAGATACTTCCGTTGCTTTAACGTTGTTGTCCAATAGTAGACGGTAAGTGCCACCAGTAGAAAGGATCTCAACGCCTTGAGCGGTTAGTTCACGTGCGAATTCGACAATGCCTGTTTTGTCGGAAACGCTGATTAACGCGCGTTTGATTGGAGTAACTGTTTTTTGATTTGCCATCATGGTTCTCACAATTAATTAACACTAAATAAACATGGGGAGGGTAATACGAAAAAAAGGGCGAATTCGCCCTTTTTTCTTTGTGCTTATAGCATGCCGTATTGCTTCAACTTCTTGCGAAGTGTGCCTCGGTTTAAACCGAGGATGGTGGATGCTTTTGTTTGGTTATCCTTTGTGTAGCTCATGACAGACTCTAACAAAGGCGCCTCAACCTCTGCTAAGACTAACTGATATAAGTCTGTTATTGGCTGCCCATCAAGATGAGCGAAATAGTTTTGCAATGCTTTTTCAACGTTGTCACGTAGGGTTTGTGACTGCTCTGAAGAAGCGGCTTGAAACGTATGAGTATGAGTTTGTTCTACCACAGAATGACCTTCTATTTTTAAAGCTAACCATTTTTTAATGTGCATTGAGTATCATCGAGAAGAGCGATCTAGGACTTCTTTTTTGATAATCAGTACATTAAGTGTAAGGTTCGTTTGCCTATTGGCAAACAAAGAACTCTTCCAATTTATCAAGCTGTTCTTGCGTATTATCAATACGATTAAACAGGCTGCGAAATTGTGTTTTATCCGCTAACGTCTGCAAGTACCAACCAACATGCTTGCGAGCAATTCGCACGCCTAAATAATCACCATAAAATTGGTGTAAGGCGCTGACATGGTTAATAACAAGCTGTCTCACCTCAGATAAAGATGGAGGTGCTAACAATTCATTGGTTTGTAAATAGTGATTTATTTCACGAAAAATCCATGGTCTTCCTTGGGCAGCTCGCCCAATCATGATGCCATCCGCCTTAGTGTAATCTTTCACAAATTTAGCAGAGTGCACGTCTTTGATATCCCCATTGGCAAAAACGGGAATGGTCAAATGATGTTTAATCTCAGCAATTGTGTCGTATTCAACTTGTCCTTGGAATTTGCATTCACGAGTACGTCCGTGAACAGCCAAGGCTTGAATGCCAATGTCTTCCGCCATTTTAGCAATAGCAAGACCGTTTTTCTGGTCTAGGCTCCATCCAGTGCGGATTTTTAGCGTGACGGGAACAGAAACACTATTTACTACCGATTCCAGTATTTCACGAACGAGGGCTTCATCTTTAAGTAGCGCAGAGCCTGCGGCTTTGTTGCATACTTTTTTTGCGGGGCAACCCATGTTGATATCAATGATTTGCGCGCCTAACTCAACATTTTGTTGTGCGGCTTCTGCCATCATTTTTGGATCGCCACCAGCGATTTGAACGGACCTCGGCGAGACTTCCGCATCGTGAATTAAACGATGGCGGCTTTTTGTCGAGTTCCACAGGCGAACATCAGAAGTGACCATTTCTGATACTACTAGTCCTGCGCCTTGATCATGACAAAGGCGGCGAAAAGGCAAATCTGTTACACCAGCCATCGGAGCTAGAATAACGGGTTTGTCAACGCAATACGGGCCAATAGCAAATGCCATGATGTTCCTGAATACTGGATTGATTGTTAAAGATCGTCGACAGTGTCGAGCGGGCGTGAATAATACCTATGCAATTGCCATTTTTGAAGTCTTGACAGGCTAAAAAGTTGACTATTTTTTGTTCTTTTTTCAGCTTAGTGCGAAAAACTCAAAAAACTAGTAAGAACGAGTGTCTGTTGGGAAGGATCTGAGCTGATGAGTGACGGCTCGAGCGCCTGGGTCTTGTATTGGAATGACTAAGTGAATGGGGGTGTTTGGCGGCATATAGGTGATGTCGAGAAAGTCTTTATGCAAATAATCGCTCGGTGCAAAGAGTCTTGCTGCAACGGGTAAACCATTTAAGTCGAAAAACTCCAGTGCAATTTTAGGCATGGGTTGGGAAAAATTGCTGGTATTGGTGATGATGGCGTTGACCAATAGTGTGTTTGGAATGGATGGATGACTTTGAATGCGCACATGTTGAATCGTGATCGCGCTGACATCTTCAAACCTTGGTAGAACGCAGCCTGAATAAGAGCAGATTGTTCGGTAAAAAGATCGAAAATTGGATGAGCTACTGCCTTCTACAAAAAAATGTGTCGCAACTTGCGCGAATAATAGTGCCGCACCTAATAGTGAGGCAAAAAACCACAACCAAGGGTGAGTGTTTTTTTTGCGAGCAGCGGGTTCATTTTCTTCTAAAAGTGGCGCGAGACTTTGTTGTGCGGACAGTTGCTCAAGAATGCTATGCTGGTTTTTTGCATCCGATGGTCGAGTTTGCTCCGAAGCGCTTTGCGCTAAAGAGTGTAAGGCAACCATATAGTCGGGTTCGGTAGTAGGCGCTGAAAGTGTGCTTGCTTCTGTTAAAGGTGGTTTTTCAATGGGTTTTTTGGTTGATGGTGTTGGTGTGCTTGATGTTGCTTTGAGCGCCGCTTCCACTTCGGCAAGCTCAACCTCCCACGGTGCTGGTTCGTTTTGTTCCGTGGCAGTCGTGGCGCGTTTAGTGGTTTTGGTTACTAAGTTAGGTTGTTGTTGCGGCGTTTCTTGGTAAGCGTCGTGGCTTGATTTGCTCTTGGTGGATTGCTCATTATTGCTGGTGAGTTTTTCAAGGGCGTCTTCGCTTGGTGGGCTCAGGTCTTCATCGTCAAACAGTGTCTGAAGCCAGTCTGGGTTGACGATTTCTTCTGGTGGCGTGAGTTTTACGTCGCTAAGTTTGTCTGTTGTTTTAGATTGAGTTGCAGGTTGTGCGGCTTCTTTTGTAGCAGGGATGTCTTGTTGCGATACCGTTTCAATAGAAGATTTGCCAGAGGCTGTCTTGCTGTCAGTTAGTTTGCTTGCGTCAAAGATGTGAAAGCACTGACCGCATCGGACTTTCCCTTTGGCCATGCTTAATACTTCATCGCTTACACGAAATGCGGTTGAACATTTTGGGCAACGTGTGATTAAGCTATTGGCCATTGAGATACATCTTCCTGTTTTAAACGGTGTAAAATGAATGAAGCGTTATGCGTTTTTTGTGCCTACAATGCGAACCCATTCTTCCCTTTCTGTAATTGACTCAATCGTAAACCATTCTTGGTACGCTTGAATGACTTCCTCAGCTTGATTGGCAAGTATGCCGGACAAGGCTAATTGGCCGCCATGTTTAACCAGTGCGGAAATCGTTGGTGCAAGATGAGCAAGTGGGCCAGCAAGAATGTTGGCGACCACAATGTCTGCTTGTAAGTCAGACTCGTAAGGTGGCAGTTTCACTTCGATACGGCTCGGGTCGATCTTGTTGCGTTCTGCATTGGCTTCGGTTGCTTGCACGGCCTGAGGGTCAATGTCGATGCCAACCATGTTGTTAGCACCAAGTAGTAAACCTGCAATGCCAAGAATGCCGGATCCGCAGCCGTAATCTATGATGGTTTTGTCTTGGCAGTCGATACTATCAAGCCATTGTAGGCAAAGTGCTGTGGTTGGGTGAGTTCCTGTGCCAAAGGCCAAACCAGGGTCAAGCATCAAGGTGACGGCTTTAGGGTCTGGTACTTCGCGCCAGCTTGGGCAAACCCAAAGACGTTCGCCAAACTGAATAGGGTGGTAGCTGTCCATCCATTCTCTTTCCCAGTCTTTGTCTTCGAGTATCTCTATTTTCATATCGATATCGGTTTCGCCAAGCGCAGTGGCTTTGTGTTCAAGGACCGGACGGATGTGATCGATGTCTGCATCGGCTTCGAATAAGCCCGTGATTTTGGTGTTCTTCCATAATGGTGTTGTATTCAGCTCTGGTTCGTATACTGGATCGTCATGCACGTCTTCAAACGTGACGACCATCGCGCCGCAATCAAGAAGTGTGTCTTCGAAAGCAGGAACGTGATCTGGAGTGGTATGGATACGTATTTGAAGCCAAGGCATAAAGTGGAGTCCAACAATAAACAAACAGGAATAGAATAGCGAAGCTTGGTGCGAGAGGCGAGAGGAAAATGATTGCCCTTAGCGATTTGTATCATCACTAAGGGCAAAGCTACCGTCTTTACAGACCGAGTTTTTTCTCTAAATAATGGATATTAACACCACCAGCAATGAAGTTAGCGTCATTCGCTAGCTCTTTTTGTAGCTCGATGTTGGTTTTAATGCCATCAATAAAGGTTTCATCTAAAGCGCCAGAAAGGCGTTTTAGAGCGGCGGTACGGTCTGGCGCGTGACAGATGATTTTAGCAATCATAGAGTCATACGTCGGAGGTACTGAGTAACCGCTGTATAGGTGAGAATCAACACGAACACCCATGCCGCCTGGTGCGTGGAAATATTCCACTTTACCTGGGCAAGGCATGAAAGTTTTAGAGTCTTCTGCGTTGATGCGAGCTTCAACCGCGTGGCCGTTAAGTTTGATGTCTTCTTGTTTTAAAGACAACGGTAGACCGCTGGCGATGCGAAGTTGCTCTTTTACAATATCTACGCCCGTTACCATTTCTGTAACTGGATGCTCAACCTGAACACGTGTGTTCATTTCGATAAAGTAAAAATGGCCGTCTTCGTATAGGAATTCAAACGTACCAGCACCGCGATAGTTGATCTTGATGCATGCATCAACACACGATTTTAGGCACGCTTGGCGAGAGGCTTCATCCAACATAGGTGCTGGTGCTTCTTCCAATACTTTTTGATGGCGGCGTTGCAAAGAACAGTCACGGTCATACAAATGAACCGCGTTACCTTGACCGTCAGCCAATACTTGTACTTCAACGTGGCGTGGGTTTTGTAGGAATTTTTCCATATAAACCGTGCTGTCACCAAAGTATGAACCCGCTTCAGATTGCGTGATACTGATCGATTTTAGAAGGCTGCCTTCATTATGAACAACACGCATACCACGACCACCGCCGCCTGCTGCTGCTTTGACGATGACAGGGAAGCCAATTTCATTGGCGACACGTAGGCATTCTTCAGGATCCGTCGGCACTGGGCCGTTTGAACCAGGCACCGTTGGAACGCCAGCGGCTTTCATTGCTTTGATGGCAGATACTTTATCGCCCATTAAGCGAATGGTTTCCGCTTTAGGTCCGATGAAAGTAAAGCCAGAACGCTCAACTTGTTCTGCAAAGTCTGCATTTTCTGCTAGAAAACCATAGCCTGGGTGAATGGCAGATGTGTCTGTCAATTCAGCCGCGCTAATGATCGCAGGAATGTTTAGGTAACTTTGCGCGGATGGGTTTGGCCCTATACAGATAGATTCGTCTGCAAGGCGCACGTGTAGTAAGTCGCGGTCAATTTTAGAATGGACCGCAACGGTTTTAATACCGAGTTCTTTACACGCACGTAAAATACGTAGCGCGATTTCGCCTCGGTTAGCAATCAATACCTTATCGAGCATGATGAAACCTTTGCGTTGGATTAAATGATAGTAATAAGTGGCTGGTCGAATTCAACTGGTTCGCCGTCTTCAACAAGAATCGCGCCAATTGTGCCAGATTTATCGGCTTCAATTTGGTTCATCATTTTCATCGCTTCAACGATACAGATTGTATCGCCAGCATTGACTTTTTGGCCTACTTCAATGAACGCTTTAGCGCCTGGAGCTGAAGATTTGTAGTAAGTACCGACCATTGGAGAGTTAACAGTGTGTCCAGCGATAGCGGCTGGTGCTTCAGATGTTGCTGCAGCAACGGGTGCAGCAACAGGAGCGGCCATCATTGGAGCAGGCATTTGTGCCATAACAGGGGCACCACCACGACTAATGCGAACGGCTTCTTCGCCTTCTTTGATCTCAATCTCGTAGACGTTTGATTCTTCTAGAAGCTCGATTAGTTTTTTGATTTTACGAATGTCCATGATTACTCTCTTCTGTCTGTATTTGTGGCTCAGTGATGTATTCGTCACTGACTATTATAATTCTGTGTACGTTATTCTGTAACAGGGCTTTTATAAAAATGTAATTTGTAAAAGCTTGTAACGGGAAATTATCGATAAAAAGCAGGATATTGTCCAGTTATGCGGCAAAAAAACCTAAAAATGTTTGTCTTGGTTCGTTTTTGTACTGTTGTAAACCTCTCGTTCTTTTGAGTTATTTTTGAGCGCTTATAATTTCTAGGCGTTCTAGTAATAAGGATGCCGTTGGTTCGCCCATTAAGGTTAATTCGTTTCTTTCTTTGCCATTAGCGTCTAAAAAGACCAATGAAGGAGGTCCAAATAGATTGAAGTGCTTCATTAGTGCCTGGTTCTCGATTGAGTTATCTGTCACGTCTACTCGAATCAGTTGTATTTTGCTAAGTATCGGCAGAATTTCTGGTGATGCAAACAGGTCTTCTACTATTTTGCAGCTGATACACCAATCCGCATAGAGATCTAGCACGATAGGGCGAGGGTCTTGATTTTCTATTATGCGATTGAGTTCTTTTAAGCTGGTGATGCTGGCATCAAATAGCCTTACTTCTTGAGTTGAGTGTGCTGACATCGTGGTGAGTTTTTCCAACGGCTGCAATGGCTTGCTGCTATCTGTCATAGCGCCGATAAGTTCCGCAAACCCAATGCACAAAAGCGTTAGGGCGAAAAACCAACGCACAGGGTGAGAAGAAACATGAAGTGCACGATGAATAAAATAGCCACTCATAGCGAGGGCGAGCATTCCCCATAAATACAAATGACTGTTAGCAGGTAGCCAGCGAGTGACAAGCCAAATGGACATGGCGAGCAACCCAAACCCCATTAATACCTTAATGTCATGAAGCCATTCACCATTTCTAGGTAATATTTTAGGGCCAAAAAGGCCGACCAATAACAGTGGAACACCCATGCCTATAGCCATAATGAACAACATCATAGCGCCGTACCAGACATCACCTTGTCCACTTATATAAAGAAGAACACCTGCGAGCGGTGCAGAAACGCAAGGGGACACAATGAGTGTGGAAAACACACCCGCCATAAAAACACTGATTGTTGTTCGCCATGTACTGATCTTCGATTGGTTGGATACGTTTAATCGTTGTTGCCACGTTGTAGGCAGTGATAGCTCGTAAACACCAAACATCGCTAAAGCAAGAACGATAAAGAGAATAGCGCTGAACGTTAGCAGCATCGGGTTCTGAAGCTGAGCTTGTAAATTGAGTTGAGTACCAAAAATGCCAACTAATGCACCAATGGCGGCGTAAGTGAGAGCCATAGCGAATACATAAACACCGCTGTAATAAAAGGCGCCTAATTTTGAATGGCGAGTCCCAACCACAATTGCGCTAACAATAGGGACCATAGGCAGAACGCAGGGAGTAAAGGACAGCAACAAGCCCAGTGCGAACAAAATTGTCAGTGTGAACCATAAAGGGGTGGTTTGTACGAGTTGACTGACAGAGCGTGCGTCGGAAGGCAGCGTTTTTTTGCTGTCAAAATGACGTGAATCACTATTCGTCGGCTTATCTAATAGGCTTTTTGGGGCTGCTTGCGATAAGGCGGGCACTGTAAACTGTATGGGTATTTTTTGTGGTGCATAACATAGGCCTTTGTCAGCACAGCCTTGATAAGAGAGGATGGCGTTTACCTGAGTGCCTTCAGGCAGTTTAATGTCGTAATAGATTGGCAAAACAAATTGGTGGCGATAAACCGTCACGTCGCCGTAATAGGCGTCTTGTTTTTTTTCTCCAGCAGGGAACACCGCAATATGCAGGTTTTTCACGTTTTGCTCAGATAGGCCGAATTGTTTCTGATATAAATAGTAACCCTCGCTTATCTGCCAAGTGGCGAAGAGCTTGCCATCTTTTGGGGCGGAAATGGAGAGTTGGAATGCTTGCTCAACGGGTAAAAAATCAGGCTGAGAGAGTGACGTGGTTGGTGCAAAAGTGAAAGCCTGTGAAACGCTGTGGAAGGTAAATAACAACAAAAAAGCAAGTAGGCGCATAAATATCTTCAATCCAGTATAACCCGCTGTTTAAATAGGGTATCAATGTTTCATCCTATTCGATGAAGAGTGTAGACTACCAATCCACCTTAAAGTTGCCAATCGCAAGGGGACAAATTGAGCAAAAACAGAGTTTCTTTACTATTTTTTGTGTTGTTCCTGACAGGCTGTCAGGGAAACGTTGTGCCTTCAAAGAGTGTTTCGTTAGAGCGAGAAGCGGAGCCAGTCATTGAAACGGAGCGGGTGACATTAGAAGCAACACAGCCAATGGACGAGCAAGATACTTTAGGCGTTGAAGAAGAAGCGCCAATTGTTAAACCAGAAAAACAACTTACCGCCGCCGAGCGCTTAACGTTGAGTTTAATTGAGCAAGGTGAAGCTGCGTTGTCTGCAGAACGACTTTTAACGCCTGAAGATGACAACGCCAACTTGTATTTTCAAGCGGCACTGGGGCGAGACCCTGGTAACTTTAAGGCAACTCTGGGCATTGCTGCGATTGTCGATGTTTACACGCAATGGGCGTGGGAAGCGGCGCTTAGCCATGATTACAATAAATCTGATCGTTACTTAGAGTCCGCACACTCTGTGAATCCAGAAGATCCTATGATTGTTGAAATGTCTTCTCGAGTGAATGATCTAATGAATAAGCGCGCCCACACACCCAAAGCGGTTTATAAGCAGCCTGAGCGAAAAGAACCAAAAGAAGGGCAGTATTTATTGCCAGAAAGTCTTTTTAGTTTGAGCGAAGATGAGATAATTGCCGAAATTCAGCCTATTATAGACGAGGTCAGAAAAACCGAGCAGGCGATTGAAATTTATTGGCCAGATGACAAAGAAGCGCGTTTGATTTATCAAATAATTAATAGTCGGGTTACAGCATTTCGTGTGCGTGCGATGACGTATCATCGCGCTGATTACATGGTGGAATTACAACAAGATTAAGGTAGGTCAAGAATGTCGTGGATAACAAATAAGTTGCAGGGCTTAACGCCAAGTATTGATTTTTCCAGCATGGGAAAAATAGCCGTATCTGTCGTACTGGTTATCGCTGTTTTATTGAGCTTTTTGGGCATGTATTGGAGCAGTGAGCCAGATCAGTTTGACGTTGTTTCCACCGCGAAAGAAAAAGCCGCGGCGCAAGGGTACTTAAGCAACAGTAAAAAACTGGTTGCTGGCTACACAACAGCAAGCACGCTACATACCATCATCGAAACCTTGTTGGACAAACCGGGTGGTTTTATTACCAACGATGTGATGCCCCCCGGTCTTTTTATGGACAACATGCCTGCATGGGAATTTGGTGCATTGGTGCAATCCCGTGACTTGGCCAGAGCCTTCCGTAAGGAATTTAGCCGTTCACAATCTCAATCCACAGAGGATGTGAATTTAAAAATTGCCGAACCACAGTTTAACTTTGACACGAAGAGTTGGGCGTTACCGTCGAGTGAAAGTGAATATCGCCGTGGTAACAAAGAACTGATGGAATACTTAGATCGTTTGGCGGGCGCGTCTAATGATAAGGCGCAGTTTTATGCACGCGCAGATAACCTTGCGGATTGGTTGTCTGATGTTAGTACTCGCTTGGGAAGTTTGTCTCAGCGTTTGTCTGCTAGCGTAATAGAAGATGGTCTGGAAGCAGAGACCGGTGAAAACACCCGCTATGTGCGAACGCCATGGTCAAAAGTGGACGACGTTTTTTATGAAGCACGGGGGTCAAGCTGGGCCTTGGTTCACATGCTTCGTGCTGTAGAGGTAGATTTTTTCTATACACTACAAGATAAAAATGCATTAGTAAGTTTGCGTCAAATCATACGAGAGCTAGAGGCGACTCAAGAAACCATTTGGGCTCCTATGATATTAAATGGAAGCGGTTTTGGGGTGTTGGCAAATCATTCATTGGTGATGGCGTCTTATATTTCTCGTGCAAATACGGCGATTATCGATCTACGCCGTTTGCTAGAACAAGGTTAGTTGCCTTTATGATGCACAACGATAGTGGGGTCATTCGTCAAGCAGAGCTGGACGATGTCCCTGCTGTCTTTGATATCTTCCAGCACAGCGATCATTTTGCCAAAACAGGAAGCCGGCAAGACGGTATAAGCTTGATTGATGTAATGGATTGGTTAGAAAGCGCCACGGACAAGCGTCCGATGTTGGTGTTTGAAAACGAAGGGAACGTGGTTGCTTGGTGTTCCATTGAAGCTTTCTACGGCTTGCCTGCGTTTGAATCAGCGTGTGAGATTAGTCTTTATGTCATGCCAAATTGGCAAGGAAAAGGCATTGGAACACAGTTTTATCGTTACCTTGAAGCCCATCGAAATACCTTTGGTTTTACTCATCTTATTGCCTACATTTATTCTAGTAACCTGAATAGTCAAAACTTCTTTACCAAATTGGGTTTTGAGCAATGGGGGCGGTTACCAAACATTGCTCAGAATGCAAGTATCACAGAAGATGTTAATCTTTTAGGGCGAGCGTTTTAGAGAGTGACGGTTGCTTTTACTATGGTGTTTAGATTGACGGACTCCCAAAAGAAGATATTGTCTGTTTTTTTAGATGCGTAACTGAATTCACATGATGTACTTATTTTTTTACTATGGCGTGTTAAGTCTAATGACGTTCTGTCTTTACGGTCTGGATAAATCCGCCGCAAGGCGTGACCAATGGCGCGTAAAAGAGTCGACATTACATTTGTTGTCTTTGTTTGGTGGTTGGCCTGGAGCAATACTGGGGCAAAAGGTATTTCGCCATAAAACAAAGAAGCTGAGTTTTCGGGTGACGTTTTGGATCACCTTGATGATCAACCTTATTCTTTTTGGTTATTTTCTTCATTTATTTGTCGCTATTTAATGCAAACTTCACTGAAAAATAACGTTTATTCAGCGGCGCTTTCTTGTGTTGTCTTCTACAATCCATAAATACCTCTGAAATTTAGGTGAAGAATTTTATGAAAAACAACGAGCTAGCAATAGATCTAGCGGAAGTCTTGGAGCTGATGTTAGATGCCGTTTGTGTTGTAGACCGGGATGGCGTATTTGTCTTTGTTAGTGCGGCGTTTGAGAATATGTTTGGTTATGCGCCAAGTGAGGTAATTGGTAAGTCTATGGTGGATATGGTGTACCCAGAAGACAGGTCACTGACTTTGGGAGCGGTGGAGTCGATTATTGCTGGGCAAGCTCAGCCTCGTTTTGAAAATCGCTGGGTATGTAAAAATGGCGAGGTGGTTAATGTGCTTTGGTCTGCTCGCTGGTCGGAAGCACATCAAGTGAGAATTGCCGTCGCGCATGACATTACTGAGCGCAAACGCATGGAGGTACTGTTGGAGTACGCCGCGGGCCATGATGATTTGACGGGATTGGTAAATCGCACGCTGCTTTTAGACCGATTACAGGCGTCTATCAATCTGGCGGAGCGTGAAAAATTCCGTGTTTCGGTACTGTTTATCGACATTGATGGCTTTAAAGGCATTAATGATGGTTATGGGCATGCAGTAGGAGATCAATTGTTGCAGAGCATTGCGGAGCGTCTGAGTGCGAGTGTTCGGAAATCGGATACCGTCGGGCGTTTGGGTGGTGATGAATTTATAGTGGTTTTGAATAAGACAGAAACAATAGAAAGTGCGGCAGTGGTGGCAAAGAAAATTTGTTACGAATTATCGCGCGTTTTTAACATTGCCGATTGTGCGTTCCAAGTCTCGTCCAGTATTGGTGTTTCATGTTATCCAGAAAATGGAAAGGTGCCTTTAGAACTTTTGCAATCGGCGGATCAAGCGATGTATCAAGCGAAAAAAATTCGTGGTGATCAAGTCATTTTGGCCTCAGGTTAGTGGTTTTTTCTATTGGGTTATTGAGCCCTTCCGTCCAAGTAAGGTAGTATCTTTCTTCGTTCCATCACTCTTCTGTTGGTCTATTTTTCAGTCCAAGTTCGCAAGAATACTGGAAATACACGTTCTGTTTGATCCATGGTTTACGATTTACTTTCTTCAAGTCAATTTCCGTTTTAATATCAGGTCATTGTGCAGCAAGCAAAAATCTAGAATTCTGAATACACGCGTTGTAAAACGGGTGATGCACGTAATCATTTAACTATATAGGAATTAATAATGGCGGCTTTTGGTAGCGTGTTTATGCCTAAAATGGCATTGGCGACATTCGAGAATAACAATTGGAGTGAAGCAAGTATTGTGGCGTCGGACAGCATTCAAATGCATCCTGGTGCGCACGTTTTGCATTATTCAAGCACTTGTTTTGAGGGTTTAAAAGCCTTTCGTCATGCAGATGGCAGCGTGCACGTGTTTCGTATGGACCAAAATATTAAGCGTTTAGCGCAAAGTAGCCGTTTATTGTCTCTACCAACGATTGATGAAACGCAAGTATCGAAAATGATTGTTGATGTGGTTGCTGAGTTTGCGAGCGACGTACCTGAGCCACCAGGGTCTTTGTATATTCGTCCTACGCATATAGGTACAGAAGCGGCGGTTGGTAAAGCGGCGGCACCAACCGCGACATCGATGTTGTATGTATTGTTGTCACCAGTAGGGGATTATTTTACTGGTGGTGCAAAAGCGTTGCGTCTTTTGTTGGATGAAACTGGTATGCGTTGTGCGCCACACATGGGCATGATTAAAAGTGGCGGTAATTACGCGAGTGCATTGGGGCCAATTTCTAAAGCGAAAGAAGAGGTTCAGGCGGATCAAATTCTGTTTTGCCCAAATGGTGATGTACAAGAAACTGGTGCGGCAAATTTCTTATTGATCGACGGTAATGAAATCATCACGAAAGGTTTGGATACGTCTTTCCTACACGGTGTAACACGTTCATCTATTTTGACACTGGCGGCCGATCTGGGTATGACAGTAACGGAACGCGATTTAACCGTTGCTGAATTGTTGGAGCGCGCTGCAAAACCAGAAGTGGAAGCGGTATTGTCGGGAACGGCGGCGGTATTGACATCGGTAGGTACGTTTATCCATAACGATAAAGAATACCAAGTGGGTTCTGGTGAGCCTGGGCCAACTGCGCAGAAACTACGCCAAGCATTGAATGACATTCAGTGGGGTAAAGCAGAAGACAAACACAATTGGTTAACCAAAGTGTGCTAAATGCTTTTTAGCACGCTGTGTTTGAATAATGAAAAAGGGTTGAAGCGTCATGCTTCAACCCTTTTTTATTTTTAACTTATTCGATAAGTAAAAACACGCATCAAATTCTAATGTTGTGTTTTATCCGAACCTAATTAGTTATTTTTGTTCGAAGTTTAATCAATTGTCATAAATATTTTTCTGATTCGCCATATTTTTTCTAACTTGATGATATAAAAGACGTTCTCATTTTTTCACGCATTTTGATGCCAAAATCGTGGAGGGGCCAGCCATTATAATAAAGAAGGTGTCTATGAAAGAGGTTATGAGAAAGCTCTGCTCTCCACTTTTAGGAATGTTTGAGTCGGGAGAAGGTGAATACGATTACAAGCCATCGTATCGAACTATATTGATTGTGTTAGGGCTGTTGTGCCTTGTTATCTCGTTGATTTCTTTCATCATGACTTTCATGACGGGGCAGTTCGCAGGCGTTATTCCTATTTTATTGTTTTTTTTGACCGGAGTAGTGTGTGAGGTTGTGGGCTGGTTGGGTAACGATAGGGCTGTTGCAAGGATTTGGAAACGAAGTTGATCGAGTGCTTTCAGCAAATGAATAAAAAAGGCGGCTCAATGGCCGCCTTATATTGAGAGTAGTGTTTATTTATTTACGGTCTTTTCCTTTATGGCGAGGCATGTCATCACCACAATCTTCTAGACGCTCTTTTTGCAGCTCAACGAATTGTTGTTTTTGCTCCGGTGTTAAGATGCTCAACATTTTGTGTTGTTTGCTTAGCATTTCTACTTGGCGTTCAACTTGCTTATTTGACATTTCTTGAGCCATTTTTGTGGCTTTAGCCGCATCGAATTTGTCTGCCAGCAATAGGTCGTTTAACTTCTCGGCGCGTGCTTCTCTGATCTCGCCGCGTTGTTCAGGCTCGCCTTGGAAGCGTTCTCTCATTTCGTCTCGGTTTGCTTGACGGAGCGTTTTAAATTGTTCTTTTTGGCTGTCTGTTAAGTTCAGTTCTCTAATCATGCCGCGGTCAAGACCTGAACCTGGGCGGCATTCATCGTGACGGTCTTCATGATGCTTTCCACCAAAAGCAAAAGCACCTGCAGCGCTTAACGTTAGAGGTAAAACAACGGATGCTATAATCAGTTTTTTAGTCATTTTCATAATGCTTTCCTTCTTTACTATTTAGGGGATCATGTTTGTAAAAGCTGCACTATCAGCGCATATGAGTAGAATAGAGTTTGTTAAGTAAAGTGGCGTATTGCCAAGGTAAAGTATCGTAAAGGAGGCGCTGACGATCAGATTTCAACGTAAAATACGATTCATCGTTTTGTTTAATCTAATTGTTCTAGGAGTTGTTGATGCCACATATATTAATAATCGATGACGATATTGAATTGAGTGATCTACTTAAAGAGGTGTTGTCTTTTGAAAATTGTGTCGTCTCAGCTGCATACGACGGTTTGGCAGGTTTAGAGGCAATGGACGACAGTGTGGATCTGGTCTTGCTGGATGTCATGATGCCAAAGCTGAATGGTTTTGAGACATTAAAGCAGTTACGTGAAAAGTGGGACGTGCCTGTTTTAATGTTAACGGCCAAAGGTGAAGAGATTGACCGAGTGGTTGGACTGGAGCTCGGCGCGGACGATTATTTGCCAAAGCCGTTCAGTGAGCGTGAATTGTTGGCCAGAATCCGCGCAATTCTTAGACGAACACAAAGCACCAAAGGTAGCACGCAAAACGATTTTGTGATTTATCGAGATATTAAACTTTATCCTGGTCGGCTAGAAGTTTACTGCAATGGCGAATTGTTGGATGTGACCAGCACCGAGTTCGCTTTGTTACACTATTTTTTACTTCATCCTGGTGTTGTCTTAACAAAAGAAGTGTTGAGCCTAGATGTATTGGGTAAGCGCTTGGCGGCGTTTGATCGAGCGGTGGATATGCACGTGTCGAACTTACGGAAAAAACTACCCGATTGGCCGAATGGAAAACCCCGGATCAAGACGTTGCGAGGCCGTGGTTATTTGTTGGTGGAGGGAGAATGATACGTTTGCCAAGCATCGCCAGTTTGTATGGGCGAATATTTGCGATTTTTTGGTTTACCATGTTTTTGGTCATCATGGCGGTATTGGCGTTACCTCATTTTGACCCACGTAAGACAAGAGACATTTCCCCACCTCACTACGAACGTATGTTAGAGGTCAGAGATCGAGTTGAGCAAATTTTTGCTTCTGCTAGAGATCTTGCTCCAGTATTAGACAGTTTAGAGTCAAGATCACGTCGAGGACCAGAAGATAATAATTTTAGATTATTTATCACCGACCTTGATGGCAATATTCAGTCAGTCAGCCGCCGTCCTGACTTTATTATGAAATCGCTGCGTAATTTTGTAACCAGCATCGATGACGCTTCTCGTCCGCAGCAAAAATTGTATGGCAAGTTTATGTTATCTGGGCCGTTGCCCATTCATCTTGCAAAGAAGGATTATTATTTATACGTCGGTACAAAATGGAATCAACCCCCTAATTTTTTACTGCAATTATTTGATCATCCGTTTCGTTTGCTTTTGGTTGTCATGATGGTGAGCACCCCGTTACTGCTCTGGTTAGCGTGGGCATTAAGTCAACCGGCTCGTCGTTTAGAAATGGCCGCTCAACGTGTGGCGCAAGGCGTGTTTGAAATAGACCCAGAATTGGAAAAAGGCACAACGGAATTTCGTCAAGCGGGAAAAAGTTTTAATCAAATGGTGGAAGCCGTCAACCTGATGATTACGCGACAGCAGCGGCTTTTATCGGATATTTCTCATGAACTTCGTTCGCCCTTGACTCGCTTAAAAATGGCGCAAGCCTTAGCGATGAGGAAGCAGGGTGAAAGCTCAGAGCTCACGCGCATAGATATTGAAGCTCAACGACTTGAACAGATGATTGGTAAGCTTCTAGAGTTGTCTAGAGTGCAAGTAGACAGTCATTTAAATCGAGAAGTTCAGCCATTATCGAGTATCTGTGAAGCCTTACTGACGGACAGTCAATTTGAAGCAGAGCAAGTGGGGAAAACCTTATTTGTCTCTGAGATACCCAATCGATCTATTCATTGTCATCCGCAGCTATTAATGAGTGCGTTAGAGAACATTATTCGAAATGCGATTCATTATGGCAAAGATCACATACGGGTTACGTTAGAAGAGCAATACGATACCGTGCGTATTCGTGTAGAAGATAATGGCGAAGGGGTGCCGGAAGACGAATTAGAGTCCATTTTCCGACCATTTTATCGAGTGTCTACGGCACGAGATCGACACAGTGGCGGCGCTGGATTAGGGTTGGCCATCGCGGAAAATGCAGTACGACAGCACAATGGATCGCTTCGAGCTGCTCGCAGTGATTTGGGTGGGTTGCTGGTGGAGGTAACATTGCCCTTATTGGGTAACGTCTAACCGATTCGCTGTTTATATTTAGAAAAAGAGGTTCAACTCTGTGTTTTTAGAAAAGGATTAGTAGACAACGAGAATGATTCGGCTCATATTAGAGCTTCATCGTTCTTATTATGCATTCAGTTTATCGATCCATCCCAAAAGCACAGAGTTATGCCGAGGCGCCAATCTTCGGTTCATCTTGTCTTTTCCACGTTTTATTTGAATAACATGTTTGCTAATACGTTTTATTGCCTATTTTTTAGGCGCATTTTAAAAACAAGAAAGGGAAGCGCTTTGCCGTTTTTCTCTAAAATCACAGGAAATATATGATAAATACCGCTAAAGAGTTCGTATTACAAAGGATTTGTACGTTTGCAAGCCAGGCGTTTGACCCTAATTCTGATTCACAAGTTGTTGGTGTATTGAAAAGTAAATTTAACATACGCTTACCGCAAAGACGTTCTATGAATGAGTCTCTTTCTTCTACCGTGAGCGACCATGAAATTGTTGCTTTGATTTTGAAATATCGTTCTATGGCTTAGTTGTTATACGGGCTTAAGTCTTTTTTATCGTTTTATACACAGAAAAATAGCGTTACCAGATTTCTTATCCCAAGGAAGAAGTTTGTCGTGATCGTGTTCAAAAATATGAACATCAAAATACGGCGCTAATAATGCGCTTAGCGCATAAAAGCTCAATGCCACCATTGGGTGTTCATCTGTCCAGCACTGTGTTTCTTCCATCGTACTTTTTTCAATACTCAGTTTCAGCGTTTGCTTGTCGCCTTCACCGCTGTAGTACCAAGATGATCCAAAGGAAAATTTACTGTTTTCGTGTATCACGCTGTGTTTTGCAAACAAGCCATTGTCTATCTGGTTCTTATCGACGGAGTTGAAGCAAAATACACCGCCTTTATTGAGTGCGCTATGGACACTTTTAATGCAGTTGTTTAAATTTTGGGTGTCACCACTGTAGTGAATAGAATACAAAAAGCAGGTGATGAAATCGTAAGCTTCGTCCGTGACAAAATCGCACATATTACCCAGTTCAAATTGCGCACTTGGACAGCGTTGCTGAGCGATATCGAGCATGGGCTGGTTAATATCGAGGCCCTTACACTGATAACCATATTGCAGAAGATGGTGAATGTGTGGCCCAGTGCCACAAGCTAAATCCAAATGCCGTTGTCCACCATTGCCGAAAATCTGTTGAAGTCGATGTGCGCTGTTGCTTTGGGCTTGGTAATTGATGTCGGCACACATCAAGTCGTAATAACCTGATAAGTCCGTATAGAGCGCATTGTAAGACATGTTTTTGATCGCTTGGAAGGGTGAAAATCGATGGCGAATCATATAGTAATATGGACTTTTTGCGAAGCTGAAAAATACGATAAATTATAAAAAAACAGGCCCAGAGAATACTCTCTGGGCCTGTTTTTTGTGTCTATCTATCGCTACTATTTGTTACGTGTTTTTTGATTGGGTGCTGTAAAAAGCCCCTTGAAAAATCACACAAAAATAAAGAATTTAGCGATGAATAGGGCCGCTAGAATATACACAGCAGGACTGACTTGCTTACCTTGACCAGATAGCAGTTTGATAACCGCGTAGCTGATAAAAGACAGAGCAATACCATCTGCGATGGAATATGTTAGCGGCATGGTGAAGGCGGCAATCAGAACGGGAGCGGCTTCTGAAATGTCATCCCAATCTACATGAGCCAAGCTGCTTGTCATTAATACCGCCACGTACATAAGCGCGCCTGCCGTTGCGTACGCAGGAATAGAGCCGGCAAGTGGCGCAAAGAAAAGGCTAAGCAAAAATAACAGAGCAACAACAACCGCTGTTAAGCCAGTGCGTCCGCCAGCAGCGACACCAGAAGCACTTTCAATATAACTTGTCGTCGATGACGTACCTAAAGCAGCACCAACAACCGTCGCGCTTGAATCGGCGAGAAGGGCTTTTTTAAGACGAGGCAGTTTGCCTTCTTTATCTAGCAATCCGCCACGTTGACCTACACCGATTAGCGTGCCAGATGTGTCAAATAAATCCACAAAGAAAAAGGCAAAAATCACACTTAACATGCTGATTTGAAATGCGCCTTCTATGTCCATTGCGAGAAACGTTGGAACAACCGATGGCGGCATGGAAACCAGTCCGCCAAACTCATTTTGACCAAATAGAATCGACAAAACCGTGACGAAAAGAATGCCGATCATGACAGCGCCAGTAATGTTCAAGTAAGCCAATGCACAAATAACAAAAAAGCCAAGTAAACCGTAAATAGCCGATGGCGAAGACAAATCACCCAATGACACCATGGTCGCTGGATTTTTCACGATGATGCCAGAGTTTTGCAGAGCAATCATGGCTAGGAAAAGGCCAATACCAGCGGCAATACCAAGTTTTAATGAAGAAGGAATGGCATTGATAACCCATTCGCGAATTCGAAAGATACTGATAAAGATGAAAAGAATACCTGATAAGAACACAGCACCTAACGCTTGTTCCCAAGAGTAACCCATGCCAAGAACGACGCCGTACGTGAAGAAAGCGTTCAGTCCCATGCCTGGCGCTAATGCGATTGGGTAGTTTGCATACAGACCCATAATCAAACAACCAATGGCTGCGGCAAGACAGGTTGCGACAAAAACTGCACCTTGGTCCATACCGGCTTGGGCAAGAATAGATGGGTTAACAAAGATGATGTAAGCCATCGTCAAGAAGGTAGTGATACCTCCGACGACTTCGTTACGAATCGAAGTGTTGTGGGCTTTAAGTTGGAAATAACGTTCGAGCATAGGGAAACCTTTTGCTAGTAGGGCGACGGTATCTATTGCATTGTGAGTCCAAGCGTTCGGGGAAAAAACTCACAAAAAATACGCCGAGATAAGTTTGATAACTGATCAGTTGGTCAGTAAATAATTTCGGCGGCAAGTATAAAAAATTCTGGGGGGTTTGGGGAGGAAAATTGAAACAAATAATCAACTTAACAGGTAAAAGTGGTAAAACTCACCTTTTGGTGCGCTTTACCTTTGAATAGCCTGCGTGAATTTTGCTCGATTGGTGACCTTGTTATAAGTTTTTAACGTGATAACCGAGGGCTTTGAGCTTTTTTAAAATGCTGTCAGTACCGGCAAGGTGCATCGCGCCAACCATTATAAATTCAACTTCTGAGTCGTTTAGCATTCGCTCAATTTGTGGCATCCACAGGTTATTTCGTTTCACTAAAAGAGATTGATAAATATCTGGGTAATCGTTTTTAAAATCTTTTAGTTCTAGGTCTGCCATTGCTTCAACGTCGCCTTTGCGCCAACTGTTCCGAAGGTCTTTCATGCTTTTTGGCATGTCTTTAATGTCTTCTAGTGTGTAATTGATGATGGCGTCGCTGTCTTGGTGGTTCATTTCACCTAGGGTGGCTATTTGTGCTTCGGGCTCTTCTAACCAGCCTTTTGGCTTATTGTCATTTTTGGCTCTTTGCGCATAGTACTGATCCACTCCTGCGCTGGTAAATCCTAAATGTTTCAGTTCAATCATGCTAAGTGAAATGGCCAAAGCACTGGGTTTTAAGTTGTGAACGGCGGTGATAGGAATTTGTCGAGCGGCTAAATATATTTTTAGTGATTGATAGGTTTCTGGCGTGACCACTTGGTCGATGGTGGTGTTATCAGTAAAGGACAGTTCTGCTTGCATGTGTTGTTGAAAATCAGGATCGGTCAGGGTTTCCATGTTGGTTTCAAAGATGACTTTATCCGCCGCTTGGTAGGCTGTTTCGTAAGCACTTGGGAGCGGGTAATCGTGTGGTGTCAATAAATGGATCGTACCGCCGATGTAAAGTGTGTTTGACCCTGAGGTGACTTTCCAAACAGATGCGGCTTGGGTTTGAAAAGTGGCGGCCGCTAATAAGGTAAGGCCAAATTTTTTTAAAATATTCATGATTTTCCTGAATGATTTTGTTCATTAAATAGGATGTCAGTAGTGACGTTATTATTTTTTGCGACGGCCAAATATGAAAAACGAACCGTCGATTGTTTGACGTCAGTGTACGCATTTAAAGTAATAGCGAAAGTGTCATCGAGGGTTGTGTTTGTTTTTTTCTTATTATTTAAGCAAATCATAGGCGCGTCTTTGATCGGTTAAGCGACATCCGTATGGCGATAAATACGATGTAATAGTGATATTATGAGCGTCGTTTTTAAATGTCTGTGTAGTGAATTATCAATGAAAAAAGAATTTGTCTCTATTGGTTTAACCAATCCTAAAGATACGTCAAATGTAGGCTCTGTAATGCGAGCGGCAGGATGCTATGAAGCTAATCAGGTGTTGTATTCAGGAACACGTTACGACCGAGCAATCAAAATGTCGACCGACACACAAAAAGCCAGCGCGTCTATTCCCCTGATCAATATAGACACTCTGGGTGTGGAAAGTTTAGTTGATTCAGTGGATTCTGAAACCAAAATAGTTTGCGTGGATTTGATTCAGGGCGCAACACCACTTCCTGCTTTTAATCACCCTGAAAAAGCCTTGTATATTTTTGGTCCAGAGGACGGAACGATTGACCAAAAAGTTGTAGATCGAGCGGATTTTGTGGTGTTTGTGCCAACGGTTGGTTGTATGAATTTAGCGGCGTCAGTCAATGTTTTGCTTTACGATCGATTGGCGAAGTCTGCTAGAGCGGTCGCTGGCGATGCGTTAATTCGTCAAAGTAAGGATGGGAATAACAACGTAAAAGTCCGAGCTTAATGTAAGGTTCTCTTGGTTTCTTATCGATTATTTTTCATATAGCTAACAGTAATTTGACTGTGATATTGCAGTATCAATGAAAGAATGTATTCCAGCCTTTAAGGTAATTTAAGAAGGGAAATGCGTCAGGCTTAGACCACTTTTTATGGTGTTTGGGCGCGGTACCTCTTTAATAGCTAACGGGTATTTATTGATGAAATAAAAGGAATGCATTGCGATGAGACCGTTAAGGCGAGCCGTATTGGTGGGTTTGTTTTTTGCGATACCTTCAATTCATGCGTCAGAACGTTTTCCTATGAGAATGCCTTTAGCGCCGTTAAGCATGGAAGTTGAGTTTGGGGTTATCGCAACGACAGGGAATACAGACAGCTCGGCATTGAAAGGAAAGGCGACAATCAAGCAAGACTTTCGAGCATGGAAGAATAAATATGAAATGGATACGCTATACAAACGAGATCGATACGAAGGTATAAGTGAGACAACGGCGCAAAAAGTGTTTTTGTCGGCGCAAAGTGATTATAAATTAAGCGCTGAGAATACGTCGATTTTCGTTTTTGGTTCTTATACCGACGATCGCTTTAGTGGCTACGATTACCAAAATACCATCGCTATTGGCTATTCTCGACGATTATTTTCCCATTCTAACGCATTTTTGGATTACAACATTGGCCCCGGTTATTCTTTTAATCGGACGGATGAAGGCAATAAAGAAGATTCCATCATTGTGCACCTGGAAGCAGAATACGAATACCGCTTTAGTTCTGAGGTGAAATTCACCCAGACGTTAGGAAGTGATCTTGCGTTGGAAGGTCATAAAAACACGTTGTCCAAATCGGAAACGGCGATTTCTGCCAGACTGAGGGATAATTTGAGCATGAAGGCGGCTTACAGTATTACTCACAATAGTGTAGTGCTAGACAACAGAGAAAAGACGGACTCCACAACCAGCATGACGTTGGCATATTCTTTTTAAATAATTGGATTTTCTTATGCGTTATCAGGGCATCAAAGTCACCGTAGTGACGGGGTTTTTAGGGGCAGGAAAAACCACATTGATTCGTCAGATATTGGCTCAAGCGCCGTCGAATGAGCGCTGGGCTGTTTTGGTTAATGAGTTTGGTGACATTGGCTTGGACAGCGTTTTCTACGCAGATTTGGGCGTCGCCATTCGGGAAGTTCCGGGTGGTTGTGTCTGCTGCACGACGTCTGCTGCGTTTCAACAAGGTTTGAATCAACTGATACGGCAATACAATCCAGATCGAATTTTTATTGAGCCGTCAGGCCTTGGTCATCCTAAGCAAATCATTCAAAAACTACGCAGCGATGCTTATCAAGATGTGTTGCTTCTAAGTGGCGTTTTTTGTGTTCTCGACGCGCGTCATTTGGGTGATGAGCGCTACACAAATCACGCTACATTTAATGATCAAATAGACGTGGCGGGTGGCATTGTGTTGAGTCATGTCGATCGTTATCAGCAAAGCGATATGGATTTAGTTGACGCGCGTTTCAGTACTTTGTCTTCCTCGATATCGACTCAGACGGTATTTAGAACAGACCCTATGATGTTGCCGATTAGCGAATTAGATATAGGGTTGAAGGCGATTACGTCTGTGTTAATGGAGCCAGTGAAAGGGCGTCATTCACATGAGATTCATAGACACCAACATAGCCATGAAAATCGAGCGCTTGTTAACGAGCCTCAATTTTATCAAAAGCAGCAAGATGCGATGCAGGTATTGGGTTGGCGTTGGCCTCATATGTATTTTGATAAAGAAAACATCACCTCAATGGTTCATTGGATGGCTGAACTGGAAGGCATTTATCGCATTAAAGGCGTGTTTGCGATGAACGCTAGCGAGGCGCTTTTGGTTAATATGGCGCGTGGTGAGGTCTGTTTAAATGTGGCTTCATGGCAAGGTGGTAGCCGTGTGGAGGTGATTGGAGGAATGGAAGGCAATTGGCCTACAGTTATTAGACAGCGATGCGAAAACGATTTCACCTAATGTATTTATGCGTTTTTCGTCACCAATGAGCGGGCTGTTTTCCATTTTTGTGTCCTTTTACTTCCTGTGAATTAGAGTGGTTGAGTGTTTAAAACGATTCCCTTGGTGTATTTTGTCATTAACTTTGGCATCTTTTGTTATTGAGAGAAAAGCGCTTATAGAGGAACCTTTCTAGCATAAGAGGTTCCTATTGGAACAGATTGAATAAAAACAATAAGAGGTCATAAGTCATGCCTGAATATAAAGCGCCCTTGCGCGACATCAAATTTGTCACTGAAGAAGTTCTCGATTTTCATGGCCACTACGCTAAATTGCCAGGCGCGGAAGAAGCAACGCCAGATATGGTGTCTGCCATCCTTGAAGAAGGTGCAAAATTTGCAGAGCGTGTTCTTTCTCCTCTAAACCGCGTTGGCGACCAGCAGGGTTGCCAGTTTAAAGACGGTGTTGTTACAACCCCTGACGGGTTTAAAGAAGCCTACCAACAATACGTGGAGGGCGGCTGGCCATCTCTTTCTCATCCCGAAAACGTAGGCGGACAAGGTTTACCTGATTCACTTGGTATGATGGTGACGGAAATGATCGCCACGTCAAACTGGTCGTGGGGCATGTACCCAGGGCTCAGCCACGGTGCCATGAACACCATCGAATTGCATGGCACTGACGAGCAAAAACAAACCTATCTAACAAAATTGGTTTCAGGCGAATGGACAGGCACCATGTGTTTGACTGAGCCTCATTGTGGTACTGACCTTGGTATGTTGAAAACCAAGGCTGAGCCACAAGCTGATGGCAGTTACGCGATCACCGGTACGAAGATTTTCATTTCGGCTGGTGAGCATGATATGGCTGACAATATTGTCCATATCGTGTTGGCTCGTCTCCCAGATGCGCCTGCCGGTACAAAAGGTATATCGTTGTTTATCGTCCCAAAACACAACGCTGACGCGAATGGCGAAATCGCTGATCGTAATCAAGTGTCTTGTGGTTCGATTGAACACAAAATGGGCATACATGGTAATGCCACGTGCGTGATGAACTTTGATGGCGCGAAAGGCTACCTAATTGGTGAACCAAACCGCGGTTTAAACTGCATGTTTACCTTTATGAATACCGCGCGCCTTGGCACAGCATTACAGGGTTTGGCTCATTCTGAGTGGGCATTGCAAAACTCGGTTGCTTACGCAAAAGATCGTTTACAGATGCGTTCTTTGTCTGGTCCAAAAGCCCCAGAGAAAGCCGCGGATCCTATCATTGTTCACCCAGATGTTCGTCGTATGTTGCTAACGCAAAAAGCGTTTTCAGAAGGCGGTCGTGCTCTGATCCATTATTGCTCTATGCTTGTGGATACGATGAAGAAAGGTTCTGCTGACGAAAAAGCCGAAGCGGATGAGTTGATGTCTTTATTAACGCCAATTGCGAAAGCCTTCTTAACAGAAACGGGTTTTGAATCAGCAAACCAAGGTTTGCAGGTGTTTGGCGGTCACGGTTACATTGCTGAGTGGGGCATGGAGCAAAACGTACGCGATTGTCGTATTTCGATGCTGTATGAAGGCACGACGGGTATTCAGGCGTTGGATCTATTGGGTCGTAAAGTATTGATGACGCAAGGCGCGACACTACGTCGTTTTACTAAGATTATTCATAAGTTCTGTAAAGAGCACAAAGGCGAAAAACGTCTTAAGTCTTACATCTCAGCGTTGGATAAAGTGAACAGCGAATGGGGCGATGTTACGATGAAAATTGGCATGAAAGCCATGCGTAACAAAGACGAAGTGGGCGCGGCTTCGGTTGATTATTTGATGTTCTCTGGCTACGTTGTATTGGCGTATTTCTGGGCGCGTATGGCCGTAACAGCTCAAAAGAAACTGGATGAAGGCACAGACGAAGTCGGTTTTTATACGGCTAAATTGCAAACGGCGACTTTCTATTATGAGCGCTTATTGCCTCGTACTAAAGCACATGCCGAAGCCATGCTGTCTGGCGCAGACAACTTATTGTCAATGGACGAAGATAACTTTTTGTTTCTTAACGCTTAGTTATTAAGAAACAAGCGATAACAAAATTAAGCATGTGAAATAGACATGGTATTTTAAACAGATTAAAGAGGTCAGAATTATGAGCGAAGCAAAAGCGGTATTTGAATCTATGTTAGGTCGTTTCGACGCGGATGAAGCCGATGATATGGAAGCCGTGTTTCAATTTGACTTAGATGATGCAGACAACTATCACTTAAGTATCTCCGATGGGAAATGTGACATGGGAGAAGGTCAGCATGATGATCCTACCGTCACGCTTAGTATGGACTTGGATACACTGAAAGAAGTAATGAGTGGTGAATTAGATGGCATGGCGGCTTTCATGCAGGGTAAAATCCGAGCGGATGGAGACATTATGCTGGCCACTAAGTTGACTCAAATCTTTCCTTTATAAGGTTTGATATTATACAACTTGTATCGCTCTAAAGCTCAACTGCCAATTTCGTAGTTGAGCTTTTGCGTTAACCAATTCTCCTAAATAAAAAAAACAAATGGAGCTTTTTATGTCAATGGATACTACTCCTAATAATTTACATGCGGGAAAAGCCCCTGGTACTTTTTTACCAGAGTCACTTAATCCTCATGGTTATCAATCCGTCACGGATATTTTGGCGGTAGCAGTTGAAACACATGCGGATCTTCCTGCTTTTACCAGTGTTGGTCGTACACTGACATACCGTGAATTGAATGAAAAATCAGATCAATTTGCGGCCTATCTTCAGAACGAAACTGATTTAACGCCGGGCGACCGAATCGCGGTCCAATTGCCCAATATTATTCAGTATCCCGTTGTGCTTTTTGGCGCCATGAAAGCCGGCTTAGTTGTCGTTAATACCAACCCTTTATATACCCCAAAAGAACTTGAGCATCAGTTTAATGATGCGGGTGTTAAGGCCTTGGTTGTGTTTGCCAATATGGCGCATAACGTAGAAAAAATTCTTGCAAAAACCTCTATCAAGCACCTTATTATCACAGAAATTGCAGACTTCCATCCGCCGATTAAGCGCCTATTGGTGAACTCTGTGGTGAAGTACGTGAAGAAAATGGTGCCTGCTTATCACATTCCTAGCGCACTAACGCTTAATGAAGCGCTGGCGAAAGGGCAAGATAAGAAGGTGCAAAAGGTTACTGGTTCACCAGAACAGATTGCGGTATTGCAATACACAGGTGGTACAACGGGTGTCGCAAAAGGCGCGATGTTGACGCATGCGAACTTAATTTCAAACATGTACCAATTGAGTTCACGATTGAGCTCTATTATTGCGGATAGAGAAGAGGTGTATATTGCCCCTTTGCCTCTTTACCACATCTACGCCTTTTTGATTCATGGTTTAACCTTGTTAGAGCGCGGCGCGCACAGTGTGCTGATTCCTAACCCAAGGGATTTGCCAGGTTTTGTGAAAGAATTGAAAAAATGGCCTTTTACAGGCTTTGTTGGTCTCAATACGCTGTTTGTTGGCTTGTGTAATAACGCCGATTTCAGAGCCTTAGATTTTTCGACGCTTAAATTGACGTGTTCTGGTGGTATGCCATTGACGCATGCTGCGGCTGAAGAATGGAAAAAAGTCACTGGCTGCCAAGTGGTAGAAGGTTACGGACTGACAGAAACATCGCCGGTTGTCTCATTTAATCCGATTGGTAAAGAACGTATTGGTACGATTGGTCTTCCTGTCGCAGAAACAGACATTAAGATTCAAGGGAGAGATGGTTCTACGTTGCCGCAAGGCGAATCTGGTATGTTATGCGTGCGAGGACCTCAAGTAATGAAAGGTTACTGGAACCGTGAAGAAGCCACTCGAGAAGTCATGACAGACGATGGTTTCTTAATCACGGGTGATATTGCCATGCAGCACCCAGATGGCTATTTGCAAATTGTGGATCGTGCAAAAGACATGATCATCGTGTCTGGATTTAATGTGTATCCAACAGAAGTGGAAGACTGCTTGTCTTCTCATCCTGCCATTTTAGAGTCGGCGGCGATTGGTGTTCCTGATGACAAAGCGGGTGAAGCAGTCAAAGCCTTTGTCGTACTAAAAGCGAATGCTGAGAAGCCAGACGTTAAAGCATTAAGAGCGTACTGCAAAGAAAATTTAGCGGCTTACAAAGTGCCTAAGTACTTCGAAATTCGAATGGAATTACCAAAAACAAACGTTGGTAAAGTACTGCGTCGAGCTTTGCGAGAAGAAGAGCAAGCTTAATTTTCGTGTTTATAGCGCCTTGTCGCTAATAGCAGGAGCGTTACTATGACGCAGGTTAAACGTAAGCTAATGCATCGGCGCCGCATAGAGTCCTTTGGGTTCTTGCGGGACGATGGCTTGTGGGATATCGAAGCCAACATGCAAGACCTTAAAGCCTATGATGTGAATCGCGAATTTGATCACAGCATCGTGCCGGAAGGCAGTCCTTTTCATGACATTTCCGTCACGTTAACGTTGGATGACACCTTCTTGATTAAGGACGTTTCTGTCTCTATGGACGCGTTTCCTTTTCCGAGTTGTGGTGGCGCCGTTCCCAGCTTTGACGTATTGAAGGGGACTAGAATTGGCGCGGGTTGGAATCGCTGGTTGAAAGAAACCTTTAGTGGCAAAGTTGGTTGTACTCATGTTTTGGAGCTTTTTCCCGTGGTCGCAACAACGGCCTTTCAAACCATGTGGCAGCCGTTGGGTGAAAAATACCCTAAGCAGGTTCCTGGGGCACTGATGAAATTGATTAATAGTTGTCACGGGTGGTCTGATGAAGGCCCAATGGTTCGTAAATTGGTCGATGAAAAAATACTTCATATACCCGTAAAGGAGAGTCAGTAATGAGTGAATTTGTTACTGAAAAAATCGAATCTGGTGTGCAAATCATATATCTAGACAGGGTGGATAAGAAAAACGCCATTACGTTAGATATGTACCAAGCTTTAACGAATGCACTGCATAATGCAGAGAAAAATGCAGAGGTTAAGGTGACATTAGTGTATGGACTCGGCGGGGACTTTTCTTCCGGAAATGACATAAATGAGTTTGTACAAATCGCTCAAACACCAGAGAAAATGGAAGCTATTATGGCGTTTTTACAAGCATTAACCGCTTATAAGAAGCCGCTTATTGCTGGTGTGGAAGGGCGAGCCGTGGGTGTAGGTGCGACCATGTTGCTGCATTGTGATCTGGTGTTGGCGTCTCGGAATGCTCGATTGCAATTTCCCTTTGTGCAGCTTGGATTAGTGCCTGAAGCGGCATCAAGTCATTTATTGCCTCAATTGGTGGGTCATCAAAAGGCCTTTGAAATATTGGTGCTTGGAGAGTTTGTAGACGCTGAAATGGCGTACGAAATAGGTTTAGTCAATCATTTATGCGAAGAAGGCGAAGCGTTTAAAGTGGCGCTTTTTTATGCGGATAAAGTGGCGGCCTTGCCTGTAGAGGCGGTGGCGTTGAGCAAAGATTTGCTGAAACATCGAGGTCAGGATGACGTACAAATGGCATTGATGCGAGAAGGTAGAATATTTAAAGATCGTCTTAAATCTAAAGAAGCTCATAAAGCGTTTACGACCTTTTTGTCACGCAATAAATAATGTTACACCTTTCTTTAAAAAGCCTCGCCCTCGTGTGAGGCTTTTTTGTTTGTGCGTCTTATCAAAGTCGAGACAATACATCTTTTTTTTATGCACGAATGCGTTACTTATTTTAATGGATTCGTACTAGAATCAGGGGGATGTTTTTCCTTGAGGTTCTTTAATTATCAAGGTATTGAGCGTTTTTTAACGAATGAGTGAATATTTTTGTCAGTTAACTGGCGCTTTTTTGTTATTGATGAAAATCCTTCTCAAACTACTATAGATAGCAAGAAAATAATAAATGAGGGACTTATGAAAATCCTAGTATCCGTAAAACGAGTGATTGACTACAACGTCAAAGTTCGTGTCAAAACAGATCACACTGCGGTTGATCTAACCAACGTCAAAATGTCCATGAACCCTTTCTGTGAAATCGCAGTGGAAGAAGCTATTCGTCTAAAAGAAAAAGGCGTCGCGTCGGAAGTGGTTGTGGTTTCGGTTGGGTCTAAAAGCTGTCAAGAAACCTTGCGAACTGCTCTGGCGCTTGGTGCAGATCGTGCTATCCAAGTGGAAACTGAAGACGGTTTAGATTCTCTTTCGGTTGCTAAGTTATTAGCAAAAGTGGCGAAAGAAGAAGCGGCTGATTTGGTGATCATGGGCAAGCAAGCGATCGATTCTGATAACAATCAGACCGGTCAAATGGTGGCCGCGCTATTAGACTACCCACAAGCAACCTTTGCATCGGAAGTCGTTATTGAAAACGGCGAAGCACAAGTAACGCGTGAAATTGATGGTGGTTTGCAAACATTGGCGATTACATTGCCAGCCGTTGTAACAACGGATTTGCGTTTGAATGAACCCCGTTTTGCGTCTTTGCCGAATATTATGAAAGCCAAAAGAAAGCCATTGGATGTGAAAACACCGGCGGATCTTGGTGTTGAAATTGGCTCTAATGTCAGCATTGTTTCTGTTACGCCGCCGCCGCAACGTGCGGGTGGTATTAAAGTAGGCTCTGTTGCTGAGTTGGTAGACAAACTTAAGAATGAAGCGAAGGTGGTGTCATGAGCGTATTAATTATTGCAGAACATGATAATAAGTCTTTAAAGCCAGCAACCTTGAACACAGTGGCAGCCGCGACTCAAATCGATGCGGACGTTCATTTGTTGGTCGTCGGCTCTGAATGTCAGACCGTTGTTGAACAAGCAAGTCAAGTAGCCGGCGTCACCAAAGTGTTGGTGGCTGACAATGCGGTTTACGAGCATCAACTGGCCGAAAATGTTTCAAAACTGATTGTCGAAATTGCGAGCGGTTACAGCCATATTTTAGCGCCAGCAACGACAACGGGTAAAAATACCTTGCCGCGAGTCGCTGCGTTATTAGATGTGGCGCAATTGTCGGATGTGATTAAAGTGGTATCTCCAGATACTTTTGTACGTCCAATCTATGCAGGCAATGCGATTGCGACGTTTAAAACGACAGACACGGTCAAAGTCTTAACGATTCGCTCTACAGGGTTTGATCCTGTGGCAAGTGACGGTGGCAATGCAGAGCGTGAAGTGCTTTCACAAGCCATTGCATCTGATCGTAGTCGTTTTGTGAAAGAACAACTAGCGGAATCAGATCGTCCAGAATTAACCGCTGCCAGTGTGATTATTTCTGGTGGGCGAGGAATGGGCAACGGTGAGAACTTCAAACTACTCGAAGGGGTTGCTGATAAGTTAGGCGCTGCGATTGGTGCTTCTCGTGCTGCTGTAGATGCGGGTTTTGTACCAAACGATTTGCAAGTCGGACAAACGGGTAAAACGGTTGCGCCAGATTTGTATATTGCCGTGGGTATTTCAGGTGCAATTCAGCATTTGGCGGGCATGAAAGACTCTAAAATCATTGTTGCTATCAACAAAGACGAAGAAGCGCCTATTTTCCAGGTGGCGGACTATGGCTTGGTGGCGGATTTATTCGATGCCGTACCAGAGTTAGAAAAGAGCCTTTAATCACACAGTGATAAAAAGTAAAACATTCAAATACCGGGTGACGGTGCCTAATAACCACCGTCATCATAATAAAAATAATTGGAGACCAGCATGATATTCGAAGGACAAGCAGTCAAAGTTGCAGTCGATAATGCAGGCGTGGCAACGGTCACTCTGGATTTGGTCGGTGAATCGGTTAATAAGTTCAATAGCCTTACTTTGAATGACTTAGCGAAAGCCGTGGATGCATTAAAACACTTAGACGATTTAAAAGGTGTTGTGTTCGTTAGTGCGAAAGACGTTTTTGTCGTTGGGGCAGATATCACAGAATTTACGTCATGGTTCAAAATGGATGACGAAGATTTGGCGGATAAGTTACGTGACGCCCATAATATTTTTAATGATATTTCTAACTTACCTTGTCCAACCGTGGCAGCGATTAATGGCATCGCCTTGGGCGGTGGTATGGAGTTGTGCCTAGCGTGTGATTATCGTGTGATGGCGGATTCAGCAAAAATTGGTCTTCCTGAAACGCAATTGGGCATTTATCCAGGTTGGGGCGGCAGCGTTCGTTTACCTCGTCTTATCGGACCTGATAATGCCTGTGAATGGATTTGCGGTGGCGCACAAAAACGCAGCGCTGACGCATTGAAAGATGGCGCGGTGGATGCGGTTGTTCCTGTTGCGAAAGTCAACGATTCTGCTCGTCACTTAATTCAGCAAGTGCTTGACGGTAAGTTGGATTACCATGCGCGCCGCGATGAACTACGTGCACCAATGGTCTTTTCTCCTATCGAAAAAATGATGATCTTTGAATCTGTTCGTGGTGTGGTGGGCGCAAAAGCAGGCAAACATTACCCTGCACCAATGGCTGCAATCAAGACAGTAGAAAAAGGCATTAGCCAAGAAATGAGCAAAGCGCTTGAAACAGAAATTCAAGGCTTTATTAAACTTGCCAAAGGTCCTGTTGCGAAATCCTTGGTAAATCTGTTCCTGAATGATCAGCAGATTAAGAAAACAGCCAGTAAATACGCGAAAAACGCGACACCAGTGAAACAGGCCGCCGTATTGGGTGCGGGTATTATGGGTGGTGGTGTTGCTTACCAGTCCTCTTCTAAAGGCACGCCAATCATCATGAAAGACATTCGAACCGAAGCGTTAGAGCTTGGGTTGAATGAAGCGAATAAGCTGTTTAATGGCCAAGTAGAACGCGGACGTTTAACCACAGAAAAAGCCCTTAAAGCCATGAGTGCGATTATTCCTGCGCTAACATACGGCGAATTTGAGCATGTTGATTTGGTGGTTGAAGCCGTTGTTGAAAACGTCAAAATCAAGAAGTCTGTTTTGGCTGAAGTCGAAACGAAGATTGCCGATGATGCAATTCTGACGTCTAACACGTCAACGATCTCCATTACTGAGTTGGCAAAAGATCTAAAACGCCCAGAAAATTTCTGTGGTATGCATTTCTTCAACCCAGTGCATCGTATGCCGTTGGTCGAAGTCATTCGTGGTGAGAAAACGAGCGACGCGGCCATTGCAAAAACGGTTGCTTATGCACAAGCCATGGGTAAAACGCCTGTTGTTGTTAATGATTGCCCCGGTTTCCTTGTGAACCGCGTGCTATTCCCTTACTTCGCAGGCTTTTCCTTGATGATGCAAGAAGGCGCAGATTTCCAAGTCGTGGATAAAACCATGGAAAAATTCGGCTGGCCAATGGGCCCAGCTTACTTGTTGGACGTCGTCGGTGTCGATACGGCATTTCATGCTGACCAAGTGATGGCTGAAGGCTTCCCTGATCGCATGAAACACGAAGGAACAAACGCTGTCGATCGCTTATTTGAACTTGAGCGTTTTGGTCAGAAAAATGGCAAGGGGTTTTATACTTACGAACCAGATCGTAAGGGCAAGCCGAAGAAAATATTTAATGAAGAAATTAATACTTTGCTGGCTCCGGTTGTCACCTCTCAGTCTGAATTGACTGAAGAAGACATCATTGCCCGTATGATGATTCCGCTTTGTGTTGAAACCGTTCGATGTGTTGAAGAAAACATTGTTGCGTCGGCGGCAGAAGCGGACATGGGATTGATCTACGGTATTGGTTTCCCTCCATACCTTGGTGGTGCGTTGCATTACCTAGACCAAATGGGACTGCAGGCATTTTGTGACCTTGCAGACAAATACAGCCACTTAGGAAAATTGTATGAGCCGACCGCGAAAATGCGTGAAATGGCGAAAAACAATGAAACCTATTACGGCGTTTAATTTCCCAGAGGCTAGAGGAGAATTTCCATGAAACTGAATCCAAATGATGTCGTGATTATCGACGCAGTTCGTTCACCAATGGGTAAAACGAAAAACGGTGTTTTTCGCAATGTTCGAGCGGAGAACTTATCAGCAGGGCTGGTTAAAGCTTTGTTCAAACGTAACCCAGACGTGGACCCAAAAGACGTTGAAGACTTGATCTGGGGTTGTGTTAACCAAACCCTAGAGCAAGGTTTTAACATGGCGCGTGCCGTGTCCTTATTAGCTGGCTTGCCAATCACAACGGCAGCACAAACCGTGAACCGTTTGTGTGGTTCGTCTATGTCAGCGATTCATACAGCAGCGCAAGCGATTATGACAGGCCAAGGCGATATGTTTGTTGTGGGTGGCGTTGAGCACATGGGCCATGTTGGCATGATGCACGGCGTTGATGTAAACCCAGCGTTGTCAAAACACATGGCGAAAGCCTCCATGATGATGGGTGTTACCGCGGAAATGCTAGGGAAGATGCACGGTGTCAGCCGTGAAGCTCAAGACGAGTTTGCCGTACGTTCGCATCGTCTAGCGTATGAAGCGACACTTCAAGGTCGTTTTGCCAATGAGATTGTGTCTATTGAAGGCCATGATTCTGAAGGAAATAAAATCCTAGTGGAAGTGGATGAAGTGATTCGTCCAGAAACATCTATGGAATCCTTGGCGGCTCTAAAACCTGTTTTTATGCCAAAAGTCGGCACGGTCACAGCGGGTACTTCTTCCGCTTTGTCTGATGGTGCGTCTGCCATGCTAATGATGTCCGCGAAGAAAGCGGAAGAGCTTGGTTTAACGCCAATTGCAAAAGTACGTAGCATGGCTGTGGCAGGTTGTGATCCAGCGATCATGGGTTACGGCCCTGTTCCAGCAACGAAGAAAGCGCTTAAACGTGCAGGTTTAACCATCAGTGACATCGACATTGTTGAGTTGAACGAAGCCTTCGCAGCGCAATCTATTCCAGTTCTGAAAGACTTGAAATTGATTGATTTGGTTGATCAGAAAGTAAATTTAAATGGTGGCGCGATCGCGCTTGGGCACCCGTTAGGTTGTTCTGGCACGCGTATTTCCACCACATTGCTTAATGTGATGCGTGAAAAAGACGCAACACTCGGGCTTGCTACCATGTGCATCGGCATGGGGCAGGGTATCGCAACCGTGTTCGAGCGAGTGTGATACTGATCACTTACCGAGCCTTATCTCGGTAAGCTGAACGTTTTAACTTCTGTCTTTGCCCCGCCTTGAGTGGGGCTTTTTTTTGATTTTGATAAGGGGGTGTCTATGGTGCTGGTAATGTTTCTCATCTTATTGGATGATGAAATGAATTTTTGATCATAACAAGCGTCCCTTCAGGAGATCTCCCTTTGAAAATTGCCGTATTAGATGACTATCAAAACTGCGTAAAAGATCTTGACTGTTTTCGTATTCTAGAAGGTCATGACATTCATGTTTTTAACGAGACGTTTACAACGGTGGATGATTTAGTCGCCAATTTAATTGATTTTGACGTCTGCGTATTAATTCGTGAACGTACAGTGATAACGGAAGCACTTCTGTCTCGATTGCCAAATTTAAAATTGATCAGCCAAACTGGAAAAATCAGCAATCATATTGACGCTAAATTGTGTCACCAGTATGGGGTTGCTGTGGCGGAAGGTGTGGGGTCTCCTGTTGCACCTTCCGAGTTGTGTTGGGGGCTGATTATGGCCGCGAGACGCCATATTCCAGCGTACGCGTCTCATTTTTCCAATGGGCGATGGCAGCAATCGGGTGCGTTAGGACTGGGGCGCGTATTGAATGGCTCTGTTCTCGGGATTTGGGGGTACGGGAAAATTGGTCAGCGCATTGCACAATACGCGAAAACCTTTGGAATGAAGGTGCTTGTTTGGGGAAGTGAATCATCACGAGCGCTTGCTCAAGAGCATGGTTTCTCAGTAGCGGCAACTAAGGCTGAATTTTTCCAAACCGCCGATATTATTTCTTTGCATTTAAGGCTGCACCCGGCGACAACCGCGTGTGTGACGGAAAACGATTTAGCATTAATGAAACCAGATTCATTGTTTGTGAATATCAGCCGTGCGGAGTTGGTGGAAACGGGCGCTTTGTTTCGTCAAATGTCATCGAATCCTACAAAATGTGCGGCGGTTGATGTGTTTGAATCTGAGCCTGCTAATCTGGAGAGCGAGCCTTTATTGTCGTTGCCGAATGTACTTTGCTCACCTCACATAGGGTATGTTGAGAAAAACAGCTACGAGCTTTATTTTAAAATAGCGTTTGAAAATGTCGCCGCATTCTTAGATGGTACACCGCAAAACGTGATCGCGTTTTAAATCGATAATTGGCGGACTAATGCAGGCGGTAATTATCAAAACGCCGAAAGAAAATGCGCTTTTCTTTCGGCGTTTTGGTTTGTTTAGCACGTAGTAGATATTTGGTTAAACTTTAAATCGACCCACTTCTTTATTGAGCGTGTTATACAGCTCGGTGATCTGCGTTGATTGTTTGTTAATCACGCTGGAAACGTCTTTAACGCCGTCTGTTTGCGCTTTTAGCGAGCTTAGATTTTGGTTGATGTCATTGGCCAATGTGGCTTGTTCATGTGTGGCTTCTGCTGTTTGAGAAGCCATGGATTGAACCTTGCCAAAGGAGGTATTCAGCGAGTCAAAGATACTAATAACACTGTTGAAATTTGATGCGGTATTGTCCGCGTTTTCACGGCTGTTTTGTGTGGATGTCGAAGATTCACGAACATTGATTTTCAGCTGTTCGATGATGGTTTCAATTTCATCCGTACTGCTCTGCGTTCGCGTAGCGAGTGTTCTGACTTCGTCCGCAACGACGGCAAATCCTCGGCCTTGTTCACCCGCTCTGGCGGCTTCAATCGCGGCGTTTAGCGCCAACAAATTGGTTTGTTCTGCGATATTACGAATGACTTCTAATACAGAGCTGATGGCTTCTGAACTTTTTTCCAAATCGGCCGCTCGACTTAGTGATTCTTCAATGTCTTTGATTAAGCTAGATATGGCTTTATGGGATGAGTTTACCGCTTGGATGCCTTGCGCTGTTAATTCGCTGGACGTTTCCGCTTCCGTGGCGGTGTCTGTGGCGACTATTGCCATTTTTTGATTCGAGGAATTCATTTCATGGCCCGCGCTGATCATAGAGGCCGATGCCTCTCCTAACGCATGAGAAATATTATTGGTGTTTTCTGATGCGCTTTTCAATCCCGCCGTCATGCCGCCTAATGCGGTAGATTGAGTGTGAATATTGCCAATGATTTTACGCAGTTGCTCTACAAAGTGGTCAAATTCATGAGCAAGATCCCCTAACTCATCTTTTGTTTTTGAATTAATTCGTTGCGTTAAATCACCATCGCCATCGGCTATTTCACGAATTCGTAGCGCCATACTTTCTACATTTTTCGTGATGGTCAGTGGAATGAAGTAGCCAAGTAATAACGCAACCACAAATGCGATGGCAATAATAACCATGGCAATCTCTTGGTTTAATAATAGGTCGCTTTCTGTTTTCGCTTCCATTAAACGAGAGTGGTCACGTACGGTTTCACCAGCGACATCAAGTATGTCTCTTATTTCTGAAAATTTAAGATCCGCAATAATAAACTCTTGCGGTAATTTTGCATGGTTTTTAGCATCTGGCGAGTCCAGTTGTTTTAGGCTTTCTTGCAGCCACTTGTTGAATAGTACGTCAAAATTGGCGTAATTTTCGGTGAGTTCTGGGTTATTAAGAAGCAGAGCTCGATAGGTTTGGAATCTGTTTAATGCTTGCGCAGAATTGAGCTTGAAGCTTTCTTTATTTTCTTCAAAGTCTCCGACGCCATTAATAATTTTCTGCTGCGCTAAACGTGCCTGGTAAATGTCTCTATCGGCATTTAGGACTTCTGATATGGCTTCAATGTAATTGTTGAATTCTGACGAGGAGCTTAGATCTGCTTTAATATTCTTGGTGTGTGTCCGTAGGTTTTCTCCCGCTTCATCCAGCATATTTCGGATGACTTGAAACTCCTCATCCATGTTGTTCACGTTTTGAGAAAACTGAATGCCTTTTTTAGATGAATCCAGCAGTTTTTCACTGACGGCCACCCATTCACTGTAAAGCGAGTCAAAGTTTTCGAATGGGCTTAACAGCTCTTCTGGCTCGTCTTTAAGAAATTTTCTGTAGAGCTGGAAGCGATCAAACACTTGTTGGGCATTGTCCCTGAAATCGGCTTCATTGCCTTCTAGCGTGCCTTCGCCTGTGAGGATTTTTTCTTGTGCTAGTCGCGCTTGATAAATGTCTCTGTCAGCATTCAGGACTTCCGAAATGGCTTCGAAGTAGTGTTCGGCTTGTACTTTCATGGCGCTTTTTTGCACGCTGCTCATGAACATCATAAAGGTAAATAGGCCAACGAGAATGATGGAAAGGAATACAATCGGCAACATCATCTTGATTCGAATTGAATGGATACGCATACACAGTCCTTTTTTACCTAAGTCAGATTAATGAAAGTCTAGGAAAGGATGTTTGTAACCGCAAAAAATATCGTACACATTAAGGTAATAAAATGTATTCAGAAGAAGAGGTAAGGCGTTATTTTGATGTGTTTTTGAAATTCGCTGCCAGAATTGGCAGCGAATTTTGATTTATATGAGTCGGGTGCGATGCATTGTTCATCCCAGTTGAAATGACGGATCTTCCCAAATAATGCGAGCGGGTTCTCTTTGCATGATGATGTTGCCATGACGAACGGACATCAACACGTCACCCTGTTTTCGCAACACGCTGTAATCATCGTGACCATCTAGCAGTATGAAATTGGCAGGGTTGCCGACTTCGATGCCATAATTTTCTAGGCGCATTGTTTTTGCACTGTTATCGGTGATCATGTCCAGTGCGCTGGCGTAGTCTTGATAGCCCATCATTTGGCAAATGTGCAAAGCAAAATCTAAGGTGCGTAACAGTTTGCCGTTTCCAAGCGAATACCAAGGGTCGAAGATAGAATCTTGCCCTAAGCAGACGTTGATATTGGCTTCGCGCAGTTCTTTAACCCGAGTCACTCCACGGCGTTTTGGGTAAGTGTCGAATCGACCTTGTAGATGAATGCTTTCGGTGGGGCAAGAGATAAAATTAATGCCAGAATTCTTCAGTAAGCGAAACAGTTTTGAACAATAGGCGTTGTCGTAGGAATGCATGGCGGTGGTGTGGCTGGCGGTGACGTTGGAGCCCATGTCTTGGAACAGTGCCTCGCAAGCAAGAAATTCAAGAAAGCGAGAGTTTGGATCGTCTATTTCGTCACAATGTACGTCGACCAATCGATCGTACTTTTTTGCCAATTCTATAATGAGTTTGATCGATTTTTCACCCAATTCTCGGGTGTATTCAAAATGAGGAATACCTCCGACCACGTCGGCGCCAATTTCCAGCGCTTCTTCCATCAGGGCTAAGCCGTTTGGGTAGGACAGCATGCCGTCTTGAGGGAAGGCGACCACTTGAAGGTCTATTTTGTCTTTTAGCTCGTCTCGCAATGCACACAAAGTGCGAACGCCGATTAATGTGGGGTCTGTTGTGTCTGCATGAGTCCGAATAGCTTGCACACCGTTTTGTACCAACAATTCAATAGTTGAGAGTGCGCGCTTGCGAATGTCGGCTTCGTTCAACATGGGCTTTCGCTGGCTCCAGCGCTCTATGCCTTCGAAGAGAGTGCCGCTCTGGTTCCATTCTGGCTCGCCTGCCGTTAACGCGGCATCTAGGTGAATATGGGGCTCGATGAATGGTGCGCACACAAGGTTACCTGCAGTATCCAGTGCTCCTTTTGTCAGGGCTAACGTGCCGTCTTGTGCTTCTATTTGAGCAAAGCGACCGTTTTCAATGGTTAAGGTGAATAACTCAGGTCGCTGACGTAAACGGGCGTTAATTAGTCGCATAAAATTCTCGGTCGTTATGGAAAGTATGGTGTTGTTGCATCGTGTTGCATTAAAGAGAGTTTGTCTGATTCGTTGATCGTTTGTCCAATATCTTAAATAACGTATTTTAGTTTATGAGATGTAATACTCAAAATATGCAATGACGCTGTTATTTGGTTGATGGCTAAAAGACCAAATAACAGCGTGTGAGTGGATTAGCTTTGGTGGAGTGTCCGACTCGGTTTCGTTTTTAACTGCGACAATAAAATGCCATACATCACAAAGGCGACCAATACCCCGACAATCGGCGGCGCAATGGGGGAAATAAAAGCGGCCGCAGACGCGACGGCGTACGAGCCAAGTCCAATCCAGTTGAAAGCGGGCAGCTGTGTATTTTCCAATAAGGGGTATTGGCCTTTATGACGCAACCAAAAGTCGGCCATGATCACACCGCCAATGGGCGGAATAAACGTTCCTAATAGAACCAGAAAGGGAATCAAAAAGTTGTACATACCAAAAACCGCCATCACAGTGCCGATGGCTGCGCCAATGACAGTCACCGTTCGACGTTTGTCTGTACGAAGTAAATTACAACCGGCAACGGCAAAGTTATAAATTGTATTGTCTTGCGTCGTCCAAATATTAAGAAACAGCATGAGTACCGCCAATACCAAAAAACCTTGCGCCAGCATCACATCCACAATGTCGGCCTGTTGGTAGATTAAGGTGCCAAGCGCACCGGTTAAAACCATCAAGCCATTGCCTACAAAAAACGCCGCCATGGTGGCCCAGATGGCAACTTTTCCACTGTTGGCAAAGCGGCTCCAATTGGTGGCTTGTGTTGCCCCACTTACAAAGGTACCAATAACAATAGTAATGGCGGCGGTAAAACTTAGGCTTTGGGTCGGTTCGATGCCAAATAAAACAGACACACCACCCACATCCACAAAGCCTGTATAAAGGCTGATTAAAATAAAGATCAACATCACAGGGACGGCCACACGAGATAAAAGATCCATGCCACGAAAGCCAACCATGGCGGTAATGCAAAACGCCATGCCGAACAGAACCATTAACGGTGTTTGCCACGCATCTGGAATACCCGTGACCTTGACCAAAACAATGGCCAATGTTGCGGTTCCCCACGCATACCAGCCAATCTGAGTGAAGCCGAGAATGACGTCAGACAGTTTGCTACCCACCTCCCCAAAGCAAAACCGACCCATTAATGCGCTGTTTAAACCGCTTTTATAAGCGATTAACGCCAAACACGACGCGTACGAGCCAAGTAGAAAATTGCCGACTAAGATAACTAAGAGTAATTCGGAAAAAGAAAAAGCGGTGCCTAATGTCCCGCCAGCCCACATGGTCGCCGTGAAGAAGGTAAACCCAAGCAGAATAAATGCCATGGGTAATAAACCACGGCGTTTGTTCTGAGGAACTTCCATTAATGGATAATCTGAGTGCGTCATAATCGTCTCCATGATGAATAAGCCAACATAGCTTGTTTATTTTATAAGCAACTAATGAACCAAAAGTGAGAAAAGTGTACGTTTGGTCTCATGGGATGCGTTTGTATTCGTCTAATGTACGACGTGTTCTAGGGTGAAATAGTGAAAAGTATTGATAGGTCTGTTTGTGTTTTCTAATGCAACGCTGGTTTTTATTGGTTGGAATGCGTGTTTCATTGTTGAAACGCACCATTTGGTGGCGATTTAAGAGGAGTGGAGTATCGCTATCATCTTGTTAGTTTTTATTTATTGGTTTGTCTTAAATTATAAGTCTATAACTATAGTTACTTAAGAATAAGATGATCTACGTACTAAGCAGGAGAGAAAGTTATGTCAAATGAAAGCAAGTGTCCTTTTAACCACGGCGCCGCAGGATCAAGTCAGTCCGCAGGTCGTGGTACAACAAATAAAGATTGGTGGCCAAACCAATTGGATTTGAGTGTGCTTCATCAGCATTCCGCTAAATCGAACCCAATGGGCGAGGCGTTTGATTATGCAGAAGAATTTAAAAGCTTGGATCTAGCCGCATTGCAAAGCGATCTTTATGCATTGATGACCGATTCTCAAGACTGGTGGCCAGCCGACTACGGTCATTACGGCCCTTTTATGATTCGTATGGCTTGGCACAGTGCAGGGACTTACCGTACTGCTGATGGTCGTGGTGGTGCGACATCAGGAACGCAGCGCTTTGCGCCGTTAAACAGCTGGCCAGATAACGTGAATTTAGACAAGGCGCGTCGTTTGCTTTGGCCTATTAAGCAAAAGTACGGGCGTAAAATTTCTTGGGCCGATTTGATGATTCTTGCCGGTAACTGCGCGCTTGAATCCATGGGATTCAAAACCTTTGGTTTTGCTGGTGGCCGTGTGGATGTGTGGGAACCAGAAAATGATGTTTACTGGGGCGCTGAAAAAACGTGGTTGGATGACAATCGCTACCAAGGGGATCGAAATCTTGAAAATCCACTAGCAGCAGTACAAATGGGTTTGATCTACGTTAACCCAGAAGGTCCAGATGGTAAGCCGGATACTTTGGCATCCGCGCGAGATATTCGTGACACCTTTGGCCGAATGGCCATGAACGATGAAGAAACTGTGGCGTTGATTGCAGGCGGTCATACCTTCGGTAAAGCGCACGGTGCTGGTGATGCGGCACAAGTGGGAGCCGATCCTGAAGCTGCAGGTTTGGCAGAACAAGGGTTTGGTTGGAGCAATACTCAAGGAACAGGAAATGGTGTAGACACGATTTCTAGTGGCTTGGAAGGCGCTTGGACGAAAAACCCAATCAAATGGGACAACGGTTTTTTTGATAACCTATTTGACTACGAATGGGAACTGACTAAAAGCCCAGCGGGTGCTTGGCAATGGACACCAAAAGGCACGGCTGGTTCTAACAGTGTGCCTGATGCGCATGATGACGCGAAACGCCATGCTCCAATCATGTTTACATCGGATTTGGCATTGCGGGATGACCCTATTTACGGGCCTATTTCTAAGCGTTTTCATGAAAACCCAGACCAATTAGCGGATGCGTTTGCTCGAGCTTGGTTCAAGTTGACGCACCGAGACATGGGGCCAGTGGCGCGTTACTTAGGGCCATTGATTCCTCAAGAATCTCTAATTTGGCAGGATCCTATTCCCGCTGCATCGTATGCGATGATTGATGATCAAGATGTAGCTGCGTTGAAAGCGAGCATATCGGCTTCTGGTTTGTCCGTGTCACAGCTTGTAACCACCGCGTGGGCATCCGCGTCGACGTACCGTGGTTCTGATATGCGCGGCGGTGCAAATGGTGCTCGTCTTCGTCTTGCGCCACAAAAAGATTGGGAAGTGAACCAACCGAAACAGTTGGCGAGTGTGTTGAGTTCGTTAGACGCGATTCAGGCCGAGTTTAACCGCGGTTCTGATAAGCAGGTGTCTATCGCGGATCTGATTGTATTAGCGGGTTCCGTTGGTATTGAAAAAGCGGCCAAAGCCGCAGGCAGAGAGCTAACCGTACCATTCACGCCAGGTCGTACGGATGCGTCTCAGGAACAAACCGATGTGGAATCGTTTGATGTGCTTGAGCCTATCGCTGATGGTTTTCGAAATTATCAGAAAGGCAAATACACGATCAGTGCAGAAGAAATTTTGCTGGATCGAGCTCAACTATTGACCTTGTCAGCGCCTGAAATGACCGTGCTCTTAGGCGGAATGCGTGTCTTGGGTACGAACTTTGGTCAGTCAAAACAAGGCGTACTAACGACGCAGCCTGAAACATTAACGAATGATTTTTTCGTCAACTTGTTGGACATGAGTACGAAGTGGAATTCAGTTTCAAATGATGACGATGAGTTTGAAGGGCGAGATCGTAAAACCGGTAAGATCAAATGGACCGCAACGCGTTCTGATTTGGTCTTTGGCTCGAACTCGCAACTTCGCGCAATTGCTGAAGTCTATGCTTGCTCCGATTCACAAGACCGTTTTGTGACGGATTTTGTGGCAGCGTGGACGAAAGTAATGGAGCTGGATCGTTTCGATCTCGCTTAATCTCCTAGTGTTACCAACACGTAAACCCGCGACCCGAAAGGTTCGCGGGTTTTTTTATGTCTACGTAAAACCGTGTGTTTGCTCTTGTGAAATCGCTGTATTAGCCATCATGTATAATCAGGATAACTTCATGAAAATACGCCTTTTCTTTCCAACTCAATGGCACGTCGAAAACTGCTCACGCTGACCTAGAGCGGCTTTGTCACACGGACTTATTCTTAGTTATTTCAATCACCTACAAAAAAAAACTTTTTAAAGATAGATCTTAACAACGTCGTGTTATAAATTTTGAAAAAAATCGTCATATCAAAAAAAGTGGTAGTCCTGAGAAATCGAACTAACATTAATGAGCGATGTCATATTCTCAAGATTTATAAATAGGATAGTGAAAGAATGAAGGTATCTCATAAAGTAGTCGTCTGTGCTTCCATTGTGGTTGCTTTAGCATTTACAGCGTATTCATGGTTGCAATACAGTAACCTAAGAGCCGAACTGTTTGAAAAAACAACGATCAGTACTCAAGAAAGTAGTAAAGCACTCGCACTACAAGTGAATAACTGGCTGAAAGGCAAAATGGATTTGATTGAGGTTATTTCTCAAACCATTGATGTTGATTACAGTGCGGAGACCATTCAAAAAGCGTTCGATGTGCCACTTTATCAAGACGAATTTATACTGTTGTTTGGTGGCTTAGACACCAATGGTACACTTATTACTAACGATCGATCTTGGAACCCAACAGGCTGGGATGCGCGTAAGCGTCCTTGGTACGACATGGGGAAAAACCATAAACAAGCGGTTTTGACTGAACCTTACCTTTCTACGGATGGTGATGTGCTTATTTCTGTGATCGCTGACATTTCGGACAAAGGCCAATTTAAAGGCTCTTTTGGTGGTGATTTAAGTCTTAAAACTGTTTCCGATGCCGTTAATTCTCTGAACTTCAATAACACTGGCTATGCTTTTTTATTGAATAAAACGGGCAAAATTATCAGCCATCCAAATGCCGAGTTAAATGGCAAAGAGGTATCGAATTTACTCAAAGACAGAATTTCTGTTTTAAAAACCGAATTGGTTGAAAACACACTCGTAGATGGCACGTCTGTTTATGTGACTTTTAGCCCATTGCCAAACTTATATGGTGCAGACTGGTATGTCGGTGTGGTATTGGATGAAGGTAAGTTGTTTGCCAACGTACGTGAATTTGGTTGGATCGCATTCTTAGGTACCTTGATCGCGACACTCATCGTATCCGTGATCTTATTCTTCGTGATCACGCGTTTACTGCAACCATTGCGCGCATTGCATGAGTCATTGCAAGAGATTAATGGCGGTGGTGGCGACTTAACCAAGCGCCTTGAAGTGACTACCAATGATGAATTTGGCGCCGTGTCCGAGGAGTTTAACCAGTTCGTTGATTACTTGCAGCACTTGATCAGCGAAGTGAAAGGGCGTTCATTGAATGTTCGTAGCAATACAGACAAAACCGCGGCATCGTCTGCCCGCTCTTCTGCTGAGTTGCATACTCAGCTAAACGAATTGGATCAACTTGCGACGGCAATGCAAGAAATGTCTTCAACGGCACACAATGTTGCCGATAACGCACAAAGCGCGGCGAGCCGAGCGAATCAGGCCGATGTGGCTGCGAAAGAAGGTGAAGCGGTTGTTGAACGGACAACTAAATCGATTGCGCAATTAACCGATCAGATGGGTGACGTTGTTAAAACCATTAATGATCTTGTGGTTTACAGCGACAACATAGAATCTATCTTGACGGTTATTACAGATATCGCCGATCAGACGAACTTGTTGGCATTGAACGCGGCGATCGAAGCGGCTCGTGCAGGTGAGCAAGGCCGAGGTTTTGCGGTAGTAGCCGATGAAGTTCGAACGCTTGCGTCGAAAACTCAGGAATCCACGGAACAAATTCAGAAAATGATCCAGCAGCTTCAAACTGGTGTGAGAAGCGCTGAAAAAGTCATTCTTGAAAGCCGAGAAAATGCGAATTCAACGCAGCTTATTGCAAACCAAGCAAAAGATTCATTGCATGTTATTCGTTCCAGCATCAATGAAATCAATGATATGACCGTGCAAATTGCGGCAGCAGCAGAAGAACAAAGCGCTACGTCGAACGAGATCAATCGTAATACGACGAACATACGTGATATTAGTCAGTCGGTTTCTGATGCGGCGAATGAGCAATCTTCACTGTGTAAAACCATGGTCGAGATTACGACACAGCAAGCGACATCCTTGGATAAATTTAAAGTGTAATTCACGCTTTAGGGTCATAAAAAGCAAGTCAGATAATCGTATCTGGCTTGCTTTTTTTATGGCTGTTTTTCTGTTCGTCGTACAATACCGTAGTCGTCAAAATAACAATAAACCATCATTTAATTGTCATCTTGTATGGTTAAGCTGTTTTTTTAAAAGGAGTAACGGGGTGTATGAAGTTTGAGGCGTTAAATGCCATCGCTTTATTTGAAGGGGTGAAAGGCCTGTTGGCGTTGCTGGTGGCGGTTGGGATTAATGTCGTGGCGGGGCAAGACCTTTATCAATTGACAGAACGTTTGATGCAAACCTGGTCACTTTCTACAGACAATCATTATCTTGGTTTATTGCTTCGGTTCATTGACACCATCACACATCAAAGCGTTACTTTAATCACACTGATTGCGATTTTGTACGCGAGCTTCCGTTTTATCATGGCGTACGGACTGTGGCGAAAATTACGCTGGACAGAATGGTTCGCCTTTATCAGCGGTTCACTCTATATTCCATTTGAACTTCACGCTATCTATCAAAATATAAGTGTTGTTAGCGTGTCCATATTGCTGTTTAACCTGCTTATTATTGGCTATTTGTATTGGGTGCTGAAACGAGACAGTGATCATACTCTTGATGGCTAATGTTCCCATTCTATTTGTTTCGAATCGCCAATTTTCCTATCGCTGTCGAGTCGATACGCTAACGCAACCAGTAACGTTTGTGCCAATGTCATAGAAGACGTGAGAGAGCGAAACCCCATGACTTCGGCTTCTTTTATATCGAAGCACACATCAGACAATGCGGCCAATGGGCTGATTTTACTGTCGGTAATCGCAATCACTTTTGCGCCGGCTTTGAAGGCAAACTCACTCACATTGACGGTTTCTTTGGCGTACGGGCTGAATGTTGTGGCAATAATAACATCGTTTTCACGGATGTTACTGGCTTGTTCAATGAGCATTCCGCCGCCGCCATCAATAAGATGGGTGGTTTTGTTTAAGTGTCTTAAACTGTAGGCAAAATAGCTGGAAATAGGGAAGGCGCGGCGTAAACCAATTAAATAAATATTCTGAGCGTTTTCTAGTAAATCCACCGCTTTACTTAACATTTCTTGAGAGAAATGATGGTTCATGTGATTCATTGAAAAGGCATTACTGCTGCTGAACTCTTCTAAAATATGAGAGGCATCAGTTTTAGTACTAGACGTGCTTTTACTCAGCTTGACACGTTCACTGTAGCTGGATGTTTGCTCGACTAACGATTGGCGAAATAAATTTTGCATTTCGCTAAAGCCATTGTATTCAAAAGCGGCGGCAAAACGAACCAAGGTAGAAGGTGGTACATCACATTGAACGGCCAGACTGGCGACGGTTTCAAGCGCGACAGTGTTGGGGTGTTCTAATAAAAAGCGCGCCACTTGTTGTAGTCGTTTACTTAAGTCGTCGTAGTTTCGACTAATGGCTTGTTGTAGTTGTTCCAAAGACGTTGGTGCAGCCAAAAATGACTCCTAAATGTAGTGATGTAATGCCCATATTATGGCAAGTATTATAGCGGTGTTTTAGCTGAAATACTTGTTGGTTTTTCTGTGATTAAAGCAGCAGACTGGGCGAAGCTCTGCCGCTGGAAGTATCAATCATAGCGAGGTTATCCGTAACCTCCGTTCGTATTTTTAGCTCGAATTAACGGAATTCTCCTGCGTATTTCTCTACCAAGGCAATGTTGTCTTTGGTGATAAATCCAGGCCCTGAATTTACATCGTTACTAGGGATCAAGCCGTAGCGTGAGTAAAGTGTTAGGAAGCTGATTGGTAGATAACCTTGTAAATACGGTTGTTGGTCAATCGCAAAGTCGATTCGACCATCTTTAATCGCGTCAGAAATTTCGCCACTTAAATCGAATGTCCCAAAATAAATGTCTTTAAGATTTCTGTTTTTAGACAATGCACGCAATGTTGGGTGCGCCGAGGTTGGCCCTAATGTGAGAATGGCTTGAGTATCAGGGTGCTTGCGCAAATACGCTGACACTTTGGTTTCTACGTTGGTCGGATCGGACCCAGAGTCAATCATCTGGCTGCCTAATTCTATACCGAGCCCTTTCGCGAAGCCCATGCAGCGTTCAACAGAGGCCGGGTTGGTAATATAATGGTTCACACATAAGAAGGATTTCACGCCTTGTTTCTTCGCGCGCTCGCCCGCGCCTAAACCCGCCGCAAATTCAGGTTGACCAACGTGTAATAGCGCGCCTAGCGCTTTGGATTGGGCCTGAGTGCCAGAGTTCATGGTAATAAAAGGAATGCCTTTACGGGTGGCTTTTGCTAAAGGGCCTTCCAATGTATCGAAGTCCGCAATGGAAAGCACAATGCCGTCTGGGTTAGTCGCGACAGCTTGTTCAACAATGCGTGCCATATCCGCGAGATCACCTGTTGGCGGGTTACGATACTCTACCGTGACATCCATATCCGACGCCGCGTGTTTCACCGCATTCTTAATGACGTTCCACCAAGAATCAGAATCGGGTGCATGAGAAATGAACACATAACGTTCACCTTCTGCGTGGACGGCTGACGACATGGACATCACGCCCAGCGTTGCCGCACTGGCTACCAATATGGCTGTACTTTTCTTGAGAAAATTCTTCATTCCAACTATCTCCGTTTTGTTTATTTATTGTTGTTATTACGCATTTTTGGATTTAGTAAATACCGATACTGATTCGTTTTTGATCAGAGTCGAGCTGATAGTAGAATGAATATTTCATAATTGCAATAATATAGAATTTTTGATTTTATTTGATTTTAATTTGTTTATATTATTGTTTTATAAGTATTAATTATTTTAAAAAGACGGCTTTTAGAGTCATTTATGGGCGTATTTTGCAAATTTAATAAAAATATTTATTTTGCCTATTGAAAAAAATGAAACAAATATTCTATTATGATGCCATTGTTGAAACAAAAGACATGAGCTCTATCGCGTACTAGAGTAGATCGCTAGAACGCGATTAGAAATCACAAAAAAATAAATATAAAAAATTAAATATAAAAAATAGGTGAGATGTTATGACTGATCAAATTCACTCGGTGGATGTATCTGAAATGGGACGAGATAAGTCAGCCGAAAGCGATACGGCAGTAGATGAGCGAGTCCGAAAGGTGCCTGCATGGAAGCGTCTGTTACATCGCCCAGAATTCGGTGCGATTTCAGGTGCGGTTTTGGTGTTTGTGTTCTTTTTTATTACCGCGGGTGACTCTGGCATGTTTGCTTCAGACGGCATTATGAACTGGGCAACGGTGTCCGCTCAATTAGGGCTCATCGCCATCAGCGCGTGCTTGTTAATGATTGCGGGTGAGTTTGATTTATCCATCGGTTCGATGATCGGTTTTGCCGGCATGATGATGACTATTCCCGCCGTGTATTGGGGTTGGCCAATTTGGGGTGCGATTCTTTTTGCGTTTGTCGGCGCCATGATGATTGGCTTTATTAATGGCTATATTGTCGTTAAAACGGGCTTACCTTCCTTTATTGTGAGCTTAGCGTTTCTTTTCATTCTGCGCGGCTTAACCATCGCGTTGTCTATTCTATTTACTAATCGCACTATCATCGGTGGCATCGATAAATACGCCGAAGGTGATTGGTTAGCCGTGGTATTTGGCGGCACGATAGGGCATGGATTCTTCATCTGGTTGGCTGATATGGGGCTGATCAGCACGTATAAAGATGGCTACCCAATCGTTGATGGTATTCCTATGGTGATCATTTGGTGTATCGGATTGGCCATTGTGGCGAGCTGGGTATTGCTTCGCACTTCTTTTGGTAACTGGATTTTTGCCACAGGCGGTGACGATAAAGCCGCTCGTAATGTAGGGGTTCCCGTTGATAAAGTAAAAATCTCTTTGTTCATGTTTACCGCATTCACAGCCACGGTTTATGCCGCTTGCCAGGTGTTCGAATTTGGTTCTGCCGCCGCGGACCGAGGTGTATTAAAAGAATTCGAAGCGATTATTGCCGTTGTTATTGGTGGAGCGTTACTCACTGGTGGTTATGGTTCTGTGATTGGTGCCTGCTTTGGCGCATTGATCTTTGGTGTAGTGCAAATGGGGATTTTCTTTACCGGTATTGATTCTGATTGGTTCCGAGTTTTCTTAGGTGGCATGCTGTTAATTGCTGTTTTGTTCAACAACTACATTCGTAAAAAAGTGACAGAAGCCCGACATTAGTCATGTTTTTGCTTTTGAGTTTACTTTTTGGATGAAGAATTTAGGAGAACAAAAATGAGCGAATTTATAATTGAATTGAAGAACGTGAGCCGCTTTTTCGGATCCGTAATAGCCCTGAAAGACATTAACATGCAGGTGAAATTGGGTGAGGTTCATTGTTTGTTAGGCGACAACGGCGCAGGAAAGTCGACCCTAATCAAAACACTGGCGGGAGTGCATGCACCGAGTGAAGGAGAATACTATTTAGACGGCAAACCGGTTGTTTTTAAATCCCCCGTTGAAGCCCTCGACGCTGGCATTGCCACCGTGTATCAGGATCTTGCTCTGGTGCCTTTAATGAGTGTAACGCGTAACTTTTTCATGGGACGTGAGCTAACAACAGGACGAGGCATTTTCAAACGTTTCGATTTGGAAAAAGCCAATAGAATTGCTCAAGCTGGTATGGCTGAAATGGGCATCAATGTACGCGACCCTTCTCAGGCAATTGGCACCATGTCTGGTGGTGAAAAGCAATGTTTGGCCATCGCCCGAGCGATTCATTTTGGCGCCAAAGTATTGATTCTCGATGAGCCAACGGCGGCGTTGGGCGTTAAACAGTCCGCCAATGTTCTAAAAGTGGTCGCGAAAGCCAAAGCGCGTGGTTTGGCGGTGATCCTGATTACTCATAACGTTCATCATGCTTATCCAATTGCCGATCGATTTACCTTATTAAATCGTGGTCAGAGCTTGGGTTCTTTTTTGAAGTCAGAAGTGAGCCGCGAAGACGTTTTGGAAATGATGGCGGGTGGTCAAGAGTTGGACGAATTGACGGCCGAATTAGAAGAGTTTAGCCGATTGGATGCTACCGCATAAGGAAAGCCATTATGACGACTAACAAAATGCGCGTTGGTTTGGTCGGTTCAGGTTATATGGGAAAAGCACACGCCATTGCTTATCGCAATGCGATGGCTGCTTTTGCCATTTCACAAGAACAACTGCAGTGTGAGATGTTGGCCGATGCGACGCCAGAACTGGCGGAAATAAAGGCTCAAGAATTGGGTTTCAACCGTTCAACGGGGGATTGGAAGCAACTTGTTAGTGATCCTCACATTGATGTCGTGGACATTTGCGCACCGAACTTTCTTCATAAAGAGATTGCTCTGGCAGCCATTGCGGCAGGCAAGCATGTTTACAGCGAAAAACCCTTAGCGCTTAACGCCGACGATGCCAAAGAAATGACGGAAGCGGCAGAATCAGCGGGCGTAAAAACTCTAGTGGGTTTCAATTACATCAAAAATCCCACCGTGCAATTTGCCAAGCAATTGATTGAACGTGGCGATATTGGTGACGTGGTGCATTTTCGTGGCGTATTTAATGAAGATTATTTGGCCGACGCCAATTTGCCTTTTAGTTGGCGTTTGCAAAAGCAGTTTGCGGGCACTGGTGCGCTCAACGATTTAGCGTCTCATCTTGTTCAGTTAGCCACGCATTTGGTAGCGCCTATTTGCTCGTTATGCGCGGATTTGAAAGTGGTTCATAAGCAGCGTCCATGTGCACAGGCCGAAGATGGTGTAGGCGAGGTCGAAAACGACGATCAGGCGCATATGATGGTGCGGTTTACCAATGGTGCGCAAGGCACATTGGAAGCGTCTCGCATTGCTTGGGGGCGAAAAAATGGTTTGTCATTTGAAATTACGGGCACGAAAGGGAGCTTGGTTTTTGATCAGGAAACCTTGTCAGAATTGGCTTTGTATATCAATGAAGGTAATCCGCAAACCCAAGGCTTTAAGCGTATTTTAGTCGGCCCTGAGCACCCTGATTATCGGGCATTTTGTGTCTCCGCGGGTCATGGTTTGGGGTTCAATGACATGAAGGCCGTTGAAATCCGAGACTTATTCCAAGGCATAGTCAACAACACACCTTTATGGCCGGATTTCCGAGCCGCTACGCAGGTCAATATCATTCTCGATCACGTGGTGGAATCGGTTGATAAAAGAGCGTGGGTCGAGGTTGAACAGTACGATGGGGAACGAAAATGAATAATAAAAAATTGGATGTTATTTGCTTAGGTCGTGCCGCGGTTGACCTGTATTCGGAACAGATTGGTGCGCCATTAGAAGACGTGAGCAGCTTTAAAAAATACCTGGGTGGCTCGTCTTGTAATATCGCGTTTGGTACATCTCGTATGGGGTTGAAATCCGCGATGTTAACGCGAGTGGGTGACGAGCACATGGGGCGATTTGTTCGCAAAGAGTTAGCGCGCGCGGGTGTGGATGTTTCTCACGTTGTTACTGATGAAGAGCGCTTAACCGGTTTGGTGCTATTAGGTATCAAGGACAAAGACACTTTTCCGTTGATTTTCTATCGTGAGAATTGTGCCGATATGGCGATCAGTGAAAACGACTTTGACGAAGCGTACATTGCTTCAGCAAAAGCCTTGTTAATTACCGGCACGCATTTTTCGACCAAAGGCACGGACAAAGCGGCCCGAAAAGCCATTGAATACGCGAAAGCCAACAACACCAACGTTGTGGTCGATATCGATTACCGTCCAGTTTTGTGGGGCTTAACAGGCCGTGGTGAAGGCGAAAATCGATTTGTCTCCAATGAATCCGTTACTCAGCACCTTTTATCCATTATGCCGTTATGCGATTTGGTGGTTGGCACCGAAGAAGAGTTTCATATTGCGGGGGGTTGCGAAGACACCATCGAATGCCTAAAACGGATTCGAAAGGTCTCATCAGCCGAATTCGTCGTAAAGCGCGGTGCATTGGGGTGCTCTGTGTTTAAAGGCGCGATTCCTTCTACTCTAGATGAAGGCATTACTCGTTATGGCGTAACCGTTGATGTTCTTAATGTATTGGGCGCAGGCGATGCGTTTTTAAGTGGTTATTTGCGCGGCTGGATTCAAGGTGAAGCCACTGAAAAATCTTGCGATTACGCAAATGCATGTGGCGCGATTGTGGTGTCTCGTCACGGTTGTTCGCCCGCCATGCCAAGCCGAGAAGAGTTGGATTATTATCTGATACATAGAAATAACATCCCAAGACCGGATCTTGATCCGGTCTTAAATTATCTTCATCGCGTGACAACACAGCGCACGGTTCGTGACGATCATGCCAAACAATGGCAAGACATGTGTATTTTGGCCTTCGATCACAGACGTCAATTTGTCGATATGTGCCGAGAAGCAGGCGCGCCGTTATCACAAATTCCGAAAGCCAAAAAATTGATTTTAGAAGCCGCTTACCAAGGTGCAGCGTCATTAGATGAAAAAGTCGGAGGCACAGGTATTTTAGCCGATGGCACCTTTGCTCAGGACGTTTTGAATGACATTACGGGCAAAGACCATTGGATTGCTCGCCCAGTGGAATTACCAAGTAGTCGACCGCTGCGTTTTGAGTTAGGCAATAACGTTGGGCAAGCCATTGCGACTTGGCCGGCAAACCACATCGTGAAATGTTTGGTGTTTTATCATCCAGACGATGAAAGCCGTTTGCGCAATGAGCAAGAGCAAAAAATCATGGACCTTTATCGTGCTTGCTGTACGACAGGGCATGAATTACTGGTGGAAATCATTCCGCCTGCGGACTCAGACGTGCAAGACGATACCTTGTCTCGTTCAATTGAGCGCTTTTACAACTTAGGGGTTTTCCCAGATTGGTGGAAGTTGCCATCGCCGAGCAAAGCGGCTTGGCAAAAGATCGGTGACCTGATTAAAGCGCGAGCGCCTTATTGTCGAGGTGTGGTATTACTGGGCTTGGATGCGCCAGTTGAAGCGCTAAAAGCTGGCTTTAGTGCGGCGGCAGGACAAGATATTTGCAAAGGCTTTGCCATTGGTCGAACGATATTTTCTGAGCCAACCAAAGCGTGGCTAAGAAAAAACATCAACGATGCCGAATTCATTGCCAGTGTGAAAAAGAACTATTTAGAAATGAGTGATTTGTGGCAACAACGTAATAATGCGAGCCTTAGTGAGAACATCGCTAAGCGGATGGAGGGGTAGAAAAATGGAGACTTTACGGTTAACCATGGCGCAGGCTTTGGTGAAGCATCTTCAAGCCCAGTTTATCGTGATGAATGGCGTCGAAGTGCCGTTATTCGGAGGTGCTTGGGCGATTTTCGGACACGGAAATGTGGCGGGAATGGGGGAAGCGTTGGCGCAAGTGAAAGATCAATTTACGACTTTTCGAGCGCACAACGAACAAGGCATGGCGTTGGCCGCGTGTGCTTACGCCAAACAGCATCGACGTCAGCGCATTATGGCTTGTACATCGTCGATCGGCCCTGGTGCGACCAACATGATTACGGCCGCAGGATTGGCGATGGCGAACCGTTTGCCCGTGTTGTTTTTGCCGGGTGATGTCTTCGCGACTCGAACGCCAGACCCTGTGTTACAACAAGTGGAGCATTTTAATGATCCGACTTTGTCGGTGAATGATTGTTTTCGTCCTGTGTCGCGTTATTTTGATCGTATAAATCGCCCAGAACAGCTGATTACCAGCTTACCGGCGGCCATTAATACCATGCTGGATCCCGTTACTTGTGGTCCTGCCACCTTGGCGTTGCCGCAAGATGTGCAAACCATGGCGTTTGATTTTCCAACCAGATTTTTTACTAAGAAAGTCCATACACTGCGACGTAACCGAACGGATCTGGATCAACTTACGGCGGCGGTTGACGCCATCAAGGCGGCGAGAAAACCGTTGATTCTACTGGGCGGTGGCGTGCATTACAGTTTGGCGGTGGAAGAAGCGAAAGCCTTTGTTGAGCAATATCAGATTCCTGCTTGTGAAACGCAAGCGGGCAAAGGTGCATTAGCGTGGGATCACCCATTAAATCTAGGGTCGGTTGGCGTGACAGGTTCCAGTGCCGCCAACAAAGCGGCACAAGAAGCGGATTTGATCATCGCCATTGGCACGCGTTTGCAAGATTTTACGTCAGCGTCTCGTACTTTATTTGCCAACCCGAATCACACGTTATTGAGCATAAATATTACGCCGTTCGATGCCGAGAAGCACAACGCTTTGCCATTGGTCGGTGATGCAAAGTCGACGCTCGAAGAATTACGGGCTCAGCTTACTTCGGGTTGGAAAGCACCAACGTCATGGAGTAATCAGGTTCAGGCTTTGAATCAAGCATGGTTATCGACTGTTGATGAAGTTACTGCGTTACCTGCGCAAGCGAGCAATAAGCATTATTTACCTACGGACGCCAATGTCATTGGTGTGATCAATCGATTTGCATCAACCAACAGCACAATCGTGCAAGCTGCGGGTGGCTTACCGGGTGAATTACATAAACTTTGGCGTACTTCGTCGGACCTTGGTTATCACGTGGAATACGGCTTTTCGTGTATGGGTTACGAATTGGCTGGCGGTCTTGGCGTGAAGATGGCAACGCCAGAGCGCGATGTGATTGTGATGGTCGGGGACGGCAGCTATTTGATGCTGAACTCAGAAATCGCCACGTCCGTGATGTTGGGCTTAAAACTCACCATCGTGGTGTTAGACAACCGAGGTTACGCTTGCATTAATCGTTTGCAGCAAGCGTGTGGTGGCGAACCATTTAATAACTTATTACAGAACTGCCATACCGTCGACTCAGGCGCACCAAAGACCGACTTTGCGGCACACGCCAAAGCCTTAGGTGCGGCATCAGAGCAGGTGGCTTGTCTAGCCGATTTAGAAGCCGCGTTAGTGCGGGCGAAAGCCAGCGATAAAACCTATGTGATTGCGATTGATACCGATCCGATGCCGAGCACCCAAGAAGGTGGTGCGTGGTGGGATGTGGCGGTGCCAGAAGTGTCGAGCCGTGACGAAGTCAAAAACGCCGAACGTCAATACAAAATAGCCAAACAAATGCAGCCTTATTAACCATTTTTAGATCAGAGCTTGGAGCAATCCTATGAACAGCAACAATAAAAATAACAGCGCAACAACCCAATCTAATATCCGAATTGGCATTAACCCATTAACGTGGACCAATGACGATTTGCCTTCTTTAGGAGCGGATACACCGCTTGAAGTGTGCTTAAGCGAAGCGCGTCAAGCGGGTTACAGCGGGGTTGAATTAGGCAATAAATTTCCTCGTGATGCGTCTGTCTTGGGGCCAATACTAAAAGCGCATGACTTGTCTCTTGTTTCCGGTTGGTATAGCGCACGCTTATTAGAACGAAGCGTTGCAGACGAAATTACCGCGATGCAGGATCATCTGAATTTGCTCAAGGCGTTAGGTTCGAATGTCATGGTCTTTGCCGAAGTCAGTGGCTGTATTCATGGTGATCAAGCTGCGCCTTTGTCACAACGTCCGCGAATGACGGCCAGCCAATGGGAAGAATATGCAAAACGCATGACAGCCGTGGCCGATTATATGGCGGAACAAGGCGTAAAAATGGCTTATCACCATCATATGGGCACCGTGATTGAAACCGCAGAAGAAGTCGACAAGCTTATGGAAATGACGGGGAACAATGTCGGTTTGTTACTCGATACTGGTCATATCACATTTGCAGGTGGCGATGCGCTAACAATGGCAAAAAAACACGCGAAACGCATTGTGCATGTGCACTGCAAAGACATTCGTCCTAGCGTATTAAAAGACAACCTTAACCGCGATAGTGCGTTTTTAAACGCCGTGTTAGAGGGGGTTTATACCGTTCCAGGTGATGGCAGTATTGATTATTTTCCTATCTTTGAAGTGCTCAAGTCGGCGGGCTACCAAGGTTGGATTGTCGTGGAAGCGGAACAGGATCCAGCGATTGCACACCCATTGACGTACGCGACAAAAGGCTACGACTACTTGTCCTCGAATTTAGAAAAAGCTGGGTTTGCGTTCTGAGCAAGCTTCCTTGGTCTTCATGTATTTTGGTCTTCATGCCATTAAAGAGAGAAATAAATGTCTAATTTGAACAAAGTAATGGGTAACTTCATCGACAACCAATGTGTCGTCAGTGCCTCGTCTCGTCAAGCAAACGTCTTTAACCCCGCGACTGGTGAAGTTTCCCTGTCGGTTAGCTTGAGTACGATCGAAGAAACACAAGCGGCCATAGCGTCAGCGCAAACCGCGTTTGAAAGCTGGTCGCAAATCACGCCATTAAACCGAGCGCGGGTCTTGTTTAAATTTAAAGCCTTGGTCGAGGCTCACAGTCATGAATTGGCTGAGCTGATTGCCAGTGAACACGGCAAGGTGTATTCCGACGCGATGGGGGAATTGACGCGCGGCTTGGAAGTGGTGGAATTTGCTTGTGGTATTCCGCACCTTCAAAAAGGCGAACACAGTTTAAACGTTGGCCGCGGTGTAGACAGCTATAGCTTGATGCAACCGCTTGGCGTTTGTGCCGGCATTAGCCCGTTCAATTTCCCTGCCATGGTGCCAATGTGGATGTTCCCTGTGTCCATTGCTTGCGGGAATACGTTCGTAATGAAACCGTCGGAAAAAGACCCTAGCACCATCATGCGCCTTGCAGAATTATTGAAAGAAGCCGGTTTGCCAGAGGGTGTGTTTAACGTTGTTAACGGCGATAAAACATCGGTGGATGTTTTGCTGACAGACGAGCGCATTCAAGCAGTGAGTTTTGTCGGCTCAACACCAATTGCAGAATACATTTATGCCACCGCCAGTGCACATGGCAAACGAGTACAGGCATTGGGTGGCGCGAAAAATCACATGTTGGTGATGCCAGACGCAGACCCAAATCAAGTAGTGAACTCCTTGATGGGCGCAGCGTATGGTTCGGCGGGGGAGCGTTGTATGGCGATTTCGGTTGCCGTATGTGTGGGTGATGAAGTGGCTGATAATTTGATTGCCAAGCTGCAAACTGAAATTTCAACCATGACAGTTGGACCAGGTTTGTACAAACAATATGACATTGAAAATGAACCGCACATGGGGCCATTAGTGAGCAAAGAACACGCGCAAAAAGTACGTGATTACATTACCTCTGGCGTGGAGCAAGGCGCAGCATTAGTGGTCGATGGGCGTGATTTTGTGCGTAAAAATCATGAACAAGGTTACTTTGTTGGTCCAACGCTTTTCGACCACGTGAAAGTGGGAATGCGCATCTACGACGAAGAAATTTTTGGCCCGGTATTGTGTGTGGTTCGAGTGGACTCTTACGAAGAAGGGTTGGCGCTCATTAACCAGCACGAATATGGCAATGGCACCGCTATCTTTACGCGTGACGGTGATACGGCACGTCAATTCACTGAAAAAGTGCAAGTGGGCATGGTGGGCGTAAACGTGCCAATTCCTGTGCCAATGGCGTTTCACAGTTTTGGTGGTTGGAAGCGTTCTTTATTTGGACCTTTGCACATGCATGGGCCAGATGGCGTGCGTTTCTACACTCGCATGAAAACCATCACGGCGCGATGGCCTACCGGATTACGTGCGGGCCCTGAGTTCTCTATGCCGACCATGAAGTAATTTGTTTCGGGGTTTTAAAGTATGTCACATTTACTAAGAAAAAATAGACTAAACAAAAGCAGCCAGCAAGCAGGGCAAACTCAGCTTGTGACACCTAAAAGTGCCAATTGGCGTTATGTCGGTTTTGAAGCGCATCAGCTAAAAGCCGGTGAATCGATCACGGTAGAAACCGCAACCGATGAAGTGTGTGCGGTGATTTTGTCTGGCAAAGCCAATGCCAGTACCAAGCTTGACGCGTGGCAAAACATTGGTGATCGCATGAGTGTGTTTGATCAAAAAGCGCCGTACTCTGTGTATTCTCCTGCGCAAGATGAAATTCGTATTGAAGCCATTACGGATGTAGAAGTGGCCTTCTGCAAGGCGCCAGGAAAAGGCGGTTTTGCTGCAAAACTGATTACACCGGAGCAATGCCAATACGAAACTCGCGGTGTGGCGAGTAACACTCGGCACGTATGCAATATCTTGTTTGGAAATGAGCCCGCTGACAGTTTATTAGTGTGTGAAGTGATTACGCCGAGTGGTGGTTGGTCGAGTTATCCGCCACATAAGCACGATACAGATGCGGCACCTGCTGAAACGCAATTGGAAGAAACCTACTACCACAAAATTGATCCGCCTCAAGGGTTTGTTTTCCAACGTGTTTATACGGACGATCGCCGTATTGACGAAACCATGGCCGTGGAAGACGGTGATTTAGTCATGGTGCCAGAAGGCTATCATCCGGTTGGTGTCCCGCACGGGTATCAGTCTTATTATTTAAACGTCATGGCGGGACCAAGTCGGAATTGGATTTTTCATAATGATCCGGATCACGCTTGGATTATTGAACGAGATAAAAAAGCTTAAAAAATCAGATGTTTTTATTAATAAAAATAACCCCACCCTAACCCTCCCCTTGAATATAAGGGGAGGTGACAAAAGCACTAAGCTCCTCCCCCTGCTAAGGGGGAGGTTGGGAGGGGGTGTTTGATGATGCCAATACTGTTTTAAAGAACAGTGAAAATAACATTGAAGGAATAATAGAATGCTTAATTTTGCGTTATTTGGTGCCGGTCGAATCGGAAAAATGCACGCCCAAAATATTCAGGCGTTTGCTCAATCGAACTTGAAATATGTTTTTGATGTTTATGCACCAGCGGCAGAAGCTGTGGCGAAAAGTACAGGCGCGAAAGTCGTTTCTAGCGTGGACGAAGCCTTGGCCGATCCAGACGTGCACGCAGTTTTAATTGCGACCAGCACTGACACGCACGTTGATCTGATTGTGAAAGCCGCCAAAGCGGGCAAAGCCATTTTATGCGAAAAACCAATCGATTTGAATACTGCGACCGTCAATGCGTGCTTAGAACAAATTAAAGACTGCCCCGTGCCCATTCAGATCGGTTTTAATCGCCGTTATGATCCAAGCCATGCCGCCATCGCCAAAGCGGCGCAAGACGGCAGCATTGGCAAACTTGAACAAGTGATCATTACCAGTCGTGACCCTGGCATGGCGCCAGTGGAATACCTTAAATCGTCTGGCGGTATTTTTCGTGACATGATCATTCATGACTTCGACATGGCGCGTTTTGTCCTTAATGAAGAAATTGTTGAACTACAAGCCTTCGGTGGTGCTATGGTGGATGAAAAGATCACCGAAATCGGTGACGTAGACAGCGTGATGCTGATCATGAAAAGCCAATCTGGTCGCTTAATTCACATTAACGGCTCTCGTCGTGCAATTTACGGATACGATCAGCGCGTCGAAGCGTTTGGTTCTGAAGGCATGGTAATTTCTAACAACCAAACACCGACGTCCGTGACGCGATTCACCAAAGAAACGACTCAGGTACAGGATCCGCTTTATAACTTCTTCATCGATCGATATGTGGACGCTTATAATTTGCAACTGACGTCCTTCATTGAAAATGTCTTGGCGAAAAAGCCAGTCACACCGAGTTTTGAAGATGGCCGTCGCGCGCAAATGTTGGCCGATGCCGCGCAACAATCGTTAGAAACAGGGCAGAAAGTGACATTGAGTTGGTAATGTATTTTGATTGATTGGATGAAATGAAAAAGGGCGAAAGCCCTTTTTTATTATTGGATGGCGTGAATGTGTTTTATCTGAATTTTATTCCGATACACCAATGGCGAGTTCAATTTTTTGCCTTAAATCGTCTGGTAATGCAATGGCGGCTTTTAGCGCTTTAGAGAAGCAGACATAGGTAACATCGGCCTCAACCACGGTGTCTTTGGTTTCAGCATTGATGATGGTTTGCTTCATCGTAATGCTGCGATTGCCCAGCTTTGCGTATCGGGTTTGTACCTCGAGAACGTCACCGAAACTGGCTTCGGCTCTAAAGTTGATGTTGATATTTACCACGGCCCACGCAATGCCTTCGTCCATTAATGCCGTATCCGAACCCATTCCAAAGTCGTCAAAAAATGCCCAGCGACCTTCTTCTAGAAATTCTAAGTAACGGGCGTTGTTAACGTGTTGGAAAATATCTAGATGGTACCCGCGGACTTTAATTTGAACGGTATTGAGCATGTGGTTTCCCTATCGAAAAAACGTGAAGTAAAAAGGGTACGAGTCTTGAGGGGAGAAAAAAATGACAAAATCGCTCGACTTTCATGACAGTAACTTTGGACTCTAAATAAATGGAATTGATTGGCTGTTCTGGGCGTTTTTGATTGAGACGCAATGCTTCTCTTGTTACTTTAGTTTGACTATAAATGGGGATGTTAGATGAGCAACACGATATTGAATGGCGAGTCATTCGACGGGATAACCTTTACAGATTTGTCTAATATACAGGACACTATTTCTCGCAAAGTATTTGAGTCTTGTGTGTTTGAGTCGTGTGATTTCACAGAAGCGTTTTTTGACGCCTGTACTTTCAAGGATTGCCGGTTTGTTAAATGCAAATTGACGGCCATTAATGTGCGAAACAGTAAGTTTTCGGATGTTCAATTTTATGACTCTAAAGTGTTGGGCGTCGATTGGACAAAAGCCTATTGGCGCGGTTTGGATTTAGGGTCATCGCTTTATTTCAAAGCGTGCTTGGTCAATGCGTCTTCCTTTTATGGTTTAAAACAACCTGGAATTACGTTTGAAGATTGTCGTGCTCACGATGTGGATTTTCGAGAAGCCACTTTATCTCGCGCCAAATTTTCAGGAACGGATTTAACCAACAGTTTGTTTGTGAATACCAATTTGACAGGCGCGGATTTTAATGGCGCGACCCATTACGATATTGATGTGAAGAAAAACACCATTAAAAATGCGATATTCTGTCGCTATGAGGCGGTGAGTTTGTTGACGTCATTGGGAATAAAACTGGTTTAATTTGATCCTACACAAATAAAAAGAATCGGAGAATGTCATGTTAACAAAAGGCAAAACGGGCTTGGTCGTTATTGATGTGCAAGGGAAACTGTCAACCGTGGTTCACGACAGTGAGCGGTTTGTTGCGAATCTTGTCACATTGATCAAGGCCGCAAAATTACTGGATATGCCGATTTTTTGGTTAGAACAAAACCCTGAAAAATTGGGGAAAACCGTACCGGAATTACAAGAGGTTTTGGGTTCGGTTACGCCCATTTCAAAATTTTCCTTTAGTGCCTGCGGCGAGCCTGCTTTTGTGGAAGCGGTTAAAAAAACCAAGGTAAAAACCTGGTTGCTCAGTGGTATTGAAACGCATATTTGTGTGTACCAAACCACGTTAGGTTTGTTGGATTTAGGTTATGAGGTTGAGCTTGTCAGTGATTGCGTTTCGTCTCGTGCTTTAAGCAATAAAGTCTTAGCGCTTGAAAAACTTGCTCGCAAGGGCGCAGAAATAACCTGTCTTGAAATGTGCTTATTTGAATTGATTGGTGACTGTCGAGCGGATGAGTTTAGAAGTGCGTTGAGTTTAATTAAGTGATTTACGTAGATTTAATTTATCTTGATTAGTCTGCTTTGTGGTTTAATTCATTCACACTGTATTTTGTAATGACATTCTTTCCTTTAGGCAGGCCGCATGAACTTAGATAAATCTAAAAAACGTATCGCAAAGAAAGTAAAAATGGGCTTTAAAGGCTATCCACAAGTCTCTTTTTCCTATTTTGGTGAGACCGAAGAAATTGCAACGGAAGTGATTGTGACTTTCACGGCAGAAGAGGGCGCTGAGCCACAAGAGCAACGTTTTGCCGGTCAAAGTGATGTTCGTGAAGACGAGATTATTCAATCTGCCTTGGTGAAAATCATGGAACGCACTGACGCAAAAACCGTTCAAGAAATAGAAGGCGTTACTCTTCTTAAGTAATTCCTGCTGTAAATAACGTTAATACCTTTTTCTGCTTGACCTTGGACTGTGCTCCAAGGTCTACACTCCTGATATACATTTATACAGGAGGTTCTATGAATAACCCCAACTCACATCAAGATTTACCTCAAGATCGCTGTTCTACATCAAGCGACATGTCATCCTGTTGCTCACACAATGACAAGCATCCGGAAAAAACTAATGACCACCATTTGAATGAATTCTCCACTCAGTCACCATATAGCTGGCGTGTGAGTGGTATGGATTGTGGCAGTTGCGCTCGCTCGATTGAGCGAGCGGTTTCATCTCTCGATGGCGTTGTTAGCGCGAATGTGGTTTTTTCGACGGAAAAGCTGGTGGTTGAATCGAATTCAGACCTTTCTGATGACATACAAAAAGCCGTAAAAAGCATTGGCTTTGATTTAACGCCGTTTGGCGATAGCGCCAAAATGCATCAAAACGGTATGCCTCAAAAAAGCAGGCCTCAAAGCAGTACGCCTCAAAGCAGTAGCCCGCTGTTCTCATCGCATGTTTTGCGGGAATACGGTCCAATTGTCGCGTTGGCAGTACTGATGCTGATGAGCTGGGGAATAACACAATTTAATCCCGTATTGGGTGAAATGGCGTTTATCGTGACGACCTTAGTGGGCTTAGTGCCCATTATGAAAAAATCATGGCGGCTGATTCGTGCAGGTTCTCCTTTTGCGATTGAAACGCTAATGAGCATTGCGGCAATCGGAGCGCTGTTTATAGGTGCGACCGCAGAAGCCGCGATGGTATTGCTGCTTTTTATGCTTGGTGAGTGTTTGGAATCGTTCGCGGCCAATAGAGCGCGTAAAGGCGTCAGTGCTTTGATGGCCTTATTGCCAGAAGACGCGTTAATCATTAAAAATGGCGTTCGTCAAAAAGTGGCGATTTCTAGTTTACGCCCAGGGGATGAAATCGAAGTGTCGCCGGGCCAACGTTTACCCGCAGACGCTGAACTGCTGTCGGACATGGCTAGCTTCGATGAAAGTGCTTTGACGGGTGAGTCGGTTCCGGTTGAACGATTGAAAGCGGAAAAAATGCCTGCGGGTAGTTTGTTAGTGGATCGTGTTGTGCGGCTAAAGGTCGTGTCTCAACCTGGTAAAAATGCCATTGACCGAATATTGCATTTGATCGAAGAAGCCGAAGAGCGTCGAGCGCCACTTGAGCGTTTTTTGGATAAATTCAGTCGTATTTACACGCCTGCGATTATGTTGGTTGCGGTACTGGTGATTGTGATTCCGCCATTGGCGTTTGATCAATTGTGGGAAACATGGATTTATCGGGGCTTGGCGTTGTTGTTGATTGGCTGTCCTTGTGCGCTGGTGATTTCTACGCCAGCGGCCATCACTTCTGGTTTGGCCGCCGCAACGCGTCGAGGTGCGTTAATAAAAGGCGGCTTGGCGTTAGAGCAGCTTGGTCGAATACAAACCATCGCCTTTGATAAAACCGGAACGCTCACCGAAGGTAAGCCAAGGGTGACAGAGGTGTTAAGCGTAAATGGGGCGGACCATGATTTGATCGTGGCCGCCGCGTCCATAGAAGTTGGCTCACATCACCCATTGGCCAAAGCCATCGTCCAATACGCAGAGCGGCTAGGTATCGAAGTGATCCACGCCGATAATCGCCGAACGTTGGCGGGTATCGGTGTGGAAGGCGAATTGTTGGGTAAGCGGATCAGTGTTAGTGCGCCCAGCAAGGTGGCATCCGTTTTGACAGCGCGTGTCCAAGCGCAAATAACCGCGTTAGAGCATGAAGGAAAAACCGCGGTTGTCGTGTTGGAAAATGACCAATTACTTGGGGTTATTGCCTTGCAAGATACGTTACGAGCAGACGCGAAAGCGGCGCTGGCGGATCTGAAATCATTGGGCATTAATGGCGTGATGTTAACGGGTGATAATACTCGCGCGGCGGCATTAATTGCGGCTGAGTTGAACATGGACTTTCAAGCCAATTTATTACCGGAAGACAAAGTGGCGGCCATTATGGCATTGAATCAGCAGTACGCCACGGCCATGGTGGGTGACGGAATCAACGATGCGCCAGCGATGAAATCGGCAACAATTGGGATTGCGATGGGCAGCGGAACAGACGTCGCCCTAGAAACCGCCGATGCGGCGTTGACGCATAACCGGTTGCAAGGTTTGGCGGATATGATTCGCTTGTCCCGTGCGACCAATGCCAATATACGTCAAAACATCACCATTGCTTTAGGGCTAAAGGCGGTATTTTTAGTGACGACGTTATTAGGCTTGACCGGATTATGGTTGGCAGTCTTGGCGGATTCTGGGGCTACGGCATTGGTTACCGCGAACGCATTGCGGTTGCTCAGAAAGCGTTAAAACATAATTATTTGGCGCTAATGCTAAGCCAACACGACTCGCTCAATGCGAGGTTGTGTTGGTTAGCTTAAACAACAAGATGCCAGAAAGAAGCGCAATGCTTGCCAACCCTGCCCAAATCCAAGCGTGGCTGATGCCGCTTGAAGATAACAACCAGCCCGTTGAGATGTTCCCAATAAAAGCATAAAGCCCGCCAATGCAGGAATACAAACCATAATGGCTTCCTAGTTCTTTAGGAGAGCAGAATCTAGGGACGTAAGCGCCAAGTAATGGAAAAACCAACATGGAGCCAATACTGAAAAAGAGGGCGCAAAGGAGAAAAGGCAGCGCAGGAAAACTCGGGAAAGCCAAATTCAGCCACAAATAGCTCGAGCCCATCACACTCATGCCGATGCCCATTCCACGTGCAATGCCTAAGTGTTTTTCAACCCATCGACTGACGGGCATTTGCATTAATACGCCAGTAATCGAGGACGTTGCAAAGACCCACGTGATGACACTGACATCTTGTGTGACGACACGAACCTCATAAGGTACGGCTATGTACAGTTGGTGGAATAACAAATGATAGACCGACGAACAAAGGACAAATTGCATAAAGACTTTGTGCGTCAGCATCTGCACCCATTGACACCAAAAGGGTGTTTTCTGAATTGCAGGAAGCGTTTGTTGCGAAGCAAGTTCAGGCAAATACCGCCATTGAATAATAAGAAGTAAGGTAAAAAGTCCGGCAGAGACTAAACCTACCAAGGCAAAATCGACGTAAAGGAGCGATAACCCCAACAGTGGACCTAGCAGCATGCCTGCTTCTGACATAAGATTTTGTAACGCAAAGACGGTGTTTCTGGCTTTTGCTTCTGGGTATTCCGATGCTAAATAAGCTTGGCTACTGGGCGTAAATAACGCCCCAGCAAAGCCCGATAAAAATGCCCCGACCATCAAGACTGGAATGTTGTACCCCACACCCAATAAAATAAACCCAGCGATTCGAACCGCGCACCCTAACAATATTAAACGCTTGTACCCTAGGTGATCGCCCAGCGTGCCACCGACTAAAAATAAACCTTGTTGGCTTAATACACGAAGCCCAATGATTAAGCCCACATACCAACCGCTAATCCCTAGATTATGCTGTAAATGATCCGCCAAATACGGCAACAACATATAAAAGCCGAGATTAAAGGTAAAACCATTAATGACTAAGACTCGGCCAGCAGGGGAGAGTATTTTCCAATCTTGAATAGCGTGTTTTGAAAACATGATGAGGAAGGTTAACGCCTTTGCAGAATCATTATGTTAAGCCGATTGCTGGTGGTTGTCGGTTAAAAGCTCGGTTTTACTTCTGACAGTGCGAATAAACGGTGTCCCCGACATGTCTTTTGTGACATGCGCATCGACGTTATAAACGTCTTTGACGAGTTGAGGGGTTAGCACATTACTTGGGTGTCCGCTGGCCACCAGTTTTCCGTCCTTAAGAACCAATAAGTTATCAGCGTATTGAGCAGCAAGGTTCAAATCATGCAGAACCATTAAGGTAACCCAGCTTTGCTCTTTGGTTTGAGTGTCTAAATGGTCTAGTAAAACATGTTGGAAATGCAAATCGAGTGCGCTGACGGGTTCATCGAGCATGAGTATTTTTGGTTTACGCATGAGCGCTTGAGCGAACAAGATCATTTGGCATTGGCCACCACTCAATTTATTCACCTCTCGATTGGCAAGATGCAGCAGGCCGATTTTGTCGAGCGCGGTTAAGGCTTCTTTAATAACGTGGTCTTCTAAACGAAATCCTAAGGTATTTAATTGCCCCAGTAACACGACTTCTAGCACACTCAGTTCTACATCAAGTCGAATGTCTTGTGGCATGTAACCAAACTGCTTACGCCATTGAGCCAGTTGTTTACGTGCTAGCACCTCATCGGAAAATTTAATTTCCCCTGAATTGGCTTTGATGTCGCCAAACAAGGTTTTGAGTAAGGTGCTTTTTCCTGTGCCGTTTGGTCCTATGATGACATTGACCTTGCCCGGTTCTAGGGTAAACGACATGTCCTTGGCAAGGATAAGGTCGTCTAAAGACACGTTAAGATTGTTTACTTCCAACATGAATTAGCGCCTCTTGCCTAGAATTAGCCAGAAAAAGAACGGCACGCCAATAATGGCGGTGACAATACCAATAGGGAAAAGTGCGCCGGGTACAATGACTTTTGACAGCACGGATGCACTGGACAGCAAAAAGGCGCCAATAATAAAAGACAAGGGTAAGAAAAAACGCTGATCTTCACCGACTAAAATCTTTGCGATATTAGGCGCGACAATACCGACAAAGCCGATAATACCGACGAAGCTTGTTACCGTGGCGGTCATGACCGCGACAATCAATAACGTCCGCAATCGAAGCTGAGTAATATTGACGCCTAAGCTCTTGGCTCTTTCTTCGCCGAGTCTTAATGCGGTTAGCTTCCACGCGTCGCGCACAAGGAAGACCATACAAACAACCGTGACGCTCACAATAATAGCGAGATTAGACCATGATGCTTTGGATAGGCTGCCAAACAACCAAAATAGAATCTGTTGGCTTAACTCAGGCGAAGACACGAATTGCACCAAAGACAATAAAGATTGAAAAAGGAACAGTAACGCAATACCCGCCAGAATGAGTTGACCAGAACTAATATGGCGCATGGTCGCAAGGGCGAACAGAAATGTTGCTGCCAGCATGCAACAAACAAATGCGCCTAATGGCACCGCTAGGTTTGTGTCTATGCCCAACGAACCAAAATAGAGTACCAACGCCGCGCCAAAACCTGCCGCCGCGGCCATGCCAAGCGTATAAGGACTGGCCATTGGGTTATTGAGTAAGGTTTGCATTTCTGCGCCACCAACGCCTAACACCCCGCCAACCACAACCGCCATAATGGCAATGGGCAAACGCAGGCTGGAAACGATGACTTGGGTGGTCGGGTCCACTTGAACCGGCGCCCCCAGTAAACTGAGTAGCGCATTTGCCACCTCTTTTATGTTTAAAAGAGAAGGGCCAGTAGCGACATCTAATACAAAAGAAAGTATCAGAACGGTCAATAAGATGCAGATAACAGACCAGCGGCGCTTTTCACTGCGCCGCTGTGTCGAAATCGCATCAGAAATTAAGTCTGAATGCATAAGTGTGGGATCATTAAGATTCAACGGACGACCATTACTCAGTAATGGTCGCGGTGAAAGTGCCGGTTGGCGTTACTGGCAAATAGGTTTTATAGAAATTAATGTATTCTTGTTCTGGATTAACATCTTTAAATAAATTCGGATACATGGCTTTTGCCATAAATTGAGCCATAGACGCGTCCAAAATAGTACGAGAGGCGCCTTGATATAAACCATAGATACGATTGTTTTGACCGGCTGGCATTTGTTCCCAACCAGCGCGCTTTTTGTATGCTAGCAAACGAGAAACGGCGAGCTTACGGTCAACGCCTTGGCCCATCGCAATGGCATCGCCTTTGATGCCAGATTCCGTACCCGCAAGAAAAACCACTTCTGGTTTAGACGCTAATACTTGTTCTGGATTCATGGGGCCCCACCATTCAACAAACGGCGTGGCAATGTTATCGCCTTCTAACATGGTGATCATCGCGCCCCACATGTTTTTCCCGTAAGTAAAACTGTACTGGCTCGGGCCTTTGTTACCAAATTCAACGTAGGTCCGTGGTTTTGGTAAATGAGCGGCTTTAATTCGCGTTAAGGTGGATTCAATTGTGTGTTTGTATTCTTTCGCAATTTTTTGGGCGCGCTTTTGTTGACCTGTCAGCTCGCCAATAATAAGCGTACTTTTGAGGTGGCGCTCTAATGTTTGTGCGTTGTAGTCGACTACAACAATTGGGATGCCTGCCTCTTCAATTCGATCAATATCTCCCCCAAGACCTTTATACTGCCAATCCGCTAATAGAATAACGCTTGGCTTAAGGCTCAGTACTTTTTCGATAGAAAAGGTTTGAGCCTCTACTTCGCCAACGTCTGGAATGTCTTTTAATGACGGGCGGTAGTTGGTGTAAAGATCCCAACTTGACGGGCGCCAACCTTTCCAAGTATCCACCGATAAGCCAACCACATTGTCAAACGCTTGTTCTGTGCCAATGGCCATATAGTCTTCGGCATAGAAACCTAAAATGACACGTTTTGCGGGCACATCTACCTCAACTTGCCGTCCTAATACATCGTTGATGACTTCTACTTTTGCCTGTGTTGCTCCTGCAAAAAATAAGAATCCAAATAGGGCAAAAAGTACTGATAACTTCATTAGAAAGGTCCATTTTTAATTAGTAATGATTTTCGTTCCGCATATTACTGTGTGAAATATATTTATCAAGGTTTTATTGCTTTTGTGTCATTTCGCTTAATTTACAAATAAATGACTGGCCATGACTATTGCAACTGATTATCATTAGCCGAAAATATTGTTGATAATGGTTATCATTACAGGAGTTGTTATGGACGTTACTTTCCCTGACTATGCTGGCGCTTTGGCATTAGATCAATCACAAGATGATTTATTCCTATTTAATTCACGCATTAATTTGGTCCGAGCAAGTGGTGTTAGTCAGCGTCTTTCAACCCCCATTATTTCTCCGAGTTTTAATCAAGAAGTGAATGCGTTATTTGAGCGTGAGATAGCGAAGGGTGTTGTAAACCCTATGCTGGTTGGCGCAATTCCTTTTGATATGTCTCAGCCAACACAGCTGGTGGCCCCAACGTGGTCAGAGCGAGTAACGTCATTGACCAGTGGCTTGTCTCCTTTTTTGGATAAGGACTTTTCTCATCATGTGTCGGATCATGCTTTTTCTCCTAATCATGCTGACTTTTTAACGATGATTGATCAGGCATTGTCTACTTTTGAACAAGGCCAGCTGAAGAAAGTGGTGCTGTCGAAAATACTCAATATTGAACTCGATAAAGTGGTGGATATTCCCCGATTGTTGGCCAATATAATGGGACAAAACCCCAACGCCTATCATTTTAGTGTGCCTCTCGAGAACAGTATATTGATTGGCGCCAGCCCAGAGCTTCTGATTAGAAAGCAGGGCACGAAGATGTTTTCTAATCCCTTAGCGGGCTCTGCAAAGCGTTTGCAAAATGCGGAAGCGGATCAGCGTGCCGCAGAAACTTTATCTAAGTCGATTAAAGATCAATATGAACATCGTTTGGTGGTGGAATCGATCCGCTCATCATTGGTGGGTTTGGTTGACAATCTAAATGTCCCAGATGAGCCAAGTGTCATTTCAACACCAACCATGTGGCACCTTTCTACGGAGATTGAAGCCACTTTACGAGGCGAAAGCACTACCTCGATCTTTGACATCATCAAAAGTATGCACCCAACACCGGCTATGTGTGGAACACCAACTCAACTTGCCAAGCGTCATATTGACATCTTAGAGCCTCATCCACGTGGATTTTTTAGTGGTTTAGTCGGCTGGTGTGACGCGCAAGGAAATGGTGAGTGGGCGATTGCTATACGCTGCGCAGAAGTGACAGGTAATAAAGTGGCCTTGTTTGCTGGTGCGGGTGTTGTGTCTGGTTCAAGTCCAGAAAGTGAATGGTTAGAGACCAGTGCCAAGATGCGCACAATGATCAATGCATTTGGAATAAAGGAAGACGTGATATGAGTATTGCTTTTACACCATGGCCTGAGTCGTTTGCGAAAACGTACCGTGAAAAGGGGTATTGGACCGATCGTCCATTGGTTGACCTGATAGATCATGCACCACAAGACAATGTGGCTGTTTTGTGTGGGGAGCGCTCATTGACGTATCGTGACTTGTGTTCTCAATCAAAAAAATTGGCGGCTTACCTTCAACGGCTTGGTTTGAAATCAGGTGATACGGCCGTTGTTCAACTCCCTAATATTGCTGAATTTTATGTCGTATTTTTTGCTCTGATGCGCATTGGTGTTGCGCCTGTAAATGCCTTATTTAGTCATAATGAAAGCGAGCTTAAGGCGTACGTTAAACAAATAGAACCGACGTTGCTTATTGCCAGCGATGGTCACGCTTTATTTCGAAACGATGCTTTTTTCAAGACGCTAAGTGAATCCTCTGAGGGATTAAAGCATGCGCTTATTGTGGGCAGTGCGGGTTGGGCGGATTCTCTTGATAGTGTGCTTAGATTGTCTACAGATGTGTCGTTAAGTGCGCAACCGAGTCGAGCGGATGACGTGGCTTTCTTTCAGCTGTCTGGTGGTAGCACGGGAACGCCAAAACTAATTCCAAGAACACATAACGATTACTTTTTCAGCGTGCGTCGAAGTGCTGAGATTTGCCAATTTACTTCGTCAACCCATTATTTATGTGCGCTGCCTTGTGCGCATAACTTCCCCATGAGTTCGCCTGGGGCTTTTGGTGCTTTTCATGTGGGTGGTTGTGTGGTGATGGCGTCGAGTCCGGATGCAACGACGTGTTTTGAACTAATTAAGCGCCATCAAGTCACCGTGGCGGCATTGGTGCCGCCGGCGTTGGCGTTATGGCTGCAAGCCGCGCCGACGTATAAAGACGCGTTGACGTCGTTAGTTTTGATGCAGGTTGGTGGTGCAAAATTAAGTGAAAGTCTTGCTCGACAAGTGCCTGATGTACTGGGCTGTCAATTACAGCAAATACTCGGCATGGCGGAAGGTTTGGTGAATTACACCAGACTAGATGACGATATTGACACCATAGTAACCACGCAGGGTCGACCAATGTGTTCGCTTGATGAGGTAAAAGTCATTGATGAAGCGGGTAACGAGGTTGGGGCGAATGTGGAAGGCGAGCTCGTAACCCGAGGTCCTTATACGGTTCGTGGTTATTTCAAGGCGCCAGAACACAACGCAAAGGTGTTCGACCATGAGGGTTTTTATCACTCTGGTGACCTTGTTCGTCGTGACGAAAACGGCTACTTAACGGTTGTCGGTCGAGACAAAGACCAAATCAACCGGGGTGGCGAAAAAATTGCTGCAGAAGAAATCGAAAATCTTCTATTGAAACATGAGTTGGTTATGCACAGTGCGCTTGTGTCTATGCCTGATGACATGATGGGGGAGAAGAGTTGTGCTTTTGTGGTTCCAAAAATGGCGTCGCATGGCATGAAAAGTATCACGCTTCGTAAGTATTTACGTGGGTTTGGTGTGGCGGATTACAAGGTGCCAGACCGTTTCGAATTTATCGACTCTTTACCTTTAACGCCCGTAGGCAAGCCAAACAAAGTTGCGTTGCGTGAAGTAATTCGCCAGCGTTTGCTGCAAGACAAAAAACTATAAAGGACGATCATGAGTATTCCGACTATCCCTTCTTATTCTATGCCAACATCAGACACTTTCCCCGATCAGAAAGTGAATTGGGTGTTGGAACCTAAGCGTGCAGTGTTTTTGATTCACGATATGCAGGCGTATTTTTTACGGTTCTACGATGCTGAATCGGATCTGATAAAAAGCCTTAAGCAACACCTTGCTGCGATCAAGGCTTATTGTCATGCCAACGGTATTCCTGTGGTGTATACCGCGCAGCCAAAAGACCAGAAACCAGAAGACAGAGCCTTGCTTAATGACATGTGGGGCAGTGGTCTTAACGATTTCCCTGAGTTACAAAAGGTGGTTGAAGAGTTAACGCCGGATGAGCAGGACACAGTATTGGTTAAGTGGCGTTACAGCGCCTTTCATCGATCTGAACTTGAGGAATTGATGAAAACATGGGGTCGTGATCAATTGCTTATTGGTGGTGTATACGCTCATATTGGCTGCATGATAACCGCTGCCGATGCTTTTATGCGTGATATACAGCCCTTTATGATTGGCGATGCCTTAGCCGATTTTAGTGAGGAAGAGCATCGACAAGCGTTGGTGTATACCGGTGGAAGAACAGGGCGAGTGATTTCAACGAACGACGTGTTACTTGCTACGGATATTCCAGCGGTCGGGTTTCATTACGATCAGTTGAAAGCGCAAGTGTTAGCCTTTCTGGACGATGAAGACATTCAGGAATTTGATGCCAATGAAGAGCTGATTGACTATGGTCTAGACTCTATTCAAATCATGTCACTGGTATCAAAATGGAAAGAACAAGGCATTAATGTGTCTTTTCAAGAATTGGCAAGCGCAGCGACACTGAACGGCTGGTGGGATTTAATACAGAGTAAAAAAGAGCTAGCAGCATGATGAACCCACTTGATTTTTCGAATAAAACGGTTTGGGTGACGGGAGCTGGAAGAGGTATAGGTTTAGAGGTTGCTAATCAATTTGCAGAGCAGGGCGCAAAAGTGATTGGCTTTGATTTGGCTTTTGATGGCGGACATTATGGTTTTGATTGTATCGTGCTAGACATCAGTGATGATCGTGCGGTCAAGCAAGTGGTAGAGCGTGTCATTACTAAGGATCCAGTATTGGATGTGTTGGTGAATGGTGCTGGCATTCTTCGTTTAGGTAGCCTAGAAACCACGACGCTGGAGGATTTTCAGCATTGTTTCAATGTGAATGCAGGCGGGCCTTTTTTGATGATCAAACATACTATGGCGACATTCAAACGTCAGAGACAGGGTGCGATCGTAACAATTAGCTCGAATGCGGCCAAAGTGCCACGCCAAAATATGGCCGCCTATTGTGCCTCAAAAGCGGCGTTATCTGCGCTCAGTCATACTGCGGGATTGGAGTTAGCGCCTTATGGCGTACGTTGTAATGTGGTGTGTCCTGGTTCGACCGATACTCCAATGCAGAGAATGTTGTGGAGTACTGACGACGCGGAAGCAAACACAATAAAAGGTTTTCCAGAGCAATATAAGCTTGGTATTCCACTTGGTAAAATTGCTCAGCCAAGTGATATCGCTCAAACCGTGTTGTTTTTTGCGTCATCAATGTCGAATCACATTACTATGCAAGACGTGGTGGCAGACGGTGGTGCGACACTAAACGCTTAGTGAAATTTTCACTGAAATAATAGTCCTTTATAGGCAAATCAAATTGCTCGGTATGGTCATCATACCGAGCTTTTTTATAGGGATGAAAGAGAGTGAACCGATTCTATCAAACACAAATACGTCTTTTTGAGTCCGACTGTTTAAACGTCAGTCATTTTTGCTTTAAAGAGAGTTCTTTAATTGGCGCTGATTGTGGATCTGACATAACGAAACCTTTGGATTATGAGAAATGGCGAAGCAAACGCAAAGAGACTTTCTTAGCTGGGCGACTTGCCGTTCGTCATGCGCAAGCGTGTTTGAATGAGGCAGCGAAAGACATCCCTAAGTCTGAAGACGGTTCGCCAGTATGGCCAAACGAATACGCGGGCAGTATTTCCCATACAGACAATCAAGCGGTTGCGGTGTTATTGCCACGATCAGAAAGGGATATTCAATACATAGGCATAGATTTAGAGCGACTTGATAATGCCGATAAACTTGATGCGGCGGATTTGATTGGGTGTGAAGACGAATTTGTGAAATTAAAATCAGCAGGAATAGAAAAAGCGCAAAGGGCGTTGTTATTATTCTCACTCAAAGAGAGTGTTTATAAAGCGCTGTATCCAGCAGTCGGTGAATACTTTGATTTTTTGGATGTGGCGTTGGTTTCTATTGAGCAAACTGACGTTTTTGTTTTTCAAGTAAGGCGTACATTAAGCAGGCGTATTGAATCGGGTTATCTTGTAAAAGGGCGCTATAAGATGCTCGGTGGCCATGTTATGACATGGGCATACTGCTAATTGAAGTGACTTTTTAGAAGTTAACATCAGCAAAACAAAAAAAGGCGAATCGTGAGTGATTCGCCTTTTTTGTTTATAGCGTTTACCGTAATTACATGCGGTAAGTAGCGCTTAGACCGATAGTGCGAGACGCTCCCATTGCAACAGTGTCGTCTGTAGTTTGAAATATTACATCTTCATTAGTGATATTTTTAATATAACCTTCTACAGTGAAATCGCCATGAGTGTATTGAATGCGAGTATCCGCTGTTATGTAGTCACCAGCTTTCGACGCTGCAGTATTATCCATACTAGAGTAGTATTCACTTACATAAGTAGCATCAGCGCTAATTGACCATTGGTTACCAATATATTGAGTAAAGCCAACTCCTACATTTAGATCGGGAGCAAAGGTCAATTCTTTATCTTGCCAGCTAGATGTATCTGCATCAGTGGTATCAACGGCAGTACTTAATGTTCCGATTGATCCGCGTAACTCTAGATTATCTGTTGCAAATGCTGTTACTTCTACTTCAGCTCCATAAGTGTGGGCAGAAGAAAGATTTTCTAATTTCGTACTGGTATAGGCTTGATAATCTGAATACTCGTTATAAAAAATGCTAGCATTTACCATAGTGCCATTGTTGAACCGTGTTTTGCTGCTTAGTTCAAATGTCATTACTTCTTCTGGGTCAAAAGTATAGTATTCCCATGTTCCCCACGCTAAAGCTGCACCGCCAGAATTATATCCTTTACTTAGAGATGCTCCAAGAGTAGTGCTAGATGTTATATCGTAAGATGCACTAACTTTTGGTAAGAAAATAGTATCAGATGTGTCCTGATCAAGTACGTTGCCCCATGCGACTAGGTCTCTATCTTGCTCTTCTTTTTCAAGTCTAGCGCCAGTACTAACTCTGATTTTCTCCGTTAGTACGTAGGTAGCTTCACCAAAGGCTGCAAGGTTGGTTTTTGTTCCTGCAGAATCATAGCCGTCAGATGTGCCAAAGTTTACATCTAAGGTTGAGTCTGAAGTCGCTGTATAAATACCTACAAAGCCTGATAGCTTTGAATCAGTAGAGTTGAAAGTAACGCGATCTTCTAAACTAAAGCGCTCTTCAGTGATATCGAGTAGTGTGTTGCCCGGATATTCATCAAATGAAGCGGTGTAGTCGTTATAGCTTATTTGTAGGCTGTTGCTGACACTTTGATCAATGTCGTAGTTGATATCTAAAGCAATGTTATTTACTTCAGAATCTTGTACGCGGGTATTATTGTCAGATAGAGTGAGGCGATGATCTGATATTGAGCTACTTGAGTTGTCTATCCAGTTCAAATATTCTCCATCATTCTTCCGGTGGTTGACTGTTAATTTAGAGCTAAGGCCATCAATATTTTTTGGTTCCCATAGCAATTTACCACGAACATTTAGAGACTCTGAGTCATCAACGTCAGGTGAATTGGAGTCTGTGCCTTTATAGTCAATCCAGCCTTCACCTTGGCTATCGTCAATTGCAAGGCGAAATGCTAACTCGTCTTCTATAAGTGGTCCGGATACCATCGCAGAAATATTTTTCTTAAGGTTGTTGTTGTCATAAGTTTCTATCCCGGCACGAACGGCACTTTCCCATTCGAAACTAGGGTCATTAGTTTTAATAACAACCGCGCCGCCTATGGCGTTATCACCTTGTACTGTTGATTGGGGGCCGCGAAGTACTTCTACTTGTTGTGCATCCCATATATCCGCTGGGTTGAAGTTATATCCACCCCAAGCCTCTGTTACCCCATCAACACTTGTTGATACTCGAGGACTACCACCTGTCATAAATGAATTGGAACCTATAGCAGGTCCAGATCCGTTTACGCCTCGAATATTTATAGTTCCATATCCACCCGTTGTCACATTGGGGGCCTGTACAACAATGTCATTGACATCATTTACTTTATTGTTGGCTAACTCATCTTCTGTAATAACTGTAACAGCAGTTGTTGTGTCCTTGATGTCTTTATCAATTTTTTCACCCGTAACCACTAGAGTCGTTAGGTGTGTTGTGTCTTCAGCGAACGTGTTGGCAGAGATGAAAGCGGCGTTAATACTGATGACGGCGACAGCAACAGTAGATAACCGGCTTGGTAAGCGGGTGGATGAATTCTTAGAGAGAGACATGGTTTTCCTTATTTTGAATCAATTAAGTAAAGATCTTGTTAATGTTATTGATAATGAGAATGCTTCGCAATACTATTGTGAAATATATTTAATATTTCTTTGCTTTACGAAGATAGGAAGGGTGTGTTGTTCGAACAATTAGAGTTGCGCGCATTGCTGGAAGGCTTTGGCGTCGCACATCATCAAGTGGGTAGTCAGGCGTGGTGGGAAGCGATTCGCCATTCGGGTGGCCCTTTTGTTAAACCAATAAATAATTCGACCAGTCTTGTGCTGTTTATCTGGCAAGATCCTCAAGGTAATGAGAAAAATTCCACGACAGCCAGTGTGTTGCTAGACGTTAACTCCTTAACGGATCACCACAGCTGGCAGCCAAAATGTCTTCATCGAGTGCCTGAAACCGATGTTTGGCTAGGTCAACTGGAAGTAGATTCTCGATGGCGAGGAAGTTATTCCTTTATTCCCATTGAGCAGCATCAGTTACCGGAGCTTGCACGGAAGTCTTATTCAGGTTCTCGTGAATCTCAACGTGCTTGGTGGATGAGTGTTGCTGAAAATCAAATATCTGATGATTTGAATGCATTACCTGTACTTGTGTCAGGTTGGGGGATGAGCTCGCCGTTGCACCTTCCGGATGCCGTAAAAGAGGCCGGTTGGAGAGAATGGGAGCAAGAATTGCTAAGTGCAATTCCAGTAGATCAGATTCAAACCATTCATTGGGATGATGCCGTGCTTGGCAATCAGCGTCATTGCTGGCTTTTCTCGACCGCTGCTGGTGAGGCTCCGCTGGTTGTATTGCTAGATGGGCAAAAATGGAATGCTTCTAGTGGTACGTTATCTGTGCTCCAGTATTTGACAGACACAAAGAAAATAGCGCCAGCACATTATCTGTTAATCCCTTCTATTGATGGAAAAACTCGCTGGAAAGAGCTTGGTTGCTACTTTCCCTTTTGGCAGTCGTTGATCAGCAACCTATTGCCTATCGTTCAAATTCAACTGTCACATTCCCAACGGTCTATTTCTGACTACGTGGTTGCAGGTCAAAGTTTAGGTGGGCTTTCCGCTTTGTATGCGGGTCTGGTTTTCCCCGAGTATTTTTCAAAAATCATTAGTCTTTCTGGGTCTTTTTGGTGGCCAGAGGAAAATAGAATGCGTTCTCCTAAGTTACTTGAGTCCGATGACGATACCACTCTGGATAATATACCAAGCAATAGTTTAGCGGATCAGATTTTACATGATCGCGTCAGCGTTGCGCATTTAGATGTCTATATGACCGTCGGAACAGGAGAAGAAGACATGCATTGTTTTAACGACGTCACCCATGAAGTTATTAAAAATAAGGGAGGGACTGTTTACTACGACAAGGTATATGGAGGCCATGATTGGCTGTCATGGCGTTCAAATTTGGTCAATGGGTTGTCGTATTTGTTGCCGGCCAACTCTTAAACTTTCTTTGGATGAATAACCGAATTTGACCATTTAATTAATTTATCTAGTTAGGCCATAGGCCATTGAATTGAACAAGGGATATAAAATGAGTAATGAAACAATTAACCCATTTGACAATGATTCATTAGAGTTTGTTGTCTTAGTGAATGCACTGCAACAACACAGTTTATGGCCAGTTTTCAAGACAGTTCCTCAAGGATGGAAGTTGATATTTGGGCCCGCTTCTCGTTTCCACTGCCTTGAATATGTCGAAACACATTGGACAGATATTCGCCCTCAAACACGTACTTCCCTTTCTCTCGGTGCTTAAAGAAGTCTTCTATGGAAAATAATACTGCAACATCTTTTCCAATCCCCACTGTATTGGAGGGGCGCAATACCGTTCCTCTTACTGATGTGCAAATGGGCATTTGGCTTGCTGATCATATTTCATCGCAACGCAACACGTTTACCATCGCTCATAAGGTTCATATAAATGGGAACCTTGACGAGCACTCTTTGCTGAATGCCATTGAAATGGGGTTGCAAGAAGCGGACACAATCAATGCTGTTTATCGTGAAAAAGAGGGTGTCCCAACACAAAAACTGAACGAGTGTCATGTCCAGATTGCGCCAGAATGGATGGATTTATCGAATGATGGGAATGGAAAAGAAGCAATGGATCTGCTTATTCAGCAGGATTTAGACGCTGAGTTAACGCTAAGTTCTACAGTGCCACTGGTGCGACAAATACTCATAAAACTCTCTGGTCAGCGGTTTGTTTGGTATCAGCGCTTTCACCATATCATGCTGGATGGTTTTAGCTTCAATATGTTTACAGCAAGAGTCGCGAGTATTTATCAGTCGCTTGTCGAACAGCGCGGTGTACCCAGTACGCCTTATCGTTCTTTTTATGATGTTGTGAGCGAAGAGCAACAGTATAAAACTTCGGAAAAATACACTCGAGATAATGCGTTTTGGCAGACCTATTGCTCAGATTTACCTCATGTGATGAGTTTATCGAACAAGGCCGCGTCCATCCGTGTTGAGGGTGGTGGTTTAGCGTCACAGCGTTTAATTAGACTAAATGCGTGTGTACGCGCCGATGCATTGCAATCTTGTTTAAGCATGTTTCCTTCTTCGAAGTTAACCTCCGCCGATTTGGCGGTGGGTTTGATCTCTGCTTACTTGATTCGCATCAGCGGACAATGGCGGATACCGGTTGGCTTTCCGTTTATGGGCCGTGTTGGCAGTGTGTCTTTGAATTCGCTTGGTCCGGTTGTTAATGTCCTCCCTATGATCGTTGATGGACGTTTGGACGATACGATTTTTGACCTCACACTGCGTATCAAACAAGATTTGAAAAAAATACGAAAGCACCAAAAATACAACGGTGAACAAATTGCTCGTGACTTAAGCCGAGTAGGGGAAGCCTTGTATGGGCCTACTTTGAATCTCCGTTTGTTTGACTATGATTTGTCGTTTGGTGATACCGTTGCCAAGATTGAGCACCTTGCGGCGGGTCCAGTAGAAGATCTGGACTTTGGTATGCACTTTGAAAAAGGTGACCTGTATATCGAATGGGTTGGAAACGATCAAAAGTACGATGTTGCATCACTGCAAGAGCATGTGAATAGGTTTGAGCAATTTGCTACCACCTTACTGTCAACGCCGAACGGGCGGCTCGCGGATGTTCCTGCATTGCTTGCTCTGGAACAAGCCAATATTCAAACATGGCAGCGTGGCGCTGTTGTTTCTGCAGAGAAAGCATTGGGACACGATTATGCCAGTTTGATTGCGCGCTTTTATGATAATAGAACGACGTCATTGGCGTCTTCACTTGCACTGGTTGTGCAAGGGCGAGAAATCCGCTTTGATGAGTTGCATCGTAATATTGCGAAATGGATGCAAATACTGGCTGACTACGGTGTTGTCAAAGGATCCTGTGTTGGGCTGGCATTGCCTAGAGATGAGCGCATGGTTTATGCCATGTTTGCCGCAATGGGACTTGGTGCCCATTATTTGCCGATCGATCCTACGTATCCGCAAGAACGGATTAATTGGATGCTAGAAGATTCGGCGCCGCAATTATTGATCACCAGTGACGGCCATGATTTTAATGTGCCTGATACCACATTTATTGTGTCGGTTGACGATGAGTGTTTTATTGAATCGGTAAGCCAAAAAGACCCTTCATTGGCGGTGTTTGACCTTCCTGCGTCGGATGATCTGGCCTATATTATGTACACTTCTGGCTCGACAGGCAGAGCCAAGGGTGTCGTGATTTCCCACAAAGGTTTGGTTAACTTAGCGCTTGCGCATTGGTTGCGTGATGGGAAAGCCTTGGCTGAGCAGTTAACTCAAGTAAATGTGATGCTCACCGCGTCTTTTTCATTCGATACGAGTTGGGACATATTGTATTGGCTTTGCTTTGGTCACACGTTACATATTGTAGAAGAAGACGTATGTAAAGACCCTGAATTGATTCAGCAGTATTGTGATCTGCATAAAATACACGCCACCGATCTTCCTCCTTCTGTTTTGGCTCAACTGTTTGATATTGGTGCAACGGAATCAGGAAAACATTTTCCTGATTTGGTGTATGTAGGGGGTGAAGCGGCGTCTTCGACTGTTTGGGAGCAGGCGCGAAATCACCCAGAATTGAAGGTGAGAAATTATTATGGACCAACAGAAAATACCGTAGACAGCTTGGGCGCGTCAGTTAACGATTCAGAAAAAGTTATCATTGGGCGTCCCATTGCGAATACGCAAGCGTATATTCTGGATTCTGGTTTATCGCCTGTCGCGATTGGGGTTCCTGGTGAGCTGTATGTTGCGGGGCCAGGCTTGGCTCATGGTTATTTGAATCAACTGTCATTGACGTCGACTCGATTTATTGCCAATCCATTTATTGCTGGCGAAAGAATGTATCGAACGGGGGATTTGGCAAAATGGCTGGAAGGTGGTTTGGTTGAGTACATTGGGCGTACAGACCATCAGGTGCAAATTCGAGGTCATCGTGTTGAGCCGGGTGAAGTAGAAGCGGCCCTGAATGCAGTGGATGGCGTCAAAAACAGTATTGTTATAGCAAAAAAACAAGGCAGTACGCATCGTTTAGACGCCTATGCTGTGGTGGATGCTCAGCGTTTTCAGCTGGCTGATCCATCTGAAAAAGCCTTGGTGCACGCATTAGTGTTGTCTTTATCTAGTCAGCTTCCAGCGTATATGGTCCCGTCAACGCTGACTTTGCTAGATCGATTGCCGTTAAATACCAATGGTAAAGTGGATCGTAAGGCATTGCCTGATCCAGTCGCCATTGGACGTAATGATGGTTTAGCGCCGAAGGGTGAAAGAGAAGTCTTGTTATGTCAGTTGGTTCAGCAGGTTTTAAACTTAGACGCTGTGTTTGCTGACGACGATTTTTTTGCCTTAGGTGGCGACAGTATTGTCGCAATGTCTTTGGGTAGCCTTGCCCGCAAGAATGGCTATGCGTTAAGGGCGAAGGATGTGTTCGAAAGTCGAATGATCAGTGTGATGGCAACACGACTTTTACCATTAGGTAACGTAACGCGATCTCCTAGCATTCAAACAGGGCAACTGGCCGACTTGCCGATTTACCACTGGATGAAAAATGCAGGTGGGTTAGATTTAGCGTATTTCCAAGCGGTTTGCGTTGCTTTGCCCGTTTCAATGACACAGCCAATATTTGAACGCGTTATGGCCAAACTGGTGGCCGCCCATCGTGTTTTGACGTCTCAGATTCAGTCGTCTTATCTTGAGGTAGGTGTAGTAGAAGATGGTCTATCCATTCAGTCTTTTTCTGATGATGGGTCATTACCTCAGTTAGTCGATCGTGCTTTTGAGCAACTGGTTCAGAGTTCTTCCTCGACCGTGTTGGACCTACCTTTTTCAGCCATGCGAGTGGCGTACTTACAAGCTGACGATAAAAAAGCGGCGGTGATTGCGCTGCATCATGCTGTTGTTGATGGTGTCTCGTGGCGAATTGTTTTTTCTGATTTGTCTCATTTATTAAACAACCCAGACGTTGAAATTCCGCCGTCTCCCAATAGTTTATTGGATTGGCAAGCGGTTCTTCAGGCGCAAGCATCACGATGGCAGTCTCAAAGCCAATATTGGTTGACGCAGCTACAAGGAAAGCCATTATTTTCTCGTGATATGTCTCATGTTCGTGAGCATCAGCGGGTCCTGCTTGATGAAAGCACGTCTACCTTGTTGTTAGAAACCTTGCCTAAGCAATATCAGTGTCAGCCTCAAGAAGCTTTGTTAGGCGTTTTGTATCTTGCGCTTGCTCGTCAATATCAAACCACTGATATCCCAATTATGATGGAATCTCATGGTCGGGCGGAGGTGAGTGACCTCGATCTAACCCGTACATTAGGTTGGTTTACCGCTGAATACCCAGTGCGTATGACCGGTAAAAAAGCGCTGCTGACCAAATTGAACGCTTCCAATGATGACGATGTGCCTTTCGAAGCGGTTATTCAGTTAGTGCGTCGTGCTTTGATTAATGTGCCTGATGATGGGGTTGGATATGGTGTATTGCGTTATTTAGACGATCATTTTCGTCAAACTTTCGCTCAACAGGAAAGCGATACATGCCCGCAAATTTTGTTCAATTATCTTGGTCGCTTTCAGCAAAATGATCTTTCGTTATTGCAAGGAGATACCTACTTTAAAGACACGTTTGAAGTGCATCAATCAGATTGTTTAACGTCAACGTATGCATTGGAATTGAATGTCTTTATTGATGACAGTCAAGATATGCCGATATTGGCACTTCACATTGGGCATGATGCAAATCGGATAGGATCAAAAGACATAGAAACACTATTAAGTTCTTTATCTAATACGACAAAGTCGATGACCTGTTTTGCCGAGACGCATCAAGCGATTGCAGCGGATAGCATGGTGGCGGAAGACTTGAAGGGCCTTGAGCTGACAGAGCAAAACCTCGATAGTTTACGAAGCCAATATGGCGCTTTGAAAGCGGTTTTACCTGCACTGCCTTTGCAGGAAGGGCTTCTGTTCCATGCTCAACTTGAACAGGAATCGCAGGCTGCCGATGCAGGCTACAGTTCGCTAGCGCGACTGTGTCTTTCTGGAGATATGGCGGTAGAGCGCTTAAAAGAGTCGTTGGGTGCGGTGATTGAAAAACACCCGCAGCTTGGTGCTTTGTTTGATTTTTCTCACGGTGATACCGCGTTGCAAATTTTACCTTGGCGACGCAGTAGTGAGCGAAAAAACTGGTGGCCAATGCAAGTGGTGGATTTGCGTGATCAAGATGTTGAGTCTCAACAGGCGCATTTGAAAACAATAGAGAAAGGTGAGTTAAGCCGAGACTTTATGGCGTTTCAATCTGCTGGTATTCCTCTGTTAAATGCGGTGTTGGTGACGATGTCAGATCAGCTGCATTACTTGTTTTTGAATGCCCATCACTTGGTTGTGGATGGTTGGTCAACACCGATTATGTTGCGTGATTTGGTCACCGCGTACGGCAGTGATGACATAGTGCTTGCGTCGCCACCGGTGCCATATACGTGGGTAGTCGAGCAATTAATGGCTCGAGATAAACAAGCGATGCGAGATGCGTGGAAAGACGCCATAGACGGTGCCGTGCCTACGTTATTATTTGCGGATACCCCCCCTTCGGAATTGGTAACAACACACACGTTAACACTAAATACTGCTGACTTTAGTCAGCTGAAAAATGCATTTCAGAGTAAAGGGCTAACATTGAACAGTGTGTTGCAGACGCTCTGGGCAAACCTATTGTTTGGTATGACGGGGCGTTCTGATGTGGTGTTTGGTACGCCAATATCTGGCCGCTTTGGCGATGTTGCAGGAATCGAAGAGCACATTGGTTTATTCAGTAATACTGTGCCAGTGCGTGTGCAATTACAACCAGAGCTGACGTTGTGGCAACAGATGCAACAAGTACAAAATGAACAAGTTTCTTTGTTGGAATACGACGGGTTAGGTTTGGCTGAGATTCAACGATTAGGTGGACACAACAATCTATTTGATACCTTGTTCGTGGTTGAGAACTTTCCAGAACAGGCTGATTTATTCAATACAAACTATCACGGATTGACACTAGGCGAAGTCTATAATCGAGGGTTTACGCATTATCCACTGACGGTGCTCGCTTTGCCAAGTGAGCAGCTCAATTTGCTATTTGAATATCGAGGTGGTGTAGAAATAGAAGTGTTAATGGCGCGATTTGATGCGCTATTGAAGTCTTTATTACAGGACAATGTGGTAACTCAGCACGCGTTAGACCTTCGTTTGGATTCAGAAAAAACGGTTATAGCACGTTTAAATGAGACGTCATACGTCTTGCCTGAAATGACACTTCGAGAAGCGTTGACAGTGCAAGCTGCCAAATCGCCAGAAAGCGTATGTTTGTCTGATGAAACGTGTCAATTAAGCTACTTACAAGCGCGTTATGAAGTCATCACTTTGGCGAAACAGCTTCAATCATTAGGAGTGCAGCCAGGCGATATTGTCGCTGTGGCGCTGCCTCGTTCAGTGAAGTTGAGTTTGGCGTTGTGGGCGATCATTGAAGTGGGGGCGGCGTATCTCCCGCTTGATACGGGATACCCTGATGATCGACTCAATTACATGTTGGAAGATGCAAAACCAAGAGCTTTGATTACATTAGCAGGGGAAGTGTCACGATTTGACCACCATACAAAACACTATCTTTATGATACTGATATTACGCCAGTGGATGTCTCTCAGGCTAAGCAGGCGATAGCTGACTGGCAGGCGCCTGCGTTAAACATTCATAGTGCGGCGTACTTGCTCTATACATCGGGTTCAACTGGCCGACCAAAAGGCGTATTGGTGTCGCATCAAGCGATTGTTAACCGTATTTTGTGGATGCAGAATCAATACCCATTGACGAGTAGTGACGTGATTTTACAAAAAACACCTTGCAGCTTTGATGTATCGGTTTGGGAGTTTTTCTGGAGTGCGATGGTGGGGGCGAAGTTACACATGGCGCCGCCAGATGCGCATAGAGACCCTGTTCAGCTCCAGCAATTGATTGCAGATTACAATGTCACGACATTGCATTTTGTCCCCTCTATGTTAGCGGCCTTTGTTTCCTCCTTAAGTGATGGCGACGCTAGTGCTTGTCTTGCATTAAAGCGTGTATTTTGCAGCGGAGAGGCGTTGCCAGTGGAATTGTCTAGGCAGTTCGAAAAGGTGGTTGGTTGTGAATTGCATAATTTATATGGGCCAACCGAAGCAGCGGTGGATGTGACGTATTACCCAGCCTTTGGCGATGAGTTGGCTCAGGTAACCGGTGCGGGTGTTCCGATTGGCTACCCAGTTTGGAATACGCAACTAAGAATACTAGACGACTTCTTACGACCGGTTCCAATCGGTGTGGCAGGAGAATTGTACTTATGTGGTGTTCAGCTAGCGGATGGTTATTGGCGTCGACCTGAATTGTGTGCCACGCGATTTGTCGCCGATCCACTAGGTGATGGTGAGCGGATGTACCGTACAGGAGACGTGGTTCGTTGGTTGGAAAGTGGTGCGGTTGAGTATCTTGGACGCAGTGACGACCAGCTAAAGATTCGAGGTCAGCGTATTGAGTTGGGCGAGATCGAGCAGGTCTTGGCATCACAACCCGGTATTGATCAATCGGTCGTGGTGGCAAAAGCGTGGGGGCAAGACAGCAGTGCAATGGGCGCCGATGCTCGTCAATTAGTTGCTTATATCACAAGTCACGTAGGTGCGTTGGACACAGCTCAAATACGTACATCGATGAGTGAACGACTTCCCGCACATATGGTGCCAGTGGTTGTCATGCAATTGGACTCGATGCCTTTGAGTGCTAACGGTAAATTGGATCGGAAAGCGTTGCCCTTGCCGTCTGATATCGTTAATTCAACACAAGGCCGAGCGATCAAGTTAGGGGTTGAAACTGACATCGCCAATGCCTTTTCTAAAGTGTTAGGCGTGACGGGATTAACCGCGAGTGATGATTTTTTCAGCTTGGGTGGTCATTCTATTTTGGCTGTCCGTCTTGTTTCTGAGCTGCGTAGAGCATTGAAGCTTAACGTTACTGTAGGACAAATCATGGTGTCCCCAAGCATTGAAAAATTGGCGTATGTTCTGGGTAATCAGGACCTTGCCAACAGTCGAGAGCTGTCAGGTTTTGGTTCGGTACTTCCTATTAAACAAGGTGTTGGTACACCTATTTTCTGTATTCATCCAGCGTCAGGGTTTGCTTGGCAATACACAGGATTTGCTCGTTACCTTTCTGAGTCGTGCCCTATGATTGGTTTGCAGTCACCACGGCCAGATGGCCCAATTGCGGCCCAAAAAGACATGACAGGGGTGATTGATCAGCATTTGAAATTGTTGAAAGAACGTCAACCGACAGGGCCATATCGACTCATTGGTTACTCTCTTGGCGGAGCTATCGCACATGGGCTTGCGATTCGATTGCAGGAAATGGGCGATGAAGTCAGCTTCTTGGGTCTTTTGGATACTTACCCACCTGATGAACAAGACTGGTCGGGAGCAACGGAAACTGAAGCGCAAGGTGAGGTGGAGCGTGAAAAAGCGCAATTCATGGAAACCTCAGAAGATACCTTAGACGAGCAAATGGAAGTGGAGCGAGATGCGATGTTTGCGGATATTGTAAAGAACTATGCCGACTCGGTGTCGTTGCTTTCTAAGGCGAAATCACAGCGTTATCACGGCAAAGCGGTCTTGTTTGTAGCGGATAAAACAGTGCCTGAAGGCATGGATATTCAAGCAACGTGGGCACCTTATTTGGATGCTCTTGAAGAACACCACTTTGACTTTGCTCATGAAGATATTTTATCGCCAGAGGCCTTGGTTGTGTTGGGTCCTTTATTTAATCAATTGATTTCAGAATAGTTGTTTTGAAATAGTCAGAGCGCGGCATTTTGCCGCGCCATACTTAAAGAGTCGTTATGTCAAAATCAAATATTATGTTGGATTTTAGTTTGCTAAAAACCAATGCCAATTTCCGCGCTATTTTCATTGCTCGTTTGATGTCTGTGTTGGGCATTGGCATGCTCAATGTTGCGGTGCCTGTACAAATTTATGAGTTAACGGGGTCCAGTTTACAAGTCGGTTTTGCGGTGGCGTTAGATGGAATAGGCATGTTTATCGGTCTTATGTTGGGCGGTGTTCTAGCGGACCGAATGGATCGTAAGTGGCTGATTTTATTCTCCCGTTCAATTTGTGGGGTTGGTTTTGTCTTGCTTGCGGCGAATGCGTATTTGTCTGAACCAAGCCTTTGGGCTGTGTATGCTATTTCACTTTGGGATGGCTTTTTTAGTGCGATTGGTATGACGGCATTGATGGCATCGATTCCGCATTTGGTGGGGCGTGAAAACCTCCCGACGGCGGGGGCATTGAGCATGTTGATTGTTCGGATTGGTTCGGTTATTTCGCCCGCCGTGGCGGGGGTTGTGATCGTGTCGTTTGGGGTAACATGGAACTACACTTTAGCGGCGATTGGCACCTTCTGTACCTTGATTACCTTGGTCACTTTGCCGAATATGAAGCCGCAAAAAAGTGGGCCTGAAGAGCATCCGATCAGATCGTTACTGGATGGTTTTAGTTTTGTGTTCACCCATAAAATTATTCGAGCGGTCGTGGCGTTGGGAACATTGGAAGCGATAACCAAATCCATTCGTATTTTATTTCCTGCTCTGGCGGCAACGGCATTTGGTGGTGGCGCGTTTGAAGTTGGCCTTATGTACGCCGCGGTACCGGTTGGATCGACGTTAGGTGCGCTAACCAGTGGTTGGGTTCGTCATGCAAAACGACCGGGTGTGGTGATGCTGGTGACGGCGTTCTTATCATTTTTATGCGTTGCTGCGTTAGGGTTTATGGGGCATTTGGTGGTGATGTTGTTTGCGCTGGCGGTATTTGGCTATCTTGGTTCTATTGGCGGTTTGCTGCAATATACGATTGTTCAAGGTCACACACCAGATCATATGTTGGGTCGAATTGGCAGCTTCTGGACAGCGCAAGATGTGGTTGGTGATTCTGCGGGTGCGCTCGGTATTGGTGTTATTGTGAAAGTGTTATCGCCTGTTATGGGGTTGGTCGCGCTTGGCTTAGGCTGCGCGGCGGCGACCGTGTTCTTAAGTGCAGGTGTTCGTTCATTAAGGGATGTCAGCTTGATTGATACGACGCTTTTCCCTGCCGAAGAAGCGGCTGAAGAAACCGTCCAAACAAAAGAAGCGACGGTGTAATCACACTTTCATTGACGAGATCAAATAAATGGCGATGTCGTGTGACATCGCCATTTTTCGTTGGCCTGATTCGTTGAGTTTGTTTTATTGAGTTTGATTATGGAACGTGTCGACCTTTTGGAATGATCAATGGCGTGCCAGAAATAGGGTCGTCCAAAATAATACAAGGTAAGCCAAACACTTCTTCTATGAGCGTTTCCGTCACAATGTCTTTTGGTGCTCCAGTGGCAATGATTTGGCCGGCTTTCATCGCAATAAGGTTGTCCGCGTAACGGCAAGCGTGATTAAGGTCGTGCAGAACGGCGACTAACGTGTGGCCTTGAAGTCGATTTAAATCCTGAAACAAATCCATGAGCTCAATCTGATGAGCAATGTCCAAATACGTGGTCGGTTCATCGAGCAAGAGTAATGGGGTTTCTTGCGCCAATGCCATGGCGACCCATACACGCTGGCGTTGTCCGCCGGACAATTGGTCAACATTATGCTGCGCAAACTCCGTGATGCTGGTGGCTTTCATGGCGGCGTCAACGGCGTTTTGATCTTCTTCACGCCAAGGTTGAAACCACTTTTGGTGAGGGAAGCGACCACGAGCAATTAAATCGACGACTTTTATGCCATCGGGCGCAATGGCACTTTGCGGCAATAAGCCTAATATTTTGGCGACGTCTCGTGTTGCCAGTGAATGAATGTCTTGGCCGTTCAGTAGCACTTGGCCCGATTTTGGTTCAAGCAATCGACTCATGGCGCGCAATAATGTGGATTTGCCACAGCCATTCGGGCCGACAATGACGCTAAATTTTCCCTCAGGAATATGAACAGACAAGTCTTGCGTGATGACATTCTGGTCGTAGCATAACGTAATCGATTCTGTTGCGAGTGATATTTCTGTAAGGGATAACCCCGTTGCAAGCGGTTTTGCTGATGGCGCTGTCATAACTTTCCTTCACGAGTAATCAAGTAGACCAAGTAAATACCGCCCAAACTGATCGTGACCAGACCGACAGGCAGGGTGGAGCCTTCCCAACCGTGTTGCGCAATAAAATCGGCACACAATAACAACAACGCGCCCACATACGCAGACGAACCCAGCGACACGCTGGCACGGTTTTCCAATCGACGGGCAATTTGTGGTGCGGCCAATGAAATAAAGGCGATTGGGCCGGTTATTGCAGTGGCGATGGCGGTGAGTGAGACACCAACAAACATGAGAATAAGGCGTGTTTTATTGACCGAAACACCCAACGCAGCGGCGGTATCGTCGCCCATTTCAAGCAGTTTCATTCGCGTATTGAGTAAAAATGCGCACACCATGAAGGCCGAAATAAGCGCGGCAGCGGGTAGCACACGAGCCCATGTCATACCGTTTAATGACCCCGCGCTCCAGAGTGCGGCGGTCATGGCGGTTTCCAGTGATACGGTGAGTGATAACCATTGGTTAAACGCGGTTAGCGTTGCACTAATGGCAATGCCCACGATGATCAAGCGAAAGCCAGAATGACCGTCTCGATAAGCAAACAAATACACGAGCAGCGCCGAAAAGAGCCCTCCAAGAATGGCACCTAACACACTCATCCAATACAGGTTTCCAAAAAAAGCGATGGAGATCAAAACACCCGTAAAAGCACCGACGTTAAAGCCAGTAATGTCTGGGCTACCAAGCGGATTGCGAACGAGGGACTGAAACACCGCGCCGCTGACGCCTAACGCGGCACCAATCACCAAGGCAGAAAACAATCGCGAGGCTCGCCATTGCCAAACTACAATGGACTGATAATGACTGGCTTTTCCGATGATTAATTGCCAGACATCGTTCAGATTGTTGGCAATGTGTTCGCCAAGAAAAAGCGTGGCAAATATCAGTAGTATCGTCAGAAAAAAAACAATGAGTCGTGATGGCTTGAAGCCAAAAAATGAGCGGGCTAGGTTACTTTGAGAGTGTTTCATAGTCCGTTGGCTCCTTTTCTGCGCACCAAATAGATCAAAATAGGCGCGCCAATAAAGGCGGTCACAATTGACACTCTCAGTTCCCCCGCAATTAATACGCGGCCAATAATGTCGGCGATCAGTAACAAGGTCGGCGTCAAAATAAAACTAAAAGGGATGATCCAGCGCTGATCTGGCCCAACCATCCAACGGGCAATGTGCGGCATCATTAAACTCACAAAACCAATGGGGCCGGCCGCAGCGGTGGCGGCACCACAAAGAAGGGTAATTGAGATCAAACCTATTAATTGAACACGAGCGGGATTGCTTCCCAGTGCGGCCGCGAGAGAGTCGCCCAAACTAAACGCATTGAGCGCAGGAGAAATGATGACCGCTAAAAAACAACCCAATATAACGACGGGTGCAATAAACAATGGCACGGATAAGGTTCGTACATCCAAACTGCCAACGGCCCAAAATCGAATTTGATCAAATGCATTAGGATTGAATAAAGTCAGACTGGAACTGAACCCAGCAAACGCCGCGCCGATGGCGACACCAGCCAAGGTTAACTTTAAAGGGTCGGCTTTTCCGGCGCCCATGCTGCCAACAAAATACACTAAAACGCTGGCCAACAACGCGCCAATGGCGGAATAGAAAAAGAACTCGGTTAACTGGGTTGCGCCTAAAAACACAATCGCAATGGCAATGGCCAAACTCGCGCCTAGGTTCACGCCAAGTATGCCAGGATCCGCCAGCGGGTTTCGAGTAATGGCTTGAATCAGTGCGCCAGACGTTCCTAGCGCCATACCGACAAACAATCCATTTAGTGTTCTTGGTAATCGGCCTTCTAGAATGATGGTTTCAGCAAGGCCGTGTTCCTTGCCAAGCAGCACACTCCAAAGCACGTCGATGGACAGTGGTTTTGCGCCAATGCTTAAGCTCGCCACCATGATGATCAGTAACAGCGTGATTGAACCTAATAACCAGCCATAGCGGACGCTATTCGACATGTTTTTTGTTTCCAAATAACGTGTTTAAGCGTGTGAGTAAATGACTGGCGCTGTAATAATCCAAGCGAAAGGTGTCATCGCCAACAGCGTAAACCTGATTGTTTTTTATCGCACTGGTTGTTTGTAAATAATGATTGTCTTTTAGTGCATTTTCTCTGTCTCGTGACGCGGCAAAGAGCAAGACAGAATGGCCAGTGACCGCATCGGGAAAACGTTCTCCAGTGGCAATCACAATGTCATTGCGCAATCCCATACTAATATTGCCTTTAATGTCTTCTGGAATAATCGCTAGGGTGAAACCAAGTTCTTCGAGTAGTCGACCTTGGGCGGATTCGGATGTCCAAATGTTCGCCCCCGTATCGTCTTGGTAATAGACCATGGCGGTAGTGGGCTGAGGTGGCAACGTGATGGTATCTTTGGTGAGGCTGAGCTGTTTTTCAAAGTCTTGAACAATGTGATTGGCTTGCGTTTCTAGGCCAAGTAGATCACCAAAAATCTGTGCTAATTGCATCCAGCTTTTGTCGTCATAGCCGATGACAAGCGTGGGCGCGATGTCTTTTAGTTGGTCATACAGTTTCATGACAGAATCCCCGCCAGTGGCGGAAATAATAATGAGATCTGGGTTGGCTTTGATAATGGCTTCAGCATTTGGCTCGGTTTGATACAGAGACACCACGCCGCGTTCTTCTGCGATGTCTGACCATTGGCGCATAAAGCCTTGTTCTGACGCGACACTGGTATTGGCCATGGTGGCGCCAGATGCAACAAGCGGTGCGTTGATCGCTAACAATGTGCCCGACAAGGTGACACTGGTTGAAACAATTCTAGTTGGCTCATGTTCCAGTGTTAATAGGCCTTCGCGCGTCATAATGCTTCTTGGCCAGCCGGAATCATTTTTTTCGACTTGGTCGATGGTTAAGGTATTTTGAACGGGCGACGCAGAAGGGGATTGATCACAACTAGCAAGAATGAGGCTGAACAAAAGCAATGTGAAAACTCGTCTGAAATGCGTAATGCGGCGAACCATGTCTGAAATCCTGTAGACCAATATGAACGCGCTATTATATCGATGAGAACGGTAATTTCATACTATTGATAATCATTTTCATTGTCTTTTGTCTAGGTTGTTTACATTCACACCGTGAAGCACCAGAAATTTATACTGTAGGGGCTGACGAGGTTGAGCTTGGACAGTTTGGGAAAGTCTTTTAGCCTGACGTCGCCTTTCTTGAATTTTGGCTTAATGCCATTAATGCGGATTTTCTTAGAGGTGAGCGAATCGGCGGTGATTTCAAAACGTTTTTTCTTAGAGCCAAAGCCATGACAATGCATGATTTTTGGCTTGGGCGACATGTTAATAATGAGCAGGGTGCATTTGCCTTCTTTTTTGGCGCTATGGCAGTAGACCTGAACGAACGGGTCGTTGCTTTGTACAGAAAAAACACACTCTCCCATGAGTTTCCCCCATAACCAGCTGACCCAATAATCTGGATTGGGTTTCAAACTTTGTCGATGAATAAGCGCGTAGTCGCCACCAATCAAGCTTTGTCTCACCATGACTTTTTGGCCAATTTTGGCGCCTCGTCCGAGTTGATCTGCCCACCAAAAGCAGGATACAAAACGGTCGGATAATTTGGCTTGCCCGCCACATTGGGCTGAGCCTGTTTCGCCTGTCCAGAGTTGCGCATTTGGCTGGTAGTCGTTGCGCCATTTTTCGAGTTGCATTGAGTACTTTTCAAAATCTTTGAACGAGTTCGGAGAGAGGATGTTTTCAATCGTGGCCGCACGGGTTCTGACCGGTGAGCGACTGCTTTGAAAGGGATAATAATGCCAATCCACAATGTCGATTTTCTCTTCTAAGTTGGCCAAAAAAATGGATGAAATATTGCTAAGTGGTTTGATGGCTTCGCCAATTCGTGGCCAAAAAGCACTGCCCGGACCGGCGATTCTACTGGTCGGGCTGTGTTGTCGGATGCAGCGGATAAAGGTGTCATAGTCTTTGGCGAGATTTTTTGCGCTGGGTTGCGAAGTGAAGCCGTGAAACGCCCAATAAGCGTTGAGTTCATTGCCAAGTTCGATAATGTCGATGCGCTGGCCATGTGCATCGCAGTATTTGAGTAGCGCTTCCACCTCGTGAGCTTGCCAAATGCCGTGTTGTCCTCGCTCAAATAAGCCGTACTTCATCGTAAACATAAGCGACAAATCGAGACGCTGGCAAAAATTGTGCAGGTTATTCCACATGCCTTGTGTCAGCGTCAGGACGTCTGAAGGCGTGGTTGAAGGAGGATTAAGGCTGGTGAAATAATGGATTTTGTCGGCTTCAGACCCACCAACTCGCACGTAAGCTGGGCCCAGTGCTCTGATTAGCAAATCCAGTTTGGGTTGATTCAAATCCAATGGTTCAACACGCTCGGTTCCTAGACCTCGTTGTGTGCCTTTACTGCCTTCCCACCAATAACCGCCAGCCAATACAGAGATGTCGATGGAAAAAGAAAGAAATCTAGGGTCAACTTTTGTTATTGGCGTCATACTGTTTAGTGTGACGGACACCGTTTTGTTCTGCTTTCTTAGGTTTCTTTCATGACGCCATGGGTGTACTAATCTATTACTAAACAAAGTTTGCGTTCCCAGATAAACGATCTTAATAGACTGCAATAGGAGTGTGACAGTTGTGTTAAGTGGTAAAACGAATCGAACATTGAGGAGAACGGTATGAAATACCTCGTTTGGATTATGTCGATACTCTTAGTGGGTTGTACCAGCGCCCCTAAAAACATTAATCCCGTCACACAATTTCAATTAGAACGCTATTTAGGCACATGGTATGAAATCGCGCGGCAAGATCATGCGTTTGAAGAAGGTTTGTCGAATGTGACAGCAACCTATTCGATGCGTGACGATGGCGGTGTCGCGGTAATCAACAGTGGGTATTCAGCGGACGATAAAGAATGGCGCGAGGCCAAAGGGCGCGCTTATTTTGTAAACTCATCGGATGTTGGGCATTTGAAAGTGTCGTTTTTTGGCCCATTTTATGGCGCGTATGTCATTTTTGAATTGGACAAAGAGAACTATCAATACGCCATGGTTTCAGGGCCGAATCGAGACTTCTTCTGGCTGCTTTCACGAACACCGACCATGCCAAGTAATGTGAAAAAACGCTTGTTAGCGGAAGCGGAGCGGTTAGGGTTTGAAATGGACAAACTGGTCATTGTTGTGCAAGACGGCATGGCAGCGAAATAGCCGTTCATCTAAATACTGGTCGATCAAAACCGCCGATTAGAAAAGAGAACAGGTGACAGATTGTCTTGCCGCGTCACTTGAACAGACGGCAGCATACGCATTGGGGTCTTGCAGCAAGGCGTAATGCGTGTCGGAGTCTCGGCATAACGCGATAAAGGTGTCATGTCGTTGTTTGAAGTTTGCTTTTGTTATTTCAACATCGTTGCTTGAACCGTCAGGATGATAAAGTCCTTCTGGCGCGTCCGCTTTTGCATTCTCAATACGATAGGTTAGTTCGTTATAGCGCAGGCGAACTTGATGGCAATAGGCGCTGTTTGGTGTGGTTTGAGTGCATTCTGTCATCGATGTCTCTAATTGTGCTTTGGCGGTTTTGTAGTGTTTTATGGTCTGCCATGCCTGATTGGATTCGATTTGAGCGTCGTTAGTGCGTCGCGATAAATTCTCTAGTTTGATCTTGGCTTGGTTGAGCCTATTTTCTTTTACTAAACACGCTTTCCCGTAGGTGATTAGATCATTGGCATACGCCAAGCTGATGGTGCTGCTGACAAATAGTAAAAAAACATATCGAATCATCAATGTAACCATAGTACATTTTCACCTAGTCGTGTTTGGATACTCGTGAGACTGGAAAGGGCGATTTCAGTAAGGGAAAGTGAACGGATAAGGCGTCTTTTAATCACTAACTCAAATAAAACTATCTATCCAGTTGATATGTCTATAATATGCGAGCTTCAAGCCAGAAAGAAGTCTCTAATTAAAAACTCTGCTATACGTTGCTTTATTCATAAATCGTCGTTCTGAAGTTTCTAAGTGCCAGTCTATTTTTTTTGCAATTCCAGCCTATTAAAGGCTAGTTAAAATCTAGGTGATTATTTATGTCTAATACAGTTAAAGGTACAGTTAAGTGGTTCAACGAAACTAAAGGTTTCGGTTTCATCGAACAAGAGAATGGTCCAGACGTTTTCGCACATTTCAGCGCGATCGTAAGCGATGGATTCAAAACTTTGGCTGAAGGCCAACAAGTTGAGTTCGTTGTTACTGCAGGCCAAAAAGGCCCACAAGCAGAAAACATCAAAGCTATCTAATTCGTTAGATACTAAGAATTTTAAAAAAGGGTAAGTTCTTTGGAACTTACCCTTTTTTTGTGTTTCTTATCTTCTCGACATAGAAGCTATTAACGTCGCCACCAAAATACAACCCCCACCCATCAATTGCACTTCGCTCAATGACTCGCCCAACCAATAAAAAGCAAATAGCGCGCCGAAGGCGGGTTCTGACCCAGTAAGTAAAGCAACGCGCGATGGCGTTGTGTGTTTAACGCCATAGTTTTGCGCGAAGAGTGCAAAGACAGTACAAAAAAGAGCAAGATAAAACGCCGCCAGCCAGAAAGACGATTCCGTTGGAAACAATTCGGTTACCTGAATGTCACCCGCGAAGAAAATAACCAAGGCACCCAGCGTGACCACATTAGCTTGCAGGCTGGTCGTGCTCAACGGCGACAGACGCTTGCCATCCAATAACACCTTCGTCGTGACGACCATGCAAGCGCGTAAAAATGCGGCCAACAAAATGAAATAATCGCCAATATTAAAGACCATCCAGCCAATGTTTTTCTGTGTCAGTAACAGCACGCCGACCACTGACAATAATGCGCACCCTAATATGTTTTTGCTCGGCCATCGTTTTGCTGTGATCGCTTCTACAAAAGGTGTCATTAAGACACAAAGGCTGATCAGGAATGCCGCTTTAGATGCGGTTGTGTGGAAAACGCCATAGGTCTCAGCGAGAAAAATGCAGAGTAAAATAGCGCCAGTTGGCAGGGCGTACTTCCAGTCTTTAGTCTGTCCTTTGCGTGTTTCTCGCCAATATAAAGGCATTAATAAAAGTGATGTTAAGCCGAACCGAATCACAATAAAGGCGAGGACGGAGGTATATACCAACGCTTCTTTTGTGATGCCATAACTGGTTCCCCAAAAAAAGGCGGTTAAAAGCAACGATATTTCGGCGACAGGAAGTCGGTTGAAAAGAGTTGGGTTGTTAAATGTTTGTGCTTTCATGTGTTCTCGCAGGTGTTTGGGTGGAATAAAAAGCTAGGTTAACTGATGCGTTGATGTATGATAATTGCTTCATAAATCAAAATACTTATGACCCATGAACACAAATGAATTGATCGCTTTATTGCCCGACATGGCGGCCTTTGTCGCTGTGGTGGAAACAGGAAGTTTTACAAAAGCCGCCAAAAGGCTCGGTGTAACACCATCTGGTGTCAGTCGACAGGTGTCGAGAATTGAGAGCGCGTTATCGGCGGTGTTAATCGAGCGCACGACACGACGCCAAACCACAACCTTGGTCGGAGTCGCGGTTTACGAGCAATGTCGCCAAATGCTAGACAGCGCGAAAGAAGCTGTCGTCGCGTCTGAAAGTGAGGCAACAGAAGCAAAAGGGCGCTTGCGGATTGCGGCACCAGACGCATTTGCTAAACAGGTTTTAGAGCCTTTGTTACTGGAATTTATGGCCTTGTATCCTGCTGTGTCGTTGCAAGTCCAAGTAACCGACTTGCGAGTCGATCCGGCTTATCAGAATGTCGATGTGGTGTTTTATGTGGCGGATAAGCCGCATGAACATTTAGTCTGTAAAACTCTGGGAAAGGTTCGCTCCATACTCTGCGCCAGCCCCGAATATGTGGCGGAACATGGCACACCGAATTCGCCAGAAGACTTGTTGGATCATCTTTGTTTGCCGCTCGGTTTTTTTGATGGCGACAACATTTGGTCCTTTACGCAAGGTGAGCGTAAGTCGGTGATCACAGTTGATGGTCGTTATATTAATAACGATGCTGAAATGCGCTTAAGAGGGGTGAGGCAAGGGTTTGGTATCGCCCCTTTTCCCGACTTCGTGGTACGAGAATCGTTAGAGAAAGGGGACGTGGTTCAAGTATTAAATGATTGGCAGCTTAACAGCGATTTTCAGGGCGGTATTCACATGCAGTTTCTGGCAATGCGCTTTATGCCCAATAAAATGCGCGTATTTATTGATTTTATGGAAAGTCGCTGGGCTGCGGTGGTGTAAGCATTAGTTTGTTGTTTCTTCCTCCCTGAGTGTTAGTACTTCGTAACCTGTTTTTGTGACCAAAATCGTGTGTTCCCATTGAGCCGAGAGTTTTTTGTCAGCGGTGACAACGGTCCAGCCGTCTTTCTTTGTTTTGGTCTTGGCTTTGCCTTGGTTGATCATTGGCTCAATGGTAAACGTCATACCTTCTTTCAAAACAAGTCCCGTTCCTGCTTTGCCATAATGCAACACTTGAGGCTCTTCGTGCATTTCTCGACCTATGCCGTGGCCACAATATTCTTTTACGACGGAATAGCCTTTGCCCTCGGCGAGCGTTTGAATGGCGGCGCCAATGTCGCCTAATGTTGCGCCTGGTTTTACTTTCTTTATGCCTGCCCACATGGCTTCATAAGTGGTTTTCACTAAGCGTTTGGCGATGGGGTTGGCGGCGCTCATAACATACATTTTGCTTGAATCGGCAATAAAGCCATTTTTCTCAAGCGTGATGTCCAGGTTAATAATGTCTTTTGCTTTGAGTCTTTGGTTGTCACTTGGAACGCCGTGGCAGACGACTTCGTTTATAGATGAGTTTAGGGAAAATCCATAATCGTATTGCCCTAGGCTTGCAGGTCTTGCGTTCAGTTCATGGCGAATGAAGTCTTCAACTTTGTCGTTGATTTCTAAAGTCGATACGCCTTCTTTTACGAAGCCGTCTAACATGTGAAAGACCTCGGCTAGCAGCTTCCCTGATGTGCGCATTAATTCTATTTCATCTGCGCTTTTAATCTGTACTTGCATGCTATTTCACGACCTTTAATGGTTCTTCGTGGTTCGCATTGGCCAGTTCTTGTGCGATTAGTTCGGGAAAGGTGAGGTTAGGATGGAGTTCCGCCAAGCGTCCCATCTTCATCCAGAATTCGGCTTGAGCGTTGATAGAGCGAGACATAACGTGACAGCTTTTGCGAATGTCGTCGTGAAGGTCGTCGGAAATTTTGATAATACCCATGATATATGATCCGTATATGAAATATATACGAATCATATATTCAGTACTGCGGTGTTTCAAGCCATATTTACTGTGGATTTTGATAATGAACTTAGTGAAATAAGTCTTTGATCAGTTTAATGCCTTCTTCTTGTCCGCCTTTGTTGTACGCATCCAATAGTGCAGAACCAAGAATGGCGATGTCGGCTTTGCCAATTAATTGTTCGATTTGCGCTCGTTCTCGTAAACCGAACCCGACGCCCATTGGTGCGCTGGCGTGTTGCTTTATTTGTGCCAAATAATCATCCAGTGACGTCTGTTTGGCTTTGCTTTCATGGCTTTTGTTTTCATGGACAGAATGCCCCGTTACGCCAGAGCGAGCCACACAATACAGGAAGCCGCTGGCTTGGCTTGCTAACATGGCCAATCGTTCTGGCGGTGTGACGGGAGTGACCAACCATACTGGATCAATGTTATGGGCTTTACACGCCGCTTGGTAGGTTGCCGCTTGTTCAATGGGTAGATCCGGTAGGATCAAGCCTAGAATATTTTCTTCGGCCGCGCGTTTGGCCAGTTTGTCTAATCCAAAACGATACATAGGATTGAGATAACTCATCAATACGATGCGGCTTTCAGGAAAGCCTTTCGCTAGTTTGCCTAATTGAGATAAGCAGGTTTCCACGTCCAGCTTTTGCTCTAATGCTTTATGACACGCCGCGACAATACTTGGGCCATCGGCCACAGGGTCAGAAAAAGGAAATTGCACTTCGATGAAATCCACGCCTTCTTGCATTAAGCGTTTCATCCAATCCAGACTGTCTTGAACCGTTGGGTAGCCATAAACCACGTGCGTCATAGACAAAATTGGCTTTTGTTGACGCTTCACTTTAACACTCTTTTTTTCTTCAATAAAAGCGGCTAACTGGCTCATGCGTTTTGCTCCTGATGATCTGCGTGGCTGGTTGAGTAAGCCGCAAGGTAATCGGTTAAGAACTGAGGAAAGGTTTCGTCTTGCACGGCTTTCGCGACGTTGAAGATGTCTTTGTCGCCACGGCCAGAAAGGTTGATCACAATCTTCGAATCTTTGGGTAAATTCGGAGCGTCTTTAAACGCGCCTGCCAACGCATGAGACGATTCTAACGCGGGAATAATGCCTTCTTTTTTCAGCAATAACGTACACGCAGCAATCACCTCATCGTCCATCGCATAGGTCATTTTAATGCGACCGGTTTCGGCAAGGTGCGCAATGATGGGCGAAACGCCAACGTAGTCCAAACCAGCAGCGATAGAGTGTGTTTCTTGCAATTGACCGGCTTGGTCTTGCAAGAACATGGTCGCAAAACCTTGTGCAATGCCTGGTTGGCCGAGGTTATGAGATAGGCGGATAGAGTGCTCGCCAAGCTCTAAACCTTTGCCGCCGGCTTCTACGCCCACCATTTCCACTTCTTTGTCATCTAGGAAAGGTAGGAACAAGCCGCAAGCGTTCGAGCCACCGCCAACACAAGCGTATAAACGATCTGGAAACTGACCAAATTGCGCCACACTTTGCTCGCGTACTTCGTCACCAATAACAGACTGGAAAAACGCCACCATTTCAGGAAACGGTGCGCAGCCACAAGATGTACCAATCAAATAATGGCTGTCTTCGTGGCTGGAAGACCAGTCGCGCAAGGCTTCGTCTAATGCATCGCGTAGGGTTTGTGCACCAGTCGTGACTGGGACAACCGTTGCGCCTAACTGCTTCATCCAAAATACATTGGGGTATTGGCGTTCTATGTCTTTCGCGCCCATGTAAATGGTACATTCTAGGCCTAAACGCGCGGCAACAAGTGCTGTAGCGATGCCGTGTTGTCCGGCACCTGTTTCTGCAATCACACGTTTTTTACCCATGCGTTTGACCAATAAGCCTTGGCCAATCACGTTGTTCATCTTGTGCGCGCCACTGTGGTTTAAGTCTTCACGTTTTAGGTAAATCTGTGCGCCACCAAAGTGTTCCGTTAGGTTTGCACAATAGGTTAGCGGCGTAGGGCGGCCAGAAAATTGCTGCCATTGTTTGTGTAGCTCAGCGAGAAAGGTTGGGTCATTTTTGGCTTCTTCGAACGCATGTAAAATTTGCTGTTGGCTCGAATAAAGAATTTCAGGAATGTAACTGCCACCGTATTGCCCGTAGAAACCGTTCTCGCTTTGCATGATGTTGTACCTCTTGGATAAATATTTAATTTATTAACTAAACGGTATAGTTAATTTAATCGTGTTTTTGTATCTCGTCAAGTGTTTGATTTTTTTAGTGGTCAGTTCGGATGGAATATCTGCGAATCGCCAAGCCGGCACTGGTATTGTCAGCGTGCTGATTTCCATGCATTTAATTCAAGTTAATGGTATTTTGGCTACCACTTACAGTGGAATGAATTAGGCATTTTATGGTTAACAATCTTTTATCGACTTCTGTTTCTTTGGTTTGCATGACATTTTTTTCATCTGTTGCACTTTCCCAAGATTGGGTGATGCCGACGCCTTTTAGTGATCGAAATCAGCCAACTCAAATTGCCTATGACTTTGCAGAAGACGTGCAGTTACGAACTAATGGTGACATCAATATCGTAGTGAAACCAAATGGAAAGGCTTTGCCTCATCTCGCGATTCCGGGGGCGGTAATGTCTGGAAAAGTGGTGATTGGCGAGTTTCTATTGGGGTTGTTGGATAAGAAAAATTCTATCTTTCAGCACGATATGATTCCGTTCCTTGCGAATAATTATGATGATGCTCAATTGTTATGGCAGGCCTCTAAGGCGGACACACAAAAACAATTGCACAAGCTGGGTCTGCACTATTTATATGTTGTGCCATGGACGCCTTACAGTGCGTTTTCGACACGGAAAATTGAAACAATAGAAGACTTTAACGGGTTATCCATTCGTGCGTTTAACCAAACGGTGACAACTTTGATCCAGAGTCTTGGAGCAAATCCCGTTCAAGTGCCACTGAAGGAAGTAAAATCGGCGTTTGAACAAGGTAAGTTAGACGGACGCTTTGCTTCTTTGTCAGTAGGTGAGGACACTCAAATATGGACATACGCCCCGTATATGAATGATTTACGAGTGTGGATTCCCAAAGAAATCGTGGTGATGAACAAAAGCGTTTTCGACAAATTAGATGCTAAAACCAAAGTCGCCATTGAAAAGGCGGCCCTAAAAGCAGAGCGAAATGGCTGGATACAAACCAAAGAGCGTGTTGAAACAGATCTAGCGTCATTAAAAGACGGCGGTATTATTTATAGCACACCATCCAAAGCGTTATTGCGAGAGCTGGAGCAGATTAATCAACGAATGACGCAAGAATGGATTAAGCAAGATCCAAAGCAAAATGGTGGTATTTACCGTGCGTACCGAGAAGCTCAACGCCGATCCAAAGGCATCAAATGAGCGTTGTAGTTGCGTGCAAGCGCGCGGATTAATGAAATACGACAAGTAAGTTATTGAGAAGTTTATGGCAAGAGGAAGACCGAGTAAGAAGGCGCATATTGTCGAAGTGGCGTGTGAGCTTTTTACCAAACAGGGTTATCAAAGTACCAGTATTGATCAGGTTGTGTCGGCCGCAGCGGTGTCTAAACCGACGGTGTACAGCAATTTTCCAACTAAGTTGGTGTTGTGGGAAACGGCGTTGTCTTCTTTAACCGAAAGGGCGCAAGAGGAAATGAACAGCGTGTCGTCGCAACTGAACTTGGCGAAAGAATCGAATTTTATCCCCGGATGGATTGCGCTTTGGTCTGCTTGGGTTGGAAAAACAGAACGGCTGGCGAGTTATCGTATTTTGATGGGCGAGCAGCATAAAATGGCGCCGTCTACGTTTGCTTTGTTTGTCGAGTTTGAAGCCGTTCTTGAATCGGCATTGAGCGAGTGGATTACTGAATTTCCTGTATCGCCAATGACTTTCTTTGCGTTAAAAGCCATAAGTAAAGAAGCGTTGTTAATGCCTGCCTTGTTGAATCAAACCATGATGGAAAAAGGTGAGTTAGGACATCAGCTTACTAATTTGATGGCCAGTGTCTCGCCCTCAAACTGCTAAATACTCGGCTTTAGAAGAAAACTTCGATATATTAAACACTTAAACGGATTTGCAGTGGATGTGCGATATGGCCTCAGGCATTAACAAAGCAAAATTAACAGAAACCGACATCATCACTAAGTTTATTCTGCCCGCTGTAAAAAACGTTGGTTGGGATGATATGACGCAGATACGTCAAGAGGTAAAACTCAAAGAGGGTATGGTCATTGTTCGCGGCCAGATGGCGGCGCGTAAGAGAGTGAAGTCGGCAGACATCGTTCTGTATCATAAGCCAAGTATGCCGCTCGCGGTCATTGAAGCGAAAGCCAACAAGCACGAAGTCGGCAAAGGCATGCAGCAAGCCTTAGGTTACGCTAGTCTGCTTGAAGTACCTTTTGTGTTTGCTTCCAATGGCGATGGTTTTATTTTTCATGATAAAACCAACCTTGCTCAATTAGAAACCGAAATTCGCCTTGAAGATTTCCCTACGCCACAGCAACTCTGGGAAAAATACTGCCAATGGAAAGGTTACAAAACCGAAAACCTTCCTGTTATCGCACAAGATTATCATGATGATGGCACAGGCAAAGCGCCGCGTTATTATCAGCTGCAAGCCATTAATAAAACGGTCGAAGCCATTGCCGAAGGGCAAAATCGATTATTGTTAGTGATGGCAACCGGAACAGGCAAAACCTATACGGCATTTCAAATTATCTGGCGCTTGTGGAAAGCAAGAGCCAAGAAGCGCATTCTCTTTTTAGCCGACCGCAATATATTGGTAGACCAAACCCGAATTAATGATTTTCAGCCTTTTGGCACAGCCATGACGAAAATCACTGGCCGCAAAGTCGATCCTGCATATGAAATTCACCTTGCCTTATATCAAGCCTTAACTGGACCAGAAGAAGATCAAAAAGCCTACAAACAAGTCGATCCTGATTTCTTCGATCTGATTATTATCGACGAGTGTCATCGTGGCAGCGCATCGGAAGAGAGCGCTTGGCGAGAAATCCTTGAATACTTTAACTCTGCGACTCAAGTGGGTTTGACCGCCACGCCAAAAGAAACCGATGAAGTCTCTAACATCGAATATTTTGGCGACCCTATTTACACCTATTCGTTAAAGCAAGGTATTGAGGATGGTTTCTTAGCGCCTTACAAAGTAGTTCGTGTCGACATTGATATCGATGTACAAGGTTGGCGACCTTACAAAGAGCAAATAGATAAAAAAGGCAATGTGATAGAGGATCGAATCTATAACCAAAAAGACATGGATCGAACGTTAGTCATCGATGAGCGCACCCAATTGGTGGCGCAAACCGTGACCAATTACCTAACGCGCATTGGTTCAATGTCGAAGACCATCATATTTTGTAACGATATTGATCACGCCGAGCGTATGCGTCGAGCTTTGGCGAATCTTAACCCAGAGCAGATGGCGAAAAATGATAAGTACGTAATGCGAATTACGGGCGATGAGGATTTGGGCAAAGGCCAGCTGGATAATTTTATTAACTCGAAAAAAGCCTACCCAGTCATAGCGGTTACCTCGGAGTTAATGACCACAGGTGTGGATGCCAAAACTTGTAAGCTGGTGGTATTGGATCAATCCATTCAGTCCATGACCAAGTTCAAGCAAATCATTGGCCGTGGCACTCGTATCGATGAAAAATATGGCAAACTCTGGTTTACTATTATGGACTTTAAAAAGGCTACCGAATTGTTTGCCGACGAGCGATTCGATGGCGAGCCCGTGCAAATCAAGCAAACACATACCAGTGATTATGAGACAGAAGAAGCGCTAGACGATATCGTCGATGGCTTGGATGACATTGAAAATCCTTTTGGCGAAGAAGATATAGATCCTGATTCCATCCAAGAGCCAGAAGCGCCATACGAGACGTCTAACTCAACCATGAGTGATGACTTTGGTTCCTTTGATAACAGTGACGACAGCACAGATTGGAACGACGAAGACAAAGTCCGCAAGTTCTATGTGAATGGCGTCAAGGTGAAAGCCATCGCTGAGCGTATTCAATATTACGATACAGACGGCAAGCTGGTGACTGAGTCGTTCAAAGATTACACCCGCAAAACCATGGCGAAACAATTTGCCTCCCTCGATGAGTTTACCAAAAAATGGCAAGACTCAGAACGTAAGCAAGTCATCATCGATGAATTGGCAGAGCAGGGCATTATTTGGGAAGCGTTAGAAGAGGAAGTCGGAAAAGGACTAGATCCATTCGATCTGATCTGTCATGTGGTTTATGATATGCCGCCGCTGACGCGACGCGAACGTGCCGACAATGTGAAAAAGCGCAATTACTTTGTTAAATACGGCGAAACGGCTCAGCAAGTGCTGAGTCAGTTGTTAGACAAATACGCCGACATTGGCGTACAAGAAATCGAAAACATTCAAGTGCTCAAAGTGACGCCATTTGACCAAATTGGTCGCCCGAATGAAATTGTGAAAAAAGGCTTTGGTGGCAAACCACAATATGACGAAGCGATCAGAGAGCTTGAAAGTGAGATTTACCAATCAGACGAACCAAAATCGGCTTAGACGTTCATTCCTATCTAACGTGGCTCGATTTGCATTACATAATTAACAACATCCTATTCCTCGCGCGCTAACCGTTCAGCGCCCGTACTTTTTACGAAAAGTTTTATTAAGAGAAAACCCATGTCTATCAGTTCTGCAATAAAATCCATTCAAGACATCATGCGCAAAGACGCCGGTGTCGATGGCGATGCTCAGCGCCTTGGTCAAATGTCTTGGTTGCTGTTTCTTAAAGTATTCGATGCTCAAGAGGAAGAGCTCGCGTTTGAACTGGAAGGCGCTTACAAAGCACCGATTCCTGAAGAGTATTTATGGCACAACTGGGCGGCGGACCCCGAAGGCATAACGGGCGACGAGTTACTCGATTTTGTTAACGACGATTTATTCTACGATTTGAAAAACCTCACCGCGCCAATCGATCTAAACCCACGTGGTTTTGTGGTGAAAGAAGCCTTTAGCGATGCTTTCAACTACATGAAGAACGGCACGCTGCTGCGCCAAGTGATAAACAAGCTAAACGAAATCGATTTTACCGATTCCAAAGAACGTCATCTATTTGGCGATATTTACGAGCAAATTCTGCGCGATTTACAAAGTGCCGGTAACGCAGGGGAATTCTATACGCCTCGTGCTGTTACGCGCTTTATTGTTGATCGTCTTGATCCAAAGCTGGGCGAAACCATCATGGACCCAGCTACGGGAACGGGTGGCTTTTTGGCCTGTTCTTTCGATCATGTGAAAGAACGTTACGTGCACACCACAGATGATCATCAAACCCTGCAAAAGCAAATTCACGGTGTTGAGAAAAAACAGCTGCCGCATTTGTTGTGTATCACCAATATGATGTTGCATGGCATCGAAGTCCCCGTGCAAATTCGCCATGGCAATACCTTGAATAAACCACTATCGAACTGGGACAGCAACATCGATGTGATTGCTACCAACCCTCCGTTCGGTGGCACAGAAGAAGACGGCATCGAAAAGAACTTTCCGGCGGACATGCAAACCCGCGAGACAGCGGATTTATTTCTACAATTGATTATCGAGGTGCTTTCAAAGCCAACCGATAGCAAGAACGGCGGTAGAGCGGGCGTGGTCTTGCCCGATGGTACTTTATTTGGCGAAGGCGTAAAAACCAAAATCAAAAAAATGCTCACCGAAGAATGTAACCTGCACACTATCGTGCGTTTACCGAATGGCGTGTTTAACCCTTACACTGGCATTAAAACCAATATCCTGTTTTTCACCAAAGGGCAGCCGACGAAAGACGTGTGGTTTTATGAGCATCCGTATCCAGATGGTGTGAAAAACTACAACAAAACCAAGCCAATGAAGTTTGAAGAATTTCAAACCGAAATCGACTGGTGGGGCGACGAAGCGGACGGCTTTGCCAGCCGAGTCGAAACCAACAACGCTTGGAAAGTCTCTATCGACGAGATCATCACGCGTAATTTCAATTTAGATATTAAAAACCCTTATCAAGAAGCGCTAGAAAGCCACGATCCAGAAGAATTACTGGTCACTTATCAAGCGCAACAAGACGACATCGCTGCGTTACGTAATCAGCTAAAAGGCATACTCGGCGCGGCGTTAAGCTCGTCTGGCTCTAGTGCGGGTGGAGAGAAGTAATGTCGGTGGAATCTCAAACAACAAACTCTAGCCCTATAGAAAATCTGATCACCGAGCACATCGACATCTGGAGCAGCGCCATTAAACGCAAATCCAGCTCTGGTCGTGGCTCAAGCAAAAAAATAGAACTCTACGGCATCAAGAAACTGCGTGAGCTGATTCTGGAGCTTGCCGTGCGTGGCAAGCTGGTGGCGCAGGACGCTAGTGACGAACCTGCGTCTGCTTTGCTAGAACGCATCGCCCATGAAAAAGCCCAGCTAGTCAAAGAAGGCAAAATCAAAAAGCAAAAACCGCTGCCTGATATTAGCGAAGACGAAAAACCGTTTGAACTGCCTGAAGGATGGAGCTATGTCAGATTACAAGACATTATTCATATATCATCAGGAAAAAACCTTACCTCAAAGGTAATGAATCAAAATGGTTCTGTTCCTGTTTTTGGAGGTAATGGAATTACTGGTTACCATGATAAGAGTAATGTTTCAAAACGAACTCTCGTTATTGGTCGAGTTGGTTTTTATTGCGGATCTATCCATATTACACCTAGGTTAGCATGGGTGACAGATAATGCTTTTATTACTAATTTTAATAGTGGATGCATTTATATTGACTTTTTATCATGGCTTTTAAAATCAGCTAACTTAAATGAAAATGATAGCGCAACTGCGCAACCTGTTATTTCTGGTCGAAAAATTTATCCAATAATTGTAGCTCTACCACCAATAGATGAACAACATCGCATCGTCGCTAAAGTCGATGAGTTGATGGCGTTGTGTGATCAACTCGAAGCGCAAACTGAATCCAGCCTTGATGCTAACCAAACCTTAGTGACTGTCTTACTAGACACTTTAGTGAATAGCCAGAATGTCGAAGAATTGGCAGAAAACTGGACGCGCATCAGCGGCCACTTCGACACCTTATTTACCACAGAACACAGCATCGACCAGCTAAAACAAACCATTTTACAATTGGCCGTCATGGGCAAGCTTGTCGAGCAAAACCCCAACGACGAACCTGCGTGTGTTCTACTCGAACGTATCGCCGCCGAAAAAGCCGACCTGATCAAACAAGGCAAAATCAAAAAACAAAAGCCACTGCCAGACATCACCGGTGAAGAAAAACCGTTCGACCTGCCGGAAGGGTGGGATGTCACTAGATTAGATGATATTTGTTTTGGCGTAACGTCAGGTTCAACCCCTCCTAAAGATAAGTTTGATGACAAGAAAGGTGTGCCATACCTTAAAGTTTATAATATTAAAGAACAGAAAATTGCATTCGATTACCGTCCTCAATTTATTGATATAGAACACCATAGGAAAAAACTTACTAGATCAATTTTATACCCAGGCGATGTGGTTATGAATATAGTTGGGCCGCCATTAGGTAAAATTGCGATTATTCCAGACAGTTTTCCAGAGTGGAACTGTAACCAAGCAATAGTTTTTTTTAGACCTATAGAAAAGATTCTGAATAACTATATATACACATATTTGAAGTCGGCTCGGTTTTTAGATGATATTGAACTAATTGGAACTGCAGGGCAGGACAATATATCAATAACTAAAAGTAGAAGCATCATACTTCCCATGCCTCCGCTAAAAGAACAACACCGCATCGTTGCCAAAGTCGATGAGTTAATGGCTATCTGCGACCAGCTGAAAGCCCAACTCAGCGAAGCGCAAACTACGCAACTGAACCTTGCGGATGCCCTAGTCGAGCAAGCTTTGTAACCAAGGAGGGTTTCTATGAGCGAACTTTATAATGTGTATTGTGATGAATCTTGCCACTTAGAAAACGATGGCATTAACGTGATGACGTTGGGGGCGCTTTGGTGTCCTGTGGCCAAGCGGGCTGAAATTTCCAAACGGCTTCGAGAAATCAAGGTAAAACATGGACTGTCAGCAGATTTTGAAATCAAATGGACGAAGGTAAGCAAAGGGCGGCTGGACTTTTATCTCGATGTCATTGATTACTTTTTTGATGACGATGATTGTCATTTTAGAGGTTTGGTCGTACCTGATAAAACAGTGCTTAATCATCATGACTTTGGTCAAACTCATGATGATTGGTACTACAAAATGTACTTTGTTATGTTGAAAAGTATCTTTGACCCAGAATCAAAATATCGTGTCTACATTGATATTAAAGACACATTGGGTCATGAAAAAATCACCAAGTTGCACGATGTCGTTTGCAATAGTCATTATGATTTTTCGCAACATATGATAGAAAAAATGCAGCGCATTCATTCACATGAAGCGGAACAGCTTCAAGTGGCCGATCTGTTGATAGGTGCATTAGCGTATTTGCATCGAGGTCTCACCACGAATCAAGCGAAGCTTGATTTAATATCAAGAATTAAAGAGCGCAGTGGTTATCAATTAACGCGCAATACTTTGATTAGAGAAAGTAAGTTTAATCTTTTAATTTGGAATGGACAGGGAGATTCCTAATGACATCGGCATGGCTGCCAAGTTTGGTGTTATTTAATGATTACGACGGAGATTGGAATCGTTATTTAAATGCTATCTATGCTTATTTTGAAGCAGATTTTGTCTTATCAAAGCCGACCTTTCGTGGCGTTAGACTAGGGTTAAAGCGATATCCTGAATACGATGGAAAGTCTGCTACTTTTTGGCATATGACCAGTACAGGGGATGATGAAAACGAGCGTACGCCTGATTTTCGTCGTTGTGAGCGTATTCGTTGGCCAAAGCCAATTATTGAAAACGATCAACATTTATCTTTAAAAATGTGGGCTGAACCTAAAGGTAGAAATAAGCGCATTCATATTTGGTATGAGCAAGAAGGGTATTTAGTTGTGCTAGATGATAGAGGTGACTATATCTTGCCTTGGACTGCATTTTACGTTGAGCGTGAACATGAAAGAAGAAAATACAATAAACGTTGGGAACGAAATAAAGATAATGTATAGGAAATAACTAAGAAAAGCTGACCTCGCCCTCTTGCGAGGACGGTGTCGTAACTCCTTCTACACATGGTAGATGAGATGCGCGAATCTTAGCTACATGAGTCAATATTTGCAAGTAATTCGTTTTAAGTTGCTCGTTCTAAGCAGAGGAGTGCTGTATTTCTTCATGACTAACTTTATGCATTACTAGCGATATTTTGCACAAAAAGTACAATCGTGAGCAATTAAAAGCTATTGTAGGTTTACGGTAGTTAAGGAGATACGAAATGCTAATTCCTAAAAAAGAAAAAGTGAAACCGACGCCTTTTTCTGTCTTTTTTCGACATGCTAAGTCTGCTGAAAAACGCCAGTTTTTTGATAGAATCGCAAGAGAAGCGATTAAAGAGCAGCAAAAAATGCTTGAAAAAGCGAAGAGCATGCCACAATAAAACACTGTATTGTTTATACCAGAGCCGCTTCATAGCGGCTTTTTAGTCTGTAAAATCGGTTACGCTAAGTCTATTTGGTTTCACTGGTGTGGACCCACTTTCGTAGACATCTCATAGCTATATAATAATAGGTAAAAATGAGGTGAATTATGAGTGGGAAACGTTATACCGAAGAGTTCAAAATTGAAGCCGTTAAACAAGTAACAGAGCGTGGTTATAAGATTGCTGAAGTGGCTGAGCGACTTGGCGTTAGTTACAAAAGTATTCATGATTGGATTGCTCGATACTGCAAACCTGAAGCAAGTCGAAAAGCGGAAGA
>NZ_AYOZ01000044.1 GCF_000508165.1 Marinomonas profundimaris | reverse complement strand
GGGGGATGAGCCAAAAACGTTTATACGGGACTTAAATGCGTTTTTCGTTTAGTCTGCTGAATTCATTTTAAAAAACGTTTGCGAGATACCGAAAATTTTCAAAAATGGAAACGCAAGCAAGTTATAGCCGTATTTCATGTGCTAGGATTTAACATAAAAAAGCGATGTATCGGGGGATTGATGGTATGGGAACTATTGCAGCGCCTGTGGTTGGTCAGAAGATTAATGAGTGGTATCGACATATCAAAAGGTTGAATGTGACAGATGCAGAGATTCTCCGTAACGAAGTTAAGAATGAACTGGATTTGATGGAGGAAGACGAACAGGTTGTTCTTTATTTTCAGCTAATGGAATTTCGCCATGAACAGATGCTTGAATACGTAAATCCATCAAAAAATACTGTCAACAAAGCTGATTATTTGAGAGCTGTCGAAGGTGAAGGGAAAAGGCTTACTGGTATTATGGAGTACTACTTCAATTTTTTCAGAGGGATGTATGAGTTTTCTAAAGGGGAGTACATAAAAGCTATTACATTTTATCGCTATGCCGAAAGAAAACTTGATAAAGTAGCTGATGAATTGGAGCGTGCGGAGTTCTTTTTCAAAATAGCAGAAATCTTTTATCACATGAAGCAAACACATCTATCTATGTATTATGTTGAACAGGCGTATCATGCTTATAAGGCAAACAGTATATATCAAGTTAGGTTAATCCAGTGTAGATTCGTGATTGCGGGAAATTATGACGATCTGGTCAGTTATGAGAAGGCACTTCCCCATTTGAAATTAGCTTTACAGGAATCTATTGCACTTGGCCATGATTACATTACGACTGAGGGTTTGTTGAATTTAGGAAACTGTTTTAATAAACAAGATGATGTTGCGAAAGCAACAGTATATTACCAACGTGCATTAGAGTTAGGCGAGAAGATCGGTGCTAAAGAGGTTGTACAAGCTTGTTATGATTTAGCCATCATTTTCTTTAAGCAGGGACGAAAAGAAGAAGCTCTTGATTATTGTGTGAAAGGAAAAAGCTATGCTGAAAAGTATGATGATTATATGTTTGTCGATCTTTTTAATGTGCTTCATGAGTTATATGTGACGGTTTCGCCTAGTGTTGAAGTCAATCAAAAATTCGATCAACTTTTATATAGTCGTGGTTATCCTTATTTAGAAGACCTAGCTTTAGAGGCTGGAAGATTTTATAATGACATAGAACGATTGGATGATTCTGTATTTTTTTACAAGAAGATGATCCAAGTTCAGAAACTGATTCAAAGGGGCGATTTTGAATATGACGTTTAAAAAAATTATGGCTGCCGTTTTGATTTTAGCTGTGGCTGTTGCGCCAGTTTATGGTTTAGC
>NZ_AYOZ01000042.1 GCF_000508165.1 Marinomonas profundimaris | reverse complement strand
CCTCGGCACGCACCTTAGCATTGGGAGCAGTAAAGATACAGATGATCGTTTGGGGGCTCTCTATTATTCACGCCCTGAAGAGATGTGTGCACGAGCCTTTGAGGCCTATATTGAGGATTCAGTACCAAGGAATAAATTTTTAGTTCGAGGCTCTCTCCTCTCGGATGAAGCTCAGCTCGGGCTTTACCCGAAGGGGGATCAGCGACTTATTATTAATGAAATGTTTAGCCAATACTTTGGTGTCCTTGGCGCCGCTCTTCAACGTGAACATGTGACATAAAAAACCTAGTAGTTGGAATGTCCAACTACTAGGGGTCAGTTCAGCCAGCTTTTTTAAGCAGCTTTTTACTTTTTAGACAGAATGCAAAGTAGGGTAGTCGACGTAACCCTCAGGACCTGATGTATAGAAAGTATCTTGATCCGGTGTATTCAACTCGGCACCTTTATGAGTACGTTCTACAAAATCTGGGTTCGCAAGGATCGGCGTACCGAAAGCAACCGTATCAGTGTCTTTGCTTTCAATGGCAGCACTGGCTTCTTCTGCAGAATATCCCATATTGACCATTAAATGGCCTTTGTAATTTTCTCGTGCAACACGAACCACATCCGCTTGTTGCACACCCAAGAAATCTGCACGCATCAGATGCAAGTACGCCAGATTATATTGGCTCAGGTGCTTCGCTAGAAACTCTGTCAAACCAACAGGGTCACTGTCTTTCATGCTTTGAAAGCTATTAAGTGGTGATAAGCGTAAGCCGACACGTCCTGCACCAAATACACCAATAACAGCTTCAATGACTTCGGTTAAAAAGCGGGCTCGGTTTTCCATAGAGCCGCCGTATTCGTCAGTGCGCTGGTTAGAGCTATTACGAAGGAACTGGTCAATTAAGTAGCCATTGGCACCATGAATTTCAACGCCATCAAAGCCAGCAGCCTTGGCATTCTCAGCACCTTTACGGAAATCCTCAACGATCGCCGCGATACCTTCTGTTGTTAATGCTTCTGGTGTAGCATGCGGAACCTTGCCTTCAGGTGTATGAATCTCGCCATCAATTGCAATAGCGCTGGAAGATACAGAAGGCTTACCGTTGTTTAAGGCTGGATGTGCAGCTCGGCCTGGATGCCATATTTGCATGAAAATCTTACCACCCGCTGCGTGTACCGCGTCTGTGGTTAGCTTCCAGCCATCAACTTGCTCAGTGCTGTAAATGCCTGGGTCATTACCGAATGCAGAAGTACCTTCGGTAACCATTGTACATTCTGTGATCAACAAACCGGCAGAAGCGCGCTGAGCGTAATATTTAGCCATCAGCTCATTAGGTTGATGATTAATCGCTCGACAGCGTGTTAGCGGCGCCATGACAAAACGGTTTGGTAGTTCAAGTTCACCAAGACTGACTGGTGTAAACAAAGCTTCAGCTGAGTTAGACATTCTAAAATCCTTTGGAAGTTAATTTATCAATGACTACTAGATAGCACCGCAGTAACGTAATTCAACTCACTGCAAGATTTATCCTAAGTCTGTAGGTGAGTATAAGAAATATTAACGCTATGTACTACCCACTGTGTCAGCTGTATTTAAGGCCAGTTGCACGTGTGTCAAATGGGTACTTTTC
>NZ_AYOZ01000041.1 GCF_000508165.1 Marinomonas profundimaris | reverse complement strand
GGGTATACGGATTTAATGGTTGATGGGGCACCTTCACCCCATCAATCTGATACCACCCTCAGATGGTTGATAGATCGACTCCGTAGTTGAGTTCCTCTGCGAAGTCCGGCAGTCCGTAACCGATGGTTTTCTTGTAGAAAGGAGAGACCTTCGCAGTCGGTGCCTTCTTCTTGTGCTTCGTGGTGTAGAGCATTCGTGCCCGCATCACCTCGAAGGAGTAACCGCGCCCTTCACTGTTCTTGTCCTTGGCCAGTCGGTTGATGGACTCCGTGTAAGCGTTGGTGACGGGCATGTCCGTCTCGAAGTAGGTCATGGTCTCTTCGCGCCAGTTTCCCACTGCCCTGACCAGATCGCTCCAGACTTCCTTTTGGCCCTTCGGGATGGTGGCTATCCACTCGTCCAGGGCGGCTTCTGCCTGGAGCCGTGTGGTGGCGTCCCAGATGCCGTAGAAGCGCTCCTTGTGCTCGTAGGCGGCCAGCAGTTGCGGGAACGCGCCTGTCCAGGTCTCCATAATGAGGCGCTCCCGGTCTGAGACTTCGTGAGCGCGTTTCAGCAGGATTTTCCGGTCTCCCTTGAGAGTCCGGCTCTGGGACGGTTTCAGCTCCTTTCTGAGGCCCTTGCGCACTCTCTCTAGGGCATCGTTGGCCATGCGCACCACATGGAACTTATCGACCACGATACGGGCCTGGGGCAGCACAGCCTTGACCGCTGCCCGGTAGGGGTTCCACATGTCCATGCTGACGATCTCGACCTTCTGCCGGTCTTTCAGCTTCATCAGGTAGTTGGTCACCACGTCCTGGCGGCGGGTGGCCAGAAGGTCGAGCAGGGTTCGCTCCTCAATGTTGGTCAGAATGCAGCGGTAGCGCTTGTTCAGGTATAGCTCGTCAATGCCCAGGATGCGGGGCGTCTCGAAGCGGTGCCAGCGCCCCAGCAACTCGGCGCGGGCGTTGAAGATGTCGCGCACCGTCTTCTCGTCCAGGCCGGTCTGTGCCGCCACAAAGGTGTAGGGGTGGTTGAAGGATTCCTTCTCCACGTACTCATGCAGCCGCAGTGTCATACGGAATCCGTCCACCATCTCCGGTAGCTGGGGCCTGAATGTTGTCTTGCAGGCCCGGCAGGTGTATCGGCGGCGGACCACCCAGAGAGTGACCCGCTTGCCGTGGATGGGCAGATCACGATAGGGAACGTCACGCTTGCCGAACCGTACGAACTCACCCTGCACGCCGCATTCCTCGCAGGCGATGGGATCGGGCACGTCCACCTGGAAGTGCATTTCGTCGTCGGTTGATTTGCAGCCCAGTACTTGGTATTGCGGCAGGTGAAGGATGTTGTCGGGAAGTTCGGTCATGGTGTTGTATAGGCGTAGGTGTCAGTCAGATCCATCCGACTCGGCATTGGTGTTTGCTTTTTTACCCAACAAGCTGCTGGAAACTAAAAGTAAGGCACCGAGGACAATTGCAATATCAGCCAGGTTGAAGGCCGGCCAATGCCAGTCTCGCCAATAGAAATCAAAGGAATCCACAACATAGCCGCGAAAGACCCGGTCAATCAGGTTGCCCATGGCGCCACCGAGGATAAGACTGTAAGCGATGGCTTCTCCTTTATGACGATTTTCAAGGATCAGCTTGATCAGAAAAATCGAGACCACTACCGCGATTCCGATAAAAAAGTAGCGCTGCCAGCCTCCACCATTCGCAAAAAGACTGAATGCGGCACCGGT
>NZ_AYOZ01000040.1 GCF_000508165.1 Marinomonas profundimaris | reverse complement strand
GCAAAATCAACACCGTAGTGATTGGGAAAACGTTGATCCTCGGAAGATACAAACGCCAGTGGAACATGAGAAGGGAGTTCATCAATGCTTATCCAGTCTTGAGTCACCGGATAAGGACTTTGCAGCATAAACGCCGTTGTCGGGGGCGGCACAAACCGAAGCAACAATAAGACGACAACCAACAAGAGTAAAGCGCGCCAAATAATCGTCCATGCTCTACTAAAAATATCGAATTTACGCTTTGCCATTTACTGTCTCTTGTTGCATTTAATACGCTTGAAATTACCCCGTTTAAGGGGCGCAAGAATATAGAACATGGAAGGAATAGACTAGAAATTAATCAAATTCACATTTTTATGCGCATAAAAATGTGGCTTTTTTCTTTTTTATGCGCATAAAAGTGTTATTCTGTGGCTGTTGTTCAATTTTAGTCTTTGGGGATAGATAACAATGAAGCGTACGTTGCTCGATCAACTTATCCATTGGAAAAACCAAGCAACAAGAAAACCGATCCTCATCGATGGAGCAAGACAAACCGGTAAGACCTTTTTATTACAAGAGCTTTTCGGAAAGACTTTCCCCAACAGTGTGCGAATTGATTTTTTGGAAACGCCAAATCTAAAAGACGCCTTTGATGGCTCGCTGCACCCAGATGATATTCTTACGAACATAGAGTTGATCACAGGCCAAATCTTTAATCCAGAGACAGATCTGCTTATTTTAGATGAGATAGGCGAATGCGAATCTGCCGTCACAGCGCTGAAATATTTCGCCGAAAAAGCGCCTACTTATTACATCGCTGCCAGTGGTTCTAATATTGGATTACTGAATACGTTCCCTGTAGGAAAAGTAGAACAACATAATTTACGCCCTCTTAGTTTTTTAGAGTTTTTATACGCCTCCGAAGAGAAAGCGTTAATAAAGGCCTTTGAGGCGCAAACTAACTCATCAGCCGCTCACTTAAAGCTTTTCGACAAATTGACCGATTATTACTTTACTGGTGGTATGCCAGAAGCCGTGGCGACGTGGTTCTCCAATAAAAACGACAGCATCTTAGTGCGCATCGAAAAAGTGTCGAAAGTACAAGAAGACCTAATAGAAGGCTATCGACGGGATTTTGGTAAGTATTCTGGAAAGGTGAATGCACAGCTCATAGAGTCTGTTTTTAATAGTATTCCCTCCCAATTATCCTCGGTGATGGACGAATCGGTGAAACGCTTTAAATTTAAGGGTGTAGCAGAGCGTAAATCACGTTATAGCGATTTTGAAAGCGCTATACATTGGCTGACTCGTTGCCGCCTTGCATTGACCTGTTACCCAATAGAGGGTCTTCCAAGGCCGCCATTAGCCGCCTATAAAAAAGACAACTCAGTAAAACTCTTTCTATTCGATGTTGGCTTGCTTAACCGCATGCTGGGAAGCAACTACAAAGAACTCAAACAGCAAAACTACGAATACAAAGGGTACATTGCAGAAAACTTCGTACAGCAAGAGCTCACCGCACTAGGAGTAGACCCAAGTTATTCATGGAATGATGCTCGCGCCGAAATCGAATTTTTATTAACAAATGAAGACGGGAAAATCATTCCCGTTGAGGTAAAAAGTGGAAAACGCACTCGGGCCAAATCGCTCCAATCCTACATAACAAAATGTCAGCCACATAAAACATTCAAACTCACAGGAACACAAGGCTCATCCGAATTAGAGCAAACCAACATCGTTATGCCGCTTTATTATGTAATGTATTTGACTCAAAAATGGTAGAGCGGCGGGAACTTGGGAAATTGGGGTCAGATGAAAATAGAAAACTTGTCG
>NZ_AYOZ01000039.1 GCF_000508165.1 Marinomonas profundimaris | reverse complement strand
GCAAAATCAACACCGTAGTGATTGGGAAAGCGTTGATCCTCGGAAGATACAAACGCCAACGGAACATGAGAAGGGAGTTCATCAATGCTTATCCAATCCTGAGTCACCGGATAAGGGCTTTGCAGTATAAACGCCGTTGTCGGCGGTGGGACAAAACGAAACACAAATAAAATGAGAATCAGTAATAGTGAAGCGCGCCAAAGAATCTTCCATGCTTTACTAAAAATATCGAGTTTACGCTTTGCCATTCACTGTCTCTTAATTAAGTTGAATGAGGCTTTCTAGCTCAAATTAAAGCAGAGTGTAGGGTATAAAGCTGTAAAACCAAACCTTGGTAAAAGAGGAGACAAAAGCGTCAGCTAACTTTAATTCTGTTCATCGACGTTTGTCATCTGCCGTCCACCAACGGCTAATCTGTTATCAAGCCGGATCTCCTCCTCAAATGCAATAAATGGTCGTTAGGTTAATTCTGCACCTATGTGCAAAATTCATTTTTATGCAATCAGGTTGTCACATTTAGTGGCTACTGTTCCGTTTGTTTTTGGGAATCGCACCATACCTGTTTCACTTTCATTTTTAGGAAGATTCATGAATCGTTATTCTCTCATCACTTCAGCAACGATCGCCTTGTTGAGTGCGTCTAGTAGCTTTGCTCAGTTTGTTGAATATCAATACAGCAGCAAGGCAATTTACGTCCCTAAACAAGATTTAAACAGCTACGAAGCCGCACCGGATGGCTATGATATTGCTTATACGCAACTGGTTGAACGTCACGGCGCGCGTGCATTATCAAGCCCTAAATACGACATACTGACTAAACAAGTATGGACGCTGGCGAAACAACGCGGCCAATTAACGGAGCTAGGTGAAAAGCTTGGGCCGATCACCGATCAAGTGACCGCAGCTAACAAAACCCTAGGCTACGGCTTACTCACAAAAATTGGTGAAGAAGAGCCTTCGGGTATTGCCACACGCATGGCTGAACGTTTGTCACCGCTCATGCGGAATGCATCCCAACAGCCCGTCTGTATCCAAGTGCAAACTTCGGGTAAAGCGCGAGCCAACCAAACGGCCCATTTCTTCATGCAGTCGCTTGCAAAAGACGTTAACTATGTAAGCGATGATGCGGTGCAGTGTTATCAAGTCCAAACACAAGCCAATAAAATTGATAAGAAGATGGTCAATAAATACGAGCTCTACTTCCACAAAACCAATCCAGCGAAAAACGCCAACTATCAAGAGTACAAGGACAATTACAAAGCCTATAAGACATTTAAAAAATCAGACAAGCTAGACGCAGCCTTGGATGAGCTCGCAAGACTGTCGCAAACCAAATTATTGGCGCGTGAAATGCTAGAACGCATTTATACAAAAGAGTTTGTCGACTTCCTTGAGCACCAAATTTCCGACGACAAAAGCTGCGATGTGTCGGCAGGAAATTGTTTTAAAACCAATACTCGTACACCAGATGAAACAGAAGATGATTGGAAGTACGTGCAAAACGAAGTCGATGCGGCATCCAAACTTTACAATATGTTTATTATCGCGCCTGGGATGTTGCGTGAGGCCCAAGCACAAGGTGGCGAATGGGATCTGAAACAATTTATTACGCCAGAGGAGTCCGCTTGGTTTGCTTATCAGTCTGATGCGGAAGACTTCTATGAAAAAGGGCCAAGCTTTGCGGATGGTCATGGTGTGACTTACAACATTGCGAAACCTTTGCTAAAAGACATGTTCAATGAAATGGACGCCGTTGCGGACGACCGTCAAGCGGTTAAGCATGTCGCCAAACTTCGTTTTGCCCACGCCGAACAAATTATGCCATTGGCGGCGCTTCTGCATGTCGAAGGCAGCCAGAAATCCGCGGCCCCCGATGAGCTTTATAGCCAACAAAATAACGTATGGCGTGGCGGTTGGGTAACGCCTTACTCTGCGAACATCTAATGGGATCTGTTTAAAAGCAACAAACCGAATAGTGTGACGTTGGTGAAGATGCTCTACAACGAAAAAGAAATCGGTTTTAAAGATGATTGTGAAGTCTTCCCAGGCACCCAGTATTTCTACAGTTTAAGCGAACTAGAACGTTGTTACCGCGATGAACTAAGCCCTCACTAGCGGTACATCATTGTGAAATTGGGGTCAGATTGAAATTGTGAAATTGGGGGTCAGATGAAAATAGAAAACTTGTCG
>NZ_AYOZ01000038.1 GCF_000508165.1 Marinomonas profundimaris | reverse complement strand
TGTTTCTATATGTATCAAGATAAGAAAAGACACGATTCTGACTCCGTCAAAATCGCCAAAAAGCTGGCGAAACCGCCATCTTTTTAAAAGATTAAAACCCAAAAACCTAAAAGACCAAAGACTAAACCAAATTTCCCCGCAGGGGGAGATTTTTTTTTGATTTTTTGGTCCTGCTGCGCAACAAAAAAACAGACCTAAAAGGTCTGAAGAATTAAGTCATTGCCCTAGAATCATAAACTTGAAAACCAGTTGCACTATAGCTATCTATATTCGCTTGAACAAAAACACCGATAACCAATGCTGATGTACAAATTAAACCTAAAGCACAGTTCCTATAGAAATTCATACAAACAATCGCCCCTTTGAATTTGTTTTTGGGCGTATATCATCTTTTCATACATTTTTACAGATTCATCCACACGCCCTTTTTCAGTATAAAATCGGGCGGCTTCCAAAGCTAGGTCTTCCATGTAAGGTAAACCTCTCGGGCTTTCCAATTTATCCAAGCAAGCCAATACTTCACTAAGATTTGCAGACTTAAAAAATAAATTTTCCAGCACCTTCAACATATCCAGAAATAAATCATCTTTATGTAAAGCCAACTGTTCCTTAGCTTTCTCGTAAAATTCTCGTCCCTCAATTAATTCTTTTTGATTCAAATGAATCCGTATCAATTCATAATAGACTTGAAACAACTTTTCACCGATTGGCTCCCCTTCTAAAATGGATTGGTGAAAATACGACACAGCTTTCGTAATTTGATTTAACCCTTGATAACAGATACCGATATTGTACAGCTGCCTAAAAATTATATGCTTATTCCCCAATGCCTCCGCTTTTTCCAAAGCTAAAGAAAAACAAGTCAATGCTTTATCTCTAGTTTCTAAATCCATATAATTTCCCGCGACTACAGTTAAACAATTAATTTCACGAACCATATAAATTGAATGCGTCTTATAAGCCTTATAAGTATCATAAGCAAGAGTGACATAATACATAGACATATGTGTCTGTTTCATGTGATAAAACACTTCGGACATCTTGTAATAGAATTCCGCTTTCTCTAACTCATCAGCAACTTGCTCCAAACGTTTCTCAGCTCGCCTATAGAACATGATAGCTTTAACAAATTCGCCCATTCTGAATTCATACATTCCTTGAAAAAAGTTGAAATAGTATTCAAGAAAGCCCGACATCTTTTTCCCTTGTCCTTCTACAGCTTTCAAATATTCAGAAGGCTCCAATGGTTTCTTAGAAGGTTGCACATAATCAAGCATCAATTGATGACGGAACTCCATCAATTGAAAATAAAGAACCGCTTGCTCATCTTCTTCCATAGCATCGATCTCTTTCCTAACCTCTTCCCTTAGAATCTCAGCCTCTTTCACATTGAATCTCTTTATATGCTTGTACCATTCATTGATCTTAACCGCTACAACTGGAGACGGTATGGCCGCCATCTACAATCACCCCTTATAAAACCAGTTTTATACTAAATGCTAGCACAAGATTTCCTAATAAAACCCTGTTTCTCCCTCGATATGTAAAATTTTCGGCATCTCGCAAACACTTTTGAAAATTCCTCGGCATCTAGCCATCAAATTTAAAAAGCATGACAGCAGACAAAACGAAAAAACGCATTTAAAGCCCTTATAAGCGTTTTTAACGCATTACCCCATTTCAAGTACCTGAACAAAAATAAAAGCGCTCAGAATCGAATCTGAACGCTCTCAACGGCATTTTTAAAATGAACGACATGTTTTTTTATACGTTTTATTTTCATCTTGCGTACTACCCCCCTGTTAGCATAGGGGATTCCCGTTTGGCTCTCGGTGCTTCGCTTTTCGTTGCCACTCGACGACTGCCGTCGTCTTCCGCTACGCACCTTCCGCCTAGAACTCTATTGTATCACTTTATAAGCCAATTCAAGGGCTTTTTTCTCAAACTTCTCATCTGTGATCTGACCAGATCCGTGCTGCCATAATAATTCTTCCTCGTCAGCTGTAAGATAAATTCCTTCAATGGCGTGTGTCGCTTTCGCATATCTCATGCCTTTTTCAAAACTTTCTCTTGTCATTTTCATCATCGAACCGCCTTTCTTGGGCTCTGCCCAAACCCGCCAACGCTAGCACGTTGGATGGCAAATATTCAAACCCCCTACCCCCGATCTTCGGGGGATGCCCCTTCGGCAGGCGCAAACAAACGGGGTTTGTTTGATAAACAGGCTTTTGGGTGTCGTGAATGAGTCAACTCCTTAATGCTCACTTCGTTCCGCTTACCATTGACTCATGCCATATGTTTTTCACTCCATTTTTTAAACAGTAACGCTCCTTTTGAGTGCACACTTTTCCGAAACAACACAAAACAAACACGAAACTTAATTCA
>NZ_AYOZ01000037.1 GCF_000508165.1 Marinomonas profundimaris | reverse complement strand
CAAAATATCGAATAGGTTTTTTACCCGTCCAAGAATGTCTTAGAAGCCCTGTTATTTGCTTGTAAATACAGGGCTTTTTTATTTTTCCCGTCCAAATCGGTTTGCAGATGTCCGTTACCAGTTGCTGTTTAAGTGGTGGGCAAAATGGTGGGCAAGACCTGTTTTTTTGACTCAATAAGCAAAAAGTCAAGGTATCTGGTGAGCAGATTTTTGCATCTATCTCACCACCGCCTTATGCCATCTCCACTTATCGTGCTGCTTGCAGGTTGTTCAATCACTCAACTATCGAACCAATCGATAAACAAACAGTGGTGGGCAATGGTGAGCAAATTTTAACGATTTCTTAGGAATATAGAGTAACAAACGATGGCAAAACTAACCGCAACTCAGGTGCAGTCTTATGCTCGCGCCGCAACAGCAAACAAAAAATACAGTGATGGTAACGGCTTATATTTTTGCGTAAGAAAATCTGGCATGCCGTATTGGATGCTAAGGTATACCAGCCTAAACGGACGACGAGAAGCCACGCTCGGCCAATACCCAAGTATGACCTTAGCAGAGGCTCGACTTGAATCGTCTAAAATGCAGCTACAACTTCAGCAAGGTGAAGACCCATTAGCAATCCGTGCTATTGAAACCATCCCTGAGATTCAAAATGTCAGTCAGCTGTTTCAAGACTGGTATGCCAAAGACTTAAGTCGCCGATTAAAGCACCCAAATATACCCAAACGTGTTTTTACCAAAGAAATTGCACCAGTGATTGGTCAACTTCCTATCCAAGCTGTGCGTCCAACACATGTACGCGAAGTATTAGAGCGCATTCGAGAAAGTAACCGCCCTACCATTGCCAACGATACCTTGATGTACATGAAGCAGCTGTTTCGACATGCGATAAAGCTCGACTTAACCCTGAACAACCCAGCCGCAGCATTTACCGTGGGCGATGCCGGTGGCGTGGAGTCCAGTAAAGACAGGATGCTCAGCAAAGAGGAAATTCACTACGCCTTCAGCGTGTTTCATACCCATATCAATAGCTTTGGCCGCGACAACTACCTCGCTTGCTGCCTGTTTTTGGTGTTGGGTGTGCGCAAAAGCGAATTGTGCGAAGCCATGTGGCGTGAAATGGATTTAACCACGGGCGTATGGGACCTACCCAAGGAACGAAGTAAAACTGGTGTCCCAATCAGCATTCCCTTACCGCGCCAAGCCATTGCTTGGTTTAACGAGCTGCAAATCCGTGCTTGTGGCTCGCCTTATGTTTTTCCAGCCAGACGAGCAAGCCATCGTCCACATATGGGGCCAGATACACTGAACCGCGCAATTTCTAAACTCTTTGGTCGCGAGCCTGGGCGCAAAAAACAGCCGCCCAATAAAATGGGCAAACTTGAACACTTTACCGTACACGATTTACGCCGCACCTTTCGCAGCCTTGCCGCCTCTTTAGGTATTGCAGGCAACGTGGCAGAACGCTGTCTTAACCATAAGCTAAAAGGCGTTGAGGGCATCTACGACCGCCACGATTACTTTGAAGAGCGCCGTATTGCCCATCAAACCGTGGCTGATGTGATCGAACCGCTGGTGAACTTTGAGCACCCTTCACAGCACAACACAGGAGGGCGTTAACATGCAACTGATGATGCGACTCGCCCCCATTACCTTTCCAATAGCCATGCTGGCAGGCCTTGGCTGGTGTATTGGCATTGCCTTACTCGAGCAATCTCATGGCGTAGGCTACACACTTACCCGATATTGCCTGACGACATTGGTGGTACTCGCTCCATGGCTGACGCTAAAACTCACGTTCTACGTGATTGTCAGCCTAGGACGCAAGCTGGGGCTCATTCCGCCTGCACGCCCAACGTATAGCCTAGGTTATGAAGAATCACTCTATTGGTTCAGAGTACTGGCCTTCTTCGATGGCAAACGCAGCCGCATGCCGAAAAAGCCCATCAGGCGAAACTAACAAACTCCCCCATTTGCTCACTTACCGTGGGCAGTTGGGACAGTGGGGCAACACTTGATACCACAAGCTTTAGAGGGTGAATAAGAGGAAATTACACTGCCCCAAGGAATGGGGCAATCAGGGCTTTGATTGACAAAACAAGCCACCAAACATAATCTTCAAGCCAATATGACCGACGCCTCTGCATTTCTGTACGCGTCGGTTCTCATTTCGCCTTGTCACTATCCAGCCATTGCTTTTCCTACCGATAGCTCGCTTACAAAATACCACACCCAGCTTTAAGCTAAATCAACCAACCCAATTACTTACTTTGATCAGCTGATGCAATCCCCTAGGCGTCATTTGCTAATCCATGAGTTTCAACAGCCGCCACACACTTCCCCATGCCTTTACCCCCATACGCCAAAACCACTATCCGTTTGGCTTTTGG
>NZ_AYOZ01000036.1 GCF_000508165.1 Marinomonas profundimaris | reverse complement strand
GAATGCTCCTAAATCCATCACATTAATTACAATCGTCATCACATTCACCTCCACAGTGAACGGATTCTATCACAAAAATATTCCTCAAAACGAAGTACTGAAAAATAAAAAAAATGCTTGCGGACACCGCAATGGAATAATAAATTTTTTATTCTAAGAATCTAATTGGGAACGTTTTATTAAACGACATTTTCAATTATTTTTATCTTGTATTTTTTTCATCATTAACCCATAGATCCTTTTTGAAACTGGATATACCAGAGCAAACAACAAATACAAAATAAATAAAAATAGAGAAACCCACAACACGCCTGTATCCCTTATAACAATATCTTGAGAGTTAAACGAATAAATTAAAACATAAAGATAAAACACAACAAACATTAACACAGCTTCAAGAGCAAAATTGAAAGGACCCTTTTTTTTCATCAAAATTTGTGAGAATACTATATCGACAACTCCAACCACTACTACTGTAAGGAAAAAAAACTTAAATAAAGCTAAAACAGAATCAAAGGTACTAGTTGTATTGATAGAAATATAGGGGAACAAAGACACGAATTTAAATACACCTAAAAATATCAAAAAAGGTGAAGAAATAATAAAAACAAACATAAGAAAAACAATTAAAATCGCAAATACATGGTCTCCAGTTGAATATTTTTCTTTTTTATTTTTTTTACTCATGTGTAACAATTCCTCTCTTTTATGGTATTATATTACTTGGTTAAAATATCAAAAAAATAGGAGGATTAAAATGAAATTTACTAAAAAAAGATTTTCTCAAAGTGTAGTAACACTTACAGCTACAGCCCTTATCATTTCAGGATTTAGTGGTTTTGCGTCATCTGCTTCAGCTGCTGAACAAGACCAAACAGTTCAACCCACAACACAAATTGCAAGTAACTCATTGCCAAACTCATTAGAGAAATATATAGAAACACATAAAACTCCTAGCACACTAGAAGATTCTAAAGCATTTATTAAATTCGCATCACAAACTCGCGAATTTAACACTTATAACCAATTAAACCAAAATGGGCAAGTACATACTAATGGTATTGTTGGTCATTCTCTTAAAGCAATAAAAGCATTTGGATGGGTATGTAGAGTCGGAGGAAAAGCTCTTAAATGGGCCATCAAACCTCTATCTCCATCAAAAGCTAAACTGGTAGACAAATATGCAAGAAAAATTGCATATGCCACAGAAAGACTGAATAGTGCATCAAAAGGCGCTCTAGTAAAAGCCTTGAAAAAAGCAGGAGTACCTTCAAAAACTGCTGATTCTCTAGCAGAAATTATCTTATGGATTGTATAAAAATAAAGCAGACAAAATTGTCTGCTTTATTTAATTAATTATGTAATTCTTAATTCCTACATGCCAATGCGCCATAACCTCGAACGTCTCATTAGCTACCTCGTCTTCATCTTCTTCAATTCTGACAAGATCCCCGTCCTCGGCGTCCGTCAAATTCAGTTCCTTATGAATCTCTTTCAAGATCCCGCCGTAGCCGATCAACCGCCTGGCATTTAACGCATCATCCAAATAATAGACCGTATCCAAATTTTCCTCGGTCACTTCATTCCCACGTATCACATCAGTGTCTTTCACTGGATACTTAGAAATCTCTAAAATAGCTTTCTGTTCTTCCATTTCTTTGCGTACTTCTTTTTCAATCGCTTCCGCATCGATTCCCTTTTTACCTTTGACCCTCTGCACATGCACAATAGGTGTGTAATCCAATTTCATTGCTCTTTTCCAAAGGCTTGTCCATTCTTTTTGATTAATATAGTTCTTACCAAAGTAATTAGTACGAACAGGTATTAACACATGAAAATGCGGATGATATGTATTTTCTTCATGATTTTTCGTAATCTCTAAAGCTCTGAAATACCCACGCACCGCAGAATCAACTTTTTTATATTTCATCAATCTATTAAAACCTTTCATCATATCCGAAATGGTCTGTTTCAGATCATCACCCTCAACGTTTTTTACTGTCAACGTGAGAAATATCCATGCTGGCTTATATTGCCGATTGGCTTCTTCAACGATCAATTTGTTGTGATAAGCAATTTTCAATGACCTTCGCCACGCACACATAGGGCATAACCTCACTTTACAAAAATAGGCTTGATATAATCGTAGTCTGCCCGTTTCTCGATCCCTCTTAAACGCAAGACATTCCGCACAATCACATACTTTCTCTGCCTTTTTTCCGTAGTAAGGCGCACCGGTACGCTTTTCAAGTCCTTCATAGTGAGCCGCCATAAGCGACGATCTCACCTTTTTCCCCTTCCAATCCCGCTTTTTACCTGTTGCGGTTTTATCCTCGAGGATGGTATAATTCGATTCAGATGAATAAAACAAAGAAAAAACCCCTTCTGCCGCTAGTTCTCTAGCTATCTATTATTTGGTGTGGTAACTTAATAATAGCAGACGGGGTTTTTCCCTGTCAAATTACCTTTAAACCCTTGACACCACTGGATTTATATCACTTTTTGAAAATCTCAATGTTTCTATATGTATCAAGATAAGAAAAG
>NZ_AYOZ01000035.1 GCF_000508165.1 Marinomonas profundimaris | reverse complement strand
TTAACGGGTAGGCGAGTGACGCCAAGAAAACGCGGTAGAAAACCAAGTCAGATGGATTAAACTTTCATCTGACCCCAATTGTTTGAGTCCGTAGACAAATTTGTCGATGGCATCATACAAGAAGTAGAGTTGATGAAAGACAAAATTGAATCGCACTTAACTAGCTAGTGATGATTTAGTTCTATTGAAAAATATACTTATTTTCACTAGCATAGCCAGTGAAAGCTTCGGATATCCCTGCTTAGGCAGCCCACCGAAGACATACGAAGTAGAAGGCCATGCTTAGCATGGCTTTTTCGTTTTATGGGTTAATTTTTATCTGACCCCAATTGTTGTAATTTTCATCTGACCCCAACTGTTGTAATTTTCATCTGACCCCAATTGTTCGGACCCCAATTGTTCGACTACAAAAAACGAAGTTGATGGATTCCGATGCGATTAATTTTCTTCTGACCCTAATTGTTAACGGGTAGGCGAGTGACGCCAAGAAAGCGCGTAAGATAACAGGATTAGAAGGCGTGATTTTCATCTATCCCTAACTGTCTGAAGAAGCAGGTTTTGTTGCGACCGCTGTTTTTTGCTTCGTATAAGGCGATATCGGCTTGATGAATGAGCCGTTCTAAGGTGATTTCTAAATGCTGCCCTGTATATTCTGCGACACCGATGCTGACCTTGAGATGATAGTCATTTAGCGTCACGCGATGCAGGTCTTGGTGGAATGTTTTGTCAAACATGATGACGGTTTGCATATCGGTATTTGCTAAAGCGATGAGAAACTCTTCACCACCCCATCGACAAATAACGTGATTCTCCGGAAAGTTTGCCTCAAGACGTTGAGCAACCTGCTTTAATATTAGATCGCCTGTTTGATGTCCATAGGTGTCGTTGACTTTCTTAAAGTGATCAATGTCGATCAACAATATGGTCAGTGGGTGCAGATAACTCGCTTCGCCCATTAAATCGTGTATTCGACGCGTAGCTTCACGCCGATTCAGCAGACCGGTGAGATCGTCTACGCTAGAGAGTTTGGTTAGATTTTTGGTTTGTTGTTCTAATTCGTCCCGCGTGGTGATCAGCTCTTGATACAACTTATCCCGTTTCTCTGATATGAACAGAGACCAATAGACTTTATCGTCATGAGAGAGGCGAGTGTTAAGCGTGACTGACGTTCGTGTTTTGTTTGCCGTCAGGATAACTGCCTGCGTTTCATCAAGAAACCCCTCTTTGATTAAAGAGGGGTAAAGGTAGCTTTCAAATAGGATTTCACTAGCTTTAGTGAATAAATTTGCCACGTCGTTCCCCGATAATTCTAAAGGGGCGAAACCAAAGCGTTCCGCAAAGAAGTCATTAGCGTACTCGATTTTTCTCGTTCTCAAATCACTGATTAACAATCCACAGGGAAAAGACGGTGGCTTCACTTCTTGACCTGCTGAGTAATAAAGCGTTCGATATAGACTGAGACAGTTTCTGGATGCGTCATGTGTAAGCAGTGTCCGGTTGCGTGGATTACTTCCAGCGACGAGTGAGGTAAATGTTGGTGAACATACTGCCCGATGTCTAAGGATGCTAGGGAGTCGTTTTCACTCTGCAAAATTAAACAAGGGTGCTTTGATTCGCTAAGCAAGTGGCGGTAGTCGGAAAAGAAGGTTGCCTTAGCGAATGGCTTAGAATATGTGGGATCCGTTGAGCAAAAGCTGTTAGTAAGATGTGTTGTTAATTCTTCGCTGTGACCTGTGCCCATGACAAGTGGAGCCAGATAATTAGCCCACCCAATGTAATTTTTATCCATTAGGTTGATCAGCTCTTCTAAATCCTCGCGTTCGAATCCCCCTTGGTATTCTTCGCCAATATTCAAAAAGCAGGGTGAAGGGCAAACCATAATTAACGATGCGAACAATTCTGGGCGTTTTAACGATGCCAATAAGCCGATCATACTGCTAACCGAATGGCCCACGAAGATGACAGAGGACATCGACAAACCCTCAAGCAATTCGATTACGTCAAGGGCATAGCCTTCGAGCTTAGCGTAGCGTTCAGGGTCGTAAAGACTTAATTGAGATTGGCCGCTGCCCACATAGTCGAAGCAGACCACCGTATAGTTGGATTCTAGGTGAGGGAGTAGATAACTCCACATGGATTGATCGCACCCGAAACCGTGGGCCAGAACAATCGCTTGGTTTCCTTGTCCAGAAATTTTGACGTTGTTACGCTGGATAACGTCAATGTTATTGGTGGAAGAGTTTGATGTTATCAACATAATTTGCCCTATTTTTTCATTATTAGCACAGCTTATGTTATCTAAAGCACATTATCAGAAAAGGGCAAGTCTTTTTATAAAATTGGTGAAATTGGGCAGATGAAAATAGAAGATTTATAGTTTTGCCAGTGAAGCTTAGCTTTCAGCAGGAAACGCGAGCGAAGCGTTATCAAGCTTTATTCAAATGCCACATCCCAGAAGAAGAGCTCGGACGGATTCGATCCGCTACGCATTCAGATATGGTGCTGTGAAACGATTGCTTTAAAAAAGAGGAGATCGAGAAACTAACGGGTAGGTGAGTGACGCCTATGCAGCGAGGTCGAAAGTCGAGTCAGACAGATTAAATTTTCATCTGACCCCGATTGTTGTTGAAGCCTAGCCAGAGAGCTTAATTTTCATCTGACCCCAATCAATTGCCAACGTTTTAAAGAGGAGGTTGAGAAGCTAACGGGTAGGCGAGTGACGCCAAGAAAGCGCGGTAGGAAACCGAGTCAGATGGATTAAATTTTCATCTGACCCCAATAGTTCGGAACCAAGTTGCTGCATTTGCCGTTCGAC
>NZ_AYOZ01000034.1 GCF_000508165.1 Marinomonas profundimaris | reverse complement strand
TTTTTACGTCTGAAATAAGTGGCTGATAAAAGGGGCTGAGAAAACGGCTCAGGGGAAGTCCTTGAGTGAAAACGCCCACGTACTGAAGCTATTTTTGGTACCATTTAGTTGTGTTGATTTTGATTCTTGAAAGGATCTGATCGTCTTGCTTGTTTGGGGATAAACGTTAGTTTTATGCACAAAAAAGCCCAGCATGATACTGGACTTTGTGTATAGATAAGGTGAAATCATTAGCGGGTATTGTCTGCTAATTCACTTAGCAGCAGGCGTTGAGCGCTACGGTATTCGCCTTTTCGTGGTTTCGAAAGTTGATAGGACCCATCACTCTGTAGAATCCAACTTTGAGTATTGTCTGTTAAATAATACTCAAGCTCCTTCTTAACACGTCGAGTTTGTTTGTAATCTTGCAGTGGGAAAGCCACTTCGATTCGGTTGTTTAAGTTTCGATCCATACCGTCCGCGCTGGATAGATATACCTGAGGGTTACGATTGTTATAAAAGTAATAAACACGCGTGTGCTCTAGGAACCTACCTATAATACTACGAACTCGAATATTAGAAGATATTCCCTTGATACCTGGGCGGAGGGTGCAAATGCCTCGGATAATTAAGTCGATTTTCACGCCAGCTTGTGATGCTTTATAGAGGGCTTGAACGAGCTTTTGTTCGGTTAAGGCGTTTACCTTAATAATAATACGAGACGGTTCGCCTTTCTGTGCATTCTCTGCTTCACGGTTGATCATTTCAAGCAGGCGATCACGTAATGTAAACGGTGCATGCAATAATTTTTTGACCTTTAATTCTTTGCTCATTCCTGTCAATTGCTGAAAGACACGATGAACATCGTCGCCAATGTCTTTATTGCAAGTCATGAAGCTGTAATCGGTATAAAGCCTTGCATTGCCCGCGTGATAGTTACCTGTTCCTAAGTGTACGTATCGAGTTAGGTCTGAGCCTTCTCTGCGTACGATCAAGATCATTTTGGCGTGTGTTTTGTGGCGAACAACGCCATAAACAACAATTGCACCAGCGTCTTGTAAGCGGCTTGCCAAGGCTAAGTTTTCGGCTTCGTCAAAGCGGGCTCTTAATTCAATGACGACCGTCACTTCTTTGCCGTTACGAGCCGCTTCTACTAGCGCGTTAGCAATAGGAGAGCGGGCGCCAGTTCGATAGAGTGTTTGACGAATTGCCACAACACTTGGGTCTTTAGCCGCCTCACTTAATAGATCTATGACTGGTGAAAAGCTTTCAAACGGATGCATTAGCAGATAGTCGCGTTGGCGAATCGCCTCAAACAAGCCACCAGAACTGGCCAGTTTTCTGGGTAAACCAGGAGAAAAAGGAGGGTACATTAAGTCTGGGCGATCGACTAATTCAAGGACCGCCATAAGACGACTTAAGTTAACTGGCCCATCAATGCGATACAAATCTTGCTGTTCTAAATCAAATTGTTTTAGCAAAGAGTCAACAATATGCGCGGGGCAATTATCAGCAATCTCTAATCGTACCGAGCTGCCATAATGTCGACTTTGCAATTCGGTACGCAGAGCGCCAGCCAAATCGACCCCAATGTCATCTGAGTCTACCTCTAGGTCTGCATTTCGAGTTAGGCGGAATTGGAAACAGCCTTTTACCGTCATTCCAGGGAATAGCTGGTCTGCATGGGCATGAATAATAGACGATAAAAAAACAAGATTGTCTCCACCTTCACAAACATCATCAGGCAGTTTTACCAGTCGCGGTAATGAACTGGGTGCAGGTACAATCGCTAACCCATTTTCACGGCCAAAAGCATCACGGCCTTCTAGCTCAACAACAAAGTTAAAGGTTTTGTTGGCGAGCCGAGGAAATGGATGTGCAGGATCAAGACCAATCGGACTGATAATAGGGAGCACATTGTCGCGAAAATAGCGCTTCACCCAAGTGGCTTGTTTTTCATTCCAAACCGTTCTGCGAATAAAGTTTACATTTACCGTCGCAAGCTTAGGCAAAATAATATCATTCAGAATGCGGTATTGGCGGCGAACAAGTTTATGAGCTTGTTCGCTGATTAACCCTAAGACTTTTTTAGGGTGCATGCCATCCGGACCGTTTTTCTCGCGGCTGTATTCAAGTTGGCTTTTTAAACCCGCAACGCGGATTTCAAAAAATTCGTCCATGTTTGAGCTGAAAATACACAAGAACATCAATCTGTTTAAGACCGGATGGTTCTCATCCATTGCCTGTTCGAGTACGCGAGCATTGAATTGCAAATGGCTTAATTCGCGGTTGAAATACAGCTCAGGGTCAGCCAAGTCTATTTCTTCCGGTATGCGCTCCTCAATGGCTATTTTGGTAGGATCTTGCGGTTGCTCCGGTATGGGTTCTAAAACGAGTTCAGCATCGAGTTCAATTGGCCGATTAGAGGACGATTCTTTTTTTTCTATTTCGTTCGCAGACTGCTCAGACATGTGTTCCTATTATCTCCAAATACCGTTTAATTATATTGTTGGTATCTTTGTTCTTATTGCCTACTTATGTAGGCATGTCATAACAAATTACACCAACGCAGCCTGCTGGTCACCGATTCTATTCGTTTATTTGTGCGATAAGTGGCGAATTTTTAGTTTTTAAGCAGGCGTGCTGCGTCTTTTGCAAAATAAGTCAGGATGCCGTCAGCGCCAGCGCGTTTAAAGGCCAAGAGCGACTCCATCATAACCGTGTCTTTATCGAGCCAACCATTCTGGAATGCCGCCATGTGCATGGCATATTCTCCACTGACTTGGTAGGCAAAGGTTGGTACTTCCAATTCTGTTTTTACGCGACGAACAATGTCTAGATACGGCATACCAGGTTTTACCATGACCATATCGGCACCTTCGTCCAAATCGAGCATCACTTCACGAATGGCTTCGTTTGAATTAGCAGGATCGATTTGATAAGTAAATTTGTTGCCTTTACCCAGGTTTCCGCTGGAACCAATCGCGTCACGAAATGGACCGTAATACGCAGAAGCGTATTTGGCGGCATACGCCATGATTAATGTATTAATGAACCCTTCGGCTTCGAGCTCTTCTCGAATTTCACCAATGCGGCCATCCATCATGTCTGAGGGCGCGACAACATCCGCGCCGGCTTTCGCGTGGGATAGTGCTTGTTTCACAAGCGTATCGACGGTGATGTCATTTAACACATAACCAGAGTCATCGATGATGCCATCTTGTCCGTGCGTGGTATAAGGGTCTAATGCAACATCGGTAATCACACCTAGCTCAGGATGCGCGTCTTTAAGCGCTCGAACAGCACGTTGTACCAACCCATTTGGGTTATAGGCTTCTTCCGCTAGTAGGGATTTTTTATCGCCAGAGATAACCGGAAATAATGCAATCGTAGGAATGCCTAGTTCGACCAGTTCTTTGGCTTCTTCCAGAAGTAAATCGATAGAAACACGATCGATATTTGGCATAGAAGGAATGGCTTCGCGGATCTTGCTACCTTCAAGAATAAACATTGGATAGATTAGATCGTCTGTTGTTAGACGATGCTCACGCATAAGTCGGCGAGAAAAATCATTTTTACGCATGCGGCGCATACGAGTGTATGGAAATGTCATCCAATATCGCTCCTGTTCGCTGGGTATGAATTTACGTGACAATTATGACAATATTAAGTCAGTCGACGTTTAAAAGCTTTGTGCTAACGCAATACTTTACGTGTTCTTAACAGACCTTCTGTTATGAGTCCTTTTTACCGGCTTATCATAAGAGAGCTTCCGCTTCTTCTAATTCTTCTTGTGCTTCAAACCAAGCCTCTTCACTTTCTGCGAGCGATTTTTTCCATTTGGTTTCATCGTTCAATAAACCTTGCAGCTTTTCTCTTTGCTCTGCTTCATAAAGCGATGAATCGGACATCGCCCCTGAAATTTTGTCGAGATGATCTTGCGCTGTTTGCACAGCTTTTTCATGTTTCTCGATTTGTTTACGAAGCGGGCGCAGTTTCTCACGCATTTCTGCGGCTTTGCGTCGCTCTTCTTTGCGATCCGTTTTATCCACTTTTGCTATGTTTGATTCGCCTTTCTCCACTTGTGCGGCACTGGCTTGTCTTGCTTGTAACCAAGCATGATAGGCCGGAAGATCTCCGTCAAAGGCTTGGATTTGATTGTCTGCGACGAGATAAAACTCATCGACGGTGCTGTTAAGTAAATGACGATCGTGGGAAACCAGCAAAATGGAACCAGGGAATTCTTGCAACGCTTCTGTTAGCGCTTGGCGCATGTCTATGTCGAGATGGTTTGTTGGCTCATCGAGTACAAGAAGATTGGGCTTCGTCCACGCGATAAGAGATAAGGCGAGTCTGGCCTTTTCACCACCAGAAAAACCTTTCACGGCTCTGAGTGCGTCATCACCCACAAATCCGAATCCACCTAAATAACGGCGAATGTCACTTTCTAGGACTTTTGGCGACAATCGTTGTATGTGAAGAAGTGGTGACGCTTCTAAGTCTAATGCACTCAATTGGTGTTGAGAGAAGTAACCGATTTTTAGATTTTCTCCGGTGACTTTTTCGCCTGATAAAACCGATATCTCGCCGACGATGGATTTGATTAGCGTTGATTTACCCGCGCCGTTTGGACCAAGTAATCCAATGCGCTGACCATCGCGAAGGGCGAAGTTACTATTGCCAAGTTGCACGGATTCCACACCAGTGTCGGATGTGTAACCTAGATCCGCTTGCGATAGATTGATCAATAATTGTGACGTTTTTTCCGCCACGGGAATAGAAAACTCAAATTGAGAGTCAATATGAGCAGGCCCAATGATCTCCATCTTTTCCAACATTCTAAGACGACTTTGTGCTTGCTTGGCTTTATCCGCCTTAAAGCGAAAACGATCGACGTATTGTTGTAGATGGGCGCGTTTCTCTACCTGTTTTTCATGGTTCGCTTGTTGCTGAGCGAGGTGTTCGGCACGCTGGCGTTCGTAGTCAGAGTAGTTGCCTTTATAAAGGGTAAGTTTCTTCTGATAGAGGTGAACGATATGACTGCAAATACCATCAAGAAAGTCTCGGTCATGGGAAATCAAAACGAGGGTGCCAGGGTATTGGCGAAGCCAGTTTTCAAGCCACATGACGGCGTCTAAATCCAAATGGTTTGTCGGCTCATCGAGCAAAAGCACATCGGAAGGGCACATTAAAGCTTTCGCCAGATTCAAACGAATTCGCCAACCACCAGAAAAGTCCGATACAGGCCTTTGCATATCGGCCATTTTGAAACCTAATCCTTGAAGCAGTGTTTCGCCTCGTGATTGGGCGGTGTAGCCTTGCGCGTTTTCAAATTCGCCTAGCCAGCTTGCATGAGCATGGTCGTCACCGTTAGCTTGCGATTTAGCGATGTTCTTTTCTATTGTTCGCAGTCTATCGTCGCCGTCTAAGCAATAGTCCAGTGCCGATCGCTGTGTTTCCTCCACTTCTTGTGCCATGAAGGAAATACGGCGCTGCCCTGGGAGAATGACTTCGCCTGTGTCGGCGTGGAGCTCGCCTTTGATCATGGCAAATAAAGACGATTTACCGGCACCGTTTGCGCCAATTAGGCCGATTTTTTGGCCTTCAAAAATAGTAAGGTCGGCGTCTTCCAATAAGAATTGAGTGCCGCGTTGTAAGCTAACTTCAGAAAACTGGATCATAAAAACTAAGAATCTCTTACCTCTATCATGAGGAATAAAATTAGGTGCTTCATGGTTGAATGCAATGCTGAACATTTTAGAGTGCTGTTCGCGTAAACGAAATAGCAAGCGTGCATATTCCAAGTACAAATCCCCAGTTAATGACGTTTTTAAATTGGATGATTGACCCGCTCAAGGGTAAAATGACAGTAATCTTAATTTGAAATTTTTTACTCAGGCCGTTTGTCTGAGAAAGGTGTGATTTGTGAATAATGTAACCATAAATGAAATACAGCGTTTTTCATTCGATAATACCAATGTCCGCGGTGAGCGGGTGTTATTGAACAGTGCTTATCAAGAAATCATTAAGCGCAAACAATACCCGTTATCGCTGGAAAAGCTTCTTGGTGAATTCGTCGCCGCGATCGCGTTGTTGCGTGACATTATTAAAATTGATGGCGTGCTATCGATTCAAGCGAAAGGCAATGGTTTTTTGTCGACCTTGATGACGGAGTGTGATGAAAATCAAAATCTTCGCGGCATTGCACAATGGGATGAAAACCAAGATATTCCAGACACGTTTTCTTTAAAAGACGTGTTAGATGGAGGTTATCTAGCCATTACGATTCAACCGCGCAATGGTCAGCGTTATCAAGGGATTGTCGAAATAGTGGGCGATACTTTATCCGAATGCCTTGAACAGTACTTCTCTCAATCTGAGCAATTGCCTAGCCGAGTGTGGTTGGCAGCGAATGGTGCTCAGTGTGGCGGTTTATTCTTACAACGATTACCGCTTGAGCAGGCGAAAGAAGGCGATGAAGACGCGTGGGAACGTTTTACGCAGTTGGCTTCTACCGTTAAAGAAGAAGAGTTACTTGGTCTTGAAACGGAGGTTTTACTGCATCGTTTGTATCATGAAGAAGAGGTTCGTCTTTACGATACTAAACCAATGCAGTTTGGTTGTTCGTGTTCTCGTCAGCGTACGCTGGACGCTGTTATGTCACTTGGCTCGGAAGAAATTCGTGAGCTTTTGATTGAGCAAGGTAGTGTGATGGTTGATTGTCAGTTTTGTGCGGAAAAGTACGAATTTACCGAAGATGAACTGGCGGATTTGTTAGGCGATCAAGCGAAAACACATTAACGCTAAAATGTGGCGTGGTTAATCAAATCACGCCACGAAATAATGCCTATGACCTGTTCTTGCTCATCGATAACGGGCAGACAAGATATGTCCACTCGCTTAAACCAAGCAACAATCTCTTCTATTGATGTGTTTGCTTTTACCGCAATAGGTTGGCGTGTCATGACTTGATGGGCGGCATGGTTTAACGTGTCTAAATCTCTGGGTTGTTCAGATGCACTGTCAATAAATGGGCTAATAAAACGCAAAAGATCTCTGTCTGAAATGATACCGACAAGCTTGCCTTTTTCTGTGACAGGAAGGTGGTGAAATTCATGGCTTGCCATGGTTTTCCGCACATTGGGTAAGCGGTCGTCCATATCCACGCAAATGACATTGGTAACCATGATATCTTGTGCTTTCATCGTCATATCCCCGTTTGGTTCATTATGAGAAGATTTCGGATATTTATACTGAACATTAGTTTTTAAATATACTGGCTAAATAGAAGCAGGTTTTTTATTACTGTCGTTAACATCGCCTTTCATGCTGCTAAAGTCAATAAAATCCCCATTACCTTGATATTCTAGGTATGAATATATCCACATTCTTATACTAAGGTCTCAAGACATTGTCTTCAAAATCCGTATAATCATCGTACACCTAATCAGAACCTTTTGAGTTGTTTGTTTTTTAAACATCCTCTGCACTTAAGGCCTTCTGAAGAGGGCGAGAGGAAAGTAAAGCCGTGTTTTCTAAAGCACAGGTTGTTGGCCAAAAGCCGTCTTTCTAAATCACTCTCCAATTCACAATTGGCTATGACACGGCGAAATCATATGACCTCAAATTCTGTAGACGTTTTACTAGTCGGAGGCGGTGCGATGAGCACCACCTTAGGAGTGTTACTAAAGCAATTAGACCCTAGCATGACCATGATGATGGTTGAGCGATTGGGTGGTATTGCAAAAGAAAGTACAGATGGCTGGAACAATGCGGGAACGGGCCATGCTGCATATTGCGAACTCAATTATACGTCTGAAAATGATGATGGCTCCGTTAATATAGATAAGGCCGTTAATATTAACGCTGCTTTTGAAATCAGCCTGCAATTTTGGTCCTACCTTGTTGAGCAAGGTTTAATGCCTGCTCCTCAAGAGTTTATACACCGCGTACCTCATCAAAGTTTTGTATGGGGTGAACGTAACGTCAATATGTTAAAAGCACGCCATGTTGCCATGAGTGCACACCCAGCTTTCAAAGAAATGCAATACACGGAAGACCGTGAAAAAATGAAAGAGTGGATGCCTCTTATTATGAATAACCGTGACGATAGCGAACCACTTGCTGCCACACGTGTAGAGCATGGTACCGATGTGAACTTTGGTGCCATTGCTCGTAATATGAGTAAGCACTTAGAAGGGCTGGATAACTTTGAGCTGAGCCTAAACACCGAAGTAAAAGCATTAAAGAAAAAAGCCGATGGTCGATGGGATGTTGACATTGAGCAAAATGGCGCGCGTAAAGTTATTGACGCAAAATTTGTTTTCCTAGGCGCGGGCGGTGGTGCGTTACCTCTTCTGCAAAAAGCAGAAGTGAAGGAAGGTAAAGGCTTTGGTGGTTTCCCTGTTAGTGGTCAATGGTTAGTCTGCGAGAAGCCAGAATTGGTTGAGCAGCACTTTGCCAAGGTCTACGGCGCGGCGCCAATCGGTGCGCCTCCAATGTCTGTTCCCCATTTGGACACACGCATCATTGATGGTAAGAAAGCCATATTGTTTGGCCCATTTGCTGGTTTTACGACGAAGTTTTTGAAAACAGGTTCGTTTTTTGACCTGCCTAAAAGTGTGCGATTTGACAACATAAAACCAATGCTGAGTGTTGGTAAAAACAATATGGATTTGACGCGTTACTTGATTAGTGAAGTGATGCAATCTCATAAAGATCGTTGCAACTCTTTGCGCCAGTTTTTTCCGGATGCAAAGGATGAAGATTGGGAGCTTGCGTACGCTGGGCAACGAGTTCAAATCATCAAAAAAGACGAAGAAACGGGTGGAAAGCTGGAGTTCGGAACAGAAGCCATTACGACCGAAGACGGTTCATTGGCGGCTTTACTTGGCGCGTCGCCTGGCGCATCAACGACAGTAAATACCATGATTGGTATTTTGGAACGTTGTTTCCATGACCGTTTCGCTTCGACAGATTGGCAAACCAAAATGAAAGTAATGGTGCCTTCTTATGGAGAATCCTTGGTAGAGAATACGGATTTATTACTCTCTATCCGTGCTCATACTTTGGCGACACTAGAGTTAAAGCCTTAAAATAAGCGATTTCGCTATACATAAAAAAGCTGGGTCATTTCCCCGGCTTTTTTGTATTTTTAACGGCCAATAAAAGAACTAACTTTGAGACTTAATATGACAATGAATTTTGCTGAGCGCGCAGATCAATTGTGTGACAGATTACGAGAAATTGAACATGGTGCTGAAGAAGGCGATCAACTTTTTTATTGCGCTTATCTTTTGGGGCTTTTAGGTTTGCACAGTAGTGTTGAAGGCGAAGGTCAAAATGAATTCGATCAAGCCTTTAGCGGGGTTCTGCAAGAAACACTAGAGGCAGAAGGTGTGACTGAGTCGGATCAAGAAAGTATTACTACGCTATGGCAATCAATTTGTAAGCATGCTGCTTAATCATAACGATTACGTTATTTAAAAAGGGAGGCAATGTCAGATTGCCTCCCTTTTTAAATGCTTTTTTATCGAAGGCGTCTATTTTCCTGGATGTGGTGCATAAGCAAAAACATCAGAAAAACAACGATCTTTGTTCAAGCCTTTGGACTCTAATTGATCCAGTGTGCCGTATACCATGTTTACTGAACCACTGATGAGCGCCACGCAATTGCTTAGATCCGGGTGATCGTTCAGAATGGCTTCATATAACCAGCCGCTTCTTCCGTGCCACTGGTCACTTTCTTCGTTCACGATGACGTCTAGTGTGAACGGTGAGTATTTATGGGCTTCTTCTAACCATTCTTGAGCAAAGACATCTTCTGCGCTTCTGAGTCCCCAATAAAAAGACACGTTACCTTGAAAGTTTTTCTCAACCAAATCGCTGTATACGCTTTTTATTTGAGAGAAACCCGTTCCGCCGGCGATGAGTAAAATATGTTCTGGATTCGAATCTAAAACGGGATTATGGGAGTGGCAGTCGCCGCCTGGTGCTTTTATTGTAATTTCGGCATTTGACTTGATGTATTCAACGACTTTATTGGCCAATGATGCCACGTCAGAAACAAGAATATACAAAATCACCTGAGGCAATTCGTGTGGGGCGCTGCCAATAGAGTAAGGAACCTGTTCACCGGTTGGTAATACTACCATTAGGTACTGACCTGCTGAGAAAGATAGGTCATCTACTTGTAGGTTAATTTGGTAGACATCTTTGTTAATAAGTTCAACGGTGTTTACCTTCGCGGTAATCTCTTTCATGTGACGGCTCCGATATTAAGTCGTACTACTCTTAGTGAAAAGTGGGCGAACATTGATAATGCAATACGTTGGTCATATAAGTAAAAAAAAGCCACTTCATGAAGTGGCTTTTTTATTGCAGACTTCTTGCTGCGGCAATGTCTACTTATTTGTTTTTGCCTTTCATTGACTGGAAGAACTCATCGTTTGTTTGAGTGACTTTCAAGCGGTCAATGAGGAATTCCGTAGCGGCAACATCTTCCATAGGATTCAATAGCTTACGAAGAATCCACATGCGTTGAAGTTCATCTTCAGACGTTAATAAATCTTCACGACGAGTACCAGAACGACGAATGTTAATCGCAGGGAACGTGCGCTTTTCAGCGATTTTTCGGTCAAGATGCAATTCGGAGTTACCCGTACCTTTGAATTCCTCAAAGATAACTTCATCCATTTTAGAGCCTGTATCAACAAGCGCCGTCGCGATGATGGTCAAACTTCCGCCTTCTTCAATGTTACGTGCGGCACCAAAGAAGCGTTTTGGGCGTTCCAATGCGTTGGCATCAACACCACCGGTCAATACTTTACCTGAAGAAGGAATGACGGTGTTGTAGGCACGAGCCAAACGAGTGATGGAGTCTAGTAGAATAACAACGTCACGTTTATGTTCGACAAGGCGTTTTGCTTTCTCGATTACCATTTCAGCCACTTGAACATGGCGAGTTGGTGGCTCATCAAAGGTAGAGGCAACCACTTCACCACGAACGGTACGAGACATTTCTGTCACTTCTTCAGGACGTTCATCGATCAGTAATACAATCAAATCACATTCAGGGTTGTTACGAGTGATGGCGTTTGCGATGTTTTGCAGCATGAATGTTTTACCCGCTTTTGGCGGAGAAACGACCAAAGCACGCTGACCCTTACCCATAGGAGCAACAAGATCAATAATACGTGAAGTGACATCTTCAGTAGAACCGTTTCCTGCTTCCATCAATAGACGTTCATCAGGAAATAAAGGCGTTAGGTTTTCAAAAAGAATTTTATTACGAACGCTTTCTGGCTTATCAAAGTTGATTTCATTCACTTTTAAAAGCGCGAAGTAGCGTTCGCCATCCTTTGGTGGACGAATCTTGCCGGCAATAGTGTCGCCTGTGCGAAGATTAAAGCGTCTAATTTGGCTTGGTGAAACATAAATATCGTCCGGGCCTGCCAAGTATGAGCAGTCAGGTGAACGTAGGAAGCCAAAGCCATCTTGTAGAATCTCTAAGATACCGTCGCCATAAATGTCTTCCCCACCTTTCGCATGACGCTTTAGGATCGAGAAAATAACATCTTGTTTGCGAGAACGAGCCATATTGTCTAGGCCCATTTCTGATGCGATTTCTAAAAGTTCGTGTACTGATTTCTGTTTTAAGTCGGTAAGGTTCATAAATGGGTTTTGTATTAGCTCAATTGAGGAAAATTGACGGAATTAGAGTTAATAATTTAGTAACAATAATTTGTGTCTGGAAGTATTTTACAATGTATCAGCTACTCGGCACCAAAACGCAAAACAACATGGTTAGAAGTGTGTTCTGGTTTAAACTAGCCCGGGTAGGGCCAAAAGCCAATACAGCGCGAAACAATTTGATTGGAATCTAAACGTGATTTGATTACTGCTTTATCACTGTTAAGACCATCCATACTATAGTTCGACTTAAAGGCGAGGTCTATAGTGAAACTTAGGAAAAAAACATTTTCTGATAATTTTTTGATCAAAGATAGGTTTTATAAGGTTTTCAGAGGTTGTTTTTTTACTTTTAGTGCATTAATGACGCTTGATTTTCGGGAAAAAACCGGAAAATTCATTAAAAAATCCTTTAAAAGACGGCTGTTTTTAGGGTTTTGTTGCCAATGACATAGGCAAGTAACTGATATACTCTTGTCCATATTAAGACTCCTGCAAGATAAGGCTTTTTGAATGCAATCACTCTTTTTGCAACAATCTCATGACTTTCCCTTTGAAAAAATAGCGGCTATCGATCTTGGGTCGAATAGCTTTCATATGGTTGTGGCTCAAGTTACCCATGGGCAGTTACGTATCACCGGAGAGTTTGGGGAAAAAGTTCAGCTGGCCGCAGGATTGGTTGATGAACGTTTAGACGATGCCGCGCAGCAGAGAGGTTTGGATTGCCTTGCTCAGTTCGCACAAGTTATTGAAGACATGCCGCCAGGCTCTGTTCGAGTGGTTGGGACGAATGCACTGAGGGTTGCCAAGAATCGTTATGACTTTATTGGCAAAGCGATGGATATTATGAGTCACCCAGTTGAAATTATCGCTGGTCGAGAAGAGGCGCGTCTTATTTATGTTGGCGTTTCCAGAACCATGGATCATGGTGATGCCAAACGCTTAGTGGTTGACATCGGTGGTGGCAGTACAGAGTTTATTATTGGTAAACAACTAGAACCAATATTAACGGAAAGTCTTCACATGGGGTGTGTAAGTTTCAAGCAACGTTTCTTTGATGATGGCACGATTAACAAGTCGAATTTTCAGAAAGCGGTTACCGCTGCACGTTTAGAGCTCCTCAGTATCCAAGACGATTACCTTGATGAAACGTGGGAGGTCTCCATTGGCTCCTCTGGCACCATTAAAGCGGCGTTTAATATTGTTAAGGAAAACAATTGGGGTAAAAAAGGCATTACGCTAAAAACGCTTAAACAGATACAAAAAGCATTATTTTTGGCAGGTCATGTCGATAATATTGATTTGTTAGGCCTAAAACCTGAGCGTAAAAGCACTTTTGCCGCAGGTATCGCCATATTAACGGCTGTGTTTGAATGCTTTGATATTAAGCAAATGGACTTTTCAAATGGTGCATTAAGAGAAGGCGTGCTTTATGACATCATGGGTCGCTACGCAGAGACGGACATTCGTGAGCGTACGGTTAACTATATGTTAAATCAGTACCACATTGACACAGAGCAAGCGAAGCTAGTCACGAATACAGCATTGTCTGCGTTGGCTCAGGTGAAAGAATCTTGGAACTTAAATAGCATTTCCAGTGAGGATTTACTGAGATGGGCAGGTTTACTGCATGAAGTCGGACTCGGTATTTCACATAGCCGATATCATAAGCATGGTGCTTATATTATCAGTGAATCAGACATGCCGGGATTTTCCCAACAAGAGCAGCAGGCACTGGCAAATTTAATCTTGCGACATCGACGTAAGTTCACTCAATCGTTGGATTATCGTTTTACAAAAAGCGATCAGCAAGATTTAGATCGGCTGTCTATTATATTGAGACTGTCTATTTTACTGCATCATGATAGGAAAGAAGGCGATATGCCTATTTTCACCCTGAAAGCAGATAATAAAACCTTACACGCTGAATTCTTACCTGAATGGTTAAACAGTAGACCGTTAACGTTAGCAAACTTACAACGTGAAGCGGATTCATTAGTCGCAGATGGGTACGAGCTGACTTTTAGCTAAAGGTTAGCGTCTATCTGTGCACAGTGTTTATTTTTGGTTGGTTAGGTTAATTTATCAATCGAACGGTACAGTGCCGCGACTTCTTCTCGTTGCAATCCCGTAATACGGGAAACTCGTCCAATACTGGATGATACTTGGACAGACTCTTTTCTAGTATCGTCTTTTTCTTCTGATTTCTCAGGTTGGAGTTGAGCGGATAGTAATTGTTTCGCTTGATCCGATAGTTGAACAGGATCTTGTGATTTTTGAGAATCTGAGCGCGCCTGAGTATCTGCCTGTACCGGCAAAGTAGGAAAATACAAACGGTTGCTTGGTGCTACTGATGAAATGGACAAAACAGTCACCCAGATAATGGTTTAAGTTACTACCCCTTAAAGCATAGTACAAAAAATGAGCTTGGTGTGTTTTTGTTGTTAATTTGTGAATGTGTTTATGAGCAAGTGAAGGCGTGTGTAAATGTGAGTGGGAAACGGAGCATTAATTAACAATGACTTAAATTCTCATTGAATTCCTTTCCATTTCCTATTTATTTTATACTCTCATTCACCATATTAGTGTCATTGACATATAAGGATGATATTGTCTGTCAATAAGTTAACTAATAATAGAGCATTTAACAGAGGGACATTCTACTTTATATCCTGTTGATAACGTGAATGATTCTCTGTTGTAAGTAATTTGCTTCAAAAAGGATGCCGCATGAGCCAAGAAAATCTCCCAATAGAACACCTTTATTTTACTGAGACTAACCTAGAGCAAATCTTAGAAAATTTAGATATCGTTCGTAATCGAATACATCCGCAACTCACCGAAGAAACTGGCATTAATGATCAGGTGTTTCCGTCTGTTTGCTTGATTGGTTTGGGTCGCTGCGGCTCCAACATCGCGTTGGATGTTGCATCGCTAGTCTATGATGCAAGAACCAACTATATGCGTGAAGTGGAAAACCAAGAATTATTAGATGTGGAACGAGAGTTCCGCCCAATGCGTTGGATTCGTAAGCATTTGCCCATGGAAGGAAAAGACGGTTTTAAACCCGTTTTCTTAATTGAGCCTATCGTATTACTGGGCGACTTGGATAAAGATATTGAAGGACGTATTCGCTTTTCTAACCAAGAAGGTCGTGCCAAGTTCTTAGAGGAATACACTAAACTTCAAATAATGGACCTGTCTGAAGTGCATGCTGGTGGTGCCGGTAATGCGCCTATTTTAGGTCAGTATCTTGCGAAAATAATTCTTAATAAGGACGCAACGACATTCCGCAATGAAAGCTGGAAGCAAATGCATTCTTATCTGGTTGATTCCTGTGGTATTAAAGCGAATCAGTCACGTCTCTATTTTTATATTTTCAGTGCTGGTGGTGGTACGGGCTCTGGCATGGCGTCTGAATTTGGTCTTGCGCAGCAATTTTCTTACTTGAGCAAAACGTTTGACTATCGCTCTGATCAAGCTCAAATGGCTGATAAACGTCATAGCTTTGTATTTGAGCCTATTTTCACTTCAGGTATTTGTATTCTCCCTAATATTTCTGGCAAGAACGTGGAAATCTCAGAAGCGTTACACATTAATGCTGGGCGTTTGTTAACGAAATACATATCTGAAGAATGGAATTTTTCTTATAACGAAGAGCGTGAAGAAGACGAAGTACCTGCAGATGTCATGGAACGTATTCGCCCTTGGAATTCAATGATGTTAATTTCCAACGACATTATGCGTTATGCCGAAGAAGAAGACGGTGGTGACGCGGACAACATTGATGTCAACACAATGGAAAAATACGCCAATCAGTATATTTCTCAGCAAATTTTCAACATCTTAACCGCGCAAGCCGTTACGACCGATTACGATGAAGATTACTTTCGTCGTGCCGGTATTGATATTGCTGAAACCATCCGTTTGGATGCGAATGATCTGTTTATGAGTTTGGCGGGTCCGGTCGCGGTCGCTTATGCTGAAAGCGTGGTGAATGAAGGTACGCATCAAGACAGCGTAGATATTGATGATTTGTTTTGTCGTTCTATCGAATTACCACACTTTAATAATGATACTTCGGCTATTGAAGGTGTCAGTGTGTTACCGGTTGAATCTGAGCGATACCGAGAAGCGATTAAGAATTACCGTAAAAGTGGCTATGATGCGAGTACATTGAATCATTTGCATTTCTTCAAAAACTGTTCGTCCATCGTTTCTATTATTTCTTTGCCTCGAGACTATAAATTGTCCTTTACGGCATTGAATCGTTTGAAAATGCACTTGAACCGTTTATGCCCGAATACCACATTAAAGCGTTATGCGTTGGTTATCGGCGCTTCAGCTAACTTGTCTTTAACAACGTTGATCGCAAAAAGCCCATGTTTGAGTGATGATTTCTTAACGCTGATGGTGGCTTACATGAAGCGCTGTTTTGCTCGTGATGATTACCGATACACAGATGAAATTGATAACGCCATCATTAAAATGATTCAAGACGATGAATTCGATGAGTCGTTGGTGGATAAATACTTTACGACGTATGAGAACCCAGCGAAAATTTTGGACACAAACTGGTATGCCATTAAGCCAATGTACGAGAAAAAATATCGTGAATTGATTGATAACAGCCAACGTTTTGTTTCTATAAATGATATTCGCTTGGACATTAATAATGTGAAGAATGCGATTAAGTATCTTCGTGAAATTTATCGCCATCGCATTAGTAAAACTAACGTTCTTACACTTAATGGTTAGGTTAGTATAGCGGTGTAAACCGTTTTGATACTTTCATTTTCAAAAGCCACCTTCGGGTGGCTTTTTGTGTTTTATGGCATGACATATCGGAGATGGCGTCGAAAGTTGGCTTAACTATTGAATGTGTTTATAGTGAGCTCAATTCTTTGTTTCGCATGGTTATTTTCTGGCTGAGATAGTTACTTTAGTGAGCGTCAGTTGTGCGGTCTAGAATTGGGCGAATCCTTTTGGTGCGCTTTTTTGGTTTTAGGATGTGTATGGCTGAATTCTATTGGTTGTTAGTGGCTGCCGCGTTTGTTTTTTTGATGCAAGCGGGTTTTTTATGTTTAGAAAGTGGGCGGATCCGCAGCAAAAATAGCATCAATGTGGCGGCCAAAAATATATCCGATTTTATTATTTCAACGACACTATTTTGGTTTTTTGGCTTTGGCATCATGTTTGGCGATTCGGTCGCTGGTCTATTTGGTGTTAGTGATTTTTTGTTCGATGACAAACATACCTCCTGGGAAGTCAGCTTCTTCATTTTTCAGATGATGTTTTGCGGAACGGCGGCAACACTCACTTCCGGCGCTGTGGCTGAGCGCATGACGTTTATTGGGTATTTGGCTATTACAGCGGTGTTAAGTGCCTTTATTTATCCTATCGTTGGTCATTGGGCTTGGTCTGGTGTTTATCCTTCAGAAGGGCCTAGAGGGTGGCTTGAGTCGCTGGGCTTTGTCGATTTTGCCGGCTCTACTGTTGTTCACTCCGTAGGTGGTTGGGTTGCATTGGCCGCCATCATGATTATAGGCCCTCGCTTGGGGCGATTTGAGCAGGGCATTCGCCTTCCTCCTGGTAATAACCTTCCTTTATCTGCACTTGGCACCTTATTAATTTGGTTTGGTTGGATTGGTTTCAATGGCGGAAGTACGTTGGCGCTGACCGATGATGTGCCGATTATTATTTTAAATACTTTTATCTCAGCGGCTTGGGGCGGGTTGATCGCGGCAGGCATCAACTATTTTAGAGATGGTTATGTTGAAGTCGGTTTTGTATTAAACGGTACGATTGCAGGGTTGGTGGGAATTACGGCTTCTTGCCATGTGGTTTCACCAGGTGCCTCTGTTGTTATTGGTGGCGTTTCTGGTGTGGTTGTCTATTACGGTAGTTTGTTGATGGAGCGCTGGCGCCTTGATGATGCGTTAGATGTGGTGCCCGCTCATTTGTTTGCTGGAATATGGGGGACATTGAGTGTGGCCTTATTTGGTAAAGCGGACAAAATCGACAACGGTTTGAGCTTTATAGAGCAGCTTTGGGTGCAAGCGACTGGTATTGTTGTCATTGGTGTTTATTGTTTTGTGGTGGGTTATGCCTGTATGTGGTTGTTAAACCGCTTCATGCCACTTCGGGCCAGTAAAGAGCAAGAAGAGCAAGGTTTAAATGTGGCGGAGCACCGTGCGACCACGGAGTTATTTGATCTGCTGACATCGATGCAATATCAACAAAACAACGCGGATTTTTCGACACCGGTACCAGAAGAACCGTTTACCGAAGTGGGTCAAATTGCGCGTAAATACAATCAGGTCATTGGTCGTGTTAGTAGTGAAATTAGTCAGCGAGATGATGCGTTAACACGTTTTCAAGAAAGTGAAATGCGAAAGTCTGCCATTCTGAATTCTTCCATGGATTGCATTGTGACGATCAATCGTTTTGGTTCTGTTATGGAATTTAATCCCGCAGCAGAGCGGACGTTTGGGTGCTTGAAAAAACAGGTGGAAGGAAAGAGCTTTATCGGTCTATTTATTCTTGAAGAGGATAGACAGAAAATTTTTGAAAGTTTAAATTCGGGCTTTTCATCTTCCAGTGGCCTCATTCTAAATCGACGTAATCCGTTCCGGCTACAGCGTGGACAAAATCATCATTTCCCTGCAGAAATTGCCATTACTAAAGCAAATTCCGAACCCTCTGTCGAGAGTGAGTACACACTTCATATTAGAGATATGACTCGTCATATGAAGCTTCAAGAGCGTTTGAAGTTTTTGGCTTACAGTGATCCGTTAACAAGTTTGTATAATCGAACCTATTTAATGGATGCGCTGGTGGGCGCTTTGTTGTTTGCGACGAAACAGAAAACATCGGTCGGTTTGTTATTTTTAGATCTGGATAACTTCAAAATCATCAATGACACATTGGGGCATAAAGCGGGTGATGAGTTGTTGTGCGAGGTCGCAAGACGTTTGATTACTGTGTCGGACTCGCGCGATGTGATCGCGCGCTGGGGTGGTGATGAATTTGTCTTTATGATGACGGAACAGGTGACAGAACATCAATTGGAAAAGCGTGCTCAAGATATTCTTAATGTCATGCGGATGCCTGTTCAACTTAACGGCCAACACCTTACTATTCCGACAAGCATTGGTATTTCGTTTTCAGATGATCAGGGGGTGAATGCCGATAAATTGATCCAGCAGGCAGATATCGCAATGTATTGCGCAAAAGAAAAAGGGCGTGATAATGCGCAGTTTTTCACGCCAGAAATGGCCAGCGTGGTTACCAAAAAATTTGGCTTTGAAAGCGAAATAAATGAGGCGCTTTCATTAGGGCACTTCTTTTTGGTTTATCAACCGAAAGTCTTTATGGAAAAAGCGCGTGTTTTAGGTATGGAAGCGTTGATCCGTTGGAATCACCCAACCAAAGGGCTGATCTCCCCTGTGGAATTTATTCCCATAGCAGAAGAATCGAGCTTAATCATTAAGATTGATGAGTGGGTAATTGACCAAACATTAAAGCAACAAAATATCTGGCGTGATCAGGGTTTGACGATTCTTCCTGTTGCGGTGAACCTTTCAGGACGGCACCTGGTGTCGGACTCTTTAGTGGCTTATATTTCTGAAAAACTGGAACACTATGGTATTGAAGGACGGTTATTAGAAATTGAGATCACGGAAGGCATTTTGTTACAAGATATCCAGCGTTGTATTGAAGTCATGGCGGAACTGAAAGCGCTCGACATTAAAATATCTGTGGATGATTTTGGCACCGGCTATTCTTCCTTAAGCTATTTAAAGCGCTTGCCTTTGGACACGTTGAAGATTGATCAGTCGTTTGTTGAAGAGTGCGACAGTCATATTGAAGACACTAAAATTTGTGAAACCATTATTCATTTGGCGAGGAATTTAGAGCTTACCATCGTCGCTGAGGGGGTTGAAACGGCGTCGCAGGCTGAGATGTTGAGATCATTAGGTTGTGAGATTTTTCAAGGATATTTCTTCCACAAGCCCATGAAAAGTCATGAGCTTGCCACATTGCTTGCTAAGGATTCTGTGGAGGCTTAGTCGGGGCTTCTCGGTCACGAATGGTTTCCATCAAGTCTTGGCCTTTTGTGTCTTTTAATGACTTAGTTCGCTGATGAAGCGCGGTTTTTGCAATCATGTTTGCAGCAACCGGCGCGGTAATCAAAAGGAACAAGGTTATGAGCAATTCCTGAATAGAAAAGAAGCCTTTTAAATGACTTTGAAAGATCATCGACGCAACCAAAACCCCCGTAATGCCTAACGTTGATGCTTTGGTTGGGCTGTGCAGGCGCATGTAAATATCGGGCAAGCGAACGAGACCGTAAGAACCAATTAATAGAAACGCGCCTCCAATCAGCAAAGACACGCAGATAATAATCTCTAAATATAAAGGCATAACTTATCCTATTCTATGATGTCGCCGCGAAGTAAGTATTTACATAGTGCCGCTGTACTGACAAATCCTAGCATGGCAATTAATACGGCGGCTTCAAAGTACAAGGCGCTTTTTATGTAAATGCCATACAGCAAAATAAGCGCGATCGCGTTTATGTACATGGTATCCAGTGCCAAAATCCTATCTGATATCGAAGGACCTTGCAGTAATCGCCATAAATTCAAAATTAAAGCGATGCAAATACAAACAGCCACAATAATAATGGTCAAATTTAGCATCCAAAAATCTCCTTAATAGGCTTCTCGTAGCGCTGTTTGATGGATTCAATGAGCTCAGCTTCATCGTCAAGGTGAAGTGCATGAATATAAAGCCACGCTTTATCCTTCGATACTTCTGCACTGACCGTTCCTGGTGTCAGTGACACTGTACTGGCCAAAACCGTAATGCCTAAGTCTGAACTAACATTAATGGGCACAGCAACAAACCCTGGGCTAAGGTTTTTGATTGGTCCAATAACAAGCAATGCGACCTCTACGTTGGCGGTTAAAATATCTTTTAACACCATTAATGCATAGCGAATGGCCAACCAAGGCTTCAGGATTCTAGGGTGTTCATCAAGCATTCCTGTTACGAGCCAAGGTATGGTAATTGCGAAAAAAACCGCTAATACAATGTGTCCTGCGCTGATGGAATTATTCAGCAGGAGCCAAACAACGAAAAGTAGCAGGCTGTGGAAGGGCATAGGGAATAACTTCATTGGGTTACTCCAGGTAATAGGTCATATGCAGAAGACTGAATGTCATGCAAATAGTCAGCGGCTTGCTGTGTAAACTCACTGATGTCGCCACCGAATAGGACTAATATGGGAGACGCCAGTAACAATAGTGCAATACTGATGATCTCTGTTGTTTTTGCAGGGATCGCCTCGTTTGCCACAGTGCCATTGTGACGCCAAAATAACGTGGTTCCCGCTCTCGAAAAGGTAATCAGTGCCGCAAGGCTACCAATTAGAATAAGAGGCCAAACCCACATGGTTTGCGCTGTAGACTGTGTTGCTTGCAGAATCATAATTTTTCCGACAAAACCGGATAGCGGTGGCATTCCGATTAATGCTAATGCCGAAATGGCAAAAGCAAAACCAAGTAGCCTTGGCTGAACAAAAGGGCGCGAGCGGACAAAACGGTCTTCCGCCTTGCCTCGTTGACGTGCCATTACATCCGCCAACAAAAAAAGCCCGGCTGAAGCCAATGTACTATGAACCATATAATAGAGTGCAGCAGAAGTGGCTGCTGCTGAATTGATTGCAGCGCAAGCCAGCAAACTACCACTGGAAACGATAACCAAATTGGCACTAAGGATTTTCAAGCTAGGGCTAGCAAACACACCAATACTACCAATCGCGATGGTTAGTAAGGCCAAAGGCCACAGCCATGGGGTTGCAATATTTGCGAGTTCACCAGCATGTTCTCCGAAAATTACAGTATAAACACGGAAAATACTGTAAATCCCGACTTTCGTCATAATGGCAAACAGTGCTGCGACGGGGGCGCTGGCGCTGGCGTAGGTTTTTGGTAGCCAAAAGTGCATTGGAAGCATAGCGGCCTTTAGGCCAAAGACAACCAATAATAGCAGTGCGCCTGTTTTTGCGAGCGTCGCGGTTTCACCTTGAAGTTCTCCCACTTTGATCGCCATGTCCGCCATGTTAAGCGTGCCTAGCGTGCCATATAAAATACCGAGCCCAAACAAGAACAGGCTTGAGCCAACCAAATTAAGAATGACATAGTGCAGCGCGGCTTGTGTTTTTTGCTTGCCACCGGCATGGATCAGTAGCGCGTAAGAAGCGATCAATAACACTTCAAAGAAAACGAATAAATTGAATATGTCACCCGTCAAAAAAGCGCCGTTAATGCCCATGATTTGAAACATAAACAAAGGGTGGAAGTACGCGCCACCTCTGTCTTGTCCTGCCACAGCATACAGCATGACGCAGAATGACAAAAAGGCCGTAAGCAGTACGAGAAGGCTAGACACTTTGTCTGCCACTAGAGCGATACCAAAAGGCGCTTGCCAGCCGCCTAAGGCGTAAAGTTGGACGCCATCTGTATTGATTTTATAAAGCAAAACCGCCGATGAGATAAGCAAAAATAATGTGCCAATGATCGATGTTACCCGTTGTGAATTGATATCACGAGAAATGGGTGGCAATAACATCAGAGCGCCGAACAGTAATGGAATCAAGATTGGAAAAATGCTTAGGTGTTGCATTTATTGGCTTCCTCCTGATTTTCGTGCTGTCGGGTTTGGCTGTGTTGGTATGGTGCCATCAACATGATCATTTCCTAAATCAGCGCGTGCGCGCATGGCCAATATCACGGCAAATGCGGTCATCGCGAAGCCAATGACAATGGCAGTTAAGACCAATGCTTGAGGGAGCGGGTCACTGTATTGTTCAGATTGACCAAGTACGGCGGCGGCATTGAGTTTTAGTCTTCCGCTCGCGAAGAGAAACAAATTCACCGCGTATGACAATAAAGTTAAGCCGATAACCACAGAGAAGCTGCGGCCTCGTAATGCGAGAAAAATACCGCAGGCGGTCAATAAACCCACGCAAAATGCGTACAAACCTTCCATTAATCATGCTCCTTTTGTACTGGGCGTTCACTGGTCGTTAATTGTCCAAGGTTGGCAAGAATCAACATGGTTGCTCCAATGACAGTAAGGAAAACACCAAGATCAAACGCCATGGCGCTGGCTAATTCAAACTTGCCAATGACCGGTAAATAAAAATAATCAAACCAAGAGGACAAGAAAGTATGCCCAAAGACCCAGCTACCGAGGCCGCTTAGGGTCGCAATACCAATACCAGAACCAATCATGATCTGATAATCCAATTTAATTCGAGTCTTAATCCACACCACACCGTGCGCCACGTATTGTTGAATAATAGCAACCGACGTAATAAGGCCGGCGATAAAACCACCGCCAGGCATATTGTGTCCGCGCAAGAAAATGTACGCGGATACCAAGAGTGCCAATGGCAACAAGCTTTGAGAAATGACCGCCAATAAAATCGGATGTCTGTCTTCAGACCACGCCAAACCATTGTCATCACTGGATGGCATGTAAAGACGCATTCTTGCGATCAGTTTATAGATACCCAGCGCGGCAATACCCAAAACGGTGATTTCACCTAAGGTATCAAAACCACGGAAGTCCACCAAAATGACATTCACTATGTTGGTGCCACCACCGCCAGTTTTACTATTTTCGGTAAAAAAGGTCGAAATCGTATCGAGAGGGCGAGTCATCAAGGCATAACAAATGGTGCCAATGACGCCACCAATTAATGACGCCAGCCCTAAGTCTCTGACCACACGACGAGGCGATGATTCTTTCGGTGTTGTTTGCGGAAGGAAGAACAGCGCCAATATTAATAAGATGACAGTGACAACTTCGACGGACAATTGGGTCAGTGCTAAATCGGGTGCGGAAAACTGCGCGAATGCCAGCGACACGATTAATCCAACAACAGACAAGGTCAGCAGCGCAATAACGCGCCTTCTGTGCCATATCACGGTTGCCAGAGCAGAAATACACAATAGAACCGCGCAAGTGATAGAAAGTGCATCAAGAGGGATTTCTGGGCGCTGCCCTGCGGTGGTGTTTAGCTTCATCAACGAAGACGCGGTCATAATGACCGCAAACGCCAATACAAAGAAAATATACCGCTGCAAAGAGCCGTTTTCCGTTAGGGAAATGATGCGGCTGGCTTTGGCAGAAAGGTATTGAATAACACCTTCAAATATTAACTTAGGGTCACTTGTTGGAAATTGGGCTTGAAACTTAAACAAATGCGAGCGGCTGTAATACATGAATAAACCACCGACCAACGCTATAAAACTCATTAACAGAGGGAAGTTAAAGCCATGCCAAATAGCAAGGTTATAGCTTGGCGCTGGGCCATTCAGTGTGGCACTGGCCGCTGCGAGTAATAAATCACCAACCACCAAGCTTGGGAATATGCCGACTAAGAGACACAATGCCACCAAAATTTCCACAGGCACACGCATATAACGTGGTGGCTCGTGGGGCGTTTTTGGTAAGTTAATTGGTTCGCCGTTAAAGAAAACGTCGTGAATAAATCGAGTCGAATACGCGACGGCAAACACTCCGCCTAAAGTGGCCAATACAGGAATAAACCAAGACAAGGAGCCAAGCGATGCCTGATGGAGTGTTTCAGTAAAGAACATCTCTTTGGATAAGAAACCGTTCATTAATGGCACACCCGCCATGGACGCAGAAGCCACCATCGCCAATGTGGCGGTATAAGGCATGTATTTCCATAAACCGTTCAGCTGGCGCATGTCTCGCGATCCAGATTCATGGTCGATAATGCCCGCCGCCATAAATAATGACGCCTTAAAAATAGCGTGGTTGATAATATGGAAAATGGCCGCGACCGCCGCAAGGTCAGTCCCCATTCCTAATAACAGCGTAATTAAGCCTAAATGACTGATGGTAGAATTGGCCAACAGACCTTTGAGATCGTGCTGGAAAAGCGCAATGTAAGCACCGACTAGGAAGGTTGCAAGCCCTGTTAAGCTGACAATCAAGAACCATAAATCGGTATCCGCAAGCGCAGGGTAAAAACGCGCCATCAGGAATATGCCCGCTTTCACCATGGTTGCAGAATGCAAGTAGGCACTGACTGGCGTTGGCGCTGCCATCGCATTGGGTAGCCAAAAATGGAAAGGAAACTGTGCGGATTTGGTGAAAGCACCTAATAAAATCAACACAACAATCACAGGGTAATTCGCGCTGTCTTTAATAAAAGGGCCGCTTTCCAGAATATCTTGAAGGCTGAAACTGCCAACGGTATTGCCTAAAATGAGTAAGCCAGACAATAACGCTAAACCGCCAGCCCCTGTAACGGTTAACGCCATTCTTGCGCCTTTTCTCGCTTCTGTTTTATGACCCCAAAAGCTAATGAGTAAGAACGAGCTGATGCTGGTTAACTCCCAGAAGAACCAGAGTTGAATTAGGTTGTCGGACAGAACCACACCCAGCATGGAAAACATGAATAAAATCAAATACGCGTAGAACTTACCGATTGAATCCTTGGCAGATAAATAATAACGAGCATACAGAATAACCAGTAAGCCAATGCCCAGAATTAAGATAGAAAATAACAGGGCAAGACCGTCTAAACGAAAGGCAAGTTCCAGTCCAATGGTAGGAATCCAAGGTATTGATGCTTGAAAAAGCGTTCCTTGAAAAATATCACCAGCATGTGAAAGAACTAAAAATAAGGTTAAAGCGGGCAATGCGGCGGTTAAAAAAGCGCAAGCTGTGCGGCTTAAACGAGCGGTGATAAGCGGAATTAAAGTGCCTAATAAAGGAAGAAAAGGCAGCCAAATCAGTGAGCTCAAAGGTAACACTCCTTATTAGTTAGAGAATATACAAGATGCGTTGACGGTGTGAGCATGGTTGTTATCCTAACAATCGGTCTCTTTGTGTAGTGTGTTAGTTTTCGCTTCAAGGCAAGCTAACAAGGCAGAACGTAATAAGCATAGCCTTTTACTAATTTAATCAATAGCCTAAAACCGTAATCATCAGAAAAAAAACGCTGTTTGGTGTACGAATTAGTCAGAAGCTAAGAACGTAGAGTATCGGAAAAGTTCCGCGAAGTAAGGCGCAACACAAAGCGACTGAAATCACCCCTAGTGTGGTTCTTGGGCGATTTCAGTCGTGGGTGAATGGTTGAAGTCTATGGCGTTAGTGGTGTTTCACTTCTTCCATAAGGCTTTCAATGTGTACGACAACTTGCAAACTTGCTACTTCCATTTTATCTAATTGGGCGAGCATAGCGTGGGTGTCGCCTTCTTTAGCTGCTTTGAGTGCTGCCCGTCCAGACTCATGAACGGTTTTGTGTGGCACTTCTATGGCTTTGAAACTGTTGGATTTTTGGAAGTGGCGGCTGCCATACCCTTCGTAATACCATTTACCTAAACGACACTCGGTATGTAAATTGACCTCCTCATCGAATTTTTTCTTATCGATGCGATTGTAAACATCATTTTTCCAGACGGCATGATCCAACTTTACTGTGTTCAAAAAAGAGTGAGTAGCCGCTAGGCTGATTACTCGTTGCATGTGATTAGAGCGAGAGATGACATCGTCCACAACTTGGTCAATTTGAACCGAAGATGAGGAAATGTCCATCGCACTGACTTGGTTATTATTCACCATGCTTTTGATTTGATCCGTCTGCAATATCACTTGCTTTACGAGCGTTTCAACTTGTTCGCTTGCGCTGTGGGTTTTTCCTGCGAGGTTACGAACTTCATCGGCAACCACGGCAAAGCCGCGTCCAGCAGAGCCTGCTCTAGCGGCTTCTATTGCCGCATTTAATGCGAGTAAATTGGTTTGCGAGGAAATCTCTTGAATGCTTGAAACGAGCTGACTAATGCCATTTGCTGTTTTATCAAGCACATTGGCAGCGCCCATGCTGTCATTGGCCTGCTCGTTGATTAGGCTGGCGCGTTCGCTCAATCGAGTTAAAGCAACACGTGTTTCGTCGAAAATATCATCCAGTTTAGCTAAGGCTACCCGTTCTTCGATGAGGCTTTCTGCGCTGTCTGCTAAGCCAAAGCGGATTGAGTTGAGCATCTCTCCACCGCGCAATTGATAACGAATTAGCTCTAAACTGTCGCCTGAATGATGTCTCGATGCATGCAGTTCTTCCGTGACGGCATCGAGCTTCGCTTGGAGCGTTTGCATGGCTTGCTGATGGCTAGCGCGTTCGCTTTCTAATTGCAGAGTCAGTTTTTTTGCTTGTTGTTTTAATTGAGAGTTAAAAAACATAAAGGGGTCCAATCCAGATATTGAAAAAGCTCAATAATTGAACGGACAGTGTATCGAATAAAGCATGGCTGCGCGTGAGGGTAATCAAATTAAGGGCCATGAGTTTGTTGTAAAATGGTAACGAACTGTAAAAAATGTATTGTTTTACCTAAATAAAATGCCGCTCAAAGCAAATGAGCGGCATTTCTAGGGTGTTCCAGAAGGTGATGACAAAATTTGCTATTGGAAGAAACGCCAGACAATACTGTGCTCCGACCCTAAGCTCCATAAAAGAACCACCGCAGCCAGTAGCGCTTCTAACACCAAAACCCCAATGCCTAATGTCGTACTGGAAAGGATAAAGCCTTGTTTATGGCTAATGCCCAAAAAGCTCGGTGTGCCCCGGTAAAGTAGGTATCCGGTATACGCCACACCAGCAACGCAAGCCAGCAAGCAAAGCCATATGATTGGATAGACGGCAAATAAGCCACTCAAAAACATGGGCGTTGCAATGTAACCGGCAAACACAATGCACTCTTGGCGTGGTGGGCGACTTGGGTAGTTTCGAGCCATCCAATGAATCAAACTGCCGACCACGACAACAGCGGCAAGAATGAGTACATAAAACAGCAACCCTAAACCAAGGCCATCCATAAAGGAGACCTTCACGGCTTCATCGCCACCAAACGTCCAGCCAAATTGCGTTGTTCCTATAAACGTACTGACAACAGGAATGGCTGCCATCCAAAGAACATGGTGATAGTACATATGGCTGACGGATTCGTGTTCCTGATTGATCGCTCGCCATTCTTTCTCTGGATGGTGAATAAGACCCCAAACATGATTGATCATGGATTCCCCCTTGCTTTGAATCAAAGCGTTATGGATTTGGAAAAACTCCTGATACAGCCACGCCCAAACAATAGTGGCTTATAATCAGTATAGATTGATACGCTCGAAAAAGAGGAAAAGGTAATACCCTTTTCTTATAAAGGAAGAGAGTTTAGAACGATAAAGAAGCAAAGGCGGTGTGAGCTTTGTTCGCCTAATGGCTTTATTGGCATTGATAAGTAGGGGGCATTTCAATCTCATAAGGCGTGTCGATCGGATCGTTAAAATTGGCTCTGCTAATGGCATCTTTTGATAAAAACTCAAACATGTTCCATTTTGAGCAATCTTTATTCACAACGGTGTTGGTAGAATCCAGAATAAGATGATTCTGTTTATCCGTAAGTGTATAGCGAAACGTGTAAATATTTATGGGTGTTTGGACGGACTTATAACCACTCACAATAGGATCCATGAAGTTGCGATAACGGGTGATGCAGGTTCGAGTGTTGGTGCCTAAATCTCTGCGGCAAATTGTGTAGGGTAGGTTTTGAGCGTGATTAAAAATAGGAACCTGTATGGTTTCTATTTTTGATTCTGAGCGAAAATTCACCTTGACCGTATAGTCGGACTGGTCAAACGTATCAGACACATTGGAAAAACCTCTTGCTTGCAGAGCGGCGATCACATTTGGAATATAGCGTTTGTTGGTAAGCTGATCACCTTCAGCGTTCGAAATGACCGTCACGGAAGCAGACTTATCGAGAACGATGGTCGCGTCGACGTTGCTCACATTGTGCCCTGAAAGGGTGATATTGTTTGCGCAACCTGTCAGTAGAAAAGTAAATAACACCAAAAAAGTGAAAGTCTTCATCGTCAAGAGCCCTATTTTTAACTCGTACCATCGTCTAGTGAACATAAAAACACAGATTATGAATTAAACCGAGGTCTGGAATGTGGCGTTTCACTATTTTTCATAAAACTGACGGATGAACGTTGTTTAAAAGACAAATGGCCGTTTGTTATGGCTTAAAGGCTTAGGGTTGTTGGCGAAGACGAATGTAAGAACATAGTAGTGATGAATTATAGACAATAAAAAACCACCCGAAGGTGGTTTCAGACTGCTGACAAAGTCCTCGCCAAACGGCGGGGATTTTTTATAATAGCGCCATGCTTAAAGAACGCCCCCAAACCCAGTCCGCATTAGAGTTTGTCTGTATCGACGAATTGGTCCCTCAAGACCACTTATTACGCAAAATTGATCGTGTGATTGATTTTTCGTTTCTTCATGATCTCGTTAAAGATTTTTACTGCGTCGATAACGGTCGCCCAGCCCTTGATCCTACTCTTATGTTTAAGCTGTTGTTTCTCGGCTATTTGTATGGCGTACGAAGTGAGCGCCAGCTGATACGTGACATCCAAGTGAATGTGGCTTTTCGCTGGTTCCTAGGGTTAGGGCTTACCGACAAGATACCAGACGCTTCTACACTCAGTCAGAATCGTATTCGACGTTTTAATGACTCAGATGTGTACCAACATATTTTTGATGAAATCGTGTTGCAAGCGAAAGAGAAAAAATTGGTCTCAGGGGCAATCTTGTACACCGACTCTACTCATTTAAAAGCCAATGCGAATAAAAAGCATTTTAAAAAAATTCAAGTGGCACAAGAGCGTCAAGCGTATATGGATGACTTGGATAAAGCGGTCGAAGAGGATCGATTGGCTCACGGAAAAAAGTCTCTCCCTCCGGCCAAGAAGGAGGTCGAAACAAGAGAAATTAAACAAAGCACCACCGACCCAGACAGCGGTTATATGGTCAGAGACACCAAACCAAAAGGCTTCTTTTATCTTGATCATCGCACGGTCGATAGCCAATGTAACATCATCACGGATGTTCATGTGACGCCTGGTAATGTTCATGATGCCGTCCCTTATTTAGCGAGACTGGATAGGCAAAAAGAACGTTTTGATTTTAAGGTTCGCGGTGTGGGTCTGGATGCGGGCTATTTTACGTCGGCTATCTGTTACGGGGTGGAAGAGAGAAAGCTCTATGCCGTGATGGGGTATCGAAGACCCACACATCGAAAAGGTTACTTTTATAAGCGTGAGTATGTTTACGATGCAGAACGAGACGAATACCAATGCCCTCAGGGTGAGTCTCTTATTTATAAAACAACGAGCCGAGAAGGCTACCGTCATTACCAGTCTGATCCATCGCTGTGCCAGCGGTGTCCAGTTAGAGATAAATGCACGCAAAATAAGGATGCGGTAAAAACCCTCACTCGCCATGTTTGGGAAGATCGTAAAGAGCGAGTGAATCAGCGCAGGCTAACAGAGGTCGGAAAGCGTATTTATGCACGAAGAAAAGAAACCGTAGAGCGCAGTTTTGCGGATGCTAAAGAACTTCATAGTTACCGTTACGCTCGGTTCAGAGGCATTAAAAAAGTTCAAGCGCAGTGTTTATTGACCGCGGCGGCTCAAAACATGAAAAAGATAGCCTTGATGTTGAAGTAAGGTTCGACTCTCGACTTTATTTTAATGAAATATTGTCATATAGAGCCTATAAAAGCGGCAACACAGTATTCCGAGAGTTAAATAGCCTATTGCCCGTTTTATAAGCGGAAATACATTAAAAGCCCCTAAAACAATAAACCCCAGCAAAAATACTGGGGTTTATCAGCAGCCTGAAACCACCCGAAGGTGGTTTTTTTATTTGGTGCCTCATATGTGCACCGACTTCATTTTAAAAAGTGCAAACCCTTTTAAAATCAAGCCTTTAATTGGTGGAGGCGGGGGGGGTCGAACCCCCGTCCGTCAGTCCTCTGCCATCGGCTCTACATGCATAGTCACTTCTATTATTTGACCACGAACCGCCCGAAGGACAGGGTGTTAATGGCGAGCCTACTTAGTCTTAGAACCTTATCCCTAGGCGGGGCATCAGTTAGCATCTCGTAATTTATGATACTGCAGAATCTCTGGCTACAAGCAACCTGAGGGCAGCACACTAGCAGCGGTTTAGGCTGCTAAAGCGTAGTTTTCGTCGTTTGCGACTATAAAATTGATGCGGGGGATTAACGAGATCACGCATCACTCTCGACATGCACCTTTGGGTTTGTAACCGACGTCGAAACCATGTCGCCCCCAAAAAGTAACGCAATTCTAACGGAAACAAAGTGCTTACGCTAGAGATAACGCTGAAATGCTTTCTATCTTCACAATTAAATGACAGAGCTAAGCGCTGTGTTTCATTAATCGTTCTTTGTCCCTTGACCAATCACGATCTCTTTCGGTATCGCGTTTGTCATGGTCTTTTTTACCGGTTACTAAGGCGACTTCACATTTGATCTTGTTGCCTTTCCAGTACAGCGCCATGGCCGCACAGGTTTTGCCTTTTTGCTCAGTAACCTGAATGATCTTATCGAGCTCTTTGCGATTTAGCAGCAGTTTGCGTTGGCGCATTGGCTCACAAACAACATGCGTAGATGCGCTAAGCAGTGGCACAATGCGTGCGCCGACAAGCCATGCTTCGTTTTGGTGAATGATGACGAAGGCATCGACTAGTTGTGCTTTGCCTTCACGCAGACTTTTTACTTCCCAACCAGATAAAACCAGTCCGGCTTCGAACTTCTGATCGACAAAGTAGTCAAATTTTGCACGTTTATTAAGCGCAATAGTGCCCGTGCTGTTGGATTTTTTCTTTACTTTACTCATAGTTAGAAATTATACGGTCGATAGGAGCAAAAACCTATGCTTTTCTTGAGGTATGCGCCTGAATGATAGAAAATTCGTACTTGTTAATTATTTTGTCTGGCTAGGTGTTGTAGATGTGTTGGCCACGTCTGTATTTTCTTCCTATCCTTAAACACATGTTGTGTATTTAGAGCCTAAATTTATGCCTGAAAGTCGATGTTTACAAGGTATCTGGTCAAGTCCGTGGATATTTATTTTTGCGGCGAGTGGATCGGCGGTTGGATTGGGAAATATTTGGAAGTTTCCTTATGTTTTAGGGCAAAACGGCGGCGGTGCTTTTTTATTAGTGTATTGCTTGTGTTTGTTGTTGGTTGGATTGCCAGTCTTAATGGCCGAAGTGGCGTTGGGGCGAACGGTTCGATCTAACCCTGTTGATACGGTGAACGACTTAAGTGAACGACGTATTGTGCACCCAGCTTGGGTTTTTGTGCCGTGGCTTGCGGGCGCGACAGGTTTCTTGATTCTGACGTTTTATAGCGTGATCGCGGGGTGGTCGATTGCTTATTTAGAGCGTGCATTATCGGGCGACTTTAAAGAGATTACGCAATATGGTGCCTCTAACATGTTCAATCGCTTGTTGGCGGACCCTGTAGAAATGTTGCTTTGGCATTCGGTGTTTATGGCGTTGGTTGTATTGACGGTTGGGCAATCGGTGACGCGAGGATTATCGGCCGTGGTTCGTTTGTTGTTGCCAGCATTGGTGGTGACTTTGGTGCTGATGGCTTGTTATTCCATGGTGATTGGGAATACGGCAGAGGCGCTGGATTTTATGTTCCGTTGGTCGTGGCAAGATATTACGTTTGATGTGATTCTGGCGGCGGTCGGCCTTGCTCTATTTAGCTTGAGTGTGGGCATGGGGGCGATGTTTGCCTATGGCGCTTACATGAGTAAGCGAATGTCCATTGCGCGCGCTTGTAGCATTGTGGTTGGTGTGGATTTGCTGGTGGCTATTTTAGCCGGGTTGGTGATTTTCCCTCTGGTGTTTTCTTTTCATATTGATGTTGAAGCTGGCCCAAGTTTGACCTTTGTTTCTTTGCCAATAATCTTTGGTGGTCTGCCTGGCGGTCAGTTCTTTGCTGGTGTGTTCTTTTTATTGCTGGTGGTTGCGGCACTAACATCGGCGATTTCAATGATGGAGTTGTTCGTTGCTTGGTTGCATGAAAAATTCTATTTTTCTCGTTTAAAAGCCGCTGTATTAATGGGCATTGCCGTTTGGTTTATTGGCATTGCTGTATTGCTGTCATTTAATCACTGGGACAGCAAAATTGTCTTTGGGCTGAATTTTTTTGAATTGTTGGATGAGTTCACCTCTTTGATCCTTTTGCCTGTTGGAGCGATTGCTTTGTCGGTGTTGGTGGCTTGGTTTATTCCCCACTCTATGTTGCAAAATGAAATGATTACGAAACAGGCCAATCATTTTCAGTGGTGGTACAAGACGTTAAAATACATCAGTATTCCTGCGATGTTGGTGATAACCCTTGCAGGTTGGATAGGAGTTTAGTTTGAGTCATATAGAACGATTTGCTCATGTAAATTACAGTTGCGAGCAAATGTTTGCTTTGGTGAATGATATTAATGGTTATCCAGAGTTTTTACCGGGCTGCCTAAGCGCGACTCTAATTTCGCAAACACCCACGGAAATCGTGGCGTCTTTAGAAGTGGGCAAAGGGCCAGTGCGACAATCTTTTACAACAAAGAACTTTTTGGAAAATCACAGTCAAATAGAGATGACCTTAGTAAAAGGGCCATTTAAGCGTCTGCATGGCGTATGGACTTTTACGGAGCTGTCGCCAACGAGCTGCAAAATTATGCTGAGCATCAATTTTGAATTAAGTGGTATGTTGAAATTTGCATTTGGTGGTGTGTTTAGTCAGATTGCCAATGCAATGGTCGATTCTTTTAGCAAGCGTGCAAAAGTGGTATACGGTGAATAGTATGAGAGTGGAAGTGGCTTACGCTTTGCCTGAGAAGCAAAAAATCATAGCGTTGGATGTTGAGGAAGGCTGTACCGTTCGTGACGCTGTTCGTCGTTCCAATATGGCTGTTTTTTTTCCAGAAGTAGATGTTGAGACAGTGAAAGTCGGCATCTTTGGGAAGTCAGTGCGTAACGCAGAAGAGCAAGTGTTAAAAGAGGGTGAGCGAGTCGAACTGTATCGTGAACTGAAAGTTGACCCTAAACAAGCTAGGGCCAACCGCGCAGCGAAAACGACAAAGGATTAATTGTTTTTAATGTCTGCTAATACGCCGTCATTAAAAATAAGCACTAGATCGCTAGCATCACTTTGTTTGGTGTCAGCGGTTGCATACCGAGTTGTGTATAAGTAATGCCATTCGTTTGGTTTAAAGGTATCTTTCAGCATTGGGTTTCCCAGCAGATATGTTACCTGAGATTCAGACATGCCAACTTGTAACTGTGCTAACTGCTCCTTTGTTACAAGGTTTCCTTGTGTGACTGGAACCTTGTAAGGTGGTGGAAATAAACTGCATGCGCTAAGCGAAAGTGCTGCGCATAGTATTAAAACTGATTTTTTCATTTGTATTATCCTTACTCTGGTATGCTAATGATAAAGTAATTATCAATAAGAACGAATAGAGAATGACTCATGACTAGCGAAAATCAAGAGCTAAAGAAAGCGGGACTCAAGGTAACTTTGCCACGAGTGAAAATTTTACAAATCCTTGAGACGGCGGGCGACCGCCATATGAGCGCGGATGACGTTTATCGTACCCTGCTTGATCAAGGCGAAGACGTAGGCTTGGCAACGGTTTATCGTGTGTTAACTCAATTTGAAACGGCGGGTTTGGTTCAACGTCATCACTTTGAAGCGGGCACTGCGGTTTTCGAATTGGCAAAAGGCGATCACCACGATCATATGATTTGTTTGGAAACGGGCAAAGTGATTGAGTTTGTTGATCCAGTGATTGAGCAGCGTCAGCATGAAATTGCGGAAGAACATGGCTTTGATATTGAAGATCACAGTCTGATCATCTACGTGCGTCCAAAGAAGAAATAAACACACGCTTATTGCGTCGTGTATGAAAAGGGCTTAAATAGCAGAATTTAAGCCCTTTTTTTATCTTTCATTATTGCAGTTGAACATTGCCAAGCATTTCTCGAGCATGGGCGAGTGTTTGCTCGGTGAGTTCTAGTCCGCCTAACAGACGTGCAATCTCTTGTGTGCGTTCTTGATCCTTCAATAACTCAACCTGCGACGATGTGGCTTCATCGGCAACCAATTTACTCACTCGTAAGTGTTGATTACCCTGAGCCGCGACTTGTGCCAAATGAGTTACACAGAAAACCTGACCACGTTTACCAACCGATCGAAGCATTCGTCCGACGACTTCCGCAATGCCTCCACTGATGCCCACATCGACTTCATCGAACACTAAGGTTGGTATGATGGATGTGTGCGCGGTGACCACTTGAATTCCCAAACTAATTCGCGAAAGTTCACCGCCGGATGCGACTTTGCGTAATGGTTGAGCGAGTTGGCCTGGGTTAGACGCAATCATGTATTCGATGTCTTCAAATCCGTTTGCCGTGACTTGGTTTAGTGGTTGGCACTGAATAAAGAAACGCGCGTGTGGCATGCCTAAGCCATGAACCTGTTCTTCTACTTTTTGAGCAAGGTCGTCTTTTGCCGTAATGCGTTTTTCGGTCAATGTTGTGGCCAGCGCGGTAAGCTTTTCATAGGCTTGCTCTTCTTTTTCCTTGAGAGATTCGAGGCTTTCCTCGCTACCTTGTAGGCTGTCTAGCTCTGCTTCAACGCTTTCACGCAAGGTGATGAGCGATTCTGGCAATGTTCTGTGCTTTCGCGCGGTCTCATAAATGTCGGATAAACGCTGCTCTACTGAGGTAAGGCGTTCAGGATTTTGTTCAAGAGTGTCTTGGTAGTGATGAAGGCTGTCTGCCGCTTCTTGGGCTTGGATCAGTGCCGTGTTCATCATTTCAAGCGCGCTTTCGAGTTCTTTTGTGGCTGGATTGATCTGATTAGCGCTGTTGATCGCCTTATGTAATAGAGAGCAAACATTGCCCTCGTCGCTGTCGATTAAAATGCCGCTGGCTTGATAGGCTTTAAATTGTGAATCGGCAATGTTGGATAAAAAAGCCTGCTCGTTTTCCAGTTCGTTAATTTCGTCACTTTTCAAATCAAGTTGCTGTAATTCTTGTGCTTGATAAGACAGTAATTGGATCTTGGCATCTTGTTCGGAAGATCGATTTTGTTGAGCAGACAGCTCTTCTTTTAATTGTCGCCAAACGGTGTATTGCTGACTGACTTTTTTTGTTAGGTCGGTCAGCTGGCCATAGGCATCAAGTTGCTGTCTTTGGGCGTTCTTTTTTAATAACGACTGGTGTTCGTGTTGTCCATGAATATCAACAAGTTGACTGCCGACTTCTTTTAAATCTGTCAAGGTACAAGGGCGGCCGTTTATATAGGCTTTCGATCGTCCTTCTTTGCTAATGACTCGACGTAGTATGCAGTGTTGTTCATGCTCTAGATCTCTTTCTTCAAGCCATTTATGAACATGAGGGTACTGCTGTATATCAAAGCTGGCGCTGATATCCGCTTTCTTTTCTCCATGGCGCACGACGGCGGCGTCAGTGCGATCCCCTAAACATAATGACAGGGCATCCACCATGATGGATTTGCCTGCGCCTGTTTCACCTGAAATCACGGTCATGCCTTTTTTGAATTCCAGTTCTAGGGATTCAACAATGGCGAAGTTGGAAATAGCGATACTGGTCAGCATAGAGAGCTCCGAGAAAAATAATATTTTATATGGTTATTTATACAGTAGTTGGCTGTTTTTTGACAAGTCTAGTTCGCAAATTTAATTCCCATGAAATTAATGCGGTTTTAGTGTTGAAAGGTAAAAAGCAGTCCCCATATAACCTGCACAGAGAAAGAATTGTTTCTGTTATTTGGAGTTGAAGAATGAGTGAACAGCAAAAAAATCCTAATCTAGAAGCGGAGCAAGTTTTGAATAGCGAAACGCAAAACGAAACAGTAGAAGAACTTTTAGAGCCTGAAGTAGAGGTTTTAGAAGAAGTTACTGAAAATGATGAGCTTGCAAAAGCATTAGAAGAAGTCGCTCAGTATAAAGAAGCGGCACTTCGCTCTCAGGCTGATGCGCAAAACGTGCGCCGCCGTGCCGAGCAAGATGTTGAAAAGGCGCATAAATTTGGCGTCGAAAAATTTGCCAAGTCGATTGTGAACGTCGCAGACAATCTTGAGCGTGCATTGGCGTCGGCGCCTGCAACAGGTGAATCAGACCCTGTTCGTGAAGGTGTTGAGCTGACACTGAAAGACTTGATTGAAACATTAGCGCGTTTTGAAGTGAAAGTGGTTGATCCGCATGGCGAACCTTTCAACCCAGAATTGCATCAAGCGATCACTATGGTGCCAAATCCTGAGTTAGAGCCAAACACCGTTATGGATGTTGTGCAGAAAGGTTACACGCTTCATGGCCGTCTATTGCGACCTGCAATGGTAGTGGTTTCAAGCGCGGCATAAATTGCCTGTCATTTTTTTGACACCGAACGCTTGAAATACAAAAAAGCGGACCCAAATACAGAATTATCATTGTTATAAACGAATTTATTGGAGATACAAACCATGGGTAGAATCATTGGTATTGACTTAGGTACAACGAACTCTTGTGTTGCTGTACTAGATGGCGAAAAAGCACGTGTAATTGAAAACGCGGAAGGCGATCGCACCACACCGTCTATCGTTGCTTATGCAGACGATGGTGAAGTATTGGTTGGTCAATCCGCAAAACGTCAAGCGGTTACAAACCCAACAAACACCGTGTTTGCGGTTAAACGTTTGATTGGTCGTAAATTTAAAGACGACGTTGTACAAAAAGACATCTCTATGGTGCCTTACAAAATCGTTGCTGCTGATAACGGCGATGCTTGGGTAGAAGTGAAAGGCGAGAAGAAAGCGCCACCACAAATTTCCGCTGAAGTTCTTAAGAAAATGAAGAAAACAGCAGAAGATTACCTTGGCGAGAAAGTAACCGAAGCGGTTATTACGGTGCCTGCTTACTTCAATGACTCTCAGCGTCAAGCAACAAAAGACGCAGGTAAAATCGCTGGTCTAGAAGTAAAACGTATTATTAACGAGCCAACAGCGGCTGCCTTGGCTTACGGTCTAGACAAGAGCTCAGGTGATTCTACTATCGCGGTTTATGACCTTGGTGGTGGTACATTCGATATCTCTATTATCGAAATTGCTGACGTTGATGGTGAGAAGCAATTCGAAGTGTTGTCTACAAACGGTGATACTTTCCTAGGTGGTGAAGATTTCGACATGCGCGTTATCGAATTCCTAGCGGCTGAATTCAAAAAAACGTCTGGTATCGATCTGCACAACGATCCACTTGCGCTACAACGTTTGAAAGAAGCGGGCGAAAAAGCCAAAGTTGAATTGTCTTCTTCTTCACAGACTGAAGTTAACTTACCTTACATCACGGCAGATGCGACTGGCCCTAAACACTTAAACGTGAAATTGACACGTTCTAAGTTGGAGTCTTTGGTTGAAGAGCTTGTATTGAAATCTCTTGAGCCTTGTCGTCAAGCGTTGAAAGATGCCGACCTGAAAGCGTCTGATATCGATGAAGTTATCTTGGTTGGTGGTCAAACACGTATGCCAATGGTTCAAGCGAAAGTAACTGAATTCTTCGGTAAAGAGCCACGTAAAGACGTTAACCCAGATGAAGCGGTAGCAATTGGTGCTTCTATCCAAGGCGCGGTACTTTCTGGTGATGTAAAAGACGTTCTTCTTCTAGACGTTACGCCACTGTCTTTGGGTATCGAGACTATGGGCGGCGTAATGACCGCGTTGATCGAGAAAAACACGACGATTCCTACTAAGAAATCTCAGACGTTCTCTACAGCAGAAGACAACCAAAATGCGGTAACGATCCACGCATTGCAAGGTGAACGTAAGCAAGCGTCTCAGAATAAATCGCTAGGCCGTTTTGATTTGGCTGACATTCCACCGGCTCCACGTGGTGTGCCACAAATCGAAGTAAGCTTCGATCTTGATGCCAACGGTATCTTGAGCGTGTCTGCGAAAGACAAAGCAACGGGTAAAGAACAGTCTATCGTGATCAAATCTTCTTCTGGCTTGAGTGATGAAGAAGTTGAAAAAATGGTTCAAGACGCTGAAGCAAACGCGGAAGAAGATCGCAAGTTCGAAGAGCTTGTACAAGTTCGCAACACCGCTGACGGCATGATCCACGCGACGCGTAAAACGTTGGTTGATGCTGGTGACAAAGCAACAGCAGAAGAAAAAGAAGCGATTGAAACAGCGATCACTGAGCTTGAAGAAGCGCTAACGTCTAATGACAAAGAGAAGATCGAAGAGAAAACGAATGCGTTGACTCAAGCGTCTGGCACTTTGGCTCAGAAGATGTATGCAGAAGCAGAAGCCGGCGAACAGCCAGCTGAAGGCGAGCAAGCTAAGTCTCAGGATGATGCGGTTGACGCAGAATTCGAAGAAGTAAAAGACGATAAAAAATAAGCGTTAAACCTTATTTTTGCCCTTCTCAAAAAGGGTTGTTGATAGCGAACACGGTTTTAGGACCGTGTTTTGCTATTTGTAATATCTGAGATTGACGATTTTTTAGATCTAGGTTCAGCGTTTAGAGACAGATTTTTCAATTCAGATTGTTAGATTCAAACTTTTCAATTCAGACTTTTCAATTCAGGAATGCCTTCGATGAGCAAAAGAGACTATTACGACGTTCTTGGGGTGGCCAAAAGCGCGGATAAGAAAGACATTAAAAAAGCTTATCGTTCTTTAGCGAATAAGTACCACCCAGATAAGAATCCAGATAACCCAGAAGCATTGGAAAAATTCAAAGAGCTGGCCGAAGCTTATGAAATTTTGTCTTCCGAAGAAAAACGTGAAGCCTACGATCGTTTTGGCCATGAAGGTGTCAATGGACAGGGCGGCGGCTACGGCGGTGGTGCTGGCGCTGGTGGTTTTAGTGATATTTTTGGTGATGTATTCGGCGATATTTTCGGCGGCGGTGGTGGCGGTGGTCAAAGCCGAACGCGTCGTGGTTCCGATTTACGTTACACATTAGAGCTTGATCTTGAACAAGCCGTCTGGGGATGCGAAGAAAAAATTCGTATACCAACACTGGTGAATTGTAAGAAATGTGAAGGTTCTGGTGCGAAGAAAGGCTCGACACCGAAAACCTGTGGTACCTGTGGTGGCGCTGGCCAAGTCCGCATGTCACAAGGTTTCTTCTCGGTGCAGCAAGCGTGCCCAGAATGTCATGGTGCAGGTCAGGTGATCAGTGATCCTTGTAATGATTGTCATGGTCAAGGCCGTGTTCAAGAGTACAAAACGTTAAATGTTAAAATCCCTGCGGGCGTGGATACAGGTGATCGTATTCGTTTGTCTGGTGAGGGCGAAGCCGGAACGCATGGCGGTCCAGCGGGTGATTTGTTTGTTCAGGTGTCGGTTAAGCCGCACAATATTTTCGAACGTGATGGCGCGAACTTGTACTGTGAAGTGCCAATCAGCTTCACTACAGCGGCGTTGGGTGGCGAAATTGATGTGCCGACGCTAGATGGTCGTGTGCGTCTGAAAGTGACTGCTGAATGTCAGTCTGGCAAATTGTTCCGTCTTCGTAATAAAGGCGTTAAGCCGGTTCGTGGCGGGCCAGTGGGTGATTTGATTTGTAAGGCAGTGATTGAAACGCCAGTGAACCTGACTTCACGTCAAAAAGAGTTGTTCACTGAATTAGCCGAAAGCATGGGTGAAGGAACGGATCATTCACCTAAGCAGAAAAGCTGGTTTGACGGCGTAAAACGTTTCTTTGATGATATTAAGAAGTAAACGTTTCACGTTGATAGTGGATGTTTGAGAAATTGAAAATCTAACGAAAAGGCGCCTATTTGGCGCCTTTTTCTTTTAGTAGGTAATCGATGTGATTGCTGAGTAAATTAGCGGCATTAGTGAAGCTTTTATTGTTCGGAATAATAAAGTCCGATTTGCTGCGAATATCGATCGTTTTTAACGAGGCCTGACGAACATGGCGCATGTAACGGCTAGTGACTTCGTTTACATCTCGACCGCGTTCAGCGATGTCTCGTTTTAGGCGTCGGACGATGGCAATGTCCATATCGGTGTCGACATACAAAAGGTAATCAACCGCATCGCGAATTCCAGCGTCCTGAAACATCATGTGACCTTCAACCAGTACAATGTGCGTTGACTCTAGGTTTCGGTATCCTGTGCGTCTGTGCTGTGCATGATCGTAAACGGGAATTTCATTCGGTTGCTGACGATTTTTGCAGTTGTGAATGGCCATTGTGATGCTTTCTAGGTCTAGCGAGCTAAGGTCATCAAAGTTGTAAACGTCAGGATCGATGCTTCCGCAGCCATTGTAGAAGCTGTCTTGGCACAAGACTGTAATTCTGTCGCCATGGCCTTCTGCTAATAAAGAACAAAGTCGGCTTTTGCCGCTGCCAGATACGCCCGTGACGCCAATAACTAGTGCCATGTATTACCTCAATAAATAAAGTTTTGATGCTCCTTGAATGGAAGGAGTCTATAGTGTTGTATTATATATCAGGTTTGGTGTTTTTTGCCTGTCAAACTGGAACATGAACTCTCATTGGGAAAGGATTAATGTCTAGAAAATTTACTTTTGGGTTTGCAGCGTTGATTCTTACGTTACTAATGGGAATGACTAGCACTGTACAGGCAAAAACGAATGAGAAAGCGCGCCTGTCCAATATGGCTGAGTTGTTTGGTTTACCACTGAATGATTTGAGCTTGTCTCGTTTAAAAAGGCAGCTTGAGAGTATGGGGTTGAGTAGTTACCCGTCTTATCGAGATGGCGAAATGAGTTACAGCTTAGGGCCAGAAGGTATTTTGGGCGTTACTAACTTAACGGTTTTTTCGAATACGTCTGGTTATGTACGCCAAGCATTATTATCGGGCGTTGTAGAAAGTAACGAGAAGCGAAAAGCGTTAGGAGCCTTGTTAGAGAAAAAATACGGTGAGCCGACAGAAGGGCATTTGAATCAGGGTATTGGCCGCTCAACTTGGTTGTTTAAGGACGGAACATTGATCGAATTTCAAAATAGCACGTACGATGTGTCCATTATGTATGTTGATGAGCACCCAAAAGTGGTGAATCGATCTGGTAAAATAGATGTTGAAGCCTTGTCTCGAAAAAATCAGTAGCGTTGTATTTTTAAACGGTAGTAGTTAATTATTTATGTTTGTTTTGGATTTAAATCTTCGTCTAGCGCACCTTATTCAGCCACACCTTAATGATATTTCTCTGGCTTTAGTGGCGACTTGCTTAGTGGTATACGGCGATAAAGTGAATGGGTATCTCAAAAAACTGGTTGCTTCTTGGGTGTTTATTGCTCGAGTAGTGGCGTTTATTTTGATGTGTACATTTGGTTATGGGTTGTTAACGTTGTGGAGTCAGCCTTTAGTATATTGGGGAATTACTCGCGTTGATTTCGTTTATCGTCCGGCTTTGGTGTTTGCTTGTTTTTGTTTTTTAGGTGTTTTGGCGGAAAGAAAGCGACATTTATAAAATAATTCATGAAAGTTCCTGTCAGTTTACGTTGCCAAATTACAACATAATCATTCGATTTATGCGGATGCACCGTTTGATTCTATGATTATGTAGTAAAGTTTCTAACCCTTTCTTGTTATTTCGTTATTTCTATAAAAAAAGACACTAAATACCCGATTTTAAAGGTTTTTTGTAGTCTTCTTACAATTTGTTTTTGTCTAATCCAGTCGTTAGACTGCGCCCATATTGATATAACAACGTCTTTTTTCGGGGGCAGAAAATGACAAGCACTTGGTTACAAACACTTTCGCAAGCAGAATCAATGATTCCTCTTTTGGGTAAGCTGGGTCGTGAAAAATCGATTAAAGTTCAATTGGCAGGAAACACCTTAATGGCAGATTCTGTCACTGGGTTGATGGCGGCTTTTGATTCGTATCCAGAGTTAGATCTTGCGCAAGTCTATCAAGTGTTGGAGCAGGTTCTGGCGAGCGACAATTCTCACACGACCATCGAACTGGAATCGCTTATCGCTGAAGCGGATGTTGCTTCTGTCTTGGCGGCAGCCCCTAAAACGGGCAGTGAAACACCGGTTGTGTTGTATGGTTTTGGCCGTATCGGTCGTTTGCTTGCTCGTCGTATGTGTTCGTTGGGTCATACTACTCCGGGCATGGCCTTGGCGGCGATTGTGGTTCGTAAGGCGTGTGATGATGATCTTACAAAACGTGCAAGCTTGTTGAAATACGATTCGGTTCATGGCGTTTACGATGGTTTGGTAAAGGTCGATGAAGCCAATCAATCATTGATTATTAATGGCTCTCCTGTGAAAGTGATTTATGCCTCAGATCCTGCAGAAGTCGATTATCAAGCGTATGGCATCGATAATGCGTTGCTTGTGGATAATACTGGTCGCTGGCGTGATCATGACGGTTTGAGTGTTCACTTGAATCGTCCTGGTATCGAACGTGTTGTCTTAACGGCGCCCGGCAAAGAAATGAAAAACATTGTGTTTGGTGTCAATGACAATGACGTTACCGAAGACGATCGCATTGTCTCTGCGGCGTCTTGTACCACTAATGCGATTACACCCATTTTGTCTGTTCTTGAAGAGAAGTACGGCATTGTGTCGGGTCATGTTGAAACCGTTCACGCTTATACGAATGATCAGAACTTAATCGATAATATTCACAAAGGTGATCGTCGTGGTCGTGCGGCTGGCATGAACATGGTGATGACAGAAACGGGCGCGGCGAAAGCGGTTTCTAAAGCCATTCCTTCTTTGGAAGGGAAGTTGAGCGGCAGCGCGATTCGAGTGCCAGTGATTAATGTTTCGATTGCAGTATTGAGTCTGAATTTGAAATCCGCCACATCGGTTGATGACATTAATCAGCTGTTGAAAAATGCATCAAACAGCGCTGAATTAACCGGTCAAATTGGCTACAGCGACGGCGCCGATGCAGTAAGTTCTGATTTCATTGGCTCTCAGCAAGCTGGCATATTGGATTCCTTGTCAACGAAAGTGCGTGGCAATCAAGCGATCTTGTATGTATGGTACGACAATGAATACGGCTACAGCTGTCAGGTTGTTCGCTTGATGGAGAAATTGGCTCAGGCTAATTTAAAAAAGGCGGTGTTGCTTGAGGATCAAGCGGCGTAAACCGTGTTGAATACAGAGAATACTGTCTTGAACGGCGGCCTTAGGGTCGCCGTTTTTCGTTGTGATGAGATGCACTATTCAGATGTTCGTTGGTTTGAATGCGAGACGTTGAATTTTGGATAAAAAAAAGCCGGACAAGGTCCGGCTTCAACAAAAGTAACTAGCAATTGAGAATAACACCACACTGTGGGGAATGATGCTATTCGCCTAAAACATGACTGTGGGACACATTTTAGGAGTAATACAGTTAGGGCTGTATTGATAAATATTAGGTCGCTGTTAAACCTAAGAGATGTGGCTATTCTAGCTTTTTGGAATCAGGTGACAAACGATATAAATTGATTTGTTGGATTAGTATAATTAATGCAAAATAGATCGATGTTTTCTAATGACGACTATTTTCAACTCGATAAACAGCAAACTGGCTGCTTATGATTGTTTAAACGGTAGAAAATGGTCATATTTTAAGCGTTTTTGTCTTTAGATTATTTTCTTATTTCTTGGTTGTTCAATTTTGCAGTAGCTGAGCTCGTCTTATGGTGATTATGTTATGAAATCTATTCCCTTGTCTGGATTAGGCACGTTTTCCATTGCCGCGCGTCATTTGAGTTTTACGAAAGCCGCACAGGAAATGCACCTCACACAAGGTGCGATTAGTCAGCAAATTCGACAACTAGAAGAGCGATTAGGCCTGACATTGTTCATTCGTTATCACCGTCGATTGGAATTAACGGTCGCGGGTGCGCGTTTGGCGGTTCAGCTAAATCACAGTTTTAATGAGATCAATGAGTTGGTTTCAGAATTACAAGAAGAAGAAACCTCTAATATTCTAACGGTTTCTGTGATGCCTTCGTTTGCGACAAAATGGCTGATTCCTCGATTGGGGAGTTTGCAAGAAGCGTACCCTGATTTACAGCTTAGAATTCAAGCGAATGATCGAGAGGTAAATTTTCAGCGAGACCGAATTGATGTCGCGATCGTGCACAGCCACGTTCATGGTACAAAAGGGAATATTGTCCCCTTGATGAAAGATAAGGTGTTTCCAGTGTGCAGTCCGGCATTTGCCGCATCGCGATTGTTGGTAGAGCCGAATCAATTGGCTCAGGTACCATTATTGAATGATGACTCGGAGTGGCGCTTTACCAGTCCGTATGCGGAATGGGAGCGCTGGTTATTATTAGCTAATGCCAAAGGCGTCAAACCGTCTCGCGGTATCAGTTTTAATCGAGGTGATTTGGCGGTTCAAGCTGCGATTGCAGGTCAGGGTGTTGCTTTAGGAAGAACACCTTTGGTTATGGATGATATTCAGTATGGACGCTTAGTGATGCCTTTTTCTCACGTATTGGATGAAGGTCATGCTTATTTGTTTGCTTGCCCTGACATGCAGCGACAACGAGAGCCAGTACAACAATTACTTAAGTGGTTAGTGGAAGAATGCTATCGCTACTCTCCAGAAGACACTCTGACTACGCCAGATGAGTTGCTCTGATAAAAAGGACGAATCAGTTATCGAGTAGCAGTTTTACCGAAATGGCCAAGCACATAATAATCACCATAGGGCGAATAAGCTTCGCGCCTTTGGTGATGACCAAACGTGAGCCAATTTGCGCACCAAACCATTGTCCTATTCCCATCACGATGCCTAACATCCAAATAAGATGACCGCTAAATGCAAACATAGCGAGTGACGCCAAGTTACTGGTCGCGTTGAGTACTTTTGTATGAGCCGTTGCGGAAACCACCGTTAATCCCATTAAGCATAAATACGCCGTAGAAAAGAACGCGCCAGTTCCAGGACCAATTAAACCATCATAAAACCCGATGCTCGTGCCGATGATCACGGCGAACTGTATATGTGTAAGGGAAAATCTGCTGGCAATATAAGGTTGAACTTTTGGTAAAAAGAAAAAGAAAATCGCGACGGCGATTAAAATAATTGGCACGGCTTTTAGTAATAAACGGCTGTCTAAATACGAGACCAATAACGTGCCAAAAATTGCACCGATGGCTGTCATAACAATAGGCAGCCACATGTCAGAAAGCTTAACTTGGCCTTTTTTGATAAAGTGGTAAGAAGCGGAAACGGTCCCCGCACAGCCTTGTAATTTGTTGGTGGCTAACGCTTCGGCTGGTGATAAGCCTGCCGCTAATAGAACCGGTACAGTAATGAGTCCACCGCCGCCTGCAATAGCATCAATGACCCCTGCGAAAAAAGCCGCTGCGAAGAGGGCAAGATAGACCCAAAGCGAAATATCGAAAAAGACAAAATCCATTGTGTGTTGCTTCCTATTAAATGAAGGCGAGAGGGGCGTTTTAGTAGACCAAAAAAAGCCCACCTAGACAATCGTTTAGGTGGGCTATTGAGCGCTAATTTAATGGTTAACCAAAATGAATCGTTACACTTTTTCCTGTAAATAACCTTCTAATGTGGTGATTTGGTCTGGCGTAAACTCCAGACCCAGCTTAGTGCGGCGCCATAAAATGTCTTCCGCTGTACGAGCCCATTCATGGTTTATTAAGTAATCCACTTCGACTTGATAAAGCTGATTACCAAAATGCTGGCCAAGCGCTTCTTCTGAATTCACTTTGTTCAGTAACGTGTGGGTGAGCGTTCCATAGCTGTTGGCAAAACGGTGCGCAAGGTGTGCACCGATAAACGGGTAATCTTGCTGAAGCTTCATGGCGAAGGCATCCAACGGCATGCCTAAATCACCACCAGGTAATGGTTTACTGTGTGTCCATTCGTCCCCAAGCTTATCGAAATACGGTTCGAGTTTATGCATCGCGGAGAGCGCCAGTTTTCGGTATGTGGTGATTTTACCGCCAAAGATGCTTAGCAGTGGTGCTTTGTGATTTTGATCGTTTAAATGCAAGGTATAATCGCGAGTCACGGCCGATGGGTCAGAAGACTCGTCTTCTAATAAAGGACGAACGCCAGAGTAACTCCACACCACGTCAGCAGGAGAAAGTGTCTTTTTGAAGTGGTCGTTCGCGACTTTTAGAATATAGTGTGTTTCTTCTTCGGTAATCGCGACATCATTAGGGTCACCTTTGTATTCAACATCGGTTGTGCCTAATAGCGTGTAATGTTCACGATAAGGGATCGCGAACACGATGCGCTTATCGGTATTTTGCATAATAAACGCGTTAGCGTGTTGATAAAGCTTAGGCACTACGATGTGACTGCCTTTAATCATGCGAATGCCGTAAGGCGCTTTTTGTTCCAGTTTCGTTTCAATGAACGACGATACCCAAGGCCCAGCGGCATTGACTAAGGCTTTGGCCGTTATTTCATGTATTTCATTAGTAATTTGGTCTTCGAGTTGGATCTTCCATTGACCATCAATCCGTTTGGCAGAGGTACAGCGCGTTCTAGCAAAAATAATGGCGCCGTTTTGTTGTGCGCTTAGGGCGTTGGTCACCACTAAGCGAGCATCGTCGACCCAGCAGTCCGAGTATTCAAAGCCTTGAGTAATGTCGTCTTTCAGTGGGCTGTCTGCGCGATACTTCACGCCTTTTGAGCCGAGTAAGGTTTCTCGCTTGCCTAAATTATCGTAAAGAAACAAACCAATGCGGATTAACCAAGCAGGCCGTAAGTGTGGTCTATGCGGCATTTGAAAGCGCATTGGCGTGACAAGATGCGGCGCGACTTTCAGTAAGACTTCACGCTCTGTTAACGCTTCTCTTACTAGTCGAAACTCATAATGCTCTAGGTATCTTAACCCGCCATGAATCAGCTTACTGCTGGATGATGATGTCGCATGAGCCAAATCTCCCATTTCACAAAGGCCAACATTGAGGCCTCGTCCAGCCGCATCGGCGGCGATTCCTGTGCCGTTGATTCCGCCACCAACTACAAATAGGTCAAAATGGGAGTGATTCATGCAAAGCCTCACGGTTGTATTGCGAATTTGTATGTTCGAAAGTGAACATTGTTTTTCGATATTAAACCTCTACGTGGCTGATGACAACATTGCTTTGTGAAGTTTTGGTGAAAAAATGATCTTATTTATGAATGGGGTTGGCAGAAGAGTGAAGTGTTACCTTGAAAGGAACCTGCCCAAGGGTTACTTGGGCGTGCAAAGTTCTAGGCGTACTTTGTGTTCTTTCATGAGTTTTATGATGGCTTTTGGTGGTTGTTCGTCGGTGAAAAGGCGGTCGACTTGGGTGATGTTTCCCAATCGAACAACGGCATTACGTCCAAATTTTGCACTGTCGGCGGCCAGAAATACGGTACGAGAATTGTGGATGATGCTTTGGGCAACTCGCACCTCTTGGTAATCGTAATCTAAAAGAGAGCCGTCATTTGGGTCGATGCCGCTGATGCCGACAATGCCAAAGTCCACTCTAAACTGGTTGATAAAATCGATGGTGGCTTCGCCCATTACGCCACCGTCACGGGAACGAACCGTACCGCCAGCAATAATAACGGTAAAATCTTCTTTTCCACTCAAAATAGCCGCTACATTGAGATTGTTGGTAATGACTTGCAGGCCTTTGTGGTTTAAAAGTGCGCGTGCAACGGTTTCGGTTGTTGTACCTATGTTGATAAATAGAGACGCGTGATTGGGGATTTCAGCTGCGATTCGCTGGGCAATTTGTTCTTTTGCTGGCAGCTGTAGAATCTGTCGAGTGGCATACGCGACGTTCGTTGTGCTGGAATCGTAACTGGCTCCGCCGTGGTGGCGACGTATTTGATCGGCTTTGGCCAGTTCATTGATGTCTCTTCGAATGGTTTGTGGCGTCACAGAAAATTGACTGGCCAATTCATCGATTGTCACATAACCCTTTTCTTTTACTATGGCGACAATGTTGTCTTGGCGAGAGAGTTGACCCATATTGTTTTCTTCTCCTGAAAAAGGTTACTGCTTGCTAAACAAGTGTGCATTGGTCTTTAATATGGAATATTCGCATTTGAATATTCATGTTCAAAAAACAAAACAACAATTAAGTCGCTCACGTGTTGAGGGACTGTGGTTCGAAAGAGAATTCACTATGACGCATTATATTCTTGCTATTGATCAAGGCACTACCAGTTCTCGCGCTATTTTATTTGACGAAAAAGGCACACGTGTCGGTCAATCCCAGCAAGAGTTCCCACAAATATTTCCAAATGACGGTTGGGTTGAGCATGATCCAGAAGATATTTGGTCGTCTACGTTAGCGGTTTGTCGATCTGTTTTAAAGGATACAGGGATCGATGCGCAAGCGATAGCGACCATAGGGATCACAAACCAGCGTGAAACGACCATTTTATGGGATACGGAAACGGGTAAGCCGGTCTATAACGCAATTGTATGGCAAGACCGTCGAACGAGTGAATTCTGCCAGTCCTTAAGCGCTCAGGGGTTGGGTGAAAAAGTTCAAGAGAAAACAGGCTTGTTAATTGACCCGTATTTTTCAGCCACTAAGATTCGCTGGATTCTCGATAACGTTGAAGGTGCGCGTGAAAAAGCGCAAGCAGGAAAGTTAGCCTTTGGCACCGTTGACAGCTTTTTATTGTGGCGGTTAACCAATGGGAAATCCCATAAAACCGATGCAACTAATGCGGCTCGTACCATGGCGTTCAATATACATACACAAGAATGGGACGATGAACTGATTCAATTGTTGGGCATCGGTGACGTTTTGTTTCCTGAAGTCATGGATTGCAGTGCGGATTTTGGTGTGATTGACGCGTCTTGGTTAGGGGCGGAAATTCCAGTTAATGGCATCGCTGGTGATCAGCAAGCGGCCTTGGTCGGTCAAGCATGTTTTACACCTGGGATGGTGAAAAGTACCTATGGAACAGGCTGCTTTATGATTTTGAATACAGGCGATGTGGCCATTCGTTCTGAGCATAAATTACTGACGACGGTTGGTTATCGTTTGAATGGTAAAGTGACTTACGCTTTAGAGGGCAGTATTTTTGTTGCTGGCGCGGCTATTCAGTGGCTTCGCGATGGCCTGAAGCTGTTTGCGGACGCCAAAGAAACACAAAGCCTGGCAAAAAAAGCATTGAATGATGATTCGGTATACCTTGTGCCAGCGTTCACTGGATTGGGTGCGCCGTACTGGGATCCAGATGCCCGTGGCGCCATGATAGGCCTTACTCGTGACACCAGTGTGGAAGATATTGTAAGTGCGGGTTTGCGTTCTGTGTGTTATCAAACAAGGGATCTAGTCGGGGCGATGGCGCAAGATGGCGCAACATTTAGTTCATTGCGTGTCGATGGTGGAATGGTAATAAACGACGTAATGGTGCAATTCTTAAGTGATTTGTTAGAAATTACGGTAGAGCGTCCTTGTGTGACCGAAACGACCGCGTTGGGTGTGGCGTTTTTAGCGGGTTTGCATGTTGGTCTTTATCATTCTTTGGACGACGTGATGGCGTTATGGAAAGCGGATAAACGTTTTGAGCCGGCGATGGAAAAGGGCACGGGAGACAAATTGTATCAAGGTTGGCAAAAAGCGGTAGACCGCGTTCGAACGCGTGAGTAAGTTTTTACGTTTTAATACACGCTATGGCTTGTGCGATAAGGTAAATTTGTCTAACTTTAATAGCAGGTGTTTCTTTTTAAAAAGGTTTAGAAAATGTCAAAGCAGTATGCTGAAGTGCAAGAAGATGATTTTATGAAGTTTGGCGGCGACCGTCCAAGCTATCTGGAGATTGAAGATGCGTTAATGGCGCTAGGTGGTCATGGCGTTAACGGTAACAATTTCAAAAATGAAATGGTGAAATTGGCGGGTTGGACAGGTGGTGCATTAACAACTTACGCGCAGCGTGCGTCTGTTGCGCAGAATGCGTTTAACCGTATTCGTGGCGTGCTTCCTAAAGCGTCAACATCCGATGAACTCAGAGCGTTACTGAATAGCTTAAAATAAGCATTTAGCATTTAAAAAAAGGGGCAACATAATGTTGCCCCTTTTTTGTTTTATTCTGCGTCGGCGATGGCCCTGACATCGTATTCTTCATCTAGAATGCGACCAATCACATTGTTGCCAGCAAGATGATGTGCGTATTGCATGTGCAGGCATCGTACTTTATCCCAGTTTGCAATGCCGCCAATGCCCAATTTATCGAACAGAGGCTTGAAACCTTTCTCTTCAATGATGGCTTTGTGTTCATCACTCATCACTTCCCAGCGTCTCGCAATATAATCGCGATGAGAAGCGTGATGTGCTTCTCTTAATTCTGGGTCGTCTTTAATGCGTTGTTCCAGTTCTTTTACAACACCGTGGCTTTCTATTCTTGCCAACGCTTTGTCTATTGCTTTACTAGAAAGCCAATACAGCGTTGGAAAGGGCTGATCAAACACCCATGTTTCCATCTCTAATACTTGAGGCGTTCCGTTGGGAGAATAATGAGCAATGGCATTGATGCCGTTAGGCTTACGGCCAAGTTGAGCGGCGATGATGTCAAAATCACGCTGAGAAAGTGTGTTTTTCATAGAGTCTTATTAAATAGGGAGGTTAAAGCGTGAATGCAGGAAAGCTAGCGGCAAATTTTTGTATCCATTCGGCAGCGGCTTCGTTGTAATTAAGTCGTCGACCTTCTGTTTTTGCTTTACGTCGATAGTGTTCTATCTGAGAGAGCTGTTCAATCATGCGAACACAATAACACTCTTCATTGGTAGGGAATTCAATAGCAATACGATAACCGTCAGCTTCTTGGTTACACCATACCACACGGCCAGAGACGCAAAAATTTGGGTCTATTTCTTCCAGTGTGATTCTTACCGAGCGTCCATTATCAAATGGACGAAGGGAGACATATGTAATACCGACAAACCCAGCTCTTTCTTCGTTAACCGGAGGAAAAGGCTGATCTTCTATTAGAGTGATTTCTAACGGAAGGTCTCTCGGATGTGCAACAAATTCCATCGCAACAAGCCAGCTACTAATTTAGATAATTATGTTATCGGCCAAGGAAGCCGAGTGTTTAAAAAAGAATGCGAATTGTACGCTTTTTGCTCTGTCTGTACAGACGAATATTAAGATGTTCATCCTTAAATTCATAACTTTTACTTATATGTCGAAACGCCAGATTTAGGCTTTTCGTTTTGCCTGTCTTACTACCTTAAAACAGCTTAGATCAGTTTGTCTATGGTTGGCAAAGTTTCCCTAACGCTTTAAGTGCTGCATCGGTTTTATTATCCCAAGTTAATGCGTAATTTAATCGAAAATGATGACTAAATTGCGCCGTCAAACTAAAGGCAAGACCGGGTAATAAGCCAATGTCATTTTCCAGAGCTTGAGCGTGAAGCGTCATGGCGTTTACGTGGTCTGGCAAAGTGACCCAGAGTAAAAAACCGCCTTTAGGGGATGATGTCTCGGTGCCTGCTGGAAAGTGCTCTTGGATTAAGGCTTGGCAACGAGCCAAGTTATCCTGATACGCCAACCGAGTTTTTCGTAAGTGGCGATCATAGGCGCCGTTTTCCAAAAAATTGGCGATGGCGGTTTGCGTTAACGTCGGAATCGCCAAGGATTGAACGTAAGCATAATGTTCAATTTGTGGCTGAAAGCGTCCACCAACAACCCACCCAATACGGAACCCCGGCGCGATACTTTTAGAGAAAGAGCTGCAGTAAATCACAGTGTTGTGTTTGTCGTCGGCTTTGAGCGCGCGTTCGCGCTTGTCTTTGTAGCTCAGTTCGCCGTACACGTCGTCTTCAATCAGAGTGAAGTCATGTTCTACGGATTGACCGATGATGCGCTGTCTGGATGGATGGCTGAGTGTGGCGCCAATGGGGTTCTGATTATTTGGGGTGACTATGCAGGCTTTAATGTCCCATTCCGTGGCGGCTTTTTCTAATAAGTCCAGATCGATGCCGTGTTCAGCAGAGCAAGGAATTTCGATGGCTTTTAGGTTGAGTACTTCAATGGCTTGTAGAACGCCATGATAAGCAGGGCTTTCTATGGCAATGGTGTCGCCGGCTTTTGCAACGGCCTGTAATGAAAGCATTAAAGCATTCTGGCAGCCTAATGTGATGGTGATGTCATCGGGTTGCAATTGACAGCCACTGTCGAGCATGCGAATGGCGATTTGGCGACGTAAGCTGAGTGAGCCCGGGGTAAATTCATAGGCCGCACAGATCTCAGGCTCCAAGCGCATGAGTCGACCAACAGAACGCTGTAATTGTCGAATGGGCAGAAACTGACTTTTCGGAATGGCGGCGCCAAATTGAATAATATTCTCGTCTTGTGATGCGTGCAGAAGACGCCTTAATAACGCATGAATAGTGCCGTCATTTTTAGTCGGTTCAATTTTGATGCGTTCTGATGGTTGTAATTGGTGTTCTTGAACGAAATACCCTTTTTGTGGACGGGCTTTGATGACGCCTCGGTCTTCCAGCAAACTGTAGGCTTGGAGCACGGTGGCGACACTGACTTCCATTTGTTTGCTGGATTTTCGTACGGATGGAATTTTTGCACCTGGTAAGAAAATACCTTCATGAACTTGGTGTTCAATTTGGTTGGCAATTTTTTCGTATAAGGGGCAATCCATAAAGTGCAAGTCGAGTTCAGAAAGAGAACCCCAATTTACCAGATTGGCGGGTTGAAAGAAATCTATGTGGTTTATGTGGTGTGACGTTCATGGATTTGTTTTTGCGGGTATTTGACGTTGAGGGTACGGCATTGTTTGTCAATAAAGTGTTATTGTTTTCCTGTATGATTGGTTAGTTTTCCGTGAAAATAAGCATTTCTATGTCAATATGAGTGCTTTTCGATAATGTGAGCACAAAGAAAATATCACGTGGGTTTTAATTTAGAGGTCGATTATGTCGTTGTCTGTTATTCAAAGGATTTTATTTGGTTTTGGTGTTTTATTGCTGCTGTTAGTAATGATCGCTGCGTCTGGTTTTGTCGGCATTAACAAAATTGAAGACCGTCTAAATGTTGTTACAGGAAGAGTCGCGACAATTTCGTCTACGAGTAATGCGTTAAAAGACGATTTAAGCCTATCGAATGCCGCCGTTTTACAATATTTACTGAGTAAAACACCGGACTCATTAGAAACGCTTTCAGAAGCTTTTTCACTTCATAAACAAGAGTTTATTGATGTGTCTGAGCAACTGTCTGGTCAACTTGAAGGCCTTCCTGCAATGGAACAAGCATTGAGGGACATCAATGCAGAAGTTGAGAACTTTTTTGGTTACACCGATGTGGCCTTTTCTAATCATAAAAAAATGTTAGAACTGCAGGCGGTTGTCCCGGATGAAAAACTGGATTTAAAAGACGCCATTAATTTTGCATCGGAAGATCTAGACATGTTGCAAACCGATGGCGACACGTCTGAAATTAAGTTTGCCGCTTCCTATATGCACAGTCAAATACAGAGCTTACAAGTATCGGTAAACGATTATTTCGATGTACGTGGTTTGGATAGAATGCAGGAGTTTCGAGATGAAATGGCGACCATTATTTCGAGCCTTAAAGACAAACAGTCGTATGTGAAAGACGACAATATCAATGATTTAGTGAATGAAGTAGAGCTGGGCGTTTCTTCAGAAGAAGGCGTTGTGGCGAAACAGTATGAAAATACGCGTTTGTCTCAAGAGTCTGAAGTACTGGCGAAACAGTTGTCGGACAGCATGGAAGCCGTGAACGCTTCCGTGGAACAACTTTTGTCTGAAACCGAAAAAATGAGCCGCGAGGCCAAAAGTGAAGCCAGTGCCGCCGCGTCATTGTCCACATTGATTATAGAAATCGTATTGGTGGTTTCTATTGTGATTGCTGTGCTGGTGGCGTTGTGGGTTAGTCGAAGCATTCGTCTTCCATTAAAAGAAGTGATGAATGTGTTAGGCAAAATTGCGGATGGCGATTTCACGCAGCGCAGCGCGGTGAAAACCAAAGACGAATTTGGCGAATTATCCGGTTGGGTTAATGGCTTGGTGGCGAAATTACAAAACGTGATGGCGGACATCGATAAAGTGTCGAATGACGTTGCAGAATCGGCCGCAAGTAATGTGCGTTTGGCCGCCGAATCAAAACGCTTGATGGGCGCTCAGAATGATAGAACGACAGAAGTCGCGTCGTCTATGACAGAAATGGTGGCGGCGGTAGATCAAGTGGCCAAAAGTTCAGAAGTGATTCTGCACCAAATTCAATCTGTCGACCAACGAGCCAATCAGAATCGCTCGTTGATGGACTCGAATATTAAGCAAATAGAACGACTCCTTTCAAAAATTGAAGAATCGACCACGGTCGTTAATCAGCTCGATGAACACTCCAAAAACATTGATCGCATATTAGATGTTATCCAAGAAATCGCTGAACAAACCAACTTATTGGCGCTTAATGCGGCGATTGAAGCGGCACGTGCTGGCGAACAAGGTCGTGGATTTTCTGTGGTGGCGGATGAGGTCCGTACCTTAGCAACGCGAACGCACAGCTCTACCGAAGAAATCCAACAAGTCATTATTCAGTTACAGCAAGGCGTGACAAAAACGGTAGACAGTATGGCGGAAAGCCGTAAGAGCGCGAATACCAGTGCAGAAGAAGCTCGTACCGTTGGCTTGTCATTGGCAGAATTGCAAAGCAGCATGGAAGAAATTCGAGACTTGAGCACGCAAATTGCGGCAGCAGCAGAAGAGCAGTCTGCTGTTTCGCTAGAGATAAAGCAAAATGTGTTGGAGATATCCGCGATGTCTGAAGAGGCGGCATTGGGCTCGGATCAAAGTGAGAAAGACAGTGAAGGCTTGTCGAAGTTGGCGTCTCATCAGAAGCACTTACTGAGCCAGTTTAAGATTGTTTAATGAGTTTTCTCAGGGAGATTGCGTTAAGATTGGCATAACTTAATTTCTCTGGAGAAAATCTATGTCTATTCTTGTTGGCGATATGCTGCCCCATGGTACGTTTCAAATCATGGGAGAAGAAGGGCCTGAGACGATCGATGTAACGGAGTTCTTTTCTGGAAAAACCGTATTGATGTTTGCGGTTCCTGGTGCGTTTACACCAACGTGTAGCGCCAGCCATTTACCGGGTTATGTTGTTCATTATGATGATCTAAAAGCAAAAGGCATTGATGATATTATTTGTCTTTCTGTGAACGATGTTTTTGTGATGAACGCTTGGGGTCAAGCGAACAACGCAGAGCACTTAATGATGGCGTCTGACGGCTTGGCTGAGCTGACTTGCTCTATGGGGATGGAACTAGACATCTCTGCGGCTAAAATGGGCATCCGCAGCCTTCGCTACGCTATGTTGGTTACCAACGGCATCGTGCAGGAGTTATGGCTGGATGAACCGGGCGAGTACAAAGTCAGTTCTGCTGAATATGTGTTGTCTCAGCTGTAAATCGTAAGAAAGACGGCGTATTGAATTTAAAAAACGACGCAATATGCGTCGTTTTTTTATGCCTGATATTTTTAATCATCAATAATTAGCTCAGCGCCTTAGTACCCGAATAGCGTCGGCAAGAAGGTCACCGTACTTGGAACAAAGGTGATTAATATCAAGACTGCTAATTCCACTAAGAACAACGGCATGATCTGTCTTGAAATCGCGGCGATACCGACATTGGCAATGGAATTCGAGACAAATAAGCAAATGCCCATCGGTGGTGTCACAAGGCCAATCATTAAGTTAAAAATTACCACAATACCAAAGTGAACCGGATCAATACCCAAGCTCATAGCGATAGGGTGTAGAATCGGCAGCAATATCAGCATGGCGGCGATCCCTTCAAGAAAGAGCCCCACAACCAACAAAATGACGTTGACTAGAATCAAGAACATCCACGGGCTAGACACTTGTTCTAGTACCATTTGACTTACCGTTTGAGGCACTCGAGAGAAAGTTAGTAGCCAATTTGCTGCGGCAACCACGCCGATCACAATCAATATCACAGAAGAATCGCGCATCGCTCGAATGAAGACGCGAGGCAAGTCCGATAGCTTCAAGCTCTTAAGAATGAATATACCCGCTAACAATGCGTACGCGGCGGCAAATGCCGCGGCCTCAGTTGGCGTAACGATACCCGTTAGGATAGAGCCCACAATGAAGACGGGCATGAACAAAGGAATCCACGCATCCACAAAGGCTTTTAAGCGTTCTTTGACGGACAGCTTTGCTTTTATTGGTGCGTAATGGCCCGCAAAAAAATACACGTAAACGGACAAGCCAACAGCGAGGAATAAACCTGGTGTGACACCAGCAAGGAAAAGAGCGGGAACCGACACGCCGGTGGTGATTAAAGCGTAAATAATCACCGGAATGCTGGGTGGAATCATCGGACCGATAACCGACGATGCGGCTGTTAGTGCCGCTGCAAACGCACGCGGATAGCCTTCTTTTTCCATCGTCGGAATAAACACACGACCCAGTGCCGATGTGTCCGCAACGGCAGAACCAGAAAGCCCAGCAAAAATTACCGACGCCCAAATATTGACATGAGCAAGGCCAGCGCGCATATGGCCAACTAAGGCATTTGCAAAGTTAATAATGCGGCCTGTTATACCACTTTCGTTCATTAACTCACCCGCTAGAACGAATAAGGGAATGGCCAGAATTGAAAACGAGTCCAGCCCGCTGAAAATGCGTTGTGCCACTAAACTTACATTGAATGGAAGAGTGTAAACATGACCCACAACACCCAATAAAATAGCAAAGGCAATAGGGCTACCAATCACCAAAAGAACAATAAGAATTCCGAAACCTAGCATGATTATTGTCCTTCTACGGATGATTTAGGTTGGAAATACGCGGCGAGTCGAATGAGTGCTGCAATAATAAGGCACAGGCCACCGATGACCATGGCGACTTGAAAATAATACATTTCAATGCCCGTCCCCGGCGCTTTTATGCCGCCTCGTTTCATCATGAAAAGGTAACCAGAATAGGCGATCACTCCGCCACTAATAAGGGCGATAGCGTCAGAAATAAAATGAAGAAAGTGGCGGATCTTATCGGAAACCAAATCCTCTAAAAACGTAAAACGAATATGTATGCCTTCTAAATAACACAGCGCCATGCCAAACATGGTGCCGTAAATCATGGCGTATTTCGCTACTTCTTCACTCCATTGAATCGGTGAATTTAATAAATAGCGACTCATGCTACTGACTAAAATAACGCCAAAAATAACGAATAGGGAGGTGCCAGTTAAGATGGAGAGGACTTTCTTGTAGAGGCGTTTCATGGTGATTCCGGGTTGTGACAAAGGAAAGGTGGCCGACAGAAATTAAATCGCTGTCGGCCTCCTGATTTCAAACGAATAGCTTATTGCGAGTTACTAACAACCTTTACAGACATTTGAGCACGTTCAATCCACTCTGGTTGTACCTCACCTTTCAGCCAATTGATCACGGCTGGTTGTGCAGCATCACGGAACTTCGCCATTTGGCTTGGCGTTGGAGTGGTGATCACCATGCCATTTTTAGCCAATGATTTTAGCCCTTTTGCGGAGTTGAATTGCTGTACGGCACGGCCCAATGTTCCGGCTACTTTCGCTGCGCGGTTAATGATGGCGCGATCTGCGTCGCTCAATGATTGATACAGTTCTTCATTCATTAGCAAGAAGTCTGTGCCATAGACGTGACCGTCTAGTGTTAAGTATTTTTGGAACTCATAGAATTTATTCGCTTCAATCACACTGATTGGGTTTTCTTGACCATCAACAACGCCAGTTGTTAGGGCGGATGGTACTTCAGGCCATGCGATTGGCGTTGGCTCTGCGCCCATCGCTTTTACCATTTCAACGTACAAAGGCAAAGTTTGAACGCGAATTTTCAGCCCTTTCATGTCTTTAGGTTCTGCAACCGCACGTTTTGAGTTAGTGAAGTTACGAAAGCCTGTTTCGCCATACGCTAGTGTGCGTAATCCACTTTCTTCTAGGCAATGTTGAGACAATGCTTTACCGAATTCACCATCTAATACTTCCCATGCGATTGGGGCTGATGGGAATAAGTATGGAATTTCTAGGACAGCGGCTTCTTTACAGACTTTAGCAAAAGCGCCAGACACCATGGCCATGCTAAGTGTGCCTTCTTGAGCGGATTGAACAAGGTCTGTTTCACCACCAAGCTGGCCAGAAGGGTATACATTGACTTCGATACGACCACCGGACTCAGCTTCAACGAGGTTTTTAAAGACCTCAGTAGCGGCGCCTTTTTTTGACGATGTCCAATCTTGAGGGTCAACGTGGCCAATAGTAAGAGTAAGGTCTGCTGCGCTAACGGCACTGACTGCACCCGCTGCCATTAAACCGAGGGTGATTTTTTTGGTTAGATTCATTTTTACGTCTCCAGGCTGGGATCTTAAGTGTCCCGATCGTTTTATTTTTGTATTTTCTACCCCAAGGTCGTCATGAGGTAGGCTGTCTCGTATTCGTAACCAGCGCTTTAAGCCCCTAAATAATATAGGATCATTTTAAAAATACCCTATATTTTTTCTTATGGGTACGCAACTACAGAAACCCAGTTTAGATTTCTGTTGTTTTGAACCATGAGATATGTGTTTTTAGGACTGCTTTGCCAAGCAACCGCACCAAAGTGTCGTAATTTTTGCATTTTTAGAAATGAATTTTTTATGACTCTCGTATATCGAAAAGGGAATACAAAAAACATTATCGCTAGGGGAGTTTGAAAAAAGCCATATATATCAATATGATTTTCGAAATGAAGCGTGGGAGAAAAAAGAAATGGGGTTCGATTATTCAAGAAAAATAACTCAAATGAGCAGATGTCTTATCTGTACTAAAAAACACCTATATCAAAATACAATACCCTTTCGGCTAAATTGAAATAGCCAAATTGTCCCCATGAAAGAATACTCTCAACAGATTGTGATGGAATGGCTTTATTCACTTCTGTCGCGCAGCACTTTGTTACCTTAAATAAGAATAGAGAGCAGTAACATGATTATAGATTGCCATGGACATTACACGACAACACCGCCCGGTGTTGGTGAGTACCGAGATAAGCAGAAAGCTGAGGTTGCTAAAGACCCTTCTTTTACCGGTGAAAAGGGCAAAGTCATAGTGTCGGATGACGAAATTCGTGACAGCATTATTAATAACCAGCTGCGTTTGCAACAAGAGCGAGGCACGGACCTAACCATCTTTTCTCCGCGTGCGAGTTGGATGGGACACCACATTGGCAATGAATACACGAGCCAATATTGGACGGAACATCAAAACGACTTAATTCGTCGCGTGTGTGACTTATTCCCAGAAAACTTTGCACCTGTTGCGCAATTGCCTCAATCTCCTGGTGTTGATCCTGCTAAGTCTGTCGGCGAAATTGTCCGTACCATTGAAGAAATGGGATTCCTTGGCATCAACTTGAATCCGGATCCAAGCGGCGGTTACTGGCAAGATAAGTCGTTGGGCGATCGTTCTTTTTACCCTATCTACGAAAAAATGTGTGAATACGACATTCCTGCGATGATTCACGTAAGTGCCGCTTGTAATGACTGTTTCCACACAACAGGTTCACATTATCTGGGGGCTGATACGACTGGTTTCCAACAGCTCATGATGTCGGATGTGTTTAAAGATTTCCCTGAACTGAAAATCATCATTCCACATGGTGGCGGTGCGGTGCCTTACCATTGGGGACGTTTCCGCGGCATGGCGCAAGATCAAGGTTTTGATCTGGCTGAGCGCGTGTTGAATAACGTCTACTTTGATACTTGCGTCTACCATCAGCGCGGCATTGATTTGCTATTGGACATTATTCCAACGAAAAACATCTTATTCGCTTCTGAAATGATTGGTGCCGTACGGGGTATTGACCCAGAAACGGGCCATTATTTTGATGATACTAAGCGTTACATCGATAACAACACGGCGTTGAATGCTGAGCAGAAACAAGCCATCTTTGAAGGTAATGCGCGTCGTGTCTTTTCACGATTAAAAGCGTAAGACTTTCGATTACAAGGGAATAAAAAATCATGCGAAATAATATTGTTGTGCAAAATATCGAACGCGCAGACCAAGCAGTGATCGATGGTTTGGCAGAATGCGGCGTGGCGACGATCCATGAGTCTCAAGGTCGTATTGGTTTGCTTGCGCATTACATGCGCCCGATTCAAATGGACAAAACCATTGCCGGCTCCGCAATCACCATTTCCGGTGCGGCGGGCGACAACTGGATGATGCACGTGGCGATTGAACAGTGTAAAGCAGGCGACGTCATGGTGTTCGCACCTACATCGCCTTCTAATCACGGTTTTTTTGGTGACTTGTTGGCGACATCGGCTCAGTCTCGCGGTGTGGTGGGTCTGATCATCGACGGCGGCGTTCGTGATACGCGCGATCTTCGTCAAATGGATTTTCCTGTTTGGTCAAAAGCCATTTTCTCTGAAGGCACCATTAAAGAAACCGTGGGTTCTGTTAACGTGCCTATGGTGTGCGCAGATGCTTTGGTAAACCCTGGTGATGTGATTGTCGCAGACGACGACGGTGTTGTGGTTGTGCGTCGTGAAAGTGCCGCGGAAGTGTTAGAGCTTGCTCGTAAACGCATGGTAAATGAAGAAGCAAAACGCGTTCGAATGGCAAATGGCGAACTGGGCTTGGACATCTATGAAATGCGTCCACGTTTGAAAGAAAAAGGCCTTAAGTATGTCTAACGCATCTGGCGTCCTAAAAAGTGCGCCTTGCATGTGGATGCGTGGCGGCACCTCGAAAGGGGCTTACTTTTTGGCGGCGGATTTGCCGACGGATATCGAGGCGCGCGCGCAATTTTTATTGCGTGTAATGGGCTCGCCGGATGAACGTCAAATTGACGGCATTGGCGGTGCGGATCCTCTTGCTTCTAAAGTCGCCGTGGTGAAAAAGTCGGAACGCGACGACGCAGATGTTGATTATTTGTTCCTGCAGGTGTTTGTTGATCAGGCGATTGTGACGGACGCACAAAACTGCGGCAATATTTTAGCGGGTATTGCCCCGTTTGCGATTGAGCGTGGTTTAGTGAACGGTCTTGAAGGGGAAACCTCGGTTCGAATCTTCATGGAAAACACCGGACAAATCGCAGTTGCTCGTGTATTGGTTAAAGGCGGCGAAGTGCAGTACGAAGGCGATGCTCGCATTGACGGCGTACCTGGCTTTTCGGCGGCAGTGCCGATTGTTTTCCAAGATACCGCGGGATCAAGCTGCGGTGCGTTATTGCCAACTGGTAACATTGTTGATGTGATCGATGGCGTGGCAGTAACCTGTATCGACAACGGCATGCCAGTGGTGGTTATGCGTGCGGCTGATATGGGCATCACAGGGCAAGAATCTCGTGAAGAGCTCGAAGCCAATGATGCGCTGCGAGCAAAGTTAGAATCGATTCGATTGCAGGTCGGCCCGATGATGAATTTGGGCGATGTGAAAGACAAATCTGTGCCTAAAATGACCATGGTGAGTGCAGCAACCAATGGCGGTGCGATTTCAACGCGCACGTTTATTCCACATCGTTGTCATGCTTCTATTGGTGTTTTGGGGGCGGTGAGTGTTGCAACGGCGGCGGTATTAAAAGGCTCGCCCGCCAATGAAGTGGCTAAGTTTAAGTCTGCTTCACGCATGACCTTGGATGTGGAGCATCCGATTGGCGCCATGACGGTCATTTTGGATCAAGAAGACAATGGCGATGTTGGCTCGGCGGCGATTCTACGTACCGCGAGAAAGCTGTTTGATGGGCAAGTCTTTGCGCATAGTAACGGCCTATAAGTGCTGACGATTTAACGAATTTTAAAATAGGTATTTGAACATGATGGACAAAGATTATATTCCATTTCACTCTGCTCCAAGCAAGCCGACGTTCAAGGCGCCAGCGGGTGCGGTGGATGCGCATTGTCACGTTTTTGGTCCAGCGGATAAATTTCCTTATCACCCAAAACGTAAATACACGCCGTGCGATGCGTCAAAAGAGCAGTTGTTTGCCTTGCGTGATCATTTGGGCTTTTCCCGTAACGTGATTGTTCAAGCGTCTTGTCATAGCACCGACAACGCTGCGTTGATCGATGCGTTAGAAACCGCAGGGGATTTAGCTCGTGGGGTGGCGTTTGTTGATGATTCAATAACCCATGAAGAAATTGAAAAAATGCACGCGGCGGGTGTTCGAGGCGTACGTTTTAATTTTGTTAAACGTCTTGTCGACAGCACGCCACGAGACGTGTTTTTCTCGATTGCGGAAAAAATTCGTCCTTTTGGTTGGCACATCGTGGTGTATTTTGAAGCCGCCGATCTAGAAGATTTGATCCCTTTCTTGAAAGCGTTGAACACGACGATTGTTGTGGATCACATGGGCACCCCGAATGTGAAAAATGGCGTTGATCATCCTGACTTCCAGCGCTTTGTTAACTTCATGGCAGACAACGACAATGTTTGGTGTAAGGTGAGCTGCCCAGAGCGTTTAACACAGCACGCGCCAGATTATTCCGATGTATATCCTTTTGCGCGTACGTTAGTTGAGAAGTTCTCTGATCGTGTTTTGTGGGGCACGGATTGGCCGCACCCAAATATGAAGGTAGAAGCGCCAAATGACGGTCACCTTGTGGATGTCATTCCTCATATCGCGCCAACACAAGCGCTCCAACAAGCGTTATTGGTCGATAATCCAATGTGTCTTTATTGGAAGTAATCCTAATAACGCGACAAACGTATAAAAATAGAGGTTACCGACATGGCTAGTAACTATACAGATCGAAAATTTCAAGGCACGTACCTTTTTGATGGTCAGATGGCCAAAAAAGGCTACGGCTTAAATAAAATGTGTTACTCGTTTAACGATCAGATAGCACGCGATGCATTTAATGCGGACCCAGAAGCCTACTGTGAGAAGTTCAAACTGACGGAAGCACAAAAAGAAGCGATTCGTAATAAAGATGTGATCGGACTTTTGCGTGAAGGTGGCAGTATCTATTATTTAGCAAAGTTTACCGGCTTACTAAAGCTAAACATGCAAGACATTGGTGGATTACAAACGGGCATGAGCACGGATGAATTCAAAGCAATGTTAGAAAGAAACGGTCGAGGAGAAGTCTAATGGCTAAAATTATTGGAGCAGTAACGACTTCCCATATTCCGGCGATTGCGAACGCAATGGCGAATGGATTGGAAGAAACCCCTTATTGGAAACCTTTTTTTGATGGTTATCCACCGGTACGGGATTGGCTAAACGAGAAAAAACCTGACGTCATCATTCTTTTTTACAATGATCACGGTTTAGAGTTTTTTATCGATAAAAAACCCACTTTTGCTATGGGCGTAGCAGACGAATATTACAACTCAGATGAAGGTTGGGGCATTCCTACCATTCCGCCAGTCACCGGCGAGTCGGATCTTTCTTGGCACATTGCGAATAGCATTGTCGATGAAGGGTTTGATATGACAATCTGCCAAGAAATGAAGGTCGATCATGGTTTGACGGTTCCGCTTAATTTAATGTGGCCAGGTCATCAATATGGTCATGTTAAAGTGATTCCGGTGTGTATTAATTGCGAACAGTACCCAATGGCTCAACCTTGGCGTACGTTTGAACTGGGCAGAGCGATTGGTCGTGCTGTGGCGTCTTATGAAGAAGATATTAATGTGGTCGTCTTTGGTACAGGCGGTATGTCTCACCAGTTAGACGGCGAACGTGCTGGCTTTATCAATCGTGCATTTGACATTGATTGCCTCGACAAATTGGTGTCGAACCCAGAAGCGTTAACGAAATACTCTAATATGGACTTGGTTGAGCAAGGCGGCGCGCAAGCCGTTGAGCTGAATATGCTGATTGCCATGCGTGGCACTTTATTAGGCAAGGTAACTGAGCGTCATCGTAACTACCATGCGCCGATTTCCAATACAGGCTCTGGGTTGATGCTGTTAGAAAATGAAATGCCAACCGCTGAGTGAGTGTGTCATAGCCGCTAATTTGGAAAGGTAAGTACAAAAAAATCCGATGTCTGGAAACAGGCATCGGATTTTTTATGATCAGGACGAAAAGTGCTTATTTTTTATCGATATCGAGCAGTTTATTCACCGTGTTGGCGACGTGTTCTGCGCCCGTTAATATTTCATTAATGATGCCGGATGCTTCCTCAATAAGCGTTGCATTCTCCCCAGAGCGTTCGCTGACTTTGATCATGCTTGTCTTGGCTTGACGAGTTAGGTTGCTGTTTTGAGCGACCATTTCTTCGATTTCAACGGTGGATGTACTGGTTCTCGCTGCCAAGGTTCGGACTTCATCCGCCACGACCGCAAAGCCTCGGCCATGTTCGCCAGCTCGTGCAGCTTCTATCGCGGCATTCAGTGCAAGCAGGTTGGTCTGATCGGCGATGGAACCGATGGTGGTGACGATCTTGGCAATGTTTTCAGATTGCTTATTGAGTTGTTCGATTAAGTGAGTTGAATTTTCGATTTCACTGACAATTTGATTCGACGTTTCTACTGTTTGACGAAGAATTTTTGCGCCATTTTCCGATACTTGCGCTGTTTCTACGGAAGTAGAGTGTGCTACTTCGGCCGCGTGCTGGATGGCTTGCTGACCATTAATGCGCTCGGTAATGTCGGAGGCCACTTTTATAATCTTGTCGACTTTACCGAGGTGATTATAAATAGGGTTGTAACTGGCTTCTAGCCAGATCGTTTCGCCTTGCTTATTGATTCGTTCAAACTGGCCCGTTTTGAATTCACCGTTCGCGAGTTCCGCCCAGAAATTCGGGTTGGTTTCATAAAATTTATCTTTACAGAATTTTTTGTGGTGTTTGCCGACAATCTCTTTTAAAGAGCCAAAGCCCATCGCTGCGAGGAAGTTGTCATTGGCGGTCATTACCGTGCCGTCTGGTTCGAATTCAATCATCGCGCTAGAACGGTCAATGGCGTTGTAAACGGCTTTTTGGTTATCTGCCAGTTGTTTTACTTGTGTAATGTCAGACGCGATTTTCATTACCTTGACGACTTCACCGCCTACTTTAATGGGAAAGTAGGTGGCTTCTATCCAAAGGTCTGAGCCGTCTTTTTTCTTACGTAAGAATGTACCTTGTTGGCATTTGTTGGAAGCCAGTCGCGGCCAAAAGTCTTTGTATTCTTCGCTTGCTCTGATTTCATCAGGGCACAACATCGAGTGATGTTGACCTTTTATTTCTTCTAACGAATAACCAACGGCGCCAAGGAAATGAGGGTTTGCATCCAGAATAGTGCCATCTGGCAGGAAGTAAATAGTCGCACAAAAATTACTCATGGCTTGAATGATGGCGTCACTTTCGGATGCCCCAGACTCTTCACTTTTTACTTGGTTTGCTTTTTTCGTAAAAAACATAGTAATGCCCTCTATTCGCTTCGATACGTTGGTCTTGTGGGGAAGTGCTGCTTCTCTGTAGGCAATATCCTACGTACATTGTAAGACTATAGTTTTTTTAAAAACGATTAGATGTAGCTAAACAGTTTTTAAAAGGTAACTAAATGTTAGTAAAAGTAGAAGAATGTTTTCTCGGCTTACATTGATAATGCTCTGTGATACGAGTGCCACCCGCTTTTTATTTTCAAGATTGTATTATTCAGGAGGAAAGGTATCCATAGAGAGAGTATGAATCAAAATGTGATTATCGTGCAATTCGGGCAGGGAAGTGCCCTTTACTGTTGAGTGTCAGTAAAGGGCGTGATCTTAAAACTCTTCAGTGTCTATTTCTTTTTGCTGTACGGCATTGTAGCGAGCGCCGTGTATGTTGTCTTGGCGAAGCATTTCATCCAGTAACGTCATTTGTTTTGCGTCTAGCGTTAATTGGCTGGCGGTTAAATTGTCTCTCATATGGTTAACCGAACGAGTGCCCGGAATGGGGACAATGTTTTCATTTTTAGACGTCAGCCAAGCCAAAGCGAGTTGTGCTGGTGTGCAGCCAATGTCTTTTGCAAGGGCAAAGTAGTCGTTTAATAACGCTAAATTGTTGGCGTAATGCTCTGTATTAAAGCGCGGCATATTATTGCGAATGTCTTTTTCTTCTAAGTCCGCAACGTCTTTGAGGGTGCCGGTTAAGAACCCGCGAGCTAAGGGACTGAACGCCACAAAGGTAATGTCCAGTTGCTTACAGGCTTCTAATACGGCGATTTCTGGGTTGCGTGTCCATAAGGAATATTCGGACTGAATCGCGGTAATTGGGAATTCATTGTGCGCGCGAGTCAGAGTTTCTGCAGACACTTCGGACAAACCGACCGCACCGATTTTGCCTTCTTTCACCAAGTCCCCTAAGGCACCAGCGCTTTCTTCAATAGGCACGTTAAAGTCCAAACGATGCAAATAGTACAAATCGATGTGATCGGTTTGCAGGCGTTTTAGGCTGTCTTCGCATTGTTTGCGAATGTTTTCTGGACGGCCATTGATTTCTTTTTTGCCGTCGACCATCGCCATGCCACATTTACTCGCGAGAAAGAATTCATCACGACGATCTTTTAGCGCTTTACCCACCAACAATTCATTGTTACCGCCGCCGTACAATGTCGCTGTGTCAAAATGGCGATAGCCCATTTCAAATGCGGCGTGAAGGGCTTTAATGGCTTGCTCTTCTGCAACGGGTGAACCATAAGCATGAGATAAATTCATGCAACCTAAACCGATGTCTGGATTGGCGAGATGTGGATGTTTCGACATAAAAGGCTCCTCGTATGGTGCTTAACCATGCTGATATCATCAAAAGAGTGTAACGAAAACAGGGAGCCTAGGCTCCCTGTTTACTGGTTTTTTTGCGGTGATTATTCTACTAGGCACGCTTCTAAACGATGCAAGGTTTCCATTGCTTCGATGGCTTGAGTCACGCAAGAATTTGGCGTGCGGCCTTCATTAATAGCGGCAATGAACTCACGGTCTTGCAACTCGATGCCGTTGTTAGACACGGCGACATCGCTAAGATCGATCTTGTTTTCGTTACCGTCATAAAGGTCGTCGTAACGAGCAAGATAAGTACCGTTGTCACAGATATAACGGAAGAACGTACCAAATGGTCCGTCATTATTAAAAGACAGCGACAGCGTACAGATGGCGCCAGATGGCACCTTCATGCCAATACTCATGTCCATGGCGATGCCAAGATCTGGATGGATTGGACCTTGTAGCGCCTGTACCTTGCTAGCGGTTGCGCCAGTTTGATATTGAAATAAATCGACCGTATGACACGCATGATGCCAAAGTAAATGGTCTGTCCATGAGCGAGTTTGGCCTAGGGCATTTTTGTTGGAGCGACGGAAGAAGTAAGTTTGCACGTCCATTTGTTGAACGGTTAATTCACCCGCTTCGATTTTATTGTGAATCCACTGATGAGAAGGATTGAAACGACGAGTGTGACCCGCCATGGCAACTAGATTCGTTTTTTTATGAGCTTCAACGACCTTGCGTGCGTCTTCAATGGTGTCAGCCATTGGGATTTCAGACATCACGTGTTTGCCCGCTTCAAGACATTGAATAGTTTGTGCGGCGTGCAATTGTGTAGGGGTTGCTAATATAACGGCATCCACGTCGTCACGCGCTAGGCTTTCCGCTAAATCGGTTGTGTAATGAAGAACGCCGCGGTCTTCTGCAAAGGCTTTGATGGCGTCGATTTTAGTGCCAACGACCGAAACCACTTCCGCCCCTTCAATGGCTGCAATCGCGTCCATGTGTTTCATGCCGAAAGCGCCAGATGCGCCAGCGATACAAATTCTCATTAGTCTACTCCTAACAGTGCGAGTGTTTATTGTTGTGGGTTTGTGAGCGCCCAAGTTTGATATTGATGACAAATCTAACATTCACCTTTGCGGGGGGATAATCCATAAACCGCATTAGCCATTCATTTTATGCAATGATGGCATCTAAATGTATTATCTGAAATGCTCTGATATCTCTCTCAAAAGGCTAAGAAAGTGCGACTGAGTAACCGTTGGAAGCCAGCTTTTACGGACGCAAAGGCCAATTGGTCTGCGAGTATGCTCCAATGGAAAGTCGAGCACGTTTAGCAATTCGATATTAATTTCCCGCTCGACTTGATGTGCTGAAATGAGCGTGAGTCGATCACTTTCGATTAATAATTCACGAATGAGTATTTGCGAACTGGATTCAACCAGTCGTGTTGGTAGAGGTACGCCAGCTTCCGTGAAAATGTTTTCGAAGGCTTGTCGAGTCGGTGTGCCTTTGGCGGGAACCACCCATGGAAACTCCGTTAAGTCTTGCGCGCTGATGGCTTTTTTGGTCATTAGCGGGTGGTTTTTGCGCGCAACAATAGACAAGGGCGGCGCCCATAGCTCTTCTTGAACCACGTCGTCAGCGGGGGTCGGATGGCGCAATGCACCCAATATAATATCAATGTCACCTTGCCGGAGGTGATGCAATAAATCCGCGTATGGGCCTTCGGTCACGTTGATGTTCACATCAGGGTGGCGCTCATTGAACTGCAAAATGGATTTGGGCAAAACAGTCATACGGGCTAAGGGCATGCTGCCGATGGTGATCGTACTGACGTCTTTAAATTGCAGGGCGTTGATTTCGTAAATGCCTTGGCGAAGTTCACTGAATGCCAGCTTGGTCGCTTTCGATAGGTTTTGTGCTGCTTTGGTTGCGCTGGTGCCTAAGCTGTTTTTCTCGAACAAAACCACACCTAACAAGCGCTCTAAATCTCGGGCAGCACGATGCACGGACGATTGAGATACCCCCAAATTACGGCTGGCAATACTGAAGTTCTGCGCCTCACTCACGGCAACCAGTGCTCTTAATTGTGTTGTGCTGATTAAGGCGACGAGGTTTTTCGGGGCGTGTTCTTTATGCGTGTTGTCTTTGACAATGTCTTGAGTGGCAGTTTGGATGTGATCGATGGCGCGACTCACCCGTTTCTGCCAAACCTCACCCGATGCCGTGGGGTACATACCATCAGAATGGCGCTCAAAGAGAGGCGCGCCCAGCAAACCTTCTAACTTGGCAATGGCTTGAGTAATGGCAGGCTGAGACAGAAAAATGTACTCGGAAGCCCGTGTGATGCTTTTTAGCTCGGCGACGGCAAGAAACACGCGCAAATGCCGTAGATTTGGAATTGCGATCTCCATAGGACCCCCTTGTTTTTTTAAACTATATCAAAAATGAATATCAAATAAATGAAATTGAAAGATTAATTGCGCTTTTTTTCCTATATATAGCCAAAACCAATCATTTCCCCCCCAAAAAATAAAATGCATGTGTTCTATTTTTTAAATGGTAAAAAATAGATTTAGATCAAGGATTGTACAGCTCGTTTGTTCTTATACTCGCTGCCATTCGGTGTTTTAAGATGAAATAAAAGAATAGATAGCGAGGTAACAGAATGAATCAGGTGAATCCTATTCCGGGCAATATTATGTTCGATGGACCAATGGCAACGAAGGGCTATCCCTTAAATAAAATGTGCTTTTCCTTTAATAACGTACAGGCACGAGAGTCGTTTTTAGCCAATGAAGACGCTTACTGTGAAAGCTTTGGTCTTACTGAAGAACAAAAAAAGGCGGTTAAGAACCGTGATGTCATTGCCATGTTAGAAGCCGGAGGGAGTATTTATTATCTGGCGAAATTTGCTGGGATTCTGGGTCTCAATGTACAAGATGTGGGTGGTTTACAAACGGGCATGACAACAGACGAATTTAAAGCATTTTTAGTACAGCAGGGAGAGAAATAATGGCGACAATCATGGGCGGTATTGCCACATCACATATTCCAGCCATTGGCGTCGCCATGGACAAAGGTCTTGAGCAAACACCGTATTGGAAAAGCTTTTTTGACGCTTATCCTCCGGTACGCGAATGGTTGTACTCACAAGAACCTGACATCGTCGTCGTTTTTTACAATGACCATGGATTAGAGTTCTTTCATGATCGTAAGCCGACGTTTGCTATTGGTGCGGCTCCTCAATATGAGAACGCTGACGAAGGTTGGGGGATTGCTGAAATTCCGCCCGTGACAGGAGAAACGGAATTGTCTTGGCACATTGTTAACCAGTTGATTGAGCATGACTTCGATATAACCGTTTGCCAAGAAATGAAAGTCGATCATGGATTGACGGTGCCACTTACATTGATGTGGCCGGGTCATCAATACGGCCACATAAAAGTGATTCCGATCGCGATCAACTGTGAGCGTCATCCAATGCCAAAACCCAGTCGCTGTTTTGATTTTGGCAAGGCCATAGGTAACGCGATTCGCTCCTACCCAGGCGAGCAAAACGTGGTGGTGTTTGGCACCGGTGGTTTGTCTCATCAGTTGGATGGGCAGCGCGCAGGTTTTATCAATAAATTATTCGATCTGTATTGCATGGATAAAATTGTCGATGAGCCAGAAGTACTGACTAAGCTCACCAACTTTGATTTGATTGAGAAAGCAGGTTCTCAAGGCGTTGAGCTGAACATGTGGTTAGCTATGCGCGGAGCATTACAGGGAAAATTAACAGAGCGGCATCGCAGTTATCATTTGCCGATTTCCAACACTGGTGCGGGGCTGCAATTGTTGGCGACAAGCGATGCCGTGGACGTCAATCAATGCTGATATAATTTTTCCACCCAAAATACATGTCAAATTGTCATACAACAAAGCATGAGTTTTGTTATACGCTTCTTTCATATTAGAAAAACGTACGATTCAACCTTGTGATCAGTGTGGTGTCTATTTGCGGATAACAAGCATTAACGCGGGTTTTCGTGATAGAAACCGCCTTTACAGGTCGTTCAATCGCCGTTATAAACGGTGCTTTTTAATTTTTTACTACTTAACCATTTACGGTATGACATTCTTTTTTGGAATACGTTGGGGACAATTACAATGTTACATTTAGGTCTAATTGGTCAGGCTATTGCAGCTTCCCGCTCTCCTTCTTTGCACATGATGTTAGGAGAGCTCAATCAGTTGCCTGTGGATTATCAGTTACAAGTACCTGAAGATGACACAGCAGACTCTTTTAATGCCAAGCTGACTGAAATCCGAAACTTAGGGTTTGTGGGTACCAACGTAACCTTTCCTTATAAACAAATTGCCATCGACAGCGCAGATGAAGTGAACGATGCTGTGAAAAAGGTAGGAGCAAGCAACACGCTCTTGCTAAAAGATGGCAAAGTCTGCGCCTTTAATACGGATTACACGGGTTTTATTCGTGGCTATAAAGGTCGTGTTGGGGACTTGCCGGCGGGTAAAGTACTGATGATCGGTGCGGGTGGTGTTGGCCGAGCGATCGGTTTTGCCTTGTTTGAAGTCGGCGCCACCGAAGTGTTGGTGACAGATTTGAGTGAGCGCAGCGCGCAGTCTTTGGTTGATGCGATCAATGATGCTGGTTACAAGGCGCGTTATGTCGCAAAAGAAGACATTTCAGCGGCCGCTGCAGAAGTAGACGGTTTGGTGAATTGCACGCCAGTCGGCCATTTAAAAAGCCCAGGAATGCCATTGGCAGCGGCGCTGATTGAGAACCAAAAATGGGCATTTGATGCAGTTTATACACCGATGGACACGGAGTTTTTGGTGGAGTCCAATAAAAAAGGCCTGCAAATTGTATCGGGTTTTGATTTGTTCTTTTATCAAGGTATCGACGCATTTGAGATCTTTACCGGTCAAAAAGTAACGGATGTAAAACCGGTATGGGACCAATTCCGTGAAAAGTACGACGTCGTGAGTTCATTGATCTAGAGATTGTTGTAAGGCGAATAAACTCATAGAATGAATGGTAATAAAGACGCCTTAAGGCGTCTTTTCGTTTGGGTCTCAATACAACAACGAAAGAAGGTCCCTAGATTTTTCTATGATTAACTCCGATGACCGTAAACTGGTTGGGCAGTCTGTTTATGAACAGCTTCGCTCCGATATTGTAACCGGAGCGCTTTCACCAGGCGAAAAGCTTAAATTAAACTCCTTACGTCTTCGTTATAGTGCCAGCGTGAATACCCTTCGTGAAACCTTGATGCGTTTAGTGTCGGATGGCTTTGTGCTGTTTGTTGATCAGAAAGGGTTTACGGTTAAACCGGTTTCTACTGCCGATTTACGTGAATTATTAGAGCTTCGTCAGATGTTAGAATTGTCTGGTGTGCAAAAATCCATGGAAAACAAAACAGGGCACATGGAGTGGAAATCGGCCTTGATAAGTGCGCATTTTCGGTTAAGTTGTGTCGAAAAATTGATGCTGGAAGACGAAGGTAGTCATGTTCAGGCGTGGGAAAAAGCGGACCGAGATTTTCACGTGACCATGGTGTCACATTGTGGTTCTCAGCAACTAATTCGTTACCATGCGTCGGTGATTGAACTGTATATGCGTTATCAAGTATTGGCGTTGCATCGTCGTCCGTTTCGCGGCAAAGCGTCAATGGAAGAGCACCAAACACTTCTGAAACACTTGATTGATGATGATATGGAGCAAGTGTTGTTTATCCTCGATTCTCATATTCAAAAAGGGTTAACACTTCCTGATCCGGTAATGGCACAGTTGAAAGGGTCTGCTTCTGCCTGATAGTCACCTTTCAATGCCTCTTAGTGGAAACATAAAACATTCAATTAACGGTATTATTTAAATAGTAACGAGGACTTGTCGATATGGAAGCCGTAATCAACATCACTGCGCCAATTTTTTTCCTGATATTGGTGGGCTTTCTTTGTGTTCGTTATTCATTTATTCCACAGGCAGCGCTGCCGGGGCTTAGCCGTTTTGTGCTGTATTTGGCCTTACCTTCTTTGATCTTCATGAAACTCTCCAACATGGAATTACAAGAGGTTCTGCATTTCGATTACCTTGCTGTTTATGCCGTAAGTGGATTGGTTACATTTTTTACCATCGTCTTGTTCAGTTGGAAATTGCTTGGAAATGGTTTGGTGAAAGCGGGCGTCAGAGGTGTTGGAGCCAGCATGTCCAACAGTGCATTTATTGGCTTTCCTGTTCTTCTTCAATTTTTTGATTACCCCTTAACGCAAGCGTTTGTGATGGCGTTGATGGTGGAAAATATTATCCTATTGCCCGTTTGCTTGATCTTTATCGAAACCATGTTGGGTAAAAGTGAAAGCAACGGCAAAAACTTATTTCTGATCGTATTGAAGCGGATTTCAACAAACCCGATGTTAATCGCGTTGGCGGCGGGACTGTTGTTTTCTCTTTTAGATTGGCGATTGCCAAGCTTTGCCGGTAAAGGGTTGGATCTGTTGGCTGCGAGTGCTGCGTCGACTGCATTAATCGTGATTGGCGGATCGCTGGTGGGCGTGTCGATCAAGGGGCATTTAGCACCGATCTTCTTGGTGGCTGTCGGTAAGCTGGTGGTGTTCCCCGTGATGGCTATGTCGTTATTATTGTTGACGCCAACCATGCCAAATGAATTGAAAATCGCGGTGGTTATTTTTGCGGCGATGCCTATGTTTAGTTCTTATCCCATAATTTGCGGCGAATATGGCGAGCGCAGTTTTTGCGCCAGTACCTTACTGATTACCACCGTATTATCCTTTTTTACATTAAGTGTTTTGCTGCGCTTTTTAGTATAAAAGTACGACTTATTGAATTGTTACGCTGACTTTTAGGAGAAATTATTATGTCTACTATCATGGTATTAAATGGTCCTAACTTAAACTTATTAGGCACGCGCGAGCCGGCAACCTATGGTTATGAAACCTTAACCGATGTGGAAAGCCTGTGTCAGGATGCCGCCGCGACATTGGGTCATGACGTTGAGTGTCATCAATCTAACCATGAAGGTGCTTTGATTGATTGGATTCATGAAGCAGGTCGCCGAGTGAAGACAGGTGACATGTTGGGCGTGGTGTTCAATCCAGGTGCTTATACGCATACGTCGATTGCATTGCATGATGCAATAAAAGGCGCCGATGTGCCTGTGATCGAAGTGCACATTAGCAATGTCCATGCGCGTGAAGCGTTTCGTCATCATTCTTACATCTCACCTGCCGCAGCGGGTATTGTGGTCGGCATGGGGGTGCAAGGCTACGTGTTGGGGATTCAAGGTTTGGTGAGCAAACTGAAAGCGTAAGCATGGCGATTGCCAACACATTGCTTCCGATGAAAATTGAGACCGAGTGTTGTTTCGAGTCACTGCTTATTAGAACCAACACTCGGTTTTTTGTACGAGTTAGCTGAGTCCCATTAGCGACAAAATAATGGCGAGTGTGACAAAAGACGCCAATGTGGTAATGAGCAAAATACTGGCACAGATTGAGCGAAATCCATATTGGCTACCAATAATAGGGTAGATGCTCATCATTGGTACCGCGGCAATCAAAATGCCGCCGAGTAATAAATTGCGGTCCATGTCTGGCATAAACAGCGCGACAACCGCGATCATGATTGGGTGCAATACCAGTTTACCAACCGTCACAAAACAAATGTCGGTAGCGTTGCCTTTTAAGCTGGTGCCGACCAAAGAGCCGCCTAATACAATCAACGCGAGCGTGGCGGAAGCCCCTGACAGCATGACCAATACGCGATCGATCACCGCGGGCATGGCCAAGTGAAAGGTCGACGCTAATACACCACCTGTTACCGCAAGAATAAGTGGGTTCTTGAGTAATCGTTTCAGAACGGTATACACCATTCGAACAGGGTTAAGGCCTTGTCCACGGGAAGAGCTGACTTCCAGAATGACGAACGCGAGTGGCAGAATTAGAATATTCTCGATGATCAGCGACATGGCAAAAGATGCCGTTGGCGGATTGCTAAACGCCAGTAACATGACCGGATACGCAAAGAACGCGGAGTTTGAATTCGACATCCCTAAGCCTTTCAGCGTACTCTCCGTCAAAGACTTGTTCATCAGTTTTAAGCTAATAAACAAGCCAATCAGCAGCGTTAATACCGAGCCAATGGCGTAAGTAGCAAGATAGGTTGGCACAATGACTTCATCGAACTCCATTCTTGCTAAGGTACTAAAAATCAAAGCAGGCAGCGTAAAATACATGACGATTTTCGACATGCCGGCAATGGTATCGCTGGGAACCAACTGACTACGAACCGCAAAATACCCCAACATTATCATGATGAAAATAGGCGTGGTGATGGCAACAATAGTCAGCATTTCTTGTTCCTTTTCGGCGACAGTCTACGTGCTTATTAAGCGAAATGAATTAAATTGTAGGACCGTCTTTGGGATGGTGGTCTATGGGTTTGTAATAGCTGTCTAAGGTTTTTGCGGTTTCTCGGATCGCCGTCATGAAGAGCTTTAACGCCATAGAGGGTACTGAATCTGCCCGTGTAGTGAGTCCTACCGCGCCCAAGGTTTCTTTGGTGTCAATGGGCAGTTCGGCCAGCTCACCGTCTGCGATTTCACGCGCGACAACCCCACGAGAAATGATCCAAACCGCATCATTATTCCGAATGAACTCTTTGCCAAAAGAGTCCGACACAGTGTCGATACGGTCATTCAGCGTACTCACGCCTTGAGACAACAAAAAGCGATCTACATACGGCGCTGTGATGGAACCTTTGGGTGGATATAGCACGGTGTAGTCTGCAACGTCGCTGATTTGAAAATTTTCTTTCGTTAAAAGCGGATGATTAGGGCGAACCGTAAAAGTGACTTGTTCTGAATACAGATGCTGAAAAGACAAGCCAGACATGACTTCAGGCACACCCAAGCGGCCGACGACCAAATCCAGTTCCCCCACTCGTAATTGGCTCATTAACATGGCGTTTGGCCCGGTTACTAAATGCAGGCGAGCGTCCATTCCACCGGTGCGAAAACGTTTGACTGATTCGGGTAAAATGCTGGTTGCAACGGTTGGTAATACGCCAATACTAATATGGCTAATACCTTTTTGTTGCGCTTGAGCGACACGCTCTGTTCCTTCTCGCAAGGCGGCTACACTGGTGCTAGCGTGCTCTAAAAAGACGTTGCCGTACGGTGTCAATTCAACGCCTTTTTTACTGCGTTCCAGTAAACGAACGCCAAGAATGTCTTCCAATTCTTTGAGTTTTTTTGATACAGCGGGCTGTGTGAGTGCCAACACATCGGCGGCGCGAACCACACTGCCTTGTCGAGTAACTTCCAAAAAACATTGAAGGTGGCGATATTTGATACGGTTTTCTAGCATAGAAGAGACTCCCGTCGTATACGCATGGGTATTAGTGGCTGATCAATCAGTCGCTTGTAAGAAACACACAGGAATTAGGCGTGAAGCCCACGCTAATAAGGGAATAATTTTCTATATTACACTCCTAAATGCCGTATTTGAAAAGGCTCTATGTATTCCTTTTTCGATATATTTTTTGCGCTTTATTTCATTCTTAAGATGGCGCTACAGACAAAAATCTTGTGCTAGCATCAATAATAGTAAATATAAGAGCAATAAACCTGCATTGTCTCTTATATATCGATTTAGTTATAGAATACGAACCGTCAGGGCGACATCATGAAAACAGCACTCGCAACCGTTACCATTTCAGGCACGCTGAGAGAAAAATTTGAAGCCGCGTCAAAAGCCGGTTTTCAAGGTGTAGAGATCTTCGAAAATGATTTGACTCAGTTTGATGGGACGCCAAAAGACGCGCGTCGCATGGCGCAAGATCTTGGCTTGGAAATTATTGCGTTGCAGCCGTTCCGTGACATGGAAGGCATGCCAGAACCCATGCGTTCACAAAAGGCGAGCATGTTGCAACATAAGATCGACGTAGCGCATGAGTTGGGCACGAACCGTCTTTTGTTTTGCAGTAATGTGCAGCCTTACTCTTCCCCTGATCGTGACGTGTGCGCGGCGGATTTGTTTGCTCTGGCCGAGATCGCCAAAAAAGAAGGCATCATGCTGGGTTATGAAGCGTTGGCGTGGGGCTTCCATATTAAGGATTACCATGATGCATGGGATCTTGTTAAGCGCGTTGACCATCCGAACCTCGGTATTATTTTAGACACTTTTCACATGTTCTCCCGTGGCAATACCCTAGACGTTTTGCGCGATGAGATCCCACTGAATAAGATTGCTCTTGTGCAAGTGGCCGATGCGCCAAGTTTGCAAATGGATGTGCTTCAATACAGCCGACACTTCCGTTGTTTCCCTGGCCAAGGCGATATGCCGGTTGTCGAATTTCTACAAGTTCTGAAAGACAAAGGCTTTGATGATTACCTGTCCCATGAAATTTTCAACGACGAGTTCCGTTCTTCTTCTCCGCTAGAAAAAGCCATTGATGGCATGCGCTCATTGATTTGGTTAGACGATCAAACAGTCAGTAAGCGAGAAGAAAAAACCGCCCCCATTCAAGCGCCTCAAGTGAAGGACGTTGAGTTCTTAGAGTTTGCGATCGAAGGGGAGAGCGGCGAAGCACTGACCAACACATTGGCTCAATTGGGTTTCGAAGAAACGCATAAACACCGTTCTAAAAATGTCAGTTTAATGCGCCAAGGCAATATCAATTTGATTTTAAACCGTGAGCCTAAAAGTCAGGCACACGAGCACTTCCAAAAACACGGCGTGTCGGTGTGTGCCATGGCGTTTGCTTCTGACGATGTGAAAGCCACCTTGTCCCTTGCGGAACGTTATTTAGTCGAGCGTTTTGATAATCAGGCTGGCCCTGGCGAGTTAAACATTCCAGCGATTCGCGGTATTGGCGACAGTTTGGTGTATCTGGTGTCTGCGGACGCGGCTGTGCGTTTTTTTGATGTCGACTTTAAGCCGATTCAAGGTATTCAAGGGGAATCTGGCGTTGGCTTAACGCGCTTTGATCACATCGGACAAACGGTGACTAATACGGATTTCTTGTCCGCGACTTTCTTCTATAAATCTTTGTTTGGCTTTGATATCGACGCCAGCCAAGACCTGCCTGATATTCATGGTTTGGTTGTCAGTCGTACGGCATTGAGCAAAGACAAGCGCGTGCGTATTCCTCTGAATATGACCAATGCGCGTGATGCGTCCGCTCAGCGTTTTATTCAGAAATCAAAAGGCTCTGGTGTGCATCAAATTGCCTTTGCTTGTGATGATATTTTTGCGGCGGCAAAAAACATTGATAGCGAGAAGCAGTTACCGATTCCTCAAAATTATTATCGTGATATTGAAGCACGCTTTGGCTTGCCTTCAGAGATGATTAAAAAATTGCAGTCACACAATATTATGTACGACCAAAATGACGAAGGTGAATTTTTCCATTTTTACACGGAAGAGGTTCATGGTGTCTTTTTTGAAGTTGTACAACGAGTGGGTGACTACAGCCGTTATGGTGAAGCAAATGCCTTTGTGCGTCTTGCCTCCCAAGCACGCCAAGAGAAAAAATAGTCCATTTCCATTGCGGGGGGTGGGTTAATTCATGGTGTGTTCTTCAGCCGGAGATCGGAAACGATCTCCGGTTTTTTTATGCTTAAAAAAGGCGTTAAGAAGCACTTTGGACGAATTGTTCACAAACATTGAGTCATAAGGTCAGGCGTTTGTTTTTCTGCTTGAGCGGTTTTGAACGCGTTAGAGAGCGACTATGCAGGTGAAAACTTATGTGTTTTCTAGGAATATACTGTTCTTCTGATGCAGAAAATCAGATGGTCAATTACATAAGCGGGGTTGTTTATCAACAGGAAAAGCGCGGGCATAAAAAAGCCAAACCATCAGATTACTAATCGATAATCTGGTGGTTTGGCTTTGTTGTTTAGTGTGTTTTAGTCGGGTTTACGACTTGATTTTTGGCTTGAAGACTTTTTTCCAAATAGGGGTTTTGCTAACAAGAATCAAGACAATAACACTGAACAGTACGGCAGACAGAGGGCTTTGAAGCATGTTGATAAACAAGTCGCTTACGCTGCCTCGCTCGGTCAAAATCGCTCGACGCCAGTTTTCATCGGTCAGTGAACTCAGAATGACGCCCAAGATAACGGGCCCAACAGGGAATCCGTAAAGGCGCATAAAGTAGCCAAAGACACCGAAAGCCAGCATCCACCAAATGTCGGTGATGGCATTGTTGATCGCATAAGCACCGACAATCGACAATAAGAAAATGAGCGGAATAAGCACGCCTTTCGGACATTCGACAATTTTCGAGAAAAGTCGAATCCCCGTTAAGCCGAAGATCAGCACGAATATGTTGGCCAGCGTCAGGTTACCGACGGTAAACCAGAACATGTGCGGCTGTTCAATCAGCAACAAAGGGCCGGGATTCAAACCATGGATAAACAAAGCACCGATAAACACCGCGGTAACCGCATCACCAGGAATGCCAAGCGTTAGCATTGGGATATAAGCCCCACCTACGGCGGCGTTATTGGCGGCTTCTGGTGCGATTAGACCTTCTTTTGCACCTTCACCAAAAGGAACCTTGGGGTTCTTAGTGACACGTTTCGCGTGGTCGTAGGCCATCAGTGCGGCAATGTCTCCACCCGTACCCGGTAATGCACCAACGATAACGCCGATAAAAGACGTTTGTAAGCTCAATGGCATGTACTTTTTCACATCAGACCATTTTGGGATAATGCGAGAAATTTTCTGCTTCACCACGGCTTTATTCATGTGATGTAGCTGGTGTAAGGCTTCTGAAATACCAAACATGCCAATCATTACCGCGACAGGGTTAATGCCATCCCAAAGTTCCACAACGCCAAACGTAAAGCGCTCTTCGGCGGTCATTGGGTCAAGCCCAACGGTACCAATTAATAGCCCGAGCGCTCCGGCAAAAATGCCTCTTGCTAAGCTGCTACCGGAAAGTGAGCCCACCAGCATAATGCCTAAAATGCCAAGCAACATGTAGTCACGAGGCTGGAAGGTAATGGCAAACTCACTGATGGGTGGCGCAGCAATGGCTAAGACGATAATGCCGACAAAACCACCAACAACAGACATCACGGTGGATAAACCGATGGCTTCGCCCGCTAAGCCTTTTTTGGCTAATGGGTAGCCATCCAGCGCGGTGGCTATCGCCGATGGCGCGCCAGGAATGTTTAACAATATGGCGGTACGAGAACCACCATATACACCACCCATATAAACGCCGACCATTAAGCAAAGCGCATAATTCACGTCCCATGAGAAGGTAAAAGAAATCAGGATGGACACAGCCATGGTCACGGACAGACCCGGAATGGCTCCAACGTAAATTCCTAAGAACGTACCGAGTGCCGTTAAGGCAAGTAATTCAGGTGACAGCCATGACATGGCGAAATAATGTAAAGCATCCATAAAATAACTATCTCCACAGAGACTTTATTGAGGACAAAATTTCGCGCTCAGGTACGATGCCTTCTGGCAGGACGACTTGAAAAACGAGGCGAAAAACAGTGTAGACAACAACCAACGCCAGCAGGGTAATTGAGAGCGTTGTCAGTACACTGCGTCGATATAAAAACTGAATGGTAATAAACAAAAAAGCAAAGCTAGAAAGGATAAAACCAAGGCTTTCCAGTACGACAGAGTAGATCAAAATCAGCGCCATAATGGTCGCGACAATGGGTGGGAAGCAATGATAAACAAAGCGAACACCTTCTGCGGCTGGGCGTTTTAAGGTGTTAATGAAGACAATGCAAGACGCAAGCACCATGGTCGCAGAGGCGGCCAGCGGAAAAGCGCCAGGAGAGCTTAATTCACTGAATCCTGAGATTTTGTAAGCTTGCCAGAATAAATAAAGGCTGCCCATGACCAAGAGGAAACAGAACGAACTTTCTCCGGGTTTACGGGTTTGTACCAAAGGGGGATGGCTGGACATTGTAACTCCAGATAAAGCGAAAAATGAGACGTGGTTGCTGTACAGCGAACCACGCCTATAGATCAGGTTATTAAGAAAACCTTATGGTTTGCGGATGCCAAATTTTTCTGGTGAGAATTTACTAAAACCAGCGTCATGGACTAACCAAGAAGACGTAGAGCGATATGCTTCTAGGAAATAGTTCGCCTCTTCACCCGAGATGTTCATGATGGTGAAACCACGCTTTTGCATTAGATCAACAAAATCTGGGTTAAAAGCGGCTTTCTGGAAAGCGGCTTGAAGTTTTTCAACCGCGTCGTCAGGCGTGCCTTTTTTCACGAACACACCAAAGAATGGACCCCATGGAAGGTAGGATTTCATGCCAGGCAGAGCGTCGGTGATTGGCGCAACATTAGGCAGCAGCTTATTGGCTTTTACATCCACTAGGCTAATGGCTTTCATGCGACCCGCTTTGATTTGTTCAATCGTTGCGCCCAGAACGGCTGGCATTACATCAATTGCGCCGCCTTGAACCGCGGTTAATGCAGGGCCGTCACCATTGTATGGAATGCTGATGTAATCCAACTTAACTTGAGAGTCCAACATAGCAAGGACAATAGAGGTAAGACCGCCTTTGCCTGTCGAACCGATTTTCACTTTACCAGGGTTGGCTTTCGTGTAGTCGATGAATTCTTGCATTGTATTGAAAGGCGCATCGTTGTTTGCCACGATGATTGGTGTACCGCGAGCCAACACGTTAATGGCAATCATATCGCTATAATCGATGTTAGATAAACCGAGGATTTTATACATCTGAGGGTTTTCAGCACCCATTAAAAGAGTGTAACCGTCTGCTTTTTTCGCATTAACGTATTTGGTTGCAATGGCGCCAACGCCACCGGTTTTATTGGTCAGAATAAGGTCTGCGCCAAGTTCTTTTTCAACATGAGGAGCAATCGAACGCATCACCGTGTCTGTTGAGCCGCCGGCTCCCCATTGGATCATGCCTTGAATGTCTTTTGTTGGGTAATCTGCAAAACTTAGTGTTGATGTCAGGGATAGTGCTGCTAGTAACGTAATTGTTGTTTTTTTCATTATGTGGCCTCTGTAGTGTCCAAAAAAGGACGGCTATGGCTGAGTCAGCTTTGTTTTTATAATGGGTTAATTTATACACTATTCGATTTGAAGTGTGTACGGAATAACCGCTACAACCTTAGCCTATGAGTTGCGGTTGATAAAGACAGTATGTATTCCATATTTTACCCGTTTTATTGTCTTTTAGTTATAGATAGGCGGTTTGAAATGTGGAAGTTGAGTCTCTTTTGGGGAATTTAGAGGAAATGCCGCCCACCAGTGCAAAAACAAGCCACTGGTGGGGGAGTAACAGAAGAGGGTTTTAGTAGTTTTTCGTAAATGCGTCGCGCGTGAGATTCTCAGATAAATCCTGTTTGACTACCACATTGTCTTCAATTCGAATGCCTCCATAAGGTAAGAATTGACGAATTCGAGCCATGTCGCAGCCGTGCTGTTTTACCTCCACTTGCATTTTTTCTAACAACATTGGGATGAAATACAGTCCTGGTTCGATCGTAATCACCATGTTTTCCTCTAATGTTCTGGTGAGACGTAAGAAGGGCGCTTTGTCATCAGGTAAGCTGAGTGTGCCTGCTTGGTCTATTTGATGTCCGCCAACGTCATGAACCTGCAGGCCCAATAAATGCCCCAAACCATGTGGAAAGAACACTTGAGGAATACGTTTCTCTAGTTGCTCTTCAATGCTCAACGAACAAATTTTATGATCCCTTAGCAAGGTTGCAATGCCCACTAAGGTGTCTTGATGCAAGTCTCGAAACGCCACGCCAGACATGGCGCCGTGACAAAGTCCTTGCTCCATTGCATCAAGGTCATTTACCAAGGCGCTAAAGTCGTCGTCATATCGTACAAACGTTCGCGTAATGTCGCTTGCGTAACCATGCTCATTAGCACCAGCGTCAATCAATAAAGTGCGAGAGTTCGCCATTTTTTCGATGGCTTTGTGTTCATAGTGCAGTACCGCGGCGTGTTCATTCAATCCGACAATGCCCGGGTAAGGTTCTTGCGCCGCGGTTTGTTGACTGGCCTGTAAAAAGGCGAGGTGAATTTCTAACTCGCTCATGCCCGCGAGAAAGGCTTCTTTGGCGGCAATATGACCGCTTGCTCCGCGTAGACTAGCGTGTCGCATGGCTTGAATTTCAAACGGTGTTTTGACGGCTTTGGCAAAGTCCACATAGGCTTTTAAACCATCACATGCCACGGCCAGTGCCATAGGTTGCGGGCCGAGCCACGCCGTTTTTGCTGGTAAGTCAGCAAACCATTTGTCGGTCTTTTTCGCCAGAGATACTTCCCAGTTTTGTTGCCAATCTCCACTTGGTACCGGATTTGGCGCGTGCCAAAAATCGTCACGAACAGGCCAAACGAGAGTGGGTTTTTTTCCTGCTTGCACAATGACATAGGTTTCAGCACCAAGAGTAAACGGCAACCATTGCTGTACACCGGAATAGGCATGAAAAGGGTGAGTGTGATCATCCTGAAAGTAGTAACTTTTTTCCCCGGAAGCGATCACAATGGCGTCGAGGTCAAAGTGTGCCATGGCTTCTTCATAACGTTGAATGAGAACCGCGAGATGTTCTTGATAAAGTGTGGTCATAGAAAATTTCCTATGTCTGTCCTAAAAAATGTGGACAGTGTCAGCGAAGGCGCCGTTTTGAGTCCATTCAAACGACGCTGTTTGTTCGGGGGGAGATGGCATTAGAATACGCTAAAAAAGGCTCATTCAGAATGGGTCTTTTTTGCCTTCCATTTGTTAACAATAAACACACCACTTCTAAAGACGATGAAGGCAAAGAGTACGGAAATGAAGGCCAGCAAAAGGTCATTTTGTACGTTTAGTATGTCCTTGAACAGGTAGAAAAAAGCGAGGGTTAAAATGATACGTATAACACTGTCCATCAGCTTCATCATGTTGGGAGAGACAACCACTTTGTGTTTCCTTATGAATAATTGAATCGTGACTTTCCCACAAAATAACCGCTAAGCCAATTATTTGATGGGTAAATAGATGGAAGTCACAAATTCTTTGGCGCTGTCAGTGTGCGTTGGCCCCACTTCAAAAAATTCCACACCGTATAATCTGCGATTGTGTTGCTGTCTATCAAGTCGCATGAAGCTATACAGCACGTGCCACGCGAGTGACAAATGTTGATAGCTTCCAGAATAGCGTAAATGTAGATACGTTCCTTTTAGAACGATGCGTTCAGGGCTGAGTTCACATGGTACTAAGTTGTGAACCGGAATGCCCAATCGACCAGAAAAGTAATGGTGAATCACGTCGACTTTTTTATAAAGCGCAAACGCAGGTCCCGTTGGCTGATTTTCAGAACCCAATGAGGTGATAAGGTCGTGGAAACCTTGATCCATTTTTTGAGACATAGGTTGATCACGAACACTAAAAGGGCGAGTAACCGCATCCACATGGTCAAGCGTGGTTTTGTTTAACCAATCGAAAGCGGGAGCAATGTATTCTTGGTCAGAAATCGTATTGTATTTGGATAAGTGCGAAAGCAGCTTTAACAGTGCCAATTCAGCGTCTTTATTGGCTCTGAACTTATAGTTGGTTTGTTTCCAGCGTTTGAAAAAAGGCAGTTTGCCCGTTATTTGAATAGAAATAAGCGTGCGGTCTTTTTGTTTTGTTAGATCAATATTGAAATGCACATCGCTTGGGTAAAACGCGGGTGCTTCTAATAATGTATGAAAATAAGGGGAATTAGGACGCGCAGCTTCCAAAGAAAGAAACCCTTCTTTTATCCGTTTGCCATTCCATACTAAACAAGATGGCAGGATAGACATGACGCCCGTGTTTGAATTTTCATAGGTCACTTGGGCGTCAGGCTCAAAAAGAAGCCAAGGAAGCCAGTGCTGCCAATTGGTTAAATCACTTAAATCTTCTGAGATTACCTCAATCGGCGCGTCAATGATCGACCCTTCACGGCCAAAAAATCGCCCATTAAACAAAAGTAAGTAGGACAACAGAGCAATGCCTAAGAAAACAGCGAGCAGTAACATGACTATCATATGTATATCGTCCTTCACTCATCTATGAAGAGATCAAAAAAAGGGTGGTTTGGGCAGTTAACCCCCAAAATATAAGAGGAAATCGCTTCCACAGCATAGTGTTTAATGCCACTCTTTAGCAAGCGGGCAGTATTGTGAATCAACATAAAACAAAGGGCATAGCGCATGAAATCGACATTAGTTTGGGACTGGCCAGTTCGAATTAGTCATTGGTTGATGGTGGCGTTGTTCACCGGTTTGATCCTCACAGGAAAATCTGACGGCGACTATCTGCACTATCATTTCTTCATGGGCTATGGTTTATCGTCGGTCATTATTGCCCGCGTTTTGTACGGTTTTTATGGTTCTTATTACGCTCGTTTTAGCCAATTTGTGAAAGCGCCGACGGTTGCTGTACGTTATGCGCTGTCACATTTTAAAGGCAAACCAAAACACTACTTAGGCCATAATCCCATTGGCGCAGTCATGGTCGTTGTGCTGCTGGTGGCGTTGACGGTGCAGTGGGGAACAGGACTGTTTACCAGCGATGAAGTCTTCACCTTTGGGCCTTTTTATTCGCTGATTCCAGAAGGGCTGGCCGAGCAGCTGGCTGTGGTTCATCGTTTCTTACCCAATATCTTGCTTGGTTTGGTTGCACTGCATGTTTTGGCTGTGCTGTACCATGAACTCTGTTTGAATGAACGGCTGGTTAGTCCAATGATTCATGGCCGAAAAAAGAGCCGTAACCTATCCACTGTGCACGTAAAAACACCGCGATGGGGCGTGATTTTCTCCTTGTTGATGGGACTTTCTTGGCTCGCAGCGCTATGGATGATGCCGATCTAAGCTTTGTTGTATAGACGAGTTGATTGTTTATCATGACTGACTCACAATAGAAAACCTCTCACTTCTAAGCCATGGAATACCTAGTGTCTGAACCGATTGTATCGTTAACAAACTTATTTGATGATTTACCGGATGCGCCTCAGCCGATTTATGCCAAGTTGAAACAAGCCATTTCGCAAAAAATATCGTCCAGTGAGTGGGACGTCAATCAGCGAGTTCCATCGGAATCTGAGTTTGTGAAAGCGTTAAGTGTGAGTCGAATGACGGTGAATCGGGCATTGCGGGAGTTAACCGCCGAAGGTTTTTTGGTTCGTCATCAAGGTTTAGGCACCTTTGTTGCTGAGAAAAAAGCGCATTCTGCCTTGTTCGAAGTACACAACATCGCGGAAGAAATTGCCGCTCGTGGCCACAAACATCGCTCAGAATTACTGGTATTGGAATCGGCGAAAGCCACGGTAGAAGAAGCCATGATGCTGGGCGTTCGTACCAATCATGGTATTTTTCGTTCGGTGGTTTTGCATTATGAAAATGACTTGCCGATTCAAATCGAAGAGCGAGTGGTGAACGCCAGCTTAGCACCAGAATACGAACAGCAAGACTTTGCTAAACAAACCTCTTATGAATACTTAATGCGCGTTGCGCCAATGACAGAAGGCGAGCATTTGGTGGAAGCGGTACTGCCGACACCACAAGAATGCGAGCGTTTACAAGTTTCTCCAACCGAGCCGTGTTTGCAGATTCAACGCCGGACATGGGCGGGTAATGATATTGTCACCGCCGCTCGTTTGTTGCATCCTGGTTCTCGTTTTCAATTATTCGGACACTTTGGTCGATAACTTCCAATGTGGTTCTATCGCTCTCATTGTTGTTCGATAGCGTTCATTGTTACTCAATAGCCCGTCTTGTTATTCCAAGAGCATTACGCCGTAATTCGGATGAAAACACCACTTCCTGCCATTAAACAGAGTGCTGTGTTTTGCTTAATGACCAAAAAACCGTTGGCTTCTAAGGTGAAGGTCTCCTTGTTATTCACGCGGATTTCACAGGGTTGATTGGCATAAAAAGCCGTTAACAGATTGTCACTATTGTTCCCTACGTCAAACTGCGTTGGTGCGAAATAGGCATAAACGTCTGCCTTCGTGTCGGCTTCTCGCACCATGATATTAAGGTCTTCGATTTTGCCATTTTTCAGTATGGCATGGGTTTCATCACCGCCTGAAAAGCGAGCCATATCTAATACTTTGCTTAAAATATGACTGCGGCTTGAGTTTTCGCTTTTATGGTCTAACGTCATGCCTTTGCCAGACAACAAAACCAAGGTGCGATGCAATCCAGCGAAATTTGAAAAGACGCCGTCTTCTTTGACCGCCGCTTGGCTAATACGAAAGCGTAATCCTTGATTGTCTTCCAGCTTTTGAATTTCTAGGGTTTCACCAAGGCCGTTCTTCCACGGCATGCGTAGGTATTGTGCTGGTTCTATAATGCTAACATTAGGCATCGTACATCACCTTTTTGATGACTTGAGTAAAGTCAGTTCGGCTGCTTTCGTCTAACGCGTGATGGAAGTTTTTAATCGTGTGATTGCCTGCAACAAAAACGTCTTTGACGAGGTTTTCATTTGTCGCGAACAGCCAACGATTGAGCAGGTCTTTCGATTCGCTCGCGGCGACAAAGGGGCTTGCGCTGTCTAGCACCATAAAGTCGGCGCGGTTACCTTCGGTTAAGCCTAATGTCACATCGCAGGCTTGATTACCGCCCAGTACTGCTTGCTGGAAGAGGTTATCGCCGACACTATTTTGCGCAGGGCGATACAAACGATTACGTTGTTGATCGCGTAAGCGTTGGCCGTATTCCAGTGTGCGCAACTCCTCAACAATCGAAAGGCTCACATGGCTGTCGGAGCCAATTCCCCAGCGGCCTTGGGCTTTTTCAAACTCGACGGCAGGGAAAATACCATCGCCTAAATTCGCTTCTGTGGTGGGGCACAAACCGGCAATCGCTTTGCTGCTGGCGATGGCGTTCAGTTCTTTGTCGTCAAGGTGTGTGGCGTGAACCAAACACCAGCGTTCGTCTAATCCAATTTCGTTATTCAGCCATTCCACCGGGCGTTGACCGCTCCAATTAATGCAGTCTTTGACTTCTTTTTGCTGCTCCGCAATATGAATGTGAACAGGACAATCTTTAGTAAGGGAGTGTAATACGGTGTCAATTTGTGGCTGGGTCACCGCGCGTAAAGAGTGAAAGCAAATGCCCAGTTTATGACGCGGGTGATTTGCTAATTGGTCGTGGCATTCTTGATGAAGCGCCAAGTAAGAATCGGTGGAATGAATAAAACGCGCTTGGCCAGCGTTGGGCGCTTGTCCACCAAAGCCAGAATGAGAATACAGCACAGGCAGTAAGGTTAAACCAATCCCTGAATCATTGGCCGCGGCGATCATCTGGCTCGACATTTCGCTCAGCTGATTATAGTGCTGGCCACCGATGCTGTGATGCAAATAGTGGAACTCCCCAACCTGCGTGTAACCCGCTTTTAGCATATCAATATAGAGTTGAGTGGCGATCACGCGTGCGTCGTCTGGTGTGAGCTTTTGCACGATTTTGTACATTAAATCGCGCCAACTCCAGAAGCTGTCATTGGGGTTTAAGCTCACTTCTGCCGCGCCCGCCATCACTCGTTGAAAGGCGTGAGAGTGCACGTTGGCGACGGTTGGCAACACTGGCCCAGACAAAATATGGCAGTTTGGCGTGGGTTTGCTATTGGCTTCAAAGGAGAGGAATTGACCGTCTTTTACCGAAAAAAGCACGTTGTCAGCCCAGCCCGAAGTCAGTAAAGCGCGTTCAGCGTAATAGTCGTGTGTCTCGGAACTCATTCGGTTAAGGCTGCTCACAGTTCATTCCTAGGTCAATTTTTATCATTTGAGTGTAATAGAAAATATATTGTATATACAAGTTGGTTTTTGTGGATTCTCAGCCTGTCTTTGTACTTCATTCGATTAGTCTTTGTTTTATAGGGTTTTTCTTCGTTTTTATGTGCCGCATATCTGCGCTGATTCCGTGAGCGAGTCGGATTTTTTTAAAAAATGGCTTGCATCTAAAAAAGTTAGATTTTATCTTTGAATTAGTTGTATATACATTTGATTTTGAAACTGCATAATTCTAAGGGCTTTGAAGAAAGGCTTTTTAATAAGGTGAAGACGATGACAAAACAAACGCTTGCTCAAAAACGTTACCGTGCCGGTGAAGTGAAAGCCGCAACTGGCAACAAGCTCACGGCGAAATCTTGGTTCACCGAAGCGCCAATGCGCATGTTGATGAACAACCTTGACCCTGAAGTAGCCGAAAACCCAGAAGAATTAGTGGTTTACGGCGGCATTGGCCGTGCGGCGCGTGATTGGGAATGTTATGACAAAATCGTTGAGTCGCTTAAAGAATTAGAAGACGACGAAACTTTATTGGTTCAGTCAGGCAAACCCGTAGGCGTTTTCAAGACTCACAGCAACGCGCCTCGAGTATTAATCGCGAACTCCAACCTAGTGCCACATTGGGCGAACTGGGAACATTTCAACGAGTTGGATGCCAAAGGCTTGGCGATGTACGGCCAAATGACAGCGGGTTCTTGGATCTACATTGGTAGCCAGGGCATAGTGCAAGGCACTTACGAAACTTTCGTTGAAGCCGGTCGCCAACATTATGATGGCAAGTTGGCAGGACGTTGGGTATTAACCGCGGGTCTTGGCGGCATGGGGGGGGCTCAGCCTCTTGCGGCCACTTTAGCGGGCGCGTGTTCATTAAACATTGAATGTCAGCAAAGTCGCATCGATTTCCGTTTGAAAACCCGCTACGTGGACGAACAAGCGACGGATTTAGACGACGCCCTAGCGCGCATTAAAAAATACACAGACGCAGGCGAAGCGGTGTCGATTGCCTTGTGTGGCAACGCCGCCGACATTCTGCCTGAAATGGTAAAGCGTGGCATTCGCCCAGACATGGTGACCGACCAAACGTCGGCGCATGATCCCCTAAATGGCTACTTACCAAGCGGCATGAGCTGGGAAGAATACCGCGAGAAAGCTCAAACGCAGCCGAAAGAAATCGTTACGTTGGCGAAGCAATCCATGGCGAAACACGTTCAGGCCATGTTGGATTTTCAAAAAATGGGTGTGCCGACGTTTGATTACGGCAACAATATTCGTCAAATGGCGATGGAAGAAGGCGTTGAAAATGCCTTTGATTTCCCCGGTTTTGTGCCTGCGTACATTCGTCCTTTGTTCTGTCGTGGTATCGGACCTTTCCGTTGGGCCGCGCTGTCTGGTGATCCAGAAGACATTTACAAAACCGATGCGAAAGTAAAAGAAGTCATCGCCGACGATGCGCACTTACATCATTGGTTGGACATGGCGCGCGAGCGTATACAGTTCCAAGGCTTGCCAGCGCGTATTTGTTGGGTGGGCCTTGGACAACGTGCCAAACTCGGCCTAGCGTTTAACGAAATGGTGCGCAGCGGCGAATTGTCGGCTCCGATTGTGATTGGTCGAGATCATTTAGATTCTGGCTCGGTGGCGAGTCCAAACCGTGAAACCGAAGGCATGAAAGACGGCTCCGATGCCGTATCCGATTGGCCATTATTGAACGCTTTATTGAACACAGCGTCTGGTGCGACTTGGGTATCGTTGCACCATGGCGGCGGCGTAGGCATGGGCTTTTCTCAGCATTCTGGCATGGTGATTGTGTGTGATGGCAGTGACGATGCGGCAGAACGTATTGCGCGTGTTCTTCATAATGATCCAGCGACAGGCGTGATGCGTCATGCGGATGCGGGTTATGACATTGCCATCGATTGTGCGAAAGAGCAGGGGTTAAATCTGCCTATGATCACGGGTAAAAAATAACGCTTATTGAGCAGATCATAGCTTTAAAGACTCAGTAACCAAAAATTTAAAAATAATATTGCAGAACATCGCCTTGATATCAGAGAGAAACACCATGTTTGAATTAACGATTAAACCAGGCCAATTGAGCCTAAACGAATTGCGTCAAATCAGCCGTCGTAAAGTTAAATTGAGCTTAGACAAAAGCGCGATTCCAGCGATTCATGCCAGCACACAAGTCGTGAACGATGTGATTGCAGAAAACCGTACGGTTTACGGTATTAACACCGGCTTTGGCTTGTTGGCGAATACGCGCATAGCGCCAGAAGATTTGGACGAGCTACAGCGCAGCATTGTCTTGTCTCACGCCGCAGGCATTGGTCAATTAATGGAAGACAAAACCGTTAAACTGATCATGGCGCTGAAGGTCAACAGTCTTGCGCGTGGTTTTTCCGGCATTCGCTTAGAAGTGATCGAAGCCTTGCTAACGCTGATCAACAAAGAAGTGTATCCGTGCATTCCGAAAAAAGGCTCCGTGGGCGCGTCTGGCGATTTAGCGCCTTTGGCTCACATGAGCACGATTTTGTTGGGGGAAGGCAAAGCGCGTTACCGAGGTGAAGTGATTTCGGGTCAAGCGGCCTTGTCTATTGCTGGATTAGAGCCAATTACCTTGGCGCCAAAAGAAGGCTTGGCGCTATTAAACGGCACGCAAGCCTCTACCGCTTTTGCTTTGGAAGGTTTGTTTGAAGCAGAAGATTTGTTCGCGTCTGCCATTGTTTGTGGTTCCTTGTCAGTGGAAGCCGCGTTGGGCAGCCGCAGTCCGTTTGATGCACGAATTCATGAAGTGCGTGGTCACAAAACACAAATCGACGCGGCCGCGGCGTACCGTCATTTATTGGGCGAAACCAGTGAGCTTGGCGATTCTCACCAAGGTTGTGAGAAGGTACAAGACCCTTATTCTCTGCGCTGTCAGCCACAAGTTATGGGCGCGTGTTTGGAGCAAATTCGAAGCACGTCGAGCGTATTGTGCGTGGAAGCAAATTCCGTTTCCGATAATCCATTGGTCTTTGCGGCCGAAGGCGACATCATTTCTGGTGGTAACTTTCATGCCGAACCGGTTGCCATGGCGGCGGATAATTTGGCCTTGGCGATTGCAGAAATTGGCAGCTTGTCAGAACGTCGTATGGCGTTATTGATCGACAGTAATTTGAGCAAGTTACCGCCTTTCTTGGTCGACAACGGTGGCGTGAATTCTGGCTTCATGATCGCGCAAGTCACCGCCGCGGCCTTGGCGAGCGAGAACAAAAGCTATGCGCATCCCGCATCTGTAGACAGTTTACCAACGTCGGCGAACCAAGAAGACCATGTTTCCATGGCAACCTTTGCCGCGCGCCGTTTGAAAGACATGGCAGAAAACACGCGCGGTATTTTGGCTGTGGAAATTCTGTCAGCGGTTCAAGGTTTGGATTTCCGTGCGCCGCTGAAATCGACACCGCGCTTAGAAAATGCGCGTGCGACATTGCGTGCTCGCGTGCCGTTTTATGACAAAGACCGTTACTTCGCGACAGACATAGAGAAAGCCAATGACTTGTTGTTGGAAGCGGTACATAACGAAACCATGCCAGAAGGGCTATTGCCTAGTGTTAAATAGACCCGTGTTTAATAGACAGATGTTTAATAGACAGGTGTTAAATAGCCAAGTTTAGTGGTTTACGAAAAGGAAAGGTTATGACAAACAATACGCCGTTACGACTCGACAGCCTGTGGCGTGGCGCGCATGTGGCGACCATGAAAAACGGTCGCTACAGCGTGATCGAAAATGCCGCCATTGGCGTATCGGGTGGCCGTATCGTTTGGATTGGCGAAGCGGCCAGCTTGCCAGCGTATCAGGCTCAGAAAGAGCATGATTTGCATGGCGGTTGGATCACGCCGGGTTTGATCGATTGCCACACGCACTTGGTGTTTGGTGGTAACCGAGCGGGGGAATTCGAGCAGCGTTTGAATGGCGTGAGTTATCAAGACATCGCCAAGCAGGGCGGCGGCATTGCCTCGTCGGTGAAAGCAACTCGTAACGCCAGCGAAGCGGAATTGATTGCCAGTGCATCGCGCCGTTTAAAAAGCCTGATGGCCGATGGCGTGACGACCGTCGAGATCAAATCGGGTTATGGTTTGTCGCTTGATAGTGAACTCAAGATGCTGCGCGTCGCCACCGAATTGGGTCATCAATTTCCTGTCACCATTAAGCGGACTTGCTTGGCGGCTCACGCAATGCCACCGGAATTTGACGACAAAGACGCGTACATCGATTTTTTATGTGAAAGCGTATTGCCGAAAATGGTCACTCTCGGCATGGCCGACGCCGTTGATGCGTTTTGTGAAGGCATTGCGTTTAGTACCGAACAGGTCGAGCGTTATTTTAAAAAAGCCCAGTCTTTAGGGTTGCCAGTGAAGATCCATGCGGAACAGTTATCGTCTTTAGGTGGCACTCGCATGGCGGCGTCGTTCCAAGCTTTGTCGGCGGATCATATTGAATTCATTGAAGAAACGGATGTAAAAGCCATGGCCGCGTCCGGTACGGTTGCCGTGTTATTACCGGGGGCGTTTTTTACGTTGAAAGAAACACAACGCCCGCCGATTGATTTATTGCGTCAGTACGGTGTTCCTATGGCGATTGCCACAGATGCCAATCCGGGTACTTCGCCCGCTTTGTCACTACGCTTGATGATGAATATGGCCTGTACCTTGTTTGCTTTAACTCCCGAAGAAGCCCTTGCAGGCGCGACCATTCATGCGGCAAAAGCTCTGGGAATGAGCGATACTCATGGTAGCTTAGACGTTGGCAAAGTCGCTGATTTTGTGTGCTGGGACGTAGAAAGCCCAGGCGAGTTAAGCTATTGGCTGGGTGGAAACTTAGTAAAAGCCAGAGTCCATGAAGGTAAACTGCATTGAGGAAAAAAATATGAGCCAAATAGGGTTGCCCGTGCCAGCGTTCGACATCAAACAAGGCGATTCGCCCTTGTTGGTGAGCATGCCGCATTCTGGTCTGAATCTAACGTCAGAAGTGCAAGCGGGCTTGTCGGATCAGGCCAAAAAACTGCCTGATACGGATTGGTTTATTCCCGAACTTTATGACTTTTTAGAATCATTGGGCGTGGGGTTTATCAAGGCAAACTATTCGCGTTATGTGATCGATCTTAATCGTCCTTATGACGACAAACCGCTGTACACAACCAAAACCACTGGCTTGTTTCCGGACATTCTCTTCGACGAAAGCCCGATATTTATCGACGGTAAAGCGCCAAGCGACGAACACAAAGCTTTGTGTAAGGAGTACATTTGGAAGCCATATCATGGCACTATTGAGCAAGAACTCGCGCGTTTAAAAGCCAAATTTGGCTACGCAATTTTATTCGATGCGCACAGCATCGCCGCACAAGTACCGATGTTATTTGACGGCACATTGCCCGATTTTAATTGGGGTACCAATGCCGGCGAATCTTGCGATTCAGCCATCGCCAGCATCGTAACCCAAGTACTGCGACCTCACTATACACAAGTCGTGAATGGACGGTTTAAAGGCGGCTACATCACTCGCCACTTCGGTCAACCGAGCAACGATATACATGCGATTCAGCTTGAACTTTCCCAAGCGACGTATTTAAACGACGAGATGGCAAAACAGTCAGAATATCAGCTTGATGAAACGAAACGCCCGCTTATTCAGCAACAGCTTAAAGATGTGATAGAAGCCTGCCAGCAAGTTCTTTTTTAATCGTCTTGGATTGTTAGAATTCAAAAAGATCCCCATGGATGCCAGAAGCGTCATGAGGATTTTTTGGTAATACGATACCTAGCCTCTTTTTTCTTGACGATAGTGCAATGGAGCGTCATCGTTGTTGTGTCAAACTTAATAGGAAAAGGAATTCTTATATGTTCAAAAGCTATTCTTCAGCGTCTTTTGCTTCTACCTATTGTTGCTCAATTATTAATCGACAAATTACGCCAATGGCGTATAATTTGGTGGTGTTATGGTAATTGTTGAAACGCCTATTTTTACCAAGCTCATTAATGAAATAATGAGCGACGATGAATACAAGGAGTTGCAGGAAGCCTTGGTTATTAAGCCCGATCTTGGCGTGTTGATTAAAAACAGTGGCGGTTTAAGGAAAGTTCGTTGGTCTGTGGATGGTCGTGGGAAAAGGGGTGTAAGAATCATCTATTACTGGATGACAGAGAATGAGCAACTTTACATGATGTATATTTTTCCTAAGAACACACAAGAGAACTTAACCGATGCGCAAACCAAAGCGCTAAGACAAATTGTAGAAAGGTGGTCACTATGAATGACGACATGTTTAATGAGCTACTTGAAAGCGTGCAACAAGCAGATAGCATGATAAAAGGCCAAAGCACAGCTGCTCGAATCACGGAATTTGCAGACCCAGAAGTGAAGGCTATTCGCACCAAAACAGGCTTAAGCCAAAGCCGTTTTGCCAACCTGCTTGGTGTCAGCAAGCGTACTTTAGAAAACTGGGAACAAGGCCGTCGTCATCCAACTGGACCAGCACGAGCTTTACTTAAAATCGTCGATGCTGATCCAGAGTATGCCCTAAAAGCGCTGCATGGTTAGGTTTAGTAAGCAATTATTTGTGCTTTTTAAATACCTTGATAAAGCCATCAGCTATTTCTTTAAAAGAGTTTATTATTTCCAATGCTTTTAATGTGTCGATTAATTTTTGATTTTCTGGGGTGTTAGGAATTTTAGGCTGATCTTTTCCTTTTGATACTAGTTGAGACTAGTTGAGGGTAGTCCCCTTTTAAGAGCTCCAAAATTCTAAATAATTGCTCAATATTCATTTCTGGTGCGAGGTGAGGCGCTAGTAGAAATATAATACTTTGATTTTCAATGCCATGATTCGCCATTTTCTCGATGACATCAGTCGGCAATGCTTGGCCTTGTTCAATGGAAAACCGAGCTAATTCGATAAGGTCATTTTTACCACAATCAACCGTAAACTTTTCGGCTCTCTCTACAACAGATACCTTTATATCCAATTCGATCTTTTTGCTGGCTAAAAAATCGGCTAAGTCGGCCTGTAAAAGTTTTGGCGTGATGTATTCAAGAAATTTGGTTGAGGCTTCAATATAGCGTTCACGTGTTGGCCAGTCTGTTGCTAAAAGGTGCTCATAGGTATTCGCTCCGTCTTCGATAAGGCCATTTTTTAACAGTAGAGGGAACAGTTCTCTGTCTTTTCTACGACTAAGTGGCTTACTGAATGTTTTGTTTAGTGAGATTATATTGAAACGTATAAAAGACGGGTCAAACGAAACGATAAGAATGAGCACAGGTACAAACAGTGCCTGTGCTCATTTTGATATCATGTAAAAGGCAAACAGTTAAACGTTGTAAGCCTCATTTTGTGTTGTTTTTGTCTCTTTTCTTAGATAGAAAAGGATAAGAAAAGAGAAGAGCAGTGCTATCCCTGTTAGGGCGATATTTGTCGTGATAAAGGCACTGTTGTAAATCGATATCATAGTGTCCATTAAAGCGGTTTGATCACCGGTATTATCTAACATGCTTGCAAAGTTACCAGAAGAGATGGCATTGACCCAATCTTGAGAGTCTACTACTAGGTGATCTTGCAGCTTTATCGGTACCATGTTACTGACAATCGAGCTAAGCAACGAACCGTAAATAGCCACGCCAATGGCTTCGCTGCCAAGTCTAAAGGTATTTAACAAACCTGCAGCCATACCGACATCATTCTCGTTAACACAACTAAGGGCTTGTCCATCCACTAAGCCTGCTGACATACCCATGCCAATCCCAATAAGAATTAAAGCAAAGGCGATAGCTAAAATTGTAATTTGACTTTGTACCACAAAGATCAAGACACCTGCGCCAACCAACATGCTGATCACGCTTAAGTACATCAGCAGATTAGTACTGACGCCTTTAGCGGACAACTTTCCAGCGATCAAAGGGAAGACCAAAACAGGCGCCGTTAAAAACAGCATAATTAAGCCTGCTTTAGAAGCTGAAAGTTGCATTGATCCCATGAGGAACGTGGGGAAATAAGTGAGCAAAGTAACAAAGGTAAAACTTGCGACAACAGGTACGAGGATTAAGCCAAGAAACTTATTATTCTTAAGTAATTCGAGGCTGAGTACAGGGAACTTTGCGGCTTTAATTCGAATAACAAAGGCCAAAAAGCAAAGGGCACTACTGATAAAACTCAGTAGTATTGCTTGGCTTTTCCAACCCCAGTCATACCCTTTTGAAAGCGCTAACATCAACATAAACATACTTGCGATAAAAAAGAATGAACCAGCCAGATCAATTTGAGAGATTGAGCCACCTTGGGCGTTATCCGCAGGGATATTAAAACTTACAATCAGGACTAAAAATAGGGCCACTGCATGCATGAAGAAAATAGCTTGCCAACCGACCGAATCAAGTAAAACTCCTGAAATGGTTGGCCCAAGAGTAATACCAAGACCCGCCGTTGTGCCAAATAAAGCAAAGGCTTTGGTTCTTGCATCACCTTCAAATGTCTGGATGAAAATCGCACTCCCACAGGCAAAAATCGCTGCTCCGCCGATACCTGCTAGGGCTCTGAAAACATCAAGCCAAAGGGCGCTGGGTGATAAGGCAGAACCGACAGACGCAATGGTGTAAATACATGCACCAATAAAGAAGGAGCGTTTCTTGCCCCAAACGTCTGAGATTTTACCCCAAATGAGCGTAAAACACGCAAATGTTAAGTTAAATGCATTGACGACCCATTGTAGGCTCGATAGATCAGATTGAATATCAACACTGATGTAAGGTAATGCAATAGCTGTTCCTGAGATGGAACTTGGAACAATAAAGACGGCTAACAGTACTGCAAACAGTATTAGAAAGTTTTTAGGTTGATGTGTTTTACTCATGTTAATGCTCTCCATGGCGTGGGTTAATGCTAATTGGCAAGTTATCTGGTCTTCTTAAAATAATGCCTTCAGACCAGTCGATTTTTTCTAGGCCCTCTTTAAGCCTCATATTAGGTAATCTTTGAGCTAATACATCGAGGACAGCACTGACTTCCATTTTGGCAAGTTCTCTACCCATGCACTGGTGCATGCCATAGCCAAACTGCAAGTGAGCAGGACCGGTTCGATTTGGGTTGATCGTTAATGGGTCTTTAAACGCGCTAGGATCTCGATTCGCCATAAACACATCGGCATAAATTGTGGCACCAGCGGGAATAATACCGGTCGAAATTTCTACGTCTTGGGTCGCAATACGTGGAAACGTTGAGCTATTACCTAAGTTGGTGAGCCTTAATAGCTCTTCAATGTAGGGTTCTCTTAACGCGGGTTGTTTAACTATGTCATCCCAAATATCAGGCAAGGAGAGAGCGGCATACAAGACTTTGCTCATAATCGTTAACGTGTTCTGATCACCTCCAAGTAAAGAACCAAGCAGAATCGAGACAATTTCATCATCGTTTAAGGGGGGAGTGCTTTTGTTTCGATTATTAATAAATTTGTGAATGAGACCATCGTCAGCATGCGTGCGAGTGCCTTTAACATGCTCCATTAAATACTCATACAAATGAGTGAACTGTTGTGTGAGGCCATCAATATCCTGTTTATCGGATATTTGAACCGTTTTTGCCAAACTTCGAAAATAGGTGATATCGTCAATATCTATCCCTAAAAGTTTACAGTTAGTGTTAATAGAGACTTTATCGAGTACATCTATAAACAAGTCTCTACTGCCACTGGTTAGCATCTTATCAACGCAAATGTGTGTCATTTCATCTATGTATTGCTTTAACCAACTAAGCCCACTGCGGCTATAATCTTTAGACACGAATTGCTTCAAACGAGAGTGGTCAGGAAAGTCCAAATTCAGTAGCAAATCTTTAGGTGTTAAAGTGGGTAATATACTTGGACCACCTTCGGCATTAGACGGACCTCTGACACAGGTTTTATCGACCAGTATTTTCTTTACGTCTTGAAAATTAATAATATGATGGGCCTCATGTCCGCTTAATATGCGGATTAGACCATGTTCTTTATAGGTCGCTTTTTTTATGACTGAATAAGCGGGTTTAGCATCGTAGTTGGGTATGTCATTGATACTACTTAGCCTATTATGCAATTCGATACTCATTGTTCTTCCCTGAATTTAACTGATTTCTTAAATTAATAAGTGCGGTTTTAGTATCCTTGAAGTGTACTGTCCCCCATCCTCTTGCTGTTGCTGCATCACAATTGACTTTAAGGTCATCAATTAACAGCATTTGAGAAGGGGCGAAACCTGATTTTTGTTCTGCTAGATAGAAAAACTCAGGCTCTGGTTTACGTCTTCTTTCTTTACAGGAGTCGATAATAAAATCGGCACTGGTTTCAAGGTTTAACATGGCTTTCCAATACGGTTCCCACTCAACAACATTGTTGGTGAGTATACCGACATTAAAGCCTTCATTTTTTAAGCGAATAAACTCATTCACCATCTCTTGATTAGGGCTTACACCGTTAAACCATTGCTCGCCAAAGGCTTCTAATCGTGCTTTAGTGGTATCAATATCAGGGTAGTGAGTGTGCAAACTTTGTCGCAGTGCTGCTCCCCAGTCTGACTCGCTAATCAAGGCATTCTCTATGGGTGATAACATTTCTAAACCCATCTCGGCAGCGACTTTACGCATCACATCTTTTAGAGCAGAAGAGGGTATCCCTGCTCTGCTCTGGTAAATATCAAATAGCTCGTCAATTGGCGGTGATAAAACCCCGCCAAAGTCGAACCAGATCATTTTGTAGTCCATGGGTAAATCCTTATTTACGTACGATTTTGATGTGGCACTTTGCGGTTGTTGCATTGTTCTGAGAGGTCGATAGTAAAAGCGATATTTCATCGGTATTTTCATCTAAAGAAACGCTTTCGATGCAACAATATGAATCAATTTTTAGCTCTGTGAATTTAGTGAACGCGATATCACACTCTTTCATATAGATGTCGTCATGCGTTAAGCTATATTTGTTATGAATATAGACAAGGGTCATTTGTCTGAATGCTTCGATTAATAGCATGCCGGGCACATGGTCTAGCGGATGATCAAACATGGCAGGATGGGTATTGTTAACATAAAGATTAGCCGTATATTTGCCGTCGACTTCTTCGACCTTGTGTAAGACAACATTCTCAGAACTGTTTCTGCCTACGATGTCTTTATTTTCAAGGTGTGAATAAGGCGTTGTATATTCAATTTCAGAAAAGCCTTCGACAAATTTCAGGCCTTTTCTTCTTATTTTTTTCCAAACAGAAGAGTCCATCCAAGAAATATCCATGAGTTTAGTTGCAGCAAGGCAATCATCCACATAGAGGCGCATTTCAAAGGTTAAACCGCATAAATTATCACTTCTGTATTCTTTGGAAATAACATCCACCTCAGTTAAAACATAGGAAGGTGTTGTTTTGATCAATAGGGTGTCATTGTTTTCGATATGAAATTTTGCTTCATTGAAAATGAATTTTGCATTAAGAGGCACGCTATAAGCATTATGGGCAATGATGATAGAAGATTGTCTGCAGACTTCTAACAAGGCAATATTTTCATAGTGTGTTTTGCTTGGCGTATCGTTGTAATAAGAATGTGTTCTTGGAAGATGCGCGCCAGTATAGAATTTATCTTTTTCTAAAGTATCAACATCTGTTAGAAATACTTCGCTGACTGCGGCTCTATGAACAAGCTCTTTACTTACTGTATTACCAAATGAACAGTGGGTGTGTCTAAGCTCTTTCGTTATCACATTCGCTTGTATTTTGTTCAGTTTTAAACACGTTTTATTACTCTGAAATTCCATACTAATTCCCTCTATTAGTTACAAATCCATGACAGAAAGGTATTTTCTCACTAGAATGGTAAGAAAATAACAATACGTTTATAATAAATTAATACGTATTGTAAAAACTAAACGTTCGATTTTTATCAAACCTTATATTGGCAAGATTCTTGTGTCAACAGTTTGATATGTGTATAAAAAGGAAAAGTCATGCCAAACGACGAAACTAAAAACAGCTCAAAACGCGATGGAATGTTGCTAATCCTAAAAGCGCTCGCGCATCCGATGCGATTGAAAATTATTGTGGACCTGATTAATGATGAAGATGATGCAGAAAGACACTGTACCTCCTTTGGCTTAACTGTCTCTAAAGCAACGCGCTCTCATCACTTTAAGTTATTGAAAGATGTAGGTTTAATCTCTCATATTGATAGAGGAAATCACTCTCTCGCGCTATTAAGGCGAGTAGCACTTGAGGAAGAATATCCTGGCCTTATTCACTTACTAAAAGGCTGTTAAGTCACAAGGTATAGGTTAAGACTAAAACCTATACCTTGTCTTTTATATCGATTTATTTCGCATTAAACTAATTTATAATACCGGTGTTTTTCAAGACAGTTATCGCCTAAATTGTTAAGCAGCTTCTTTGTGTTGCTATGGATTTAACTCCACAGCGCCTATGGGCTGCCAGTTTCGCTCTTCTTTTGACTATCGCTCTGGATGTTCATTTCTTTTTGTCTGATACAACACTTTTCGCTTCGCCAGTATCCCAACATCAAGGCCATCAAGTCTCTGGTTTGGTGTCACAAACTTAATCCTGCTATGGCGATGCTCGTTGTTGTACCAATAAACAAATTCATTTACCCATTTACGCGCTTCATCTAATGATCTAAAGCCTTCACTCGGCCAACTTGGATGATACTTTACCGTTCTAAACAGTGATTCTGAGTACGGATTATCATTACTCACCCTTGGACGACTTCGTGAGGTCACAACGCCTAAATCGTACATCTTAGCTCGTATCGTCAAGTTCTTCATGGGGGCGCCATTATCTGAGTGCAACACGACGTCTTTCTTTAAGCATTTCTCTGCCCACACGCTACGCTCTAGTAGTGCTGCCGCTTGCTCACCCGTCTCGTTGTAATGAACTTCCCAACCAACGACTTTTCGACTGTAAATATCTTCAATCATATACAGATAATAGTGCTTTCCTATAACAGTTGTAGGCCGGTAGCTGATATCCCAACTCCACACTTCGTTCGCTTTTTTAGCCGTATAACTTGTTGGCTTTTTATGGACATTTCTCGGCTTAGCTTTGCCTCTGTGATGAGCATATTTTGGGCGTGCAATACACGGTAAAAACTCAATTCCGAAGCGATATACTCACCTCTATTGGCGAGTATGGGTACAATTTGGCTTGGCGGTAACGAGGCAAACTCTTCACTGTTACACACATCAATCACAGCTTGTCTTTCCGCTTTACTCAGCTTGTTCCTAGGCTCCGGCCTAGTGGCTGTTGGCCTTTTATCTGCGCCAATTTCACCCTCTATTCGCCAACGCTGTAAGATTCTTGTTGAGAATCCAATCACGTCACAGGCGTTGTCTTCATCAGAGCGAAGCTTTTTGTATATGCCGCTTATGCACAGTGAATCTGCGTTAATACATGAGATGGCGGTGGTCTTGTTTACAACGTTGGAAACGTCTAATACTTTGGAGTTTGAGTTAAAACACAAAAAAATTGTGGATCGTTTTGGTCGTTATCCACATCGAAATACTATTTTGGGGCGGACATCGTCAGCTGAAGAGTTGGTTTTTTTACAAGAGCCCAATTCGAGTTTTTAGGAAAATTTCATTTCCTCTTAAGTGTCATAAAAAAGAGCAAGCCATTTTCATGGCTTGCTCTTTTTTAGCTTTTCTTGTTTGTAACGCGTGTTTGAGTTTTTAACTCATTAGTTACAAGACTGTCATTATGTTTTCTAGCGCTAAACGCGATTTTGGTAACGCGGCGTTGTAGTCTTGCTCGGCGTCGTTGTAGCCCATTGCGAGTGCGACGTCACATTGGTAGCCCTCAAGTTCTGGGAACAATTCACTGATCAATTCATGGTCAACCCCTTCCATTGGCGTGGAGTCGATGTTGAGGCGTGTCAATGCGTGCATAGTGTTGCCAAGCGCAAGGTAAGTTTGCGCCTTTGTCCACGCGGCATTATTGCCTTTATCGTCGGTGTTCATATCCACGAAAGCAAAAGCTCCAAATGCCTGTTCTTTGTTTTCTGATGGAGTGCGACCGGTTTGGATGTCTGTATCAATTACTTTTCCATAGTCGGCGCGAGCATAGTGGGTTTTGTGTGCGAACAAAATGGTATGTGATGCCGCTTTTGCGTGTTTTTGGTTGAATTGAAACTTGTTCGCGAAAGAGTCGTGTAAACGTTGCTTAGCGGCGTCACTTTCGACCACGATAAATTTCCAAGGCTGAGAATTAATCGAAGAAGGGGACAAGCGCAATGCGTCGTAAATAACCGCTAAATCTTCAGCAGGAATGCGTTTAGACGCATCGTAATGTTTGACTGTGTGGCGTTTTTTTAAGTCTGCAATGATCGGGTGTGACATGTTTTGCTCCATAAGGCGTTTGGCTATTTACGCATTTTTAAATTGAGTAGCGCTCTTTCAAATTGATTGGCGCTGTACTGTATGTGGCTATAGTAACGAGGAGCTATGGAATGAAAAACAGGGTTTTTATTGAATTATTATCAAAAAATATTTGATAATACATTGATTATTCATTTTCTAGGAGAAGGTAATGCAGCTTGATGACCTTCAGGTGGTGTTAAAAGTGGCTGAGTTTCGAAGCATTACCGCGGCGGCTACCCATTTAGACATGCAAACAGCAACAGCGAGCGCGGCGGTAAAGCGTGTTGAAGCCGCTTTAGGTGTTGAGTTGTTTGTTAGGACAACGCGGCACCTTCGACTTTCCAGTGCGGGTGAGCGCTATTTACCGCAATGCACCGCGGCGTTGTCTATGTTGGATCAAGCTAAGCAAACCATACATTCGGATTCCGACACGGTAAGTGGCGAAATACGCATTGCGGTGTCGTCGGATTTAGGGCGAAACGTGGCAATGCCGTGGATTGATGCGTTCATGGAACTTAACCCAAAAGTGACATTAAGAGCCCACATTAGTGACAGCAATATCGATTTCTATCGTGATGCGTTGGATATGGCGTTACGTTACGGCCCGCCAGCGGATTCCAATTTGTATGGGTTTAAAATCTGCAATGTGCCTCGTCTTCTTTGTGCCAGTCCGGACTATCTTAAAAAGCACGGCTCGCCCCAGCATCCAAAAGATTTGCTTAATCATCAGGGGCTTTTTTATCAATTACAGGATATTTTGAACGACACATGGCGTTTTTCTGATGTTGATAATACCTATAAAATCAAACCGAAAGCCTATTGTGCCGCCAACGATGGTGATCTTGTGCGGCGTTGGTGTGTGGCCGGAAAAGGCGTGGCGATAAAGTCTTCCTTGGATATTGCCAGTGATCTATTAGCTGGCCGCATTGTGCCTTTGATGCCTGATTATAAAGTCGATCTTGGTGAACTCTGGCTGGTTTGCCCGAGCCGACAATCGATCACACCAACGGTTCGCTTATTACGGGATATGTTTAGGGAGCGAACAAAAGCGCTGTTGTCACAGTTGGTGGAAAATGGTTTTTTAGACAAAAGCATTTTAGAAGATTAATCGACTGTCTTTATGTTTATAAAATAGGTTTTATAAACATTGCATAACTGGTGCTAATTGATACATAAAAAAACGTTATTTTCACGATGCACAGACGTATAGTGATTTTAAATAATAATTTATTGTCAAAGTGAGTACGCATGAAGCTTTCTATAAAAATTGGTCTTGTGGCGTTGGTGCTGGTTGTCACCATGACTTTTTTTGGTGTCTTTGCCATGAATACGCTAAAGAACAATTTAATCGATTCTAGAAAACATGAAATTCAATCCATTCTTACTTTTTCTTTGAACCAAGCACGTGACTTTGTGGAACTCGAAAAAGCCAATAAAATAACTCGAGAAGAAGCAGAAGAAGGCATTGTTCGTTTATTTTCAAATATGCGAGATGGCAATTACTTTTTGTGGGCAAATGATGCAAACGGTATTGCTCGTGTGCACATAAAAGACAATGTTATTGGTGTCTTTCAATCTTCGTACGCAAGATACATTGGATACCTCTCTAAAAATCCCTTTATGTTTGTTGTGATAGAAAGTGAAAAAGCCAATTCGAATGCGTTGTACGTAAAGGTAAATGGCATGACGCTTTTGCCTGAATGGAACTGGATGTTAGGCATTGGTGTGTACGTGGATGAATTAGAGTCAGAAATTCACCAATTTGCTATCTCACTTATTATTGCGTCAATTGTGATGTTTTTGGCTATTTTTAGCGTTGTTTTTTGGGTTTATCGCAGTGTTATTTACCAATTGGGCGACGATCCTCAAACGGTTATTGAACTGGTTAATAAGGCTGAGAAAGAGGGGTTTCAAGACACAGAAAATGACGATTACTCGCAGGATAGCTTGCTGAATACGATCCGTAACTTCTATCTACACATCCATTCAATTTTGAATTTATTGCGAAGTCAGAATCAGTCATTGTCAAAAGATAGTGTCGATTTGGTTTATTCAGCCAAGGGGGTTGCACACTTAATTGACGCTGCAGCGAATGAGAGTGAACGGGTCGATGAAATGTTAAGCAGCAATAAAAAGAAAGCGCAAAAAATCCATTCTAGATTAGCGAGTAGCGAACAATATTTAGACATTGTGACGAGCCGAGTAACGGATAACATAACGATCAATACGAACAATGAAAAAGAGTTTAAAAAGATAGAAGCATCATTGATTGGTGATACCAATGCATTACTCAAATTAAGTCAACATGTTCATCAATTTGATGTGTTGATAGAAACTTTTTCTGATGCAAAACACTCAGACTCGTTAGGACAGGCTAAAGTGATGTTATCCGAGCTAGAGCAGGGTATAGAAGCGTTGAAAGTATCAGTGCAGCAATCTGGTGGCGAGCTAACCCAGTTCTTAAGTTCCTTTGGTGAACAAAGGTTGTCTTTAGAATCGTTAGGGGAAAACCTAATAAATGTGAAGCAGCAAATTGAGCAGATTGTGCAGGCTCAAGAAAGTTTGTTTAATGAAACACCCAATGAGCTAGATCAGCACTTTGATGAGATTTTATCCTCTTTGAATGTGGTGACTGAGTTGGTTCTTAAGCATAAAACTCAGTCAGACAAAATGATTCAGGATATGGATAGTATCAACTTCTAACGTCTTGCTTGTTTTTGATGCTCTAGAAAAGATGTCTCCATGTAAGGCTGTTGATCAATTAAAAGCTGTAGCTCAGCAGTGTTAATTGCTTTTGAATAAAGCCAACCTTGACCAATAGCATTCGGGGTATGTCGAATAATGTAATGGATTTCTTCAACGGACTCTATCCCCTCAAATACAAGTGCAACATTCAAGTTACCGACGAGTTGGAATATCCCGTTTAGTGCAATTTGGCTGACGGTTTGTGTTCCTATTGATTGTACAAACATCTTATCTATTTTTATTTCATTTGGTTCGAAGGTGGTAAGCCAAGATAAGTTGGAAAACCCCGTTCCAAAATCATCCAGAGATACTTTATAACCTTTGCGCAAAAATTGCTTGGTTGCTCTTTTTAAGACATTATTTTGGGCCGCAGAACGTTCGGTCACTTCAAAAATAATTTGTTCCGTGTTGATCCCATTTTTTCTGACATGATTGTCTACAAAGTTCAAAAGGCTTTGATCGGATAGGTCTTGTACCGAGAGATTGATGCTAAGTGAAAATTTAGGGTCCTTATTTAAAAAAGGTTTCATTTGCTTTAGATTTTTGGCAATCAGCTTTTTGGTCAACATGGTAATTAACTGATTCTCTTCGGCACAATGAATAAAAACATCGGGTGAAACGGAACCTAATTCCTTGTCATCCCATCGCGCAAGCGCTTCTACACCGACTATTTTCCCAGTCTTTAGGTGTATTTTAGGCTGATACAAAGAATAGAAATCGTTTACCTTCAGTGCATATTTCAGACGGTACATTAAAGTACGACGGTTTGATTTAAAAAGTGTGAGCCCAAAAGAAACAATAGAACCAGAAAGAATGCCCAATATGGCTATTTGTAACCATTCCCAAGCGCTCATATCATAGACGCCTATTTTTGTGTCCATTCCTGTGACACAAAATTCGTAATATTGCGGGCAGAAAGTAAAGGTTAAGAAGTTTTGTGGGATAGGAATCCATAAAAAATGATTTGTTGGCATGGTAATAATATTACGGGCTTGCTGGTACGTAATATCATCGAAAATTTGATAAATATGTTTCTGCGATGCGTTGTAAAGTACGCTTCCTGTTTTTTGTGAGTATCGGCTTAATGCTAAAAAAGTCGCGGGGGAGGAAACGGAGAATGCATCACCGATATTAAAAATGGAGCGCTGTTGGTTAGCGGAAAAGAACCCATCAATGTCTATCCAAGTTTTTTGAAAGTTGGTGTCTTCAATGTACTCATCTGGCAGCTTTTTTGGTTCGGGAAAGGCGCCCCAAAAAGCACTGCAAGTGACTTCATTATTGTCTGAAATACGCCCTAAATCTTCTACGTAAGGGTAATTGACAAGAATTCTACGCAATGTGTTTATGTCTTCAGGTGAACAGTGAGGGGCTTTACTTTGATTTGCTAAGGCAAGGCTGGTTTCCATCTGGAAAATAGTTTGCGCTGTTCGTCCCGCAATGCCATTCACGTAATTCTCTAAATTTTTTTCTTCAGTAGATAGCGCGCTCCAATGATGAAGGAAAATACTAATGCATAAAAAAGGTAGAATAAAAAAAAATAGATTTTTCCATGATGGTAGAACAAGGGAGGATAAAATTATGTCTAATATGATGGACTTTTTTCTGACATATCCTAACATCTCGATTTCCTCAAATAGGCATTACAAAAAGAACAATCATACTTAGCGCTTTCTCTGTTGAGCGCTTATTAATAATAAAGCTTAAAATATTAGGTTGTGTAATTTTTTGAATAGCTTCTGTATTTAAATAAACGCACATGTTGGTATTTAACGGGATGAAAAAGGAGGCAATGAACCATTGTCTCCTTCCTTTTTCGAATCACCATTACAAGGTTTAGCGTGCCTTCAAGTAGTTTAACATGGTGTCCGCATCCGACACTTCAAATGGGTCGCTCGGTGCATCGTCTTGGTGGCCAGGTTCAGAGAACATTTTCTTGATCTCGCCATTTTCAACGTACATGGCATAACGCCAGCTGCGCATGCCAAATCCTAAGTTATCTTTTTTCACCAGCATGCCCATTTGGCGCGTAAAGTCGCCATTGCCGTCAGGAAGCAAGAAGACATTCTTGGCATTTTGGCTTTTTCCCCATTGGTACATCACAAACGCATCATTCACAGAAACACAGATAACCGCATCTACGCCTTGTGCTTTGAACTCGTCGTAAAGCGCTTCGAAGCGAGGCAGGTGTGATGTCGAACACGTTGGAGTAAATGCGCCTGGTAAAGAAAAGACAACGACACTTTTGTCTTTGAAAAGGTCGTTCGTGGTGACATCTTTCCACTCAAATGGGTTTGCACCGCCAACCGCTTCATTGCGAATACGTGTTTTAAATACAACATTTGGTACATGAGTCTGCATAGGTTTTCCTTACCGTTTTTAGGTTATTAAATTGGATGATTAAGCCGTTTTAGCATTTTAAGAAACCTTGATCCTGTAGAAAGCTTAGCATATGTTCGCGTTTCTTTTTCTGTACGGCCGCGGCGGTTTGTTCTGACCAATTACTCATTTTTTGATTGTTACCTCTACTTTGATAGTAGGCTTGCATTTGAGCGTCGTAGGTTTTTACATCGTCTGCGCAACGGCTGCTGTCGTAGCTGTCTTTGTGGAGAATAACATCCACGGGCAAGCGTGGTTTTAAATCAGGCTGCGTGTCTGGATAGCCAAGACAAAGGCCGAAAATAGGGTAAACTTGCTTCGGTAAATTTAGTAGCTCTGCGACGTGCGCAGGGTCATTACGAATGCCGCCAATAAATACTGCACCAAGCCCAACCGATTCCGCACCAAGCATTAAGTTCTGTGCCATGAACGTTGCGTCAGTGGTCGCGGCGATAAAGTGTTCCGCATTACCTTCTAATTCCCCTAAACCTTGCTGCTGACTGCAATATTCAACACGAGTTAGGTCCGCACAAATAATGAGAAATTCCGCCGCGGATTCTACCCACTTTTGACCACCTGCCAGCGTGGCAATTTTTTCTCGGTTGTCTTTGTTGCTCACTTGAATAATCGAGTACGCCTGAATAAAACTGGACGATGCTGCACCTTGAGCGCATTGGATAAGTTGCTTAAGCAAAGCCTCATCGATGGCTTTGTCAGTATATTGGCGAATGGATTTGTGAGCACTTTGAGCTTGAAGGATAGGGTTCATAATCAACCACTTTAAAGAATGAGATATTTAGATACTAATGACTTAGGGGAGGAGGGTCAAAGGCCTTATTAAGGACAGAGAGTACAAAACAAAAAAGCTTACCCATTTAGGTAAGCTTTTTAAGTGAAGGTGAAGGAATTGGGTTAGAAACGGTATTCTGCGCCGACACTCGCTTGGTTGAAATCGGTCTCGAACTTAGAGTCAGAAGACACGTTGTCAGCTTCTAGATCGACGTCATACCATGTGTATTGGGCGTTTAGCAGAAAATTCTCGGTGACTTTAAAATTGACACCGGCGCCTGCAAACAGGCTTTTATCGTCCGAACTGCCCGATACAGTGGCGATGCTGTAGTCTGTTTTATGCCAGAGCTGTCCCGCTTTTGCGAATAATTCGACGGTTTGCGTAATCGGAATCGTGCCTTTTAAGGCCGCCGTATAACCGGTGGTTTTCGCGTTCGCTGCGTGGTTGCCGTAACGGCCGAAATTGATGTAGCTGCCTTCAAGGGCAAGGAATGAATTCAACCGATAACCGACGATACCTTGCGTTACTTCGTTATTGTCATCAAAGTCATCGTCGCTTTCCACTTTCAGATAACCATAATTACCGCCTACATAAAAACCACTGTTATTTTCAGACATGTCTTGTGCGCTAGCGGCACCACTGAAAGCGGCCAAAACGATGCTGCCTGCGATGACTGGAATGAATGATTTCATTGTATAACTCCTTTTAGTGACTGGTTGAGAGTGTCTTGAACTGAGTTATTACTCTGGAATATGGATTTTCTAATGGCTAGGTTTTTGGCGTTTTTTACGATTTTTCTCCATTTTCTATGCGGTTAATGGAGCTAAAAGGGAGTTTGCTGATACTTGCGTTAGGTTGGTTTGTGATAACCAATAGAAAGAATGAGAGTAATAGGAGAAGAAAAGTGCCAAGAACAAAGTCTGGCACTTTTTGATTGTGTTTAATGGTATTGATGGCTCGCTACGTTGCCCCATAAACGTTCAATTCGGTTGTCACGACCACAGCTGGATCGATAGAAAGCATACCGGATTGGGTTTTTTGTGTAATAACTCTGGTGATACTCCTCTGCGGGATAGAAGGTTGCCGCCGGAAGGAGCTGAGTAACAATGTCGTCTTTAAATGGTTTGTTTTTTTGTACGTGGGCGAGCGATGCTTCAAAAACGGCTTTTTGCCGATCGTTCTGATAAAACATAGCGGTTTTATAAGGTGTGCCTTTGTCACAGAACTGACCATCGGCATCGGTTGGGTCAATGGTTTTCCAGTAATACTCAGCCAGTGCTTTTAGAGAAACAATCTCATCATCAAAGTGTATTTCTGCGGCTTCAAAATGGCCTGTTTTATCGGATGAGACTTGTTTATAGGTTGGGTTCTTTGTGTGACCGCCTGTATAGCCCGAGATTACATCGCTCACGCCTTCAACCAATTCGAAGTCCGATTCCACACACCAAAAACAACCACCTGCTACGATCATAGTTTGGGGCGCGGCATATGAAGCACCACTAAAGACCGCGATACCAGCCAGTAATAGCGATCCTACTGTGTTATTGAGTGCATTTCGAGTTGTCATTTACCGTGTCCTTTATTGGTTTTTAAAAAAGCGCCCAGAGGAATGGTTGCCTTCATGGTGTATTGGACGTTCCATGTGATGGTTTTCTTACACAGACATTTATTTATCCTAACTATCCGCACATTTTTTGTACATTTACGTGACATACTCTTCACCGAGCCAGTGTGAGTGCTGTTTATAGCTATATATGCTGAATGTATTAAAGTCATCTAAATTATCAATTAAACAAATATAGACTTATCTTATAATATGCATATTAATCAATAGTATTCCTATTCTGATGAGTTGAACTCTGTTCGTTGGTGTTAGGGGAAAGATGTTAACGGCTGTGTTGCTTGATTCGATTGGGATCGACACCGCCGTCTTATTTTTAATGAGGTAAACATGAGTGCATTTGTTACGGAACGCGTGTTAAGCGTTCACCATTGGGATGAAAATTTATTTAGTTTCAAGACCACACGAAACCCAAGCTTACGTTTTGATAATGGTCAATTCGTGATGATTGGTTTGGAAACGGAAGCGCGCCCTTTAATACGAGCTTACAGTATTGCCAGCCCGAACTACGAAGAGCACCTTGAGTTCTTTAGCATTAAAGTTCCCAATGGCCCGCTCACATCGCGCTTGCAACACCTTCAAGTTGGCGATGATGTTTTGGTTAGCCGTAAACCTACAGGTACGTTAGTTACGCGTGATTTATTACCGGGCAAACATTTATATTTGTTGTCTACCGGCACGGGGTTGGCGCCTTTTCTTAGCGTCATTCAGGACTTTGACGCTTACGAGCAATACGACAAAATCGTGTTGATACACGGTGTTCGCCACGTAAGCGAACTCGCATACGCAGATTTTATTGAGAACGAATTGCCTAATAATGAGTTCTTTGGCGACCAAGTCCGTGAGAAATTGATTTACTATCCTACTGTGACTCGGGAACCTTTTCGTAACCAGGGTCGTCTGACAGACTTGATCCGCAGTGGTAAATTGGCAGAAGATATTGGTTTGCCAACCTTGAATCCCGAAGATGACAGAGTGATGATTTGCGGTAGTCCTAGTATGTTGAAAGACACTTCCGCGTTGCTGGATGAACTGGGCTTTAAAGAATCACCAAAAATTGGTGTGCCAGGGGATTACGTCATTGAACGGGCTTTTGTCGAACATTAATGGTTGGAGATACTCTCTCACCGATGCGCAGTTTTAGGAGATGTTATGAGTTCTGATACAAAGTCGAATCAAGATTACGTTCCTCCAAAAGTTTGGACATGGGACGTGGAAAGCGGTGGTAAATTTGCCAGCATCAACCGCCCGGTTTCAGGTGCAACGCACGAAAAAATATTGGAAGTAGGTAAGCACCCACTACAACTTCATTCTTTAGCAACACCGAATGGCCAGAAAGTGACCATCATGCTGGAAGAACTGTTGGCGTTGGGCAAAAGCGACGCCGAATACGACGCGTATTTGATCAACATTGGTGAGGGCAATCAGTTTGGTTCTGGCTTTGTTGAGGTCAACCCAAACTCGAAAATTCCTGCATTGATGGATCACAGTACCACACCGCCAACGCGTGTTTTTGAATCTGGCTCAATCCTGCAGTATTTGGCAGAAAAATTTGATGCCTTGATTCCAAAAGACCTAGCAGGGAAAACAGAGTGCCGTAACTGGTTGTTCTGGCAAATGGGTTCCGCGCCGTATTTGGGTGGCGGGTTTGGTCATTTTTACGCGTATGCGCCGACAAAAATGCAGTACCCAATCGATCGATTTACCATGGAAACCAAGCGTCAATTGGATGTCTTAGACAAGCAACTTGCTGACAACACTTACATGGCGGGTGAAGACTATTCAATTGCCGATATCGCCATTTGGCCTTGGTACGGCAACTTGGTGTTGGGTAACTTGTACGATGCCGCTGAGTTTTTAGACGTAGGTATTTATAAAAACGTACTGCGTTGGGCGAAAGCGATTGAACAACGTCCTGCTGTGCAACGTGGCCGAGTAGTGAATAAGGTTTTTGGTGACGGTGCGCAATTGGCTGAACGTCATGATGCGGCTGATATCAATGCGTTAGGTCTCTAATTAAGCGCGTCAACATGTTAGACAATCAAAGCCTAGTCACCGATGACTAGGCTTTTTTTTATGTGTATTTTTTAAGCGAACTTTAGTGAAAGAACTTTATAAGAGAGCGAATGCATCTCAATGAGTGTAATTGCATGGAAAAGGCGAGGGTCGCCCGATGAAATACCCTTGTCCTTTATTGACGCCGAGCTCTTTTAATTTATTGAGTTCGTTGACGTTTTCGATGCCTTCAGCAATGATTTCACAGTCAATTTCTTTGGCAAAAGTGCACAGTGCAGACGCTAATGCGCTGCGTTTTCTGTCTTTGTGGATGTCTCTGGTCAGGCTTAAATCCAATTTAATGATATCTGGCTCCAGTTCCAAAATATGACTGAGATTGGAGTAACCCGTTCCCACATCATCAATTGCGAGCTTGACACCTTCGCATCTTAACGATGACAGTGCGCGCTGAAAAGCCGCATAGTCTGCAATGGGTTGATGCTCGGTTATTTCAATTAATACGTTACACGCAAGGTGGCCAATGGTGTTTTCCAGTGCGCCACTGAGGATGTGGCTAGGTGAGGCATTAATGGATAAATAATGGTTGTTGTCACGAAAAAGATGATCAAGTTTCAGTGCCGACCTCACGGCCAACATCTCCAGTTTTTCATCCAAACCAACTAATTGTGCATCTTCAAACCATATATCTGGTGTGACATAAGGGTCACTGTTAAAGCGAGCCAAGGACTCATAGCCACTGATGTTATTTGTATTAAGGTCGAGAATCGGTTGGTAATGCATGGTGATAAAGTCGTTGGCAATGACCGTGTGAATACGACTCTCAACTTCATGGCGCTGCTGTGTCTTTTTCGTATGATCGTCGAGCGTATTGCCTATTAAATCGGCAAAATATTCAATTACCGAAAGGTCTCGTTCGTTTAATGTGTAATCTGGTTTGTTTTGAAAGCAGTAAACGGCACCATAAAAAGTCCCGTCTTCTAAATAAATCAGCGCGCCAACAAATGACCCAATGCTGAACGCTTTTGTTGAAGCTAACTCTTTGGCCACGGCGTGTTCTTGAGTATTTTGGATTAATCTAGGTATTTGTCCATTTACCAATAATTGGCAATATGATCCATCGTAAGGGTGTGGGGCTCGGCTTTGAGGAAACGTACTCGCAGGATCCGCGTCAACATAACGGAAATATAAGCTGTTATTTTTTACTTCAGCAATGATAGCGATGTCCATTTTTAAGTAGACTCGAACGGCAGAAACAATTTTTTCCAATTCTTCTATTGTTGCAGTGATAGGAATAATCTTTTCTGGAGAAACAAAGTCTTGCAGTGTGTCGATATTCATATTGGTCTCACTACGAGTGATTGATTCACGGGTTGTTGAGTTGAAAGTGATTGGTCATCAGCCGACTGCATTATTGAATGGCTATAAAACTAGTTTAGCGTTTTCTTATATTATGACCGTAGTTGTTGTGCGAGGTTTTGTGCGCTTTTTGTTGCGTAGTGTTTAAGCTGGGTAAAATGGCGGTAGTGACGTGTTTAAACGCCCATTTTCAGGCGAGCGGAAGAGAGGTGTTAGAAAGCAATAATGTTTCGACCTCGTCGGCTCTCATGGGTTTCGCGAAATAATAACCTTGCCCGCAGAGACAGCCCATTTCGATGAGCAAATCTGCTTGGCTTTTATTCTCGATACCTTCTGCAATGACGTTACTGCCGAAGGATTTAATTAAAGCGATGGCCGCGGTCACCACGGCTTGTTTCTTGGGGTCTTGTTCAAAATCGGTAATAAAGGAGCGATCTATTTTGATGTTGTCCACACGAAGGTTACTTATGTAAGACAGTGAGCTCATGCCGGTACCAAAATCATCAATCGCCAACTGAATCCCTGCGTCTTTAAAATCGTTTAGACGTGCAGAAATATAATCAATATTCATGCTGGTGGACGACTCGATTAACTCTATCTCCAACAAATTCGGTGGCACGGCATAATCTTTTAGGCGCGTCAAAGTGAAGTTGAGTAAGTCCGGATCCAGCAAATTGTATGGGGATAAATTGATTGCCACAGGAATGGTAATGCCTTGGCGATGCCATATCGACAATTGCTGAATGGCGTTTTGAATCACGTATCGACCGAACTCTTGTACTCGGCAGCTTTGCTCGATGAGATCAATAAAATGAACAGGTGACAGTCGCCCATCGGTTGGGTGATACCAACGAGACAAGGCTTCAACACCAATGATACGGCCATCAATTAAGGATACTTTTGGTTGGTAATACAGTTTGATTTGTTCTTCTGATAAGCCGTTTTCTAAGTCCGCACGAAGCTGTAATCGCTGACGCCCTATTTGAGTATTGCGTTCACTAAAGACACTCCAGCCGCTGCGTTTTTGTTTGGCTTCGTACATGGCAATATCAGCACAAATGACCAAAGATTCTGCATCAACGGCATGGCTTGGGTAATGTGCAAGGCCAATACTGGCACCAGTATTAATAGAAAGTTTATTGATCATCACGGATTCATTGCATACTTCAATCAGGCTTTGAGCAAGATTTTGTGCGTCTTCAATCGATAAATTAGGCGCCCAAATGATAAATTCATCACCGCCTATGCGCATCACGGTTTGCGTTGGATCAATGGACAACGCCAATTTTCTAGACACTTTTTTTAATAATAGATCGCCAGCAGCGTGCCCAAATGTATCGTTCACCTCTTTGAATTTGTCTAGATCTATGGCAAATAGGCAACCCGTTACGGGTTCAGGAGGTTCGCTTTCATAGGCTTGCAGCGCATACGAAGATGGGTTTTCCGGCATGATGCTTTGCATTAAATTGGTTAAATACAATCGGTTTGGAAGACCCGTTAAGGAATCGTACGTGGCGAGTTTTGCCAGTGCGTCGTTCTTTCTCTGTATGCGTTGCGTCATCCACGAAGATAATGTGAGGGCTAACCAAATGGCCAGCCAAAAAACGATAAGAGAGGTCACCGATAGACGTTTTGCGATTAGGCTAAGCGCTGCATCGACGCTGGAGGCCGATTCGAAAATGACAATGTTGAAGCCGTTTCCATCGACGACTTGCCAAAGAAAACGTTTCCCATCGAGCTTCTCAAGGCCATTTGCCATCGACGGGTGAGTGCTCTGTTTTGCCTCTACTTGCGATGTGGTTTTGAGTGTGGTGATTTGGTTAAGCGTCATGTTGTGATTAAGCGACCAGTCGAAGCCTTCCCCATGAGCTTCTACATAGAGGAGTTTTGCGCCGACATGGTCGTTTAAATAGATGAGGTTTACCAATTCATAAAGGCGTTCTTCGGGGTCGTTGTCGGCTTCAACAAGTTCAGCATGGAATAACATGGCTTGACGATGAAGTGAGGTTTTTTCCGCCTCGATACCTAGCTCAGAAGAAAGGCGATAAGAAACCACAATATAAATGGCTGAAACACTGAAGGCCACGGCAAGGCATACAAGAATTAACCGTAAACGAAGCAGTTTGTCTCGTTGTAGTTCTAATATCGGTGGCATAAATTCCTTGCGTTAAAGCGTAAATCAGCAGTCTATTGATTTTTTTTACGAGTATTAATACCAGCGAAATGATAAACGGGACACCAGCTGGTCGCTAAAGATATTAGGTTTAGCACTCCAAAAATACCTAATAATACAATTAATACAGGCTCTTCAAGGTAGCCCTGGCTGTAATTCAAAGACAGAAAACCAATAATAGCCACGCCGATTAGGCCTCGTGCTACACGATCAATTGGGTGTAAGTTTTTGGTCATTCTATTTCTCCTGAAAACATAATTCTACAATCAATTATTACCCCTGATTATAATATAAACAATGCAAAAACTGTAAGTAAGTGCATCCCAAAGTCGGCCGCTATATTGGAATTGTGTTTATTTGTATGAATTCATTTCTTCCTTTCTTTCTTTCTTCCTTTCTTCCTTTATAAGTCTAGACGCGTTTTTATAAAGTTCAAAAATGCGTCAATACGCGACGCTAATTGAGTGTGTTTGTAGTACACCGCATTAACTTGTTCTCTTGGGTTTGGTGTTTGTATGGATTCAGCCAGTAGGCTGACCAAGCGTCCTGTTATGATGTCTTCACTCACCATGAAGTGAGAAAGCAACGCAATGCCGTTCCCCGCTAAACATAATTGGCGAACCGTTTCGCCGCTGCTGGCTTTTATGTGGATCGGCAAACTGATTGGTGGCGTCGTCGGGAGCTTGTTTAGATTGGCGATATCGGAGAAGCCAATAATATCGTGTCGAGTTAATTCTTCTAAGGTATTCGGTGTGCCGAATGCCTTTAGATAGTCTGGTGAGGCTACCAAGTGAAGTGGGCTTCGACCTAACAAACTAGCGTGTAAGCCAGAGTCTGTTAATTCTCCAATCCGAATCGCGAGATCCGTGCGTTTTTCGATTAAATCAGTAAAGCTTTCATTCGACACTAATTCAAGTTCGATGTCTGGGTACGCTGCTCTAAACGGTTTAACCAAAGGCACTAATTGATGAAGTACAAAAGGGCTAGCAGCATCCACGCGTAATCGACCGCTAGGTCGCGTTTTTTGCTCCGTTAACGCAAATTCGGCGACCGCAATCTGTTCCATTGCATGACGAATGGCGTTAATAAATCGCTCACCTTCTTGTGTCAGACTGACTTTTCGAGTGGTTCGGGTGAACAGGCTGCAAGCATGTTCTTGCTCCAAACGGGCCACCGCGCGGGAGACTTTTGCCACTTGAATGTCTAAAGCATTCGCGGCCGCCGAAAAGCCGCCATGATCTGCCACCGCCAAGAGTATTTCTAAGTCTTCTGTTTTAGATCGAATGCCATTCATTGGTGCTCCCTGTTTGTTATTATTGCTAGCTTATATTGTTGCAAATTTCGATAAAGTGATTTGTTACTTATGCTGTTTTTGTAAATATTAGCAAGCTTCATACTTCACTCCAACACAACTTGAGATTTCTCTTTTAAAGATCATTTTCTTTAATGGAATGTTTCTTCAACTTAGGAGTGCATGATTATGCCACTTGCTCTTTGGGCGCTGACTCTCAGTGCCTTTGCTATTGGAACAACAGAGTTCGTGATTGTGGGGTTGATCCCAACCATCGCGAACGACTTATCCGTCACTTTGCCCAGCGCGGGTTTATTGGTCAGTCTTTACGCATTGGGCGTGGCGATTGGCGCGCCAGTGCTGACGGCGCTCACAGGAACGTTTAACCGTAAATGGTTGCTCATTGGCCTGATGAGCTTGTTTATTCTTGGCAATATGCTGGCGTGGGCCGCGCCGGGTTATAACTCGCTTATTGTGGCGCGCATTTTAACGGGTTTGGCACACGGTGTGTTTTTCTCCATTGGTTCGACCATCGCGACGCGTTTGGTACCAAAAGAAAAAGAAGCCAGCGCGATTGCCTTGATGTTCACCGGATTAACCGTTGCGTTAGTCACGGGCGTGCCGCTTGGTACTTGGATCGGTCAACACTTCGGCTGGCGTGCGACCTTCTTAGTGGTGTCGGCATTGGGCTTAATCGCAATGATCGGCAGCGCTATCTTGGTGCCGAACAATCTTAAACAATCGTCGAGTGCGAGCTTGGTCAAGCAAATGTCAGTGTTGGTAAAACCTCGACTATTGTTGGTTTACGCTATGACAGCTGTAGGCTATGGCGGTACCTTTGTCGCTTTTACCTACCTTGCTTCTATTCTTGAAACGGTCAGTGGTTTTCCTTCTTCTGCGATCGGTTTGATTATGTTGGTGTACGGCGTTTCGGTGGCGGTTGGCAATATTTGGGGCGGGAAAATGGCGGATCGAGTTGGACCCATTGCCGCCTTATCCACTATTTTCTTGGCGTTAGCGGCGGTGTTGTTGGTGTTTTATTTCACAGCACCTTATCCATGGTTGGCCTTGGTGACTGTCTTGTTTTGGGGGGCGTTTGCCTTTGGCAATGTGCCGGGGTTGCAGGTTTATGTGGTGCAAATCGCGGAACGAGAAACGCCACACGCCGTCGACGTCGCATCGGGTTTAAACATCGCAGCGTTCAACGTAGGTATCGCTCTTGGTGCATTGATTGGCGGGCATATTGTCGATCAATATCGCCTGATAGACACGGCTTGGGTTGGTGCGGTCATCGTATTATTCGCCTTTGCATTAACGCGCCTAAGTGGTTTTTTAGATAAAAAAGAGCGTTTTGTCACTCCAATCAACAACATTTAATTAGGATCAGTATGATGAAAAACAGTAAATTTACCTTGGGAATGGGCACCTTTCGTTTACAGGATCAGGTTGCGTATGATTCGGTCAAAATGGCATTAGAAGAAGGTTATCGCCACATTGATACCGCACAAATTTATGGGAACGAAGCCGACGTTGGGCAGGCTATTGCAGACAGTGGTATCCCAAGAGACGAATTATTTATCACGACAAAAGTGTGGTTTGAATATTTTGACGACGTTAAATTCATCGACAGCGTGAAAGAAAGCCTGACGAAATTGAAAACCGATTATGTAGATTTACTCTTGATCCATTGGCCATCGCCAAAAGATGACGTTGATATGGCGTTGTATCTAAACGAATTGAAAAAAGCCAAAGCGCTTGGCCTCGCCCGAGACATTGGTGTCTCCAATTTTACCATCGCCCAAACGCAACAAGCGATTGGGATCCTTGGCGCAGAGAATATGTTCACCAATCAAATAGAAGTGCATCCGTATCTACAAAACGACAAGCTGGTAGGCTTCTGTCAAGCCAATGGTATCAAGGTGACAGGCTACATGCCGTTTGCTTATGGCAAAGTATTAAGCGACAAAACGCTGAAAGCTCTCGCCGAGAAGCATGCTGTTAGCACGGCACAATTGGTGATTCAGTGGTTGGCCCAACGGGACATTATCACCATTCCGTCGTCCACTAAGCGCAGCAACCTTATTTCTAATCTTGAGAAAATAAACATCACCTTAAGCGACGAAGAAATGGCTCAAATTGCCATGCTGGATTGTAATGACCGACAAGCCAACCCTGATTTTGCCCCAGAATGGGATGCGTCTCGTTAATGTAATGGATATTTTATAAAGCAAAGCCAACTCGTTGAGTTGGCTTTTTTTATCTTAGGATTTTGTTGTTTTATATTCTGCTATTTGGAGGTCAAACAACATTTGATCGATGTCTTCTCTGGCGGCTTGCTCCTTCTTATTAATAAAGCGCATATACATGATCAAGACGACAAACATGGCCAGACTAAAGAGAATATTAGACAATGACGTGTTGAGTATTCCTCCGCCCAATAGGAAAGTAGACAGGAAAAGGGCGCTTAATAAACCAGAAATAAAGGACGCATTCGATCCGCCTTCAATACAAAATCGGCCTGTCGAATTTTTACACACGTTAAGGCGATACAGTGTTTTCCATGATCCTACAGCAATATTTTGGCGACGCTCGTTGCTTCTGACGTGATAACCCTTGTTCTTTAGTTGTGCTAGAACCTCAATGAATTCCATTCAATCTCCTTTTATATTTATTATAGTAATGCCTATTCTTGCTGACGAAATGGACTTTGAACAGAAAAAAATTGCCACAACGAACACTTCACTGACTGGCCAATGGAAGTTACTCCAGTTACTCTTCGCGTTACACGAATAGCCATTTAGTAAGAGCGCACATGCCAGATTTTTTTGAAGACAACACCGCCGATCAAAATGCCATCGAACAACAACTCGATTTTCTACGTGAAATAGACCAGCTCAAATCTGTGATTCGTAAATCGCCACTCATTGATCAATCTCGAAAAGAAAACTCTGCCGAGCATTCGTGGCATTTGGCCATGTACGCTTTGATTCTAAAAGACCGTTCAGAAAACCCGATTAATGTGGATCGAGTGATTAAAATGCTGTTGATTCACGACATCGTTGAAATTGACGCGGGGGATCATCCGATTCACGAAACCACAGAAAACTCGCTTCAAGAAGAAGCAGAACTCAACGCCGCCGAACGCATTTTTGGCTTGTTGCCAACGGTTCAGGGCGAAGAACTAAAAGCGCTGTGGCATGAGTTTGAAGCGGCGGAATCGGACGACGCGGTGTTTGCAAAATCACTGGATCGCCTACAGCCTTTAATCCATAACATAGCGACAGACGGCGGAACCTGGGTAGAAGGAAACGTCAGCCACGAACAAGTGACGCAACGTTATGGCTCCGTGATCGTCGCGGGGTCCAAGGCATTGTGGCATCATGTAAAAAGCTTGGTCGCGCAGTATTTTCAGTCGAAATAATGACAGCATGTGCTGACTTTGTTTCTCATTTTGGTCGTAAAAAATACCGGTTATGGTGGTGCCTCCAGAATTGCTCGTTGAATAATGCAGTGAAACCACGATGACCATCACTCAATAGACCTTTATGTTTCATCAAGAAAGACGGATACATCAATGTTAAGCAATGCAACCGAACTCCAGCTTGAACCAATTGATGCTGTCATCACTTGGGTCGATGGAAATGCGACGAAACACCATCAAAAGCGACAAAAATACATGGCAATGGAATCTTTGCCACTGCATGAAAATGCGTCAAACCCTCATCGATGGTTGTGTAACGATGAAATTTTGTACTGCATTCAATCGATTGAAAACCATGCGCCGTGGATAGGCAAAATCTGGGTTGTGGTTGATGAGGAAGGCCCTGATTTATCAAGCCTCTCGGAACACATTCGGGACAAGGTGCATCTTGTCTATCATTCGGAAATCTTTGAGGGCTTCGCGCAGGTGTTGCCCACGTTTAACTCTTTGACGATAGAGAGCATGTTGTGGCGGATTAAAGGGCTGAGCGAGCGGTTCATTTATTTTAATGATGATGTGTTCTTGGCCGCACCGCTGAAACCGACCGATGTTTTTGATGGATTGACGCCTGTTTTGCGAGGCGAATGGGCAGACTATAGCGGGTTGCTTAACCGTCCCGAAACACGAGATGACCCTGCAAAATTTCACTGTTTTATGCAGATAAATGCGGCTCGAATTGTTGGCTTTCCCGCCACGGAGTTGTTTTCTGCTGCCCATGTTGTGCACCCTTTTCGGCGCTCAAAAATGGCCGAGTTGTTTGCTTTTTATCCCAATGAATTTCTCAATAACATTAAATACAGATTCCGAAACTTGGCGCAATTTTTCCCGCAGGGCCTGCATAATCACGCTTGTATCCGGGACAAAGAAGCCAAGATCAGCTTGAAAGATGACCACCTTCATATCTCAAGCGGACAAGGAAAGGGGCAACCTCCCGCCGACACGCTCGCGCTGCTGACGAGAGCGACCGATCCTGACATCAAATTTTTATGCGTTAACGATCTCCCTCAACTGGTCGAAATCATCCCAAACGCTGGGGAATTAATTGCCCAGGCCATTGGCGGATTTTCGGAGTGTGCTAGCAATACAACCAGTGTGGATTTTTGCCCTGCATCAGAGGAAACATTGCTAGGTTTGGAAAAAGCAGTGTCATAAAAGCGACCTATTTGACAACTATGATGGAATATGGCGCGATGAACGTTATTCTTAAGTGGCGCATATTTACTCATGGCTTGAAAAGGAACAACACATGTCCCATCCCTACGACGCAATAACCGTCCTGCAAGGCGCACAGTTTGTCTTTACGCCTTGCCCTGGTACTAAACAGGATGATCTGAAAAGTTCGGTAGCCACCTTGAAAAACGCAGGCACAAACGCCGTGATTAGTGTGTTGTCGAATACGGAATTAGGCATGTTAGGCGTGATCGAATTAGGTGACGAAATTCAACAGCAAGGCATGGCGTGGTATCAACTTCCCATCGAAGACGATTGCGCACCGCAGGCGCCTTTCTTCGACGCGTTCGAAGTTGTCAAAGAGGAGCTGCAAACACGCTTACAGGCGGGAGAAACCATTGCTATTCATTGTCGAGGTGGCAGCGGTCGAACCGGCCTAATGGCGGCGATTTTACTGCTCGAAGCCGACGAACCATGGGAAACCGTCAAAACACAGATTCAATCTATCCGCCCGAAAGCGCTCACCTTAGCGCCACATCTCGAATTTCTTCAGCAGTATTATTTGGATTGAGAGCTAGAGCCTCATAAGAGGTGGTATTGTTTGAAGTTTATGAATTCCGACATGCAGAGATACTAAGCGGCTAGTTAAATGACTTCTAGAATCCTTTTCGATGTGGCTGCGATTAAGTCAATCTGATGAAGGTTGCCGCCAGTGCCTATAGTAAAGCCGTTGCGGCGTTAAACCGTAATGAACCTGCGTTTTACTGTGTCCCAGCCGAAGCGTATGAAAACTTAATGGATAAATTGGAAGATATCGAACTCCTAGCACTCGCGAAGGAACGCGTCAATGAAGAAAGTATCTTAGTCAGTATCGCTGACTTATAATTTTAGACCGAGCTCAATTGGATCGTTTCAGGCATGATCTATTGGTATACTGTCGCCCATATTGAATGCAGTTTGTAGGTGAAGAATGACTGATAACCAGAGCACACATTTAGAACGTGTTGCTATCAAAGGTTTTAAATCTATCAAAGAGATGGATTTGAAAATGAAGCCAATCAATATTGTCATTGGAGCTAATGGTTCGGGCAAGTCTAATTTTATTTCCTTATTTACTTTTCTGCGGAATTTGTCTGAAGGGAAATTACAAACTTATGTCGAAAAAAATGGCTTTGCTAATGCATTTTTCCATTTTGGTTCTAAGACTACGTCACAAATAGAGATAAATGTTAAAGCGAATATAAATGGCTATCATGCCATTTTTGAGCATGGATCAAATGATGACAATCTAATATTTCTTAAAGAATATTGCACTATAAGCTCATCACCTAGTACAAAGTATGAAGTTAAAGGATCTAAAGGTGAAAGTGGTTTGATTCCTGGTGCAGAGGCAAAGAGTTCTCCTGTGCGAAATTATACTAGGGGCTATCTTGAGGAGTGTCGCGTCTACCATTTTCATGATACAGGTCCTACCGCCGCTTTTAAACAGGCTACAGACTTGTCAGCTTCAGATTTTTTATATTCAAATGCAGGCAATTTGGCTTCTTTTCTGTATCGTTTAAAAAATTCCAAAATGAAGGGTTTTCAGAGTAGTTATCAAGATATTGTTGATGCGATAAAAACGGTTGCTCCATATTTTCATGGTTTTTATTTAGAACCAAGAGGTGGTGAAGGTGAAGAAAAAGTATTGTTAAGATGGATTCATAGGGATCATGATGAACCATTTTCAGCTAATCAGCTTTCTGATGGCACAGCGCGTTTTATTTGCATGGCTACTTTGTTTTTACAGCCAAAATTATTGAGGCCTAAAACTATCATACTTGATGAACCTGAGCTTGGTTTGCACCCAGCAGCTTTAGAGGTGCTAGCCGATATTGTGAAAGCGACGGCGAAAGAAAACCAAGTTATCTGCTCAACTCAGTCCGTCACCTTTGCTAACCAGTTTAATCAAGAAGACTTCATTGTTGTTGATCAGGAAAAAGGAGCATCAACTTTTAAACGAGCTGATGAGGTTGATCTAAAAGATTGGTTAGAAGATTATTCTATGGGAGATATTTGGTCTAAAAATATTATAGGGGGGCGCCCTGAATGGTAAGAATAGGGATATCAGTCGAAGGCCCCACGGAAGAACGGTTTGTGAAAATGGTTTTAGGGCAGTATTTAGCTACGAAAGGAATTTATATGACGCCTATCTCAATGGGGGGTGATGTGAATGTTGAGCGTGCTAAAAGTGAGTTGAAAAAAATTGCCAATAATTTTGATTTTGTTACAACGCTATATGATTTTTATGGATTCAAAAAAAGGTTGGGTAGCGAGACTAAAGAAGAATTAGAGCAAAGGTTAATGGATTCTGTTCATGAGGGCGTGAAACCAAAACTAATTCCATATATTCAAATGTATGAATTTGAAGGTCTTTTATTTTCTTGTCCAGAATCTATGGCGAGAGGGTTGAATGATAGCGATGTTCAGCAATGGTGTCAGGGTGTTTTGACTGAATTTGGTGGTAACCCAGAAACTATTAATAACTCTGTAGAAACTGCCCCATCTAAACGTTTGTTGAGCCATACGAAATATAGAAAAACGACTCATGGACCCAATATAGCAGAAGAAATTGGCATCCCTAAAATACGAGAAATGTGTCTTGGCTTCCACGAATGGCTATGTAAGATAGAGAGTCTTGTTGAATAGATTATGAGAAATTAAAACGTTAAAAGCCAACTTATTGAGTTGGCTTTTGTGTTTCTGGGAGACGCAAACCTAGTTATTCTTCTTTAGTCCCAAGTGGTTCTCTATTCCTTTGATTTGGTCTTCCGCGTGGTGGTTGACGTAGAGCACGGTGGTTTCTTTGCCTTCGCATATTCTCTCTATTAACGCCAAAACCAGTTGGCGGTTCATGTCGTCTAGGCCGAGGCAAGGTTCGTCTAGGATCAAGAGTGGCGGGTGTTTCACCATGGCGCGGGCGATGAGCAGTAAACGCTGGTCGCCGTAGGAGAGTTTATTGAAAGGCTGGTCGGCGCGGTCTGTCATGCCGAGTAGTGCAAGCCATTGATCGGCGATTTTTTTCTGGTTATCAGTCGATTTTGAATACATGCCAATGCTGTCGTAGAAGCCGGAGATAATCACGTTTTTACAACTGGTGCTGACGCGATATTCCCATTGTAATGCCGTCGATACGTAGCCGATGAATTGTTTGATTTGCCAGATGCTTTCGCCATTTCCACGCTGGAATCCGAAAACGAAAATATCGTTGCTGTAGCATTGCGGATGATCGCCGGTGATCAACGACAAAACGCCCGTTTTACCGCAGCCGTTTGGGCCGCTAAGCTGCCAATGTTGGCCTTGCTCAATAGTCCAATCCAGTTTATCAACAATGATCGTATCGCCGTATTGGATGGTCGCTTGGTTAAGTTTGACTAAAGGCTGGTTTGGGTCGAGTGCTGGCAGTTTGTTCGTTGGATCAGCCTCTGGCACGCTTAGATCGGTGGTTTTCAAATGCAGTAATTGGTATAGTTCGTTAAAAGCACGTTCGTCGCTTTTGTCTACTGTCAGTTCCAAACGCCCTTGATTACCTTTCTTTTTATCCAGCAGTGCAATATGTGTAATGAAGTCAGGCATTTCGTCAAATCGATTCAGTACCAATACCATTGGCGTGGTATCGACGATAGAAGCGAGGTGCGCTTGCAGCATGGCAAGCGTGTCCACGTCTAAGCCATCGAAGGGCTCGTCTAATATCAGTAAATCAGGCTTGCTCGACAAAGCACGAATCAGCATGACTTTGCGGGTTTCGCCGGTGGAAAGTTTACGAAAGGCGCGGTCGAGTAGTTTGCTTAAACCAAATTTTTCCACCAGTACGTGGGCAAGTTCTGGATCTTGGCAGTCATCGAAAATCATTTCGTGGACGGGCGTGCCGAGGGAAATAACGTCCATGATGTCGGCATCGTCTTTTTTCAGCTCTTTGGCGATCAATTCCGCTTGAGCTTCAAAGGACACCAATCCCACATTCTTTGGTAAACCAGAAATTGTACCGTTTTCAATATCGCCAACGCCGGCAAGTACGGCGGCCAAAGCCGATTTTCCTGATCCGTTGGTGCCAGTGATGACCCAATGTTGGTTAGGTTCAATGGACCAGTTAATCTCGCTTAGCGTAAAGCGATCATCAAAGTTCACCGTTACCTTGTTGAAGAGAATATTGTCTAAGCGGATACTGTCCATGGTATTTCCTACTGTTTTGTTTAGAACAAGAAGAGACAAAAAAGCCGAGTTCTCAATGAGTTACTCGGCTTTTTGTTGTTAATTTCTAGAAGAAATTAAACGATTTTTTTCATGTCCGCCATATGACCACGAAGAACACCGCCAATTGCTTCCACTGGATGAGAGCGAAGCGCTGCGTTTACTTCGATTAAACGAGCATTGTCTACGCCGTTGTCTTCAGTAGAAAGGCCTTTACCGATTACGTCGGTTTTAATGCCTTTCATGAAATCACCTAGCAATGGAAGGCAAGCGTGGTTGTATAGGTAACAACCGTATTCTGCCGTATCAGAGATAGTCGCGTTCATTTCGTACAATTTCTTACGAGCGATTGTGTTCGCGATCAGTGGTGTTTCATGTAGAGACTCGTAGTAAGCAGACTCAGCAATGATGCCAGCGGCTGTCATTGTTTCGAAAGCTAGTTCAACGCCGGCTTTAACCATTGCAACCATCAAGATACCGTTGTCGAAGAATTCTTGTTCAGAGATTTCAACATCGCCAGCCGGTGTTTTCTCGAAGTTCGTTTCTGCTGTTTCTGCTCTCCAACCTAGCAAGTTCTTATCATCGTTCGCCCAGTCTTCCATCATAGTTTGAGAGAAGTGACCGCTGATGATGTCGTCTTGGTGCTTGTTGTACAAAGGACGCATGATCAATTTAAGTTCTTCAGAAAGATCGAACGCTTTGATCTTAGCTGGGTTAGAAAGACGATCAAGCATGTTGGTCACGCCGCCGTATTTCAATGCTTCTGTGATGGTTTCCCAACCGAATTGGATCAAACGAGATGCGTAACCCGCGTCGATGCCTTCTTCAACCATTTTGTCGAAGCAAAGGATAGAACCCGTTTGCAACATACCACAAAGGATTGTTTGCTCACCCATAAGGTCGGATTTTACTTCCGCGATGAAAGAAGACATCAAAACGCCTGCTTTGTGACCGCCAGTACCTACTGCGTAGGCTTTTGCTAGTGCAAGACCTTCGCCTTTAGGGTCGTTGTCTTCGTGAACCGCGATCAGTGTTGGAACACCAAAACCACGAACGTATTCAGCGCGAACTTCAGAACCTGGGCACTTAGGCGCAACCATGATAACGGTTAAGTCTTCGCGAATTTTCATGCCTTCTTCTACGATGTTGAAACCGTGAGAGTAAGATAGGCAGGCGTCTTTTTTCATCAGTGGCATGATTTCAGTCACAACCGGTGTATGCTGCTTATCAGGCGTTAGGTTCAATACCACGTCAGCCGTTGGGATAAGTTCTTGGTAAGTGCCAACAACGAAACCGTTTTCAGTGGCGTTTTTCCAAGATTGGCGTTTTTCAGCAATCGCAGCCGCGCGCAACGTGTAAGAAACGTCTAAGCCAGAATCACGTAGGTTCAAGCCTTGGTTAAGACCTTGAGCACCACAGCCGATAACAACAATTTTTTTGCCTTTAAGGGCTTCTACGCCGTCTGCAAATTCAGAGCTGTCCATGAAACGACATTTTGCTAGTTGAGCAAGTTGCTCGCGTAGCGGCAAAGTATTGAAGTAATTAGCCATGATAAACACATCCTATATTTTTATGATTACGGTATTGGCGATTAAGCCACACCGATATGTAAAAAGGGTTACAAGTGGTTCTGCTGTATAAAAACAGGCCCTTTGTGAGTGAATTCACTGTAATGAAAAGTTAGTCTTTCGTAAATTGATATATTTGCAATATAACGTCCCATTTTTTGCAACTATGTTTTATGATGAGCGGACAGTACTCGAACGAAGATTGCATGATGAACATTAAAACCCTAAAACACTTCTTGGCCCTCGCCGACGCGCTGCATTTTGGCCGCGCTAGCGAAGAGTGCAACATCAGTATTTCTGCTTTGTCGCGTCATATACGACAGCTGGAAGATGACCTTGGTGTCGCTTTGTTCACACGAGACAATCGTACCGTTGTATTGACGCAAGAAGGCAAAAAATTCCTGCGTTATGCCAGAGAGGCCAGCAGCCAGTGGCGTTTGATCCGTCATGAGTTGACCGACAATTCGGATCAGTTGCACGGTGAAATCAGCATTTATTGTTCGGTGACCGCCAGTTACAGCTTCTTGTTTGAAATGCTCAACCGTTTTCGGCAAGTGCATCCCGGTATTGAGATCAAGTTGCACACGGGCGACCCCGATGAAGCCATCGCAAGGATTTTAGACGGCAAAGAAGAAATTACCATTGCCGCAAGACCTGCGACGATGAATCGAGGCTTGGCGTTCAAGCCGATTACTATTTCACCCTTGGTGTTTATCGCGCCGAATGAACAACAGCCCAATGTCCCTACGTCGTCGCCCAATACGTCAAAAGAATGGTCGCAAGTGCCTATGATCTTGTCGGAAGCGGGTGTGTCGCGAAATCGAGCGGACGAGTGGTTTCATCAACGAGCAGTGACCCCCACCATTTATGCACAAGTCGCGGGCAACGAAGCGATTGTGAGTATGGTGAGTTTGGGCTTTGGTATTGGTGTGGTGCCGAAAATCGTTCTCGACAACAGTCCGCTCAAAGAGCGAGTGCACATTCTGGACGTTCAACCAGAGCTTGAACCTTATGACATCGGTCTATTTACGCTGAAGAAAAGTCTAAAAAATCCCATGGTAGCAGCGTTTTGGAATTTGGTTTAACGAACCAGTGGTTGTTTTTTTTGGTTGTTATTCTTTGCTTTACGCCTATAAAAATGCCTTTCAATGATTATCATTTGAAAGGCATTTTTTGTTTCTACGTGCGCTTACTTTATTAATAAGCGCGACGACTTGGTACTAACGAAGACGTTATTTCCAGCCGCCTTGATCCATCAATTTGACCGCTTGGCGATTGTTTTCGCCCAGTACGCTCAAAGACACGGTATCGGTTTTGAATTCACCGAATGTGGACAAGCTTTTTGGTGGTGCGATGCCGTTAACAACGGCGTATTCGTTGTTCACGTTGGCGTACCATTTTTGGCTTTGGTCATTCGTTAGGAACTCGACAAGTTTTTTCGCATTGTCTTTGTTTTTCGCTGATGCTGTCATGCCAATACCACTGACATTCACGTGTGCGCCGCGCTCGTTATCGGCTTGGTTCGGCCAGAATACCGCCAGTTTATCAAATACCGCGCGATCTTCCGCTTTGCTGCTCAAGCCTAAACGACCAAAGTAGTAAGTATTGGCAACGGCAATGTCACACACGCCTGCAGCGGCGGCTTTGATCTGATCCGTGTCGCCGCCAGCTGGTGGACGAGCAAAGTTTGCCACTAAGCCTTTAATCCACGCCAATGTTTCTGCTTCGCCATTGGCATCAATCATAGACGCGACAAGAGACTGGTTGTAGATGTTGCTTGAAGAGCGAATGCAAATTTTGCCTTTCCATTTAGGATCAGCAAGATCTTCATACGTAGAAAGATCGGATGCAGCGACTTTTTTCGGGTTGTAGAAAATGACGCGAGCGCGCTGTGACAAACCGTACCAATAACCGTCACGATCATGAAGATGCTCAGGCACGACTTTATTTAATTGATCGGTTTCAAACGCTTGAAGAACACCCGCGTCTTTTGCACGGTACAAACGTCCAGCATCCACCGTGATGAAAACATCAGCAGGGCTGGCGTCACCTTCTAACTTTAAGCGGCTTAATAATGCATCCGCCTTGCCGGTAATTAGGTTTACTTTGACGTTGTTTTCTTTTGCGTAGGCATCCAGAAGTGGTGCGATTAGCGCTTCACTACGAGCCGAATACACATTCACTTCACCGCTGGCATGAGCAGAAAGGCTGCTTAAACCTAGTAGAGAAGATGTTCCGATGACGGCGAGAAGTGAGGCGTTTTTCTTGATGAAATGACGTTGCGTTTTTTTTGTTAGACGTTTCATTATATTGACCATATCTATGAGTGAAAAATAGTAAGCATCATTCGTGCTTGCCATTCAGTAGACAAACAATAATGCAAATCGTTCCTGTTAATATTGCGGTTTTTGATGTTTTTTTATCATTCATTAATATAAAACCGTGTGTTTCAATAAATGCGTCATTTTTAGGTTTTTATTGAAGGTGGAAATCAAAAGAAAAGGTGAGAAATTGTCAACAAACATCCCCATTTCCCTATTTCGTTATTGTTGAAAAAATGCACAATAGTCACCTTGTTTTTTGTCCGCATTCTTATAGGTAATTCCACAGACCGTCATGATATCAACCCCTTTTCCTGAAGATACGGTTTCCCGCCGTGTTCAATACTTTCGTGTGTTTGTACTGGGCTTTAGTGCCTTTATTTTTAATACCACAGAGTTTGTTCCTGTGGGGTTATTGTCGGACATCGCCCAGAGCTTTTCGGTGTCTCCTGCGCACGTTGGCTGGATGCTGACGGTATATGCATGGATTGTGGCTCTGATGTCGCTGCCGATGATGCTGTTAACTCGTAAATTAGAGCGCAAAACTTTATTGATTTGGTTGTTCTCGCTCTTTGTTGTGAGCCATATTTTGTCGGTGGTGGCATGGAACTTCTCGGTGCTATTAATCAGCCGGATTGGTATTGCCTTTGCCCACGCAGTGTTTTGGTCAATTACGGCGTCGATTGCGATTCGCGTTGCACCACAGGGCAAGCACACGTTTGCGTTAAGTGTATTGGCGACGGGAACGGGACTTGCGATGGTATTAGGTGTGCCAGCAGGGCGTATTATTGGTCAGTTTCTTGGTTGGCGCACGACGTTCGCGGTGATTGCGGTTATTGCGCTGCTGATCATGTTGGCGCTGTATCGTTTATTACCGAACTTGCCGAGTTTGTTTTCTGGCTCGCTTAGTAAAGTGCCAGAAGTCATGCGCAATCGTACGTTGCTGTGGATGTATCTGTTTATCTTTGTGATTTTCTCCGCGCATTATACGGCTTACAGTTACATCGAGCCTTTCTTAGGGGAAATAGGCTTGGTCACTGATGGTTTTACAACACTGATGTTGTTGTTATTTGGTGTGGCCGGTATTGCCGGAAGTGTGTTGTTTAGCTATTTCGGTGAAAAAGCAAATGCCACCATGCTAATGGCCAGTGTTGTGGCGATGACGATTTGCATGGCCGCGTTGTACTTTATGGCGACGCACGGCTCATTCTTGGTGGCGGGTGTTCTATTCTGGGGCGCATCGATCATGATTATTGGTTTGAGTATGCAGATCCGAGTATTGAATGTGGACGCCTCGGCCTCGGACATTATTATGTCTTTATATTCCGGCATTATTAATCTTGGCATTGGCGCAGGGGCGCTAATTGGTGGTCAGATTATTCATGCTGCTGGGTTAGAGTACGTTGGTTTTACCGGGGCTTTACTTGGCATAGGGGCACTTGCTGTGGCGGTGTCTTTATTGCGACGAGTGAAAGCTGTGACGGCTTAAGAGTGGTCGGTTTCGATGTCATTGATGTGGCTGGCTTGATTACGACCTTGGGCTTTTGAATGATACAGCGCGATGTCGGCTTTTTTCATCAAGGTGTCTGTGTCGGTTATTGCTCCTTTTGTTCGGGTAGCAATACCAATACTGATGGTTATTCTGTCTGACACGCTGCTTTGACTGTGTTTTATATTGGCCAGTTTAATCGCGTTCATAATATTGTTCGCTTCGGTATTGGCTTCTTCCATGGTTTTATTGGGAAGAATGACAACAAACTCCTCTCCGCCGTAACGCGCAATTAGGTTGTTATTGTTTGGCACGGTATGACTGAGCATCATGGCGATTTTTTGTAGGGCGTCATCGCCACTCGCATGGCCATAAGTGTCGTTGTATTGTTTAAAAAAATCGACATCAATTAAAACAACAGACAGATCGGCTTGAATGGTTCGGTCGTTAGACAGCTCATAAGCCAAACGTCGATCGAAAGCGCGTCGGTTGGCAATGTTCGTGAGGCTGTCAGTCAGGGATTGGGTTTCCAATAAGCTGTTTTGCTTATTAATCGTGTCCGAAAATTGATCAAACGCTTGAAATAACTCATCAATTTCATCATTACTGGATTGATTAAGAATAGGCGCAGCGGTCATGTTGTGAATTCGTTTGGTTAAATTACTAAGGCGATTTATGACCTGACTATACAGTGCCAAAATTAGGCTGATCATCGCGGCCAACAACACGAATCCGAAAACAAACCACGTTTCTTGTGTGTACATTCCATTGGTAAGCGCCATCATTTTGGTTTTCAATTTTTGGTTTTCATTGAGTGAAAACTGATTGGCCACTTTGTTGTAATCGCTGATTAAGTTTTGTATGAAGTTTTCTCTGCCCCGTGTGCGTCCGCTAATGCGTATGTATCTTTCTTGTGAGGAAAGCAGCCCTTTTTCCCCAGACAGCAAATCTCGTATGGCCGCATTAAGAGGCGCTAGGCGTTTGTTTAATGACGGCGGTAGCTTTTCAGTAATCAACTCAATGTTTGAAAGCTGTTGTTCAATAAGGCGCTGTAGTTCTTGTAAATCATTTAATCTATGGGTGTCTTCGATCGTATAGGCGAGAGTTATTACTTCTAGGTAAGCAATTTTCCACGCCGTTTTTTGTTTTTTATCGAGATCCGTATGCCCGATATTAACTTGAAAGGCGTAATCTGCATTGCTTTTTAAGCGACTTAATTCATTCTGTTTTTTGGTGATTTGATCCGCAAGATCGAGCTTGGTATCAATGAAAAAATTGAGGTCAATCATTTCTTCTTGGATGGTGTTAAGGAGACGAAGTTCATTTTGGCTGTAGCTGACCTTGTTGGCTTGTTCTTGCGTTTCTTTTAGTTTCTTTTGTACTTCGACGTCGGCAATTCTTCGTTCTACCGGGGTATTGGATGACATTAGCGATTCTAACGCGGACAAAAGTTCATTCGATTTAATGGCGCTTTGGTTCGCATTGATCATGGCAGGAAGGGTGTTTGACGTTAAATCATTCAGGATCGATTGGGTTTGCTCGAGTTTTGTTTGTAATAAAGTACCGACGCTCACAAAAAGCGCTATGACCACAAGCAGTAAAATGGCCAATTTTTTGATCATGCTAAGTTGTTTATAGCGCATATTGGGTAACGGTTTCTTCATATTTATTGTGTTGTCGCCTTATCAATGATTCGTCCATCCGTTTTGGGGGAGATGACTTTCTGCTGCAAAACGGCATTCGCCATTATGTCATAAAGCGTGAAGTTACTGGTTTGATGATAATCCAGCTCTATGTTGTCCTTAAACATAGTATAGCCGTCGCCACCCATAAGTAAGTAATCTAGCGTGGCAACTCGGTAAGACTTTGTTGGGTTGAGTGGCTTATTGTTGAAGGTAACAGACAACAATCGATGACCAACATCGCGGGTTGAATCGTATTGGATTTTAATACCTGATATTTGCAGGTACTGTCCGCTTTCTGAACCCAAACCACTTAACCCATATTCCAGTGCATCGGTGATTTGTTGCCCGTTTGCTTCTATTAACTTGATGGTGTTCCGGTAGGGCAGTATGGTGCGGATGTCTCTTCGCGTTAGCAGGGTGCCTTTTGAGAACTCTGTATTGCTGCGAATGGTGCCACTGTTGACTAAGCTTATTTGTGCGTCAGTAAATTCTCTTAACGTGTCAGCCACCAAATTTGCAAAGCCATTTTCGGCGTTTCGTAGGGGTTTTCTGCGTAGATCGATTGGCGTTTCGGTGGTTCCCAATACTTCTTCTAAGAGTGAATTAATGCGCTGTGCGTATTCTTTTTCTTGTTTTAAAACAGACGCTTTTGGTGGATAAGCGGTTACGTCTATGTCGTCTTTGGTGATGACTAGATTGCGTTTTAGTGGGTCTTCTTGCCAAGTAAGATGCACAGCAACGGCGTGGGTACTGTTTTCGATAATGACATTTCGTGGGTGATGGGCGGCACCATAAAAAGGGTTTGATGAAAAGTATTGGTCTTTATACAGGGTAAGGTCGACGATGCCATTTTCTAAAAGCTGATCAAAAATGGGCAGATACATTGAATAATGCAAAACAATCAGGTTAACGCCTCTTGATTTGAGTTCAATCACGGCTTTAATGATGGCTTTTTCCGCCGAGGTGACTTCAACTCTATTAGTTGGGTATTTTTCTATCATCTCAGGAGCTAATACAGAGATGAAGCCTAGAGAAATATTGGCATTTTTCAGTATGGCAAAAGTATGTATTCCATCGGGAGGACGGTGTGTTAGTGGGTCGTATAGGTTACTCGAGACAATAGGGAACGCTGCTTCGTATGTGCGTAAGATTAGCTCGTCTTCTTGGTAGCTTAATTCTCGTTTTGAAACCCCCATCGCACTGGGTTTTAGGCTATTCAAAAGGTCAATAATATGCGCCCCGCGATCCATAGACGACAACATGCTTGGTCCTAGACTTTCCCCACCAAAAATGAAAAAGGTGTTGGTGTCTTTTTTCCGGTATTGATCAATGACACTGGCTAGCTGTGCATACTGGCCTTGTTCCGCGTCATTGATTACCGGCATTTCTGCGTCAAAAATGAGGGTGGCGCGCTGCTCTGCCAAAGCGATATGGCTCAGTATTAGACTCAATAGAAGGAGTCGTTTTAAAAAATAACCGAATGTTTTTTTGAATTGAGTCATCGTGGTATCGGGTCTTTGAGTCGTGATTATAATAACAAGTTAGTGTAGTTGCTTATTTATTGTACTGTGTTGTTTTTGCAAATCTTTACGGGGGTGGCCAGCGCTACCGTAAGCCTGTCTATGATAAAGTGTCTGTATTAGAAAAAGCAGATACCTTGTCTGTGTTTTTATGAAATCAAACAGAGTTTTGTCTCTTTAATGGGTTAAATGTCACTATGACAAGAAAAATCAGCAGTCTATCCTTTGTTCTATTGTCGTTTCTCTTTGTGGTTATTCTCTATTCTGCGTACCAATCTCAGAAAATATACAAAGAACTACAAGAAGTTGCCGAGATTGATATTCCACTGTCACAAGTGATTGCCGACATTGAAATACTCCAGCTGAAACAACATTTACGAATGGAAAGTGTGCGTCTACAAGGTCGAGCGTTTTTTGACGATCACGTTTTACAGTCGAAAAGCATTCAAGGTTTCCGCGATTTTAGCAAACAATTTTCAGAGCAACTCGATAAAGCCATCGATATTCTTCATGCTGGTATGACATTTGGCAGTCTTCGTATCAAGGTGGAAGAACATCAATCCCTGATCAAGCAAATAAACGCACTGCATCTTCATCGAATGGGCTTCGACAATATTTTGTCGCGCTTTTTACAGGAGGGCCGAGAGCACATCGCAGGAACATGGGCGGAGTTGGAAAAGCAAGACACTTTGCTTGACGATCAAGCCAATGCATTGCTTATTACTATTGACCAACTCACCGTTAAGGTCTCTGCGTCTGTCGAAAAACAAGAGCGCGATTTCATGATCATCAACGCGATATTGGGCTTCTCTGCGTTCGGCATCGGAGGGTACCTCACACTTTATACGATTCTGTCTTTCCGTCGAAAAGTGCATTCGTTACGAGGCCAAATAGACACACTTCATCGATCCATTTCATCAGATGATGCTAACAATGCCATGCGCTATAAAGGCTCCGATGAATTGGATGAGTTGGAAAAGGATTTGAGTATCTTGGTCGGGCGGATTTCCATGGAGCAAGAAAACCGTGATGAAGTGGAAACCCAGCTTATCGAGTTGGCAACGCGAGACAAGCTAACCGGCGTGTTTAACCGCCATAAATGGGATGAGCAGATTAAAGACGAATTGGCGCGAGCACATCGAGGCCATCCTTTCAGTTTGATCATTTTGGATGTCGATTACTTTAAAAAAATAAACGACACTCACGGCCATGATGTGGGCGATAACGTGCTCAAATTACTGGCCAATGTATTGCAAAAACGCCTGCGTGAAACAGACAGTCTATTCAGAATCGGCGGTGAAGAGTTTGCGGTATTGCTAAGAGACACTAACCTTGCGGACGCGTCGAAATTGGCAGAACAACTGCGTCATAGCGTTGCCTCGCTGAATGAAGAAAAGCTTCCTCCGTTTACCATCAGTTTGGGTGTCACGGATTATCAGGATTTTGACGATCAGAGCCAGATTGTAAAACGCGCCGATGTTTTACTCTATGAAGCCAAAGGCGCGGGGCGCAATAAAGTCATGGTCGGCTGATTCGTTCGCCTTTGTTTTATTCTTCGTTTGTCGACAAATGGAAGCGCTTTTTTGTGATGGATTGACCATTGATCAAAACTTCTACTTCATGCGCGCCGGCATAATAGACTCTGGTTGTAATGGCTTTAAATGGGTGTTTCTTCGTCATCGACATGAATTGTTTGGCAGGCAATGTCACCTTTTTCCACTTGAACACCTTGGGTGAGGTGGCGCCATTTTTCTTTTGATGATGGATAACGTAATCGATCATTAGCGTTTGGTCTTGGTCACTGGCAGAGGTAAGGTCGAGTGTGAACAACAGTTCACCATGTAACCTCACTTCATCAGACAGCAAGCTTAATGCGCCGATTTCTAGCTTCGGTGTATCGTAACCAAATGCTTTTAACACCTTCTGGTTACCTTGTTTCAATAGAGTTCGACAGGCGTGACGAACCAACCTTTGGCGGTTTGTGTCGGCGCCGACCAGCCATTTTTCGGCGATGTCTGCCACAAGATCCGGGTGGTCTTTTGCTATGTCATTTAGGTTGTTGGCCACAGATCGACGCACGTACTCTTCCGGATCGTCTTTTAATACCTCAAGCAATTCAATCACCGGCGCAGGGTTCTGAATAAAACAAGGTAACTGCGTACCCCAAGGCAAACGAGGGCGCGTGCCTTCAGATATCCAGCGTCGAACATGATGGTTTTCATCCTCAATCCAAGTACTCAGGGTCTTCAGTGTTTGCTCTGGCGCAGCCAAAATAAAAGGGCGAACACTGAACTCAGACGTAAACCGACTGGTCATGGCCTTTAGAATAGACATTGAAAACGCATGGTGCGCAATGCCCTGAATACCAACGTAATCGCCCATTGGCATGATGGCCCAGCCTGCAAGGCCGTTGTCGCTTTCCACCGTGTTGGCATCAATACTTTCGGGGCTTTCTTCTTTTGATTCTGGCGCCAAGCTGGCGAGCAGAATCTGTCCTGCTTGTTCAAAATCGTCGGGTAAAAAATGACTCATGGCTTCGGTGATTTGTCGTGAACGGGCTTTAAGCTCTAATGATTCAAGTTGATTGCTTGCGACGGCAACAAACCCTGTTTTATCGAAATCTTGCCAATGGCGCTGAAAGTGTTCTGCCATGTTCTTAATAACATGAATAGTAAATACGTTCTTAAAGGGTTCAGGCATCTTACTTAGCGTCCTAAAAAATGACAGACAGATTAACCTTATCGACTTCCTATGTCAGTTGTTGTCAGTATAAAACGCCTTTCTTTAGACATTAGGTGCTATAGTGGTTTGTCTCCGCAATGATCCATGCCCGTCATGATCGACTAGCGTTTACCGCTAAGAATTTCTTTCAGAACACTTCATATCTTTTATCCATCAATAGATGACATCACCATTTCAACCTACTTGAAGCATTACAATCAGTTTGTCGGCGTTTTGATCGCGCGTTCATGAACTCAAACACGTTTTATTTTTTAAAGGAAACAGTATGAGTCAATTAACTTTCGGCGTGATCGGTACCTCTAGAAAAACAGACGAGCGACGTTACCCGATTCATCCAGAGCATCTAGTGCGCATTCCTGAACACCTTCGCCATCGCTTGATCTTTGAAGAAGGCTACGGCGCGGCGTTTAACATCAGTGATGACGACATTGCTGCACAGACTGGAGGAATAGCCACGAGACACGAGATCTTAGCGGACATTGGCGCAGTGATTATTGCCAAACCGGTATTGGCCGATTTAGAAGAGCTACGCGAAGGCGGTATTTTGTGGGGTTATGCTCATTGTGTTCAACAGCGTGCAATTACCCAAGCAGCACTGGATCGTAAACTCACCTTAATCGCTTTTGAAGATATGTTTGTCTGGTCGCCAACAGGGCAAGTGGGTCGTCACACTTTTTACAAAAACAACGAAATGGCGGGTTATTGCGCCGTCATTCATGCCTTACAACTAAAAGGCATCGACGGCCATTATGGTAACCAACGCAAGGTGGTTATTTTTAGCTTTGGAGCAGTGAGTCGCGGTGCAATTTATGCTTTAAAAGCCCATGGATTTCGTGACATTACCATCTGCATTCAGCGTCCTGATCATGAAGTGCGTGAAGAAGTACTCGATTGCCATTATGTGAAAGTACGCGAAGGCCAAAAAGGGGAAGCTCGCATGGTCGTTGTTGAACACGATGGCACGATTCGACCTTTGACTGAATTGGTTAGTGAGACGGACATTATTGTGAATGGTACTTTTCAGGAAACAGACCATCCAACCAACTTCATTATTGAATCTGAAGCGGCATCGTTGAAGCCAAACTGCCTCATCATTGATGTCAGTTGTGACGAAGGTATGGGCTTTTTCTTTGCCAAACCGACCAGCTTTCAAGCGCCGATGTTTCAGTACAACACCATTGACTATTACGCTGTTGATCACACGCCAAGCTACTTGTGGGAAAGTGCAACACGCTCTATTTCAGCCGCCTTAATTGTTTACTTAGAAAGCGTTTTAGAAGGACGTGAACATTGGCAACAAAACGAAACCATTCGTCGTGCGATTAACATAGATGAAGGCGTGATTAAGAATCCGTTGATTTTATCCTTCCAGCATAGGGAAACGACACCGCCTTACTTGACCATAAATGCTTAAGAACAAAATGGGTCCGTTTATTTATCGAGCACGGACTTGGTCGATTACTGTGACTTAGTTTTCTTCACTTCTCATTCAAGTCGCTTTTCATTCTATATAAGATGAAAAGTGGCTTTTTTTTGCGTTCATTTTCTCTTTTTTCTTTGGCTCATAATCATGGTTTGGCGTTGTGTCAGCCATGGGGTTGTGAGCAATCACAGGTTATCGGTGTGAAAAAATCTGCCAATCTTTTTATTGATTTGAATAACTCGCATTCTTAAAGAATTGATATAAGAAAGCACCTTTCTTGGTTTGCTCGATAGTGTGCTCGATAGCTTTGTTGTTGCATAAAACGAACGCTTAAAACGACAAGTTGATATTGATAAGGCAGGACCGTTATGAATCTAAAAAATTTGAACATTGTTTGATGACGTCGACAGCAGTAAACATTGGCATGAAGTGTCGCTTGCTCCAAGAAAGTTGGGGGGCGTTGGATGACGCCGTTTACGATCGCGTTGCTAACAGTTTGAGGTGTTAATCAGCAGTATCTATCATCATCGAATTATTTCTGGTCGTTAGTAGGTCTTGATGCCAGTTATTGGTGCGCACTGTTGTCATCACACACGTTGTTTTGTTATTTGAATTGATCAAGGACGTTTTTATTTTTGATAAAAATACGCAAAAGAACATAAAAATCAACGGTCTTCTTCTTGTTTTATATCGTATTTAATAAAAATTCCGAAGGCTATTTCTGTTTGGCATCATCTTTGCTCAATAAGTTTTATCGTCATGCAAATACTATTTACATGACGCGTAAACAAGTTGGCCAACGTCGGTCTGCTTAGCAAATGGCATCGTCGCCCGCTACTGACCCTTTTTAGTAGCACTCGATCAGGCTCCTTTAGAAAGGAAATAACTGATTAGGGAGGCGTGTCTCTTTTTCTCTCTTCTTTTCTTTCTAAACAGTCGTTTGATTTTTCATCATTGATCGTGTCATTGGCGAAACGTGTTTGTTTATAGACTTTTATCCATTTAATTCAGGGATTGAATTTACCGTATTCATGTAATGGATTTTTACAGCGTCCCTAGGTTTTAGGAGAAAACGAATGAAAAAAATTGATGTCACAGAAGCGATTTTCGCCATCAAAAAAGAAAAGAATTTGAGCTGGGAATCCATCGCCGAGGCGACAGGAATGACCGATGTTTGGATAACGTCTGCGTGTTTAGGGATGAACAGTTGCACCGAAGACGTCGCTGAAAAGCTGGTGACGTTTTTGGGGCTTCCTGCAGAAGCGAAAGCCGTTTTAATGGAATACCCGACAAAAACATGGGATCAGGCGATTCCGCAAGATCCACTTATCTATCGGTTGTATGAAGTGGTTGGGGTTTACGGACCAACGCTAAAAGAAGTCATTCAAGAAAAATTCGGCGACGGCATCATGAGTGCGATCGATTTTTCCATGAAAGTAGAAAAAGAAGAAGACCCGAAAGGCGACCGTGTCGTTTTGACCTTGAACGGGAAGTTTTTACCTTATAAATCATGGTAATAGATATTTTTGATAGTTGATCTGTGATTGAATTTATTCAAAATAGCGATTAAAAAAGCATACAATTTAAAAGAAGAGGGCGTAAAAATGGCGTATATAGAACCAAGTGAATTCGTAACCAAAATGGTCGATGCAGGCGAACAAAAAGTCTACATGTCGACAAAAGACACCCTCATTCGAGCGATTATGGCGGGGGCAATTTTAGGGTTGGCGGCAATCTTTGCTATCACAGTTGCGACGAAAACAGGCAATCCATTATTGGGTGCGGTGCTGTTTCCTGTTGGTTTTATCATGCTTTATTTAATGAAATTTGACCTGTTAACGGGCGTGTTTACCTTAGTGCCTTTGGCTTTGTTTGATAAGCGTCCAGGTGTTACACCTGCGCAAGTATTGCGAAACTGGGGATTGGTCTTTATCGGCAACTTTGCGGGCGCGTTATTAACGGCTTTCATGATGTCTTTCATCTTAACGTATGGTTTTTCAACCGACGGTGGTGCGATCGCGGCGAAAGTAAGCACGATTGGCGAATCTCGTACATTGGGTTATCAGTCTCATGGTGTAGCGGGTTGGTTTACTATTTTCATCCGTGGCATGTTGTGTAACTGGATGGTGTCTATGGGCGTGGTTGGCGCGATGATCTCTACGTCGGCTGGCGCAAAAATGGCCGCCATGTGGATGCCCGTTATGTTGTTCTTCTACATGGGCTTCGAACACTCCATCGTTAACATGTTCTTGTTCCCATTCTCAATGATTATGGGTGGTGAATTTACTTTTATGGACTACCTTGTATGGAATGAGATTCCAACTGTATTGGGTAATCTGGCTGGCGGTTTGTTGTTGGTCGGCTTGCCATTGTATTTGACGCACGTAAAAACGTCCGCGTCACGTAAACTATCGTAATACGGTTTCATTGAGCGTTAAAAAACTCTGTAGATACGATCGTGTCTACGGAGTTTTTGTGTTTACAGGTTGTTTTGAATTTGTAGGGTGTTGTTTGATTAAGGAAAGCGGAATGAAGGCTCTTAGCGTCAGTATCGGCAGCGCGACCAGTAAAGGCAAAAAAACCATCAATCAGGATTTCTTAGGGCACCACATCCCCGCCGAGCCACTATTAACCACACGAGGTGTTGCCGTGGCGATTGCCGATGGCATTAGTTCGAGCCCGGTTAGCCAAGTCGCAAGTGAAACCGCCGTTACCAGTTTCTTAGAGGATTATTACCGCACGTCAGAAGCCTGGTCGGTCAAAACATCGGCCGAAAAAGTGGTCAAATCCATCAATGCGGTGCTGTACTCGCAAACACAAAGTGGCCCAAGCCGATTCGATAAAGACAAAGGTTACGTGTGTACGTTCAGTGCGCTTGTGCTTCGTTCAAATAGTGCGCACCTTTTTCATTCCGGTGACAGCCGAATATACCGACTTGTTGGCACCACGCTAGAACAATTAACGAAAGACCACCGTCGAGTCGTATCGACCGCGCAGAGTTATTTGTCTCGCGCCTTGGGCATCGATCCGGTTGTGGAGATTGATTACCACACCTTTCCCATTGCCAGAGGCGATGTTTTTGTCATGACGACGGATGGCATTTACGACTTCCTTTCCACTGAGGAAATAGCCTCGTGTATCGCGCAATCTAGCGACTTAAACCGCGCCGCAGAGCAAATTCTAGAGCAAGCCTTAAACGCGGGCAGCGATGACAATCTTAGTGTGCAGATCGTTCGAGTGGACGAGGTCACCCATTACCAAATAGAAGACATTCAGCACAATGTCAGCCTTTTGCCGTTACCGCCGCCATTAAAAGAAAGAATGCAATTTGAAGGCTACGACATCATTCGCTCGATCTACGTGAGTAGCCGAAGCCATGTGTTTTTAGCACGAGATCTCGACACAAATGACATGGTTGTGATTAAAACACCGTCCGCAGAATTGAGTGACGACCAATCCTATCTTGAAAATTTCATGCTGGAAGACTGGATCGCTAAACGTGTCAGTAATCCACATGTGGTCAAAGCCATCGAACCCCCAAGACAGCGGGAATCGCTTTACCTTGTTACCGAATACATTGAAGGCCAATCTCTTGCGCAATGGATGATAGACAACCCGAAACCCACGCTGGAACAAATCCGCGATATCATTGCTCAGATCGCTAATGGTCTACAGGCTTTTCACCGTAAAGCCATGATTCATCAAGACATTCGTCCTGCGAATATCATGATAGACAAGCACAACATCGTGAAAATCATCGACTTTGGTTCCACCTACATTGCCGGTGTGACCAACACTCAAGATGAAGAAGTCTTACGCGGCACCATGCGCTATTCTGCACCAGAATATTTTCTTGGTCACGCGGGCACCGAGCGATCTGACATTTACGCGCTCGGCGTGATTGCTTATCAAATGTTATCTGGTAACCAATTCCCTTACAGCGCCAACATCGCCCAAGCTCGAAGTGTGGCCGCCCAACGACGCTTAGCCTATCGCAGCGTTATTACCGAAGATTCAGAGTTGCCGGTGTGGATTGATGACGCACTGCATAAAGCCCTAAACATCAACCCGCTAAAGCGCTACGAAGAAGTCTCTGAATTCGTCTACGACTTACATCATCCGAATCAAATATTCCTCGACCGAACTCGACCTCCTTTGATGCAGCGTAACCCTGTAATGTTCTGGCAAGGCGTGTCTTTTAGCCTGTTTCTGGTGATCTTATTCTTGCTGGTTAAATGATATTTGTTTGCTCACATAGGTAATCTGATTTTCAAATACAAACTTTCGTTTTCGATGCGATTTCATTGGCGTTATAGTACTTTCATTTCCACAATTGAAACGAGTAATGAACCTATGAAGCAAGACATCGTGCATATTGGTTTGGTTGTTCGCGACTACGACGAAGCCATTGATTTTTATGTTAATAAATTAAAATTCGAGTTAATCGAAGATACCTACCAGCCAGCGCAAGACAAGCGTTGGGTCGTGGTTTCTCCCGCAGGGTCAAAAGGCGTAACGCTGCTATTGGCGAAAGCGTCCAAACCGGAGCAAATGGACTTTATTGGCAACCAAGCGGGTGGTCGTGTTTTTCTGTTTTTAAACACCGACGATTTCTGGCGAGACTACACACGCATGATCGAAGAAGGCATTCATTTTGTGCGATCACCAGCTGAGCAAGAATATGGCACAGTGGCGGTGTTTGAAGATTTATACGGTAACTTATGGGACTTATTGCAACTCAAAGACAACCACCCAATTTCTAGTCGGTTGAAAGAGGCTTTTAGCGATACGCGGCCTATTCGTTAATGTTTTCAAACGCAGTTCGGCGAATCTCTTCGCTTTAAGGTACATTATTCAATGATGCCATCCATCATGCACAACAAGGCTCCGTTAAATCATGATCAAACTGACTTCTTCTAAAGATCTATCTCGTCTTCGCCGTCTTGCTTTGTCGTCGCAAGGCTTGTTGCAGGCTCAGCCGTTTGGCCGTGGTGTGGCTGGCGCGCGCAAGGCGATAGCGCATTTAGGTTATGTACAGATCGATACGATTTCTGTGGTGGAGCGGGCGCATCACCATGTGCTTCATTCTAGAGTGCCAACGTTTGAGCCATCGATGATGGATACCATGTTGCTTAATGGCGATATTTTTGAATATTGGTCACACGCGGCGGCCTTTCTGCCGATGGACGATTTTCGTTTTTCTTTGCCTTATAAACACGCGATTAAAAGCGGCCAAACCCATTGGAATAAAGACCCAGACAGAAAGCTGATGGCTGAGTTGCTAGCGCGTGTTCGTGCAGAAGGGCCGTTGCGTTCCCGAGATGTTGAAACAAAGTCGAGCAATCGAGCAGGCTGGTGGGATTGGAAACCCGCGAAAAAAGCGCTAGAGCAATTGTTTATGGAAGGCGATTTGATGGTGAAGGATCGTGCTGGTTTCCAGAAAAATTACGATTTAACCGAACGGGTTTTGCCGTCTAGTGTTAATTCAACCATGCCCACGATGGACGAGTTTGTCGCGCACATGCTTGACCAGCAGTTTCGTTGTCATGGCGTGGTATCAATAAAAGGGCTGACTTATTTACGCCGCAATACTGAACTGCGAAATGCGATGAAAGCATTGGTTAACGAGCGTTTAGCGCAGGGAACATTAGAGCAAGTTGAACTCAACAATGGCGAGGTGTATTTCGTCGAAGCTGGTGCGCTCGAACGGCGCTTACCGACGCTGAGTAATCGAATGCAGATTCTGTCGCCATTTGATAACAGTGTGATTCAGCGCGATCGCCTCAAGCACTTTTTTCAATACGACTACCAAATTGAATGTTACGTGCCAGAGCCAAAACGGCAATATGGCTACTTTTCTTTGCCCTTGCTGTTTCGCGGTGAATTTATCGGCCGCATGGACTGCAAAGCCCATCGCAAAGAGCGCCGTTTGGAAATCAAATTCCTGCACGTTGAATCACAATTAGGGCAAAAGAGATTCGATGACGATCAGATCATTCACGCCTTTGTGGAAGCCATTAACCCCTTCAGTCAATTCCAGCAATGCGATACTGTCTCGCTGACGGCCGTCGAGCCAAAGTATCTTGCTCAACCACTGCAAGACGCATTAAAGGCGCTGAAGTAATCCACAGACTCATTCACTCAAATGGATCTCGGTGGTGGATTTTACGGTTCTAAGCGACAAGGATGTTTGGAATTTACGAATGTTGGCGTCAGTGTGAAGCACTCGGTCGACAAACCGCTCAAACGCCTGCATATCTGGAACGGTCACTACCATCACAAAGTCGTAATTTCCGGTGATTTGGTAACAATGTTTTATTTCTGGGGCTTTGCTAACCACTTTTTTAAACGCATCATAAATTTCTTTACGGTCGCGCTCCATTTCAACCGATACTAACAATGTTAGCTTGTTGCCCGTTAGTTCAGGGTTCACAAGGGAAACGTCCCCGATAATGATGTTTTCATTTCTTAAACGTTTGACTCTTTTATGGCATGCCGGTGGTGACAAGCCAACTTCGTCGGCCAATTCAATGTTGGCAATACGGTTATTGCGCTGCAAACTGTCTAAGATTTTTCGGTCTATTTTGTCTAATTCCATAAAGTTCTCTAAATCGATAATTTTCAATTAATAATTTCTTAATAGTATAAAAATTAGAAATCATGATGATTTTTATTAAGTAAATTAAGCGACATATTTTTCGATATGTACATAGACTTTGCTGCATTATTGATGGGAGCAAGACGATGTATAAGAAAGTAGCGTTTTTGGTAGGGCTTTTATGGAATGGGCTGTGGAAAGAAATCCTGAGCGTCACATGGACGCTTTATAAAATCATGATTCCGATGATTATTATCATCAAGGTTATTGAAGAATTTGGCGGCATTGAACTGCTGAGCGAATGGCTCGGCCCCGTTATGTCTTTGGTGGGATTACCCAGTGAAATGGGCTTGGTGTGGGCAACCACGCTGGTGACCAATATGTACGCTGGGCTGGTGGTGTTTATGAGCATCGACGCGGACTTAACCGTTGCCCAAGTGTCGGTACTTGGCATATTGCTGCTGCTGGCGCACTCTCTCCCGATTGAAGTTGCCGTCGCCAAAAAAGCGGGTGTTGGCGTTGCTGCGACGCTGATTATTCGACTTGGTGGTAGCTTTTTAATGGGCTGGATTTTCCACCAATTTTACCAAAGTGGCGATTTGCTCAATACGCCTGCTGAGATTGTTTGGCGACATGCGCCAGTGAGTGATCCAAGTTACATGGCTTGGGCAATTGATCAGCTGAAAAGCTTGGTGATGATCTTTGTGGTGATCGCCGCGTTGATGACATTTCTAAGACTCTTAAAGCTGCTTGGTATCGAAAAACTCATGGGCATATTACTCAAGCCCATTTTGTCTGTGCTTGGTATCAGCCGAGAAGCGACGAACTTAACCATTGTCGGCATTACGCTCGGTGTTTCTTTTGGTGGCGGTTTATTGATCAACGAAGCCAAACGAGGGCACATTTCCCCACGGGATATTTTTGTCGCCATGATGCTGCTCAACCTACTGCACAGCTTGATCGAAGACACACTACTGATTCTCTTGATTGGCGCCAACTTCACTACTATTTTCTGGGGACGGATTGTGTTTTCAGTGGCCGTCATCGGGATTATGGTCTTTGTGCTTAAACGGTTGGATGAAAGAACGTGTCAAAAGTATCTGTACAAAAAGATCAGTGTTTGAATTTTTTATAGCATGTTGAATTCGGTTCATTTCTGTAAAACCGAAAGCCCTTTACCCATTATTCAATAATGAGTAAGGGCCTTTCTGGGGCTAAGACCGAAACCGCAAGTTTTCTCTCGTCAGTTGGTCAATCGATGTTTTGCCCATGAGTTTCATGTCGCGTTCGAGTTCTGCTTTCATGAGTCCAAGTGCGCGTTCTACGCCGGGTTGTCCGGCGGCGGCGAGTGGATACAAGTACATGCGGCCGATGCCGACGGCTTTTGCGCCTAGGGACAACGCTTTGAGCACGTGAGTACCGCGTTGTACGCCGCTGTCAAAAATCACGTCTATTTCATCGCCGACTTCCTCGACGATTTCCGCGAGTTGGTCAAATGAGCTGCGAGAGCCATCAAGCTGACGTCCGCCATGGTTGGAAATAATCACGCCAGTGCAGCCAATGTCGACCGCTTTGCGAGCGTCTTCTCGGCTCATGATGCCTTTTAAACAGAATTGGCCGTCCCAGAATTTCACCATTTCCGCGACGTCGTCCCAGTTCATTGAAGGGTCGAGCATGTTGGTAAAGTAGTCGCCGATTGAGGTGGCGCCGTTTCCTATGTCCACGTGCTCGTCTAGTTGTGGCAGGCTAAAGGGTTCGTGTGTGACGTAGTTAATGCCCCACATAGGTTTCAGAACAAACTGCAGCATGCCTTTTAAATTCAATTTAAAGGGAATGGAAAAACCGGTGCGAAGGTCTCGTTCTCGGTTGCCGCCAGTGATGGAATCCACGGTGAGCATCATCACTTGTACGCCGGAATCTTTGGCGCGCTGCATCATGGCGCGGTTCAACTCGCGATCTTTATGGAAGTAGAATTGATACACCTGAGGCGAGGTGGTTTGTTTGGCGATTTCTTCCATACTCACGGTGCCAAGAGACGATACACCAAACATGGTGCCGTATTTTTCGGCAGCATTGGCAACGGCTCTTTCGCCATCGTGGTGGAACAAACGTTGTAATGCGGTGGGTGAGCAATAGACGGGGAGGTCAAGTTTTTGCCCCATGACGGTGACAGACAGGTCGACGTCTTTTACGCCTGTCAGAACGCTTGGTACTAGGTCGCAGGTTTCGAACGCGGCGGTGTTGCGGCGGTAGGTCGATTCATCGTCGGAGCCACCATCAATGTAATTAAAAATCGGACTGGGTAAACGCTTTTTAGCCAGAATACGAAAATCATGGAAGTTGTGGCAGTCTTTAAGACGCATGGATCTTGCTCCTTTTGAGTCGAGTCTATTTGTTATTCCTAATCATAGTCTCTGATTGATTTATAATAAATACGACATAAAATAATAAACTCTTTCCAAAAACGTCTTAATAAAAAGGACACAACTTTGAACGCTGCCGATTTAACACTTTTTGTGAATGTTGCCGATGCAGGTTCGTTCAATAAAGCCGCGCAATACGCGAGCTTGTCGACACCAGCGCTGAGCAAGCGCATCAGCAAGCTAGAGCAGGATCTTGGCGTGCAGCTGATTCATCGCACCACAAGACGGCTTAGTCTGACGGAAGCGGGCGAGAACCTTTACGTTCATGCCAAAAACATAGAAGGCCAAGTCAGTGATGCGGTGGCGTCGGTGTCGGCGTTTAGCCAAGGTTTGTCGGGGAGTATTAAAATTTCGGTTCCGACGATTTCAGGCGAATTGCTCTTGGCGGAAGCCATTGCGGAATTCTGTCAGCAATATCCGAACATCACCGTCGATATGCGCCTTGAAAACGACTTTGTGGACTTGGTGGCAGAAGGGCTCGATCTGGCGATTAGAACTGGCAAGCTTGAGGATTCGAGCTTAATTGCTAAGCCACTGATTCAATCTAACTGGGTGGTTTGCTGCTCGCCGAGCTACCTTGAAAAGCACGGTGATGTCTCAAGCCTAGACGCATTAAAAAGCCATAATTGTTTGGCGTATACCTACCAAGCGCAAGGGTCTTTTGATTGGCGTTTTACAAAAAATGGCATTGAAGAAAGTGTTCGCATCAGTGGCAGCTTTGCGACCAATAACGCCCAAGCATTACGCAAGGCAGCGTTGGCGGGTTTCGGTATTGTGTATGTGCCGCGATGTTGTGTTTACGAGGATTTGCAACAAGACAAGCTGGTGGTTATCTTGCCTGAATATCAGCCTCGTCAGCTTGGGGTGTACGCAATTTACCCTTTTACTAAATACCTGCCTGAAAAGCTTCGGTTATTGATCGAGCATATCAAGCAGGCTTATCTGAATAAGAAAGAATATTTTTAACCGAATCACAACGAAAAGAGACTTTCTATTTGTGGCTTTTGTTCCTATTCTGGTTGTCTTTTAATCGTTTTGTAATGGAAAATCTTATGGCGGGTCAAGGTTCTGGCGGCAATGTGCTTGCTGCAATTTGCAGTATTTTTATTCCTGGGTTGGGTCAGTTGGTTCAGGGACGTATTTTTATGGCGTTGCTTTTTTTCGTTGTTACATGCGTAAGTTATGCATTAGGCGCAACGGTTATTTTGTTCTTCATGTGGATTGTCGGTGGGATATTTCATCTTTGGTCTATTATCGATGCTGCGCGTTTTTCTTGAATACAATTGGCCTTTTAATGATTAGGTAAAAAAGGGTAGCCGCTGGGCTACCTATCGAGTAGCTCTTTATTCGCACAGTTTTTTGAAACATCACCATTCATTGCGTTAATCAAGTTGTCTACCGCGCAAGTGACCATAGCAAGACGCGTTTCTGTGGTTGCAGAGCCAATGTGTGGAAACAATACCGCGTTGTCGAGTTTGCAAAGCGGTGAGTCACCCGATAGAGGCTCGACTTCAAATACGTCCAAACCTGCGGCACGGATCGTGCCATTGCTTAGGGCGTCGACAAGCGCCGCTTCGTCGATCACTTTGCCACGGGAGCCATTAATAAAAATGGCGTTGGGCTTCATCATAGCGAATTCTTTTGCCCCAATTAATTGCTCTGTTTCCGCGGTTAATGGCGTCATCACACAGACAAAATCGGATGTTTTAAGTAAAGTTTCCATGTCCATATAAGTGGCATTCAAATCTTGCTCTGCGTCTGGTTTACGGTTTCGGTTGCTGTATTGGATCTTCATGTCAAAACCAAAATGCCCACGTTTGGCAATTGCGTAGCCAATGCGACCCATGCCAATAATGCCTAAGGTTTTTCCGTGTACATCTGTGCCGTATTGCGCTGGGCCTATGTTGCTTGTCCAACGGCCTTCGCGCACCATGTTGGATAATTCGATGGCACGACGAGCCGTACACATAATCAGAGTGAATAGTGTGTCGGCGGTGGTTTCGTTTAGCACGCCCGGTGTATGCATTAAGGGAATATCACGCTTGGCAAGATACGCTAAATCAAACTGGTCGGTTCCGACAGAAATGGTCGAGGCAGCTTGCAGTTTTTGCGCAAGATCAAGTCGCTCTGGTGGTAAATCTAAGCTCGAACCTATCAAGCCTTCTGTGTCTGCAAGTGCGGCTAAGAACGCGTCTTGATTGGCGTCGTTGACGCTATTAAAACACGTGACGTCGAACTGCTCGTCGAGTCGTTGGCGTTCTTGCTCTGGAATTGCTCGATACAAAAGGACTTTGGGTTTCATTGGATTACACCTCTTCTAGGTCATTAAGTTGTGTTCGGGTTGGCAGCGCTTCGCTGTCACCACGAACTTGTACCGTTAAAGAGCCTAGCAGATTTCCTCGTCGAGCGGCTTGTTCCATGGTTTTTCCATCCAACAAAGCAGAGATGACACCCACCGCAAAGCTATCACCAGCGCCAACGGTATCGACTACTTTCTCGACAGGAAACCCCGTCACCGTGCCAAATTCGCCATTAGTGGTTTTGAAATACGCGCCGGCACTGCCGAGTTTCACGATGACCGCTTTGACGCCATGTTGAAGGTAAAAGTCTGCAATGGCTTCAGGTTGATCACTGCCCGCCAAAATTTTACCTTCTTCGATACCGGGCAAAACAAGGTCACTGGCGAACGCAAATCCATTGATTTTCGCAACCATGGTTGCTTGGTCAGGCCACATCGAAGGACGTAGATTGGTGTCGAAAGAAATACGGCAGCCTTGTTGTTTCGCCAATTCTAATGAGCGTTTCATGGCGCTTCGCATTTCATCAGACACCGCCGCGCCAACACCGGTTAAATGAAGGTGCGTATTGGCTTTCAATAAGCTGGCGTCAATGTCCTCGGCGTTTAATGTGGACGCGGCAGAGTTGCGTCGGAAGTATTCGACTTTTGGATCGCTACCGTCGGTGACATTGGATTTCAACATAAAGCCCGTTGCGTGATGAACGCTTTCAGAAATCCAATCCGTACGAATATTTTCTTTTTGAATAGCGTGGCGAATAAAGGCGCCAAAACTGTCTTTACCGATTTTGCTGATGTAACTGGATTCAAACCCCAAACGAGACATGCCAATGGCGACATTCACCTCGGCACCGGCTAACGAACGATGGAAGTCTTCGATATCCGCAAGCTGGCCAGGGGTGTTGGCAATAAACATCGCCATGGCTTCACCAAGCGTGACAAAAGAGTGTGGTTGCTTTGTGTTCATATGCGCTCCGCGTTTCGTTTTTATCGTTATTGAGAGTCGAAATAAAGTATCATGGAATCGGTTCCATAAAAAGAATGAAGACATTAATTTTCGGCTATTTTTTAGTCTAACTGTGGTTTATGTCGATTGGCGAATAACAAGTTCGGCGGTTAATTTGATGTGTTGCGCGGTTTCGTTGCTGCCTTGAATTCGAGTAAGTAAACGCTCACATGCGGTTTGTCCTATGGCGTTTGTCGGTTGGCGCATGACGGTAATGCCACCTTCGAACAGCTGTGCCCATTCTGGGTCATCAATCGAGATGAGCCCTATTTGTGAGCCAATGTGTATGTCGAGCTGTTTTAAGGCTTTCGCGGTGCTCATCATGGCGACGCCGTTGGTGGTGAAAATGGCTTTTTTCTGATTTGGGTGGCGGGTAATAAAATTCTGAATGACTTGGACGAGCAAGTTTACGCTCATTTTTTCGATTTCAATCACGTCGCAAGACATGTCACTGTGGTCTTTTGTGAATGCTTGAATCGCGTCGACTCGAGCTTGGCGAGGGTCAATGGCCATGGATTCGGTAACGACTAAAATTGACTCGTACGCCTTGGTTTGCAGATGCTGGCAGGCCTCTTTAACGGCCGCAGCGTTGTCTAATCCAATGGTGTCGAATCCAAGAGAGGTATCGATCCGATCGACGAGCACCAAGGGACAAGATAAGCGTTTCAGATTGGTTATTTGCTTCTGTGCCATGCCAGCAGTGTTGACTATGATTCCGTCCACTCGATGCGCTTCAAGAAGGTTTAAATAGCGATCTTGCAGCTCTTTTTGATTGTCTGTATTGCATACCATGAGCATGTAGCCTTCGCGTTGGCAGACATGCTCTATCCCTTGAAGGACATCGATAGAGTAGGGATTGGTGACGTCGGCGAGTAATAATCCAATGAGTTTGGAATGACCAGCCTTGAGCATTCTGGCCGAATGGTTGGGTCGAAAGTCCAGATGTTCTATGGCGTGAGATATTTTTTCACGCAATGCATCGGACAGTTTATCCTGTTCGCCATTGAGATATCGTGACACGCTGGTTTTACCCACTTTTGCGTGTTGTGCAACATCAGAAATGGTCGCGAAACCTTTGGTTTTGTTTTGCAATATTTTATCTCAATGATTGTTTTTCTACGTGAAAAAATATCCCATTCGGGCGCGGTTTAGGAAGGTATTTCGCCGTACTTTAAACTATGATCCTACTATGGTGCAATTGCGTGATGTTGATTCTGCCTTTTCATTTCTCCACTTATACTTATTTGTCTCTGTCTGTGGACAGCAGGAGCGTTATGCGAATTTTTAGTTGCCAAAACTGTGAACAAACCGTGTTATTCGAAAATACACGTTGTGAACAATGCTCGTCTTCTTTGGGCTTTTTACCGGATCAAATGGTAATTAGCGCATTGAAAAGCGTCGATAACGCTTGGGTGGCATTAGCGGATACATCAATACCTGCGAAGCGTTGGTATTATTGTGAGAACCATCAGCATCAAGTGTGTAATTGGTTGGTTGAAGAGGGCGGAAGTACGTTTTGTATTGCGTGTGATTTAAACCGCCACATTCCGAATTTGGAAAAAATTGAAGAACGCCAAGCATGGCAACAATTAGAGTTTGCTAAGCACCGGTTGGTGTACTCTTTATTGCGCCTTGGTTTGCCTTTGATCAGTAAGAAAAAAGAACCAGAAGACGGTTTGTCGTTTGATTTCATTTCCGAAAATAACGTGGTGCCAGAAGACGTAAGTTCTATGACTGGGCATGCTTTTGGTCAAGTAACGATCAATGCTGCAGAAGGAAATTCGGTCGATCGTGAACAGATGCGTGAAGACATGAATGAGTCTTACCGAACCGTAATAGGCCATTTCCGCCACGAAATTGGGCACTATTATTGGGATCAGCTGATTTTTGATGACGAAAAGAATTTGGCGGATTTTAGGGCGCTTTTTGGCGACGATCGTGCGGATTATGCTAAAGCATTAGAGGCACATTACAAAGCACCCAATGCAGAATGGCAACAGTCATTTGTGAGTGTTTATGCATCTTCTCACCCTTGGGAAGATTGGGCTGAAACATGGGCGCATTATCTGCATATTGTGGATACATTGGAAACGGCCAGTGATCTTGGGCTGAGTTTACTTCCTCTAGGTTCTAATCGAAACGGGCTGGCGGTCATGGTTAACATTAACCCTTTTCAACATGAAAATTTCGAGGACATTTTGGCGCAATATATGCCACTGACCTTTGCGGTAAATAACCTTAACCGTGGTATGGGGCAGCCGGATTTATACCCCTTTATTCTTGTGCCTGCGGTTCGAGAGAAGTTGGCTTTTATTCATCGCTTGTTAAGAACGAATCTAACCCGCGGCGGTATACAAACAAACAGCCAAACACAAACAGGTGACCAATCACAAACGAGTGACCAATCGCAATCGAGTGACCAATCGCAATCGAGCAGTCAATCTCAAAAGAGTGTTTGATGTATTTGCCGACTTATTCATAGCTGACAGCGGCCTGATCCGTTATTATGCTCGTTAACGGGAACGTACAACGTACGTCCTGATTTTTAATTATTTAGGTTCCAAATGAAAAAAACATTTAAGTTATCCCATCCCAAAATCGCTTACCCTCGTTTGATTGAGGCGACTAAAAGTGAAGTGAAAAAGTATTTGAAAAGAGAGCGTAATAAAGCGCTGCCTGAATACGCAGATTTTTGGGGATTTGACTGTAAATTTGGTCAAACGGAAGAACAAGCAGAAGACATTCATGTTGCTCAGATTAATGAAAAAATCAGCTTTGCTGAAAGCCAAGAATGGCCGACGTTCTATCTGGAAATTTTAGCAGCGCCAGCGCAACGCACTAAGCGTGATGTCGCAGAAGTAGAAGACGGCGAGTTTGAAACTGGCGAGTTCGAAGACGAACAGAACCAAGACGATTTATAAGCACGTTTATTTAGTTAAGCGCGCCATTTAAAAAGCCAGATCAATGAAAATTGATCTGGCTTTTTTGTGTCATCTATTTGTTGGTTCAGTCATGATGTATTGTTAGCTGACTTCGACGTAACCCATGAACCCTGTTTTTAAATGTTCGATGATGTGGCAGTGGTACATCCATCGACCGGGGTTGTCAGCGACTAACGCAGCAATAACGGTTTCATTCTGACCCAATAAAACCGTGTCGGTATGGAAGGGCGTAATGGCCTTTTTATTGGATTTTAAAACGGTAAATGTATGGCCGTGAATGTGTATCGGATGATGGTACTGGGTTAAGTTTGACAGCTCAAAAATATAAGTTTTTCCGCGCTCTAACGTCGCCAGTGGTGCAGGAATATGGCCTTTTGACATACCTTCCCAAGAGCGTCGGTTCATCGTCCAAAAATTGTAGTTTACCTTGCCATCTTTATGGATCGGCGTGATGTTGGCGTTCCACTCGAAAGCGAATTTAATGGTTTCTGCGTTCTCTAAGTCGGGTGTGGGAATGGGGTTTAAAGGCAGTGTTGGCAAACGGCGATTTTCAAGCTGGCTCGCTACGGTTTTAATGGTCACCATAGGTTTGTTTTTATGCTTAAACGTGACGGTTTCTCCGATCTTGCTGGGTGCTATAACACCAAGATCAAGGCGCATACCGGGGGCAATAAGGTGATTGCTCAGGGCTCTTGGTTGAGCAATGGGGTTACCATCAATCGCGATAATTTGAGCATCAGAATCCGTTGATGTCACGTCATACACCAAGGTGTTATCAACGTTCAACAAACGCACACGAATGGCGCCGCCAGCGGGCACGTCGTAGGTTGGGTGAATGTCACCGTTGATGGTCATCACGCGCCCCGGTGTTCCCATACGAAAGGCATTTTGTGGCGTCGTCAACGCAGTAAAAGAACCATCGTCTTTGATGTGCCAGTTTTTCATGCAAAGCACCAGGTCTTCATCAAAGTCTGGCTTCTCTGCTTCATCGACAATCAGTGCGCCTACCAAGCCTTTACCAAGCTGTTCGACGCTGTTCATGTGCGGGTGATACCAAAAGGAACCTGCGTCTGGTGGTGTGAATTCATAGTCAAACGTTTCGCCGGGCATAATAGGCGGCTGACTTAAAAACGGCACGCCATCCATGCCAATTGGGATTCTCATGCCATGCCAATGAATCGTGGTCGGCTCGTTTAACTTGTTCACGACGCGAATGCGAACAGGCTGATGCTGCTTGGCACGAATCACGGGAGAAGGGTAACCGCCATTAAAACTCAATGCCGGCGTGCTGCCGCCCGGTACAATATTGACATCCGCTGGCGCGACGATCAGTTCATAATCGAACCCCACAGAAGGATTGGCAGCGAGAACAACGCTAGGCAAAGCACTTGTCATGGCAAGCGCCACGCCAGATTTAATAAAATTGCGACGATTCAAAACAGTTTTTCCTATTAGCGTGAGCCCATGCTATGACGGCTTATCCTGTTTGATCATGTGGATAAAAGCCTCTAGAGCGGGGAATTGCCCCGTATCATTACGCCAAATGATGCGATTTTCAATGGGTTCTAATTCTGCAAACTCATATCCGACTAATCCCATACCGTGTTGATACTGCTCAAAGACGCCTTTTGGGACGAGTGATACCCCGCTTCCTGCACTGACACAACCAATAATAGTGCCATAACTGGCGATGCTCGTGATGGGGGAAATGACATTGTTTTTACTAAGCCAGGTTTCTAATGTTACTCGATATGGACAGGGTTCTGGCCACATGAAAATGGTTTTTCCATCTAGGTCGTTCACTGTATTTATTGGCTGGGATGACATCGAAGAAATGAGCACCAAATCCTCCAGTAAGAAGGTCGCGCTGTTTAGAAAAGGTCGATTAATGTCTACCGCGATAACCGCTCCGTCTAATCGGTGCTGATGTATGTCTTCTAGTAATTGTGGCCAAGTGCCAGTTTTAAATTGCAGCTCTACGTTTGGAAGCTGTGCGTGAAATTTTGTCAGCAGTGGTGGCAAACGACTGGTCGCGGAGGATTCAATAGCACCAATTCGAAGCGTTCCAGAGGGTTCAGAGGATGGATCAACGGCGCGTTTGGCTTCTTCTGTTAGCGCTAAAATCTTCTCCGCGTAGGCCAGAAATACCTCGCCTGATGATGTGATTTTAAGCCCGCGACCTTCTCGGTAAAACAACGACACTTTGAGTTCTGATTCAAGTGCTTTAATCCTCGCGGTGATATTTGAAGGAACACAGTGAAGCGCAGCGGATGCTTGCACCACACTGCCAAGATTGGCCACGGTTTTGAACATACGAATTTGAGCGAGTTCCATCATTCATTCCAAGTGAATACTGGATGCAGTATTCGTCAATTGTTGTTTCGATGCGTTGCCTCAATACTAAACCTTCCCTAAATACTTAGCGACCAGTGGTCTTTTTTAATGTGTGTGAGAGGTTGAGCTAAAAAATGAAATTGGCCTGTGCCGCGTTGTTTGTTGTGCTCTGTTGGGCTTATTCCCCCATCGGTATCCATATTGGCCTAGAGGTATATTCTGCTGGGCAGTTGGCGTTATTACGGTTTTTAATTGCTTCCGCTTTTATGGCTATCGTGGCGATGTCACACAGTGTTCAAATGCCCAAACGACAGGATCTTCCTTTGCTGTTTTTACTTGGTTTTTTTGCTGTGGCCTTACATCACATTGCGTTAAATTTTGGTCAACGCGGTGTGAGCGCTGGCGCGTCGAGTGTACTGGCACAATCAACGCCTATTTTTACCGTGATTATTTCTCGGTGTGTTTTAAAAGAGGCGGTGAGTGTGTGGCGCTGGTGCTGTGTTTTGGGGGGCATGGTTGGTGCGTTTATTGTGGTGGTTGGCGATAAAGGAATAGGGGCTATCAGCCTAAACGGTGTATTAATTCTTCTTTCTGCGTGTTCTTGGAGTGTGTATTTCATCCTGCAAAAACGATATACAACACGCTACAACACTTTAACCATGGTGTGTTATACGGTATGGACGGGCACGGCGGTTTTACTAATATTTTCTCCCGGTTTATTGGCTTCGATGATGGCTTCTCATGTTCCAGTGAATTTTGCTGTGGTACTGTTGGGCGTTTTTCCAAGTGCATTGGCGTACGTGGCTTGGGCGTATGTTTTGTCTCGTACTGAGGTGAGTAAGGTCTCTATTGTGTTGTATTTGATTCCGCCGACTGCGATTCTCATGGCGTCGTTTATTTTGGGAGAACGTCCTTCTTTATGGATTGTGCTAGGCGGTGGCGTCGTTTTACTGAGCGTAATGTCTATGGGGCTGGAAAATCAGTTTCGCCGTCGCGGGCGCGATGACGAAACGGGATAATCGTTATTTATAGCCTTGTGCTTGTAGGGCAAATAAATGCGCGTATTGGCCTTGTTGCGCGATCAGGGCGTCGTGGGTGCCGCGTTCTTTTATTTCTCCGTGCACCATGACGATAATCTCATGCGCGAGCCGAACGGTCGAAAAACGGTGAGAAATCAGAATCGCCATTTTTGTTTTGGTGTGCTCTTGAAAGTGCTGAAATATATTCGCTTCGGCTTGTGCGTCCATTGCGGCGGTGGGTTCATCGAGTACCAAAATATCGGCGTCTTCTCGCATAAAGGCGCGTGCTAATGCGATTTTTTGCCATTGCCCGCCAGACAGTTCTTGTCCGCCGCGAAACCAACGGCCAAGTTGAGTGTGGTAGCCGTTTTCAAGGTTATCAATAAAGTCGGTGGCTTTGCCCAATTCGGCGGCTTTTTTCCAACCGAATTCGTCATTGAATCTATCGTTATCCCCCGCGCCAATGTTTTCGCCCACAATGAATTGATAGCGCACAAAGTCTTGGAAAATCACGCCAACCCGTTTTAGTAACGCGCTTTCATTCCATTCAAGTAGGTCTAATCCGTCTAACAAAATCCGACCTTGTGTTGGGTTATAAAGGCGAGTCAGCAGTTTTATTAATGTGGTTTTGCCTGAGCCGTTTTCCCCTACAATCGCCAAACTGTGTCCGGGGCGAATGTGCATTGTTATATTGGAAAGCGCAGGTTTGTCACTGCCGGGGTATTGAAAAGAGACGTTTTCGAAGCGAATGCCGTCGTTTGGTGTTGGGCCAACCAATAAACCCGTTGTGGACAACGGGGTTTCTTGTTCTAGATATTCATATAAGTTGGACAAATACAGGTTGTCTTCGTACATGCCGCTTATGGCGGTGAGTGATGCGGACACCGCGCTCTGACCTTGTTTGAACAACAGCAAATACATGGTCATTTGACCTAATGTAATCGCGCCAATAATAGTGTCGCTGACAATCCATCCATAAGCGCCATAAAACACCAGAGTACTGATGACACCGAGAGCGAAGCCCCAGCTTTCTCTGCGCAAAATCAGGCGCTTACTCTCTTTGAATAACTTGAGAAAAATTTCAGAATAGCGCTGTAAAAAACGCTCGCCTAATTGATAAAGGCGTACTTCTTTAATGTGATCTTCACGCGCCAGCAGGGTTTCTAGATAGCTTTGTTGACGCACTTCGGGTGAGCGCCAGCGAAACATGAGGAAAGCATCGCCAGAAAATTTTGCCTCGGCAATAAAAGACGGCAACGCGCCACATACTAATAATGCCAATGCCCACGGTGAAAAGTGCCAGAGCAACACCGCAAAGCTGGACAAGGAAATGGCGTTTTGTAGTAACGCAAAGGTCTTATTCACCAAGGCGAGCGGGCGGCTGGAGGCCTCGCGGCGAGCGCGGACGAGCTTGTCGTAAAATTCAGAATCTTCAAAATGCGATAAGGTGAGGCTTTGGGCTTTTTCTAAGATCAGCATGTTGACCTTTTGCCCTAATAAACCTTGCAGAATCGCTTGTTGCGCAGTGAGACTACGTTGGGCGGCCGCAATCACCAGCACGAGAATTCCCTCCAAAACCACATAGTTCAATGCCGTTTGATAGTGCAATGTTTGGCTTTGCTTGTAGGTGGCCATCGCCGCTAATACGGCGTCTACGATCAACTGCCCAACGTACGCCATGGCCGCAGGCAAAACACCTGCTATCAAAGTCGCTATGGCGAGGCCAATCGTTAAGGGCGGTGAGGTTTGCCACACCAGCTTAATCGCCCGACGGCTGTAACGAAATACCCCCAACATGTTTTTATCGACGGTGTTTTTAGGGGAGTCGGCAGGTTTCATAGCACGTCCTGAAGAAAAATGAATGCAACAATATGACGTGAAGTATACGTGAGTTGGGTTTATGAAAAGTGTTTTTTTGAGCCGTGCGTGATGTAGATCGAAAAAAAAAGAGCCTTTGTAATAAAAGCTCTTTTAGTTAACCGTGATGAATTTTAATTTGGTTATTAGAAACGTTAATCGCGGCGAATTACGCGGCGTCACTTTCGACAAATTCGTTTCCCTCTTCATCGTCAAATACAACGGTATTTTCATCTTCGTCGTATAGCGCTTCTTCATCGGGTTCTATGATTAGGTCTTCTAACGCCTTTTTAGGTGCGGCGTCACCTAAGTCAAGTTGGGTGCTGGTTTCTTTGTTGGTACTTTTCTTGGTTTTTTGTGGGCTTTTCTTTTTTGTGCCTAATACGTCTAAGACCGTGTCTTTGTTTTCGGCAAGGTACATAGAGAGGGCTTCTTTTTGATTATGGTCACCCGCTAAATTGCTCTGGTCCAGAATTTCATACAGCGCTTCGGCGGTATCCAATAGTTTGTCGTATGCATCGGCTTCCGCTTTTGAAGTAAACGTCATTTTTTCTATTCCATCGCGTTCTACAACATATTTAATAATAACAGGCATGATCCACCTCATGAAAAATAATACTGTATAAATATACAGTATTATTTTTCTTTTTGTCTAGTCCTTTTGTTTGTTGATTCAAGCTGCTTTTTGTTAAAGTAGCTCCCTTGATAAAGGAAGTGATATTTTTATGTCTGTTGATTTCTCCCAGTTAGACTTCTCTCTCTTAATGGAGCATATTGAGATTGCCTTAACCATTTGTTGGATTTTGTTGTCATACGCTATCCGACGCTACACCAAACGCGCTATTCGCTTACACCAAAAAATAGAACACGATAAAAAACGTCAAAGAATCAATACTGTAGACAATATTTTCAACCTTCTATTGGTCGTTGGTCTAGTGTTGATATGGGCATCTGAGCTGCAAAATATTGCGATCTCCATCGCCGCCTTTATGGTGGCATTGGTGATTGCGACGAAAGAATTTATTGCTTGTATTGTTGGTGCATTTTATCGCGCGAGCACTCGACCTTATCAAGTCGGGGATTGGATTCGTATTGCCAATTATGAGGGGGAAGTAACAGACAGTGATTGGCTTTCTACCACCTTATTTGAAGTGGATTTGAAGGGCGGAACCTACTCTTACACAGGCCGTACTACCGTTGTGCCAAACAGTGTTTTGTTGGCTCATACGGTTCAAAATTTAAACTACATGCGCCGTTATGTTACGCATACGTTTTCTATTTCTCGTAATACAGACGATGTGAATTTGTTTGCAATAAAAGAGCAGATACTCGAAAAAATACGTGAATATAGTGAACATTTTCATGAAGTTGCGACGCGATATAACAGTTTGATTGAGAAGCGCTTGGACATAAAAATTTCAGGCCCAGAACCTAAAGTTCGTATAACAACGACACCAGAAGGTTACAATATATTTACGATCTCATTGTTTTGTCCAACAGAAGAAGCCGTAGGTATTGAGCAAAAAGTAACAGAAGACTTTATGCGTTTTTGGTTTGAAAAGCGTGACACGAATGTGAATGCGATTTGGAGAGAATAATGCAATTGAATCGTTTATTGAGCATCAGTGTGTTGGTGATCGCGTCGTTAGCCTTAGCCGGTTGTAATAGTTTTCGAGTGAGTGAAGACGACGTTAATCAAGAAGTGGCGAAGCAACTCGCTCAGCCTCAAGAGAATCATCTTGAGCTTATATTAGACAACAATACACTCAATTTGGATTTGCAGATCGACTCAGCAACGGTCGATTTCACCGAGCGAGATGGTGGGTTGGTACTGGTTGATATGATCAGCAATATGACGGGGACTTTGACTGCGTTTGGTCAAACATTGTCTTTAACAACGAAAGTGAGTCCGTCGTTTGAATCGGGTGTTCGCATTGAAGAGGATCGATTGTATTTGGTGGCGCCAAAAATCACCAAAATCAACGTTGAAGGCTCAAGCTTTAATGACAGAATTCTGCGTTCAACGCTTGGGTCTTTGCACGATGACTTTGAAAAAGCCTTAGTAGAGTATTTTGATGAGCACCCTGTTTATGTGTTGGACCATTCTCCTTTTGAAAAAACCGCTGCGGCACTCGTGAAAGATATTATTATCAAAGAGGATTCCTTAGAACTTTCCATTTTTTAGTGAAAGAGTCACGTGAAGAGTCTAGGTAAGTTTCCACGCAGCCTTTATAATGCCGCCATACTAGGCGTGCGACCACAACGAGTGATCACGCTTTACTACTGAATTAAAACGAGGAAACACCATGTCGATTGCTGACAACCAAGTTGTTCAATTTAACTACACTTTGCGCCACGGCGAAGAGCTTATCGAAACCTCTGCGGGCAAAGAGCCTGCGGCGTATCTTCATGGGCATGGCAATGTGATTCCTGGCCTTGAAAAAGCCATGGAAGGAAAAGAAGTGGGTGACGAATTTGAAGTGACCGTGCCTTGCGCCGATGCGTACGGTGAACGTCATGAAGATCGAACACAGCAAATGCCAATCAAACATCTGCAAGGTGCGAAGCGCTGGAAAGCAGGCATGGTTGCTATGGTACAAACCGATAAAGGCATGCGCCAAGTAACAATCATCAAAGCCGGTTTAAAACACGCCTCAGTGGATCTTAATCATCCATTGTCTGGCAAAGATCTTACTTTCAACATTGAAATCGTCGATGCGCGTGAAGCGACCAACGATGAAATCGCGCATGGCCATGCACATGGCGTTGGCGGACATCACCACTAAGCAATACATTCCACAAAACGGAATATAAGGTTAATTCAAAGCCCTTGCTACTTCTCGGTAGCAGGGGCTTTTTGCCTCTTATGGGGCGTCGGTTTTACTGATTCTTATCAAGATAAAGAAACAAACCGTAAAAATTAATAAGAATCGTTATCAACGCCTTGACAGAATTGCCATTCATGCACATTATTGATAATAGTTATCATTTGTATTTTTTGGAGGGCAAGTCTATGAGTCATTATTTGGTACCATTCTCTGTACTTGAGCAAACCATTCAAGCAGGTCAATGTGCAGACTCGCCGGAAGTGCTCTATCATTATTTAAGCTTGACCGAAGAATACGCGGAACGTTTGAATATCACCGATGCCGCCTTATTGCATCAACGCGTGTTTAACGTATTACTGGATACCGTTTGTGACACCAATATCGCACCACATTGGCGTCAAACCTGTCTGGACAAGGTGTATTTGCCTTTGTCGCATCTCAAGCGATTAATAGTGACCTACCAAGACGCGAGAACCTATTTCAAGATGGAGCATAATTTGCGGATTTTGAGCCATTACTTCATCTCTTCCTTTGAACAACAAGGACAACATTAAAGAATGAAAATGCGTATCGAAAAAGACAGTATGGGGGAATTGGATGTGCCAGAAAAAGCACTTTATGGCGCGCAAACTCAGCGAGCGATAAATAATTTTCCAATCAGTGGTGAACCCCTTCCAGAAGCGTTTATTCGCTCACTTATTCTTATCAAAGCGGCGGCGGCTCGTGCTAATGAGTCACTTAAATGCTTAACACCAGGGCTTTCTAAAGCGATCCAAAACGCGTGCGATGAACTATTGAACGCCGACGATCTTATGCAGCATTTCCCCGTTGATGTGTTTCAAACAGGTTCGGGTACCAGCTCCAATATGAACGCCAATGAAGTCATTGCGACATTGGCCAGTGTTTATCATGAGTCTCCTGTTAACCCGAATGACCATGTGAATTACGGACAGAGCAGTAACGATGTGATTCCGAGTGCGATTCATGTCAGTGCGACATTGGAGTTAACAGGTCACTTATTACCTGCGCTCATTCATTTGAAGCAAACCATTGTGGACAAAGGTGATGCATTAAAAGGCTTCACCAAAACTGGCCGCACACATTTAATGGATGCCATGCCGGTTCGTCTTGATCAAACTTTCCATGCGTGGGCCGCGCAACTTCAAGACAACATAGATAATCTGACCTACTTAGAAAGTAAAACCACACAGCTGGCACAAGGAGGAACCGCGGTCGGTACTGGGATCAATGCGCACCCTGAGTTTGCCGCGCTTTTTGCCAAAGAACTGTCGGACTTAACGAAAGTTACGTTTACACCGGGTGCGAATTTCTTTGCTCTGATTGGCTCACAAGACACCGCAGTGGCGTTGTCGGGCCAGTTAAAAGCCGTTGCAGTGACGTACATGAAAATCGCCAATGACCTTCGTTGGATGAACTCTGGTCCATTAGCGGGTTTAGGAGAGATTTCACTGCAAGCGTTGCAGCCTGGTTCGTCCATTATGCCGGGCAAAGTGAACCCAGTGATTCCGGAAGCGACGGCAATGGTAGCAGCGCAAGTGATTGGCAACGACGCCGCAATTACTATTGGCGGACAATCCGGTAACTTTGAATTAAACGTTATGTTGCCGATGATCGCGAAGAACCTATTGAACAGCATTAAATTGTTGGCCAATAGCGGACAGTTACTTGCAGATAACGCCATTGCAACATTGACGGTGAACGAAGAAAAACTGAATGAGGCGTTGCATCGCAACCCTATTTTGGTGACCGCGCTTAACCCTATTATTGGTTATGCCAAGGCGGCAGAGATTGCCAAAAAAGCCTACAAAGAAGGTCGACCTGTTGTGGATGTCGCGGATGAAGAAACCGACTTAAGCCGTGAGGAATTGCTGGCTTTACTTGATCCCGCTAAATTGACACATGGCGGACTCTAGTACAGGGTAGATAGAGTTTCCTTGTTTGGTTTTTCCCTTACCAAATAATGAAAACAGGCCAGCGCTCGCGCTGGCTTTTTTTATGTTTGGAAGACTTGGTTTTATTCATAAAACCTTCGTCATAAAAACGCTGTACGGGTCCGGTTTGTAGTTCGAAAACGGACCGCATTCTGTAAATCCATGTTTGTTATAGAGCATTCTGGCTGGCGCAAAAAAATCTTGCGAGCCAGTTTCTAAGCTGATTGTTCTAAACCCTTTTTGGTTGGCCACATCGAGAATATGACGAAGTAGGGTAGAAGCCACGCCTTTATTACGAGCGGCGCTGGTGGTGCGCATGGATTTAATTTCACCATGTGTTTCATCTAGTGTTTTAAGTGCGCCGCAGCCGAGTAACTGGCTGTCTTCCCACACTGTCCAAAAGGCAATATTCGGTTTTTTTAATCCGTCTAAATCCAATGCAAAAACGCATTCAGGCGGCGAGGCAGCGAACATATCATCTAAGTGTTCGGTCAATAATTGCTTGATTTCTGGACCAGATAAATCGTCTACTCTGATGTTCATTTAATGATGCTTCCTAATGAATATGTATAAAAATGGTGCCTTTCTATCTTTAAAATATGCAATTTTTATACCTTGATATCGCATTTAGAATACGAGTGTAGATGGACTAAAGTGTATACTGTTTGCTCGTATTACTGTGGAAAATGGCGAAAGGTGATATATGACGGACCAATTGAATTTACGAGCAGTCACGATGGCCGATGCTGAAATTTTGCTGGCGTGGCGAAATGATCCCAACACACGTCAGTCATCGCATAATTCAGGGGAAATCGGATTAGACTCGCATCGAGCGTGGTTAGAGGATTCATTCAATAAACCAGAGAAAAGGCGTTTATGGATAGCCGAGATTGCAGGCGTTTCTGTTGGAACCTGCCGAGCTGATAGAACAGACAATGCTTGGGCGTTATCATGGACAGTCGCGCCAGAGGCTAGAGGAAAGGGCGTTGCTCATCAGATGCTGTCTGAATTAATAAAACACCATGATGAACCGCTGGTTGCCGAAGTGAAAGTGGGCAATATCGCGTCAATTAAAGTCGCTGAGCGAGCGGGTTTTGTTGTCGAAAAAGAAGAACGCGGTGTGCTGTTCTACAAAAAAATGTGCCAGTCTGTATCGTCTTAGTCATCAAAACGAATACGAACTTTGGGTTCGTCTTTTTTCTTTTCTGTCGGTCTGCGCAATGGATCGACTAGCTTTTCTAAACCATTAATTTTGATTTCCAGCGCCAGTTGCAACCACTGGCCAAGGTTGCCATTCGGCCAGCCTTCATGAGCAAACCACAATAAATAGGCTTCTGGTAAGTCAATTAAAACGCGTCCTTGGTATTTTCCAAATGGCATGGTTTGTCGAGCGACTTGAACGAGATCTTCTTGTGAAAACATGGGCTTCGCTTATTGATGTTGTGTTGGTTTAACTATGTGAAGTGCGCATATTTAAACATACCCGCGTTAGTTGGCAAACGTTGGATTGTCTTTAAATCGCTGAATCAAATAGTCGCAGATACGTTGTAATTTGGGCGAGGGCTGACGAACTTTCGGATAGACCAACCAAACGCCGCTGTAAGGGTATTGATACTGTGGAAGAAGCGCGACTAATTTTCCGCTGGTGAGGTCATCATTCACGTAATAATCCGGCAGTTGTGCAATGCCCAGCCCCTTACGAACTGCGTCGATCAGCGCGGGTCCAGAATTGCTTCGCCATTGGCTGTTTATTTTGAGCTCTTTACGTTGTCCGTCTTGTTGGAACAACCAATGATTCTTTGAGCCAATGAGACAGCGGTGTTTGTTTAGCTCAGCCAAGGTATGCGGCATGCCGTGTTGGTCTATGTATTCACGAGACGCGCAAAGGTATTCCACCCGATCGCACAAGCGCCGAGACAGATGACTGGAGTCTTTCATTGCGCCCATGCGAATCGCAAGGTCGTAGCCTTCTTCAATAATATCCACTGCACGGTTAGTGAGATGAAAATCCAATTCTATTTTTGGGTGATGCAATAAAAAATCGTTCATTAGTGGTGCAATAAAACGCTCACCAAAGGTCGTGGCACAGGTCATTTTAAACGTGCCAATGGGCGCTTGATTCAATGTCGAAATGACTTCCTCTGCGCTGCTTAATGCTTCGGGTAAGCCACGACAATGTTGATAATACAATTCACCGGCTTCACTCAATCGGATGCGCCTTGTGGTTCGAAACAGCAGCGTTGTACCAAGCTCCGCTTCGAGCTGAGTAATTAGTCGACTAATATGAGACGCCGAAACGCTGAGCTTAATCGCCGCCGCCGAAAAACTGCCTTGTCTGACCACTTCAATAAAGGCTTCCATTGCTTCCCAGTTTTTCATACTTGATCTCTCACAGAATGGCTAAATGAATTGGTGTCTATATTCCTTGTAGAAAGGGTTACATTGTAACTGAATAGAACCCTTTTGGAATGATTGTTGTTGTATGACAATAATCATTTTCCAAAACAGGCATTATCGCGTTAATCATTAAGGTCTACACTGAGAGGAATGAATTCGTTAAACCTGATTGAAAACACACTTTGGAGAACACAATGAAATGTAAAGCCGCTGTTGCTTGGGGCCCAGGCCAACCACTTAAAATTGAAGAAGTAGACGTTCAAGACCCACAAGCGGGTGAAGTATTAGTACGAATGGTGGCAACCGGTGTTTGTCATACCGATGCGTTTACTTTGTCGGGTGAAGACCCTGAAGGCATTTTTCCTGCCATTCTTGGTCACGAAGGCGCGGGCGTGGTAGAAGCCGTGGGCGAAGGCGTGACGACGTTGAAAGCAGGCGATCACGTGATTCCACTTTACACGGCAGAATGTGGCGAATGTAAATTTTGTAAATCAGGCAAAACCAACTTGTGTCAGGCGGTTCGTGAAACACAAGGTAAGGGCCTAATGCCAGACGGAACAAGCCGTTTCAGCATCAATGGTGAACCCATTTTCCATTATATGGGGACGTCGACCTTTTCTGAATACAGTGTTGTGCCAGAAATCGCTTTAGCGAAAATCCACGTCGATGCGCCACTAGAAAAAGTCTGTTTATTAGGTTGTGGTATCACCACGGGCATTGGTGCGGTTTTGAACACCGCGAAAGTCCAAAAAGGGGACACCGTAGCGGTATTCGGTTTGGGCGGCATTGGTTTGTCGGTTATCCAAGGCGCGCGCATGGCGGGGGCTTCTCGCATTATCGCCATTGATATTAACGAGTCTAAATTCGAAATGGCGCAACAATTTGGCGCGACCGATTGCATTAACCCGAAAAACTTCGAGGCGCCGATTCAGCAAGTGATTGTTGATATGACTGATGGCGGTGTGGATTATTCCTTTGAATGTATTGGTAACGTACAGATCATGCGTCAAGCGCTTGAGTGTTGTCACAAGGGTTGGGGCGAGTCCATTATTATTGGTGTGGCTGGCGCTGGCCAAGAGATTTCCACCCGTCCATTCCAGTTGGTGACAGGACGAGTCTGGAAAGGGTCTGCTTTCGGTGGTGTTAAAGGCCGCAGTCAATTGCCAGGTTACGTAGAAGATTACATGAATGGCAAAATTGAAATTGACCCATTTGTCACGCACACGATGCCCCTTGAGCGAATCAACGAAGCGTTTGACTTGATGCATAAAGGCGAAAGTATTCGTACCGTTATTCTGTTCGACAAGTAAGTCGATCACCGCGCATGAAGGTTGCGTTGGCGGCCTTCATGCTCTTAGCTAATGTAAAGCGAGGAGTAACAGGATGGAATTGCTATCCAGCACGAAAAGCTTTGGCGGTTGGTTGAAGCGTTACAAGCATGAAAGCTTGTCGGTTAAAGGCGACATGACCTTTGCTATTTATCTGCCACCACAAGCAGAAACGCAAAGCGTCCCCGTCTTGTATTGGTTGTCTGGCTTGACTTGCACGGACGAAAATTTCAGCCAAAAAGCCGGTGCTTTTCGTAAAGCGGCGGAATTGGGATTGGCCATTGTTTGTCCCGATACCAGCCCACGAGGTACGGATTATCCGAATGAACACGAAAGCTACGACTTTGGTTCAGCGGCAGGTTTCTATGTGAACGCCACGGTGGAACCGTATTCGAATACTTACCACATGTACGATTACGTAGTTCAAGAACTGCCGCACTTGGTCGAAGCCAACTTCCCTGTGACAGATAAGCGTTCTATATCTGGTCACTCAATGGGCGGTCATGGCGCCTTGATTTGTGCGCTGAAGAACCCGGGCAAATATCAATCTGTCTCGGCCTTTGCGCCAATTGCTAATCCAACTAATTGTCCTTGGGGCGAAAAAGCCTTCACCGGATATTTGGGTGAAGACAAAACCACTTGGAACGAATGGGACGCCACTTTGCTGATCGAAAACGCAAGTGAACGCTTACCATTGTTTATTGATCAAGGTGAAGCCGATAACTTCTTGGTAGAACAACTTAAACCAGAAGCTCTAGAAGCCGCCTGTGAAAAAGCCGGACACCCGATTACGCTTCGCCGTCAACCGGGTTACGACCACAGCTACTTCTTCATCGCCAGCTTCATTGATGATCACCTAGAGCATCATTCCAGAGCCTTGAGTTAACACTTAGTTTTCTCTTCATTGGAATTAACAAAAGCGAGCTACGGCTCGTTTTTTTATATCAAAAAAATAAAAAGCCAATCGAATATTTTGGTTGTATTGTAAATGCTCTTAAGTAGCTAGCCTATGAACGAAACTCGAAAATTTATAAGGCGCAAAAATGAACGAAATAGATAAACAATACTCGAGATTATTTAGTCTTCAAGATGATGCTGTGAAACCGGAATACATGGAATGGCTAAATTTTCTAGTCAATATAGATGTCATTACTGAAGCGTTGAAAATATGCACAACAATAGAGTTTCCTGAAGATCCTACTAGCCCTTTTTATGTGACGTTTGCATTGAGCTTGCAAAACTATTTTATTAATGCACAAGGATTGCTAGAGAATAATAAATTTTCCTCTGGAGGTGAACGACCTAATAGATTCAAGGCTCTTGTCACTATTGCTAAATCTGTTCAAAATAAAGTCGCTCATAAGGGCCTTTGGATTGCGACACCAGTAAGAGGGGCTGTTTTTGGAAAAGGATTGTATGTTTTCTATTCTTATCCAACAAAAGAGTTAAAAGAATCGCTTGATGAAATGAAGACTTACGAATTAAAAAGAGAGTGCAAAAGAGGAATTTTGGATATAAAAAAAGGCAAAATAGAGGAAAAATACGATCTTGCTTTTGAGCTTTTAGAAAACCAGTATCAAGATGATCTTTTTCATATTTTGGAATTTATGAAGCAACACTATAAAGATTTTGTCGGTTATATTTTGAATGAGTATAGAAAAAAACTGCAAAAAAAAGACTTTGAGAAATATAGTGTTTTGCGAAAAGAGGCTGGTTATAGAACTATTGAGGAGAGAGTTGAAAGTATTACATCTGTTTATCGTGACTTATGTAAAAGACTTTAGGTTTATAAAAAAACGTCTGTTTTGACGTATGTTCTATTAAGCGTACGATTTGTCTACTATTTAAACAGTTTTGCGGTGTGTGACGGCTGGAATGACGGCAACAGAAGCACGTAGTAATTTGTATCGTCTGATGGATGAAACGGCTGACTCTCATCAGCCTATCGTTATTACTGGTAAGCGTAATAATGCGGTTTTAGTATCGGAAGAGGCTTGATTGGTGATTCATTGAGCTTTTTATTAAGTTTGTTTTTGAGTATCTAGTTGGAGTTTGGCGTCAGATCAAAAAAGTCTTTCAAGCAAAGGATTGTAAGAAATATGTCTCGTCTCTTTAAAACTGAAAATGCTCTGCGTTTTTTAACCATTCCTGGCGGTGGCGGTTCCCCAGCCAATCATTGGCAATCCTGTTGGGAAAAAGAATGTTCTACGATGGCGCGTGTTGATCAAGGTGATTGGGATAGACCTGATAAGTCTGAATGGGTTGCGACGTTAGATAGTTTCATACGGCAAAGCGAAAAACCTACGATATTGGTGGCGCATTCTGTTGGTTGTATTACTGCGATGCATTGGACGGCGGCGTTGGCAAGCCAAGTGATTGGTGTTTTTTTGGTTGCTCCAGCGGATGTTGAGGATGAGTGGGCGGATCCACCTGCTCCTTATGCCAGCTTTCGTTCCATTCCTCTACAAGCACTTCGGATACCTTCTCTTATTGTTGCGTCGACCAATGATCCTTATCTTTCATTATCACGAGCCAAGTTCCTAGCTGAGGCTTGGGGAAGTGAGCTTAAGGTGCTGGGCGAATATGGGCATATTGGATCAGAAAGTCATCTCGGACGGTGGCATGAAGGGATTGATTTATTGGATAGCTTTAGTGTCCACTGTATGGAAGTAAAGGATAGAAATGCAGTAATCTAAACAACAGGATCCATTTATGCTCTCTATAGACGAGTTAATCGCGCTCCGAAAAAATCTACATCAACACCCAGAGCTGTCGAATCAAGAGCAAGAAACGGCGGCTCGAATACTCAATGAATTTCAGGCATTTTCTCCGGATGAGGTTGTGACGGGGCTTGGCGGAACGGGATTAGCGTTTGTCTTTAATGGTGTTGATAACGGGCCGACAACCCTGATTCGAAGTGAATTGGATGCCTTGCCGATCGAAGAAAGCAATACGTTTTCGCATCGCTCTCAAGTGAAAGGTGTGTCTCATAAATGCGGTCATGATGGACACATGAGTATCGTAACGGCGCTGGGAGCAGAATTGGCAGCACATCGTCCGCAGAAGGGGCGTGTTGTGTTGTGTTTTCAACCGGCAGAAGAAACCGGCATGGGCGCGATTCAAGTGGTAAACGATGCGCGTTTTACTGCACTCAAACCGGATTATGCGTTTGCGCTGCACAATTACCCAGGATTAGAGCTCGGTAAAGTGGCGGTGCGAGCGGGTACGTTTAATTGTGCATCGAGAGGCATGATTGTCCATTTAAAAGGCAAAACGTCTCATGCGGCGCATCCTGAGAATGGCATCAGCCCTGCCAATGCCATGTGTCAGATCATTCAAGAGCTGAATCATTTGCCAGCTAAACTAGCGCAGCAAGGTGTAGAAGGGCGCCATTGGGTGACGGTAATTCACGCCAAATTGGGTGAGATCGCGTTTGGTACAGCGCCGGGTGACGCTGTGGTGATGGTGACGTTGCGCAGTGAAAGTAATGAAGGTATGCATACGTTGATCGCGCAGGCTGAGGCGTTTTCATGTCGATTGGCTGAACAAGAAGGTTTGAGTATTTCATTTGAATACGATGATGTGTTTCAAGCCAGCGTAAATTCTCAAAAAGGCCATGATTTGGTCGTGCGTGCTTGTGAATCTACTCAAACGGATTTTGTACTATTGGATGAGCCAATGCGCTGGTCGGAAGATTTTGGGCAGTTTACGGCGACGGCAAAAGAAGGCGCGATGTTTGCGCTTGGTTCAGGGCAATCGAGCCCGCAATTACATAACCCAGATTATGATTTCCCCGATGCCTTGATTCCCATTGGTAAGACCTTGTTTCTTAACATCATCCGTCAAATAAACGGAACGCACTCAGTGAATTCGACGGATCCATAAAAAGCATTGTGAGCTAAGCCTTTCAATAGATTGATGTTATTCCGATTTGAAGGACAAGGTGATTTTTTAAATCGCTGCTATATTTAATGGAATATCCCGCGTCATCCATGAGGAATCGCAATGCAGCCACCAAAAATACCAAAAAACGAAGCTGAACGATTACACGCCTTAAAAGCACTTAAAATTTTAGACACATCACACGAAGAAAGATTCGACCGAGTGACTCGAATGGCCAAGCGCATGTTCGGGGTTCCTATTTCTTTGGTGAGTATTGTGGATGAAGATCGCCAGTGGTTTAAGTCGGCTCAGGGATTGGATGCAACCGAAACACCAAGAGAAGTGTCATTTTGTGGGCATGCGATTAATCAAGATGGTTTATTTATTGTCACAAATGCATTAGAAGACGAGCGTTTTTTTGACAACCCTTTAGTGACGGGCAGCCCAAATGTTTGCTTCTACGCGGGTTATCCACTCAAACTTCGCCCGGGTGTGAATTTAGGCACCTTGTGTTTGATTGATTCTAAACCAAGGGAAATGGGAGAGGAAGACAAGCTCTTACTGGAAGATCTAGGTGCCATGATCGAACAAGAAATTAAATCGGTACAAATGGCGACGTTGGATGAATTAACGTCTATTTCTAATCGACGAGGTTTTTTGACCTTGGCAGCCCATGCACAACAAGTGTGTATTCGTAAAAAAATGTCCATGGCCTTTATCCTGTTGGACTTAGACGATTTTAAACCGATCAATGATACCTATGGGCATCATGAGGGTGATTTTGCGTTAATACAGTTTGCCGACGTCATGCAAAGTACCTTTCGAGAAAGTGATATTGTCGGCCGTTTGGGTGGTGACGAATTTGTGGTGATGTTGTCTGATATCGGTATTGAAGGGGTGGATATTGTTTTAGCGCGTTTTATGGCCGCCATAGAGGACTTAAATGAGGCTATTAATAAGCCGTATAAAATCGCATGCAGTGCGGGCATTGCCTTGTTTTCAGACGTGGAGGACAAATCGTTGGAAGACATGATAGAAGGCGCAGATAAAGCTATGTATGAAAACAAAAAACGCATGAAGGAAGGCTAGACGAGCTTTTAGTCCAGCCTTCTTAGAGCAACGAACGATACATCTGAATAAAGGGGGATATTGATCAGTTGGTTATATTGGCTTGATGTCATTGTGATTACTTAGTAATTTGCACAGTCAAACGATCAAATATCGAAAGGGTTTTTCATGCAGTACTCCATTCTTATCACTGGCTGTTCAACGGGAATTGGCTTGGAAGCCGCAAAAACGCTTCAGGAACGAAACTTCTTGGTGGTAGCAAGTTGTCGTAAGCAAGAAGATGTTGAGCGTTTGAAAGCGCAAGGCATTAAGCATGTCGTGCAGTTGGATTTGTCTAACTCGGAATCGATTGTGAAAGGGCTAGAAGCGACGCTGGCCATTACACATGGTTATCTTTTTGCTTTGTTTAACAACGGGGCTTATGGTCAGCCAGGGGCCGTTGAAGACTTGCCGGTTGATGTATTAAGAACGCAATTTGAAAGCAATTTTTTTGGCACGCATGAGTTGACGACAAAGGTGCTTAAAATCATGTTGGCTCAAGGCTATGGGCGCATCATTAATAACAGTTCTGTGCTTGGTTTGGTCGCGGCGCCATTTAGAGGTGCTTACAACGCGAGTAAGTTCGCATTAGAAGGGCTGACCGATACTCTGCGTTTGGAGTTGGCAGATACGGCGATCAAAGTGAGTTTGATTGAACCCGGCCCGATCGAAAGCCGCTTTAGAGCGAATGCGCTGGTCGCGTTACAAGACAATATCGATATGGAAAATAGCCGTCACAAAAAAGGCTATGAAGACGCGATAGAAAGGTTGAGTAAAGAAGGCGTAACGTCTTCACAAACATTGCCTGCCAGTGCGGTGGTTGATAAATTGATCCACGCTCTTGAATCGAAACGACCAAGGGCGCGTTATTATGTCACCTTGCCAACGTACGCGGCAGTGCTGATGAAACGACTGTTACCAACTTGTTTGTTGGATTGGGTGATGCGTCGTCAAGGGGCTTAGTTCTGTTGGCCGTTCTTGGCGTTTTCCAAGGTCAGCCATTCTGTGATGGCGGATAAATACGCGCTACGAGCGGGCTGATGTGAGAGGTATAAATCATGGAAGCCCTTCGGGATCTCAACACTGGAGAGATTCGTAAACGTTTTATTCGCTGCAATTTGCATGCTGTCGACGTTTAAAACCCCATCGCCTTGTTGTGTCTCTTCAACCGACAATTTCCCAATTGTGCTGATTTCTGAATGACAGAGTAACGTTGGCAGGCCTATTTTTTGATTGGCAAGATTACGCTGTGCATGAATGATTTCTCTTAGCCAATGCAGTGACAACGTAAAACCTTCTGCAGGTTTCCAATCCAATCGATAATCCCATTCACCGCCAAATTTGGTGTGCAGCGTTTTTGAATAAATGGTGATTTCCTTTGCTCTTATGTTCACAAAAGGAAGCGCAGTGACGATGGCTCGAACCGGCCAACTTAGGTAGTTGAGCGCGGCAGGAGAGAAAGGTAGCGCCAAAAATGGGCTGTTCAATATAAGGCCGCTGATGTCTGGAAAGGCTTGTTGGTAATGACTCTCTCGCTCCGGCGGTGCATAGGGTTGTGCTAAGTAAGTCGACACCACCAAACCGCCGGTGGAATGAGCTAATAATATAACGTCGTTTACGCCGTCTTGCTTCATTGTGGCTAAAGCAATGTCTAAGTCTTGGCCATATTGTTCGATTGAATCACACCAGTTTGGTGGTGTAGAAGGGCGAAGAGATCGGCCGTAGCCTTGTAGATCAACCGCATAAAAACGATAGCCAAGGTGAACAAAGTGTTCCGCTAAACCGGTTTGGAAGAAATAATCTGTGTAGCCATGGACATACAAAATGGCTTTTTCGCTGTCTGTATTCCCTGTGTGGTGAATAAGCGTGGTATAGACTTTGGTTTTTGGTCCGGGAAAGGCGAATGTTCGTGCTATAAAATCCGCACCTAATAGGTCTTCACCTTCGTTAACTTGTGTCCAGTGTTGTCCTATTGGTGCGCTCATAATGCTTTCCTTTGGGGTTAGCCGAAAATATTATCGCCAAGCTGGTCGATGGTGAGTTTGGCTTTGCGTAGGGTGATTTCAATGCACTCGTCACGATTTGGCATTAAATCTGAACGAATGAATTTGTGTGTTTTTTGCTCTTCGCCTTCGCCTTTCGTAATGCTTGCCGCCACTCTAAATTGACCGCCGTCTTTCATTGGTGCTGGCACAATTGAGAAGCCTTTATACTCGACTGTTTCTTCTGCTTTTTCGGGTGTGCTTTCGCCGCCTGAAAATAGACCTTTAAGGCCAGATAAAATACCCATTCATTTATTCTCCTAAGTTTTACGCCATTGTTTGGGGATTTTGTGAATTAGTCAAATATTGTTGAGTGTTTTGTCGTGAGACAAGCCGTGAGTTTGTTTCGGCTTGCTGTATACTTGCCCGAAACAGTGAATAGAAGACTAGGAATAATTGGTATGAGCGGAACACAAGTAAACAACCCTTTGCACGGTGTGAAATTAGAAAAGGTCGTAACGGATCTGGTAGCGCATTATGGTTGGGAAGAGCTGTCTATTCGCATCAATATTAATTGTTTTAAAAGCGACCCTTCAGTGAAGTCGAGCCTCAAGTTTTTGCGTAAAACACCGTGGGCGAGAGAGAAGGTCGAGACGTTGTTCTTAGACACCTTTACGGACTAAATACAGACTTGGTTTCGACCTTGATGTTTGGCTTGATAAAGCTTCATATCGGCCGCACGAAGAAAGTCTGTGAACGCTTGTTTTGGTTCTAATGCATTGACACCGATGCTGACCGTAAGTTTGATCTCTTCTGTGTGGCTATGGAATATCTCACCTTCTATCGCCTTTCTAATGGTTTCTGCTTGATCGTAGACCTCCGTGTTGCTTAATCCTTTTAGTAAAACCACGAACTCTTCACCACCTAAACGGTAGACATTTTGGTTTTCAAGGGCGCGTGTAATGACGTGGGCGACTTTGATCAAAACAGAATCGCCAATGTCGTGGCCAAACTTATCATTGATGTTTTTAAAGTGATCAATGTCGATGATAAGCATGTAAACTTTTTCCACTTTATTGTGGAGGGCGCTAAAGTCTTCTTTTAGTGAGTGGCGATTTTGTACTCCGGTTAACGCATCTTGTAACGCAAGAGAATGTAGTAATAAAGTTGTTTTTTGGCGTTGGGCTTCGTAGATATGACAGATTAACCACACAGAAGAATAGGCCAAAACAAAGTTGAAAACGGTTCGGTAGGGCATGAAAAGGCTGGTGTCGGTACGAAGGAATAAAATGGCAGCGGATAATACGGCAACAACAGCGCTACAGTAAAAACCTCGTTTGAAGCCAAATAAGTTGTAGTACCAAGGTGGTAAGGCGATGCTCCAAAAAATTGCCCCGGCCCAAAGTTCCATCACGGACACAGAAGCGAGAATATTGCAGGTTAAGAGCGTCATTAATACATAGCTTTTCCAAGGCTTGTAGTACTCTTTTAATGAGGTTAAGAAGCAATAGGCGCTGAATATAATGACGATGAATTGTATGGCAGCCAATCCCATTTTTTGCACTAGACACAGGTTCAATACAAAATAGAGGCAGTGTAACGCACAAGCTAAAGCGCTTAACCATTTGTGTAATACTTCAGGTGGAACGGACGTGTGTGGCTGGCGTCGGGTGCTCATTATCAGTTTCACTTAAAAGAAGTAGGGGATAAAAAGGAGCGATCCTTCGTTGTTGTTTTTATACCGCCTCAGTAAGGCTAATGGCGCTGTGGTGGACGAGGTTTCGTCCTTTGCTCTTTGCTGAATAAAGGTTTTTATCGGCAGCACGTAGGAACTCTGCAAATGTTTGCCCAATTTTAAGTTCCGCTATACCAATACTGACCGTGATTCTAATGTTGCTGCGATGGGTTCTGAAAATGTGGTTTTCGACGCGTTTCCGAATGGATTCTGCAAAATGGTACGCTTGATCCTGAGAGCCATTTTGAATGATTAAAAACTCCTCCCCGCCAATTCGGTAAACATGGTGGTTGTCTGTGCACCATTGAAGCAGCTCTGTCATTTCTATCAGTACCGCATCACCGACATCATGACCGAACTCATCATTGATGCTTTTAAAGTGGTCAATATCAATAATCAGCAGTCTGGTTTCGTCTATTTCTTGATAGAATTTTTCCTTCAGTGCGTCTTTGGTTTGCTTGTTAAAAAAGTCAAAAAATACTTTTAATGCATGACGGTTTTTAGCGCCTGTTAGTGGGTCTTCAAATGCCATTCTGTGTAGGATCTGGCTACTTTTTTTGTATTGAGTTTCATATAAAAAACAAATGGCGTAGGTTAAAAAATACGCAAGAGAGAAGTTCAGCACCGATCGATGAGGAATAAAATGGTCGATGTCTGACTTAATGAAGAGAAAAGTAATCGCAGGAAGAGACAGAATAACCGTGTAGACAATGCCTAATTTTGGTCCTGCCAACAGGCAATACAGAGGCGGCAAAATAAGTAGCCAGTAAATAGAGCCCGCTCGTAAATCCGATGAATAAAACGCATAAAATACGGTGACAGTCAGTGAGCCAATCAGCATATAGTGATGCCACTTCCGGCTCTTTCCTTGAAGCGCAGCTCGAAAGAGGTATAGATTCAACAGACCAAATAATGCATCAACGAGACCAATGGTAATTTGATGCAATAAGGCAATATTGAAGAAGCAAAAAAAAACCATAAGCACACCCGTGGCTAAGCTAAGCCATTTGTGTAGGGTGTCTCTCGTGTCCAATAATAAAGAGTCTATTTGAGTGCTCATTAATCTGCTTTCTGCTTATAAAATAATCAGTTAGTTTTTTCAGGCGTCATATTCTCTCTTAAAAATATAGTTGGGAAATATTTATTTGAGTAACAATTTGTTACTAATGGCGGTAAATTTGGTGGCTGAATTGATCAAAGACTGCGCAGTTAGGGCTTCTACACCATAAACCTCGACCTTGGTGTGATATTTTTCTCTGAGCGTTTTCGCCAGTAAATCAAAATCCCCATCACCAGAAACCAAGATAAGTTCGTCACTGTCTTTACCAAACTCAATTCCATCGATGGCAATACCCACATCCCAGTCACCTTTTGCCGACCCATCTGACCGTTGAATGAAGGGTTTTAATTTCACTTCAAAGCCGATCGCCCGCAAGATATTTTGGAATTGACGCTGCTTCTCATCCCCTCTGTCTATGGCGTAAGCGATAGCTTTGACGACATTCCGATCTTGAGTAACTTCTTTCCAGAATGCGTTATAGTCGAAAGAGCGCCCAAACGTGTGTCGTGTGGTGTAATAGACGTTCTGAACATCCACTAAAATCGTTACATTGCTCATGTTTTTCCTAGCGTTAGTGTGAGAAAAGAACAGGTTAACAGCATTCCTATCGAACCCGTCTTACAAAGAAATGTTTAACCTCTTTTAGCCACATTACGCCCGAGTCAAAAATGAGCGCAATGGTCTCCATTAATTAATTACTGGTTCGTTATTGTCATCTTACTGTCTTTGTATAAGGTGCCTTCGTGCGCCAATAAAGCCAGCGTCTTCAAGCTGATCGGCGAAGTTGGCGACATAGACAGGGTTAACTTTTCTGGCTTCAATAAAAAGCCCAAGACAGAATTCGCAATCTGTTTGGCTTCCTGCGAATCCGCCATTGCGAGCCCTAACGCGTGGCTAGCAAGCGCCACATTATCCAATTGTGTCTGTTTGGATTCTTGCGCCATGGTAGACGGAGGAAGCAAACGATTTATTAAGCCTGACTCCTGATATCCCACGGTTAAAGAGCGAAGCTCAATGGCCTCACCATACATAATGAGCATGGCTTCAGGCTGCCCCAGCGCAAACGACGCAATGATGTCTGAGCGCAGTTCTGGCATGTTAACGGTTTGATTCAAGATATTGATATTAGACGACAGTGACATTTTACCGACGTCTTTAATATCCAACTGAAATTCAGAAGCGACGTGTTCACCTTCAATCGTTGAACGCAACGAGCCTTTTCCTAACAAGGTTGTAATGCCTGCGGCTCGCATGAGTTGGCGTGTATCGCGAGACAGGCTGTCTGCCGTGCTTTCTTGAATCCAGAAATCCACGTCTAAATCAGGGTATTTGATCGGATATTGATTGAGTGAAATACGGGCGAATCGTAACCAAGGGGCGTTGTCTGAACCAAAACGAACGTTTTCAAGCGACGGCGTTAATGTGAAAGGGTCAAAATGAATGCTTTCATACTGAACAAAAGAGCTTAATCCAGAGCGCTCTAATTGTTCTTGAATTTTTTGTTCTGCGTATTGGCCGCCAAATTTTTGTATCAAGTACAGCGCAAAAATCGCTAAACAAGAGAGTAAAATTAAAGCGGTCAAGGCTTTGGCGAGTTTGGTCGTGATGTTGAGGTTCAAGTTTATAATCCTACTTTTTCGAGCGTGTTTCGGTGTTGGAATAAAACATGCAAGCGTAATGAAGTGACGTTAGTGTCGTAAAGGCACAACGGGGTTATAACATTATCTAATAAAGGACAATCGAATGCAGTTTTTTAAAATGAGGCTTTTTTGTGGGTAATTACTTTTCGTTAATCTGAGAGCACAGGCTGAGATCTTACTGAAAAATGCGTACCATGACGTTATTCACTGATGTTTTTGTTTTTACCCACAAGGAGTGCGTTATTTCGTCTTTGATCCCAACACAACAAGATTTATGGTTTTTACCGCTCGGCGGTACTGGCGAAATCGGCATGAATATGAACCTGTACGGTCACGATGGGCAATGGCTGATGGTCGATTGTGGGGTGTCATTTAATGAGCCACTAACGCCAAACGACCTTCACACATCAGAAATAGTCTGCGCCGATCCCACCTTTATTACCGAACAAAAAGAGCGTTTAGCGGGCATCGTTATTACCCATGCTCATGAAGACCATGTTGGCGCGCTGCCTTTTTTATGGCGACGTTTTAAATGTCCGGTTTACACCACCGCCTTTACCGCTGAAGTGCTGCGTCGTAAGTTGGTTCAAGTGGGCTTAACCGATCAAGTGCCGATCATCGAAGTAGAAGAAAACGAAATCAAGAAAATTGGCGTGTTTAACGTGAAATGGCTGGCTTTAACACACTCTGTGCCAGAACCGTTTGCGATGACCATCGATACGCCAGTAGGGCGAATTTTTCACACGGGCGATTGGAAAATTGATAACAAGCCGATTCTGGGGGACGGCTTTTCGCCAACTACGTTTCAAAAATTGGCCAAGGAAAACATGTTGGCCATGGTGTGTGATTCCACCAACGCCTTAAAAAGCGGTTATTCTGATTCCGAAACGGACTGTTATCGAGGGCTACTGAAAACCATAGAGGACGAAAAAAATCGCGTCGTCGTTGGGTGTTTCAGCAGCAATGTTGCGCGCTTGGTCGGGCTGGGCCGAGTCGCAAAAGAAACCGGACGCTACCTCGCCTTGATTGGACGATCCTTAACAAACATGGTCAGTGCTGCCAGAGCAACGGGTCATTGGCCGGACGATTTACCCATTATCGACGCAGCGCATCTTGGTTATTTACCGCGCGAAGAAGTGCTGGCGGTTGTGACCGGTAGCCAAGGCGAACCGAGAGCGACGTTAAACCGATTGGCGGCAGACACTTGTTTTGATTTGAGCCTTGAAGCCGACGATTTAGTAATCTTTAGCGCCATGAGAATTCCGGGTAATGAAAACGCCATAGACCGATTGGCGGCGCAATTCAAAAGTCGAAAAATCCGTACCTTACAAGCTCATGAAACGGATAATACCATTCATGTGAGCGGTCACCCTTGTCGAGGCGAATTGGGGGATTTGTATCAATGGACGCAACCAGAAATTGCGATTCCGGTTCATGGCGAACCGAAGCATCTAGACGCCAACGCCGACGTGGCAAAGAAAAACCATGTGCCTTGTCAGCTGGTGGGGCGCAATGGTGACTTATACCAGCTCGCGCCGACCATTGGAGTGCGACGTCAGCAAGTCAAAGTCGGTCGTATTGCGCTTTTACGATAAAGGACAATGGGTAACGAGTAAGTAACAGTAAAAAGTTAATCGTCAAGAAGCGGGGCAAAGACACTTTTGGCGGTTTTACCAGGTATTTCTTTGGCGAGTTTTGGCACCAAATAGCCGGGTAATTCAGCGGCGACTTTGCCCATTAATCGCTGGGCCTCTTCAATATTGATATCAAAATGTGCCGCACCTTCAACAGGGTCCAGCGTGAACATGTAGTAAGGCAAAATACCGGCATCAAATACAGCTTCACTCAAGTTGACTTGCGCCTCGACCGTATCGTTTATTCCTTTCAACAACACTCCTTGGTTTAGCAAGGTAACCCCCGCTTGTTTCAGCTTGAACGCGGCGCTGGCCAGTTCCTCGTCCATTTCATTGGCGTGATTAATGTGCCACACCATAATAATGTCGAGACGACTTTTACTTATCCAGTCCAGCATGTCATCGCTCACTCGAGCGGGAATCACTACCGGCAATCGTGAATGAATGCGCAGGCGTTTTATTTGTGGCAAGGCTTCGATTTGACGAACTTTGTCCGCGAGCAGAGTGTCCTTCATCATTAAGGGATCGCCGCCGCTGAGAATCACTTCGTTTACGTCTGGATGACCTTTTAAATAGTCAATGACAGATTGCCATTCGGCTTGCGCGAGTTGGTTGTCGCCATAAGGAAAGTGACGACGAAAACAATAACGACAATTCACCGCACAAGTGCCGGTGGTAATGACCAATAAACGGCGCTTGTACTTGTGCACGATGGCTTTTTGCGGATTATGCTCGGCTTCTTCTAGCGGATCTTTAGTATAACCAAAGACGTTTTGCATTTCGGCGGCGCTGGGCAAAATCTGCAAGAGCAGCGGGTCGTTTTGGTTGCCATATTCTATACGAGACAAATAGGGACGAGGCACGAGTAACTTAAAGCTTTGATGTGCTTCACGACCTTGATGCGCGAGGCTTTCTGGCAGGCCAAGGAGTTTGACGAGCTCGGGAAGAGAGGTGATCGCCTGTGACAGGTGTTGCGACCAGCTTAGATTGTTCTTTGTTTGAATCGGGATCACGTCAAATATCTGCAAAATTGTGTTCATTTGGGTTATGATTGCGCCAACTTATTTTGGCCAATGAGGCCGATGGCTTTTAAAGATCTAATAAATGATCTTAAGACTGACATGATACGCCAGTCGGAGCCTTTTCTCTAAAAATATACTGTGAGGATGTATGGCTAATATTTCTACCAGCGATATGCGTAGTGGCGCGAAAGTAATGGTTGATGGTGATCCATGTTCTGTCTTGGAGAACGAACACGTAAGACCGGGTAAAGGCCAAGCCTTTAATCGTCTGAAATTGCGTAACCTAAAAAGCGGTCGAGTTTGGGAGCGTACCTTTAAATCGGGCGATTCCCTAGAAGGCGCAGACGTCATGGATACCGACATGGAGTACTTGTACACCGACGGTGAATTCTGGCATTTCATGGCCGTAGATGGCACGTTCGAGCAGCACGCTGCTGATGAAAATGCGATTGCCGACACGAAGAACTGGCTTAAAGAGCAAGAGAAATACCTTGTGACGTTATACAACGGCGCGCCTCTTGCTGTAACGCCGCCTAACTTCATCGAACTTGAAGTAAAAGACACCGACCCAGGCGTGAAAGGCGACACCGCCAACGGCGGCTCTAAACCCGCTTATTTGGTGACGGGCGCTATGGTTCGTGTTCCATTGTTTATCAACATTGGTGAAGTCCTACGTATTGATACACGTAGCGGCGAATACGTTTCCCGCGCCACAGGCAAATAATACTTCCCTGGTCTAGTAAACGAATCCTAAAAAGCCTTCGACCGTTTTCTGTCGAAGGTTTTTTTTTGCTCAAAATAGGTCATTGCTCCGCTAACATATTTTCCGCGATTTTACTGGCGATGGCTAACGTGGCGGCGGTAGTGTTACCGCTGATAAGCGTTGGCATGACAGAGGCATCGATGACTCTGAGTTTGTCGATGCCGTGCACTTTCAATGTTTGGTCGACAACGGCGAGTGCGTCATTGCCCATTTTACAAGTACCAACAGGGTGATAAATGCTTTCAGCATGAGCGCGGATGTAGTCGATTTTCTGTTCTCGTGTTTTGCAATCTTCCCCCGGTTGCCATTCTTTCTGACTGTACACTGCCAAAGAAGGCTGTTTGAGTATGGATCGCGCGGCGTCAAACGCTCGTATCATGCCTTCTAAGTCGTCCGCGTTGTTCAAATATTCGGCGTCAATTTTGGGCGCATCGCTTGCTTGGTTGGAATGCAAACGGACGACACCACGGCTTTTGGGTCTGAGTAAACAAGCACGTAACGTAAAGCCATAATGTTTGATGGCAGGCCATAAATTTAAACCATGGTCGACTTCCACAGCAGGAACAAAATGCAGCTGTACATCTGGGCGATTGTCGTTGGCTTGTGTGGCGATAAAGCCGCCAGCTTCGGCCATGTTCGATGTGAGTAAACCTTGACGTCTTCTGTATTGCCAAAGGCTCTTTATGCCTTTGAATATAAAGCTGGGATGAAACGAAATGCTGCTGCGGGTTTTGTCTAGGTGAATTAGGCTGATGTCTAAATGGTCTTGAAGGTTCTGCCCAACGCCAGCAAGAGCATGTTTCACTTCGATATTGTGTGGTTCCAGTGCTGCTTTTGGTCCAATGCCAGACAGCATAAGCAGTTGCGGACTGTGCAATGCACCAGCGCATAATAAGACTTCTTTTGTGGCTTTAATAAAACACAACTTGCTGTTTGCCTTATAGAGAACGCCTTCAGCGCGTTTGTTCTGAATTTCAATTCGCTCAACGTGTGCGCGGGTGATAACCGTTACATTTGGACGGTTTTTTGCGTCGTCTAAAAATGCTCGAGCGGCGCTGCAACGTGCGCCGTTTTTCTGCATGACATGATACGGGCCAATACCGAGTTGGTGCTCGCCATTAAAATCTTCATTGAAGGAAATGCCAGCTTCTTGTCCAGCGTTAATAAACGCCTTTGAAAGCGGATTCAGGTAGCGCAATGGCTCAACCGACAGTTCGCCCTTTGCGCCATGCCATTGATTCTCACCTCGATAGAAGCGTTCTACCGCTTTGAAGTGCGGTAGAAGCGAATGATAGCCCCAATCGATATTGCCCAAGGCTTTCCAGTGGTCGAAGTCGTCGGCTTGCCCACGGGTGTAGCACATGGCGTTGATTGAGGTACTGCCGCCGAGAGTTTTTCCTCTTGGCCAAAATAAGCGTCGATGATTTAACTCAGCTTGCGGCTCTGTTCGCAGCGCCCAATTTAATGTTGTGCTGCGCATTAGCCCAATGATGCCCGCTGGAATGTCTATTAACGGGTTTGTATCTGGTGGACCCGCTTCGAGCAAGGTGACGGTGTGATTGGCGTTACGGGATAAGCGCTCGACAAGTAAACAACCTGCGGCGCCACCACCAATAATGACGTAGTCAGACATGGTATGGCCTTTTTTGTTTTTATAGTTGGCAGTGTTAAGTGAATGAACATCATGGCGCGATGGCGTCTTTTTGAACAATATCAAAAACGCTCAATGTTATTGGCGTTTTCCTCTAATGCGGGCAACTTGTTTGGATAATAGAAATTTTTTGATGCCAGAATTGTTGATAACTACTGTACTTATCAACAGTGCTTTCCTGCTTTTTTGTCACAAAACGAGAAGATATTATCTATAATCTAATAAAAAATAGGCAGAATAAGAATGACGATAGAAGAATTAACAACATTTTTAGGCTGGTCATTGGTTATTAACATGGCTTTTCTTTTGATATCCACTTGTTTGCTGATCACCATGAGAAAGTGGGTAGTTCGCATACATTCAGCACTGTTTGATATTGAACAAAAAGATTTGGGAAAAGCGTATTTTCAATATTTGGCGCAATACAAAATTGCGATTATTGTGTTGAACCTAACGCCTTATCTGGCATTAAAAATCATAGGTTAACGGCATAAAAAAACCTCGATACCGTGGTATCGAGGTTTTGATTTGAATGCTTAATACAATTTAGTTTTTGTTAGCAATTGCTTTGTCGATAGAGAAAGAACCAGCGCCGCTGAATACCAAAGAAACCGTTACAACCAATAATGTTAATGCGTATTCGTAGCCGTTGCTTGCCATGAACAAACCGTTAGCAAGGTGAACCGTCACGATTGCCATCAGCATAGTGAAAGCAATTACGGCAGACGCTGGACGAACCAGCAAACCGATAACCAGCGCCAGACCGCCAAAGAATTCTGCGCTGCCAGCCAATAGTGCCATCAAATAGCCAGGTTCTAGGCCGATAGACGCCATCCACTGACCTGTGCCTTCTAAACCGTAGCCGCCAAAGGCACCGAACAATTTTTGCGCGCCATGTGCCATTAATATAAGACCGACTGGAATACGCAGAATCGTACTAGCGATGCCGGATGTTGTGTTTGTGATTTTTTGAATCAATGCTTTCATGTTTATTTACCTTAGTGTTTGGGGTGGTTCCGTTTAAGTTGAGGCTACTATATCTAATAATTTATAAACAAGGTAACGGAGTATTTTGATTTAAATGTTCAAAAAAATTGAATGTTGATAAAAACGGGCGATTTCGCAGCGTTTTCTACTGTTTGATGCGCCTATTCATAGACTTTAGGTGGTCTGACAAGGTGACGGTAGGGAACAAGTTAATGCGTGTTTTGGATTGGTTATACTCAAAAAAGTAGCAGAGTTGGAAGTGGTTTGAGTGTTAGCGTGTGGTTAGATCAAATTTTTATCGGTCAATAACAATAATAGGATGAATCATGTCTAAAGCATTATTAGGGAAAGTCGCCGTAGTAACCGGTGGCGCGTCAGGAATTGGCCTTGCGAGTGTGGAATCAATGATAGCGGAAGGCGCACAGGTCGTCATTGTTGATCGCGATGCGGCGGCGCTGCAGGTCTTACAGGAAAAGCACGGCGATGCTGTGGTGACATTGTCGGCCGACTTGCTCGACCCAGAAGTGTGTCGTGGTTTGATTCCTCGTATTCTTGAAAAAACCGAGGTCATCGATATTTTTCACGCCAATGCTGGATTGTATGTTGGTGGCGATTTGGTCGATGCGGATAACGACGCCATCGATCGCATGCTCAACTTGAACATCAACGTGGTGATGAAGAACGTCCGTGATGTTTTGCCGCATATGATAGCGCGCGGCGTCGGCGATATTCTCGTCACCAGTTCACTTGCTGGGCATTTTCCAACCCCGTGGGAGCCTGTTTACGCATCCTCAAAATGGGCGATGAATTGCTTTGTGCAAACCGTGCGCCGTCAAGTGTGTTCCCATGGTATTCGTGTTGCCTCGGTGTCGCCAGGCCCGGTTATTACGACGCTACTCTCTGACTGGCCAGCGGAAAAGCTTCAAGAAGCAAAAGATAAGGGCAGCTTGATGGACGCCAGCGATGTGGCTGAAGCCCTATTGTTTATGTTGACTCGCCCTCGTCATGTGACCATCCGCGACGTCGTGATATTGCCATCGCAATTTGACCTATAACGATCAGGGTAGGGAAGCCGAGTTTATACCGGTTTCCCTTACCAGCTTACATAACGTCTTCAACTGTTGATAAATACGGTGCTTATCAACCGACTTTTCCAGTGGCCAGCCATATTTTTCTGTTTTGTTCCAAGCGTACCCAACGACGTTATTGGGTTACTGGTTATGGAATAAAATGATCATGACGTATTCTATTTCCAGTGTGGCGCCAATGACTTTGTTGGTCCTCGTATTTGGTTTGTTTGTTGGGCAAATGGCATTACTGAAAATTTTGTCTGTTAAGCAATATAAGGGAGTTTAATGATGCAAGAAATTCACTATGTCCTAATATTAATCGGTGCTTTTGTTGTTATGGCAAGCCCTGGGCCTGCGACCTTAGCTATTGCCTCGACGTCAATGAATCAAGGGCGAGTACAAGGTTTGGCGTTAGCATCTGGGATACTGACAGGCTCGCTATTTTGGTCTTGCTCGGCAGCCTTTGGTTTAGGTGCCGTGTTGTATGCGAATGTCTGGCTATTCGAAAGCTTACGTTATGTTGGTGCGGTCTATTTATTATTTTTAGCGTACAAATCTTGTCGTTCAGCAATGACGAATAAATCGGATGCGAGCAAAATGTTGACCACATTAGAGACTAAACAAACGTCTTTGCGTGCTGCATATTTTCGTGGTTTGGCCATCCACTTAACCAATCCTAAAGCGATTTTGTTTCTAGGATCGTTATTCGCCATGGGGATGCCGAGTTCGGTTTCCACACAAGGTTTGTTGTCTGTGATTGTCTTATTAACGATTCAAAGTGCCTGCATAAATTTGGGTTACGCTGTTCTGTTTTCCAACCCTCGGATTCGCCAAGGTTATTTCAAAATGAAACGTGGCTTTGACGCTGCCTTTGCGCTGATGTTTGGCGTAGCGGGCATTAAAATACTGCTGAGTAAGCTGAATTAATCGTTCAGTCTTTGTTATGATGCGTTTTATTTTCTGAGTGTTTTCTATGTACGACGCTTCTTTGTGGCAACCCAGTGCTGATCTGTCTATTTTGCAAAAACGCGCGGCGTTGTTTAAAGCCATTCGTGTGTTTTTCGATGCGCAAGAGGTGATGGAAGTTGATACGCCGTGTTTGTCGTTAGGCAGCATTTCCGATCCTCATATTGAAGTACTGACCAGCGAGACGCGTTCGCAAGGTCAAGATCTCACGTATTACCTGCAAACCTCACCGGAATACGCGATGAAGCGGTTGTTGTGTGCGGGCTCCGGCTCAATTTATCAATTGGGTAAAGTCTTTCGAGCGGAAGACGTGGGGCGTCGTCACAGTATTGAATTCACTATGTTGGAATGGTATCGAGTTGGCTTTGATCATTGGCAGTTGATGGATGACATTCAAACCTTGCTTCGTGTGTTAGCGGACGATGAAGCATTAACGTGTGAACGATTGAGTTATCACATGGCGTTTTTGCGTCACACGGGATTAGACCCTTTCAACGCCACGCACTTGCAGTTGCAAGAATGCGCCCATGAACACACAGAATATGGCTTGCAGGAAGAGGATCGAGACACCTTGCTTGAGCTGATTTTCTCCAGCGTCATAGAACCCGCCATCGGCCAATATTCCCCCTGTTTTATTCACAGTTATCCGGCGTCTCAGGCGGCGTTAGCGAAAACCCATTTGGACGAACACGGTCAACCCGTGGCGGCGCGTTTTGAGCTGTATTGGCAAGGCATGGAGCTGGCCAATGGCTATCATGAATTGACCGATGCCAAGGAGCAAGCAAGACGTTTTGCCGACGATAAAGCGGCACGATCAACGATGGGGCTAACGGATCGACAATTTGACGAACGGTTGGTCAGCGCGCTTGAACAAGGCCTGCCAGAATGCGCCGGTGTGGCGTTGGGTGTGGATAGATTGTTGATGTTGCTGTGTCGTAAAACACACATTTCGAACGTATTGCCATTCGCTCACGCACGGGCGTGAGCGAATGGCGGTTAGTTCACGGTATCGTCATTGTATTGTTCAAGCCATTCGGATTCGCTAATGGGCTCGGACAAATGAAAGCCTTGTAAATAATCCACTTTCAGCGTCTTCAACTGTTGTTTTACCGCTTCATTATGCACAAATTCAGCCTGCGTTTTTATGCCTAAAGAATGAGCGAGGTTGTTGATGTGCTGAACCAATTTTTGCAGCTTGTCATCCGTGTCGATGGTTTTGATAATACAGCCATCTAACTTCAAAATATCTGGGTTCAGGGCGATGAGCTTCTCTAAATTCGAATAACCTGCGCCAAAATCATCAATCGCTAATAAGGCGCCTGCTTCACGGAATTCATTAATGATTGGGCTGATCCATTCATAATCTTGGATGGATTCCGATTCGGTGATTTCCAGTGTTAAACGGCCGTTGACTTGATTGCGTTTGAAAAACTCTCGCAAGGCTTTGAGAGTCGAGTAATGTTTAAAGTCTAAGACAGACAGGTTTAAGGCAACATGAACATTGGGATACGTATTGAGAATACGTTCACATTTGGCCAGCATGGTCAGCGTTATTTTAGCGTAAAGCTGCGTTTGTTTTATCAAGTCTAGAAACAACGCAGGGCTGACAAGTTTGCCGTCGATACGCGCTCTAAGCAAGGCTTCTGCACCCACTTCCGCCCCTGTTTCACTGTCGTAATAAGGCTGGAAATAAGCCAAAATATCGTCGTTTTCGAGTGCTTTGCGTATTTGAAAAATCCAATCAAGATTTTCTTCTGTGGTGACGCTGGTGGGTAAATTCCCACTCCAGAAAATGGGTTGATTATTGATTTGTGCAAACCGTCTGGATTCGCTGGCTTTAATCAATAGATGCGACTGCTCACAAAGAGGCAGCCCCTCCTGATCAAAAGCTGAAGCCATGCCAACGGAGAGACTCAGTGTCAGCAGATGTTCCAACTTATTGATGCTAGAAAACGCTTGATTTTCAATGTCCTCTGCTAGGTTTTGGAACAGTCTGACGATTTTTTTCGGTGTAATATCGCTGTGGATAGAGACGGCGATTTCGTTGGCGGATAAACGGTAACAGGTAAAGTTTATGCCGACGGAGTTCGCGTCCAAACGTCGCTTTAAATAGTGTGCTAGCTGGGCAAATAAATCATCCGCGGCGTTATAGCCATATTGCTGATTAATCAGACGGAAGTTACGAATCCGCATCACAGCAAGGTGAGCAATATCTTGTGTGTTAGTCAGACGACCGAGCAGAGAAAAACGATTCAGAAGCCCCGTTTGTACATCGTATAACCAATCGTTGTTGGAATGATTGCCTGTCGAGTCATTGTCTGCGGATGTAGAAAACGACGCTGATTCTTGTTCAAGATCCTGAAAAGCATTGCTGATCAAGTTGAACATGGGGGCGAGAGAATCTTTCACATCGGGTAATTGAATCGGTTCGACTTCGCGTTTTATGCCGTAGCCAGATTCGTTGATGGCCAAATAAGTAAGGGCATGTTGCATTACTTTTGCGCCAAATTGTGTGGAGAAAAACTCCCCAAAACAATAAGCGCCGTGCAAAGGCATGACTTGGTTGAGCAAATTTAGTTTGTCCGTGGGCTGCTCTTCAATGAAATCATCACGACTGATGCAGTTAAACACGAACACGCTGTCGGGCTGTTGTTCGTTAAGATGTTGGATTTTTGGTGTAATCGAATACAAGGATTGAGCAGGATGAAAATACAGAAACTTCACATAAGCGCCTTCGGGGATGGCCTCACTCATTTGAATTGCACCATCACTTTCCCACTTTAATGGCACCGCATTGATTTCAATATTATTATGCACCGTGGTGAGCGCAAATCGGTTGGCAAGAGAAAGGCTGATTTTCTCACCATTTGATAAGTATCGCTGATAGATCTGTTGGGCTGGCAAATGGTCAATTTGTTTGATGATGTTGCCTTCGCTGGCGGTGACCAACATACGACGACCAATGGCGATGTTATCAACAAACACATCTCGCTGTTGGCTGAGACACTTACCGACAATGCCCACGGCAATAGACTGGTTTTGATAAAGGTTGTCTTGATAGAGAACCCAGCTGTTTTCATGGTCGTAAATACCAGCGCGTCCACCGCTTACGGTAATGTCATTTTTTTGTGTCACATTAAAAAAGTCGCTTTGTATGGCGTCTTTGGAATCCAGTAACACAATGTAAACACGGGCTTGGTTTTGTTCTGTTTGCGTTAAAAAAGGCGCAAACAATGCTTGTCCAGACTGATCGGCGTTTTCGCCATCGTAGGCGGCGGAGTGATGAACCAGATGACTTTTTTCAAAATAGGATAAAATGAGCGTTGCGCCATCGCTTTTTACTTGACCATTCGATATATGTCTTTGGCTTGCCATACCAATACGGCAGGCATCAGGAAAGCGTTGAGATAGGTAGATTGCCCACGGTTTGGCTTCTTTTATCGCCAAGGTCCCGTATAGTTGGATTAAATCAGGCGACTGAACTCCTTCTAGTTTTTGAATGAGATCGTCGATTGAAGGGCAATGAATACTGATCGAATGCATTTTTATCCTTTTGGTAAAGGGTCAATAAAAAGTGTTTGGTGTGTACTTGGCTAAAAATGCCTGAAATAAGATACGAATTCAATGTAAGAAATGTATCCAATTAGAATAGTCTATTAGGACAAGTTTTTGAGTGAAATTAACCGTTCCAGTCTGAAATCGTTGTATTCCCAAGGCCTGAAAAAGTACTTTTTTTGGTTCTATATTATGGTTTTTATCATAACGCTACTGACCATCTGGAAAGGTGGAGAAGCGTTAAAAAACCAGCAAATCAAGACGTTACGAATTGATTCCTTTGAACAGCTGAATCAGTTGGCCAGCGTGTTGGAAAGCGCGATCGCCAAATATCAACATATGCCGACGTTATTGGCGTCTAATGACAGGGTGAAAAAAGCCCTGCGGGATGGTTTTGATTCAGACATCAACCAACTCAATCGCGAACTGGAACAGATTAACCGCATTACTGAAGCGTCAGACAGTTACATTTTAAACACCGATGGCCTAACCATCGCCGCGTCCAACTACCGTGAGTCAGCCAGCTTCGTCGGCCGGAATTTCGCGTTTCGGCCCTATTTTCAAGACGCCATTCAAGGCAAGCCCGGCCGCTATTATGCATTGGGCACCACATCCAATCGTCGTGGTTATTACTTCTCATACCCTGTGTATGAAGGCGACTCTATTATTGGTATCGCCGTTGTTAAAGTGGATTTAACCCAGTTCGAGAAACGTTTTGCCAACCAGCATTATGAGTTTTTATTGCTGGATCCTGATGGCATTGTGTTTAGCAGCTCTCGTCCTACCTGGTTGTATCGTGTTTTTGGCGAGCTGTCACATGCCGAATTGCAACGTATCGCGGACTCTCAGCGTTATTACGGTCAATCGATTGAAAAGTTGGCCATTGTTTATCAAAAACAATTTGATGAAAAATCTCAAATTGTGGATGTGCTTGCCAACACATTAGCGAATGAAGAAACGGAATTAGAGCGACTTTCGTTCTTGACAATGAGTCGACCGATTCGATTATTGGGCTTCAAAATTTCCATTCTGGCCCCGCTTAAAACCATCAATGAAGAAATTGCATTGTGGCGCGCTATTTTTGCGGGTGGTGTCATGATCACCGCGTTGTTGTTTGGTCTGGCGATGTTGCGTACACGAATGCTGCGAGAGCGATCCGATGCCAATGAGATGACTCGCCATAATCAAGCGTACATTCGAGAGGTGATTCAAAACACTCAAGCGGGCTTGGTCACGTTGGATGAAAATCACAAAATCGAGTCTTTTAACCCCGCGGTCGAAAAACTGATTAGCCAACCATTAGCGCCATTGGTCGGTTTGCCTTTGAGTGTGTTGTTTCGCGGCGATGAGAAAGACGGGACCGACTTGTCATTCCACGATGATTTCCGAGACGCGGCGAACGATTTAGGCATGAAAGTTCTGACCAGAGAAGGCCGCTTAGGGTATTCCGATCAAACGACGGTACCAGTGGAAATGACCTTGTGTGAAATGCAGTTGCCAAATCGCTTGAGCTATTTGGTGACGTTCCATGATATGACGGAACGCAAACGTTACGAGCAAGAAATCACCCAAGCCAGAATTGACTTAGAAGAACGAGTGCGCGAACGAACCTTTGAATTAGAAGGTGCCAACGCACGTTTACGACACGAAATTGAAGAGCACAAAGGCACGCAACGGGAACTGATTCAAACCGCGAAATTGGCGGTATTAGGTCAACTTAGTGCAGGTCTAAATCACGAATTAAACCAACCACTTACTGCCATTCGTGCGTTCGCGGGTAATGGTTTGAAGTTTTTAGATCGTGGCAATTACGAACAAGCTCACGCCAACTTGCAGCACATTAGTCAGTTGGGGCATCACATGGGAGATATCATTGCCCGTTTTAAAGTTTTTGCGCGAAAAGGCGATGTACAACAAGGTCCTATTGCGGTGCAAACGGCGATAATGGGCGCGCTTAAAATCATGAGTCCGCGATACAAAGAAGTGGGCATTGAATTGGTTGTGACCGAGGATCAGGGCTTCATCGTCAATGGTGATATGGTCTTCTTAGAGCAGGTATTGGTTAATTTATTGGCCAACGCCGCCGACGCGATTTTAGAAGTTCCTGATCATGAACGGCAAGTGCGCATTGAGCAATCGATGGTGGATAATAACGTGGTGATTTGCGTACAAGACTCAGGCAATGGCTTGAGCGACGAAGCCATTAAGAACCTGTTTGAACCTTTTTTCACCTCTAAATCGTCGGGCTTGGGCTTGGGGCTTGGTTTGTCTATCAGCCAACGTATCGTCGAAGCCATGGGCGGGCAAATTAGCGCTCAAAACCAAGCAAACGGCGGCGCCGAGTTTTGTGTTACTCTACCGCGTTTTATACACCACGCGTCACTTTCTAAAGCGCCAAAAGAGGAATTGTAATGCCGGACAGCAAGCAAGTAATTTTGATCGATGATGAGCAAGCGGTTCGTATGGCGATTTCTCAGACATTGCAGCTTGAAGACTTTGATGTCGCTGAATTCACGACGGCGCAAGGTGTCACAGAGCGATTGTCTTTGGACTGGTCCGGCGTCATTGTGAGCGATATCAACTTGCCCGGAAAAAGCGGTTTAGAGTTATTCGAAGACGTTAAAAAGATTGACGCGGAAATCCCGTTTATCTTAATCACCGGACATGGCGACATCAGCATGGCGGTCAGCGCGATTCGAGATGGCGCGTATGACTTTATAGAAAAACCTTTTTCGAACGAAGACTTTTTGGATGTGGTGCGTCGCGCGTCTGAAAAACGCCGTTTAACCTTAGAAAACCGTAACTTACGTTTGGAATTGGTTGCACAGAATGCACCTGGCCCTCGTATTATCGGCAACACGCCGGGCATTCATCGTCTTCGTCAGGCGTTGTTGCATGTGGCGGATACGGGTGCGGATATTCTTATTCAAGGGGAAACAGGCACAGGTAAAGAACTGGTGGCGCGTTATATTCACGAGCACAGTTCTCGTCGAGGGCACGCATTTGTGGCGATCAACTGTGGCGCGGTGCCGGATTCTATTATGGAATCGGAATTGTTTGGTCATGAAAAAGGCGCGTTTACCGATGCGAAAACACAACGTATTGGTAAATTGGAACACGCCAATGGCGGTACCTTGTTTTTGGACGAAATTGAAAGCATGCCAATGTCGATGCAGATTCGTTTATTGCGGGTATTGGAAGAGCGCCGGTTGGAACGTTTAGGGTCTAATAAAAGCATCGACCTAGATTTGCGCATTTTGGCGGCCACCAAGGTGGACTTAAAACAGTTGAGTGAAGGCGGAACGTTCCGCGAAGATTTGTATTACCGACTGAATGTGGTCCGTGTGGACATTCCGCCACTGAGAGAACGCAAAGACGACATTTCTTTGTTGTGGCAGCATTTTTGTTTGGTGGCAATTGCGCAATATAAGCGAGAATCTGAGCCACTGTCTGCGGCGCGTATGCACAGTTTATTAAGCTACGATTGGCCCGGAAATGTACGCGAATTGCGTAATCTTGCAGAGCGCTATGTGCTGATGGGCGAAGCCGGTTCCTTTGAGTTCGATCAGATCATCATCAATGAAAACAATCCCGGTGTGATGACCTTGCCTGAGCAGTTAGAGCGTTTTGAAAAAACCTTATTGGAGCAAGAGTTGCTGCGTCAAAAAGGGTCGATCAAAGACACGATGGATGCGCTCGGTTTACCGCGTAAAACACTCTACGACAAAATGCGTAAGTACGATTTAGATAAAGACATCTACAAACAGTAACTCATAGGTTCTGCCAGACGCGGGCTGTTTCCTTCGCTGTTCTTTTTATTAACCTACTGTGTAGTTCCGTTCATATGACGTTATTTTCGTTGTTTTTTGACCAAGTGTCTCCTCATATATTTATTCTTCTGGTGATGGTTGCAGGGCTGACATCATTTTTCACTGCGAGCTTCGGTGCAGGCGGTGGCGTGATGTTGCTTGGCGTGATGGCGCAAGTGTTGCCGCCTCAGCTGATTATCCCGCTGCATGGTGTGGCGCAGTTAGGGTCTAACGCTGGGCGCGCGGCGATGAGTTGGCGACACATCGACTGGAAGCTGATTGGTGCGTTTTTACCCGGTGCGATTGTGGGCGCGTTAATCGGCAGCTTCGTTTTGGTGTCGCTGCCGCCAGCAATCATGTATTTAACCATTGCACTGTTTATCCTGTATTTATGTTGGGGACCAAAGTTGCCTAAAATGGTATTGGGAACATGGGGCACAGTGATGGCGGGCGCGATCACGACGTTTATTACCTTATTTGCTGGCGCAACGGGGCCGTTGGTCGCGGCGTTCGTAAAGCAAATTCACGCGGATCGTTTTCGTACCGTCGCGACGTTCGCGGCGGCCATGTCCTTACAGCATGTGCTGAAAGTGGCGGTGTTTGAAGCAGCAGGGTTTCCTTTGACTGCGTGGTTACCACTCTTGGTGTGTATGGTGCTGAGTGGTGCGGTAGGAACGTGGGTTGGCCTTCGGTTACTTAAACGTATGCCAGATCGCTATTTTCATCGTATTTTTAATATCGTATTGACCTTAATGGCGCTGCGCCTTATTTGGCAATCTTGGGTTTTGTTGTAATGTTTGTGGCTTCAAATGCTGTATTTAGCGCTTGGATTACGAGTATCATGTTGTTTTTCCTGTAATTTGGACAACTGGAGGTCGCGTGACACCGTTAGTAAGAATGAGCCTTAGAAAACTTGGGCGAGTGGGGTTGGTGTGTATCCTCACTATGCTGTCAACACTCTTAGCCATTACATTCAATTTCATCTTGGTTGAATTACTAGACTATTCCTATCTTCCAGAGCAAGACATCGTGATTATTTGTATCATCACCATGACAGTGACGCCTCTGCTTTCTTGGTATTTGATAGGTCTGTTTTTCAAAATTGATGTCATGGAAGTGGAAATGGCAAAATTGGCCACGATAGATTCCCTGACGAACACGTACCATCGTGGGTACTTTTATCAAAAGAGTGACGCTTATTTATCAACATTATCTGCGCTCAAACAGGAAAATCAGTCTGCACTTTTGGTGTTGGATTTAGACAGCCTAAAACAAATTAACGATCAATTTGGCCACGCTGGTGGCGATGCCGTGTTAATTGAATTCAGCCGTATATTGCTGGATGTCGTGAAAAAACCGAACATGGTTGCTCGCTTAGGTGGTGACGAGTTTGTGGTACTTTTTACGCAGACGAGTTTGGAAGACGCACAAGCATTTGCCTTTGATATTTTAGCGCGTATGCGATCAACAACATTAGAATTTAATGGCCAGCCACTGTCCTTTTCGGCGAGCATTGGTGTTTCTAGCTTCACGGGTGATGACGAACAAGCGCTTGATGCAGCGATAAAATCGGCGGATTCTGCTTTGTATGATGTGAAGCGAGCAGGGCGAAATGACGTTGCCGTTTATAAAAAGAATCAGGCATAAAAAATTAAGGTGAAAAAACCAAGAGTAACATCGTTACTCTTGGTCGTGAGTGGATCTATTTTTCTTCTCCAAATCGCTGTTATTCCCCCAAAACCAAGCCTTCTCGACGAGGGTCTGCACCACCTAACAATCCATTTTTTTGAATCACAATTCCTTGTACACCTGAGTTCAAATCTCGAATGGACACGTCGAACCCCATCTCACTGAGTGATTTTTCAAGGGATTCTGTGTCAGTGCCTTTTTCAAGGTCGAACGTACCAAATCGATTGAGTCTATTTGGCAGCGAGATGGCTTCCTGGATGTCCATTCCCCATTCAAGATGTGCGATCAGCGTTTTCGCCACGTAACCAATAATACGAGAGCCGCCCGGCGAGCCAACCACTAAATACGGTTTTTTGTCTTTCATCACAATGGTAGGTGACATAGAAGAGCGCGGGCGCTTTCCTGGTTCTAATCGGTTCGCAATAGGGTAGCCATTTTGATGAGACTTAAAGGAAAAGTCGGTCAGTTCGTTGTTGAGTAAAAAGCCATGACTCATGACGTTGGAGCCGAAGCCATTTTCAATCGTTGTGGTCACGGATACCGCGTTGCCGTTTTTATCCACAATGGAAATATGACTGGTGGAAGGCAGTTCGATGGCAATGTCGTCAGCCAATGCGATCGGCTGTTTCCATGCAGGCTCACCGGCTGCCACTGTGTCCAATGCTTTTCCTGGTGTGATTAATTTGGCGCGTTCGGCTAAGTAGGTTTTATCCAACAAGCCTTGCGGCATCGGTACAAAGTCGGTGTCAGCCATGTAACGACCACGATCCGCAAACGCCAGACGCGACGCGTCGCCGATGATTTGCCATGCTTCTGGAGAATTTGGACCTAAAGCGGCCAGGTTAAATTGCTCAGTAATACCCAGAATTTGGCCCACGGTCAGCGCACCGGAGCTCGGAGGCCCCATGCCGCACACATCGTATTGTTTGTATGGCAAACACACTGGCGAGCGTTCTTTGATCTTGTATGTGGCGAAGTCGTCAATCGACAGAACACCAGGGTTATCGTCAATGCTGCGCACTTTATGGACGATGTCTTTGGCGATTTGCCCATAATAAAAACCGTTACTGCCTTCTCGTGCTAATAGATAGATTGTTTCGGCGTATTTAGGATTTTTTAACACACTGCCAGCGGCCAATGGAGAGCCATCCGTATTGAAAAAATAGGCTTTCGTTTCAGGGAATCGAGACAGGCGCTCTTTACTGCCTTCAATGGATTCGGACAAACGCGGAGACACTACAAAGCCATTTTGTGCGAGTTTTTCCACCGGAGCGAGCAGGTCTTTCCAAGGCGTTTTGCCGTATTTGTTGTGCAGCTCGTCCATCAGTTTTACGGTTCCCGGTGTGCCAACGGAACGACCTCCGACAACCGCACTATAGAAAGAGAGCGGTTCGCCGTTTTGGTCTTGAAAGAGTGCGGGAGTGGCGTCTAATGGCGCGGTTTCTCGGCCATCGAACGTGGTGAGTTTTTGCTTGCTCGCGTCGTAATACACCACGAAGGCGCCGCCGCCCAAACCAGACGATTGCGGTTCCACCAAACCGAGCGTCATTTGCACCGCCACAAGCGCATCGATCGCCGAACCGCCTGCTTTTAGGACATCATAACCGGCTTGGCTGGCGACAGGGTTCGCGGTGGCGACCATAAATTGCTGAGCGTGAGTTAAGGTTTTATGCTGTACACCACTGGCCGCTTCTGGAGAAACGGCATCGGCGGCTTGACTCGCTGCGAGCGTTACATTGCTAGCAATGAATAAAGGAAGAAGGCTTGCTGTGGATAACCAGTGTTTGTTCTGCATCATAAAAATCCTTGTTGATGGGCTTGGTGTGTAGAAAATGACCAATTCCCATCAAAGCAAAAATTTTTAACAGAGTGAAGCGATAAAAACGTCCTCTCCAAAAAACGAAAGTATCTATTTAATGTTCGTTGCGCCAATAAAGTCGATTTGGATTGTCGACAAAGATGGACTGGCGTGTTGTTTCATCCGGCATCCAGCTCATCACCGTGTCCAAAAGTTGAACGTCATTGGGCGCGTCTTCCGGCGCACCGGAAACATGCGGCCAGTTACTGCCCCAAATAACCCGTTCTGGCGCGTGGGCAATAATGCGTTTGGATAACTCGGCGATGTCTTGATAATCAGGCCCGCCCGTCACGGAGCTTTCATAGCAGGCGGCGATTTTATAATAACAATTGCCCTTGTCGATTAAACGCAGCAACTGATCAAACTCTTTTGAATCTGGCGTCACGGGTGGGAGAAATTTACCGTGATGGTCAATCACATAATCGCCTTGAACCTTTTCCAGCAACGCTGTGCGGTCGAGTATTTCGCGACCATTAAACTGTACGATGCAGGTCCAATCAAATGGTCTGATTTTGGCGTTCACTTCCAGCAAGTCTTTTAAACGAACTGCGCCAAGTGTCAGTTCCATAATGCGTGCGCCACGTACACCACGATCATGCCAAGCTTGAAGCGTTGCATCACTCGTTTTTGTGGTCACGGCCACGACGCCGCGGCCGTTATCGCCGAGTTCGTCTAAGGCTTCCAGCAAACAGGTGTTGTCCGTCTGGTAGGCGTTAGGTTGCGTGATCACAACCTTTTCCAGCCCGAGCCAGTGTTGTACTTTTTGGTAATCCGCTAAATTTGCGGCATCGACAGGCAGGTCTGGCCCGCCCGGCATAGACGGATGCTGTGCGCTGTAGACATGAATGTGCGTGTCTACGCTGCCTTTTGGCAGGGCGATGCGCGGTGCTTTTCCGATTAATGTGCGAGTCATCGTCTTTCCTATTTTATTGCTGTGGGGCGAATTTGGCGATTTCGTCACGAAGGATCTCTATGCCCAAACCGTGTCCATTTGGCACAGTCAAGTAGCCGTTATCTAGCTCAAACGGTGTGGTCACGATGCTTGAGCGAAATGGGTTGTGAGTTTGATCAAACTCAAATCGCGGCGAACCTGTGCCCGGAGACGGAGGGCTAGGCGGGATGATCGCGTGAAAATGCAACGACGCGGCTAAGGCAATGCTGGTTCCCCAAACGTGAGGCACACAGCGCACGCCATAAATATCGCACAAGGTCAGGATTTTTCGAGCTTCACTTAAGCCGCCAACACCACACACGTCAGGTTGTAAAATATCGACAGTGTTTTGTTTGAGTGCCTCGTTAATGCCCCAACGTGAATGCCATGTTTCGCCACCGGCGAGTGGGATCGGTTGCGTGGTTCGTAACTTGTTGTAGCTTGATAGGGCTTCTGGCACGACGGGCTCTTCAAACCAAAGAATGTTGCAATCGGCGACTTGGTTGGCAACGCGTGCGGCATCGATATGATCGTAGCCGTGGTTGGCGTCTATCATGAGTTCGATGTCATTTCCCAAACATTGTCGAACCGCTTTGATAGAAGCGACATCGAGAGCGACACCGAAGCCGATTTTGATTTTGACGGCCTCAAAGCCTTGTACTTTATAACCTGACACTTCGTTTAACAGGCTTTCAATACGGTCTTCACCAATGATGCGGAAACCGCCTGTTGCATAGGCTGGAATGCGTGTGCGAAACGCGCCGCCCATAAGCTGGTACGTCGGGCATTGGTGAAATTTCCCCGCCAGATCCCAAAGGGCGATGTCGATACCGCTAATGGCGTTGATTGTCGCGCCACGCTGACCTTGGTCACGAAAGGTGTTGTAAAGCATGAGCCAGATAGGCTCGATGTCGAGGGCATTCTTGCCGATTAAAAGCGGCGTCATGGCTTTTATAAACGCATCGTTCACAATGCGATTGCCGAGGCATTCGCCCCAACCGATTAGGCCGTTATCACAGTGTATTTCAAGCAATAGATGGTCGCGAGAAGTGAACCGCATTGACGCAGATTCAAACGGCTTTTCAAGCGTGTGAGTCAGATGATGAGTGATGATTTGAGTGATTTTCATAGCGAATGCTCTGCCTTATGTTTGCTTTTTCTTGTTCTGAGACAGCAAACATAGCATAGGTTATTCGATAAAAACCACATATTCATACTATGACTTGGTTCGCTCTATTTCGCGAACCAATTTTCGATAACGTTCGCTACCATTGTTTAAGTGAACACGAATCGCGTGTTGTGCGGCTTTAGTATCACGGGCTTCGATGGCGTCCAAAATGGCTTTGTGTTCATTGTTGAGCGACTTGTCGATCTCTGGATCTCTTGGTAAACCTGCTTCTTCGCGCAGTCTTGCTCGTGGAATGGTGCGACGCCCAAGGACTTCCAGAAAATCCACAAAATGCTGGTTGTTGGTGGCCTTGGCGATGGCAAGGTGGAACTCAAAGTCTTCTTGCTCTGCGCTTTCACCTTGCTGAATTTTTTTCTCATACGCGTCGAAACAACGGTATATTTCGGCTTCTTGCGCAGGAGAACAGCGTGCTACGGCAAGTGCCACGGCTTCTATCTCTACGGCGGTTCTAAGCTCGAGAGATTCTATTGTGTCGGTCAATGTTCGTGTGTTTTTTCTCAGCGACGACAATAGATCCTGTTTTGGTTCGGCGACAAACACACCGATGCCTTGTTTGGCTTCCACTAAGCCTTCTGCTTTTAATGTGGCAATGGCTTCTCGTAACACGGTACGACTGACAGACAGTTCCGCCATCAAGTTGGGTTCCGTGGGTAATTTATCACCGGCTTTTAAGCCTTGATTATGGATTCGTTCACGCAGTTTTTCGGCCGTTTTCTGCGGTAAGCTGGTTTTCGTTTTTTTCGATGCAGACATATGTTTAGGCCTATTTCCTTAAATACTTTTGTGCCGAGGCAGTGGTTAAGTCGGTAATATATCACATACTATGACTTCTCATTAATAGACAATTTCAACCACTATTAAAAGCTTTTTTGTAAAATTCATAGTATGACTGTTGTCACTTAATGTTATCCTATGGTACAAATAAAAACGGTTAAGGCTCTGCGTTTTTTTTGAAAAGCCGTTTCTTAATGTCGGGTAAGTGAAAAAAAGCAAAAGTTAACATTTGGAGAAATAACAATGATAATAAAAAATCCCACTAAAAAACTCGGAAAAACCCTTGCGCTCGTCACTGCGATGTCGGCGGCTACTTTTGCCTCTGTGGCTCAGGCGGACTGGAAAGGTTGGAATATCCATAACACAGGTTACCCTGTCACAGTGGCTATGGACTCTTTTATCAAAGATGCCGAGAAAGTGACCGACGGACGAGTGAGCGGTCGTGTGTACAACGGCGCGGTATTAGGTAGCCAGTCTGATGCGATTCAGATGCTGCAAGTTGGCGGCATTCAGTTCGCTGGTTTCAACTTAGGCCCAATGGGGGATGCGGTTCCAGAAGTCAACGTGGTGTCTTTGCCTTTTATTTTTAAAAGCTTAGATCATATGCACCGTGTGATGGATGGCCCAGTTGGCGACCAACTTAGTGATGCGATGGCGAAAAAAGGTATTATTTCTTTAGCTTGGTACGATGGCGGCGCACGCTCTTTTTACAACACCTCTAAACCGATTAAAACGCCCGCTGATATGAAGGGTGAAAAGTTCCGTGTTATGAACAATGAACTTTATGTCGGCATGGTAGAAGCGCTGGGCGGTAATGCGACGCCGATGGCGTATTCTGAAGTGTACCAATCTTTGAAAACTGGCGTTGTTGACGGTGCAGAAAATAACTGGCCATCTTATGATTCCAGTAATCACTTTGAAGTCGCGCCTTACTATTCTTTGACTGAACATTTGATTCTACCTGAGTGTTTATGTGTCAGCGTGAAAGCGTGGAATGGTTTGTCTTCAAGCGATCAAGTTGCGGTTAAAAAAGCCGCACGCGACAGTTCAACGCTACAGCGTAAATTGTGGGCTGAACGCGATACTGAGAGCCGTAAAAAAGTCTTGGCATCTGGCGTGAAATTTAATGAAATCAAAGACAAATCCGCTTTTCAAAATGCAATGAAACCTGTGTATGCAAAAGCGGTGAAAGACAATCCATCTCTTAAAACCTTTATCGATCAAATCCAAAATACTCAGTAATTTTTCGGGATTTTAGGTTGTGCTTATCTTGTCCTATTATTAACGATAGGTCAGATAAGCACGTTTCGATCATTTTTGAATATTGAGTAGTTTGATGGATGTTTTCTCTTCTAAACAGACTCCTGTGAAGACCTTTCTGGATGCGTTAGCGTACTTAGCAACCGCGCTATCCGGTGTTTTTATGGTTGTTCTGGTGGCGAGTTTTGGTTGGTTAGTGTTTGGCCGTTATGTGCTGAATGATACGCCAACTTGGGTAGAGCAAATGGCATTGCTTTTGGTAACGGACATCACTTTTCTCGCGGCGGCGGTTGGGATTCATGAACGAACCCACTTGAGTGTTGATATGTTATCCCTTTGTGTTCCAAAGCGTGTCAGTAAATTCATCAGTATTGTGATTGATATGACGATCTTTGCCTTTGGCCTTTCCATGGCTGTGTACGGTAAAGAACTCGTCGATTTTGCTTCGTTCAGAACCATACCATTGTTAGGTATCAGTGAAGCCATTCGTTATTACCCTGTTGTTGCCTCTGGTGTGTTGATGTGCCTGTTTACCGGCTATCGCATCGTCTTGGGTGTAATGGGATTATTTATAGAGGAATCTGTGTCTGCTGATTCGCTTTCTTCTGATGTAAAGGGAGACCAGTAACATGGGATTAGCAATTTTACTTGGGCTATTTGCTCTGTTGACGTTTGTGGGTGTGCCGGTTGCTTTTGCCCTAGGTATGGCGGCTATTTCTGCCTTTTGGTATGAAGGCTTGCCTTTGATGATTGGCTTTCAGCGCATTGTTGCTGGGACGTCTACCTTTTCCTTATTAGCGATTCCATTCTTTATTTTTGCTGGCGAGTTGATGTTGCACGGCGGCATTGCGGCGCGCTTGATTCGACTTGCTTCATCGGCTGTTGGCTGGATGCGCGGCGGATTGGGTCAGGTGAATGTATTTTCTAGTATGTTGTTTGGCGGCATTTCTGGCTCTGCGGTTGCCGATGTGTCGGCACTGGGTTCTTTGTTGATTCCAGTGATGAAAGAAAAAGGCTACGACGATGATTATGCGGTGAACGTGACGGTAACGTCGTCGATTGCCGGCATCATGATTCCACCAAGCCATAATATGATTCTTTACGTTGTGGCCGCGGGCGGCGGAATGTCGGTTGCCAGCCTGTTCATGGCGGGTGTAGTGCCTGGGATTTTGATGTGTATTTTGTTGGGCGTTGTGGCTCGATGGATCGCCATTCGTAAAAACTTTCCAACAGAAGAGTTTGCCGGCTTTAAGGTTATTTTCTTTGCCTTTTTAGCGTCGTTTCCTGGTTTGGTTACCGCGATTATTGTGGTGGGTGGGGCGTTATCTGGCGTCTTTACGGTCACAGAGTCCGGTGCGATTGGGGCGATTTACGCAATCATAATTACGGGGTTCGTGTATAGATCATTAAGCCTAAAAGACTTTTGGGTCGCGGTGGTTCGTTCCGTGAGAACCACTGGCATGGTGATGATCCTTGTGGGTTGTGCCTCGGCTTTCGGTTACATGCTGGCCTTGTACGAAGTGCCTAAAGTCTTGGCGGAGACGCTGACGTCTATTTCAGATAACCCGATTGTTATCTTGTTGATGATGAATGTGATCTTGCTGGTATTGGGCATGATCATGGACATGGCGGCGCTGATTCTTATCTGTACGCCGATTTTTCTACCCGTTGCTATTGGCCTTGGTATGGATCCGATTCACTTTGGCGTGATGCTGATGATGAACTTAGGTCTTGGTTTGTGTACGCCGCCTGTGGGTGGGTGTTTGTTCGTTGGCTGTGCAATTGGCGGTGTGTCGATTCAAAAAGCCGTGAAAACCATTTGGCCGTTTTACTTGGCTATTTTGACCGCCTTGATGTTGGTGACGTTTGTTCCAGCGGTATCCATGGCGTTGCCGAATTGGATTAATGGTTAATGGCGATCATGACGAATAGACACACAAGTGTGACGATATTGATAAGGGGAAAACGATGAAACGAGTGTTATTAACAGGCGCCGCCGGAACATTAGGAAAGGCAATGCGAAAAGCATTGGCGGGTTGGGCGGATGAGCTCGTGCTGTCAGACATCGTTCCGATTGAAACATTAAACAAAGGTGAGTCGTTTACCGCGTGTGATCTCGGAGATTTGTCTTCTGTTATTGAGCTTGTGCGCGGCTGTGACGGGATCATTCATCTTGGTGGTCAATCAATCGAAGGCACTTTTGACAGTATTGTGAATGGCAACTTGAAAGGCACGTACCATATTTACGAAGCGGCACGACAGTTGGGTGTTAAGCGAATTTTTTTCGCGAGCTCCAATCATGTGGTGGGTTTCCATTCCCGTGAAGAACGCTTAGACGCCAACAGCCCAATGCGCCCAGACAGTTTGTATGGCGTGTCAAAAGGCTTTGGTGAACTTATGGCGCAGTATTATTTCGATAAATTTGGCATTGAATCGGCTTTGGTCCGCATCGGCAGTTGTTTGCCAAAGCCGATTGATCGTCGCATGTTATCCACGTGGTTAAGCGAAGGCGACATGGCGGACCTGATTAAAAAAGTCTACGCCGTGAATCGATTGGGCTGCACCGTGATCTACGGTGCGTCTAATAATCCGTGGTCGTGGTGGGATAATCGCCTTTCCAATTTTGTTGGTTGGCAACCGAAAGATTCGTCGGAAACCTTTGAAGACGAGGTGCTCAAAAATGACGCACCTCTGGACGACGAGAATCCGGCACTTTTATTTCAGGGTGGCTTTTTCGCCACGGCGGGGCACTTTGAAGACGAGTGATGAACGAAATAATACCCAGCAATTTATGAATATCTAAGTCGACGTCGACGAAACACTATTTTTATTAACAAAACGAAATTTTTATCCAAGTTTTGGGTAGGGATTTCTTTGGCCCAAATTTGGGCAAATTAACGAAATGAGGACCATCTTATGGCACTTTCTACCGCTAAAATCCGTTCTGCTTTGAGTGACGGTTTGCTTTCTTTCCCGATTACCGACTTTGATAAAAACGGTAAATTCCAAGCTGATACCTACAAACAGCGAATCGAATGGTTTGTCGAGCACGATGTGTCATCTGTTTTTGTGGCGGGTGGAACCGGCGAATTTTTCTCCTTGGGTCTGGAAGAGTACAAAGAAATTTGTAAAATCGCCGTTGAAACCGTAGCGGGCCGAGTCCCCGTGATCGCCAGTGCAGGGCGCAGTGTGACAGAAGCAAAAGAATTTGTTAAAGCGGCAGAAGACGCAGGCTGTGATGGCATCTTACTCATGCCGCCTTTCTTAACCGAATGCCCAGAAGATGGCATTGTGGAATACGCGTCTCAAATTATGCAAAGCAGCCCGATTCAGTTCATTTACTACAATCGTGGTAACGGAATTTTGAGCGCGGAAAATGTAAAATTGTTAGCGGCTAAAAACCCGAATATGATCGCACTAAAAGACGGCGTGGGTAACATTGCGGCACTGAACGACACCGTCAAAACCGTCGGTGATCGCTTGGTTTACATCGGTGGTGTGCCAACCGCAGAAATCTTCGCCGAAGCCTACCTTTCTATTGGTGTGAATACCTATTCATCCGCCGTATTCAACTTTATGCCAGACATGGCAAACCGCTTTTATAAGGCATTACGTGCGGGCGAAAAAGACACAGTGACGGCCATCATTAAAGACTTCTTCATTCCTTTTTGTCGCCTGCGTGACGAGAAAAAAGGCTATGCCGTGAGTTTGATTAAATCTGGCGCAACGGCCATTGGTCGTTCAGCTGGTAACGTTCGAGCGCCACTGACGATGCCAACGGCAGAGCAGGAAAAACGCTTAATAGCCTTAATTGAAGCCAACAAATAAGTGTACTTAGAAAACACCAAAGCGCCGCTTATGTGGCGCTTTGTCTTTTTTAATATCGAATAGCGCAATAAAAAAATGGAGATGAAGATGCAAATTTCAGGACATATGTTGATTGGTCAGCACTCAGTTAAGGGGCATAAAAAAGCCATACGTGCCTTAAATCCAGCAACGAATGAACTTCTTGAGCCCGAGTTTTTGGGTGGCGATCAACAGCACGTCGATCAAGCGGCGGATTTAGCATGGCAAGCGTTTGATGCTTATCGAGCGGTTTCAGTCGAGCAGCGTGCGGCCTTTTTGGAATGCATTGCCGATGAGATTTTGGCGTTAGGTGATGCCTTAGTAGAGCGCGCCATGGCAGAATCCGGCTTGCCAAAAGCGCGTATTGAAGGGGAGCGTGGTCGTACCATGGGGCAACTTCGTATGTTCGCTTCTGTGGTTCGCATGGGCAAATTTGTCGATGCACGTATTGATCCTGCTATGCCGGATCGTGCGCCGTTGCCTCGTTCAGATTTACGCTTTCAAAAAATCCCATTGGGGCCGGTTGCAGTGTTCGGTGCGAGTAACTTTCCATTGGCGTTTTCCGTCGCGGGTGGTGACACTGCGTCTGCGTTGGCGGCGGGTTGCCCTGTGATTGTAAAAGCACATTCGGCGCATCCGGGTACATCGGAATTGGTTGGCCGTGCGATTCAAGCCGCAGTAAAAAAATGCAGTTTACCGGAAGGCGTGTTTTCGCTTTTATTTGGCGCAGGTGCGGATGTTGGCGGTACCTTGGTGTCACATCCTCACATCAAGGCGGTTGGTTTTACGGGGTCGCGTAATGGTGGTGTGGCGCTTATGAATATTGCTGCAAATCGTCCTGAGCCAATTCCTGTTTATGCGGAAATGAGCAGCATCAACCCTGTTTTTGTGATGCCAAATAAACTGGCGCAGCAAGCCAAATCGGTCGCGACAGGCTTTGTGGCATCATTGGCCATGGGGGCTGGTCAGTTTTGTACCAATCCAGGCATGTTGGTGATGTTGGATGGTGAAGGTGCGAACGAGTTCTTGGCTCAAGTTGCGGCGGACACGGCGGCACTTACGACTCAGACCATGCTGACATCCGGTATTTTTCAAGCTTATTGCGACGGCGTGAATGCGTTGGCGTCGAACGACAAGGTCACCTTGTTGGCAAAAGCACCCTCGTCGGATGCGCCAAACCAATGTCAGGCGCATGTTTTCGTCACCGATGCGGCGGCTTTTTTAAGTGATAAAAGTTTAGAAAACGAAGTGTTTGGTTCCAATTCTTTGATCATAAAATGCCAAAACATAGAGGAATACCGCACGGTGGCGGAGCATTTGGAAGGCCAATTAACGGCGACGATTCAAATGGAAGAGAGCGACGTGGCCGCAGTGGCAACACTCTTGCCTATTTTGGAGCGCAAAGCGGGTCGCTTGCTTTGCAATGGTTATCCAACGGGTGTGGAAGTTTGCCAAGCCATGGTGCATGGCGGGCCATTTCCTGCCACATCGGACAGTCGTTCTACGTCTGTGGGCAGTGCTGCGATCGATCGCTTTGTGCGTCCTGTATGTTATCAAGACTTCCCAGAAGCGTTAATGCCGTTGAGCGTGCAAAATGCAAACCCGCTGTCTATCCCACAATTGGTTGATGGTGTTCTCACTATGAAAGGCTGAGCGTAAAAATTAAAAGTATAAAGCGTAAGTTGATTTGAAAAGGCGAGGTCTCTGTACCTCGCTTTTTTTCGCTTGTTGTTTAGCGGTATTTTACCCATTAAAAAACGCCCCGAAGGGCGCTGAACTGTATGATCTTTTGTAGAGCGGAAATCGTTATTGAACGATTTCTGGCCCCATAATGCTGTACGGTAATGCTGTAGACAAGGCTGGAATGTAAGTCACCATTACCAAGAACACCATCAATACGAGAACGAAAGGCATCGCGGCTTTTACCACACGCGCCAAACTCATTCCGGTAATTCCCGATGTTACGAATAGATTCAAACCGATTGGCGGCGTGATCATGCCGATTTCCATGTTTACGACCATGATGATACCCAAGTGAATTGGGTCAACACCCAGTTCCATCGCAATCGGGAATACCACAGGCGCTACGATAACCAATAGACCAGAAGGCTCCATGAATTGGCCACCAATTAGCAGCAATATATTCACAGCAACAAGGAAGGTGAACCAGTTAAAGCCAACCCCTAGCATCCATTCTGTGATCATTTGTGGAATACGTTCTGCAGAAAGTGTATGAGCAAACAACAAGGCGTTAGCGATGATAAACATCAGCATGATGGTTGTTTTTGTGCCTTCTAGCATCACTTTACGAGACTCTTCGCCGAACAAAGACGGGAAGAAACCACGCAACATCATAGACAAGTTACGCCCCCAAATTGGTAGGCCAGCGGCTAGACATGTGCCGACAGACTGTTCCAATTGGCTTGCGCGTTTGTAGACGTAGAAAACGGCCAGAGCAACCGACATGATCGCGCCCCAAATAGCACGGTCTCCGCCCGTAATGGTTTCGCTGTCTGCCCAGATAAAGAAAGACATGATTTCCCACACGAGGAAGAACGACACACCATAAACCGTACCGTTAAAGCCAACGCGAGCGTGTGGCGCGTCTTGATCGTTTGTCCATGTTTGGCCTTTTAGCGGGCCCATATCACGGTAAACAAACAGCGCGATGAACATAGAGTAAACCGCCGCAACAACCGCCGCCTCTGTTGGTGTGAACACACCACCGTAAATACCACCCATGATGATCACGACAAGGAACAAGCCCCAGCCCGCTTCTTTACCACCACGAATCAAATGACCAAAGCCTTTCCATTCTTCAGCAGGCAATTTTTTAATACGAGCAACCACATAGATCGCCAACATCAACATACCGCCGGCCATCAAACCTGGGATAACACCTGCCAAGAACATACGGCCAACCGACACGTCAACAGACGCGGCGTACACAACCATTACGATGGATGGTGGAATCAAAATGCCCAATGTGCCTGCGTTAGCGATGATGCCAGCCGCAAACTCTTTGGAGTAACCTACTTGCGTCATACCTGCGATGGCAATCGTACCGATGGCAACCACGGTTGCTGGAGAAGATCCAGACAGCGCCGCGAACATCATACACGCCAAAACCGACGCCATTGCCAAACCACCACGGAAGTGACCCACACTGGCAATTGCAAAATTAATGAGACGTTTTGCTACACCGCCGGTCGACATATAAGACGAGGCAATAATGAAAAACGGGATAGCCAACAACGTATAGTGTTGACCAGCCCCAAACAAGGAAATCGCAACAGACGACAAAGAGTCGTGTGAGAAAAAAGTAATAAACAAGATGGACGATAAGCCCAACGAGATACCAACCGGCAAGCCAATAAACAGCAGGATTAGTACCAAAGAAAATAGAATAATGGATTCCACAATTAAGCTCCTGCGCTAGTCTTTCAAGACGTTTTTGTTTTCTTCAACCAATTCTTGTGCTTCATGGCCACTGATCAACATGTCACGTTTGCCACGTGCAATATCGATGAAGGCTTGCAAAGAACGGTAAGAAAGTAGAGCCAAACTGATTGGCAAAATAACAAGAACAATCCAGCGATGAACGCGAGGGCGCAGACCAAACATTTCTTGTACAAATTCAGGGTAACGAAGTTCATTCGAACCTATGCCGATGTTGAACATTTTCAACCAGTACTGAATCGCACCACCACTAACGTCTACGCCAAGCATAGCCAACCAAGTGGAATCAAGTAGGATCAAGCCGTACAGCATAGCGGCCGCGGCACCAAACAAAGACAAGCCTTTGGCTATGCGTTTTGGAACAGCGTTTAAAACGATGTCGACACCAAGGTGAAGGCCCGTTTTGATACCGTAACTCATGCCCAATAGGATCAACCAAGAAAAGGCAACGGTGTTAAATTCAAGCGCCGCATCCCAGCCGGTGTTAAAGCCGTAACGAGCGATTACTTGCCCAAACGATACCGCCATAATAGAAGAAATAACGATGATTAATAGATTCTCTTCTGCCCGCTCCATGACTTTTGGGAAGCGCTTTTCTAATGCCCAAAGGATTAGAATAAAGATAAGTAAATAAAGGTGCGGCCAATGTGCCATGGGGGTCTCCTAACGAATGGACCTGAACAAATAAAAAGCAGCATGGCGGAGTTTGCAGACAGGCTTAAGGGTCAATAGATAATGTATTGGTTTAAAGCGAGTGATGAAAAACCGCAAAAGCTGACCCTAAAAGGGTCAGCTTATTACTGCTGGGTAGAGATTTAATTACGCGCCAGCGGCTGCGTTGATTAGATCTTTACCGATGTAGCTTTCGAACTGAGACCAAACAGGCTTCATTGTATCAACCCAATCTTTACGTTGTGCTGGTGTCAAAGTATTGATTTTGCCACCGGCTTTCAAGATGTTGGCACGGTTCGCTGCTTCAGCGGCTTTAACATTCAAGTTTGCTGCTTGTGTTACATCGTCAGCAATTTGAATGAATTGAGCGCGGTCAGCGGCTGGAAGGCTTGCTAGGAATTCAGAAGACGTCATGAACAAGTAAGCCAACAATTGGTGGTTGGTTTCTGTTGTGCTGTCTTGAACTTCGTAGAATTTTTTCGTGTAGATGTTAGACCACGTGTTTTCTTGTCCGTCTACAACGCCTGTTTGCAATGCGCCGTATACTTCAGAGAATGCCATCGCTTGTGGCGATGCGCCCATTGCTGCAATCATTTGCTTAGCAACGTCAGATGTTTGTACACGGAATTTCATGCCTTTCGCATCGCTAGGAACTAGAAGTGGTTTGTTGGCAGAAAAGTATTTCATACCAGACATCCAGTAACCTAGACCAACAAAACCTGCGTATTCATCCATTTCTGTAAGAAGCTGTTTACCTTCTTTCGTTTTAGTGAAACGGATTGCATGATCCATGTCTTTAAAGATGAAAGGTAGGTCAAATACACCGTATTTATCAGTGTAAGAACCGAACTTAGAAAGAGAAGGCGCAAGTAGTTGAACGTCACCCAAAAGAAGGGCTTCAAGTTCTTTAGAGTCACCAAACAATGTGGAGTTAGGGAAAACTTCAACACATAGTTTGCCGTTCATTTCTTGGTTAACGCGTTCTGCAAAGCTGTTTGCTGCAACCACTTTAGGGTGAGTTGTACCACCTGTTACGTGACTGAATTTAACAACACGCTCACCTGGATCACAGTTTGCAACTGCTGTACCAGCAGAAAGGGCAAGTGCTAAAGATGTTAGAGCTAGGCCGATTTTTTTCATTTTTATAAGACTCCAAAAAACTGAATTATTATTGTTTACCTGATTTTTTAGTCTGATGATTGGGAAACACAGACAGAGCAAAAAAGGTGCTGCTTAGATCATACTCTTTACACAATCTATGCCAAGTCTTTATTTATTTATCTAAGGTGCTGATTTAAAAGATTAAAATGTTTTTTACTGATAGGTTTATGATTTTTTTGTTGGATGAAAAAAGCGGGTGTGGGGGGAATGTCGCACAAGCAGATTTTAATATGGGTGGATGTTCACCCATTATAACTAATGAAAATGGTCGTCACTGTGACGTAACTAAAATTTTGTTAGTAGCAACTCACCCACAATGCTTTTCAAATGCTTTTCTACGTGTTTTTTTGTTTTCAATCCAAAGGCGACAAAGTCGATCTCATGAGCGGGTTGTGTGATTACTGTGTTTAGCAGAGAAAAGTGCGCATGAGAGTGAGATAACTGATGGCGTGCGAGTTGAGTGTTTACCAGTCGAGTGAGCTGCGCACGAATCGTGAGATAAGGTCTGTGATGATTCACAAACAAGGCTAAGTCCTGTTTGTCTTTGTCCGTCACGGCGCCGGTTAGTGGTTTTGCTTCTAAGAAATCGGCGCTGAGCATACGAGCTAGGTGAGCGTCAATGTCTTGGTAATCTCTTGGTAAATTGATCGCGAGATTGGCTCGGTAATCTTGATGCCAAATCGCGGTTTTCTGACGTGCTATTTCGTTTAGTGGTTTCACCATCATTAATGAGTAGCACCCGCTGGCTTGGTCTTTGGTGGTGCCAAGGCGAACAGGGATAAAGCCGTTCTTCAGCCAAAAGCCCACAACGTCTGGCGTGGCGGCAAAACTGGTCGATAAAAAGTCGCATTGTTCTTGCGCTGCGATCTCAATTTGATCCAGCAGTTGGCTGGCGAGCCCTTTGTTTTGCTCACTCTGATGCGTTGCAATGCGACTAATGCGCCAGTAGCGATATCGTCCCGCGTCTTCAATGCCTTCGTGAGCCAATAACGATTGTGGTATCAAATGACCACGAGGCCGACGCGTACCTTGCAAAACCGCTAGGCTAAGCGCGTCTGGTAATTGGCCTTCTGCGGTCATGATTGCCACGCAACGTACCGCTGAACCTTGCAAGGAAAGATAAGCAGAAACGGAAGGGTCGTCTAAGATCCAGCGCAAGTTATCGGGGGAAGTTTGATAATGAGCACTGACCAATAATTGAAAGGTGCGAGCCAATAAATCAGGCCGATCCAGCCATGCGTTGTTGGCGATGACTTTATACGTTTGAGGAATCGATGGTGTGTCTGCCTCGTTCAGAACGACGTTTTGATTAGGCGCTAAAAAGAAACATTCGTTGATCCAATGTTCCAGTGGGTCATTTCCCCCCCATCTAATTGGCATGCTTAATGTTAACGTCAAAAATGGCATGTTGTTTGGGGTCGATTGAGCGGCTAAATAACGACAAAAGCGAATGCCGAAGCCTTTTCCAGCGCCTTCATAACCATAATCTGTGGTGCTGAAAAGGCTGTGCTCGGCTTTTTGATTCAATGCCATGAGCAATGGCACGGGAATCATGGCGGCTTCATCTACAAACAGCGTGTCCCAGTGTGCCGGATTAGCAAGCAGAGCATCTGGTGCAAAGAAGGGCAGCTCCGAGTCCAAATCCACTTCTTTTAAAACCTGCTCGAAGCGCGCTTTTAGCGTTTTAATCGCGTCTTGGTTCGGCGCAGTGAGCGCGACTTTCTTGCCGGCTTTGAGCATTTTGGCCAAGCTATCGCCTAAAAGCGTCGATTTCCCCCGCCCGCGAGGTGCGATAAGCACATAAGACTTGGCGTGCTCTTCAAACAAACAAGACTGCGCTTCGGTTTGTTCCTCGGTTAGCGTGGTCAGGCTTTCCATCAAAGGAAGCGCCGGTAACGGGTGAATTTGATCTGACGCTAGGGTTTGAAAAGGTGACGAATCGCGGTGGAGTTGATCCAACAGGAAACGCTTAAAGCTCGACTCTATCTGGTGGCTTTCATATGGCCAAGGTAAATAGCGAGGCAAATCCAGATCCACAACAGACAGCCAATCGCCTTTGGGCAACGCAATCGCAAACACGCCATTACCACGAACCGTTCCTGCTAAAATAGCCAGCGCGCTGGCGGAAACACCGTGCGTTAAGTCCACTAAAATAGCATCGTGCGTACTGCCTAGCTCTTGTCGAGCTTGTTTAAAGGAGCAGGTGCGAACGTCTGAATTGTGAAAAATAGAATGATTTAGTGCGTTGTATTGCGACACATCGTGAGCGTAAATCAGTGGTGTAGAAAGGTGTTTGCTGAGACGAAAAAAATCCGACAAAACGTCATGGATCGAACCTGTTAATAAAAAACAGTGGCGATGGTTGTCAGATAAAAGCATAAAGTCTCCTTGTGGTCACACTATCATACTGTGACCACAAGGAAGCGCCAACGCTCAGTGCGTTTGTTATTTACTTTAAGGTAAACGTGGATAAGTCTTTTTGCAGCTTCGCCGTTAATTGGCGAATGTGTTCGCTGTGCTCTTGCGACGTACTGGCCAATGTCAGTGTGCCTTGAGCGGACGTTTGCAGTTCCTCGGCATTTTGACGAATTTGCGTAGATGCGACACTTTGTTCTTCTGTTGCCGATGCGACATTATTGATGCCCATTTCAACGTTTTGAATCGACTGATAGATTCGACTTAACAGCGCATTGGCGTGATTTGCTTGTTGCACGCTGTTGTCCACTTGGTTACGACCTTCTTCCATGTCACTGACGGCTGAACGGCTATTGCTTTGCAGTATTTCGACGACGTTGCGGATTTCTTCCGTGGATTGCTGCGTACGTTGTGCCAGCACTCGTACTTCATCTGCGACCACCGCAAAGCCTCGGCCTTGTTCACCCGCTCGGGCGGCTTCAATCGCGGCGTTCAACGCCAGTAAGTTGGTTTGCTCCGCTATATTATTGATAACGGTGACAACGTCGCCAATGTTCTTCGAGCTGTTTTCCACTTCTTTAATGGTTTCAGATGCTTGGCTAAACGCGGAAGAAAGAGCGCTGACCGTGCTTTCTACATTCTTCACCGCCGCGTTGCCTTCTTCGGTTAATTGTCTGACTTCAATGGATTCTTCCGACACTTGGTTAGAGCTTTGCGCCACTTCTTGAATGGACGCCGCAATTTGTGTGATGGCCGAGCCCACTTGAGCGCTGGCGTCTTGGCTATCGTGAGCGCTTTTTCGTAGGTTACTGTTGGCGATTGAAATGCCTTCGGTGGAAAGCAATAACTCATTGCTGGACGTCATGATGTTATTGACCAGCTTAATCAAGTTGTCGCGCATCACAATTGTGTCGTTTTGAAGCATCGCCATTTCATTGCGGCTGCTATTGTCTTGTTTGTTGGCAAAGCGGAAAGCCAGGTTGCCTTGGCCCAAGGCATGAAGCGCGGTTGAAATCTCTTTTAAAGGTGACAGCGCACGGCGGATAAATAACCACAAAATCAAGCTTAATAATACGGCGGCGACAATGGAAATGGCGGCAATTAAATACAGGATAATATCGATTTCTTCTTGGTATTCATCGTTATACGATTTTAACGTCACGACCCAATTCCAACCTTTTACGTGTTGATAAATGGCCTTTGAAGAGCGCGCTTTATCATCTTTTCCCGCGATTTTAAGGGAGTAAGAAATAATACCGTTGTCGTCTTTGTACATGTCTTGGAAGGTGCTTTTTAACTCAGGATACAATGAGTATAAGTTTTTACCCGCCAAACTTGGGTGAATGAGCAATGTGCCTTCATTTTCACCTGTGTCCGTGACATAGATATAACCGCTTTTTCCGAATTGCATGGCATTAATGGAGTCTGCAGACGACTTGAGAATAGCGGAATAAGGAATGAGCAATTCTATCAATAAGTTAGGATGGCCAGGGACGCTTTCGTAGTGGCCAATATAGTGTTTGTTCTGCAAAGTGACCTGCTCGGTAATTGCGTTGCCAGTTTGTAACGCTTTAAGTGCAATGGGCGCGTTCTGTCGGCTGCCATTGATGGCGCGACCGCTGGCGTCTTTCACGGTTGTGCTGATGCGCGTTAAGCCATTTCTGGTTTTTAGCAACAAGCTGACGTCCAATCGAGACGCGGTTGCAAAATCGGTTAGAAACTGTGAATGGCCATTTAAAGCGGTGTCATTAAGAAGAATAGTGGGAATCGACTCATTGTTTATTTGAGACATGCGGTTGGTATCAATGGTGACGGATTTTAGCTGTTGGCTTAATACGCCACCAAAACCATCGGCGATTTTAATCAACAATTGATATTTGCTTTCGAGTTGTTCAGCCACTAAGGCGGCTTCTTTCTTTTGGTGACCACTGACAATGTCGTTCACTTCATAACTAAATAATCTTCCCAGAATGAAGACTAATATTGTGAAAATAACTAAAACAGTGAAGAGCGTTCCTATGCCTAACTGTTTTGGTAATGGTGCTTTTTTGAAGAAAGAAAACATGGGTCATTATCCTTAAAAAATGGGGAGAGTTTGTGGGAATCTTTCTTATTTGAAATGGAAGATACACGCAAGAACAATCAGTTACAATTTATTTCAATAAGGATTGTATTAAATAATTATCGAGATTTGACTCTATTTGTTATGAATAAAATCAAAAAAAACACCCATTAAAAATGGGTGTTTTGGAGGGAAAGTATGCGGCGAGATTAGGCGATAACGAATAAATCCATAAAGCGATTCACTGGTGTGTTTTCTAATGTGGCTTGGTCTTTACACAGGGTGAAAATACGATCGCATTGGCGATGAGGGAATCGAGTCGCCAGGTTGTTTTTAAATTTTTGTTCCAACAAAGGGATGCCTTCTTCACGACGTCGACGATGACCCACGGGGTATTCCACCACGACTTCTTCTGTGCTGCTACCATCTTTAAAGAAGACTTGAATCGCGTTGGCGATAGAGCGCTTATCGGCTTCTAAATATTCCGCCGTAAAGCGTTTGTCTTCAACAATGTCCATTTTGTCACGCAATTCATCAATGATCGGGTGCGCCGCGTGGAAATCGTCTTCGTAATGCTCTGCAATCAAATTACCAAACGCCAATGGCACGGCGGTCATGTATTGCAAACAATGGTCGCGGTCAGCGGCGTTGGCCAATGGGCCGGATTTGGAAATGATCCGAATCGCTGATTCATGGGTGCGAATGACAATTTTCTCAATGTCAGACAAACGGTCTTTGACTTGAGCGTGTAAAGTTACAGCGGCTTCCGCTGCTGTTTGAGCATGGAATTCCGCAGGGAAAGAGATTTTAAATAAAATATTGTCCATCACGTAAACGCCGAAATCCTGAGGGAAAGAAAACTGGCGTTGAGCCTCGGGCTTGATGGCTTGGTCTTTGTTGGTTTTTGAAAAAGACACGTCATAGAAACCCCATTGTGGCGCGGTCAAGACAGACGGAATGCCCATTTCACCGCGCATCGACATGTCCGCTAAGCGTACCGCACGTGATGTTGCATCGCCCGCCGCCCACGATTTACGTGACCCAGCGTTTGGCGCGTGGCGATAGGTACGCAGCGCAGAACCATCAACCCAAGCTTGCGAGATCGCCGCCATGACTTGCTCTCGGTCGCCGCCCATCATTTTAGTGACCACAGCAACCGACGCCACTCGTACCAATAAAACGTGACACAAACCCACTCGGTTAAACGAGTTTTCTAGTGCGATAACCCCTTGGATTTCATGCGCCATGACCATGGCATCCAACACGTCTCGCATAAGAAGTGGTTCTTCGCCATTCGACAGTCGGACTTGAGATAAATGATCTGCCGTTGCCAAAATGCCGCCAAGGTTGTCTGAAGGGTGCCCCCATTCTGCGGCCAACCAGGTGTCGTTGTAATCCAACCAGCGGATAATACAACCAATATCCCATGCGGCTTTAACAGGGTCCAATGACAAAGAAGTACCCGGAACCCGCGCACCATTTGGTACAACCGTACCTTGAACAATTGGCCCTAAGTGTTTGGTGCATTCAGGGAAGCGCAATGCCAGCAAACCACAGCCTAGCGTGTCCATTAAACAGTTGCGGGCGGTGTCTAATACGTCTTTGTTTTCTACTTTGAAGTTGAGTACATAATCTGCGATGTCCTGAATAACTTGATCATAATCAGGGCGGTTGTTTAGATCTACGTTGGCGCTCATTGTGTGTCCTTATTCGTTAGATTTATTGTTTCTTTAAGCTCGGTGATCGATGTCGACCCACTCTGAATGATCCGGGCCAATGTAATCGGCACTTGGGCGAATGATGCGATTGTTGGCGCGTTGTTCCATAACGTGAGCGGCCCAGCCGGTGACGCGAGAGCAAACGAAAATCGGTGTGAACAACTTGGTCGGAATGCCCATAAATCGATAGGCGCTGGCGTGGAAGAAATCCGCGTTACAGAAAAGCTTTTTCTCGCGCCACATGACGGCTTCACAGCGTTCAGAAACCGCATACAAATGATCGTCACCTACTGCTTCGCTGAGTTTTTTCGCCCATTTTTTGATGATGTCATTACGAGGATCTCGCTCACTGTAAATAGCGTGACCAAAGCCCATGACTTTTTCTTTGTTGGCGAGTTTTTGCAGCAACGCGGCTTCGGCTTCTTCGGCGGATTTCCATGGTTCAATCATGTCCATGGCGGCTTCGTTGGCGCCGCCGTGCAATGGGCCGCGTAAACTTCCAATGCCACCGGTGACGCAAGAATGCATGTCCGATAACGTCGAAGCGCAAACCCGAGCGGTAAAGGTGGACGCATTGAATTCATGCTCTGCGTATAAAATAAGTGAGGCGTTCATGACTTGCGTATGAAGGTCGCTTGGCACGTCGTCATGCAGCATGGTCAAGAAATGCGCGGCCAACGACGGCACATGCGCATTGTGTGTGTTAATGCGAACGCCATCATGGGTGAAGCGATACCAATACACGACCATCGCTGGCAGCGTAGCGACCAATCGATCAGCGGCGTGTAACGCCAACGAAGGTTGTTTTTCAAAAGGCAATTCGGGTTCAAGGTTGCCCAAAAAAGAACAACCGGTTCGCATTACATCCATTGGGTGAGCGCTTTTTGGGATCAGCTCCAAAACGGCTTTCAGTTCTTCTGGCAAGCTGCGTAAACTCATTAGCTTGTGTTCGTAATCGTGCAGCTGAGTACGGTTTGGTAACGCGCCATACAGTAAAAGATAAGCGACTTCCTCGAAGCTGGCTTTGTCGGCCAAAACATCGATGTCATAACCACGATAAGTTAACCCTGATGCCGCTTTGCCGACGGTACAGAGTGCGGTTTCACCTGCGCTTTGGCCTCGTAAGCCGGCGCCTGAAAGTATTTTGCTCATGTTCATTCTCCATTGTTATTTTTAGTTGAGAAATCAGTAGATTGTCAGTGCACTAGTTCATTTTTTAGCGTGTTTATTTTTTGGAAAAAAGCGCATCCAGTTTGTTTTCGTATTCGTGATAATTCAGAAATTCATACAATTCGTTGCGAGTTTGCATGGAATCGACAACATCACGCTGGTGACCGTCGTTCAATAAATGCTGATAAACATTGAGGGCGGCTTTGTTCATCGCGCGAAACGCGCTTAAAGGGTAAAGCACCAAGTCAACGCCAACGCTGGCGAGCTCTTCTTTGCTGAATAGCGGCGTGGCGCCGAATTCTGTGATGTTCGCTAACACCGGTACTTTAACGGCCGCGACAAATTCTTTGTATTGATCCAAGGTGATCATGGCTTCGGGGAAAATCATATCCGCACCGGCTTCAACGCAAGCAATGGCACGCTCAATGGCGGACTCCATGCCTTCCACGGCCAACGCATCAGTTCGCGCCATGATGACAAAGTTTTCATCAACGCGAGCATCCACACAGGCTTTCACGCGATCCACCATTTCGCCTTGGCTCACAATGGCTTTGTTTGGACGATGGCCGCAGCGTTTTTGCTGGACTTGGTCTTCAATATGCACTGCCGCCGCGCCGGCTTTTTCCATTTGTTGAATGGTTCGAGTGATATTGAATGCGCCACCAAAGCCGGTATCGATGTCGACCAATAGCGGCAAGTCAGACGCCGAGGTGATGCGAGATACATCTTCTAATACATCGTGTAAATCGGTCATACCAAGATCTGGCAAACCGTAGGAGGCGTTGGCGACACCGCCACCGGAGAGATAAAGCGCATGATGTCCGGTTTGTTCCGCCATCATGGCGCAATAGGCATTAACGGCACCGACGACCTGTAATGGGGACTGTGTAGCAACGGCTTGTCTAAAGCGCGCGCCAGCTGAGCGTATTTTTGTCATTATTATCCTCTCTTAAACGGGGGCATGTTATGGCGGTGAAGCGAGGACGGTTTGCTCCATCGCTTGCTTTAATAGTTGGCTGGCGCGACTAATATGACGACGCATTAACAGCTCAGCGAGATCGCCTTCGTGATTGGCAATCGCGTCTAAAATGGCGCGGTGTTCTCGCAAGGCTTGGCGTGGATCATTACGTTGATCCGCCGTATGGCGACGATACATGCGGATAACGGCATACAGCTCTTCGGTTAAAAGGCGAATCAATTTTGCGTTACCGCTGGCGTGAATGATGCGTAGATGAAAGTCGTCATTGCCACCTTGTTGAACATAATGCTCGTCTTGATTGTCGTCTAAATACGCCTGATGTTTGTCGAGCAAAGCGTACAAGCTGCGAACTTCTTCCGTTTGCATTGTTATTGCCGCCAGTCTGGCTGCCATGCCTTCTAAGGCTTCGCGCATGGTAAAGGTGTCGAGCATGTCTTGAATGTTTAGCTTGATCACGCGCGCGCCAATATTGGCGGTGCGTGTGACGAGCCCCAAGCCTTCTAATTTCACGATGGCTTCGCGGAGCGGCCCACGAGAAACGCCGTACTGTTTGGCCAGCTCAGGCTCGGATATTTTACTGCCTTGAGGAATGTGGCCTTGCACAATGGCGCTGATAAGCTGCTGGGCTATGTCTTCTGACAAGGTCGCAGATTTGATGGAAATAAGGTTGCTCATAAAAAGGCTAAACGCTTTATTGTTGACAATGTGCTTCTTTATAGCCGCGTTTATGCGCTTAATCAAGTGGGATTGTCGACAGTTTTGTTTTTTGTTGATTAGCCTTTAGTCGTATATTGCTGTTTTCTAGGTTGCTGATTCTCGGTAACATTGTGTTTATTAAGTGATTTTTTGGATTTATTCGGCAGAAGTGCTTGGAAGCCGCTAAAAAGCTGATAGAGTCAGGTCAGATGTTCTGTTCGTGCTTTTATTGAAGTGTCGACAATCGCCTTCCAGCGTATTGGTGTTTCAATCCATTAATGGGACTTAAAGCCAGAGGTAAGGAAAACGATGAAAAAGATTAAGAACGAAGCAGCACTGAGTAAAAAAGCCATTCAAGTGGGCGAAAACTATGCGCTCAAACGTGGTTACGAAGGCTTTTCTGCCACCATGTCCGCGAACGAAAAGACCGAGGCGATTTATCGACTATTGGTGTTGGATAAATTGGTTGTGGCGTTGCCAGCCGACAAAGAAGACTTGCCGAGCATGAAGCACAAACTGGCATTATGGATTCAAAAGCTGCTTCCAAAAGACGACCCATTACTGAAATAAATCGTTGCTGTGTTAATCATTAAAAATCTAATGGCAATGTGGTGATGTTTTTGACTTCACGCATGGTGAAATGGCTTTGCGCTTCTTGGATGTGTGGCAGCTGAAGTAACTGGCTGCGTAAGAAGTGCTCGTAGCTTTCAATGCTCTTTGACACCACTCTTAAACTGTAATCCATCGCCCCAGAAATCGTCCAACATTCCACCACTTCGGGGAAGTCGACAATGGCTTGCTCGAATTCATCCAGCATCTTTCTTCCGTGTGAAGACAATTTAATATTGACCAACACCACGATGCCCAACCCCAGTTTATTCCTGTCCAAAATCGCTTGTGTTGAGCGAATAAAACCTTCTTGTTGTAACCGATTGATGCGTCGCCAGCAGGGGGATTGAGACAAGCCAATGTTGTCCGCCACTTGCGTCGCGCTCAGGCTGCCATCGTGCTGTAACAGTTGAAGGATTTTACGATCGGTTGAGTCTAGGTGTTCCATAAATTGTTCTCTTTTAGGTCGAGAGTAACATATGCGGCTCCAACTCTTTCATGGCAATACGTTTTTTTCGAATACAGGAAAGAAGACGTGACTATTACGGCGCTCGCGTTACGGGGGGGGGGGGCGCTCAATCACCACTCAATGGTTTGGTTGTTCCAGTCTAAATACGCGGCTTCATTGTCCATTGGTATGTTTTCCATGATGGACAATAATTGTGTGGCCACAAAGGCGGCACTAAAGAGTTTGTCTTTTGGAACCGATTGCTGAAAAGGCTTGGATAGTGGCGTATCTGTGGTGCCGGGGTGAAAAGCAATGAGTTTGACGTTTTTTGCTCTTCTGGCGTATTCCACCGCGCTGGTTTGAATCAGCATGTTTAACGCCGCTTTTGACGCACGATAACTGTACCAACCGCCCATTTTATTGTCTGAAATGCTGCCTACTCGAGCGCTGAATAGTGCCACTTGGGTGTTATTTTTACCTTGTAAAAGCGGCAGTAAATGGCTCAACCACAACATGGGAACAATGCTGTTTGCATGAAATACGGCTTCGAGTTGCGACGCGCTAATGTCTTCTAGTCGTTTTTCTGGCGTGATGTTGTCGTCGTGCAATAGACCGTTGCAGATTAAGACTTTGGTGATTTTACCCGATACAGGCGCCAGAATTTGGCACACTTCGCTGATGCTAGATTCCGTATTGTTGCACGCCAGATACGTGGTTTTTGTGTTTTGTGTAGGAACCGGAAAATAGCGGCTGACAGCAAAAACACCAAGGCAGTTTGAATCGTCTTCGAATTGATGTATAGCGGCTTTGGCAATGGTGCTGCTGGCGCCAATGACCAGCGCATAGAATGATGGCATACAAAAAAAACCTCAACGAAGGTGAGAATGAAAACAAATGTACTATAGATCACATTTTTTATTTTGGCATGCATCGCAGCGCGGTTTTCTGGAAATAAAAGAGGATATTTGATGGCGATATCGAGCAAAAAAACGATAGCTAATATCCGCGATAAAACGAATGATCGGCCAACGCAGGATTTGTATCCATTGGTGTTTTTCAACCAGCTTCCAAGCTAAGCAAGTGACATCGAGCCCTGTGATGATTTTGCCATCGGCGAGCTGGCCGTGCAGTATTTTATCCGCCTCAATAGGGTCTATATACGGGTAGTTTTGTTGGAAGTGATCGGCGTGAATGTCTTCTAACCGCAGCCTGTTTTTTGTGTCGAGGGACTGCAGTGTTTTCATTTCAGCGGCGCAAAGTGGGCAATGGCCATCGTAGAAAATGGTTAGCATGGTGTATCACTCATTTTTGATTGTTGTATTGATTGTTAAGTTAGTTATGAGTGATACGCAGTTAACGGAAGGTTAGATCAGTGTGTATTGCTAGTAGCTTGGGTACAGCACCAATAAATGCAAAATAGAGGCAACGGAGGTTAAGCAAAAGTGCAGCGAAAAATGATACGATTTTTCCGAATTCTCTGGTTTTAACCAATGCACTTCTACCCAAAAAATCGTGATCAAACCGAGCAATAGAAACACCACAGACAGCTCTGGCGTTTTGAAAAGCAGGGCGATCCATGCGGCAGACATAATAAGGTACGAGGAAATTAAAAGTTTTTTTCCGTTATTGTTCTCTGGTTGCTCAATGACTTGCCCCCAGATCACGCCGCATAAAAAACTCAGCACAATAGCGCCATACATCGCAAACAGCGTGATGCCGGATGTATCCAGAAACATTTTATGCGTCAGGCTTAAGTAAGTCGTAAAAAAAAGAGGAAGAATGCTCAAGATGGCTAATGTAAAGACAACGGGTTTATAAGAAAGCATGCTTATACCTGTAATAATGAAAAAACGCTTTGAAGAAAGACTATGTAAGCCAAACGAATTATCTAACAAAATAGACTTTAAAACAGCAACTCTGTTCCTTAATTTGTCCTATTTCTGTGCATAAATGTGTAAAGTTTTTGTCGTGCTTGATCTGTGAATCGCCATTGAGCGAAATACGGGCAAAGAGTACAATGTCCGGCTATAACGATTGCTTGAACATGAAGCCATATGGGTTTTATGTCCTTATTAATGAATTTTGCTTAAGGTGTGTTTAGAAATGCCAGCTAAAACAATGGATGAACTCGTCTCCCTATGTAAACGTCGCGGATTTATTTTCCAAGGCAGTGAAATCTACGGTGGTATGCAAGGCGCTTACGATTACGGTCCGCTAGGTATTGAATTAAAAAACAACCTAAAAGCCGCGTGGTGGCGTTCGATGGTTTACGAACGTGATGACGTAGAAGGGTTGGATGCAGCGATTGTCCAAAACAAACACGTTTACAAATACTCTGGTCATGAAGACACCTTCACAGACCCAATGGTCGATTGCCACGAATGTAAATCTCGTTTGCGCGCCGACCACATGAAAGACATCAAAGTCTGTGATAACTGTGGTTCGACCAATGTGACAGAGCCTCGTGACTTCAACTTGATGTTTAAAACCAACGTCGGCCCAATGGTAAACGAAGATTCTTACACGTACCTTCGTCCAGAAACCGCACAAGGTATTTTCACTAACTTCAAAAACGTCGTGGATTCTACTTCTCGCACCTTGCCTTTCGGTATTGCGCAAATTGGTAAATCTTTCCGTAACGAAATTACGCCGCGTAACTTCATCTTCCGTGTTCGTGAATTCGAACAAATGGAATTGGAATTCTTCTGCAAGCCAGGCGAAGATGAAAAATGGCATGAATTCTGGGTTGGCGCTCGTAAACAGTGGTGGTTGGATCAAGGTCTAGCAGAAGAAAACATCCAGTTTGAATACGTCACCGGCGACGACCTGTCGCATTATTCAAAATCGACTGTGGATATCTTGTACAAGTTTCCACATGGTTTTGAAGAGCTAGAAGGCGTCGCCAACCGTACCGACTACGATTTGGGTTCTCACACCAAGGCGCAAGACGAATTCGACATCACCGCGAAAGTGAAAAAGAACGAACATTCTACGGCCAAATTGGCGATCCGTGACCTTGAAGCGAACAAGTGGGAAATCCCTTTCTGTATCGAACCTTCTGCTGGTCTAGACCGTGGTTTGCTTGCTGTAATGACAGAAGCCTACACAGAAGAAGAGCTGCCAAACGGTTCGACTCGTACCGTGCTTAAATTTAAGCCACATCTAGCGCCGATCAAAGTCGCTATCATGCCGCTTAAAAAGAACAAGCCAGAGATCGTTGCGTTAGCGAAAGAATTGAAAAACAAGCTTCAAAAACTGGGCTTGGGTCGTATTCTTTATGAAAACACCGGTAACGTAGGTAAAGGTTACCGTCGTCATGACGAAGTCGGCACACCTATATGTGTGACTGTCGATTTCGATTCAATCGAAAAAGAAGGCGCACCAGTCACCGTTCGTGACCGTGACACAATGGAACAAATCGTTGTGAACGCAGCGGACCTTCCAGCTTACGTGATCAACTACTTTATCAACCAAGACTAAAGTAGTCGGTTCATAAAGCGAATATCAAATGCCGTTAAGATGACAATCTTAACGGCATTTTTTTTGGTTTGTGGGAAGGTGATTTTTTGGGCTTTATATAGGGGGAAGCGCTTTGAGTGACGGCAATGTAAAACGGCTCTCGCGGTTAACGGCGATTACGACGCAATTACAAGCAAGATCCTTGGTGACGGCGACGGAATTGGCCGCTCGCTTTTCTGTCAGTGTCAGGACGATTTACCGAGACATTCGCGCGTTGGAAAGTTCAGGCATTCCGATTTACACGGAAGAGGGCAAAGGCTATCGCATGGTCGAAGGCTATCGTTTGCCGCCAATAATGTTTACTGAAAACGAAGCGAATGCCTTGGTGATGGTGGAGCAGTTGGTGCTCAATAATAAGGATTCGTCACTGGTAAAAGAATACTCCAATGCCATTGATAAGATTAAGTCGTCGCTGAACAGTGAGAATAAGGCGAAGGTGAATTTTCTCTCGGAACGAACGCAATTCAGCCAAATGAAGACGCAAGAGAAAAACAGCGATCATTTATCGACGCTACAATGTGCATTAACGAATTTCTTTCTCACCGATATCGGCTATATGGATGAAGCCAATCGACTGACGAAAAGGCAGATTGAGCCGTTTGCTTTATTAAACACGAGGAACGGTTGGATGCTGGTTGCTTGGTGTCGTTTACGACAAGATTTTAGAAACTTTCGTTTGGACAGAATACAAAACCTCGATTTGCGCTCCAACACATTCACGCCTCACGATATGACGTTAGAAGACTATTTTTGTCGATATGGTAAATGACTTTTATTTTTCTTATAAATAAGCTCTAACCCCTGACATAGGGCTGTCATTAGGTGCTCATAGAATGCATTGAGAGGTTCATTCAAAAGCCTTCAATTTCTAAGGAGCAGCCTAATGCTAAAAGCAAAAGCACAGTGTTTATGTGGCGCGGTGACCATCGCGGCCAATCAGATTAATCCTAAATTTACCGTTTGCCACTGCGATTCTTGTCGCGGGTGGGGCGGCGCGCCTTTCTTTGCGGTTCAATGTGGAACTGATGTATTGATTGAAGGCCAAGATCACATCAAAGAGTATGACTCTTCGGCATGGGCGTCGCGGAGCTTTTGTGCCGAGTGTGGCACGCATTTATTTTATAAGCTGAAAGAAAGCGGCGCTTATAACATGTCAGTAGGGATCTTTTCAGGCCTCGATGGTATTGAAATGGACATGCAATATTTTAGTGATCAACGTCCCGATTATTATTGTTTTTCGAATAAAACGAACGAAATGACCAGAGCGGAAATTATGGCGTATTTTGCCTCTGCGGTGAGCTCGACGGCTACTGAGTGATCTTTCTGATCGTTATTTCTGATGATTGATTTTCCACTTCTTCGTATAAATTAGGAAACCTTAATAATGAAAATGAACTACTTCGTGCTTGGCACAAATGATATGTCGGCGTCTGTTACATTCTACGATGCGTTGTTTGCAGAAACGGGTTTTACTCGAACGTTCGCGACGGAAAGAATGACCTATTGGCAAAATGCAGAGACGGCTTTTGCTGTGGCGATTCCCTTTGATGAAGAACCTGCCACGAATGGCAATGGCACCATGCTTGGTTTTGGTGTCGATTCCATGGACGAGGTAACGCGTTTGCATAAAAAAGCGATTGAATTGGGAGGGCGTTGCGAGGGAAAACCAAACCCGCGCGGGCCTTATTTCTCCGCTTATGTCAGGGATTTGGATAACAATAAACTGTGCTTTGGTATTGCTGTTTCTGCTTGAGGTGTAAAGGCCCCACCTTCGGGGCCTTTTATTTACGGATCACTTTTAAGGAGAAAGGGTAGAAAAATGCGCTCGGATATTTTATTAATAGGTCATTTGGAAACGTAACTGGATTTTATGTTGATAGGAGGCACCGTGATCGCAATAGAAAAAATGACATCTCAGCATGTGGGTGACGTTATTGCACTTGGCGTGGGAGAGGATCAGCGACAATTCGTGGGTTCTATCGATGACATACTGGCAATTGTCAATGCGCAAATTCGGCCGCATGTGATTCTGGCTGACGACCATCAAGTGGTCGGCTTTTTCTTGATCGATACCGTTTATGAGCAAACCAATGACTTTGCCACACCACATAGCCTTGGGCTTCGTAAATTTTTCATCGACAAACATCACCAAGGGAAAGGCTACGCCAAGCAAGCGCTTCACCTTTTGCCGGATTACCTAACGGCGACTTTCCCCAATCACAGCGGTGTCTTTTTAACAGTCAACGCCAAAAACGACCCAGCCAAAAACCTCTATTTAAAAAGCGGTTTTCAAGACACCAATACGCTATATCACGGCGGCCCTTCCGGCCCGCAGCACGTAATGAAATACAAAAAGCCGTAAAACCAATTTCCCATTCTGAGTTAACGCGGACTTCATTGTTAAGGCGTTATTCTGTGACGCTTTTTTTCCACCAGGGGGTCAGCGGTGGAAGAGCGTTAATGTTAAAAATCTGCCCAAATTCTGGCGTGCTCAAGGCGACATTGCGGCGTTCTGATTCAGCAACCACCCGATCAAACGGGTCGTGCCACGTGTGGAAAGCGAGATCAAATGTGCCGTTGTGAATTGGCATCATGGTTTTTCCCTGCAAGTCGATATGGGCTTGAACGCTTTGCTCTGGCGTCATGTGAATGTCGGCCCAATCCTTGTCGTATGCACCGGTTTCTATCATGGTGAGATCAAATGGCCCGTACTTGTCCCCAATCTCTTTAAAGCCTGAAAAGTAACCTGAGTCGCCACTAAAATAGAGGCTTTGCTGCGGTGTTTTAATAACCCAAGAACCCCATAAAGTTGAATTGCCATCGCCCATGCCACGGCCTGAGAAATGCTGTGTCGGTGTGAACGCCACTGTGCCTTGGCTGGTTTCTTCTTCTTGCCACCAATCGAACGTGGTGATTTTACCCGGTTCTACGCCCCATGAAATGAGATCACCATCTACGCCTGTTGGCACAAAAAATTGCTTAGTTTTGCCTAATAATACTATGACGCTGGCTTTGTCTAAATGGTCGTAGTGATTGTGTGAAATCAGTACTTTATCGATTGGTGGTAACTCGTCTAAGGAAATCGGTGGCTGGTGGAAGCGTTGTGGTCCCATAAAATTGAAGGGCGAAGCGCGATCAGAAAACACTGGATCGATCAGCCAATATTCGCCGTACACTTTCAGCAAAATAGAGGAATGGCCGAGCTTCACCACGTGCAGGGTGTCGTTACTCAGCGCGTTCAAATCGGCTTGGCTAATGGGCTGAACCGGAATGGTGATATCTGGCGTGGTGCCCACTTTTTTCTCCGTAAAAAAACGCAACCACAACGCCGCTGTTTCTGAAAAAGGCATTGGTGTTCGGGGCGCCGCATTACGAAACTTGTTTCCTTGGTAATGCGTCGATTCAATGCCAGCGACCGCGCCAGGTTTGGCAACGAGAGTCAAATTGATGACATAAATGGCAATGCCAAACAGAACAAGGAGAGACAAGATCAATTTAATGATAAACATGGATAACTTAACCCTTAGTGAAACAGCAAGCTGTCTATAATTTGGGCTAATAGCGAAATTGCAACGTGGTGTCAGGTATTTGCACATTAGGGTAATGGGTGGGTGGTTTCTCGTTCTTCCCAATTGGCGAAATGTTGAATGAGAAAATCAATGGCGAGTCGAGCGCGCAATGGCATGAAACGCTTATTTTTATACACAATCCAACTGCTGGTGCCTTTTCCCCAATAAGGTTCTAGCACCGGCACTAGACGACCATCGGCAACTGCAGATTGAAAGGTACTTTGCGGCATGTAGGCAATGCCCAAGCCGCGCAGACACGCATCTAATACGGAATTGGCGTTGTTGCTGCGCCAACGGCCTTTTACTTTGATGCTTTCTGGGCCATTTTCATGGTCGAACTTCCACACGTCATTGTTCGAGACAATGCAGCTATGGCTTTTCAAATGGCTCGGGTGTTTGGGCTCGCCGTGTTGTTGTAAATACGCTTTGGTCGCCACCGCCATCAAAGGGCGATTTACCAGCTTACGAGCGATCAAGTTGGAATCCGTTAGCTCGCCATAACGAATCACAAAATCCAAGTCGTCTTCCACAAAGTTCACCATGCGACTGTTGAAGTCCATGTCTATGGTGAGTTCTGGGTGATTCTGAGCAAACAACACTAAGGCGGGTGCAATAAAGTGTTCCGCAAAGCCGCCAGCCGCGCTGACTCGTAACGTGCCTGTCAGCTTGATTTGCTGTTGGTTCACTTGCTCATTGGCTTGTTGTAATCCAATCAGTAAATCTTTCGCCTGCTGATAATAGACCGTGCCGTTGTCCGTCAAGCTCACCAAACGCGTGGTGCGAGACAGTAGGGCGCAACCAAGTCGTTCTTCTAGTCTGGCGATTTGTCGACTGACATTACTCGTGCTGCAACCCAATTGCTTGGCGGCGGCGGAAAAACCTCGTCGTTCTGCCACGGCAACAAATTCAATAATCCCCTCAAAACTGTCCACTGCGTTCTCCATTGTTGCCATATAGCAATAGTGTTTCCACGAAACAGTATATTATCAAATTATCAGGGACATTCTATAGTGACTACATCAATGACAATATCAACAGCAACATCAGTAACAACAAAACACCATAGAGGACCCACCATGAAAAAAATTCTGATTCCCGTTACCAATCACGCCACACTTGGCACGACCGACCAAGCCAACGGCACTTATTCACCAGAAATTACACACGCTTTGCATGTGTTTACGCAAAACGGTATTGATTACGATATCGCTTCCATTCATGGCGGCAAGGTTCCTATTTACGGAACGGATATTGAAAATGACGACGTTAATCAAGCTGTGTTAGCCGATGAAAACTTTCAAAATCGCGTGAACAATTCACTGCCTGTTTCACACGTTAAAATCGCCGATTACGACGCTGTTTTTTACCCTGGCGGCTTTGGTTTATTGACAGATTTAGCGAGCAATGAAGACTTCGCCACATTGAGCGCAGCGCATTACGAAGCGGGTGGTATTATCGGTGCGGTATGCCACGGACCTGCTGCGTTATTGCCGATTACTCTGAGCACTGGAGAAGCGTTAATTGCCGATAAATCGGTGACGGGTTTTACACGTGAAGAAGAAATCGACTACGGCACCATTGTTGATATTCCATTTTTACTAGAAGAATCTTTAGCGCGCAAAGCCGCCCGTTACAGCAAGGTAAAACCTTGGAATGTTTTCATCATTGAAGACGGTCGTTTGATCACAGGTCAAAATCCGGCGAGCGCACACGCTGTAGCCGAAGCCATGGTTAAGCAGTTAAACGCGTAAGCCATTAAGCCGCTTGGTGTATAAATAAAACAAAGGCTCTACACGTGTTACGTGCAGGGCTTTTTTTTACACATAAAAATAGAAATGAGCGCTTTTGATGAGCGTTTATTGTGAAATATTGCGGCTATTTTACTCGACCGTAAAAGGTTTTGCTGGCCGCTTCAGAGAGAGCTATATGCGGTTGTGAGTTGTACGCCAGCACGGCCAACATGCGAGTGATCTTGCCTTGTGTTGGCGTGACTCGGTGAATGGCATTTCGACCACGAAAAAGCACCAAAGCGCCGGGTTCGATCGCCAATTTCTTGACTTTTTTCTGTCCCGCAAGCACCTCACTCACGCCGCTGTAATTCATTTCACCCGCGTCGGCGTCACGCATGTTTTCAATGTATTCAAACACACCGCCAGACTCCGGCTTTTGAATTAACAAGGTAATGGCAAAAGACGAATTGTCGAAATGCCAGCCGAGTTCTTGTCCTTCGCTGGCGTAGTGTAAGTTGATAGACGAGAGGTTATCTGCGTAGTTATAAAGCGCCGTTTCGTCCAATACACTGGCGAGAAACGCCCGAAACAAAGGCGCATCATAAAGCTGTCTCAGCGGCGATGTTGGGTCGATTTGATCATCGGTAATGCAGCCTTTAGACGAACTGACTTGTTTGTTTCTCGCGTGTTCAGTGTCGTAATTGTTGTCGACATGGGTTAAGTAAACGTTATGGGTCGATTGGGTAAACCAAGCGAGATTTTTCTTGGCTTCCCCTTCTTGAATAATGGCTTGAATGGTTTCTCCATTCAGAAAATTTGGCAAAACCAACGCGCCATTTTCTGACAGCGTTTTTTTACATTCGGCTCTAAAGTCACTATTTTCAATAGGGTAGGCGGCTTTATTCATCGAATCTGATAATGGCATAATCATTCCCCCTTTGCTGTATTGATCTTTTCATCGCGTTTAATAAGACATAGGATGATGTTCAGACTAGTAAAGTTTTCCGTGTGGTTAAATCAATATTTTTTGCATTCATCATTAAGTATTTCTTAACACTAAAAAAGAAAGGCAATTTGGTTGAATGTCACATTCCCTAACATTGAAAAGCAGCTTGATATTATTATGTTGAAATTGCCCAATTTAAACAGTTTGATCACCTTTATCAATGCGGCACAAACTGGCAACTTTGCGAAAACCGCGAAGGCATTGTGCATAACGCCAGCGGCGGTTAGCCAACAAATTAAGCTGCTTGAGTCGCATGTTGAGACTCTGCTTTTTGAGCGGTCAAAGCAAGGTGTTGAACTGACTCAAGCCGGCCATCAATATTTGTATTTTGCCAACCAAGCAGTTGAAAGCCTGCAGCGCGGGCAAGCCAGTTTAGACCAATTAAAACCCCAGTCTATTTTCACTTTAAACACACTGCCATCGGTAGCGAGCTTGTGGCTAATGCCCAAAGTGTTGCTAATAATGGAAAAGCACCCAGACCTTGAGATTCGCGTCGAAGCGAGCCATTCTGCGGTGGATTTCAGTCTAAGTCGATGTGACGCAACGATTAGCTTTGGTAAGCAGTGTGCGTCGTTGAACCATGACTTCCTGTTCCAAGACGACGTGCATTTAGTTGCTAGCCCGTCTTTGATTAACGGAATGGCGCAGGGTGATTTAGATGCATTGCTTGAAAAACCAATGATTCATATTGATTGGGGAGACGACAACGCGTTTTTACCCAACTGGCAAGATTGGCTAACTGTCGCGGGTTACCAAAACCGACAACCCAACAAAGGCCCACAATTCAATCTTTCCAGCATGGCCATCGACGCCGCTATACAAGGCAAAGGTCTACTACTCGGCCAAGGTCTCTTCATCCAGAACGCATTGAGAACAGGACAACTCGTGTCACTCAGTGACATAACCTTGTCACTAAGAAAAGCCTACTACCTGACTTATCCAGATAGAACCAAAAAGAAAGCGGGCGCTATGGTGTTGATCGAGCAATTGAAAAATGAAGAGAGTTGATCAAGTGGGGAAGTAATCACCAAATCAACCCTTTACGCCGCACGGCGTTGCTGTCGTATTATTGCTTTGCCTAAATAGGGTGGCTGACTTAAGCTTTGTTGTTAAGGTTTTTCCATTTTTATAAGAATAATGACGAACCCTATTTTAGGTTCGAACCGTCTTTGGGAATTATAATTCAGCGTATGAATATCATTTTAGGCACTATTGTCGGTTTAGGGATTTTCCTGTTTGGCATGCATCAGTTGGAGCAAGGGCTGCAGTCACTGGGTAACAATCGTATTAAGAAAATTTTGTCGCGTTCTACTGAGAAGCCTATATTCAGTGTCGCGTCAGGGGTAACCATTACCGCGATTGTTCAAAGTAGCTCTATGGTCAGTTTGATGGTGTTGGCGTTTGCCAGTGCAGGCATGATTCCCTTATTCAATGCCGTTGGTGTCATTCTTGGAGCGAACCTCGGCACGACGTTTAGTGGTTGGATTGTCACCACTATTGGCTTCAAAATGGATCTCGCCGCGATCGCTCTTCCTCTGTTTGGCCTGTCTTCCATTGTTTATTTATTTTCTGAGCGCCGTCCGGAATGGCGAAGTGGTGCTCAAGCCGTTATTGGGTTAGGGCTATTAATCTTTGGCTTGTCGGAAATGAAAGACGCGGTTGAAACGCTCCCGCTGCTTTTTGATCTGTCTAGCCTAGGCAATATGCCCATCGTGGTCTATTTGCTGGTGGGCATGTTGATGACCGCTATGATTCAATCCAGTTCAGCGATGACGCTCATTACCTTAACCGCATTGCATTCTGGCATTGTGGATTTGCCCGCCGCCGCCGCGTTGGTCGTTGGTGCGGATATTGGCACCACGAGTACCACTATTTTAGGGAGCTTACGAGGATCTCGTATTATGAAACAACTGGCCTTAGCTCATGTTGTTTATAATCTCGTTGTGGATGTTTTTGCCTTCTTAGTGCTGCTCCCCTTGTTGCCCCGCGCCATGAATTTTGTCGGTATTACCGATCCTTTGTATGGCATTGTAATGTTTCAAAGTAGCTTCAACTTCATTGGTCTCTTCTTGTTTGTGCCCTTTTTAAAGCAGTTTTCCGATTGGCTAAGTAAGCGTTTTGGCAAGGACGAAGAAGAATACATTTCATTGTATTTGCACAACACATCGACCGAAGTAACGGACGCTGGGTTAATTACCTTAGAGAAAGAAGTTCGCCACCTTTTGGAAATGGGGATGACACTTAATATGCAGTCGTTTCATTTTTCACCATTGCAGATAGGTACGCCAGAGCAAGTGCAGAGTTTGCAAAAGGTGGCAAAGAAATACGAAGGATTTAACGAAGGTTACGTGAGATTAAAGCGCCTTGAGACACTGATTCGACATTACAGTATTCGCCTAGAATCCGTATCGCTAAACGTTAAACAGATTGAGCGTATCAGCCTATTGCTGGAATGCGCTCGTGATAACGTCTTTGCGTTAAAAAGCTTAAAAGATATCCAATCCGACTTAGACCTATTCCGTCAAGGTGACAGTGAAAGCAGCCTCTTATTTAATCAAGAAATAAGCAACAGTCAGGAAGAAATACTGCGTCGCCAGCTGAGTTTTTTGCAAAGCGACATGCTTGATGAACAGCGGCTAAATCAGTTTCATCTACTAAACGACATGATAAGCCAACAACATCAGGCGCTGAATGAAGACATAGCGGAAAGCTTGCGCCTTTTCCCCGCAGATAAAAACAAAGAACTGGATGTGTCAGCGGCGCAAGTAACGACAATGTTGAATGTAAGCCGTGAAATATTGCACGCCAACCAAGGTGTACAACACGCATTAAAGCTCTATTTTAAAGTGACAGAAAAGGTAGGCGTTAACTTTTCCTGAATTAAAGAGCGGAATAAAGGTTGAGAATACAAAGTGTTTGAATGGAACCTAAATTCCGCGTCGGGCTAAAGCCACGACCTACCTTACAATTGGCGGAATAAAGCTCATGAATACAAGGCGTTTGAATGGAATCAAAGAGCAACCCCATCCTAACCTTCCCCTTGGAAGTGATAAGGGGAAGGGACAGATCAAGAGATGAACCCTTGAAGAAAGGGGAGGGAATAAAGCTGCCATATACGTCAAATAACGTATCCCTGTAAGTCATTTCGCGCATACCTTTCTGACGGTGATTTTTTAATACTGGGTCTACTGATACGAGGTGTTTACACCTCTTGCTACGATTCAACACTATTATAAATCACAATAGGACGGCTCCAATTATGAAAATCAAAACGCTTACATCTGCGATTGTGCTCTCTGGTGCAACGCTTATTGCGCTTCCTTCATTGGCAGCAGAAACCATCAAGGTCGGTGTGTTGCACTCCTTGTCTGGCACCATGGCAATTTCTGAAACGACGCTGAAAGACACGGTCTTGATGATGGTCGACGACCAAAACAAAAAGGGCGGTTTGCTTGGCAAGAAGCTAGAAGCCATCGTAGTTGACCCTGCGTCTAACTGGCCTTTGTTTGCCGAAAAAGGTCGTGAGCTTTTGACCAAAGACAAAGTGGATGTGATTTTCGGTAGCTGGACGTCGGTGTCTCGTAAATCGGTTTTGCCTGTATTGGAAGAATTGAATGGTTTGATGTTTTACCCAGTGCAATACGAAGGGGAAGAGTCGTCTAAAAACGTGTTCTACACAGGCGCGGCGCCAAACCAACAGGCCATTCCTGCGGTGGATTATTTGATGAACGATCTGGGCGTAGAGCGTTTTGTTCTTGCTGGAACCGATTACGTTTATCCACGTACTACCAACAAAATTCTTGAAGCCTACCTAAAAGCCAAAGGTGTTGCGGCGAAAGACATCATGATTAATTACACGCCGTTCGGTCATTCTGACTGGCAGTCGATTGTGTCTGATGTGAAGAAGTTCGGCAGCGAAGGCAAGAAAACCGCGGTGGTTTCGACCATCAACGGTGACGCCAACATTCCGTTCTACAAAGAATTGGGCAACCAAGGCATTTCAGCAGAAGACATTCCTGTGGTGGCGTTCTCTGTGGGTGAAGAAGAGCTTTCTGGTTTAGACACTAAACCCTTGGTTGGGCACTTAGCCGCTTGGAACTATTTCCAAAGTGTTGAAACGCCTGAAAACGAAGCGTTCATTAAAGCGTGGAAAGCCTATACGAAGAATCCAAAACGCGTAACGAACGACCCAATGGAAGCGACTTATATCGGCTTCAAAATGTGGGCAAACGCGGTGACTCAAGCGGGCACAACGGACGTCGATGCGGTTGAGCAAGCGATGATTGGTCAGAAAACACCGAACCTAACGGGCGGCATTGCAGTGATGAACAAAAACCATCACTTGAGCAAACCGGTTCTGATTGGCGAGATTCAAGACAACGGTCAGTTTGAAGTCGTTTGGGAAACCGACGGCGTGGTTGCTGGTGACGCTTGGTCTGACTTCCTACCAGGTTCGAAAGATCTGATCTCAGATTGGACGGCGCCAATCAAGTGCGGTAACTACAACACGAAAACCAAAACTTGTTCAGGCCAAAACTATTAATTTGACCTCATCCCAGGGTTAACGTTGGCTCTCTGTCTGGCTGGAAAATGGTCTGACCAGAGAGCCTTTTTTACCCTGCTTACTTTTAAATCCATTCTTTTAAGCGCTTTGCTCAACAAGCCTTATCGCAGTAAACCTATCGATACACGGAGTATGACCTTGAGACGTATGACCTTGAGACGTATCACCTTGAGACATTGCATGGCACTGTGCTGCTGTCTTTTTGGGCTCTTTTCTCTTCCCAGTTTTGCAGTGGAATCCACGTCTCTTGATCCTCTGTTAGCCGACTTGGTCGATGCAAAAATCAGTAAAATGGTGCCTATTTTAGACAAAATAGAAAAAGCCTCCGACGAGACGGTATTGCCGCTTTTTCGCACCTTATTAAACGGCGATTTGTATTATATTAAATCGACCAAGCAGGTCGTTGGGCAGTTCGATACAAACGGCGAAACTCTTTATAAAGACGTTTTTACAGGGCAAGCACATCCTGCGCTGACCAAGCGAGATGTCAAAAAAATCCGTGTAAACAACACATTGCGTGGCTACTTACGCAACGCCATTGCGCGCATTCAATTAACGTCTAAAAATTCCAGCGTACGCGAAAGCGCTGTACGCGAATTGTTGTCTAAATTAGACGACGACACGGTCGATATTTTAGAACGCCTTTATCCGCATGAAACCAACAAAAAAGTTAAACAAGCCATGGGCTTAGCGTTGGCTATGAATACCGCGTCGCAAACGCAATTGGCGGTTTCGAATCGCATTGCGGCCATCGATACCTTGGCAGACAGTTTAGAAAACGACGTTCGAAACCTCTTAACCACACTCTCTAATGACGAAAATCCAGCGATTCAAGAAGCATCAAAGGCTGCTTTAGACACTATTGCACAAAGAGCCAACCGCTTTGCCTTTGTCGATCAGTTGTTCTTTGGGTTGAGCTTGGGTTCTGTGCTCTTGTTAGCGTCGATTGGTTTGGCGATTACCTTTGGCGTCATGGGCGTGATCAACATGGCCCATGGCGAGATGATCATGCTTGGCGCTTATACGACGTATGTTGTGCAGTTAATCATGCCGAACTACATAGATTATTCGATTTGGGTGGCGATTCCGGCGGCGTTTTTGGTGTCTGGTTTGATGGGCGTTTTGATTGAACGTTTGGTTATTCGTCATTTGCACGGTCGACCATTGGAAACGCTGTTGGCGACGTTCGGTATCAGTCTGATCTTGCAGCAGTTGGTTCGAACCATCTTTTCTCCGCTTAACCGCCAAGTATCGACGCCGAGCTGGATGAGTGGTTCGTGGGAAATTAACCCCGTGTTGTCACTGACTTTAAACCGTTTGTACATCTTGGCGTTTGCTTTACTGGTGTTTATCGCCTTGGTGATTATTCTGAAAAAAACCTCTCTTGGTTTAAACGTTCGAGCGGTCTCGCAAAACCGCAACATGGCCAAAGCCATGGGCGTGAAAACCAACTGGGTCGATGCGATGACCTTTGGTTTGGGCTCTGGTATCGCCGGCATTGCTGGTGTGGCATTAAGCCAATTAACCAACGTCGGGCCGAACTTGGGTCAGGCTTATATTATCGATTCTTTCATGGTCGTGGTGTTTGGCGGCGTGGGTAACTTACTGGGAACATTGGTGGCAGCGTTTACGCTGGGCATCGCGACGAAATTCTTAGAACCCACCACGGGCGCGGTACTCGCAGCGATTCTGGTGTTGGTGTTCATTATTCTCTTTATTCAAAAACGTCCTAAAGGACTCTTTCCACAAAAAGGGAGGGCGGCAGAATGACACGTCTTATGAAGTATTTTTCGGAAGGACGCACGTCTGGCAAGCACACACTGCCATTTGTGGTGATCTTATTGGGCGTGACAATTCTCGCGTCTGCAGCGAACTTGTTTTTACCTGCAGACTCTGCGCTGTACGTCAGCACTTACACGATCACGCTGCTGGGTAAATATTTGTGCTACGCCATGTTGGCGTTGGCAGTGGATATTATTTGGGGCTATTGCGGCATTTTGAGTTTGGGCCACGGGGCATTTTTCGCCTTGGGTGGCTACGCGATGGGCATGTATTTAATGCGTCAAATCGGTGACCGCGGCGTTTACGGTAATCCTTTGTTGCCTGATTTTATGGTGTTTTTGGATTGGAAAGAATTGCCGTGGTTTTGGCTCGGCATGGATCAATTCTGGTTCGCCATGTTAATGGCGGTGCTGGTGCCGGGGGTGTTGGCCTTTGTGTTTGGCTGGTTGGCGTTTCGTTCTCGCGTGACAGGCGTTTACCTTTCTATTATGACGCAAGCCTTAACCTACGCTTTGTTGCTGGCGTTTTTCCGCAACGAAATGGGTTTTGGCGGCAACAATGGCTTAACCGATTTTAAAGAAATTCTAGGTTTTAATCTGCAAGCCGACAGCACGCGGGTGGCTTTGTTTTTGATCACCGCGATTTTGCTGGCAGTGATCTTTGTAGTCAGTCAGAAAATCTTATCCTCTCGACTCGGCAAGGTGGTGTTGGCGATTCGTGACTCGGAATCTCGCTCGCGTTTTATTGGCTATCGAACCGACCGTTACAAGGTGTGGTTGTTTGTCTATTCGGCGGTGATCGCAGGGATTGCTGGTGCATTGTACGTACCGCAAGTCGGCATTATTAATCCGGGTGAATTTTCACCGATCAACTCCATCGAGATGGTGATTTGGGTCGCCGTGGGTGGTCGTGGCACCTTAATTGGTGCGGTGATTGGCGCTTTGTTGGTGAACTACGCGAAAACCCGTTTCACGGCGATTATGCCGGACGCTTGGTTATTCGCCTTGGGCGCGATGTTCGTGCTTGTCACCTTGTATTTACCAAAAGGTTTGATGGGTTTGTATGGGCAGCTAAAGGCCAAGCGAAATACTGTTATGAATAAGGAGCCACAAGCATGAGCGCTTTAGCTTTGAATGGATTAGAAAGCACGCGTGAATTTTTTCGTCGCGATCAGGTGTGGCCGTTTCTGGCGCCAGAGCAAGCGCAGGTCAATGTTGGCAATCAAATGATTTTGTATGTGGAAGATTTGAACTTGAGCTTTGACGGATTCAAAGCTCTGAATAATTTGAATCTGTATATCAATGACGGAGAATTGCGTTGTTTGATTGGCGCCAATGGCGCAGGAAAAACCACCTTGATGGACGTAATCACCGGCAAAACTCAGTGCGATTCCGGTACGGTTTACTTCGGGCAAAATCACAACCTATTGAACAAAGACGAAGCCGAAATTGCACAGCTTGGCATCGGTCGTAAATTCCAAAAGCCCACGGTATTTGAAGAACAAACCGTGTTCGACAATTTGGAGCTGTCGTTGAAAACCGACAAGCGTGTATTGCCGACCTTGTTCTCGCGTTTAACGCCAACGCAAATTGACCGAATCGATGACGTGCTAAAAACCATTGGCTTAGCCAAGCATCGCTTTATGTTGGCGGGTGCCTTGTCCCATGGTCAAAAGCAATGGCTGGAGATTGGCATGTTGTTGGCGGCCGATCCGCGGCTCTTATTAATCGATGAACCCGTAGCTGGCATGACAGCACAAGAAACCGAACGAACGGCGGAATTACTGACGTCTTTGGCAGGCGAGCGCACGGTAATTGTGGTCGAACATGACATGGAATTTGTCCGCAGCATTGCGCGAACGGTGACCGTTTTGCATCAGGGCTCTGTGTTGGCCGAAGGCACTATGGATCAGATTCAAAGCAATAAGGACGTAATTGAAGTGTACCTTGGAGAAGAAGCGGCGGGAGAAGAAATAGCATGATTTCAATTAATAAGGTCGATCAACTCTACGGCGGCACGCAGATTCTTTGGGGGTTGGATTTAGAAATAGAAGCTGGCTCGATTACTTGCATCATGGGTCGTAACGGCGTGGGCAAAACCACTTTACTCAAAGCCATCATGGGCTTGCTGCCAATCAAAAGCGGCGAGATTACCATGGAAGGCGAAACCTTAAATAAGCAAAGCGCAGAAAAGCGCGCTTATTCAGGCATTGGTTACGTTCCCCAAGGGCGGGATATTTTCCCTATGTTAACGGTCGAGGAAAATCTACGTATTGGTTTGCCTGTTCGTGGTAAGCGCACGAAAGACAGCCCAAAAGAGATCCCAGACAAAATCTTCGAACTCTTCCCCGTATTAAATGACATGCTGCATCGTCGTGGTGGCGATTTGTCCGGCGGACAGCAACAACAGCTGGCGATTGGTCGCGCCTTGGTTTTGGAGCCCAGCGTGTTGATTTTGGACGAACCCAATGAAGGTATTCAGCCCAATATTGTTAAGCAAATCGGCGACGTCATTCTAAAACTCAATAAAGAAGAAGGTCTCACTGTGATTTTGGTGGAGCAGAAATTGGGTTTTGCACGTCGTGTCGGTAAGGAGTTTCGCCTGATGGAAAAGGGGCGCATTGTGGCGGCGGATAAAATGGAAAATCTTAACGATACCTTGATTAAGCAGTATTTGGCGGTCTAGTTCCGTTCTCGCAGGTCTAGTTTTTGCATTGAAAGGTGATTAGCCGCCACGCGCAAAACGCTTATAGGGCATTAATGAATAATAAACATAATCTTGCTTTAGCAGAAAATCATCATCTACAACCCATGCCATCCGTGGAAGCGCCAGCGTCCCAATGGCATGCGTTTCTTACCTTGGGTTTTTGCCAAACCGCTCGCGGTACGGTGCTGAAAACCTGCGATCACAAAGGGCCTTTGTATGTGCAAAAGCCGTTTTATCCAGAAGGTCGAGACACGGCGCATGTGTATTTATTGCATCCGCCGGGAGGCTTGGTATCGGGTGATCGGCTCACGATTACGGCAAATCTTGCAGAAAACACACATGTTTTAATCACCATGCCGGGTGCTGGTCGAGTGTATCGCGCTCGTGAAGACAAAACGCTGCAACACCAAGTGACGCAATTAAACGTCGCTGAAAACAGCCTGATGGAATGGTTACCACAGGAAACCATCCTTTACCCAAACGCCCATACTCGCCTTGAAAACAGTATCGACCTTGCCGATAACGCTAAGTTTATTGGCTGGGAAATCACCTGTTTCGGCTTACCGGCCAACCATCAAGATTTTGGCGAAGGCCACGCAGAGCAAGGCTTTCAGATACGTCAAAACGGTCGTCTTAAAGTTCGTGAACGCTTGGTGATTGATGATAACAGCCGAGCTCTTTTTTCGGCCAAAGCAGGACTCGATGGCAAGCCAATCAATGGTTTGATGATTGCTGGGCCGTTTGAATCCCCAGACCCTTCTAATTTAGACAATCATGACGAATTAATCGACAAGCTGCGCCAGCGTTGTACTCAGCATGGTTCATTAAGTGGCGTCAGTCTGGTGGGCGAGTTCATCATGGTTCGAAGTCTTCATGATGATTCGGAACAAGTGAAACAGTTATTTATTCAATGCTGGCAAGACATTCGTCCGGCGTTACTAGGAAAAGAAAGCAACGAACCAAGGATCTGGTCGACCTAAAAAAAGCGCGGTCGACCTAAAAAGGTGCGAACGCATCATTCTGGTTCAAAAAAAATAATGTGAAAGTCACATGAAGAGGCATAAAAATGGAACTACTTCCAAGAGAAAAAGACAAGCTGCTTGTGTTTACCGCCGCTTTGCTGGCTGAGCGCCGTTTGAATCGTGGTCTTAAATTGAATTACCCCGAAGCCATGGCGTTTATCACTATGGAAATTATCGAAGGCGCTCGCGATGGCAAAACCGTGGCCGAGTTAATGGCTTACGGCAAAACCCTATTAAGCGCGGAACAAGTGATGGACGGTGTGGTGGAGTTGATCCACGAAGTGCAGGTGGAAGCGACGTTTCCAGATGGTACTAAGTTAGTCACTGTCCATAATCCTATAAATTAATGACTACTGTGCTCGTCAATACTTTGTTAAAAACAGACTCAAAATGCTCATTTATAACCCATAAACTCCGCTTTTTCGTCTGTTTTTGCCTCGTCTTGGCTTCGCTCGTAACGTCATTAAACGTATGTGTCAGGTTCTTTTTTTTAAAAGGAAAACATCATGATTCCAGGTGAAATACAGGTTGCCGACGGCGATATTGAACTCAATGTGGGTCGAAAGACGGTGAAGGTTCGTGTCGAAAACACGGGTGATCGCCCTGTGCAAATTGGCTCCCATTACCATTTTTATGAAGTGAACCCCGCCTTGTCTTTTAATCGCGAAGTGAGCAAAGGCTTCCGTTTGAACATTGCCTCTGGCACGGCGGTTCGCTTTGAACCTGGCCAAGGCCGCGAAGTGGAACTGGTCGAATACGCTGGCACGAAAACCATTTATGGTTTCCGTGGTGACGTCATGGGCACATTGGAAGGAGCTGAATAATGGCGACGATGGATAGACAAAGTTACGCTCAGATGTTCGGCCCAACCACAGGCGACCGCGTGCGTTTAGGCGATACCGATATTTGGATTCAGGTGGAAAAAGATTTCACCGTGTACGGCGACGAAGTGAAATTCGGCGGTGGTAAAGTCATTCGTGACGGCATGGGGCAAAGCCAAGTAACCAATGATATTGCCGTGGACTTGGTCATCACCAACGCCTTGGTGCTGGATCATTGGGGCATCGTGAAAGGCGACGTTGGTATTAAAGAAGGCCGCATTTTTAAAGTTGGCAAAGCGGGCAATCCAGACGTGCAAGATAACGTCGATATTGTGGTTGGGCCGGGAACCGAAGTGATCGCTGGCGAAGGTTCTATTTTGACCGCGGGTGGCATTGACGCGCACATTCACTTTATTTGTCCGCAACAAATAGAAGAAGCCTTAACCTCTGGCGTCACCACTATGATTGGTGGTGGTACTGGCCCAGCGACGGGCACCAAAGCGACCACTTGTACGCCGGGGCCTTGGTATCTTGGTAAAATGTTGCAAGCCACCGACAGCATGCCGATGAACTTAGGCTTTCTTGGCAAAGGCAACGCCAGTCTGCCAGAAGCGCTAGAAGAGCAGCTCGAAGCGGGCGCTTGTGGTTTAAAACTGCATGAAGATTGGGGCACCACGCCCGCGTCGATCGATTGCTGTTTGAGTGTGGCGGAAAAATACGACGTACAAGTGGCGATTCACACTGATACGTTAAATGAGTCCGGTTTTGTTGATAGCACCTTAGCGGCTTTTAAAGATCGTGTCATTCACACCTATCACACGGAAGGCGCGGGCGGCGGTCATGCGCCAGACATTATTCAAGCCTGTTCGAATCCTAACGTTTTACCATCATCGACCAATCCGACGCGACCTTATACGCGCAACACGGTAGACGAGCATTTGGACATGCTGATGGTGTGTCACCATTTGGACAGCAATATTCCGGAAGACGTGGCGTTTGCGGATTCGCGGATTCGAAAAGAAACCATCGCGGCGGAAGACATTCTTCACGATCGTGGCGCGTTCAGTATGATCTCGTCCGACTCCCAAGCCATGGGGCGCGTGGGCGAAGTCGTGACTCGTACATGGCAAACCGCTCACAAAATGAAGCAGCAGTTTGGTTTGTTGGCAGAAGATCAAGAATTGGGCGCGGATAACTTCCGTGCTCGTCGCTACATTGCCAAGTACACCATTAATCCAGCGATTGCACATGGCATTAGTGATGAAGTCGGTTCGATTGAACCGGGTAAATTGGCCGATTTGGTCTTGTGGAAACCCGCGTTCTTTGGTGTTAAGCCTTCGATGATTATCAAGGGCGGCATGATCGCCAGCGCACCAATGGGCGACCCAAATGCCTCGATTCCAACGCCGCAGCCCGTGCATTATCGCCCGATGTTTGGTTCTTTTGGCAAAGCCGCGGCGGCCACGTCGGTGACCTTTGTTTCCAAAGCGGCACTGAACAATGGCTTGAAAGAATCCCTTGGTTTGGATCGGGCTTTGGTGGCGTGTAAAAACACCCGCAACATTTCCAAACTCGACATGATTCACAACGACTGGCTGCCAAGTATTACCGTTGACCCGCAAACCTATGAAGTGCGTGCCGATGGCGAATTGTTAACGTGTGAACCCGCGGAAATATTGCCTTTGGCTCAGCTTTATACATTGTTTTAGTACTCTTTTTATAAACAGTTTTAAGCTCTTTTTTAGGAACATACGATGCTAGATATTTACGAACGATTAGGCACCCATTGCCATGATCCAGTCCACACCACCGTGACGCTGACGCACGAACAACGTGATCGTGGTCGCCTTAAATTGGTCGGAGACAACAACGAAGACGTTCGTGTTTTCCTTGAGCGTGGAAAACCGCTCTTGGTTGGCGAATTCTTAAAGTCCGAATGCGGCAAAATCGTTCAAGTGAATGGCGCGGTGGAAGACGTGGCGCACGCCAGCTGTGAAGATTGGGAAGCCTTTTCCAAAGCTTGTTATCACTTAGGCAATCGCCACACCAAGATCCAAGTTGGCGAGCGCTGGTTACGCATTAAACCGGATCATGTATTGGAGGACATGCTGCACATGTTGGGCTTGATCGTCAGCCATGAAGACGCCGTGTTTGTGCCAGAATCTGGAGCCTATAGTTCTGGAGGAAATAGTTCTGGAGGAAATAGTCATGGCCATAGTCACCACTGAGGCGAGCTTATTGCGCTTGTTGCAGCTCAGTAGCGTGAGCTTGCCTGTTGGAGGTTATGCGTTTTCTCAAGGCATGGAATACGCCATCGACCAAGGTTGGGTAAAAAATAAAGCCAACGTATCGGATTGGATTGGGTTGCAAATTCAGCAGTCGGTCGCGCGGGTCGATTTGCCCGTTTTACGTTTGTGTATGGACGCTGCGAAACAAGAAAACACCGCGCGTTTATTGGAACTGAATGATTTGGTGTTGGCCTGTCGGGAAACCAAAGAATTGCGCCTGAACGATACCGCGATGGGCGAAGCGTTATCTCGATTAATGCGCAGTTTAGAAATAGACGCACCGTTTGAACGCTCGGAAGACATCAGTTTTGTCACCTTGTTTGCGATTGCCGCGCATCATTGGCAGATGGAGTTTGATCTTGCGGCGCTTGGTTTTGCCTGGTCTTGGCTTGAAAACCAAATTGCCGCCGCGACCAAGCTAGTGCCGCTGGGGCAAACACAAGCGCAAGCATTGCTTGGCGAATTACAGGGCGACATTCAGCAAGCCATCGAATTGTCACTTACGGTTGAAGAAGATCGTATCGGCGCGGGGTTACCAACGATTGCCATTGCCAGCGCACAGCATGAAACACAATATTCGCGGCTGTTTCGGTCTTAGGTGAAGTGGTCAATTTAGCCTGATCAACCCTAATGAGGCATTGGGTTTTGTAGGTCGCGGCTTTAGCCCGACAAGACGTAATTTGTTGTGGCGAGTTTTTGTCGGCATAAATGCCGACCTACAAGTGATTGGTCTAACCATAAATTTTCTAATTTATTTTTAAAAGGAACCCAGTATGAAAAAACAAACATTGCGAATTGGTGTGGGCGGCCCGGTCGGGTCAGGTAAAACGGCGCTTTTACGCTCTTTATGTTCTGCCTTGCGAGATCATTACAACATCGCCGTGGTCACCAATGACATTTACACCCAAGAAGACGCGAAATTTTTGACGGAACACGAAGCGTTAGACGCCGACCGTATTGTTGGTGTCGAAACGGGCGGCTGTCCACATACGGCGATTCGTGAAGATGCGTCGATGAATTTGGCGGCCATTGATCAGTTATTAGCGCGTCACGGTGAGTTGGACGTAGTGTTCGTAGAAAGCGGCGGAGACAACCTGAGCGCCACGTTTAGCCCAGAGTTGTCTGATTTCACGATCTATGTGATCGACGTGTCGGCAGGGGATAAAATCCCTCGGAAAGGTGGCCCGGGCATTACGAAATCGGATTTGCTTATTATTAACAAAACCGATTTGGCGCCGTTAGTTGGCGCGTCATTAGAAGTAATGGACCGTGATGCAAAAATGATGCGTGGCGATCGTCCGTTTATTTTTTCGAACCTTAAAAAAGCACAAGGTTTGGATGACATTATTCGGATTATTGTGTCGGAAGGCATGTTGGAAACGAAACCATTACCGGCTGCAAAAGCGGTTGTTTAATCAAAGGATGAGGTGAAAATATGCGTTTATCTATAGTAAGAATATTGTCTAGCTCGGTGTTTTTATTGGCGTCTGGTGTGGCACTTGCACACCCGAGTCACGAACACTCGTCCAGTTTTATGGCGGGTTTTGATCACCCTATCGGCGGCGTTGATCACCTTTTGGCGATGCTGGCGATTGGGTTGTGGGCAGCCAGTTTGGGCGGTCGAGCTTTGTGGGCGATTCCTACCGCGTTTGTTATGACCATGTTGGCTGGTGGTGCGTTCGCCGTAGCCGGTTTTAGTGTGCCTTTTGTAGAGCAAGGCATTGTATTGTCGGTGATCGTATTGGGTGCCTTAGTCTTATTTGCTAAGCGTTTACCTGTCATGGCGTGCGTGGTGATTGCCGCAAGTTTTGCGTTATTCCACGGTGTTGCCCACGGAATGGAAATGCCGTTAAACGCGGATGGCCTGCACTATGCGCTTGGCTTTGCGGCGGCAACGGTGGCGTTGCATCTAATGGGGGTTGGTTTGGGGTTGTTGGCGACGCCATTGATGACACGAATCGGCGGTTCGGTGATTGCCGTTATGGGATTGCTGTTGGTTGTTGCTTAACATGACTGCTACGCCAAAACAGCCTAATCGCGAGACTCTATGACGGCGGCACAAAAGATCTTTAAAGTGCGACGCCACTACAACAAGTGGGTCGCCGACCAAACCATGGAAGATTACGCTTTGCGTTATACCTCCAAGCGTGACCACATTTCCAAACAAGGCCATCGAATGACCATCGACCGTATTGGTCATACGGCGCTTGGTGCGACGGCGTTTTTGGCGCTGGAAGGCTTAGCCGCGGTGATCACGCTTGCCTATGGTTTTACCAATGCGGTGGCGGCGATTCTCACTGTGCTGGCGTTGTTTTTTGTGACGGGGTTTCCTATCGCGTATTATTCGGCGAAGCACGGTTTGGACATCGATTTACTGACTCGTGGTGCTGGTTTTGGCTATCTTGGATCGACCATTACCTCGCTGATTTACGCGATGTTCACTTTTATCTTTTTTGCGATTGAAGCGGCTATTTTAGCCTCGGCACTGGAAGTCTTGTTGGGTATTCCTTTGCAGATTGGCTATGCGTTGTCGGCTTTGTTTGTTATTCCCATTGTCACGCATGGCATTCGTGCCATTAGTCGTTTTCAAAATGGCACGCAATGGATTTGGCTGTCATTGCAAGTAGCGGCCATTGGCGTGGTGGTGACGCAGGAATATCAAAATTTTGAAGGCTGGACGCAGTATGCGCCGGTGAATTTACCGCAAAGTCAGTATTTTGATTGGATCTTATTTGGTTCGGCCGCGTCGGTGTTGTTTGCTTTAATGGCGCAGATCGGCGAGCAAGTCGATTATCTGCGTTTTTTCCCGAAAAAGACCAAGAAAAACCGCAAACGCTGGTGGTTTTGGTTGATATTAGCGGGTCCCGGTTGGGTGTTTATTGGCGCGATTAAAATGCTGTTAGGGTCATTTTTGGCTTATTTGGCCATTTCCGATGGCGCGACTGCAATACAAGCCACCGACCCAACGTATTTGTATCAGCGCATCTTTTTCTTTTTGACCACCTCGCCGACAACGGCGCTCATTTTGGCCGCTGTGTTTGTGTTTATTTGCCAGATGAAAATCAATTTAACCAACGCTTATGCAGGGTCGATTGCGTGGTCGAATTTTTTCTCGCGCTTAACCCATTCCCATCCGGGTCGTGTGGTGTGGCTGGTGTTCAACGTGACCATTGCATTATTGCTGATGGAGCTGGGAATTTACCAAGCGCTTGGCGCGATTTTGGGCGTGTTTGCGATTGCCGCGGTGAGTTGGTTGGGCAGTTTGTCGGCGGATTTATTGATCAACAAACCGCTTGGCTTGAGTCCCAATTATGTCGAATTCAAGCGGGCGCATTTGTACGACATTAATCCCGTCGGGACTGGATCCATGTTGATCGCGACCACGCTGGGGTTGGTGAGTTATTTGGGCGTGTTTGGTGAAGAGGCAAAAAGCCTTTGTCACTTTATTTCGCTCGGCAGCTGTTTTATTTGTGTGCCTTTGATTGCTTGGATAACCAAGGGCAAATATTACCTTGCTCGTCAAAGCCCAGAGCTGGTGCCCATGATTGAGCTCGCGCAGCAGCGTAATCCTCATTATGTGACCTTGACCTGTGGAATTTGTGAAAACGCATTCGAAACAGAAGACATGAGTTTTTGCTCGGCGTACATGCAGCCAATTTGTTCCTTGTGTTGCTCTTTGGATGTGCGTTGTTTGGACAGTTGTAAGCCGCAGGCGAGCATTGCTCAGCAGAGTGACTATTTCTTTAAGCTGTTTTTGCCGAAGCGTTTGGTCAAAGCATTGAAGTCACGCTTTGGGCGATTTTTGTCGCTCTTGACAGTCATCAATATTATCAATGCGGCTTTGATGATGCTGATTTATCGTCAAATGGCGCCGAACTCTATAAATGAAGAAGTCTTGTTGCAAGACACCATGTTTGCGTTGTTTTTCACCTTGTTGATTGTGTCTGGCGTTTTGTCTTGGTTGTTTTTGCTGGCGCACGAGAGCCGAGTCGTGGCGCAAAAAGAGTCCAATCGACAAACTCGAAAACTGATCCGTGAAGTCGATGCTCACCAAGAAACAGACCGCGCATTACAGAACGCAAAAGAACAGGCTGAGCGTGCAAATGAAGCAAAAAGTCGATATCTAACCGGTATTAGCCATGAACTGCGTACGCCACTGCAATCGATTATTGGTTATGCTCAGTTGCTGTCTGAAAAGGCCAATACGCCCTCTGGTCATCAAAATGGCTTGGACATTATTCATCGCAGTGGTTTGTATCTGGCGGATTTGATTGAAGGCTTGTTGGACATTTCAAAGATCGAAGCGGGGCGTTTTGATCTGTATCGCAACACAGTGGATTTGCCGAAATTGATTGATCAGCTAAACAGCATGTTCGCCATGCAAGCGCGGGACAAAGGCATTCTATTGCAGGCAAAAATCTTGGCGCCGTTGCCTCAGCATGTAGTGACGGACGAAAAACGCTTACGGCAAATATTGATCAATTTGCTGTCAAATGCGGTGAAGTACACGCCAAAAGGCTCGGTTTTGTTCGAAGTAAACTATCGTAACCAAGTGGCGGAGTTTGTCATTCGCGACACCGGGCTTGGGATTAAAGAAGAACATTTGCAGCGTATTTTTGATCCATTCGAACGTGTGCGCGATATCAGTACAGGAAACTTGCCCGGCACAGGCTTGGGTTTGACGATTGTGAAATTACTGACCGAGGTTATGGGTGGCGATTTACAGGCTCGATCGGTGGTCGGCGAAGGCAGTGAGTTCCGCGTTAGCCTTATGTTGCCTTGGGTGAGTCAAGGCGATTCATCTGCCTATGAATACAAACGCATTGTGAGTTACCGAGGCTATCAGCGCACCTTGATGGTGGTGGACGATGACCCCGTCGTGCGGGGGTTGTTGTCGGATATTTTGGTGCCGCTTGGCTTTAATGTGTTGGAGGCCTCGGACGCGACAGTTTGTTTGGACGAATTGGAATCTTGCTCTCCCGATTTGTTCGTTCTGGATGTGTCCATGCCCGGAATGGATGGTTTGACGCTGGCGAAATTACTGCGCGATCGTGGTTACAGTACGCCCATTATCATGCTGTCGGCGGACGCACAAGAAAACCAGCGCAAGCCAGACGAGCAAGCGGCGTTTGATCAGTATTTGGTGAAGCCAGTGAATAACAGTGCGTTGCTGGACGCAATTAAGCACTGGCTGGTGTTGGATTGGGAATATCAAGAAACCGAGTTGAATGAGCTTGAACCGTTGCCGCTTTCACTGGCGTCGCCCCGCGATGATCAAGGTAAACATTCTGAACCCACGATGATTCCCGATCACGAAAGTGTGCGAGAGTTGATGGCATTTGCTGAAATGGGCTACAAAAAAGGCGTGCGCGGTGTATTGGATCAGCTTGGTAAAACCGAGGTGATCGACCCCTTTCATATGGCGCAATTAGAAAGTTTGTACCTTAGCTTTCAGTTCGATGGGATTGCTCTTTATATACAGAAGCATTCATGTGCGATCAGCCATGTAAGTGAGAAGTCTAATGATGAATCCAAGTAATAAAAGTGACATTGTTTTAGTGGTCGACGACTCGCCCGATGCGTTGAGCCTGATTCATGACACCTTGGAAGCGGCCAACATGGATGTGCTTGTCGCCCTTGAAGGTAAGCAAGCCTTAACGATCGCTAAGCGGATTCGGCCAGACATTATTCTGCTCGATGCCATCATGCCGAACATGGATGGTTTTGAAACCTGCCGACAATTAAAAGCGGACCAAAGCTTGGCGTCGATTCCGGTCATTTTCATGACGGGCCTAAGTGACACAGATGACATTGTGCGCGGTTTAGAAGCGGGTGGTGTGGATTATCTCACCAAGCCAATTCAGCCCAATGAGTTGATTGCCCGTATGCGTGTACATTTGTCGAATGCACGCTTGAGCAACAACGCTCAGTCAGCTCTCGACAGCATGGGGCAGTATTTGATGACGACAACCTACGAAGGTGAAATCGCGTGGGCGACACCACAAACGTATGCATTGCTCGCCCGAGCGCGAGCCAGTAACGAATGGCAACGTACCGAGCTGGCTTTACAAATACGTCTTTGGTTAGCGCATCAACCCGACGTTGGGAATGTCTTGAAGCTTAGTGGTTTGGATTACCCTTTGGCACTGAAAATGATGGGTTTAACGGAGCAAAAAGAAGTGCTGTTGAAGCTCGAAGACGGCGATAAACCGGCGGGCCCTGCGTTGCTGAAACAGGAGTTGGGATTAACCGATCGTGAATCAGAAGTATTGCACTGGATTGCCAATGGCAAAACCAATCGAGACATTGCGGAAATTTTAGATATGAGTCCGCGCACTGTAAATAAGCATCTCGAACAAATTTTCCCCAAACTAGGGGTGGAAAACCGCACTTCCGCCGCAGGTGTGGCACTTCGAGTGCTTGCTGCAGAAAATTAATTCTTTCAAAGGTTAATGTTGGTGACATTTTCGTGTGAATTGTCACCAATTTACGTGAAATTCATCGAACGAGACAAGAATGTTCATGATGCACCAGATTGGTTGTTTAACGACGTGTTTCTTTTTAATATAGCCCCATCTTGAAGCGCTTTAGAACGTAATGCGTTTTGTCTTCATTTAGACGTTTGAGAATGACTTCTTATATGTCAGTAATCTGTTCTTTTTCTATTTTGTAGATCAAGACAGTCGTCCTTTTTAAGGACGCCAATGTTTCTTTTAATCGCGAAAGATTCATTTTTGTACTTCCCTTTACTTAGGTGGTGTTTCTTCATTGAGGCACCACTTTTTTTTATCCTGACTTTCTCTTCTTGTTTTCTTTTGCCTTACTTCCCAGACATACTCTATGCTGTCTTTTTATTATTTCGTGGGGCGTGGCTATGGAAGTAGAGTACAAAATTAACCAAATGATTACCGCCGCTCAGTTTAGCGATTTGCTATCAAAAACATCCTTAGGTGCGCGTCGTCCAATTGACCAAATTGACACGGTAGAAGCGATGTTAGCAAATGCGAACTTGCTGATAACGGCATGGCAAGGCGAGCGTTTGATCGGTGTTGCTCGATCGGTGACGGACTTTGCGTTTTGCTGTTACTTATCTGATTTGGCCGTGGATGAATCGATTCAAGCTTCCGGTATTGGTAAGACATTAATACGCATGACAAAAGAAGCGTTGAAACCCAAATGCTCTTTGATTTTATTGTCGGCGCCACAAGCGGTGGACTATTACCCCAAAGTCGGTTTTACCCAACATAATAGCGCGTGGGTATTAACGGACATTGATGATTTGAAATAGGCGTTCAATAAGGGGTCAGATCCCTCTATGACTGAGTTGCTTGGGTTATGCGAATGTCCATAAAAAAGCAGAAGCGGAATCCCCGTTTCTGCTTTTTGCTATTTGGAGAAACTTCACGGTCCTGTGAATTTCGTCTTCTTAACCTCGATTAGATTAATTCACCGCGAGCAGGGTAGTTCTTAGCGACAGCAAATTCGACCGCACCAAGTACTTCCTTAAAGTGTGGACGCGCAAACGGCATGGTGCTGATGTTGCTCCAGTACAAGGTGTGATCTGGGCGAATAAGATACAAGCCCGGTTCGGTAAATTCCGTCGGTTCTTCGATTCCAATACTGGTTAGGCCTTTGCCTGCGCTGCGATGTAATCCCCATGCTTGTGACTGTTCTGGTGTTAGACCATAGCCCATGGTTAGGTTTTCAATGTCCCATTCAGTTGATGCTAGTTGTGCTCTTTCTTTAGTATCAGAGCTCAATACAATTATATTCACCCCTTTTTCTGCAAAATCGTCAGCCAAACGGCTCAATTCTCTAAGGTAGTTTTTGCAGATAGGACAATGTAAGCCTCGATAAACGACCACCATCGTAAAATGTGCCGGTGTTTGCTCTGCTAAAGACCAAGTGCCTTTTAGAGTATTAATGACTAATTCAGGGGTTATTGCTCTCGGTTTTAGTGCCACCATTATGTTTTCCTCATACTGTGTTGATCATTGTGAATGACGACATTTTATGAAAATAAATGATACGATTGGTGATAGTTAATATTTTAAATATTGCAGATCGTATTTTTGGCTTGAGGTTTAACATAATGGATCGTCTTTCATCGGTATTGAGTGCCTTTCGTCCTAAGACGGCTTCGGTTTCGAACCTGTCTTTTTCTAAGAAGAATAAGGGGTTGTCTTTGTCTGCGGATTCGAGCTATTGGCTTTATTTGATTGACGGACGCATGGCTTTATCCACGCAAGTAAACAGTCGAACGGATTTGAAAACAGGGGATGGCGTGTGGCTTGCCGCAGGACAAGACCTTGATGTGTTTTTAATGGATGAGAACCAAAACGAAGCAAATTTACTGATCTGTGAATTTGATTTTGGAACGAAAGCCCTCAACCCTTTGCTCGACTTGGAATGGCAGTGGGTGAAAGTCGAGCGCGGCGATGACATTGCGCTTCAATTAGCGCCTTTAAATACCTTGTTACTAACCGAGTACTTACAGCCGCGCTGTGGTTCTCAAGTCGTGGTAGAGCGATTAGCAGAAGCGTATTTAGTGCAAATGCTCAGGCAGTTTATACAAGGCCAAAAGATCCAACTTGGCTTATTAGCAGGACTAAGCGATGTTCGGTTAGCGCGCGCGATTGTTGCCATTCATGAGCGGCCTCAGCAAGCGTGGCAAGTAGCGAATTTGGCGGAAGAAGCGGGCATGTCTCGATCCGTGTTTAGCGGTTTATTCAAAGACACAATGGGCATGACGCCTATGGCGTACTTAACATCATGGCGAATGCGTTTGGCGGCGCAACGTTTGAAAAATGGCGATAAAAATCTCGCCATTCTCAGTGAACAACTGGGCTATCAGAGCGAAGCGGCGTTTCGACGAACCTTTAAAAAAGTGATCGGTGTTGCGCCGGGTGCGATGAATCGTGGAATGTGATTCATTGGCTGAGTGAAAAACACACAATTATGACGCAATGGATTCAGTAATGAAGAAAAACGCATCCATTTCTTGGCAATAACCATTCATACATATATAATTCTTTCCGCTTTTAGGGCCTGTAGCTCAGTTGGTTAGAGCATCCGACTCATAATCGGCAGGTCGAGTGTTCAAGTCACTCCAGGCCCACCATATAAAATAAGCCTCTAGACAGTTAGTGAAAACTAACCTCTAGGGGCTTTTTTATTGCCTTTTTTTAAGCTCATTTTTTCTACTTTTTTATCAACGAATTTTAGGCAATAAAAAACCACCCGAAGGTGGTTTTTTCGTCTTAGGCTTAATGTTCTTGATTAAGAGCGTTAGTCTTGAGACGCACTTGGTCTACGGTTACGGCGAGCAGGAGCCAGTGGCTTGCTGCGTAGGCCTTGGCCTGGTGTCATTTCAGCTTGTGGTGCTTTCGCTGGACGACGGTTGCCAGATTTAGGCGCGTTGCCTTGCTTATTAGCGTTGCCGCCTTGCTTAGCTCCGTTACCTTGTCTCGCGCCGCTGTGTTGTTCACGCGGTCTTTTCGGCTTGTTAGGCTTAATTGGACGATTGTCCAGCGCTGTGTCCGGCAACATGTGCGTAGGCATGAAGTCGTCTTCATAACGGCGCTCAATTAATTTTTGTGTCAGGCGTTCAATTGCGCGCAATTGGTCTAGCTCGTCTGCTGCTACCAAAGAAATGGCTTTACCCGTTGCACCAGCGCGACCAGTACGGCCAATACGGTGAACGTAGTCTTCTGCCACATCCGGTAGATCAAAGTTTACAACATGAGGCAGTTGTTCGATGTCCAAACCACGTGCCGCAATGTCTGTTGCAACCAAAATGCGAATGCGACCATCTTTAAAGTCAGACAATGCGCGAGTACGTGCGCCTTGGCTTTTATTACCATGGATGGCACTGGCTCGAATGCCGGCGTCTTCTAGCGTTTTGGTGATCTTGTTCGCACCGTGTTTAGTCCGGGAGAAAACCAACGCTTGGTCCCAACGACCGTCTTTAATCAGCTTGATCAAGAGTTCTGTTTTGCGTTTCTTATCCACTGGGTGTAACCATTGCTCAACGGAAACCGCTGTGGCGTTACGTGGCGTGACAGAAATCTCAACCGGATTATTTACCAAGCCTTTTGCAAGTTGGCGAATCTCAGGCGAAAACGTCGCAGAGAACAAAAGGTTCTGACGTTTCTTCGGAAGAATGGCGAGGATCTTCTTGATGTCGTGAATGAAGCCCATGTCTAGCATGCGGTCAGCTTCGTCCAATACAAGAATTTCCAGCTTATCGAAACGTACGGCTTTTTGGTTGTACAAATCCATCATACGACCCGGTGTCGCGATCAAAATGTCCGCGCCGCGGCGTAGTGCCATCATTTGTGGGTTGATTTTTACGCCACCAAAAACAACGGTGGATTTCAGCGATAAATGCTGACCGTAGTTTTTCACGCTTTCAGCGACTTGAGCGGCCAATTCACGTGTTGGGGTTAAGACTAATGCGCGGACTTGATTGCTTTGCGCATTCTCACCGTGGCTTAAAAGTTCGAGTAAAGGCAGGGTAAAACCGGCTGTTTTACCTGTCCCTGTTTGGGCTGCGGCCATCACATCTTTGCCGTCGAGAATAGAAGGTATAGCCTGAGCTTGAATAGCGGATGGCTCAGTGTAACCTTGGTCTTCAATGGCTTTTAGGATGGGGGCAGAAAGCCCAAGTTTGTTGAAACTCATAGATGTTCTCATGTTTTATCAAAGGCGGGTGCAAAGCTGAATGGTCAGGTAATGCAATAATTTTGCGAAGCTTACCCTATATCCGTTCTACATGCTATGAACTGAGCCCTTTGTACGATTATTGTACTCACATAATCTCAATAGATGAGACATTTTGATTTGAATACAGCCTAGAACAAAGGTCTCATATCATCTTATTAGGTTCTTCTTACATCGACAGATACGGCGAGTTGTTGTGATCCACCGCCTTCAAAAATAACACCTTGTAAGGGTGTGACATCGGAATAATCCCTGCCCCACGCAGTAACAATGTGCTGTTCACTTGGCATTATGTCGTTTGTCGGGTCAAATTCTACCCAACCAAATTCGGGTGTAAAAACCGCGAACCAAGCATGCGATGCATCGGCACCGACTAACTTTTCTTGCCCCGGTGGTGGCAGGGTTTCTAAGTAGCCACTCATGTAGCGAGCGGGTATGCCGACAGAGCGTAAGCAGCCGATGGCTAAATGGGCAAAATCTTGACACACACCACTGCGTTGCTTGAGTACTTGTTCAAGCGGTGTCGCCACCGTGGTGGTGTTCGGGTCGAATTTGAATTCTGTGAAAATTTTGTGCGTAAACGCCAAGGCTGCTTTCAAAACAGACGATTCGTTAGAAAAGGTGCTTTCGGCGTATTCTTTTAATTCCGCAGAACGGTTTATTTGTGGAGAATCCAACAGATACTCTTTTGCCATACGAAGTTCAGGCGTATTGGGCGTGGCCAATAAACGACGCAGTTCACCACAGGTGATGGCGTTGTTAATATCTTGTTCACGGAAGTTCAAAGGCGTGATGTCGAAGTCTGTTGAGACATCGATTACGAGCTTTTTGTGGGCTTCCTGAATGGAAAAGTAAAAGGTCTGATTGCCAAAATAATCCACGCCTTCCGTTTTATACACAGGCGGCGGGTTAATTTGTATTTTTTGGTTCAAACAGAATTGGTTACCTGTGTCTCTTGGTAATAAGTGCGCCATGTTGTAGCACAAGCTGACAGGCGCGCCGTAGGTGTATTCTGTAATATGTCGTACGCGGTATCTCATAGGGTCGTTTCCCCAATGGTTTGCATCACAGATTGAGGACCAGCGGTATGGTCAAAATATTTGTCGCTGATCAAAACAGTAAACTGTTCCAGTTGCTCCAATAATTCACTCATCAATTGCTCTAGTTTTGGGCGAGATTGTGTTTCTGCGTCGACTTCGCCGAGCTGTTCTAAGTCGGCCAACTGTATATCATTTAGCGATTTGATGATGATTTTGTTTTCTGGGCTTAACCCAGCGGTGGCTACCTCGTTGCGTGGTAGTTCTCTTATGCATTTTCGTAATTGCTCTACTTGATACAACAATGAACGTGGATTGCTGCCATCGATCATGAGCAAGTCCAAGCCATAAGCTACGCGCGCGCGATTACGATAACGGCGACGGAAAGAAATTAACGCTTCAACGCTGAGTAAAACCGATTCTAAAATTTGTTGTTGTGGATCCGCAGGCAAGGCTTTGGTCAGCGCGGAACGAAGCAGTGTGGCGGTTTGCAAGGCGCGCTCGGTACGACGTCCGATTTCTTGGAACGTCCAATCGAGCCCTCGTAGCATGCTTTCATGATTCAACCCAGATAACGCCAACAAAGACGTAACCAAACTGTCGAGAGATTCTTCTGGTGCGGAAGGAAGGCCATTTACATAGGCTCTATCCAAGTCATGAATATGATCTCGCAACTCGTTAAGGATAATGCGTGTGTCCGCGGACAGCATTTCTTTGACTTGTTCACCACAGCTAAGCATGGCTTGAAGGTTGGATTTGATCGACCCCGCACGTTTGCCATCGACAATAATCGCGGCCAACTCGTTATCTGGGTTGGCGAGCAACTTGTCAGTGGCTTTCATAAAACCGGGTAAGCAACCGGTTTGAGTGGACGCCATTTCCAGTAACGTGCGTCGGCTTTCTTCTGGCAGCGGATCAACGCCGTTCATTTGTTTAAAGATGGTTCGCAACAAACGCATGCTGATCTCTGCACGCTCAGCGTAACGTCCCATCCAGAATAAGTTTTCGACAACTCGGCTTGGCAAGTTGGCTTGCAAGGCTTCATCTTGTAAGTGTATCTGATCGATTGACGGTGATGCTTTGACTTCTGGCTCAGCGGCTAAAATCCACGTGTCTTTGCTTTTCGAATCGGTAATGTTGGAAACGATGGTTTCCGTATCTGATTGGCTGGTACGAGATAATCCACCCGGCATGACGGTGTATCCGGTTGGATTTGCCACAGTGAACGCGCGGAACAAGCCCGGTTTTGATTGTATTTTTCCGTCTTGCCAAATAGGCGACAAGGAACCAGGAATATAGCTTTGAGCGACATAAAGATGTGGGTGTTTTTTGACCTTCTCTATGATCTCGATTTTTTGTGTTTCTGTCAGCGTGTGACCGTAAATACTGTGGGTGTCTTGACGACGGATCGCTGGTTTAATGATTAAATTGTTGATGTTGTTGAGCACATAATTAAAGTCGTCTGTGTCACCACACCACCAAGTTTTAACGGAAGGAAGCGATAGTTTTTCTCCGGTTAAGAATTCACTGATTGCGGGTAAGAACTTAACCAATGCCGGTGCTTCTAAAATGCCGCTGCCTAATGGGTTTGCCAACACGACGTTGCCAGCACGAACCACTTCTAATAAGCCTGGTACACCAAGAAAGGAGTCCGCTCTTAGTTCAGCTTGATCGCAGTAAGCGTCGTCCACACGACGCAAAATCACATCCACTCGCGCCAAACCATTTAACGATTTCATCCATACGGCACCATTTCGTACGGTTAAATCGCTGCCTTGAACCAAGGGAAACCCCATGTAGTTTGAAAGGTAAGCTTGTTCAAAATAGGTGCTACTTAAAGCACCTTGGCTGAGCATGACAATGCGAGGCGTGTCTGTCCATTCGCTGGCCAATGTGGATAACATGTTCTTGAACGACTGAAAAAAGCTGGCCAGACGTCGTACTTGATTGTCGCGGAAAATATTTGGAATAACTCGAGATATAACGGTACGGTTTTCAAGTGCGTAACCGGCGCCATTAGGTGCTTGAGTCCGATCACCAATGACTTGGAATTGGCCTGATGGGTCTCGTACAAGGTCCACTGCATGCAACAACAATTGATGCATTCCAGGGACGGTAACCCCATGACATTGACGTAAAAAGCCAGGATGACTGAAAATGATCTCGGACGGAATAATGCCATTTTTTAGCAATTCTTGTGGTCCGTATAGATCTTTTAAAATGAGATCAAAAAGGTGTGAGCGTTGCTCCAGGCCTTTCTCAATAGCAAGCCATTCTTCGGTGTGAATAATATTGGGAATAAGATCAAGCGACCAAACACTCGGGGTGAGTGGGTCGCTTGTTAAGTTGTAAGTGGCTCCATCTTCACGAAGGATACGCTGAGCACGGCGTTGCCGATCTAGCATTTCCTCTTCGGTGAGATTCTCCATACTGCGCAGTAATGATTCCCAATGTTGACGCGGTTGGCGATCTTCCGTGAAGGCCTCATTATAAGCATTCCTAGGTGTATCGTAGGTGGAAGGTAACGCCGATTTTTCATCAATAACCGACGTTACAAAAGTACCTGATTGAAATTGCATAATGTGCTTGAGCCTAAAAAAATTAATTATTAGAGAACATTATACTTCTTCCTTAGATCTAATGTATGAGGATATTCATTCATCGGCTCTTCTGTTGGTGGCGACATAGGGCGCGGCTCACCATCCGTAGAGTAGAATGAACGTAATCCACTAAAGGCTGGAGGTTGAGAAAGCGGCCCTTGAGTGAAACCATAATCCCAGAAGCGGTTCACACGTCGTGCTTCTGCCTCATTGCTGTTCACCGGTACGTTGTCATATGTTCGTCCACCTGGGTGAGACACATGATAAGTACAACCGCCCACAGACATGCCATTCCATGTGTCAATCAAGTCAAACACAAGTGGCGCATCAGTCCCCAGTGTTGGGTGCAATGCGGAGGGTGGCGCCCACGCCTTGTAACGAACAGCGCCAACGTATTCCCCTTTTCTATCCGTTGCTCGGATCGGAACTCGACGCCCATTACAGCACAGCACATATCGACTGTCGGTTAAGCCGGACAGTTTGACCTGTAGACGCTCTACCGACGAATCCACATAACGAGCGGTGCCTGATCCGGTGATCTCTTCGCCTAGTACATGCCAAGGCTCAATCGCCCAGCGTAACTCGATTTCCATATTGTCGATTTTTTTACGACCATAATGAGGGAAACGGAACTCTTCAAACGGCGCTAACCATTCTAGTTTGAACGGGAAGCCGTGACGTTGTAGATCTTCGACGACTTCTTTAATGTCCTGCCAAACAAAGTGCGGCATCATGAACTTGTCATGCAAACTGGTGCCCCAGCGGACGAGTGGTTTTTTGTACGGTTCTTTCCAGAAACGCGCGACCAAACAGCGTAACAACAGCATTTGTACAAGAGACATATGCGGATGTGGTGGCATTTCAAATCCACGGAATTCCAATAAACCCTGACGACCACTGGCACTGCCTGCCGCATACAGTTTATCAATACAGAATTCGGAGCGATGCGTGTTACCGGTAATATCGACCAATAAGTTACGCATTAAACGATCGGCTAACCAAGGTTCATCAACGAGACCTTCTGGCATGTTTTGGAACGCAATTTCCATCTCATATAAGGCTTCGTCGCGGCCTTCGTCTGGGCGAGGTGCTTGGCTGGTTGGGCCAATGAACATGCCAGAGAAAAGGTAAGACAAGCCCGGGTGATGTTGCCAGAACGTCACAAGACTTTGTAGTAATTCAGGGCGGCGCAACAACGGACTGTCAGCGGGTGTACGGCCGCCTAATGTGACGTGATTACCGCCACCAGTCCCCGTATGACGACCATCCAGCATGAACTTTTCTGCGCCAAGGCGAGACAAATACGCTTGGTGATACAAGGTTTCCGTGTTGTGAACGAGTTCTCCCCAGCTTGCGGCAGGGTGAATGTTCACTTCGATAACGCCTGGGTCTGGCGTGATCAGGAACTTCTGTAAACGCGGGTCTTTTGGTGGCTCATAACCTTCGATGACGATGGGTAAATCGAGGGTTTTGGCAACGGCTTCGAGATGTTCTAGTACACCAACAAAATGTTCAAGATGCGTCATTGGCGGCATGAAAACATGCAAACGCCCGTCACGTGGCTCGATACAAAGTGTGGTTCGAATCACGTCCTTTAGCACTTTTTCGGGTGTTAACGTGGTTGGTTCTGGTTTTTTAGCGAAATGTTGCTTGGCAACGCTGTCTAATACGGCATTGTCTTTTTTGTTCGCTAAAGGTTGACGTGGATCAAAAGGGTCACGTTCAGGAATGCGGTCTTCTTCCGCTTGAGCGGGCAAGGAGTTCAATGGCAAGCGGTAACCCATCGGGCTGTCGCCTGGGATTAAGGTAATTACGTCACTGCGCATCGGCCAAAGAGAGCTTTTCCAGCGGTTGTTGTGCCCATCGAATTCTAGTGGCAAGACAAAACCGGTTGTGGTGCTTATGCCTCGGCTTAAGAGTTTTGCAAGACGGCGGCGCTCCAAGTCGTCTTTTAAATCAGCTTTAGTAGGATCCGCGTCTGCAGGAAGGGATTGCTCCATCCACATATAGTACAAGGTGTCTTCATAGGTACTTTGAAGATATTGCTTATCCAATGCCAGTTTGTCACACAGCAATTCACCAAACGCCTGAGCATCTTTTATGGTGTGTTTGTAATTTTGGTCTACGCGAGCGAGGTACTTTGGATCGTTCCAAAGGGCTTCACCGTCGGTTCGCCAGAAACAACCTAACGCCCAGCGAGGTACTTCTTCGCCCGGATACCATTTGCCTTGGCCGTAATGAAGCAGACCGTTTGCGCCAAATTCCTGTTTCATTTTAATGAGTAGGTCTTTGGCCAGTTTGAGTTTTTCGGCCCCTAAAGCGCCTGTGTTCCATTGTTCCGAATCCATGTCATCAATGGATACAAACGTTGGCTCTCCGCCCATGGTTAGACGCACATCGCCTTCTTCTAATTCTTTATCGACAGCAAAGCCAAGCGCTTTGATAGTATCCCACTCACCATCGGCATAGGGTTTTGTTACACGTGGGTCTTCATGAATACGGGTGACGATGTTGGTGTAGCTGAAATCACATTCACATTCATCAATGAAGCCAGTGATTGGCGCGGCAGAAGCCGGCTCTGGTGTACATGCCAAAGGAATGTGGCCTTCACCCGCGAATAATCCAGACGTTGGGTCTAAACCAACCCAGCCGGCACCCGGCAAATACACTTCACACCAAGCGTGTAAATCAGTGAAGTCTTCTTCGGGGCCAGAAGGGCCGTCTAGCGCTTTCACATCGGATTTCAGTTGCACTAAATAACCAGACGCGAAGCGGGCCGCTAAGCCAAGACTACGAAGGATTTGCACCAATAACCAAGATGTATCGCGACAAGAACCCTTTTTCAATGTCAGGGTTTCTTCACAGGTTTGTACACCCGGTTCAAGGCGAATACCGTAGCCAATATCGGCGGCTAATCGACTATTAATGGCCACTAAAAAGTCGTTGGTTGGTGTGCTTGTACGGTCGACAGATGACAGCCATTCGTCCAATAAAGGGCAAGATTCAGTCACCTTCAAATAAGGGTCGAGTTCTTTTTTAAGTTCTTTTGTGTAGGTGAATGGAAACGCTTCCGCATAACTTTCTACAAAGAAGTCGAAAGGGTTAATCACCGTCATATCCGCAATGACTTCGACAAAAAACTCTAATCGGCTGGTTTTTTCAGGAAAAACCAAGCGCGTTTGAAAGTTGCCAAACGGGTCTTGTTGCACATTGATGAAATGCTTTTCAGGCATGACTTTGAGTGAATAGGCATGAATTTTTGTGCGTGAGTGTGCCGCGGGTTGGAGCCTTAATACATGCGGAGCTACGTTGACAAAGCGATCAAATTCATAAGTGGTCTTGTGCTGTATCGCGACTCTAATGGTCATGCAGCGTCTCCTTGCCGAAAATGAAACCAGTTTTCGGTGATCTGGTGGTTTATTTCAATAATGGCAATCTGTAATTCGTTGAGATAATTATGGAAGTCTTCATCCAAATCTTCTGAACTGGTAATTGGGTAATCAAACTCAAGGATTTTATCCACTTGTGCTGTGATGACGCCGGCTCTAGGCAGCTTTGTTGCTGACTCTCCTATTTGCCCAAAACAATAATCCAAGCTTCGAGGGAAACAGGGATCGTTCATCAAAAAAGTGGTGGCTTTTGCACCGTTGATAGAAGATCTGACGGTGCGTCGATAATCCAAATAAGCACTTTGAGATTTGAGAACTTTCGACCATGTTACTTGCCCAAGCTGAATTCTTTCTTCGGGTTCAGATTGCAGCATGAGAGAAACGGCGGCGTCTAGGATTCGTGTTCCCATGTCGGCGCGCTCTAAGTAACGTCCCATGATTAGGAAATGCCAGCCAGAATCACGACTCATGGTGCCGGCAAATAATCCGATGATTTTCTGACAACCTTCGATGATGGTATTCAAAAAGAGGTGGCGTTCTGAGCGATTTATTCCTAGCTTGATGTTTTGTCGAGCGTATAAATCCAACTCGTTAATCAGTTCCCATGTTTCTTTAGGCACAACGTCGCGCGTAGTACGAATGTTTTCTCGGACCATTTTTAACGATGACAGCATGGAGTTCGAATTGGTGTCGTCGGCCAGTAAAAATTTTACGACATTGCGTTCGTCTTTGACTTTATAGCGTTGCTCAAAGGTTTCTTCACCGCTGATGATTTCGATGAGGTTGTACCAAGATATTTCAATATCTTTTGGGAGATCGAACATTAGATCATCGTAAACACTGACCAAGCGAGCGGTGTTTTCTACGCGCTCTAAGTAACGAGCACTCCAATATAAGCGTTCTGCGACTCTAGATAACATAATTATTGCCCCTTTGTTTCAACGATCCAAGTGTCTTTACTACCACCACCTTGTGACGAATTAACGACCAAGGAGCCTTTTTTCATTGCAACGCGAGTTAGACCGCCCGTCGTAACATAGGTGTCTTTGGCTTGCAGTATGAATGGACGTAGATCTAAGTGACGAGGTTCTAAAACACCTTTTGAAATCAGTGTGGGTGCGGTGGATAATTTTAGCGTTGGTTGCGCAATGTAGTTGCGTGGGTTCTTGGTAATGAGTTCCGCAAACATCGCTTGTTCTTTTTTCGTCGAATGCGGGCCAACGAGCATGCCGTAGCCACCCGATTCGTTCGCGGGTTTCACAACGAGTTTGTCTAGGTTTTCAAGCACGTAAGCGCGTTGTTCTGGATCATCGCATAAGAAGGTTTCGACGTTTTTCAGAATGGGTTCTTCTTTCAAGTAATAGCGAATGATGTCGGGAACGTAAGCGTAGACGACTTTGTCATCGGCGACGCCAGCGCCTGGTGCGTTGGCCAAGGCAACATTACCGCTGCGCCATGCACGCATTAATCCGGCAACACCAAGAACAGATTCAGAATCAAACACTTCAGGGTCTATGAATAAATCGTCGATCCGACGATAAATTACATCAACGCGCTCTGGACCGTTGATGGTTTTCATGTAAACGCAGTCGTCGTTATCGACGAATAAATCACTGCCTTCGACCAATTCTGCCCCCATTTGCTGAGCCAAAAAAGCGTGCTCGAAATAGGCAGAGTTATAAATACCTGGTGTCATGACCACAATTTCAGGGTTCTCTATGTCGCGAGGAGACAAGGAAGCCAAGGTGTCAAATAACTGAGAGGTGTAGGAGTTGACCGGCAGTATGGATTCGTTTTCAAATAATTCTGGTAGCACGCGTTTGGTAATCGCGCGGTTTTCCAGCATGTAAGATACGCCAGAAGGCACGCGTAGATTATCTTCTAACACATAGAAGTCGCCATGCTCATCGCGTACTAAATCCGTTCCACAAATGTGAGCCCAAACACCATAAGCAGGTGAAACGCCGACGCACTCTGGCCTGAAGTTTTTTGAGTCTTTAATAATGTGCTCTGGAATGATGCCGTCTTTGATGACGTTTTGATCGTGATAGAGGTCATTAATAAAAAGGTTAAGGGCTTTTAAACGCTGTTTTAATCCCGCCTCTGCTACTTTCCAGTCCGATGCTTCTATGGTGCGAGGCACAATGTCGAAGGGCCACGCTCTGTCGATGTTGCCTTCTTCGGTGTAGACCGTAAAGCTGATGCCCATTTCTTGTATTGTCGCTTCGGCGGTGAGGCGTCGTTTTTCCAGTTCGTCTTCAGAAAGGCTGTCTAAATATCCCAATAGCTGTTTTGCGGGAGATCTTGGGGCGCCGTTGTCATCAATTAATTCATCAAAAAAAACAGATGACTGGTATTGGCTTGTTAATTTTTCCATGTTTACCTCGTTCTCTTTATCAAGCTGGAGGAGGGCGCTGTAAACTTGCACACACCAGTGTACTTTTCTTGTGCGCCCGCCCCACATCGGGGAGACTTCTTTACTTTATAAGGTGTAGATTTCGCTATATCGTTGCTCTGATTAACAAATCTATGAGTAGTGTTTTCGCACTACTGAGCGAATAAAGCAAGGATCGAGCCACTGTAAATTACAAAATAAAACGGTATTTATATTCCTTTGCCAGTGACATAGATCGGTTTTATTCGCGCTGTAATTCGTTACTATAATGTTGTTACTTTGTGTAAAGCATAGTCTAAAAAGGAAGCTTAAGTGAGTCAGGTGAATCGTGTTGTGATTGCGGGTGCAGGCATTGGTGGATTAAGCGCCGCACTGGCGTTGGCCAAGCAAGGTGTTCAGGCTGTTGTGTGTGAGCAGGCGTCTCATTTAGGCGAGGTTGGGGCGGGTTTGCAGATGAGTCCTAATGCTTTAAAAGTATTAAGAAAACTTGGCTTAGAATCGGCATTGCGACCGTTTGTGTTTGTGCCTGAACATGCCACCATACGAGATTTTAAAAGTGGAGAGTATTACCTCAAGGTACCTTTAGGCGAGCAGGCTATATCACGCTACGATGCACCATATTGGCATGTTCATCGAGCCGATTTACACCATGTATTGGTCGAAGCGTGTTTGGCGGAGGGTGTTGAATTGGTATTGAACGCCACGGTAACGCATTACGTCGAGAATGCGGCGTTAGATCAAGTCAGTGTGTGTTTAGAAGATGGACGCACATTTGAGTCGGATGTGTTAATCGGAGCCGATGGCATTCGCTCTAAGATCCGAGAGCAAATGCTTGGCCCTGAATCGCCTACTTTTATGGGGCAAGTGGCGTGGCGTGGCGTTGTGCCTGTGAGTGATTTGAAGATGACAATTAAGCCAGATGCGTGTGTGTGGGCGGGCCCAGGTCGCCATTTTGTCAGTTATTATTTACGTGGTGGCGAGTATGTAAATTTTGTCGCGGTAGAAGAACGTAATGATTGGCGCTCTGAATCGTGGCGAGAAGAAGGGGATATCGACGCATTAAGACAAGCGTTTAGTGGCTGGCACCCTGAGGTGAGTGGCATATTAGCGTCGGCGCAGAGCACTTTTTTGTGGGCGTTAAATGGTCGTGATTCGCTTGCGATATGGCATAAAGGTCGCGCTGTTTTGTTGGGCGATGCTTGTCATCCCATGCTGCCTTTTATGGCGCAAGGTGCAGCGATGGCGATTGAAGACGCGTATATTTTGGCGCAGTGTTTGTCGAATGGTACGGTTGCAGACGCGTTAATAAAGTATGAGGACGTTCGAAAGCCTCGTACAACAAACATCCAAAAAATGTCGAAGGCCAATGCCGGTTTGTATCATATGCAGGGTGGTGTATTTGGCAAAATGAAATTAAAGGCGCTGCAGGCAGCGTCTCGTTTAGCTCCTCATGTGATTCAGACAAAGCTGGACTCTGTCTATGGATACGATGCGACGAAGTAATTTTCTTATTTCTTTTTGTTCTTTTGATTTTGTTTTTAGTTTTTATTTGTTATATCAAATTGGATGATCTTCATGTCGATAAATTATTAGTATCCACATAATAATTTCATTATTATCCCGCGTTCTTACTGAAAGGCTGCGTCATAAGCGCCGCGTTTTTCTCCAAAAAACAATCTGGAAACCTCAGACGACATGACTTCTAAATCCCCTCTGGCATTGTTGCCATTGTTACTTTTTCTCGTTCTTTTTGTGGGCAGTGGCCTTTGGTATCAGTCTGAAGGCGTGGATTTTGCCTTCTATCAAATATCCGCTCCTGTCGCGATTTTGCCTGCCATTGCCTTGGCAATTTTATTAGGCAAAGGGTATTTTAATCAGCGTATTGAAACCTTTATTCAAGGTGTTGGTGATAACACAATTATTACCATGATCTTGATTTATTTGCTGGCAGGTGCTTTTGCCAGCGTGGCCAAAAGCGTGGGCGGTGTGGATGCAACAGTAAACTTCGGTTTAAGCATTGTTCCTCCTTCTATGTTGTTGCCAGGTTTGTTTGTGATTACGGCTTTTGTGGCGACGTCAATGGGTACTTCTATGGGAACGATCGCTGCGATTGCACCCATTGCAATTGGTGTGTCAGAAGCGGCCGATTTACCATTGTTGCTGACCGTAGGCACTGTGATTGGTGGCGCCATGTTTGGCGATAACTTGTCCATTATTTCGGACACGACGATTGCGGCGACTCGTACTCAAGGTTGTGACATGCGCGATAAATTCCGCATGAACTTTAAAATTGCGTTACCTGCGGCATTGGTGACGTTGGTTTGGTTGTATTTCCAGAGCAGCGATGCGCACATTGCCGATATTCAAGACTATGAGCTGATCCGAGTGCTGCCTTATGTTGCCGTATTAGGTTTGGCTGTGGCTGGCGTTAATGTCATGTTGGTGCTGTTTAGCGGCATCGTATTGGCGGGTGTGATTGGTTTGACGATGCAGGCGGATTACTCTGTGGCGTCTTGGTCCGCTGATATTTATGCAGGTTACACTGGCATGCAGGAAATATTGATCCTTTCCTTGTTGATTGGCGGCCTTGCGGCATTAATGAAATCTCAGGGTGGTTTGGCTTGGCTGGTTGGCGCGATTGAGCAAATCAGTCGTGCATTGGGTGCTAAAGCAGGGTCCACTCGAGCGGGTGAGTTGAGCATTAGTGCGGCGGTAGCGTTAACCAATCTATGTACTGCGAACAACACGGTTTCGATTCTCATCAATGGTTCTGTCGCTAAAAACATTGCTGAGCGATACAATGTTGACCCTAAACGCAGTGCGAGTTTGTTGGATATTTTTTCTTGTGTTGTACAGGGCGTATTGCCTTATGGTGCTCAAATACTATTGGCGTCGTCTTTGGCGCAAGTGTCTCCATTAGAGCTTGTTGGCTATGTGCAATATAGTTGGTTGTTGGCGGTGGCGGCTTTGATTTCTATTTTTGTCGCGTGGCCTAAAGCCGCAAAATAGTCTGAAAAACGTTCAAGACCTTCATTGGAAAAGGCCTGCGACCCTAGAGGATATTCTCTAGGTTAGTGGGCCTTTTTTATTTCTATCACATCTTAATAGGGACATTGTGTGAAACAAGGAATGCATTTTAAAGCTGAGCTTATTTTGGTATTTGTGACAATCTTGGCTGGGTTTGGTTGGATTTTTTCGAAAGAGGCATTGGTTGGTTTGCCTCCGTTCTTTTTTATGGGCGTACGTTTTATTATTGCGGGCTTTGTTTTGTTTCTGGCCGGACAAAAATATTTTCGTGGTTTGGATTGGAAAGACGTAAAGCAAGCCAGTTTGGTTGGCGTGGTGATGGGCGTCACGATGGTTTTTTGGGTGACAGGGTTAGATCAAGGTTCTAACTTGGGCGTTGGGGCATTTATTACCAGCCTTGGTGTTGTGTTGGTGCCCGTTGTTGCACGGGTTTTGTTTAAAGAACGACCACCAACGAGTATTTGGGTGGCGCTGCCTTTTGCTATTGTTGGTCTCGGCTTTCTGGCACTGAATAACGGTTTGAACTTTGAGTTCGCGCATCTGTTTTTTCTGGGGGCAGCCGTTACATCTGCGTTTCAATTAAATCTGTTATCACGTTCTTCGATGCGTATGCATGTTCTGGTATTAACCGCCATTCAGCTGAGTGTGGCTGGCGTGTTATTGCTTGGCCTTTCGTTGGCGACTGAAACATTGCCTCATAGTGTGAGCATGGGTGTTGCGGGGTGGTTTTTAGGCAGTACGCTTGTCGCAACAAGTTTGCGCTTTCTTTTGCAGACTTACGGTATGAGCTTAACGCCAGTGAGTCACGCTGCGGTCATTATGAATTTAGAACCTGTTTGGACCGCGATTTTTGCCGTTTTGTGGTTCAGTGAATCTATGGGAATTGGGCAGGTGTTTGGTTGCCTGTTGGTTTTTATCGCCATGTTGGTGAGTCGCTGGTCACAAATCAAAGGGATTTTCCACGCCAGAAAATAGTGCTTTCCAGTGTTTTCCTGTTAGTCCGGCAATATGGCGTCGAGCGTCAAATTATATATTTGCTGCATTTCTTTGCTAAATGGCCTTGGCTGATACTCCCAGCGAGCCAATAGGCCTTCGGTCAGTGTGACGAGCATTTCAATGCGGGCAACCGCTTCTTGCCTGTCCATTTTTGGGTAACGTGATTGCATGATGCTCACAGCATGGCATTGCAGACGCTGGTGCGATTCAATGCAAATTTTAGCGATTACCGGGTTACGTGCGGCCTCGGCCTGAATTTCAGAGTGCATTACCCTAATGTTATGGTTTTCTTGGTCATCTTCTGAAAAGTGACGGTCCAGCCAATTATTTTTATCCAAAAAGGACGGCATAAACTGTAATCGTTGCTGGGTAAACTGTTCAACCAACGCACAAATAATTTCATCTTTATGAGAAAAGTATCGGTAGATTTGACCTACACTGAGTCCAGCTGACTTTGCAATTTCGCTCATGCTGGCTTTGTGAAAGCCTTTCGTTAGCACGTGCTGCTCAGTGGCATCAATAATGCATTGCTTTCGTTGGTCGCTATTGTAAAGTTGTTTAATAGTTCTCATTTATTTGCACGTTTTGTCATATATAAGGTACATGGCTTAGATTATAGTGGTAATGAATGATCATTCTCAATGTTTCGAAAGGAAGTCTCCTCAATGTTGTCTAAATTTAAATATGCTTCAAGTTTGTTGCTTGTACTTGTACTCGCTGGTTGTCAGGAGGAGACATCAAAGTCTGCTGCTGCCGCGCCATCTGCTCCTAAAGTTCAAGTGGGTGTTGTTACAATTAACCCTCAAAAAACAGATCTAATGACGGAACTGCCTGGTCGAACAACGTCTAGTTTGGTCGCTGAGATTCGCCCACGAGTGGGCGGCATTGTGAAAAAACGCTTTTTCGAAGAAGGTCAGGATGTTAATGCAGGAGACGTACTTTACGAGTTAGATGATTCCACGTATGTGTCTTCTTATAACCAGGCCTTGGCGGATTTAGAATCGTCTAACGCCAGCTACAAATCTGCGCAGCTGAAAGATGAACGTTATACTCAACTACGCAAACAAAATAATGTTTCTCAACAGGACTTAGATGATGCTCACGTTGCCTTCTTGGAAGCGAAAGCGGATAAGAAAGGGTCTGAGGCATCGCTTGAAACAGCAAAAATCAATTTAAGCTACACCAAAATCAAAGCGCCAATTAGTGGACGTATCGGTATTTCCCAAGTCACCGTGGGTGCATTGGTAACCGGTAGTCAAGCTACGGTGATGACAACCATTCGTTCATTGGATCCTATCTTCGTGGATTTAGCTCAGACGAGTTTAGACCAACTTAAACAACGTAACTTCCTATCTCAAGAAGGCGTTGAAAAAGGCTCTAATATCGTGTCTTTGGTGCTTGAAGATGGTTCCAAATATCAATATGAAGGATCGCTGAAAGCACGGGAAGTGAGTGTTGATGAGTCTACAGGCAGTGTGACGCTTCGAGCAGAATTTCCAAACCCAGATAATCTTTTACTACCCGGTATGTTTGTGCGCGGTATGATTCATGAATTGACGCATAACGCCGCGCTTTTAGTGCCACAGCAGGGAGTCTCCCGAGATGTGAAGGGTAACCCAATTGCATTGGTTGTGAATAAAAATAACGTGGTTGAAAGCCGTATTTTGACGGTTGAACGTACGATTAAAAATCAATGGTTGGTTCTATCTGGTGTTAATGCTGGTGATCGAGTGATTGTTGAAGGTTCATTGAAAGTGAGAGCGGGAAGTGAAGTGTCTACGGTTGATATGGAGCGAGACAGCAAAACGGGCGCTATGGTCGCAGTCAATGCCACTTCGACGCAAGGAAACTAATTTATGTTAGCTCAATTTTTTATAAATCGACCGGTTTTTGCGTGGGTAATATCCATTGCAATTATGTTGGCAGGTTTGGCTTCAATCACGACCTTACCCATTGCCCAATATCCTAATGTTGCACCGCCAACTGTCAATATTTCAGCTACGTATTCAGGTGCTTCGGCAGAAACCGTTGAGAACAGTGTTACTCAAATACTAGAGCAGCAACTGACTGGTTTAGACGGCTTGTTGTATTTTTCATCATCAAGCAGCTCCAGTGGTCGTACGAGCATCAATGTTACTTTTGAACAAGGTACGGATGCGGATATTGCACAGGTTCAAATTCAGAATAAAATTCAGCAAGTGACATCAAACTTGCCAACCTCTGTACAGCAAAATGGCGTCACGGTTAAAAAATCAAACTCTGATTTCTTGATGGTGGCTGCCATTTACGACGAAACAGATACTGACTCGGCGAATGACATATCGGACTTTCTCGTATCGAGTGTTCAGGACCCCGTTTCTCGTGTTGATGGTGTGGGTAGTATTCAGGTATTTGGTGCTGAATATGCCATGCGTATCTGGTTGGACCCTTTAAAACTAGAGTCATATAAGTTAATGCCTTCCGATGTGTCTGCAGCGGTAACCGCACAAAACACTCAGGTCGCAGCGGGCAGTTTGGGTGCTTATCCTATTGAACAAGGGCAAGAGCTAAACGTTACAGTAACGGCGCAGTCTAAATTACAAACCGCAGAGCAGTTCAAAGACATTATTCTGGCGTATGACGACAGTGGTGCAACGGTTCGTTTGAGTGATGTTGCGACCGTTGAGTTAGGCAGTGAGTCGTATTCTTATATTGCGCGTTTGAATGGCCACCCAGCGTCTGGCATGGCGGTTATGCTTGCACCGGGAGCGAATGCACTATCAACATCCGAAGCGGTTAAAGGGGTTTTGAACGGGTTGTCCAGTAGTTTACCGGATGGCTACAAGCTTTCTTTCCCTGTTGATAATACAAGCTTCATTAAAATCTCCATTGAAGAAGTGGTTAAGACTCTGGTTGAAGCCATCATCTTAGTTATCATCGTCATGTTTATCTTTTTGCAGAATTGGCGTGCAACGTTAATTCCTGCGATTGCAGTACCTGTCGTGCTGTTGGGTACGTTTGGTGTGCTTGAACTGTTTGGTTTCTCGATTAACACGTTAACCATGTTTGGTGTTGTGCTTTCTATTGGCTTGCTGGTGGATGATGCCATCGTGGTGGTAGAGAACGTTGAACGAGTGATGGAAGAAGAAAAGCTGTCTCCAAAAGAGGCCACCATCAAATCCATGAAAGAAATTACTAGCGCCTTGATAGGCATCGCGGTTGTCTTGTCGGCGGTATTTTTACCGATGGCTTTCTTCAGTGGTTCTACTGGTGTTATTTATCGTCAATTTTCCATCACAATTGTTGCGTCTATGACCTTGTCCGTCATTGTTGCTTTAACATTAACGCCAGCATTGTGTGCGACCTTGTTAAAAGCGAATCATGAAACCAACAAAAAAGGCTTAGGCGGCTGGTTCAATCGTAATTTTGACCGTGTTACCGATAAGTACTTTGGCGGTGTGAGCAAGCTAATTAAGCGACCAATTCGTTGGATGCTTGGCTATGGCCTTATTGTCGCGGGCTTAGGCGGTTTGATGATGTCTTTACCGTCTGGATTTTTGCCGACAGAAGACCAAGGCCGAGTCATGGTTATGGTGTCGTTGCCTGAAGGTGCGGGCATGTCTCGAACTGATAAGGTAATGCGGGAAGTAGAAAGCTACTTCATGAAATCAGAGAAAGACAACGTGGATGCTGTCTTTACTATTTCTGGTTTCAACTTTATGGGAAGTGGTCAGAATGCCGGTATGGCGTTCATCGCTCTAAAAGATTGGAGTGAGCGTGTTGGTCCTGCCAACAGTGCGAGCGCCATCGTTGGCCGTTCATACGGTGCCTTTGCGGGATTGCGCGACGCGAGAATCTTTTCATTGATCCCTCCTTCTATTCAAGGTTTGGGTCAAAGTAGTGGCTTTACGTTTCAGCTTCAAGCATCCGGAAATACCGATCGTGCGACTTTGCTAACCATGCGTGATGCATTATTGCAAAATGCCAATGCCAGCCCGCTTTTGACGGGAGTTCGTCTCGGTTCTGATTCTGAAGCGCCACAATTGCATATTGATATTGACCAAGAGAAAGCATCCGCATTGGGTCTTTCAATGTCAGACATTAGTGCGACATTGAGCAGTGCTTGGGCAGGAAGTTACGTCAATGACTTCATCGACCGTGGTCGAGTTAAAACAGTCTACATGCAAGGTGAGGCGCAATACCGTTCGTCTCCTGAAGATCTGCAGCATTGGTATGTTCGAGGTGATGACAACACCATGACGCCATTCTCTGCTTTTGCGAAAAGTGAATGGACATATGGACCAAAAAGCTTGAGCCGTTTTAATGGTTTGGCTTCTTATGAAATCCAAGGTTCAGGGGCAACAGGCGTGAGTTCGGGTGCGGCCATGGATGAATTGCAACGTGTGACGGACTCTATGTCTGGCGGTGTGATGGGGTCTTGGAGTGGCTTGTCTTACCAAGAACGCTTGTCGAGCGGTCAAACACAAACGCTATACGCAATTTCTGTGCTGGTCGTGTTCTTATGTCTTGCGGCTTTGTACGAAAGTTGGACAGTGCCTTTGTCTGTTATCTTGGTCATTCCTTTGGGGGTTATCGGTGCCGCAGCGGCAGCGCATATTCGTGGATTAGAAAACGATGTGTACTTCCAGGTGGCCTTGCTGACAACCATAGGTTTGTCTTCTAAGAATGCGATATTAATTGTCGAGTTTGCAGAGGCGGCGTATCGTCGAGGTGTCAATGTATGGGATGCGGCGGCGCAAGCAGCGCGTTTACGTCTTCGTCCTATTATCATGACGTCTATGGCGTTTATCGTTGGTACTTTACCATTGGCATTGTCTTCTGGTGCAGGTGCAAACAGCCGAATCTCTATTGGTTCAGGTATTGTAGGCGGCACACTAACCGCGACAATATTGGCGGTTTTCTTTGTACCGTTATTCTTCGTGATAGTGCGTAGAATGTTCCCTAAACGCCCTGACGGATTGTCGGAATCGAAAACAGTTGAATGATTTGAAACGCATTTAGCTACCTGATAATCAAACAAAGAAGGAGCCTTTACGGCTCCTTCTTTTTTTATCGTTGGACGTTAACGGTAACCGTCATCAGATTAAGCGTTTACGAATGTTCACGACCACGATTTCAGCCAAAATGACGATGATGAAAATAGCCAACAGAGACATAGCAACGCGATCCCATTGGAACAAATTCATCGAGTCATCTAAGACCACGCCAATGCCGCCAGCACCAACTAAGCCCAGCACGGCAGATTCACGGACATTAATGTCCCAACGGAACAAGACGATGCTGAAAAATGCCGGTAAGACTTGAGGCCAGTAGCCTTTTAGTAAAATCGACATCCATGACGCGCCAGTGGCTTTTAACGCTTCAATAGAGCCCATGTTGACTTCCTCGATCGCCTCACCAAGTAGTTTTCCAACAAAACCAATTGAGCGAAAGGCAATGGCTAAAACGCCAGCAATCACGCCAGGGCCAAAAATAGAGACAAAGAGTAACGCCCAAACCAAGGAGTTTACTGAGCGCGAAGAAACAAGAAAGAATCTTGATATCCAATGACACCAAGCCGAGTTGACGATGTTGCTGGCGTTCATTAGTGCCAGCGGAATGGCAAAAATCAATGTGATTAAGGTGCCTAATGTGGCGATATTCAGCGTTTCAATCATGGCGTCGTGAACGGCGACGGGGTAATACGCGAAGTCGATGGGCCACATGCGAGAAAACATATCGCCCATTTGTTCTGGCGCATCTAATAAGAATTCAGGAATCACCTCGACCGATTGTATTGATTGGAAAAAGGCCAAGACGAGAACCAAGTAAACAGCATAACGAGACAGCTTTTGTCTCAAGGTAAAGCGCTGCCAATGATGATCTATTGTGTTCATAAAGTAGGCTCCTAGGTCAGGCTAGCGAAAAATACGACGGACAATGTTGGAAAGAAATTCCCCAAACATGATAAGAGCAATAATGACGATCAAGATGGCCGCCACAAAGTCGTAATCAAAACGCTGAAAAGCGGAGAAAAGCGTGCCGCCTAATCCACCCGCTCCAACAATGCCGACCATGGTCGAGTTGCGTAGATTAGAGTCAAGTTGATAGGTCGAAAAACCAATAAAACGAGCAAACACTTGAGGCATAACAGAAAACAGAATAATGCTGGCAAAGCCTGCGCCGGTTGCACGAATTGCTTCGACCTGTTTGAGTGAAATTTCTTCAATCGCTTCAGCAAAGAGCTTGGCAATAAAGCCAATGGAGGCAACAATCAATGTCAAAATTCCAGCTAAGGCACCAAACCCAACACTCTTAACAAATAAGATGGCAATGATCACCGGATGAAAAGTACGGCAAAGTGCAATTAAGGCTCTCACCGGTGTACTTACCCAACTTGGCATCATGTTGCGAGCAGCAAATAAGCCTAAAAATAGCGATATGAAAATACCGCAAATACTTGAAATTACGGCAATTTCAAGACTTTCTATCAAGCCACTTAAAAGCAATGACCAGCGACTAAAATTAGGTGGAATCATACGGCCTAGTAAATTACTGGCGTGTCCAAATCCTTCGTTAATACGTCCCCAGCTGAGATCCATAGCGTTAAAAGTATAGAGAACATAGCAAACGACCAGCAGCCAAATCGCACTGATAAACCAGTTATGTTTGAATGGATTCTCTCTATTTTGAACAGATTTTATACCAGCCATGATTCACCCCCATAAATTTGTTTCAGGTGGTCGTCCGTAATATTTTCTGGCGGACCATCGTACACAACCACACCATTACTCATACCGATCATGCGTTTTGCAAAGCGGCTGGCCAATTTGACATCATGAATGTTAACGAGGGCCGGAATGTTTTTTTCGGCAGAAAAACGTTCAAGAAGCTCCATGATTTCGACGGCAGTTTTGGGGTCAAGCGAAGACGTTGGTTCATCAGCGAGAAGGATACGAGGGTTTTGCATAACGGCTCTGGCAATGCCTACACGTTGGCGTTGGCCACCAGATAAACTGTCTGCGCGCTTTTTGGCGTGCTCGGTTAAACCGACAGCGTCTAATAACTCAAACGCCGTATTAATGTCTGCTTGGCTGAAATTGCGACGCCATGCGTTCCAGGCCGACATGTAGCCGAGTCGTCCTGTTAGGACATTTTCAATCACGGTTAAGCGCTCAACGAGGTTGTATTCTTGGAACACCATCCCGACTTGACGGCGAAGCTTACGAAGTTGGCTACCTTTGGCGAGACATAGGTCGGCGCCGTCAAACAATATTTGACCATCTGTTGGGTCGATTAAGCGATTGATACAGCGCAATAACGTACTTTTCCCTGTTCCAGAAGGGCCTATGATGGCGACGATGCCGGGTTCGGTTATGTTGATATCTATCCCTTTTAAAATGGGATTACCCGCTGTGTATTCTTTTTTTAAGTGTCGAATTTCAAGAAAATTTGAATGCTCAGCTATGTTATGAGTGACAGACATGGTGTGTTCCTACAGGCAAAGAGACCCAAGCAACCTGATTGCTCAGGTTGCTGGTTAGTATGTATTTGAATGTGATTGGTTTGGCTAAACGCGCCGACTATTGGTTTTTGCTGGCGGCAGCTTTGGCGGCTTTTTCACGTTTTGCTGCGGCTTTCGCCGCGTCGGCTTCTGCTAGTTGCTTCAGGCCTGCTTTGGTATAAGCCGTGCCTGATGCGTGAGCAATGTCGCGAATGACTTGCCAATCTTCTTTGTAGGTAACAGGGAAGAAGCGGTCAGCACCACCAAAGGTTTTTTGCATCTCAGCAGGGAAGCGGAAACTGAAAAAAGCCTCTTTGATTTTTTCGACTAGCTCAGGGTTTAAATCATGAGCGTAACCAAAAGAGGACGTTGGGAAACGCGGGCTCGTATAAATAATTCGAAAATCGTCTTTATTGATGCGTTTGGCATCGACCATACGTTTGAAAACATCCGAAGCAACTGGAGCGGCTTCGTAATCGCCCGATAAAACGCCCATGACAGATTGGTCATGTTTACCAGAATATTTTACTTCGTAATCTTTATCTGGCGTTAGGCCAAGGGAAGGGAAGATAGCACGAGGTGCTAAGTTACCAGAGTTTGACGACGCGGAAGTATGAGCAACAACCTTGCCTTTTAAATCCGTCATTTTCTGGATACTGCTGTCACTTCGGACGATTGTGATTAAGTTGTAACCTTGAAAAGATTCCTCCGTTCCTTTTACTGCGATTGGAACCAAACCACCTAAATTGACCGCGTAACCGGTAGGGCCAGTTGAGAACCCAGCAATGTGTAAGCGTCCAGAGCGTAATGCTTCCACTTCTGCTGCGTTGGAGTGAACTGTGTAGTAAACGACTTTCTTGCCTGTTTTTTCACTCAGGTATTTTTGAAAGTCGCTGAACGCGTCTTTATAAACAGCAGGATCTTCAACGGGGGTGTACGTAAATACGAGCGTACTTGGGTCGCGCCATTGATTCGAATCTTTTGGGATATCAGCGACAAGATCGTAGTTTTCGTCACAGAATTTATCGTCCAAAACGCCACGATAAGCACAATCATCGGCTAGTGCGGCACTGCTAGCGCCTAAAAGCAATGAGCCAGAGAGCACTAAACCTGTCAGTAATTTAATAGGCATTATTATTTTCCTCATGATGTATTTTTATTGTTATCACCGGTCGGGAGGGTCCGTTGTCGGAGAAGAGTCAATCCAACAAAATTGTAGGATTAAGGTGAGTAGAGCAAAGTGAATGCCAACACTTTAAAAGCCATATAAAACAGTTGTTTATAAATTTTATGCCATTCGTCACTGTCAGTTTGGGACGGATGAGTCTCACGCATAAACCTTAAATGGGTCATTCTTGTCCCACCCACTCGAAAGGTTTGAATTGTTGTTTGTCTAATTGGTGCTTTTTCATTTTTCGATAAAGCGTCTTACGTGACATGTCTAATAATTCGGCGGCTTCATTTAATTGACCGTTGGTCGCTCTGAGTCCTTCTTCGATGATGTGCCGTTCAAACTGTTCCATACGTTCTTCGTAGCTGCCGTTGATATCCTCTTCTTGCTTGATGGAAGCGAGCGAGGTTTCACTGATGCCTAATACAAATCGATCCGCTGCATTTTTGAGCTCTCGAACATTACCAGGCCAGGGATGTTGTATTAGGTAATCCAAGTAAGCGGGTATGATGGTTGGTAAGGGCTTTGAAAAATGCACTGAGGCTTTTCTTGCATAGTGATGGAAGAGCGGCAGAACGTCTTCAGGGCGATCTCTTAACGGCGGAATGGTGAGGCTGGCGACGTTAAGTCGATAAAAAAGGTCTTTACGAAATTTGCCTTCTTCACCCAATAGGGCGAGGTTGTCCTTACTGGCGGCGATAACCGTGAGCTCAACTGGAATGGGTGTTGTGCTACCAACGCGTTCGATGGTTCTTTCTTGCAGCACACGCAGAAATTTAATTTGCACTGGCAACGGCATGGTTTCAATTTCATCTAAGAAAAGGGTTCCGCCGTTGGCCGCTTCTATTTTACCAATATGACGTTTATTTGCGCCGGTAAACGAGCCTGCTTCATGGCCAAATAATTCGCTTTCGATCAGGCTCTCACTGATACCACCACAGTTGATGGCAATGAATCGGCCATTATTTCGGAGGCTAAATTGATGTAACGCTCTGGCGACAACGTCTTTCCCGCAGCCAGTTTCACCATAAATAATAGTGTCGACGTTGGCTTGGGCCAGCGATGAAATATGTTGACGAATGTTTTTGATCGCTGCGGATTCACCGATAATGAGGGCTTCTAGGCCAGTTTGTGCGGCAATGTTTTGTTTAAGGTTGCGGTTCTCTAGCACTAATCGTCTTTTTTCTGTGGCGCGTTGTAGTTGATTAATGAGCAGTGCAGGTTGCAGTGGTTTTTCTAGAAAATCATACGCGCCTTCTTTCATCGCTTCTATTGCCATGGGAATGTCGCCATGGCCACTCATTAGTAAAACGGGCAGTTCATTGTCCAGTTCTTGAAGGCGTGCCAATAGGTTTAAACCATCCATTTTTGGCATGCGAACGTCGCTTAAGATGACCGCTGCACTTTGTCTGTGGAGCGAAGCAATGGCTTTCTCTGCCCTTTGGTGACTTTCTACGAGAAAGCCTTCTAGCTCTAGCATTTCGGTCAATGCTTCAATAATGGTTTGGTCGTCATCTATGACGATTATTTTTATTCTTTGTCCCATTTATTTCTCTGCCTTTTTTAATTCTAAGGTAAAACGGCTGCCGTCTTCAGGTGTCGAGGCGACTCTAATGTTGCCGCCGAAATCCTGAACAATGTTGTAGCTAATGGACAAACCTAAACCGAGCCCTTGGCCGACTTCTTTTTGAGTAAAGAAGGGATCAAAAATTTGCTCTAATTTGTCTTCTTCTATTCCGATACCACTGTCTTTCACATCGATCATGACGCTGTCGTTGAGTTCATAAACAGTAATGGAAAGTTGCTTAACAGAGGCGCTTGATAACGCATCCACCGCATTGCTTATCAGGTTTACCATTACTTGTTCGAGGCGAATTGGTTCAGCAAGAACGCTGATCGGTGATGTGGTGGTTTGATAGTTGAGCGTGCAGCCTTGGTCTTGTATTTGGCTCGACATTAATTCGATGGCGTCTTGAATGACGGTGTCCAAATTCACCGGGGTTAATTCTGTTCCTGCGACGCGTGCGAATGCTTTTAGGTGTTTGGTAATGCGAGTTATTTTTGTCAGTAATTGCCTCACTTTATTTAAGCTGTTTTGTGCGTTGTCTATTTGCCCTTTTTCCATGTGCCGACCTGCGGTATGAAGGTGGCTAGCGATGGCGGTGAGTGGCTGATTTATTTCATGGGTAATGCCAACACCAAGTTGACCAAGCGCGGCCAGTTTACCGGCTTGAACCAGTTCATTTTGAGCGGCTTTTAATTGCGCTTCGGCGGCGACTCTTTCTTCTATTTCGGCGGCAAGAATGTGATTTGTACGTTCCACTTCAATGGCGGTTTTCTGAAAATACTGTAAGTCTCTGGCCATGCTAGACACTTCATCGTTTCCAACGATGCGAATTTGTGTGTCCAGCTGAGAGCTTGCGATGGCACGCATGTTCTGTTGCAGCTCGATGATCCGTTGTAACACATTACGACGTACGTAGAACCAAGAAATAGCACAGGCAATACTGAGGCTAATAAAGGACAACAGTAAGATATTCAAAATACTATTATTGATGGATTTAATCGCACCTTCTAACGAAGCACGAATGCTGGTGTTGGTGTAGTTTGTGTATTGGTTAATTTGAGCCGCTAATTGTTGAATGTGTTGCTGGCTGTTTTCAAGTAAAAAACTTTGCTGGTATAGCAAGTCTAGCTCTTCGTTTTTAAGTTGAAAAAGCGTGCCTTGGCGCGAGCTTATTAGGATCAGTTCAAGTAATGACTGGCGTAACGAGTGAGGTATTTGTGGGAGTGTATTTAAGTCTTGAGTGAGTTCGTCTCCCAACCTTTCTAGGCGCAAAAACGTGTAATCAAGTTCATTAAATGAAGCGTCATTGCTTACTTTTTCAATTAAACCAGAAAAATAGTAAAGACGACGAATAACGTGTTCTGATTTCTCGGTGTGGTCTATTTTGTCTACTTGCGTAATCAGTCTCTGAAATAGTGGAAAGATAAATAATGACTGTTTTGCAAGCTCGAGCCGGATAACTTCTCGACGCTCTACACTTTGATTTAAAAGCGTGAGGCTGTTTTTAATCTGTGTAATTAACTCTAAAAAGTAGCGATTGTAATCTGGCAAATTACGCATGAGAGCATCCATTTCACGGATGGCGACATTCAGCGCCTTCATGGCTTTTTCTCTGGACGTTTTGGAATCGCTGGTCACTAAAAGAGGGGCCGTAGCTACAATAAGCCGACTTTTATCGTTCAGACGGGCAGCCGCATCTAAACCTGGAATGTCTTGATATTTGAGTAATTGAAGGCGATCGCTCAATTGAAGGTAGGTGTTGGTCGCTAACCCACTGGCGACAATGGTGATGGATGAAATGAGCACAAACGCCAAAAAAAGCCTGCCGCCAATGCCTATGTTTCGAAGCCCAAAAAACGAGGGAGTGCCCATTCATGTGTATCCTATTATTTTTATAATTAGATAGCGTAATGAAAAATTGATGCCAACTTTATCGCGCTGATTTTATTCGGTCGGTGCTTATACTGAGGACAAAAATGTCCCATCACAAGCTTTAATTCGTTGAGGAAGAGATAAGAGGAAAACGGATTTGAAAGGCCATTTGGTTCTCTTTAACGTCGTACATTATTTGATATATGAACGACGTTAAAGAGCTGTTTTTGCTTGGGTTAGAGTCTTCTGAGCCCCCACATTAGATACAAGCCGCCAATGATAGAGGCAACCATGCCGGTTGGGATGTCCTCAGGGTACAGTATTTGTCGGCCAAGCCAATCGGAGAAAAGCATGAGTGTGCTACCCACTAAAACGGCGGCGATGAGATGCTCTTTCGCTCGACTGAACCCTAATAAGCGTGCTAGGTGTGGTGCCATTAAACCAATAAAACTGAGAGGTCCAACCACCAAGGTGGCACTGACAGTTAATCCAGACACGAGTAACAATAAGAACATGCGTGACCGAGGTACGTTCAGCCCCAAAGAGTGCGCGCTGGGTTCGCCGAGCGGTAATATGTCTAACCAACGATGGCAAATAAAGCCGATGGAAAGTGAGATGGCTGTAATAATCGTAAGCGGAATTAAGGCGTCGTTGGTTACGTAATAGGTTGTTCCGGCCAACCATGCGAGTAATTGGTAACTTCGAGGGTCTCCGCCTGCCAAAACGATAGTTTGCACTGCGCCCATGAGCGCGGTTATGGCAACGCCTGTTAACAGTACTTTTTCCGGTTGAAACCCCGACTTACGATTCAGTAGTATGATTAAACTTACTGAGGCGATTGCGCCAAAAAAACCACCGATGTACATGCCTGTTAGGCCCGAACCTAGACCTGAAAATAATGCAACAATAACGCCTAGCGCGGTGCCAGAACTGATACCAATGACTTCTGGGCTTGCCATTGGGTTACCGCTCAAACGTTGAATAATGGTGCCCGCCGTTGCCAGCATGGCGCCGGCTAAAATTGCGGCAATCAAACGAGGAAATCGCCATTCTAATACTGACCAATCGCCGCTGGTGATTATCCAGCTCCAGCCATGGTTACCAATCGATACACTTGAGAAGATGAATAAGCCAAAGAAAAGAGTACCAAGGGCAATCCAAATTGTGTATTTACTGAGGTATCGACCTTGTTCGCTGTGTCGAGTTAATACGGTTTCTGTCTGTGTTTGACTGCGCATTGATAACTTGGGTAGCAGCCATAACATTAATGGCGCGCCGAGCGCGGCGGTTGCGGCTCCGGTTGGAATCATCATCGACATAAGGCCTGGCAGTTGTTGTACAACCAAGTCCGTTAATGTCAGCAAAAGCGCACCAATGAACATTGACACTAGAAATTTTGGCAGCAGCCGATGAACGCCAATTAATCGTGTGATGGCCGGCGCAGCAAGACCAATAAAGCCTATGATACCCACAGTGGCAACCACGAATGAAGTGAGTAATACCGCAAGACCTAGACAAATGATTCGTAATTTCGCTAATGAAACGCCAAGGCTTTTTGCGCCAGATTCAGACAGCTGCAAAAGCGTCAGAGGTTTCACAAAAAGAAACGCCACAACAATGAGCGTGAAGACTCTCGGAGCGAGATATGACACATTCCCCCAACCGGTTTGCACTAAAGAGCCTGCGCCCCAAATCATCAGACCCGAGAGTTTTTCTTGGTTCATGATGAGTAAAACAGCACTGAATGCGCCAAAGTAGAGATTAAGAATTAAGCCCGAAATCACCACTATTGTCGGGGAAAGTGCGCGACGCCAAGAAAGCGCAAACACAATCCCCATGGTGATTATACCGCCTGCCATCGCGACTAAACTGTACGAAAAATCAAGTAGCCACGGCGCATAAAGCGTGGCGAGCATTAAGCTGAAACTCGCGCCACTCGCAACCCCTAATGTGGTGGGGGAAGCGAGTGGGTTTCTTAACACTTGCTGCATTAGTACGCCGGCGACAGCCAAAGCAGCACCACAAACCAAGGTGGTAAAGATACGCGGCCACCACGTTAAGTGCAGCTTTATGGAATTGTTCGAGAGCCAGTTAGCTTGAAATAAGCTATTAACGTTATGAGTGAAACTATCATTTATGGACAGCTGCCAGCTCATTAGGAGTGCGACAGAAGCGGTTAATAGGACGATAAAACCAATCGGAAAAACGCGCATTATTGTTTGTCCTTATTGCTTAGAATGTTGCTCAATTCTTCCGCGAAACGAACGGTAGAAGGGATAGAGCCAAAACTCCATGAAGGCGCTGCTTTTAACGCTGGCTGTCCAGAACTTTTAACCAAATATTGCCAGAATTGATCTTGCTGTAAGTTTCTTTCGACGCCTGCAGGTATGGGTTTTACAATGATGATTTGGCCTTTTATTCCCATTAATTGATCAATGCCTACTAATGAATAGCCCCATGGATTTGTTTCTCCGTTCCAAGCGCTTTTTAAACCGAGTTTATTGGCTGCAATTTTATACATGCTGTTTGTACCAAAGACACGAACGTGACGACTGTCCATAAACTGCATCATTAATAACGGTGGCTCATTTTGTGGGGTCTTTTGAGCCAGCTTTGCTAGTGTTTGTTCTGCCGTATGAATAACGGTTTCTGCTTCTGCTTGAGTGTTTGTTTCTTCGCCCAGTCGTCGAGTGAAGATTTTCAAACCATCCCAGGTGATGTTGTCTTGTTTATAAAGCGTGATTTGAGTCACGGGCGCAATGCGAGACAGCTTTGGTGTTAGTGAGCTAAACATGGGGGAAATAAAAATCTTGTCTGGTTTGAGTTCGGACAGTCTTTCTAAATTAGGTTGTGACCGCAACCCTACGTCTTGTGTCGCGCTTGGAATGGCTGGTGCTCTCACCCATGCGTTGTAACTGGACTTTTGAGCCATGGCGATCGGCGTGACACCAAGGGCAATCAAGGTTTCGGTTTGAGTCCAGTCAATAGACATTACTCTAAGGGGAGCGGCTTGTGCTGCGCTTGCGATGTTTGCTACTAAATAAGCAAAACACAGGATGGAGAGCGAGAAGGATCGAGTCGTCATGACATTTTTTCTCATTAGTAAGGCATGGCGACAGGGTAGCCTGCGGGATGTCGACTAATGTGCATGTCGATGCCATAGATTTTTTTGAGTTGTTCGGCTGAGAAAATGGCTTCGGCTGAATCTGAAGCAATCATCTTGCCACTGTGTAATGCCACGATGTGGTCACAAAAACGTGCGGCCATGTTGATGTCGTGAATCACAATGATGACACCAAGGTTGAGTTCTCGACTGAGCTTTTTAATGAGATTGAGCATGTCTATTTGGTGAGCCACATCCAATGCAGAAAGCGGTTCATCCAGCAGTAAGTATTGTGTTTTTTGAGCGATGAGCATGGCGAGCCACAAACGTTGTCGTTCCCCGCCTGACAAGGTGTCAACAAGCCGGTCGGCATAAGCGGTTGTATCGGTTAATACCATAGCGTCATCAATGTGTTTTTTGTCGTCGCTGTTTAAACGCCCAAGTAAACCGTGCCATGGGTAGCGACCAAAGCTCACTAAGTCTTTTCCCGATAAGCTGTCTGTAGAAGGCGTTTGCTGGGGTAAATACGCCACTTGTTGAGCGAATTTTTTAGTCGACCATGAAGAAATAGATTTGTTTTCTAGGAAAATTTCACCACCGGTTGGCTTTTGCTGTTGAGCCAAGAGTTTAAGAAGGGTGGATTTTCCTGAACCATTATGACCGACGAGTGCGTAAATTTTCCCTGGTTCAAATGTCATTGAGAAGTCTGCTAGTAGTGCTCGATCGCCGACACTAAATTGCAGTTTTTTAGACTCTATCATGTTGTAGACCAAATCTGGGGGCTTAAGACAAGCCTTGATCTTGTGAATCGAGATCAAGCTGAAACGTTATTTTATTAGTATTTATAATGCTAATGCAAATTGTTTGCATATAGGTATGGAGCTTATCTTGATGTTGTAACTCAATGTTCTCGCTTTACTTAACATGTTCTGTCTGCCAGAAAATAAGGGTATTTCCTATGTTGTTCTTTGTGCGTGATTGAGGCACAACGGAGCAGGTAATTTAAATCGTGATTTATTCCATAGGCATTGATTGTTTATAAAGTCTAGATCGGCGAAAATAGCCACAATACAATCACGATTAACATGACGGGGTTTTCGATAGCGCCATGCTGAGCAGGCTTTGGTAGAAAGGTCGATAAACCCACGTACAACTTAAAAGAATTTTTTAATGGCAGACCACGCTTTTCTAAACGAAGTTAATACGCGAAGAACGTTCGCGATCATTTCGCACCCTGATGCCGCCCAGCCTTTCAACGCTTAAAATCACCTTTCATTGCACACCACAATCACATCTCAACGTACTGAATTTAAAGGATTTTTGTCTTTTTCTCGTTTCTTTGCTTTTCAATGATGTTCAAGCGTAACCTCGGAAAGTGTGTACAAACTTGAGTACAAATTCCGTTTTAGAGGCCTTTGGCGAAAATTCCATGACACAAACCTGGCTGTAGGCCTTGTGGTTACTGGGTTTGGCGTAAAAAGTACTACCGTTAAAAAGAGTCACTTTTTTTGGTAAATGTTTTCATCTGTACCAAATTACAAAATTTAATGAGGGAGTTTATTGTTGGTGTGATTTTTGCTTCAGTGTTTGTTTTTGAAGATGCTTGAAGCGAACCAATACGGTTATTTCTAATTGAGATATCAGACTTACCTTCAAATTTAGTTGCTGTTTACACCATCATTTTGCACTTGTTTTTCGACTTGTGTGTACAAAATTTCCTGTAACTGTGTACAAACTTCCTCTTTGTTGCACTTATCTTCTGGCGATTTGACGCGAGTTCTTCTGTAGCCCTTGCTGTATAATGGCTGAGCGACAAAAGTACTTAGGGAGTTTGATGCGTCAGTTCGCGATTATCAGCGAGAGTATCGCTCTTTTGTCGATGACAAAAATCTCCTTCTGCTTATATGTAATTATGTATCAGATAATGGCTTTTGATATGTAATGGCTAATCGAATTTGTGTTATTTGAGTTACTGTGATATGTTTTTGTATATAATTATTCTTAAGTGATGCATTAAGGCGTATCGAAATGAGCTATGTAACAGAGCAGATACTAGAAAGTCTTCGAGAAGCTCGGGTACGAAAGGGGTTTAGCCAGAGAGAGTTAAGTGCTCGTTCGGGTGTGCCTCAAAGCCATATTTCGAAAATCGAGTCTGGCAGTGTTGATTTAAGAATATCCAGTTTGATTGCACTTGCCCGTGTACTAGACCTAGAGCTATTGGTTGCGCCTAAAAAGTCTGTACCTGCCATCAAGTCGATCATTCGAAGTGGCCAAGGTATTAACGGCATTAGCGATGAGGGTGAGTCAATGTCGCCCGCGTATCAGTTAGAGGAAGACGACGATGACTAACCATGTCTCTACGCTCAACGTGTTGCTGTACGGTGAACCCATTGCCACAATCACCAACGTGGGCAATGACAGAACGCTTTTTGCCTTTATGGATTCGTACATTCATGACGAATCGCGTCCTGTGTTAGGACTTGGCTTTAAAGATTCGCTAGGTGGCCTGCTGACTAGCTTCAAACCGACCCAAACTAAGTTAACCCCGTTTTTCTCCAACCTTTTACCAGAAGAAACCATGCGAAATTACCTGGCAGAGCGTGCCGGTGTGAACCCAGCGCGGGAATTTTTTCTATTGTGGGTGCTAGGGCAGGATTTAGCTGGCGCGATCACGGTTGAACCGGCGGATGGTGAAGCGCTGCCGCCTAATGTGCATCAAGGCATTGACGATGAAACGAAAATTGAAGCGCCGATGCGCTTCTCATTGGCGGGTGTGCAGTTGAAGTTTTCAGCCGTACAACAGGCTAACGGCGGCTTGACCATTCCAGCAACTGGTCAAGGTGGCTCTTGGATTGTGAAGTTGCCGTCATCTCGATTTGACGCTGTGCCAGAAAATGAATATTCGATGATGGAACTGGCTCGATTGCTGGGGATGGATGTGCCAGAGACTCAGCTACTTCCCATTAACCAGATTGCTAATATTCCAGCAGGCATTGGCAAATATGGTGACAGTGCGTTTGTGATCAAGCGTTTTGACCGTGCAGATGGTCAAGATGTGCACATTGAGGACTTTGCGCAAGTGTTTGGCGTTTATCCTCAAGATAAGTACAAAAAAGCCAGTATGCGCAATATTGCTCAGGTTATCGGCATTGAAGGTAAAGACGAAGACATTGCAGAATTTACTCGCCGATTGGTGTTCAACACGCTAATTGGCAATGCCGATATGCATTTGAAGAATTGGTCTGTGATTTACAAAGATAAGCGCACTGCGTCTATTGCACCTGCTTATGACTTTGTTTCAACCATTCCTTATATCCCCGATGATAGTGCATCGCTGAAGGTGAGCCGTAGCAAGAAATTCAGCGATTTCACGCTGGATGAGCTATCACACTTAGCGGCTAAAGCCATGTTGCCAGAAAAATTGGTGTTAGATACTGCAAAGCAAACTGTAGCAGGCTTCCATGAGGTATGGGCGAAAGAAAAAGCGCATTTACCCCTCACTAAGTCAGTGATTGAAGCCATCGAAATGCACTTACGAAGTATACCGCTACGCTGAATTCCTAGTAGCTAGAGCGTGCATATCGATTAAAGAGGGTTTAACTTTACGCGATTTTACGGTGCTTTTCGCCGTAAACTGGAAATTTGGTAAACTGCACAATGATACCGGTGCCATGATAAGGCTGATCTTCTGAACAAATCATGCATCTTTCTGACCATCAACAAGTGATGAATCAGGCGATGATAGCTTTACATTGATTTTCAGGAGAATGCAGATGACAGCAGTAGCGCACCAGGTAACCCCTTTTCTAACATCTTACGAAGTTATGGCTCGTTACCACATTAGCTATACGACGCTCTGGCGAAGAATTAAAGATGGCAGCTTGCCGCAACCTCGTATCAACCGAAATACGCGAAATAAGCTGTGGCACATTGAAGACTTGGAGGAGTATGAGAAGAAAGAGGACTGAGCCTCTTTCTTTTATTTTACTGTCCGAAACGCCAGTTGAATGGAAAGCCTGTCGGCTCGATGATGGTTTCTAGTTGTTGATACCAAACGTCGTAAGCATGACGCATTTCATCCAAGTACTGATATTGGTTGTAGATAGCATCCAACCCTTTTTTGCTGTGGCCAATCATCAACTCGGCAACTTCTTGCGTGGTGATGGCTGACATTCGCGTTCGCATCGTTCTGCGAAGATCATGCATAGACCAATGCTCCATCTCAATACCAAGCGATCTGCGAGCCCAGATTTTCACATTGTTAGGAATAGTGGTATCAAAGCCATTTGTGGCAAGATCATCTTGTCCGTTCGCGGGAAACAGGTAAGTTGATTTACTCATCTGCATCGCCAGTTCAATCAGCTCAATAGCAGGCCTAATCAATGGCCGCATGATTGGCGCTCCAATTTTCTCACCTTGTTTGCGGATCTCTATAGGCACTGTCCACATTGCTGATTGCAAATCAAAGTGACGCTTTTCAGCTTGAATGAGTTCGCCCTTGCGACCGCCCAATAGCAGAAGCAGCTTTATGTAGATGCGATTCTTCTCAGTGATTTTTGACTCGTGCAAATAGCGCCAAAGTATCCTGATCTCGTTGTCATTTAGCACCCGAGTTCGTTTTCCTTTTTTACCGCCAACCTTTTTTGCTGTGATCCCAGCGGCAGCGTTAATTTCCAAGATTTGTTCATCAATCAGCCAGTCATAAAACTTGTGCAGCACAGACACCAGACGTTCTGTGTTTGAAGGGGACGACTCCGAAACCTCACGAAGACAGTTTCGCAAGGACAATTCATTGATGTCAGTTAATGGGTACTTGCCAAGTCGGGGCAGCAAATATATTTCACTGCTGCGTTTTTGGTAGTGCCACGTTTTCTCCTTTAGCCCTTGCTTACCGGCAGAGTCTATCCAGTCTCGAAAAATCGATTCGAAGCTTTGATTAGCAGAATACTTAGCCCGTTCCTGCTGTAGGTAGAGCTTGGGGTTTCGGCCTTGATCAAGTACTGCCCTTAACCTATCCAGCTCATTCCTGGCTTCAGCAAGCTTCATAAGGGGGTAAGTACCTATGTCTACCCGCTGTTGCTTGCCATCGAACCGATAACGAAACTGAAAAACAATTTTGCCCTTGGGCGACACCCGAGCACTTAGCCCATCTCGGTCGGCTTTTACTACGGTTTCTTTTGCTTCTTTATTTAACCTGGCATCGAGCCAGCTAACTGATAACGCCATGTTATAAGCCCAGCCCTAGTTTTGATTTTAATGATTGTTTACGTGTTTCTGCTTTGGGTTCTGGCGCTGTACTCATAGAAGTAACTTCACCATCTGGTGCAAGGCCATCCACCGGTACAGATGTCGTGGATAGATTGGGTTGGCTCATGTGAATTAACCCAAAGGTGGCCAGCATCCGCAGACGCTCAGCGCGTTCCCGTGGCGGCGTCTTTTCTAATTCTTTGAGCAGTTCAGGGTGGCTCCCTGGGGGAATGTTGACGACAACTCTCATAATCAGGCCCCATAAAACCAGAAGCCTCGGACGTTCGCCAAAACAGACTGTTCCGGCACGATGATCTTGCTTCGTGAAAAAATCTCCTTGGCCGCTTCCTTATAAGCCATGGCTCCACCTCCGGCGATCAATACCAAGTCCGCATTGATGCTTTCGTCACGCATGGATTGGCGCATGGCTGTAAGAGCAACAGGCGCTACCTTTTTCATGGCAGCATTCAGATAAGGTGAAATATCGACTTTTTCTCCAAATAGCAGCACCTGCAAGTCGCCGGTTCTCATGGCTTTTTCAAGTCGATCCATTCCGACTTTGGCACCATGATCTTCTGAAATCAGCTTATCAATCGTTTCCAGTAGCACGGACATTGCCTGAAGACTGGTTCCTGATGAGCTGTAGCGAATTTCTCCGGCCTCAAGGGCAACCCAGTCAACAGAGAAGAAGCCCGGATCTATGACGACTACGCGACCTTCTTCAATCAAGCCCAAATCACCACCTGTTTGAACCAGATCCATATAGGCACCGGCAGGCTGCGGCAGCACTTTGACGTCATGAACAGTGATGCTGCGCTTAGGCGTCACTTGATGGACACCTTTTAAACGCTGCACAAGGTCAGACTTACGTTGTGGTTCATGAAACTGGGAAACCGGTAATCCAGTGACAACCAAATCGATGGATTCTGTTTCAGCCATTAACAAGGCGGCATGAAAAAGCGCCTTATAGGTTTTTGTGGTGGGATACTCCGGGTGAAGCTCTCGTTCCCAGCCTTGAAGGCGTCCAGCAGGCACACCAGCCGCCCAACGCTCATTATCGACAGACACATACAAACAAGTTTCATCATCGCCTCCACCGATACGCTCTGGCATACGATCAGCAGGACCGGCACCCGCAGGCAGAATAATGGTTTTCGGTTCACTGCCTGATTGGCCAATTGCCAGCTTCAGGTTCGAGTAACCGATATCTACGCCTAGTACAAACATACTTATCTCCTGTGCACTCAAAGTGCTCTAACGGTTTTCAATCAACCGCGCTGTTCACGCTTGGGCTATTCCAAGTGCTCTGGCGGTTCACTCAAATGTCATTATCAGGATTCGGTGCACTGGCGGTGGGCAGAAAGGTGACAAATCCTTTCATCTATCTGCCTATTGCATTTTCGCAAAAGTATGAGAATAGGCTCTGTTTGGCGGCGGATAACTGAGCCAAAAAAATCGAGACGCCAAATGTCGTTTGCATTCTGGCCTGAACTCGCCAAACGGTTTGTATCTTCATGACGATACGTCTTTTTAGGCGTTTTTAAGTGAAATCGGGCTGTATCCCTTGTCAGGTATGGGGTTGCGCGAGTTGATTTATATCGAGACGCCAAACAGTGATTGTTACCGCAGTTTTACGTTTGGCGTTTCGATCCAAAAGCCAAACGGATAGTGGTTTTGGCTTTTGGGGTTAATTGGATGGGGAAATTGGTTTGGTAGAAATCGTCAATGAACAATGGAAATCAGAAGTATCAAATTTATTGCAGCAAGAAACGGACAGGCTAAAAGCGCTGGCAAGAGCTGAAGTTGATGACTTTTGGGTTACCCATTACAAGGTTCGTGAGAATGAGCCCTTTAAAGACTGGGGGCTGCTTGGTGTCCGTATCAGAGACTTTAAGTATGGCTTTGGCATTGAGTGGTACATCAACAGTTTTCACGGTCAACGAGGCAAGCGCGTAGTCTTTAGTAAGGGACTGCGTATTTCAAAGACAAAGCTGAGATACTCATTTTTGGACTGCCAAGGTCTAGCCAAAGAATGGGAGTTAGCGCTGGCCATGGAGAAAGAAGAATTCTTCAGTGATGTTCGACGCCAGGTTGATAAGCTCAACATGCTGCGTCGCAGAGTGAATGCCTATTGAGTTAACTGCGCTACTTCACTCGTGGCAACTGGTCCCAGCGTGTCGTATAGGCGGGAGACAAATGCTCTCGCTTCATCGACCAATCTTTCTTGAGTCCTTGTCCAGCAAAGAAAACCTTTCCTGCACCGCTTTGGTTAATGGTGTCCAATACAGACATTAACTGCTGGCTATTAGAGCGGGTCGATACGTCATCGAATAGTCCTGGTTGAAACATGCCAGGATCGTAAAAGTCAGACAGCATGACGCCCGCTTTGGCATAACGAAAACCATCCTTCCAAATCCGCTTGAGTAAGTGATTGGCCAGCTCGATAAAATCCCGTGTATCGCAACTGGGGATCAGCAACTCACCTGATGCAGAGCTGCTGTATTGCGGCTCGTTGTCCTTAAAGGGGCTGGTACGTATGAACACGGTCATCACTTTGGCTTGCTGCTGTTCTTTGCGAAGCTTCTCAGTGGCGCGGGTTGCGTATTCACATACGGCCTCACGTAACAATTCAAATTGCGTTACTTTTTCGCCAAATGAACGGCTACAGACGATTTGTTTCTTAGTTGGTGGGATCTCTTCAAGTTCAATGCACGACTCACCATTGAGCTCTCTGACAGTTCTCTCTAAAACCACTGAAAACTGGTCTCTGATGGCTCTAGGAGAGGCATTGGCTAGGTCTAAGGCTGTGGTGATACCCAACGCATTTAAACGCTTAGAAAGCCGTCTACCAACGCCCCAAACATCATCAACCGGGACTAATGCGAGCAATCGACGTTGCCGATCTGGATTGGTCAGGTCTACAACGCCCTGAGTGGCGGGATATTTCTTGGCGGCATGGTTCGCCAGCTTGGCGAGTGTTTTAGTTGGTGCAATGCCTACACAGACGGTGATCCCAATCCAGTGGCCTATGCGCGCTCGCACTTGTTGTCCGAACTCGACAAGGGATATGGCAGACTCAATACCGGTTAAGTCCAAAAACGCTTCGTCAATGGAGTAAACCTCTACTCGTGGTGCCATCTCTTCCAAAGTGCGCATCACTCGACTGCTCAAATCTGCGTACAGTTCGCGTAATTGGACGAGAATGCCAAAATACCATGGCGCTGCATTTCAGCTTTGATTTGAAAAACGGGTACGCCCATTTTAATACCGAGTAACTTAGCTTCACGCGAGCGTGCAACCACGCAGCCGTCATTGTTGGACAGCACCACAACCGGCGTATCTTTTAAATCAGGACGAAACAGCTTCTCACAACTGGCGTAAAAGTTGTTGCAGTCCACCAAGGCAAATACAGGCATGGGATAGTCACGACTTACGGCGCATGTTTCGCACCACATTGGTGACCACACCAAATATCTCTAACTCTGCCCCTTCAGGAATATGAATGGGCTCATACGCCTGGTTTCTTGGGATCAGCTTGACGCACGGCCTTAGTTGAAGCTCCTTTACCGTGAGTTCACCATGGATGCCAGCGATGACAATGTCACCGTGTTCTGCTTGAACAGAGCGATCAACCACCAAAATATCATCTGGGTGAATCCCAGCATCAATCATTGAATCACCTTCAACACGCACAAAGAACGTTGCAGCCGGTCGCTTGATGCACAGCTCGTTGAGGTCGAGCGTTTGCTCAACATAATCCTGCGCTGGTGAGGGAAAACCAGCAGAAACACGTTCCATGAACAATGGAATACGAAGGCGCTTGGCTTTGATGAAGGCAAGTGCGCCGCTACGGCCTATCAGCGAGACACTCATGACGAACCTCGAAAAAATAGAATCAATACTGTTTGTTTATACAGTATCTAATGCTATGCTGATTTCTACAAGTAAAATTGTAGGTAAAACTGTAGTTGTTCGAGTAAGACGTTGTGTCGTGGGTGACTTCTCTTTTGTGTTGAAAAGCTTGATGGGGTTCTAGGGATTTTCCCCTCTAAA